>NZ_AP025630.1:0-2050000 GCF_055394725.1 Annamia dubia NIES-4383
CTCACTTCAGGCAAAATATGACTACAAAGGATGATGGTGTGAGTACCGGCCAAACTTTTAATTAAATTTCTGACCTCAATAATTTGGCGCGGGTCTAAGCCGATAGTCGGTTCATCAAGTATAATGACAGGAGGATCATGGACGATCGCTTGAGCAATGCCAACCCTTTGTTTATAACCCTTAGAAAGTTTACGGATCAAAACTTTTCTTTTGTGTGTCAACTGACATTTTTCCAAAGCAAGGTTAACTCTTTCTTTGCGATCGCCCCTTGGAACGCCTTTAATTTGGGCAACAAAATGTAAAAAGCCCTCAACCGTCTGATCCAGATAAAGGGGCGGGTTTTCCGGTAAATAGCCGATCTGTTGACGCACTTTCATGGCTTGTTCATGTACCTCAAAACCAGCAATTTTGGCAGTGCCAGTGGTAGCGGGTAAATAACCTGCTAAAATTCTCATAGTAGTAGTTTTTCCCGCACCATTAGGCCCTAAAAAACCTAATATTTCACCCGCCTCTACCTGAAAAGTAACATCAGTGATCGCCGGAATTGAACCATAAATTTTGCTAAGATTTTCTACTGTAATCATAGTTATTTGTTATTGGTCATTAGTCATTATCAATTCTCAACTCTTAATTATCAATTATTAATTATCCATTGTCAATTATCAATTATTCACTGCAATGACAATTATTTATGTTAACCCTAATCATGGTCATGATAACGCAAAAGGTAGTCAAACTGAGCCTTTAAAAACTTTAACTTGTGCTTTAAAACAAGCTCAAATAGGAACAAAAATTCAATTGAGTGAAGGTATTTATAATCAACAAAATGGAGAAAAATTCCCTTTAATTATTCCTCAAGGAGTAATCATTCAAGGGAACACAGAACAAAAAGGCCAAAATCTTCAAGTCATAGGAAGCGGTGAATATATCAGTCCTATTTTTAAACAACAATTTGTCACAATTTTAATGACAGAAAATAGTGAAGTTAGAGGTTTAACAATTACTAATCCTAGTCCCAAAGGAACGGGAATTTGGATTGAATCTAATCAACCAATTATTGCCAATAATACCTTAATTAATTGCGGTAGAGAAGGAATTTTTGTTACGGGCAAAAGTAAACCCATTATTGATAATAATATCTTAAAAAATAATGGTAGTAGTGGTATTTTTTTAGTGAGAAATGCCAAGGGAGAATTACGTCATAATATCTGCCAAAATACAGGCTATGGTATAGCAATGACCGATGATACTGCACCCTTATTATCGGATAATCAACTATTAAATAATAAAGTGGGGATTCACCTTTTACGCAACGCCAAGCCAGTGTTAAGACGTAATTTAATAGAACAAAATCAAAATGGCGGTTTAATTGTAGCCGGAGAAGCTCAACCAGACTTAGGAAATATTCAAGATCCAGCAGGTAATATTTTTAATAAAAATACAAATATTGATCTCAAAAATAAAACTAAATTTACAATTGTTTCCGTTGGCAATGAACTTAATCCCATTAATATTGAAGGAAATGTGGAATTTTTAGGCTCAACAGTTAAGACTAATTCTATTAAAGGGCCAGCCATTTTTTCCGATCTGAGTGACCATTGGGCGGAGATTTTTATTAATATTTTAGTTAAGGATCAATTAATTTCTGGTTTTCCAGACGGCACTTTTCGCCCCCATATACCTTTAACCCGTGTTGATTATGCAATTTTAATCGCAAAAACCTTCGATCTTCCTCGTCAAGTTGGGAGTTATGGAGATTATTTTAAGGATTTATCCTCAGATTTTTATGCTAAAAATGAAATACAAAAAACTGCTGAAATGGGATTTTTAACGGGTTATCCTGATTATAATTTTCGCCCTCATCTACCTTTAACCCGTGTTCAAGCTTTATTTTCCCTTGTCAATGGTTTAGGCTTAACAGGTAGTAATCCTCAGATTTTAAATATCTATAGCGATCGCGCCCAAATACCCAGTTATGCCATCCAAAAAATAGCGATCGCCACCCAACGGGGTTTAGTGGTAAATTATCCAGATTTAACAAAACTTAATCCAAATCAAGAAATTACAAGGTCTGAAATGGCGGTTATTTTATATCAAGTTTTAGTTAACATTGGCAAATATCCAGCGATTCCCTCACCTTATTTAGTGAAATTTACTTCTCAATTTACCAGTTTTAGCGATATAAAAAATCATTGGGCTGAACCCTTTATCAGAAAATTAGCGGATTTAGACTTAATACAGGGTTTTAATGATGGCAGTTTTCGCCCTGATGAAGCGATCAACCGTGGCCAATATGCGACTTTAATTGCTCAGATTTTCAATCCTAACCCCTTACGCCCCCCAACCAAGTTTTTTGACGTAGGGGACAATTTTTGGGCTAATTCAGCCATTAAAACCGCCTATCAGGGAGGTTTTGTGACGGGCTTCCCCGATCAAACTTTTCACCCTGAACAATCGTTACGCAAGGTTAATTTAATCGTCTCTTTGGCTCAAGGCTTGGCTTTACCCCCTGCCGATCAACAATATTTAACACTTTATGAGGATGCTGAGGATATACCAAGTTATGCTTTAAGCTCGATCGCCGCCGCAACTCAAGCGGGAATTATTGTTAATTTTCCTTCAACCAACCTGTTACAACCGAAAAAAGAAGTCACAAGGGCGGAAGCCATCGCCATGATCTATCAGGGTTTAGTTTATCAACAAAAGGCGATCGCCATCAATTCACCCTATTTAGTTTCTTAGATAGAAAGCTGTAGTACAGGCATCTTGCCTGTTACAGTAAAGTAAAGTGTTGTCAAAGTCGAGGTAAAAATGCAATTCTAAGTTCAATTTATTGAACGATCACTGTTAGCAATAAAATTAATTTCATTGCTATTGAATTATTCGCCGTGATCTCTTAAAGTATTAATATCCCATTGAACTGAAGTTTAATGCTAATATAAATCGTTCAATAAATTGAACTTAATTGGGGTTTAAAAGCATTAGCATCAAATCATTTTAAGCATTACCCAACCTACTATTATTTTAGATTAAATTACTTTCAAATGACCAATGACCAATGATCAATGACTTAATATGTGGAAACCTTGATTGATTTTTATAAATAAAGTTACAGTAAATGTTTAAAATCTTTCGTAGTATGGATCTAATCATTAAATTAAATTTTCTCTATTAAAACATTAAGGAGTTATTGTGAGTACAAATATTATTGCGGAAAAACCATCTCAAGCGGGTTTTGACACCGATCTATTTAATCAAAATGTGATGAATACCTACGGACGTTTTCCGATCGCCCTCGAAAGGGGCAAAGGTTGTCGAGTCTGGGACACCAACGGCAAAGAATATTTAGATTTTGTGGCTGGGATCGCTACCTGTACCCTTGGTCACGCCCATCCCACTTTAATAGAAACCGTCACAAAACAAATCCAAAAATTACATCATGTTTCTAATTTATACTATATTCCCGAACAGGGCGCACTAGCCAACTGGTTAACAAGCCATTCTTGCTTTGATAAAGTCTTTTTCTGCAACTCAGGCGCAGAAGCCAATGAGGCCGCCATTAAATTAATTCGCAAATATGCCCATACTGTCCTTGATTTTCTGGAAAAACCCGTTATTTTAACCGCTAAAGCCAGTTTTCACGGCCGCACCCTTGCCACCATTACCGCCACCGGCCAACCCAAATATCAAAAGGATTTTGAGCCTTTAGTACAAGGGTTCTATTATATACCCTATAATGATATTGAAGCCGTAGATAATGCGATCGCCGATATTGACGAAGGAAATCAAAGAGTAGCGGCCATCATGATCGAACCCTTACAAGGGGAAGGGGGAGTGCGGCCGGGCGATCCCCAATATTTTAAACATTTGCGCAAAATTTGTGACGAAAATCAGATTTTATTAGCCTTTGATGAAGTGCAAGTGGGCATGGGGCGCAGTGGTAAACTGTGGGGTTATGAGCATTTAGGAGTTGAACCGGATATTTTAACGAGTGCCAAGGGATTAGGGGGCGGTATTCCCATCGGGGCGATGTTATGTAAAAGTTTTTGTGATGTGTTAACACCCGGAACTCATGCCAGTACCTTTGGCGGAAATCCCTTTGTCTGTGGGGTTGCGTTGACTGTTTGTGAAACCATAGAAAAGGAAAATTTACTGGAAAATGTTGAAAAAAGAGGGCAAGAATTACGAGATAAACTAACAGGAATTATTGGAAAATATCCCCATATTTTTAAAGAAGTAAGGGGCTGGGGTTTAATTAATGGATTAGAAATTAAGGATGATTCCAGAATTACCTCCATTGATGTGGTCAAAAATGCCATTGAGCAAGGTTTATTACTTGTTCCGGCCGGAGAAAAAGTAATTCGTTTTGTTCCTCCTTTAATAGTTACTTCTGAAGAAATTAAAGAGGCAATTGATAAATTAGATCGAGCTTTGAGTCAGTTTTAATTATTAATATTACTCTCGCTTTTATTGCTTGATTGATTAATTATTTAACCATTGAAAGTTGACCAAAACCTCTACTTAAAAGTAGAGGTTTTTAAAGGTCAGAAAAATGTTTGATCTGGTTTGGAAACTAATGCAACAATTTTCAATTTTCAAGTGACGAAAAGCCTCTATTCTCACCGATTTAAGACTCAGGAATAGTAATATCTATGGCCTTAACTTCCATTCCTAAATCTGTTAAAGGAGGATTAATTTCAGTTTGATTACCAACCACTAAAGTCACAAATTGATCCGGTTTTAAATAGGTTTTAGCTACCCTTTCAATATCTTCAATTGAAGTAGATTTTACCTGATCTTGATAGGTAAAAATAAAATCTTGAGGATAATCAAAATATTCATATCTTAACAAACGGGAAAGGGTTTGGGAAGGGTCTTTAAATTTAAAAACAAATGAATTTAAAATTGAGTCTTTAGCATCATTTAATTCTTTAGTTGTAATGGGTTCATTTTGGATAGTTTCAATCTCACTAAAAAGCCCTTTAATCAAAGGAACAGTGGTTTGTGAACTGGTTTGGCCACCCGCAATAAATACCCCCGGATAATCATAATTAGCAGACCAAAAACCATAGACAGAATAAGCTAAACCTTGACGACTTCTCAACTCATTAAATAATCGGCCTCCAAAACCATTTAAAACCCCATTTAAAACACTTAATTGAGCATAATCTTGATCTTTTAACTGTCCCCCTAAATGTCCTAAAATAATATTACTTTGATTTAATTGGGGTTGATCCACAAAGAAAACACTTTTAGGTTGAACTTGATTAGCACTAGGAATATTAATCATTTTCAGTTTAATCTTTGGTTGCCAATCTTCAAAAACTTCTTTAATTAAAGCTTTCATTTCTTCAGAATTAAAATCACCCACAATCCCTAATAAAATATTTGCAGGATGATAATATTTTTGATAAAAATTAATAGAATCTGCTACTTCAATATTATTTAATGTTTTATATTCAATTGTGCGCGCATAGGGGCTATTTTCTCCATAAATTAATTTATAAAATTCTCTGGAAACAATATCATCTGAATCATCATTTCTTCTGGCAATTGAACCTTTTAATTTGAATTTTATTAACTCAAATTGCTCCTGATTAAAAGCAGGTTCTTTTATCACTTCCCCAAACAAACGAAATACTAACTCCGTATCCTCACTTAAGGCACTGAATCCTACATTTCCCGAACTATTATCAATACCACTTTCCACAGAAGCGGCCTTTTGTTCTAAAATTTGATTAAGTTCACTAGGGAGATGATTTTTCGTACCACCCGTACGCATCAATTCACCCGTAATCGTTGCCAGACCTACCTTTTCCCCATCTTCTAACCGTGATCCCGTTTTGATCAAGGCTTGTCCACTAATCAAAGGTAAATTATGATCTTCCATTAAATAAACAGTCATGCCGTTTTTTAACTCATAGCGTTCATATTCTGGTAATTGAATTTCTGGTAAAGGCGGAAAAGTTAACTCTTGATAAGAACGTGGCGTTTCGGCCATGGCAGGAACACGGGAAAATAAGACTAAGATTAAGGTAAAACACATTAAAATTAGCCAAGGAATTAGATTAGTAAATTTTAATTTTTTGAGCATATTTTTTAGTGATATAATATTCTTCTAAAGTATAGCATTTTTCATATTATGAAATTTAAACCTTTTTTAATATTAATTATTTCCGGTATTTTTACTATCATTAGTTGGCTTGATTCTCCCCTTGCTTTAGCTTTAACTCCCATTAAACTTTTTGATATTTCCTATTATGATTGTCCCCCAGAATTATCATCAGGAATAGTTACCAGTGATGGCTCTGGACAAGAAGCAAACTGTTTTATGATTACTGGTAAAGCACAAAATTCATCGGGTAAAATCGTGGTTGATGCTGATGTTTTTGGCAGAATTTATGATGCTAATGGTGAACCAGCCCTACAAAATCGCACTCGTCTTGGTACAATTATGGAAGTTCCCCCCGGAATTAGTAATTTTGAAATTCGCATTTCTGTCCCCGCTAATCAACCGACTCCTTTACAATTAAAACAATTTAAAGCTTCCGGTTTTGCTAGTCAAGTTCGCCCTTTCTATTATGACGAATAATCGCCAATTAAATATACATCAAAAATTTTGTAGAGACGTACTTTGGTACGTCTCTACTTTTTTAAAGTTTTATTAAGATTTTTTTAACTTTTGTCAATTTAACTTTTGTCAATTTAACTTTTTAATGTTGCTTTTTAATGTTAGAATAATGTGCGCTGACAAAGTTAAATTTATTTATTAATCCGAACAGTTTGTAATAGATTTTCAGACACTCTTAAATTAAAAAGTAAAAGCAAAGATAACAAATGAATTGACCAGTGTGCTAAAGCAAATCCTGACAGTAAAAAGACCACAGCACCAGAAGCGGCCAAGATTTTCGTGGCTTCACCGTTGGCTTTTTGATAAAGGACAATGCTTCCTAGTGCGATGAGGAGAAAACCGAAGGATAAGAGAGGAATCATCATAGCAGTCACCTTTAATCCAATTGTTAAAAGAATATTAAACTTTTGATCATAAAAAATAGCGTTAGTGCTTATTATTAAATATAACATTTCTTCTGAGAGAAAGTGAAGACCTTAAATGAGAAATATGATTTTTTTTAAAAAAACTTAGTCTAACTTTAAATTTAAGCTAACTTTTGTTTTTGTTACTCTTATGATTGTTAAGAAATATTAAGTTTGATGTTTTACCCAAATAACTAATAAGATTATTAAATCTAAATTAAATTTTCTTCATAAAAGATCATTGTGTACCTAATTAGCTTCACAATAAAAACAGAACAATCAAAACTTTTGTTAAGTATTTTTAAATACAGCAAAAGTCATTAATCATTAATTGTGACAGGAACGACAAGATACATGAAACCTATACATAAATTTAATGTTAAACCCGCACTGCCAAAAAAACTCGAACCTTTACGGGAATTAGCCTACAATATTCACTGGGATTGGAGTGTAGAGGCCAAAAATTTATTTCAACGCTTAGATCGGGATCTATGGACTGCTACCCATCATAATCCGGTTTTAATGCTTGGAACGATTAGTCAAGAAAGATTAAATGAAGTGGCCGAAGATGATGGTTTTTTAGCCCAGATGGATCGGGCGTTACAGGCTTTACATAATTATTTAGAAAGTCGTGTGTGGTATGGCCAACAAAGGAGAAAAAATGAGTCTCAAGAATGTTTTGCTTATTTTTGTGCAGAATTTGGCTTAAGTTACTGTTTACCCCTTTATTCAGGTGGTTTGGGTATTTTAGCCGGAGATCATTTAAAATCGGCCAGTGATCTGGGTTTACCTCTTGTGGGGGTGGGTTTACTCTATCAAGAGGGCTATTTTTATCAATATTTGAATGCGGATGGTTGGCAACAGGAATATTATCCCATTAATGATTTCTATAATATGCCCATTATCCTCGAACATGATGCCAATGGTAAGGAAATTATCATTGAGGTGGAATATCCGGGGCGTACTATTTATGCAAGGGTTTGGCGGATCCAAGTGGGAACAATTCCTTTATACTTACTTGATACTAATATTGAGCAAAATCGCAATCCTTATGATCATGATTTGACCGATCGCCTCTATGGTGGGGATCTCGATATGCGTCTTCAACAGGAAATGATGTTAGGCATCGGTGGAGTCAGAATGTTAAAGGCTTTAGGTTATAAGCCTAAAGTTTACCATTTGAATGAGGGGCATAGTGCCTTTTTAATTTTTGAGCGGATCCGTCAATTAATGCAGGATCATGGTTTAAATTTTAAAGAAGCGAAACAACTGGCTTTATCTAGTCAAGTTTTTACCACCCATACCCCCGTTTCGGCCGGTTTTGATTTATTTTCTCCTGATCAAATGATGCACTATATGGGTCATTATGCTCACATTTTTGGCTTAGGACAGGAAGAATTTTTAGGTTTAGGGCGCGAAAATACGGGTGATTTTGCTTCACCTTTTAGTATGGCGGCCTTAGCGTTGAAAAATGCCAGTCATATTAATGGGGTCAGTTTATTGCATGGACAGGTATCCCGTCAAATGTTTCACGGGATGTGGAAAGATTATCCTGAAACGGAAGTGCCTATTACTTCTGTCACCAATGGAGTTCATGCGCGCAGTGTGATTGCTCCTGAAACTCAAGAATTGTATGATCGTTATTTAGGCCCAAGTTGGGATCATCGTGGGGAAAATGATCCTTTATGGAAAAAAGTTGCCACTATTCCAGACGAGGAGTTATGGCGCAACCATGAGTTAAGACGGGCTGAGTTAGTGGTATTTGTGCGTCAAAAGTTAGCGGAGGAGTTGGAACGTCAAGAGGCAAGGGATACGGAGATTAGTAAAGTTAATGATCTCTTAAATCCTAATATTTTTACCATCGGTTTTGCACGGCGTTTTGCTACTTATAAACGGGCTAACTTATTATTAAGGGATCTGAAGCGTTTTAAACAGCTTTTAGTGGGGAATAAGGATCGTCAAGTTCAGTTTATTGTGGCAGGAAAGGCTCATCCTAAAGATATTCCGGGTAAAGAGTTGATTCGTCATATTATTCATACCATGAGGGAAGAAGGATTGAGTGATCATGTGGTTTTTGTTCCTAATTATAATATTCACATTGCGCGTAAAATGGTGGCCGGTTGTGATATTTGGTTAAATACACCTCGCCGCCCCCGTGAGGCTTCGGGTACTTCCGGCATGAAAGCGGCCATGAATGGTTTACCTAATGTGAGTATTTTAGACGGTTGGTGGGATGAGGCGGATCACAAACAAACTGGCTGGGCCATCGGCACGGGTGAAGTCTATGATGATTTAGATTATCAAGATGATGTGGAGGCTAATTTCCTTTATGATCTGTTGGAAAAAGAGGTTGTCCCTTTATTTTATAATCGTGATGAATTAAATTTGCCCAGAGGTTGGATCTCTAAAATGAAAAATGCGATTCGTTTTAATTGTCCTAAGTTTAATACTGCTAGAATGGTGCGCGATTATGCTCAAAGATTTTATTTTCCCACTAGCGATCGTTTTGATCAATTAATAGCTAATAATTATACCCCTGTCAAAGAATTATCTAATTGGAAACAAAAGTTATTTGAACAATGGTATCACATCAAAATTCAGGCGGTTGAGGTATCAGAAAATAATGAAATTGAAGTTAATCAAAACGTCAAAGTTACTGCTCAAATTAATTTGGCTGGGTTAACTTTTAAGGATGTAAAAGTTGAGTTATATCTTGGTAATTTAGATGATAAAGGTGAGATCGTCAATGGTCAACCTTTAGCCATGAATTATCAAGGGACACGGGATCATAATATTAGTATTTATCAAATTGATATTCGTTATGATAAAAGTGGTTTACATGGTTTATCTTTGCGGATTTTACCCGATCATCCTCATTTGGCTAGTTCTTTTGAACCTGGTCTAATTTTATGGGCTTAGAATTTAAGTTATAAGTAATAAGTAATGCTCAATATAATGTGGCAGATTAAATATTAATAAAAAAGGAGTGTGAGCCTGTGGAAGTGCGCTCACACTTCAGATCGTCTTTTTTGCTTTAAACAAGGACTAAAACTGATGCGATGTTCTTCAGTAATACCATATTTTTCAATGGCTAATAAATGTTTTTTTGTGCCATAACCTTTATTAGATTTTAAATCATATTCTGGATATTTTTCTGCTAATTTAATCATTAATTCATCTCGCCATACTTTTGCTAAAATACTAGCGGCCGCTATCACGGGCGATCGCAGATCTCCTTTAATCATTGTTTGTTGAGTTATGTTAAGATCCCAAATAGATATATTACCATCTACTAAGATCAGATCTGGTTTTATTTCTAATCCTAAAATTGCCCTTTTCATGGCTAATAAAGAAGATTGTAAAATGTTAATTTCTTCAATTTCTTTAACGGTAGCTTGGGCAATTTTCCAACTTAAAACTGTTTCTTGAATTGGCTTAAATAACTCTTGACGGCGTTTTGCTGTTAGTTTTTTACTATCAGTAACCCCTAAATTAATTAAGTTAGTAAAATCTTCTTTTTTTATTACTACCGCACAGGCTACGACACAACCAAATAAACAGCCTCGGCCGACTTCATCTACCCCTGCAATTAAACTATCAGGGCTGTAATTTTTCGGTATTTCAAATAATTGTAATTGTTTATAAACCATAATTATAATTAAAAAATTAGTTTAAATATTAAAACCAATGACAAATGACAAATAAGCAATAACAATTTAGAATAGTATAACTACTCAATTAATTAAACTATTGTTGCACACAAAATCCATGAATACCGTTAATTTAGGAGCAATTTTAAGCGATCGCTATCGAATTATTAAAAAACTGGGGGAAGGGGGCTTCGGTAATACCTACCTCGCTGAAGATATTAACCGTTTTAATGAATTGTGTGTGTTAAAAGAATTTGCTCCCAAAATACAAGGTGAAGATATTTTACTGAAAGCTCAAGATTTATTTCAGAGGGAAGCCGGAGTTTTATATCAATTACAACACCCTCAAATCCCTAAATTTAGAGAACTTTTTAAAGTTAAATTGCCCGATCAAGAACATTTATTTTTAGTTCAAGACTATGTGGAAGGACAAAATTATCGTCATTTACTCCGTAATCGGCAGAATCAAGGCTTGACTTTTAGTGAGCCAGAAATGACTCAATTACTCTTGCAAATTTTACCCGTTTTAGATTATATTCATTCTTTAGGAGTAATTCATCGGGATATTTCTCCTGAAAATATTATGTTGCGTAATGCAGATTTACTTCCCGTCTTAATTGATTTTGGTGCAGTTAAACAAGTAGAAGCTAGTTTATCTCAACTTTTATCAAGCTCTAGTAACGGTGAAATCCTCACAAGATTGGGTAAAATGGGTTATGCCCCCGATGAGCAATTAAACAGAGGTTTAGTCTTTCCCCATAGCGATTTATACGCCCTCGCTTCTACCATTGTTGTTTTATTAACCGGAAAAGAGCCTCAGCAATTAGTTAATTCCCATACCCTTGAATGGGAATGGGAGCATTTTGTGAGTTTATCCCCCCAATTAAACCTCATTTTACACCGAATGTTAGCTCAACAACCCGGTAATCGTTTTCCCTCGGCACGGGAAATTTTAAATATTTTACAAAATTCTCCCACTATGCCCCTATTTCATCAGGAAACGGAGGTAAGCCAACCTTTACACACAGCCGTCACAATGGCAGTCGCCCCCCCACCACCGCAAAACACTTCCCCTCAGACAGCCCTTTCTGAGTCTGATCAGCCTCCTCAAAAGCCCCAAAATGATTGGTTTATTAATATCCTAATTATTCTAATTTTAGCAATTATTACAGGGATTATGGGTTGGTATTTGGGTAATAATTTAATGAAACGAGACTTATTTAAACCTGTGGAAAATACTTTACCTAGTGATGAACCTCAAGAAGATTTAAGAGGTTATTCTCCTGAAGAATTGCAAAGAAAACAAGATTTATCTAAATATCGAAGGGAATTAGGCCTAGATTATAACTATTATAAAGCCTTAATTGATGAGTTATTTTGGCAAAAATACCCCGAAAAACAAGGGCAAATTTTAAGTAATGATCCCAGTGATGCGCCTTGGCGAGAAAAAAGAGATGCGATCGCGCAAGAAACTTTAAAAAAATTAGAATTTTTAAGCCCTTCAGCCCGAAAAGGCTTAGGTAATTATACTCAAGTGCAACGAGATCAATGGAAACAGAAGGCTAATCAATTACATTTAAGTGGTACGGCCTTACTAGATTTAGCTGAAGCGGCCTTTTTATATAATTTTTCCGATCAAGAAAAAACGGAGAATTTTGATCATCCCATTGGCCAACTTTGGAATGGCTTTATTTTTGATAGTTTAGAGGGCTTAAGATCGGGTAATTTGTATGAGAAATTAGAATTTAATACTAATAATATTGGTGTGGAAAAAAGCCTTAATATTAAGGCAGGAAAAGGTAAAGCTTATGTGGCACAATTGAAGGCTAATCAATTTATGACTTTTAAATTAACAGGGGATGAAAATGTGTTATTATCTATTTATACTCCCAGTGGAAAACAACCTTTATTAGTAGATTCAGACAAAAAAGAATGGTCAGGAATTTTACCAGAAAGCGGTTATTATGAATTTATAATTGTTAGTAATTCTACAGAATCTTCTAATCTTAATTTTGAATTAACGGCGGAAAATGTAACTATTCAACAACCCCCCGAAGCAACGGAAAGCCCTGAAGTTATCCCAACAGAAAATCCTGAAGTTACACCAACACAAACCCCTGAAGTTATCCCAACAGAAAATCCTGAAGTTACACCAACAGAAAATCCTGAAATTATCCCAACAGAAAATCCTGAAGTTACACCAACACAAACCCCTGAAATTATACCCACTAACCCCCCTGAAGTTACCCCCAATCAAACACAACCCGATCTTATTATTCCCACCAATTAAGCTATAATTAGTAATGTATTTACTTTAAAATTTTAGCTTAGTTTTTTGTAATGATCAAGCTAGTTTAAGCTCAATTTTACCTTAATTTTTATTTAAGTACAGTTAAGATCTTAACTTGATTTGAAGCAAAAATTGAGGGCTAATTTCAGAAAAAATCGCTGATTTTAATAACTAATAACTAATAAGTAATAACTAAAATTATTTAGGTTGAAAACCTGAGCCAACAGGAGCGCTAGAATTTAAAATTAAATCAGGATAATCTGCCCTCACTTGGTTTAAATTCCATTCATTTTTAAATAATAAAACAGGGCGCTCCCAGTTATCTTTTACCGTCAAAGTGTTAAATAATTTACCCACTTTTTCTAAGGCTTCCCAACCGCCGGCCACCCAGCGCGCCACACTGTAACCTAAAGGCTCTAAATTCGTTTCTACGCCGTATTCGTTTAACATCCGAAACTGCACCACATCAAATTGTAACTGCCCTACGGCCGCCAAAATTGGCTCACGTTTAAAGTCATTGGTAGAATACATAATTTGGATCGCGCCTTCCTCCCTTAACTCCGTAATTCCTTTCTGAAATTGTTTAAATTTGGAAGGATTAGGATTTTTTAAGTAGGCAAACATTTCCGGTGAAAAACAGGGAATACCCTCATATTCTACTTTTTTACCTTGGTAAATGGTATCGCCGATCGCAAATACCCCCGGATTATTTAAACCGATCACATCCCCCGGATAGGCTTCTTCAATAGACTCTCGCCCCTGTGCGAATAACTTTTGAGGCCGTGATAAACGGACAGTTTTTCCAGTGCGAGTATGGGAAACCGTCATATCTTTTTCAAATTTTCCGGTACATACCCTCACAAATGCCACCCTATCCCGATGTTTAGGATCCATATTAGCTTGTAATTTAAAGACAAATCCACTAAATTCAGGAATTGTCGGGGCTAATTTTCCTAAAGAAGACTCCCTTGCTTCCGGTTTTAAAGCGTAGTCTAAAAAGTTTTTCAAGAATAATTCCACCCCAAAATTAGTCATAGCACTACCGAAAAAAACCGGAGTCATTTGTCCTTCATGGATTAATTCTAAATCAAAATCCTCACCTATTTCGTCTAAAATTTCGATTTCATCTAATAATTGTTGATAAAGTTCCCCCTCTAAACAGTCTTTTAACTTCGGATCTTCAATTTTTAACACCGTGTCAAGGGCTTCCTGTGAGCCATGCGCTTGACGTTCAAACAGATGTACTACCTTTTCACGGCGATCGTACACCCCTTGAAAGCGATCGCCCGATCCAATCGGCCAATTCAGAGGGTAAGTTTTCAGAGTCAATTCCTGTTCAATTTCATCTAATAACTCTAAAGGATGTCGCCCCGGCCGATCCATTTTATTAATAAAAGTAAAAATAGGAAGCCCTCGCATTTGGCAAACCTCAAATAGTTTGCGGGTTTGAGGCTCTAAACCTTTGGCCGAGTCAATTAACATCACCGCATTATCCGCCGCCGCTAAAGTGCGGTAGGTATCCTCACTAAAATCTTGGTGGCCGGGGGTATCTAATAAATTAATCTGAAAATTATGATATTCAAATTGTAAAACAGTAGAGGTAATTGAGATACCCCTTTGTTTTTCCATTTCCATCCAGTCAGAAGTGGCTTTACGCTGATCCCGTCTAGCTTTTACCGCTCCGGCTTGATGGATCGCCCCTCCATAAAGTAATAATTTTTCCGTCAAAGTAGTTTTTCCTGCGTCTGGGTGGGAAATAATCGCAAAATTACGTCTACAATTAACGGCTTGTTCTAATTCGTTTAAAATTTCAACAGACATTGATACAATTTAATTGATTACTAATTAAGTATAAAATATTAATGTTAAAAATTTTCCGATTGGGCTTAATTTTTGGTTTAATTATAACTTTAAATAGTTGTGGTTATCCTTGGATCATGCGTTTTCCTTTCGATCGAGGGGGGCGCGGCTTAAATACTCCCGCTTCAGAATATGATCCTCAAGTTGTAGGTAATTTAATTGTTTTTGTCAGCGATCGCAACGGCTCACAGGATGTGTATTTATACGATGCAAAAAATTTAAAATATATTGAACTTCCGGGCTTAAATGCTTTAGATGAAATCGCCGATCATCCTAGTGTATCAGAGGATGGGCGTTATATTGTCTATCAAGGCTCTCGCAAGGGTAAAACTAATATTTATTTATACGATCGAGATACCCAACAAAAAAGAAATTTAACGGAAAAATTAGAGGCTGAAGTTAGAAATCCTACCATTAGTGCCGATGGTAATATTATCAGTTTTGAGAGTGCGGTTGATGGTCAATGGGATTTACAAATTTATAACAGATCAGGCGAGGCGATACAAGTACCTTAGATTATTTTAATAAGTAGAGTAATAATTAAATCGTGGCATTATCAAAATAAACTATAATTTATAATATAAAAAAATACTTTTGTTAAATATTTTAACTAAGGAGTTATCTTGATGAGTAAATGTTTTAATCCTGACTGCTTACATCAAAATCCAAATCATCATAATTTCTGTGAAAAATGCGGTCAAAAATTATTATTAACTGAGCGTTATCGAGGGCTTAAATATTTGGGGGAAGGTGGTTTTGGCCGTACTTTTATTGGTATTGATCAAAATCGCCGAAATAGTCATTGTGTGATTAAACAATTTTTACCTTTATCACAGGGCAGTAGTGCCTTACAAAAATGTATTGAATTATTTGAACAGGAGGCGGAATTATTAGAAAAGTTAGGTAAACATCCCCAAATTCCTGATTTATTGGCTTTCTTTGAACAGGATAGCAAGTTATATTTAATTCAGGAATTTGTAGAGGGTGAAGATTTATTAAAAGAGTTACAAAGTAAGGGTAAATTTACAGAAGATGAGGTTAAAAAGTTTTTATTAGAGATGTTGCCAGTGTTAGATTTTATTCATAATAAAAACGTGATCCATCGTGATCTTAAACCGGAAAATATATTAAGAAGAAAGGCAAAATTAGACCCTTCAATTTATGGACAAATTAGCGATTTAGTATTAATAGATTTTGGGGTTTCTAAACAGGTTTCTGCTTCTATGATGACCAAAATGGGGACAGGTGTGGGTACAATTGGTTATACTGCTCCTGAACAAAATAGAGGTATTGCTAAACCTGCCAGTGATTTATATAGTTTAGCTGTTACTGCCATTAGATTATTAACAGGAGTGTTACCAGAAGAAAGAAATGGTAACATGATTGATGAGATTTTTGATATAGATAATTTTACATGGATATGGAGAGAATGGTTAACTAAAAATGGCTTATCTATTAATAATAATTTAGCTAATATTTTAGATAAAATGTTAGCAGATAAAATGAGCGATCGCTTTCAATCTGCTAGGGAAGTTTTAGAAGAATTAGAAAATCTGGAATCATCTATAAATTATGAGCAAAATTCCTCAACGGAAAATAATCAAATTTTTTCACAAGCTGTCACAAATTTACAAATAGCAAAACAAGCTACTTTTGTCTCAAGTAAAATGAGAGAAAAAAGACAACAATTGAAACAAAAAATATCTTTTTCCAGCAGTAATTATCAAAATAAATTACAAACTTCTAAGGAAGATTTTACTAAATTAGCTCAACTTTTAGCACAGGGAAAATGGCAAGAAGCCGATCAAGAAACAGCTAAAGTAATGTGTAAAATTATGGGAAGGCAAAAACAAGGTTGGTTGAGAGAGGAAGACTGTAAAAACTTCCCTCCTGAAGAATTAAAAATTATTGATGATTTATGGGTAAAATACAGTGACGGTAAGTTTGGCTTCTCAGTGCAAAAACAAATTTGGATTGATTGCGGCGGCACACAGGGAGAGTATAATAGTTACGTTTACGAGAAATTTGGTGATGCTGTAGGCTGGAAAAAAGGCGGTAGCTGGTTGTGGAGAAAAGGAGGTAGCTGGTTGAATTACTCAGATATCACCTTTAATACAAATGTACCTTATCACGGGCACCTCCCTGTGGTGTTTGGTTCTTGTTTTGGTGGGTGTTATGAACGGCGCAGGGTGTGGCTACTATCTCTTTTCTCTCGTCTAAACTCTAACAGATAAGGGCTTTAGGCAATTATAAATATTTTTTAGATTCAAAAGTCGGGGATTTTATTGTTATTAAACATTAGATAATTAAAGTTAAGTAAAATTCCCAACTTTTTTGAGGTAACAAAAAACCCTATGTTGAGTTATAATAAAACTGTTAACTTATAAGATAAAAAATAATGGAAACAGCAATCTTAAAAGCATTAATTAAAGAAAGTATTAGAGAAGTTTTAAAAGAAGAAGGTTTATCTATTATTAATTTCCGTTGAAGATAAAGGTATTATTCCTTTTTCAGTTCTTGATATTAAAAAACTTATTTGAGGTAAAAATTATGACAGTAGCAACTAATTTAAAACAACTTTATGAAATTGATGATCAACAATGGTTATCAGAAACTATTAATCTTTTAAAACAAAAAAAATTCAATGAATTAGACTTAGAAAATTTAATTGAGGAGTTAGAAGCCTTGGGTAGAAGTGAAAGAAATGCAGTAGAAAGTCTTTTAGAACAAATTATGAGACATTTACTTTTATATCAATATTGGACAGAAGAACATCAGAAAAATGCTAATCATTGGCATTCTGAAATCAGTGGTTTTCGCACTCAATTAAGACGTAAATTAACGAAAAATTTACGCAATCATTTAATAGATAATCAAGCAATTCTTTATCAAGATGCTTTAAAATTTGTCATTCCTAAAACCAATTTTAAAGTTAATTTTCCTGAAGAATGCCCCTATAGTTTTGATCAATTATTAGATGAAAATTATTTATAAAGTTTAATTTTTAAGTAGGTAAAATCCGCTATTGTTTACCTAATTAAATCGCTCCTATTTTAAATTTATATCTAATTAGATAACCGAAATAAACAAAAATTATAATAAAAATTGTGCCAATTCCTAGATAACTAGGATACCAAAAAACTGCTTCTATTTTATTAATTTGGCCGGGTTGAAGTTGCCATGATAAACTTTGATTTTCTTCGTTTAAAGTAGGTGTTAAATTTTCACCATTATTAATAATTTTAGCTCCCCAAGGTGTATTTAATTGTAATCCTAAATTCACTAATGATCCTGAACTAATAATTAAGTTTCCTTCTTCTGATAATACCCCTAATCCTGTTAAATCAACAGTTAAATTAATTTTATTTCTTTCTACTACAATTAAATTATTTTGAGTAATAGATAATTGGGAATTGAGGGCTAACCATTCTAATTCTTGATTATCCTTGATTTGTTCATTATTTGATTGTTCAGGATCGAAAAATTGATTGAATTTTTGAGCCAATTCTTTACCATTATTAAAAGGAATAATTACTTCAATTTCATTATTAGCAATTCTTTTAATTTTACCTTGTAAATTTTTCGTGCGATTTTCAATACTTTTTAACCATTGTTTAGCTTCATCTTGACTAAAATTAGTAAATTGTTCTGATAGTTGAATATGTTGAACAATTGCACCTTGATGTTGTCCTTTAATATTAATGCCCACATCATAATTAACACAGCCTGTTAATAAGGTTACAATGCTAATAAATATAGCAAAAATCCAGTTAAATTTAAAAGTTTTTTTAGTCATTTTTTTATTATTATTTGTTATTGGTTATTTGTTATTGTTTAACTATTAACTATTAATTATCAACTATTAATTATCAACTATCAATTAATTTACTCGTCTTCTAAATATTCATCTTTAGCACTGCTACCTCCACGCACAGTTACTAAATCTATTTGTTGACGATAATAGTCAACACTTTTAACTTCAACTTCGACCGTATCCCCCAGACGGTAAGCAATTCGGTTCTTTCTTCCTACTAGACAACTATGGCGCGCTCTGAACTCATACCAGTCATCTTTTAAGGAAGAAACATGAACTAATCCCTCTACTAATAAATCCTCAATTTCGACAAAGAAACCGTAAGATTGTACACCAGTAATTAAACCTTGAAAAATTTTACCCGTGCGCTCTTTCATTTTCTCGACTTTCTTTAAGCCTTGTAGATCTTTTTCCGCATCTTGGGCGATTTTTTCTCGATCGTTTAAATGGGGAATAATCCGATGGAAATATTCTTCAAATTCTCCATGAATTAGGGGAGGAAGCACATTCCAATTAATTTGCTCATAAGCGCTATTATCCCTTAAATTAACACCTTTTTTCGATACACTACTACGGCGATCTCTACCATGTTCAAAAATTGATTTGATCACCCGATTAATTAATAAATCTCCATAGCGTTGGCCAGGGGAAATACAATGAACATAAGCGCTATCATAAGCCAAGCCAAAATGATTCCCCTGATGGGTACTATATTTCATCGCTTTAATGCTAGAAAGTAGCATAAAATTAAGAACTTTATGATGATTTGATTTACTAAATTCTTGAGTAAAATGTTGAAAATGATTAGGAAAAATATCCGCTTCAGGTTCTAATTCTACATCTAAATCTAAATTTTTTGCTAATTTTAATAAGTCCTCTAAATTCTCAAAATCAGGTTCGGCTTGGGTGCAAAAAATAGCGGGAACATTCAACGCAACTAAATGTTCTGCTACTTTTTTTTGTGCAATAATTACTAATTCCGTTAAACTCGATCTAATGGGTACGGAAGAATCAACAATAATCGCTGCGCAACGGCCTTCATCTTTAAAGGGCGAGGTAAAATCATTTAAACTTAAATCAAAGCTTCCTCTCTGTAATCTTTCTACTTTTAATAAGGGGCAAAGATTGAGGAATAAATAACTTAATGATTCCTTTAACAGAATCATACTAGGATCAAGTTCATCGGGATTTTTTAAAAGTGATTGAACCTGTTTAAAAGTTAAATGATAATCTACATTTATAACAGTAGGTTCGAGGGCAAATGCTGTTATTTCCCCTTTAGAATTAAATGTTAGAAAAATAGAAATAGCTAACCGATTTTTCCCCGGAACTAAAGCACATTTTTCAATTACTTGTTCAGGAAAAATTTGTAAAAATTGACTTTTTAAATCAATAGTTGTGCCTCTTTTTTGAGCATTTCGCTCTAAGATTGAATCAGGTTCAATATAATGGGCAACATCACTAATATGAATCGTAACTTGATAGTTACCATCCTCTTTTGTTTCCACTGAAAAAGCATTTTCAATAAATGAACTATGATTGTCATTTTCAATAGAAAAAGTGAGTAAATGTTTTAAATCTAGGCGTTTTTTGAGTTCACTTGGCTCAATTTTATTGGGTAAATTTTGAGCTTGAGCGATTACTTTTTCAGGAAAAACATGGGGCAAGTCATGTTTACAGCAAACTATATCAGTATCGGCCGCTTCTTCCGCATCACTACCGAGTATTTTGGTAACTTCGCCAATAGGAGGATACTGAGCTAAAGGATAGCGCTTAACCGAAACATGAACTAAATGTTCAACTGCTTTAGCTAAAGACTCATCATTATTTTCTAAATTTAATTCAAATAAAAGACGATCATCAAGGGGAATAGCTCGATAATTGCCGTTATTTTGCTTCACAGTGGCCAATAAAGAAGGATTAGCCCGATCGACAATTAACATAACTTCGCCCTCTGGAGAGCGTCTTCTCGTACCTTCTTTAATGATTTTAACCAAAACTCGATCGCCATTCCAAGCATTACTTAAATGACTTTCTTTGATGTAAATATCCTCAGCATCCTCTTGATCTTGGATGCCAAAACAGAAGCCCTTACTAGAACAACGTAATTTAGCTTCCACCACATCAGAGGCTTGAACTCGCCGATATTTACCTCGGTCTTTAGTTAAAACGCCAAGTCGCTCTAAAATATCTAGGGCGATCTGTAATTTTTGAGTAGTTTCCTCATCATCATATCCTAGTTTTTTTTCGAGAACTTTACCTGCGACTAACTTGTCGCCACTAAAATGAGAGAGGATTGTAGCGATTGAAAAATCCATCTAACAAGATCCTTAAATAGTTAAATTTGTTGGGGTTTAAAATTTGATTGTTAAGGTTTGGCTTTCTCTTTAGCTAAAAGAAAAGGAACTCACGGCGGAACGAGGTGATAATGTTCTTTGAGTTAGCTATTAAGTCATGAATATTTTTGAGCATTCTTTAACAATAAAATTTGATTCTATTTTACATGGTCTGGTCAAGTTTTAGCAATAAATGATCACAATCCCAAATCTATTTTCAGTTAGATTGATGTCAATAACTACCTTCGAGGCTGATCATGGTAAGTCTTCACCTTGATCTGTTTTTTGCTAATTTTTGATTAATTGGGTTGATTAGTTCAAAATTAAAATTAAGAATTAATCAGAGGTTTTAATTAATTGAAATTAAATTCATCACTTGTAAAGTGCTACGCCAAACCTCATAGCCACTTGGGGCAAGGTGGAGGCCATCACTAGAAAATTCCATTCTTAAATTGCCATTTTGATCGCTAAAAAGAGGGTATAAATCTAAAAAAATAACATTTTCTGACTTAGCAATTTTCTTTAATCTTTGGTTAATTTTTTTAATTCTTTGATTAGGTATTTTTAATAATTTGGCTTTGCCCTCCCAAGTCGCATTTTTTCCTCCATGAGGTAAAATTGATTGAACAATAATTTCACTATTAGGGTGTATTTTGCGTAAATAACGAATAATTAATAAATGATTAGCAACAATAGTATCATCTTTCATTCCTTGAATTAAATCGTTAATTCCAATCATAATAAAAATCTTTTGAGGCCTAGTTTGATCAATGATATTTAGTCTTTTTAATAAACCCCTTGAAGTTTCTCCAGAAATACCTTGATTAAGCCAAATTGTATCGGGTGGTAATAATTGAGCCGGAAACCATAAACTAATAGAATCACCCAATAATATATTCAAATTTTCTGGTTTTTCTTGGGCTATTCGATTGGCTTCTTGAGTTAATAAATCAAACCATTGTTGATAATTCAAATAATGACGTTCTCCTAGTTGGGGGGTATTTTCAGCATTAGCAGTTATCACTTGATTATTATTAACAGAAGACTTGATCACTTCAGATAAAGAAAAATAATTTTGACGTTGCCAAAGATAAACAAATGTCATCAATAAGATCACATTTGTTATCACTGAAATTAAAGCCCAAATTGGAAACCGTTTGTAAAACATTAAAATTTAAAATTCATAATTTTAATTGGTTTAACAATTGTCAATTCTTACTCGTCATACCATTTACAAAAAGTAGCTACACAGATAAAGCATTAACAATATAATCCCAACCTGCTAAAGACAGGATAAAATCTTCTTGTAAATTATTTAAGATATTAGCTACTTTATTTTTGACATCATCTAAGTTCTTAAACCAGATATTTTTTAACTGTTGTTTGATATATAACCACAGTCTTTCAATCGGATTTACTTCTGGACAATAAGGTGGTTGAAATAACAAAATTATATTCTCAGGTACTTCTAACTTTTTGGCAGTATGACAGGGTGCATTATCTAACTGTATTATATGAACCTCATCGGGATATTCTTTACTAAATTCTGTTAAATATTTACCAAAGCATTCACTATTAAAATGAGATAGTTCATAGAAAAAACTTTTGCCATTTTCTACTTCGATTAATCCATAAAGATAATAATAGTCATAATGCCATTGTAATTCTTGTTCTGGTTTGACTCCTTTTAAAGTTATTTTCCTTCCTAATTCTGTTCTAAAACCTAATCTAGTTTCATCTTGACACCAGTAACAAATATTTTTAGTATCACCCCATTTCTCTTTTATTTGAGCTATTATGCCTTTTAATCTTATGGGTAAATACTCTTTAAATACGGATATTACCCCTTCATTTTGATACTCATGATAAGGACGTGGTACTTTTAATTTTGCCCCTAATTCGTATCTCACTAATTGATGTATTGTGGTATAACTTATCTCAATATCTTGACAAGTAAATAACCATATTTTTATTTCTTGGTAACTGTTAAATCCTTGAGGCTCACTTAATTCTTTTTTGACCAGAGCAACTGTTTCTAGCTCTAGTTTTTTTGGTCTTCCTGTTTTATTATGTTCTTGTAATAATGCGTCTAATCCTTCCGTCTTATATAAGTGAAACCATTCGTAAATTGTTCTCTCACTACGCCCCATCATTACCGCTAAGTATCTGATCGTTTCAGCCACTTGAATTTTCCAAAGATATAAAGCTTGAACTTTGGCAAAATTCAAAGCTGTTTTTTGTTGTTTCATGAGATTTTTTAGTGTATCTGCTGATTCAATTACTTCTATTTTTGATATTCCTGACATACTATTGCTCCTGTTAATTTATTCCTATACTAACCCTGAACTTACTTTTTGTAAATGGTATCAACTGTCAACTGATCATTATTGTTAATCATTATTGATCAATTGTCAAAAAAAATCTACTTTGATCACAAAGTAGATTTAAAGAGGAAAGATTTACTATTAAAATTAGTCTTGATTAATAGCATTAAATTGACTAATTCCACCTGCAAATTCTTCACCATAACCTTCTTCACCATGTTCATTAATATCTAAACCTTGCATTTCCGCTTCCGGTTTGAGTCGTAAACCAACTGTTGCATCTACAATTTTAATAATAATAAATGTTCCCACAATTGCAATTAGATAAGAAAGAAGGATCGCCGCAATTTGAATTAATAATTGTTTCACATTACCGTCAACTAAACCACTACCTAAGGAATTAATTGATTTCATCGCAAAAATACCAACTAAAATCGCTCCCACTGTACCCCCCACACCATGCACAGGGTAAGTATCTAAGGCATCATCAATGCCCAGTTTAGTTTTAAAACTAATGGCAAAAAAACAACAAACCGCCGTTAAACTACCGATAATAATGGCCGCTAAAGGATGGACAAAACCGGCCGCTGGGGTAATACCCACTAGCCCTGCCACAGCACCCGAAGCCGCTCCCACTGCGGTGGGTTTTCCTCTTAAAATTTGTTCTAAAATTAACCAAGTGATTAAACCAGAGGCCGCCCCCGTATTAGTAGTTACAAAGGCAACGGTGGCCAAACTACCCGAAGCTAAAGCACTTCCCGCATTAAAGCCAAACCAACCAAACCACAGTAAACCTGCGCCTAAAAGGATAAAAGGTACATTATGGGGGGCTGATAACCTAGTAGGATAAGCTTTACGAGGCCCGATCATAATGGCCGCTACAAAGGCCGAAACACCTGAAACAATATGTACTACAGTCCCCCCAGCAAAATCTAAAGCCCCTAAACCTCCGGCTAAACCGAATAAACCGCCTTTCGCCCAAACCATGTGAGCGAGGGGACAATAGACAAAAGTTGACCATAATACTACAAATAAAGTATAAGCCTTAAAGGTGGTTCTTTCCACGATCGCACCGGAAATTAAGGCAGGGGTAATAATGGCGAACATCCCCTGATACATCATAAAAGCTAAATGGGGAATAGTTGGTGCGTAGGAAGTCAGATCCGCATATTCAGGATCGGCCGCTTTGAGGGCATCTTCGTAGGGGAAATGGGGTAAATAGTCTTTCGTGCTTAAAAATAAATCGTTAAAATTAAGTTTAAAGTTAAGTAAACTCCATTCTAAACCGCCAATGATGGGATTTCCGGGGGCGAAAGCCAAACTATAACCCCATAAGAGCCAAGTTACGCCCACAATACCCATCAAAAGGAAACTCATCATCAAAGTATTAAGAATATTTTTTCTGGAAACAAAACCACCATAGAAAAAAGCTAATCCCGGAGTCATTAATAAAACTAAGGCGGTACAAATTAACATATAAGCAGTATCGGCCGATTCTTGAGCGTTGTCTAAGGCCGCTTGGATCGCTTCTGGATCTAAGGTTTGAGCTAGAACATTAGAATTAAATAAATTGAAGAAGATTAAAGTCAATAATCCGATTACAAAGGTTTTTTTTTTCATGTCAAAATCAAGGCTTGAAGCCTAATAAGATTATCTTGATGTCAGTTAGGAAAGTATTACAACACTTTTCAACTAGATAAACTGTTACAATTGATTCATTTAGAAATCTTTAATCAATAAAACCCAAAGATCTATGATTTTACCCTCACACCAAAAATCAAAAAGTCGGGGATTTTAAAAATCTCCGACTTTAAAGGTTAGTTTTTTAAACTAATTATGTTTAGACTGAATTTTTGTCAATACCACTAATACCTGTGGCTGAACCGCTAAACAGAACATCGGACTCTTTGACAAAGCCACTATAAGCTTCCATGCCGTGTTCTCCAACGTCTAAGCCGTTATGTTCTTCCTCTTGAGAAACTCGGATGCCAAAAACAGTTTTAAGTACATACCAACCGCCAAAACTAAAGGCTACGGTGAAGCCACCAACGGTTAAAATACCTAAAATCTGAGCGATTAACTGATTGATGCCTCCGCCGTAGAATAAGCCTAGATCTTGATGAAATAAACCTACGGCAAATGTTCCCCATGTGCCACAAACAAGGTGAACTGAGGTTGCACCTACGGGATCATCAATGTGCATTTTATCAAAGAAACTTACGGCAAAAACCACGATTAAACCTGCGATCGCTCCGATCCAGATTGCGCCCCAATAAGTGACCGCATCACATCCGGCCGTAACACCCACTAATCCGGCTAAAATACCGTTAATAATCATGGATAAGTCGGGTTTTTTGTCTTTGAGCCAAGAAGTTGCTGTGGCTACGATGCCACCGATGGCGGCCGCTAAGTTAGTTGTAACGGCAATATGGGCGATGGACTCATTGGCCGCTAAAGTTGAGCCGGAGTTAAAGCCGAACCAACATACCCATAAGATTAAACAGCCTAAAGTGGCGATACTCATATTATGGCCGGGTAAAGCATTGATGCGATCTGCGCTATATTTGCCCATTCTAGGCCCTAAAAGTGCCGCACCCACTAAGGCCGCCCAACCGCCAACGGAGTGAACAGCTAAAGATCCGGCAAAATCTTTAACTCCCATGGTGTTACCACTGCCATCAGTTAAAAAAGAAATTTGATTAAGAAGTCCGCCAGACCACCAGATCCAATGTCCGGTAATGGGATAGGCAACACCTACTAGGAGCAGACTAAAAATTAAAAATTCAGAAAATTTAATTCTTTCAGCCACTGCCCCTGAGACAATGGTAGCGGCCGTCCCTGCAAAAGCAGATTGGAAAAGGAAATGCAAAGGGACGGGTAAACCTTCGGGAAAGGGTGCTAAACCGTATGTTTCAGCCGTTCCACTGAGGAAAAAGCCTCCAAAGCCGATCACCGCATTACCTTGGGCAAACATCAAAGAATAGCCGATCGTCCAGTAAGCCATAGTGGCTAAGGCAAAAACGATTAAATTTTTGGCTAAAATGTTAACCGCATTTTTTTGACGACAAAAGCCAGTTTCCAACATGGCAAAACCGGCATTCATAAAGATCACAAGGATCGAGGCTACTAGAACCCAAAGTGCATTAACCGTACCCTGTAACTGTGCGAGAGCTTCTTCGGGTGTTAAAGTTTCGGGGGGTGTTTGGGCATGAATAGCACTACCCCAGACAATAAAAATAATTGCACTTAAAGGAATACAAGCGAACCAATAAGGTGAAAAGAAATTAAAGATTTTTTGTAAAGATTTTAAATAATTATCCTGTGCAAAGGAAAAAGAATTATTTGATTGTGACTTTTTCCTGTTGCCAGAAATAATTTTTTTTTGATGGTGAATACCTTTTAACATTATTGATTATCCTTAAACGTGAATTTGATCGAGCAAAGTTAGAGTTGGTAATTTTTAGAATATTCTCTAAATTTAAAATATTTGTCTGTATCATTTAATACTGTGTGAAGATCAAAAATCTATTACTTTGCTATATTTTAATAATTTAGGCTTCAAGAATCAACAATTGTTTTGTGTATATGATCAACTGTCCATTGTTACAAATTTTTCCCCTATTTTTAAATGACAACCATTGACAAAATCCCAACCTGATTGTACTTTTTTCCCTGATAATTGAACTTCTTTTAATAATAAATAATCTGCTTCTGTTTTAATAATTGCCCCCCATTTTTTAATAATAGCGACAATTTCTCCAACTTCTCCATTTAATTGTGTAAGATCAGAACATTGTTGTTTTAAAGATTGATATTCCTGTGATAATTGATCTAAAATTATTTGATTTAGGGGAATAGTTTGCATAATTTTTACTTGTTTTTCCCGAAAATAACTCACACAATGGGGATAAAAAGCCCGAACTTGATTATGTAATTCTAAGGCCGATCTTTGCCAATTTAATTCATAATCTGATTTATTAATTAAACTAGCATAGGTCGCTAAATTATGATCTTGAGCAATAGGTTTAACTTCATTTTTTTCTAATTTTAATAAAGTTTCTAACATTAAATTAGCACCATTGTAAGATAATTTTTCCCCAATTTGATCGGCATTATCTAAAATATTAATAGAAAGTTGATCCTGTAATAACATTGCACCCGTATCCATGCCCCGATCCATTAACATAGTAGTATTTCCCGTTATATTTTCCCCATCATATAAACACCATTGAATAGGCGCGGCCCCTCGATATTTCGGTAAAATTGAACCATGTAAATTAATACAACCCAGACGGGGCAAATTTAAGATTTTTCGTGATAAAATCTGACCATAGGCCACCACCACAAAAGCATCAGCTTTAACTTCTTTTAATTGATTAATCGTTTCTTGATCTTTTTTAATATTAATAGGTTGCCAAATAGGTAAATTATGATTTAAAGCCACTTTTTTAACATCAGAGGGCAACATTTCATTGCCTCGCCCTCGTTTTTTATCTGGTTGTGTTACCACTCCTTTAACTTCAAAATTAGGATTTTCTAATAATAAATTTAACGTAGGAACAGCAAATTGCGGTGTACCAAAAAAAATGATTTTGAGCATAATTAATCTAAGAATATTTAAAGTTAAAATTAAGTAATTTATGATCTTTAATTTTATCACAGAATTTTAATTTTTGTTCAATCCAAATTTTCGGTAATTAAATCAAAAAAAAACCTAAATTTTTTAAGGAAAATTAAAATCAAAAATTATACATCTTTATGTTAAAATGAAAAAGGGAAAAATCAAAAAAAATCCCCTATTTTAATCCTTGTAGATTAATTTTTTTTAGTCCTTAATTAGAAAATTTTATTGAGACGGAGTTTATTATTTCTATGACAACCACAGAAGAACGAATTATTCCCACGGATCTCAGTGGGGAAATGTCTCGATCTTACCTTGAATATGCCATGAGTGTGATCGTGGGTCGGGCTTTACCTGATGCACGGGATGGCTTAAAACCCGTTCACCGCCGCATTTTATACGCTATGTATGAACTCGGTTTGACCCCCGATCGCCCTTTCCGTAAATGTGCGAGGGTAGTAGGGGAAGTTTTAGGTAAATATCACCCCCACGGTGATACGGCGGTTTATGATGCTTTAGTGAGGATGGCTCAGGATTTTTCCATGCGCAATCCTCTGATTAATGGTCATGGTAATTTTGGCTCGGTGGATAACGATCCCCCCGCCGCTATGCGTTACACAGAGTGTCGTTTACAGTCTTTGGCCACCGATGCTTTATTACAGGATATTGAGTCGGAAACTGTTGATTTTATTGATAATTTCGATGGTTCACAACAAGAGCCTGTGGTGCTACCTTCCAGAGTTCCTCAACTGTTGTTAAATGGTTCTTCTGGCATTGCGGTGGGCATGGCCACCAATATTCCTCCTCACAATTTGGGAGAATTAATAGACGGGGTAATTGCTCTGATTCACAATCCTGAGTTAACCGTTCAAGAATTAATGCAATATATACCCGGGCCTGATTTCCCCACAGGTGCGCATATCTTAGGTCGTGGTGGCATTAAAGACGCTTATTTAACGGGGCGTGGCTCAATCACCATGCGAGGAGTGGCGGAAATTCAAACAATTGAACATAAAGGCCGCCCTAATAAAGAAGCAATTATTGTAACCGAATTACCCTATCAAACTAATAAAGCGGCCTTAATTGAAAAAATTGCTGAATTAGTTAATGATAAAAAAATAGAAGGAATTTCCGATATTAGGGATGAAAGCGATCGCACGGGGATGAGGATCGTAATTGAATTGAAGCGAGACGCTTATCCAAGGGTAGTTTTAAACAATCTTTATAAACAAACACCAATTCAGAGTAATTTTGGGGCGAATATGTTGGCATTAGTCAATAGTGAGCCTCAAGTTTTAACTTTAAAACAATTTTTAACCGTTTTTCTTGACTTTAGAGTAGAGGCAATTACTCGCCGTACTCAGTATGAACTACGCAAAGCTCAGGAAAGAGATCATTTATTACAAGGTTTATTGATCGCTTTAGATAACCTAGATGCGGTTATTGCGTTAATTCGGGGGGCGGCCGACACGGCGATCGCCAAACAGGAATTAATGGATCGCTTTGGCTTATCGGAAGTTCAGGCCGATGCAATTTTACAAATGCAATTGCGCCGTTTAACCGCCTTAGAAGCTGATAAAATTCAAAAAGAACATGAAGCACTTTTAGAAAAAATTGCTGATTTAGAAGATATTTTAGCGAAAAAAGAAAGAATAGATCAGATTATTATTGATGAATTAAGCAAAATTAAAGAAACCCACGCCACCCCCAGACGCTCACAAATTATTCAAAATGATGGTGATTTATTAGATAAAGATTTAATCGCTAATGAGAAAGCAATTATTTTATTAACTGAGCGTGGCTATATTAAAAGGATGCCCGTCAATACCTTTGGCCAACAAAACCGCGCCACAAGGGGTAAAGCCGCCGCTAAAATTAAAGAAGATGATGTGGTAGAGCAGTTTATGTCTTGCTGTGACCATGATAAGGTCTTATTCTTCAGCGATCGAGGGGTGGTGTATTCCATGTATTCCTATCAAGTGCCTTTAGGCTCAAGAGCCGCTCAAGGTGTGCCGATCGTGCAGATGTTACCCATTGGCCAAGATGAAAAAATCACCTCGATGGTATCGGTAACTGAGTTTACAGACGATCAATATTTGATCATGTTAACTCAGAAAGGATTTATTAAGAAAACGCCCCTGAGTGCCTTTAGTAATATTCGCAATAATGGTTTAATTGCTATTTCTTTAGAGGAGGGAGATCAACTGCGGTGGGTACGTTTAGCCCGATCTGAAGATAGCGTAATTATTGGTAGTTGTAAGGGGATGGCCATTCATTTTCAACTTAATGATGATCAAATTCGCCCCCTCGGTCGTAATACTAAGGGAGTTAAAGCGATGAAATTAAGAAATAAAGATGAACTAATTAGTATGGACATTGTTCCCGCTTATGTAATTACCGATCTATTAGCAAACCAAAATGAGGAAGAAATAGAAGAAAAAGAAAGTGATGAAGATGAGGAAATGATCGAAGAAACTAATGAAACTTTATGGTTATTAGCCATCACCCGTAACGGTTTTGGGAAGCGTGTTCCCATTTCCCAGTTCAGACTACAACGCCGTGCCGGCCTAGGTTTAAGGGCGATTAAATTCCGTTCCGATCAGGATCAACTAGCGGCTTTGCGCATGGTGAGTCAAGAAGATGAGTTAATGATCGTTTCTAACCGAGGTATTATTATTCGTCAGGCGATCAATGCTATTTCTCTCCAGTCTCGTAATGCTAAGGGCGTAAGGGTACAACGTCTTGATGAAGATGATGCGATCGCCGAGGTTGCGATCGTTCCCTCCTCGGAAGAAGCTGACTCGGAAATAGACATAGAAAACACTCAAGAAACCTCAGAATAAAGTCAGGGGTAACATTAAATTTATAGTTGAGCCTTCGTAAACTCAGAACTAAAGATTAATTGAGTCTAAAGCGAAGGATCAACTAGAATTGATTAAAATAACCTCTACTTAAAAGTAGAGGATTGTGAAAATAAGGAAAAATTAGACCTCTTGCGAAAGTGGGATCATGAAAGTACAATAAAGAAAAAATTGGAGAACAGAATATGAATTATGAAGAAGTCAAAAAATTAAACTCAACTGAGTTTAAACGCTATTGTGGAGTTCAGCTCGAAACATTTAATGATATGGTAAAAATTGTCAAAGCTGAAAAAATACTCCAAAAAAAACCGGGAAGGAAAAGCAAATTATCTATAGAAGATCAAATATTAATGACTCTTGCCTATTTAAGAGAATATCGTTCTTTTTTTCATTTAGCAATTGATTGGGGAATTCATGAATCAAATGTTTGTCGAATTGTGAATAAAATTGAGAAAATTTTAATTAGTTCAGGTTTGTTTACTTTACAGGGGAAAAGAACGCTAATTCAAAGTGAGAATGAGATCGAAATAGTAGCAGTTGATGTCTCAGAACATGAGATAGAACGTCCTCAAAAAAACAGAAAAGTTATTATAGTGGGAAGCAAGGCTATCATACAATAAAATCCCAACTATTGATCAATAAAAAAAGTGCAGAAATAATTTGTACAGCTTTTGCAAAAGGACAAATTCATGATTTTAACCTGTTTAAAAAAAGTAAAATAAATCTAAATGAAGATACCAAATGTTTAGCAGATAAAGGGTATCAAGGAATTAATAAAATTCATAAAAATAGTACCATCCCTATCAAAAAAAGAAGAAACAAAAACTCAGTTCAGAAGAAAAACAATTTAATCGTCAACTAGCAAAAGAAAGGATAATTGTTGAACATATTCATCGTCATTTGAAAATATTTAAAATACTTTCATCACGATATAGAAATAGAAGAAAACGTTTTAGATTAAGATTTAATTTAATTGCAGGTATTTACAATTATGAGCTTTCTTTGAAGACAAAATTGGCGATCGTCTGATACTTTCGCAAGAGGTCTAATTTATTGAGTCAAATCTAAATAACAAATAACGAATAACAAATAATATGATAAATTCAACACAAACTATCACATTACCCGATCGAGAAGCAACTTTAAAATTAGGTCAATTTTTAGGCGAAAAACTATCAGTTGGAACAGTCATTTTATTAGAAGGCGATCTCGGTGCAGGTAAAACAACTTTAGTTCAGGGAATAGGGCAAGGTTTAGGTTTAAAAGAGCCGATCATTAGCCCTACTTTTACCCTAATTAATGAATATTTAGAAGGGAGAATACCCCTATATCATTTAGACTTATATCGCTTAGAAGGCTCGGCGATCGAACAATTATATTTAGAAAGTTATTGGGAAGGAGATGAAGTTGAACTGGGCATAGTAGCCATTGAATGGGCAAAAAGATTACCCTATAAACCAGATCAATATTTAGAAATTCATCTTAATTATTGCCCTCAAAATAGCCGTCAAGTTACTTTAAATTTTGTGGGAATTGAACCCATTAAATTTTAAAATAAGTTAATATAATTATGATCAAATCAACTATTAAAATTAAACTATGGAAACTAAACAATTAGGTAATTCAAAGATTAATATTACCCCCATCATTTTAGGCACTTGGCAAACGGGTAAAAAAATGTGGGTGGGCATTGATGATCAAGAAAGTATTAAAGCCATTCGCACCGCCGTAGACGCTGGTATTAATACCATTGATACGGCTGAGGTTTATGGGGATGGCCACTCAGAAACTATTATTGCCGAGGCTGTTTCCCATCTGCGCGATCGCTTGGTTTATGCCACTAAAGTGTTTGCTAATCATTTAAAATATGAGCAAGTTATTGAGGCTTGTGAGGGTTCTTTGAGAAGATTAAAAACTGATTATCTTGATTTATACCAAATACATTGGCCTTCTGGCTCATGGAATACGGAAATTATACCCATTGAAGAAACAATGAAGGCTCTGAATACACTTAAAGAACAGGGAAAAATCAGAGCCATCGGAGTGTCAAATTTTAACCATCAACAGTTAAAGGAAGCCTCCCAATATGGGAGAATAGATAGTTTACAACCTCCCTATTCTTTATTTTGGCGACAAGTTGAACAGGATGCTTTGCCCTATTGTGTCGAAAATAATATTTCAATATTAGCCTATTCTCCCTTAGCTCAAGGCATTTTAACGGGAAAATTTAAAGCAGATCATCAATTTTTAGAAGGGGATCATCGTGCTAAAAATAAATTATTTTTACCAGACAATTATGCAAGGGTACAAACCGCTTTAAGTCAACTTCAAATATTCACCGAAAAATATAATTGTAACTTAGCTCAATTAGCTTTAGCATGGTTAATTGCCCAACCTCAAACTAATGTTATTTCAGGGGTCAGAAATGAACAACAAATATTAGAAAATATTAAGGCCATTGAAGTTAAAATTTCACCGGAAGATTTAAACAAAATTGACCAAATTAGTCAAACAGTAACATCTCATTTAGAATCTAATCCTGTTTTATGGAAATTAGATTAAATCATCATCAATTCTCCATAATCCATTGTCAATTATCAATTATCAATTATTAAGTGCTATAATAATCAACTCAAGAAAAATTTATAAAATTGACAATAAAACTTTTTTCATTTATGACAACTCAGGTAAATTCACCTTCTGATCAAATATTTCGTCAAGAAATTGTCGGAGCAAAACGGTTGAGTAACTATTTTTGGGCGGTTATTTCAGCCATTGGGGGAATTGGTTTTCTATTAGCAGGACTTTCGAGTTATTTTCATCAAAATTTTTTAATCGTTAGTGATACTAGCACTTTAACTTTTATTCCTCAAGGTTTAGCCTTAAGTTTTTATGGCGTAGCAGGAACTTGTGTTTCTCTTTATCTTTTCCTAACAATTGTTTGGAATTTAGGAGGAGGTTATAATGAATTTAATAAAAAAACCAATGTTGCTAAAATTTTTCGTTGGGGTTATCCGGGGAAAAATCGTAAAATTGAATTAGAATTTTCTTTAGATGAGATTCAATCTGTTAGAGCGGAAATTAAAGAGGGAATTAATCCCAAAAGAATGTTATATTTAAAAGTCAAAAAACGCCGTGATCTTCCTTTAACTCGTGTGGGACAACCTATTTCTATTTCTGAATTAGAAAATCAAGGTGCGCAGTTAGCTAGATTTTTACAAGTCCCCTTAGAAGGTTTGTAAAGTTAAGATAAATTTTTAAATTCCATTTTGATTTAAGCTCTAATCATTCTAAAATAATGAAAATAAAAACTGATTTTTGGTTAAAATCTCTAGTTATTTTTTGCTTAATTAGTAGTTTTACCTTAGTTGGTTGTGAGGTTGAGCAAGGTAACAAAACTACTAATGCTCAAACTCCCATGCCAAATCCAACACAAACAAGTACACCTATTCCTACTCAAACTCAAACTATGCAATCAAATTCCTTACCCAGACTTGAAGGTAAAGCTACGGTTGAAATGACCGTTAATGGAAGCAAAATTACCATTGAAGTGGATGGCGATAATGCCCCCATTACGGCCGGCAATTTTGTAGATTTAGTGAGCCGTAAAGTTTATGATGATTTACCTTTTCACCGTGTCGTTAACTCCCCTCAGCCTTTTGTGGTGCAGGGTGGTGATCCCCAAGGTAAAGACCCTAATTTTGGCGGAATGCTTGGGACAGGGGGGTTTATTGACCCTCAAACCAATCAACAGCGTTATATTCCTTTAGAAATTAAGTTAGAAGGTCAAGATGAACCCACCTACGGACAAGCTTTAGGCAATCAAGGGCGTAATGCGGTGGATGTGGTTTTACCTCATCGCCGAGGTGCGGTGGCCATGGCTCGTTCTCAAATGCCTAACTCAGCATCCTCTCAATTTTATTTTGCTTTAAGTCAATTAGATTTCCTTGATGGGGATTATGCTGTATTTGGCTATGTTACCGAGGGGATGAACGTGGTTGATCAAATTCAACAGGGCGATCGCATTACTTCGGCGACAGTGGTTCAAGGTTTAGAAAATCTGAAAAAATAATCTGATCTGTCTGACCCCCTAAGCCCTTGTTCTAAGGGGCGAGGGGGAACTATTTAAACATAATTTATTAATATCAAAATTAATCTAAAACAGAGGAGGTTTAATCTTAGGTGACACTTGCAGAATTTATTAGTAAAGTGGGGTTAACTTTTTATCCCCTAGTATTTTTATCTATTTTAGCCGTTGGTACAATCATTGAGAGGGTTTGGTTTTGGTCGCAAATTATTTTTACAGAACAACAAATTTTAACTCGGATCATGGACTCGGCCTTACAGGACTGGAATTTTGCTAAAGAAACGGCCAGAAAATACCGTCAACACCCTTTAGGACGCTTTTTATATACTCCCTTAAGATTAACGGATCCTACTCCTGATGTGTTTCATTTGGCGATCGAGTCTGTGGCCGATGATGAATTGGCTTTAATGAAAAGGGGTGATAAAATTTTAGAAGCGGTGATCGCCCTATCTCCTTTGTTAGGCTTATTGGGAACGGTTTTAGGGTTAATTCGCAGTTTGAGAAATTTACGCATTAGCGATCTGGGAACAGATGCGGCCGCCGGTGTTTCCACAGGTATTGGAGAGGCTTTATTTTCAACTGCTTTTGGTTTAATTGTAGCCATTGCAACTTTAGCTTTTTATCGTTTATTTCAAGGTTTATGGTCAAATCAAGTGCGCATTTTTCGCAAAGCGGGAAGTGAATTAGAAGTGATTTATCGTCAACATTGGACTGAAATGGATGAAGAAGATGAACCTTTAACTGCTACGATCGAATCCCCTGAAGTGGCTAATTATCAAGAAGAAGACGAATAATAATTAATAATAGATAATTGACAATGGACAATTAAAATTTTTTCTTATTTTAAATAATTAACAAATAACCATGAATAATCATCAGAAAAAAAGAAATTCAGGAAAAAAATATTTTCCTGTTGCCCCCCTCAAATTATGGAATGATCATTCCCAAAGTGAGGAAGTTAGTATTAATGTTGTGCCTTTAATTGATGTAGTTTTTTGTATTTTAACCTTTTTTATGTTAGGAGCAGTTAGTTTATCTCGTCAACAGGCCATTAATCTTGATTTACCAAAAGCCCAAACTGCTACTTCTCAAATGCAAAAAATGTTAGTAGTTAGTTTAGATGAAATGGGCAATATTTATTTAGAAAAAGAACCAACTAATGAAACTCGTTTAAATCAAGCAATTGTTCAATATTATCAACAAAACCCTTCTGGTTTGGTTGTTTTACACGCTTCTCGTAATACCAGTTATAGTAATGTTGTTAAAATTTTAGACATCTTAAGAACCATCGGCGGCGATCGAATTGCTTTAGCAACTTTACCCGGTCAATCTAATAATAACAATTTAACGCCTAATAATATTAATACGTTACCTTCTGGCCTTCCTAATCAAAATAATTTAGGTTTACCTAATAATAATTTACCCGATCAAAATTACTCAATTCCTAATAATAATTTACCCCAGCCTAATTCTAATCAAACGATAGATAATAATAATAATAATAATTTACCCAGTGAACCTAATACTTCACCCACCCCAAATTTACCTTAAAAATAAGTAATAAGAAATAAGTTAACCAAATTAACAAAAATATGATGATTATTAATAATAATTAAAAACTGGCAATGACTATCCAAATAACTAATCAAGAATTTCCCGAAAATCAGCCATTATCTATTCCTAAAAAACTCCCTAAAGTCCAATTATTAACCATGTTTCGCCTTGGTATTTTTAATATGGGCTTAGGCTTAATGGCAGTTTTAACCTTTGCCGTACTTAACCGAATTATGATTAGTGAATTAGCAATTCCGGCCACTATAACCGCCGGAATTGTTGCCATTCCCCAATTTATTTCTCCCGTTAGAATTTGGTTTGGCCAACTCTCCGATACCAAACCAATTTTAAAGCTACATCGCAGTGGTTATGTTTGGATCGGTACATTATTATTTGGTATTTGTATCTTTTTAACAGTTCAAGGTGTGTGGGAATTAGGTTTAATTGTAAGGGAAAATGATGGTTGGTTGTGGAATAATGCAACCATTGGTTGGACAGTTTTATTAGGGATAATTTTAACAGGTTATGGAGTGGCTTTAAGTTGCAGTTCCACGCCTTTTACGGCTTTATTAGTTGATATTTCAGACGAAGATAATCGCTCAAGAATTGTATCAATTGTTTGGTCAATGTTAATGGTTGGTATTGTCATTGGAGGCATTACCGGAAGTATTTTTCTCAAAAAAGTTGAACAAACTGGCACAATTTTAGGGGCGAATATTGGCTCAATTTTGTTAACAGGAAATAAGGAATTTCCCACACCCATAGAAGTTTTAAAAACGCCCATTAATCAATTATTTTTAATTGTACCAATTATTGTTTTATTAATGGCATTAATCGCCACTTTTAAAGTAGAAAAAAAATATTCTCGCTTTTCTTCCCGTGTTACCAATATTGAAAGAGAAGATAGTATTACCCTAATTCGTGCGTTTAAAATTTTAACCGCTAGTCGTCAAACAGGTATATTTTTCGTCTTTTTGCTAGTTTTTACTATTAGTTTATTCATGCAAGAAGCCATATTAGAACCTTACGGCGGTGATATTTTTGGAATGTCAATTGGGGAAACTACCCTCTTAAATTCTTTTTGGGGCATTGGTATTTTAATCGGTTATAGTATTACCGGATTTTTAATTATTCCCCGTTTAGGACAAAAATTGACTACGAAAATCGGTTGTATTTTAGTATCAATTTGTTTTATTTTAATTATTATTTCTGGTTTTACTCAACAAGTAATCATTTTAAAAACTACTTTATTAATCTTTGGCATGGCCACGGGCGTGGGAACGATCGGCGGAGTTAGTTTAATGTTAGACTTAACGGCCGCCGAAACCGCCGGAACTTTTATCGGAGCGTGGGGTTTAGCACAGGCGATCGCGCGAGCCTTAGCTACCTTTTTGGGGGGAATAGTTTTAGATCTAGGAAAAATGTTATTTTCTAGCCCCGTATTGGCTTATAGCGTAGTGTTTCTGCTTCAAAGTTTAGGAATGTTATTAGCTGTAATTATTTTAAATCAAGTTAATGTTCAAGAATTTCAGGAAAACACGAAAAAAGCCATTTCTATTATGATGGAAGGAGAGTTAGATTAAAACTAAATTATCTTTATTCAAAGGAATTTTTGCCAAAATTGATAATAAACTAAACTAGCTTTATACGGCGAAAATACTTCGACATTTTCCTTCAACCACTGATTATTTTTGTGGTAAGTTAGGTATTGATTAAATGTTTAAATTTAATCAATTAACCTTCTAAGTACCTTAGATTTGATTTATTACTAAAAATTATAATAACAACCCATGATACAAATAGCATCCTCTTTCCTTGATTTAATTACAATTCATAATCGTTTTCCCGACTGTTTAGACTTAGACTTAGACACGGCGATCACCGAGTCATCAACTAGCCCTGAGCCTCAATTTGATTTAGCATTAAAATTAAATTGTCATCAACAATGGGAAAATATTTTGGGGGGGAGGATTAAATTTGCCATTAAAGGTGGTAGACTTCAACTAATTTTAAATAACTGTTTAATTGAATCAGAATCAAGATTAAAAAATGGGGTTTTAGAATTTGCTCAACCATTTTCTCCGTCAGTTGCTTCAATTTTAGTTAACACAGAAGAAATCACCACCACAAGCCATCAAGAGATTTTGAATTGGTCATTTACCTGCCCATTTCCCCAATTAACTTTAACAGGAATTTTTGAAAAAATTGAGCTAGGAAAAGTTAAAATTACCAGCGATCAAGCCGAAATTATTGGTCATTTTTGGGTATCTCCTCAAGATATTTATTTAACCGATGCGGAAGGTTTATGGAAACATGATCTTAGCCCCAATAAACATAGTATTTTAGATCGATTGATCGTTAAATTTTTAATCGAAAATCGTTTTCAATCTAGTTTAACCTATTTCCATTTAGGAGTCAGAATAAATCAAACTAAAGAGCAAATTTCCCTAATTGAAGAAGAAAATTTTGATCAATTACAAGAAACAATTAATAATATTATTAATGCAAAAACAGATCACTTTTTAGAATTAGCTGAAATTGCCAATTTAAACCCAAAAATTGATTTTGCAGGAGGCAATTTAACCGCCACCAATTTAAGAGGATTAGACTTAAGTGAAAGTAATTTCTTCCGTGCTAATTTTAGAGGTGCAGATCTCACAGATATTGATTTAAGTGATAGTAATTTACAAGGTTGTAGGTTAAGTGGAGCGGATCTTAGTGGTGCTTATTTAGAAAATGCAAATTTAAAATTTAGTTATTGTAGTGGTACTTCTTTTGCTTTATGTAATTTAATTGGTTCAAATTTAAGTTATGCCTATTTAGTTAATGCTAATTTAGAAAACGCCAATTTAACTAATGCTCAAACCGATGGAACTGAGTTTTAATTATTTTAATTTACACTCTAAAAACATCAGCCAAACTATTAAAAAACTCAAAAATTATTGCCCCAAAACCTAATTCAACAATTAACAATTATTAATTTTTTTGCAACAATTAATAATTGTTAATTATCAATTATGAAATTATAAATTATTTTCATTTGTAGAATTATTATTATTACTAGAAGCCACTTCCATCGAATTAACTAATGCTTCCATAGCTAATCTTAAATGATCACCAGCGTCCACCGCTACCCAACCGGAAAGAGTGCGATGTCTCCACTCAAAATGAAGATGGGGGCCAGTTGAATTGCCCGTACTTCCCACCAAACCGATCACCGTCCCCTGTTCTACCCATTGTCCCGATTGTACTAAAATCTGTGAAAGATGCCCATAGAGTGATTCTTGACTATCATTTTCATGTAAAATCGTTACGGTTAAACCATAACCTCCTAAATTTCCGGCCGTTTCTACCCTTCCTTGATAGGCCGCCAATACAGGTGTACCTGTCGGCGCACCAATGTCCGTTCCCGTGTGCATTCTCGCCGTGCCACTAATGGGGTGTATTCTCCAACCAAAAGCCGAAGTGATGGGAGCGGGAATAGACAAGGGGAATAAAAGAGAAGTATTAGTGGGAATATATTTTTTTATTACACGAGTTGCTCGGTTATAAACGGTTGTTTGACTGTTTATTTGATTGTTATTATCTGAATTTAATTGATATTTATAACTGTATTTAGAATTTTCTGAATTATTATTACTGATAGAATTAGCTTGGTTTTTTCTAACATAAGCTTGATTTTCTCTAAGATTATTAATATTATTACTATTATTAACTCTTAAAGTTTGGGGTTTAATTTTAGGTTTAATGGCAGTAGGATCAGAGTTAATATTATTTGAATTTTGATTGCGAGTTTCAAAGATGACTCTAGGAGAGGCTTGAACATTATAGGGAGTGGGATCAATGTAATTATGATTATTAGAATTAACTTTAGGCTGTGTTTCCGGTGCCGGAATAACCTCTACCGCATTAACAGGGGGTTGAGAAGGCACAGATACTTTAGGGGCTGAAAGTTGAGGTTGTTCGGCTGGGGCTGAATTGGGAGTAGTTTCTGAGGTAGATTCTGTGTTTTCCTGAGCTAAAACAAAACTACCACTTAACACACTCAATCCACTGATTAATAAAAATAGTCTTTTTAGTAAGAAATTTAATTTTGGATAAGTTGAATTACTCATAATTACAATAAATTTTAATATGGATACACACAGATTAATATAACATCAAAATTTAATTAAATCCTGAAGATTTGTCAATTTAAAATTTTTAGTTAATTTTTATTTGATTATTTAAACCGAGTTATGGATCGTTAATTGTTGAATTTCTTGTCTTTTTTGTTGAAGTTTTCCTTCATTAATTACCTTAGTAGCTAAAGTTAAACCTTCTTCAATGGTATCACAAATACCCAAATTAAATAGATAAAAACCCCCATTAAAAATTACAGCCTTAGTTAAAAGAGAATTTTCTCCTCTTAACACTTTTTCGGCTTCTTCTAAATAAATTTGACTTGATTCTAAACTTAAATCTTCTCCTTGCAAATTATAATCTTTTGCTTTAATTTTTAAATATTTAATTTCTTGATTATCGTCTGTTTGATTAACTAAAATAATGTTAGTTTTATTTAAACTTAAATCGGGGCTACCTTCTAAGCCTTTAATTAAAGTAAAATTATTAAATTGTCTTTCTTTAAAAGCGTCTATAATTATTTTTTCAGTAGCGTTATGAACATATCCACTAATTAATTTAGTTTCACCTAAATAGGGTTGCCAGATTAATTCTATAGTTGCAAAAGGAGGTCTTTTTCCGATTTCATCACGATAGGGCATTAAATTTTGAGCATAAAGAAATTGAGTTCTAGTATAAAGAAAACCAAGATAAGTTTGCTCAAAAATTTGTTGAATTTTTGTTAAAGAAAGATGGCTAAAATCTATGTTTAAACCCTTAAAAATTTCGATTAAAGGTAATCCATATTTGGTCGGCACATGATCACCACCGTGTAAAATAACGGGTATGTTAAGGGATGCTAACATTAAAGCGATTAACGGGTTAATGGGGGCGGTGCGACTACGACCATCATAAGGGATGCCTAAAACCGTCACAGGGCGGTTAAAATGGGGGCTAGGATGTAATTTTGAGCCTAATTGGTCATAGGCATCTAACATTCCTGCCAATTCTTCTCCTGTGGGGCGTTTGATCCGATGGGCGATCATAAAAGCTCCGATCTGGGCGGGGGTGGCTTCTTGGGTTAAGATCATTTTAGTAGCGATCGCCGCTTCAAGGCGAGTCAAATTTTTGCTAGTTTGTTGCCCACTACCAATTTTTTTTAATAATTCTCGAAATTGATGACTCATAATTTTAGAAACTTAATAATTAATATGTTTTTTTATTTTAATTAATAAATAAGAGAAATTTTTTTATTTTTGACTTTTTTTGATCTTTAAATAATTGTTAATTATTAATTGTAAAAAGTAACTCATTTTATTCAGAAAAAACTGAAAATTTAACCTTTAACCCATCTCTGGGGCGAGGGCTAGGAATAACCACACTTTCTAAGTCTTGATCAGGCAATAATTCCCATTGATAATTAGCTAAAAATATGGCTAAAATTCGCATTTCTAAACGTGCAAATTCTTTGCCTAAACATTCCCTCATCCCACCGCCAAACGGGATATAACCAAAATTTTGTTGACGATCTTCTGCCCTATCAATTGAAAAGCGATCGGGATCAAAACATTCATAATTTTGATAAATATTTTCATCTTGATGGGTTTTAACAATTTGATATTGGATCATCCAACCTTTAGGAATTTGATAACCTTGATATTCAAAAGTTTCAATTACTTCCCTAAAACCGCCCCCCACAGGAGGAATAAACCTTAAAACTTCCTTTAAAACTTGATCTAAATAAGTTAATAATTTTAAGTTTTCTAATGTTAAAGGAGGGTTAATTCCTAACTCTTTAATTTCCGATCTAACTTTGTTCATAATATCAGGATATTGTGCCATTAATAAACAAAAAGAAACTAAAGAAGAAGTTAAAGTTTCATGGCCGGCAAATAATAATAATAAAATTTGATCTTTTAATTCATCTAAAGATAAAGAATTTCCCTCCTCATCTTTAGCATTTAATAATAAACTTAAAGCATCTTGATCTTGACTATTTTCTTGATGATTATTTTGTCTTTTTTTAATAATTTTTTCAATTTCAGCTAATAGTTGATGACGACATTTTAGGGATTTTCCAAATCTGGTAAAAGGTAAATTAATTGGAATAGAAAATAAACCCTTTACCCATTCTTCAAATAACTCAACTAGCCTTGTATTTTCACTGCTATCTTTACCCACAAAAATTAAACTAGCAATTTCAAAAGTATAATTTCTCAATTCATTATACCATGTTAATTCTTGTTGTTTTTCCCATTTTTTTATATACTTTTGAGTAATAGTTTCAATGGTGGGAATATAACTGGTTAATGCTCTAGGTTGAAAGGCTTGATATAATAATTTACGTCTGGAAGTATGAAAATTTCCCTCTTGAATGGCCAAGGAATTTTTACCTAATAATATTTGGGTACTTTTAGGCCAGGTAGCTTTAACATATTTATTCTCATTTTTAAATAAAATTTGATTGGCTTCTGCTCCGATCATTACGGCAGTTTCACGATTAAAAAGACGAGTTTTAAAAACATTTCCATACTGTTTAATTCGTTTATTTTGAAATTGGGGATCACTGAAAAATTCAAGAGTTTCACCAATCACAGGAAGACCTAAATTTCCGGGAGGTAAGGGTAATTGGGTTAGATTGTTCATGGTTATTTGATTTTAGTTAAAATTAGAATTTTCATAATATTATACATCAGAAATGTTGAAAATGCTATCAACACATATTTTATTTTTTGTCAATAGTTAACTTCTAAAAACAGTAAAAAAGCAATTGATTTAAAGCAGAATGATTAATCTTAAATTCCCTAATGTTATCATTAATTAAAACCTGTTTAATTGGCATAATTTGCACTACGGAATTACTATAAAAAAGTGTTTCTAATTGAGTAATTAATTCAGGAGTAAAAGCACTAATTTTAACTTTAATACCATGATTTTTTAAAGTAGTTAAAAGATAATTTCTCATGATACCGGGTAAAATACCCGTTAGAGGGGGAGTATGCCAAAAACCTTCTCCATAGCCCCATAAATTGCCTGTAGCCGTTTCTAACCAATGATTTTGATTGTTTTGAAGTATTGCCTCTTTTGCCCCCATTTTGAGGGCTTTTTGCTGGGATAACCATGCCCCTAAATAATTTCCGGTTTTATCAAGGGGTAAACTTCTTTGCAAAAATAAATCATTACTTAACCAAGCTATTACCCCATTTTGTTGATTTTCTGTTAAATTTTCGGGTAATTTTCGCCCTAGAATTAACTCCCTACCGTCAGGAAAAATAGTTATTCTTAAAACGGGATATTGTTGTTTTAAAATTGTTGCTCCCTGTTTAATTTTAAGCCAGTCTGGCATAACCCAGTTAAATTTATTAATACTATGATTTAATCGCTCTAAATGGCTATCCCAAAGGGTTAAAGGATGATCAAGATTGTATTGATAGACTCTTAAAGTAGTAAAAACAGTTGCACCATAAAGAAAACCAGAATCATTAAGAGAAAGTTTAATTTCTTCTCCTATAATTAATTCTCCATTATACCAATATTGATTCATTTCTTAATTATTAAAATTAAATTATTAACATTTTTTATTAATAAACCATGTTTGGGAGCAAAAACCATTGCTAATACAAATAAAATTGTTTGAAAAACTACGATACAACCTCCGGTTGAAGCATCAAGATAATAACTAATATATGTGCCAAAAATGCTCGATAAAACCCCAGAAATTACCGCAATTAATGTCATTATATTAAAGCGATCACTTAATAAATAACCTGTTGCGCCCGGAGTAACTAACATAGAAATAACTAAAATTATGCCAACAGTTTGTTGAGCGGCCACAATAGTTAAAGCAATTAATGATAATAAGATATAATATAAAACTGTGGTATTAATCCCAATAGATTTAGCATGATTAGAGTCAAAACAAAATAATAATAAATCTTTTCTAAATAAAGTAATTACAATTAAAGTTATGCCACCAATAATTAAAGTTTGAATTATATCTTGTTGAGAAATTCCTAACACATTCCCAAATAAAATGTGCATTAAATCAATATTAGTAGGAATTTTAGAAATTAAGACTAAACCAAAGGCAAAAAAACCACTAAAAACCACACCAATAACCGTATCTTCTTTAATTCTTGTTTTATCTTTTATAAAACCAATTGTGATCACTGAACCTAAGCCAAAGATAAACGCACCAATGGCTAAGGGTATTTTTAAAACATAAGCTAAAATGACTCCGGGTAAGACAGCATGAGAAATTGCATCACCCATTAAAGCCCATCCTTTTAACGTCATATAACAGGATAAAACTGAACAAATTATGCCCACTAAACCACTAATAATAATGGCTTTTACCATGAAAGAATATTGTAATGGTTCGATTAACCAATGCCACAAATTTATCATAATTTTTTAATAGATGAATATAAATTGTTTTATATTAGACATCTCCATAATACTATCAAAAGTCAATTATAATCTAATTAATTATTAGAGCTTATTTTATTTTTTTACCTAAGTCTCTTTAAGCAATTCCTAAATAAGCATCTTTAACTTTTTCGTCATTTAATAACTGTTTGGCTTCCCCTTTTAAGGCAATAATTCCTGCTTCTAAAACATAAGCTTGATGGGCAGTTTCTAATGCTAAATGGGCATTTTGTTCAACTAATAAAATAGTCATTCCAGACTCATTTAATTGACGAATAATTTTAAAAATTTCCTGTACAATTTGGGGGGCTAAACCTAAACTGGGTTCATCTAATAATAATAATTGAGGGCGACTCATTAATGCCCGCGCGATCGCTAACATTTGTTGTTCACCTCCGCTTAAAGTTCCGGCAATTTGATCTCGTCTTTCTGCTAATCTTGGAAATAGATTAAATTGTATTTCTAAATCAGCTTTAATACCCTTATGATCTGTTCTGGTATAAGCCCCTAATTCAAGATTAGTTAAAACTGTCTGTTTTGTCAAGATTCTTCTACCTTCTGGGCTTTGGGCAATACCCATTTTAAGCACCTGATCGGGGCGATATTTACTAATATCTTGATTTTGATAAATAAGCTTACCTTGAGATGGTTTTAAAAGGCGAGAAATAGTCTTAAGAGTGGTACTTTTACCCGCACCATTCGCCCCAATTAATGTTACTATTTCCCCTTGTTTAACCTCTAAATTGATATTTTTTAAGGCCGAAATTTTGCCGTAATTGACAGATAAATTAATTAATTCTAACATGATTATTTTGTGTTTTTGATGTAAAATAAATTAACTGATTAGACCAAAACCCTAAAGGGTTAGGCTATATAAACAAAGTCTGCCTACGCAGACTAAAATATTAGCCTGTGCAGACAGGCTTTGTTTTTGTAGCATAAGGCTTTAGCCTTAATGAAATCATTTAACATTTTAGTCTCCTAAATAGGCTTCAATGACGGCGGGATCATTTCTGACTTTTTCCGGTTCACCTAAAGCAATTAATTGACCAAAATCTAACACCGCAATGCGATCACATAAGCCCATTACTAAAGGAATATGATGTTCAATTAATAACACAGTTAAGTTAAATTGATCCCGAATATTTTTAATTAATTCACTTAATAAATGTTTCTCATTAGGGTTCATTCCGGCGGCCGGTTCATCTAATAATAATAATTGGGGTTTTAAAGCTAAAGCCCTTGCAATTTCTAAACGTCTTTGATCCCCATAAGCTAAATTATTTGCCCGTTGTTTAGCTACATCTTTTAAACCTACTAATTCTAATAAAAATTGAGCATTTTTAATTATTGTTTGATTATTTTTTCGGGCTTCAGGTAAAGCAAAAATTTCGGAAAAAAAGTTATTTTTTTGATGGATATGATGGGCAATAATAACATTTTCTAAAACCGATAAATTACCAAATAAACGTAAATTTTGAAAAGTTCTAGCTATCCCTTTTTTTGCAATTTGAAAAGGTGGTAAAGAGGTAATATTTTCTTGTTTAAAAATTAAATTACCTTGGCTGGGATTAATTAAACCCGTAATAATATTAAACATAGTAGTTTTTCCTGCACCATTAGGGCCTATTAAACCGAAAATTTCCCCTTGATTAACTTCAAAAAAAACGGAATTTACCGCCACTAAACCGCCAAATTTTTGGGTAATATTTTCTACTTGTAAAATTTGATTCATTTTGATTATTAATTAAATATAAGATTTTAAATCAATAGATAATTTTTTAAATTTTAATTCAAGTTTATTTCCCCTTTCCTGTGGGAGAAGGGCTAGAGTTTTTGCTCTTTTATTTTAAACATTATCATTACTTTTTTCAGTAATTTAGGTGTAATAATACCTTGAGGATAAAAAATTGTTCCTAAGACAATTAAAATCCCAAAAATAATAAATCTCGTATCACCCACCCCCCTTAATATTTCCGGTAAAGCTGTTAAAATAAAAGCACCGATTACTGTACCAAAAACTGTTCTTGATCCTCCAATTAACACAAAGGCTAAATAACTAATACTAGCATCAAAAGTACCTTGACGAGCATTCCATGTATTCAAAAAATGGGCGCTAATTACTCCCACAATTCCTGCTAAAATTGCCCCTAAAGTAAAGGCTAAAACTTTATAATAAGTAGTATTAATTCCCATAGAATTAGCGGCTAATTCATCTTCCCTAATGGCAATTAAAGCTTGACCTGTTTTAATTTTTTCTAATCTTAAAACGAAGATAATTGTTAATATTAATAAGGGGAAAGCTATCGCTAAATAAGTTAATTGATTAGTAAAAGGTTGGGGGATGCCAAAAATTCCTACCGCCCCCCCCGTAATCTCTAAATTTAAGGCTAAAACCCTTAATATTTCTACTAATGCTATAGTGGCGATCGCCAGATAAATTCCCTTTAATCTTAACACTGGAATCCCTAAAAAAATGGCTAAAATTCCCGTAATGAAACCCGCAATTATTACTTCTAAAAAAAGATAAAATAAAGGAAAATTATTACCTTCAATTTTGAAAAAATTTGTTGATAAAATAGCCCCAATATAACCACCTAAAGCATAAAATCCGGGAGTTGCTAAAGATAATTGCCCCGCCATTAAAGGCAAATAAACGGAAATTCCTAACATTGCTCCCAAAATACTAGAAACAATTAACGATCCATAAGTATTAATAAAATCAGTCATTTTCCCCCTTTGCTGTATTCCTTGTGTCAAGATAACTTTCACCCTTTGCCAAAAATTTTACCCTAAAATCTTGCCATTTTGATCTAATTAAGTTACAATTATCTTTAAAGAAATAAATTATATTATTTTTTTCTTTTACTTACTTATCACTTTATAGTTATAAAAAAATATGTATTTTTATGACAAAAAGTGCAAATGTAGCTATTTAAAGTTTAATTAATTTATTTTTTAACTAAGATTAATTAGCTTAAAAATCAAACAAAAATTAACTTACCATTATTCAATTATTAAAATATTAATTAACCCTTATTAAGGAGACTTTTTTATCATGAATAACATTCAACAAAACACAATTAAAACCATTGATCATCACACTTTAAAAGAATTATGGATTCAAGATCAAGTAATTTTAATTGATGTGAGAGAAGCTGTTGAATATAAAGGAGAACATATAGAAGGAGCAATCTTAAATTCTTTATCAAAATTCACTCCAGATTTAATTCCTAATAATAGTGAAAAGCCTGTTATTTTATATTGTCAAAGTAGTAATAGATCAGCCCAAGCCGCGCAAAAACTATTAAATTTAGGCAGTGAAAATGTCACCCATTTAGAAGGAGGTTTAAACCTCTGGAAACAAGCAGGTTATCCCACTAAAATTAATAAAAAAGCACCGATTAGTATTATGCGTCAAGTCCAAATTATTGCTGGGTCTTTAGTGCTTTTAGGTATTATCTTAAACTTTGTATTTAATAACCCTTATTTCTTAATTTTAAGTGGTTTTGTGGGAGCAGGATTAACTTTTGCAGGAGTAACAGGTATTTGTGCAATGGCAAATCTATTAATGAAATTACCTTATAATAAAGTTTAGATTTAATGCAATAAAATTAAGTTTGTAGTTGAGCTTTAGCTTCTACTACGAACTTTTAAAAAAATTTTTTTAACATTTTAAAAATAGATTTACTTGCACATTATTTTTACGAGAAAAGAGGAAAATTTTACTTTGAAAGACTTTTTTTAATTATAAAATTTAAAATTACATGATCGGGTCATTTTTAGGCGCAAAATTAGCCAGTTTACCCTTTATTACAGATACTTTTCAATTAATTTTATTTTCTGTAATGATGTTATTAGCGGCCATTTTAATGATTAAAAAAGGCGAACAAAAATTAGAAAAAGCCTTTGGTTATTTTTTAATTGCCGTTTCCGTTTTTTATTTTAGTAAAACAATAGTGCATAGTTTTATTAACATTTAAGAGCATCTAACTTCTGTAATAACTTCAGGTGAAGTAAAATTATTGATCAAACAAAAATAAAGATTTTGCAGTGAGTATTTCTGCTTAGTCAAAAATTTGATACTCCCAAAATCAAATATTTTACTCAATTATTATTAATGATGATTAACAATTCTTTAGTATCCCCACAATGGTTGGCGGAAAATTTAACCGATCCACAAATTAAAATTATAGACTGTCGTTTTTCCTTAAATGATATTAATTTAGGGCGAACCCAATATGAAAAAGATCACATTTTAGGGGCATTTTATCTTGATTTAAACCTAGATCTATCCTCTACTGTGCAAAAACATGGGGGAAGACATCCCCTTCCCGATCCCGATCTTTTTTGTCAGAAATTAGAGCAAATTGGCATTAAATTTAATGAAACTTTAGTCATCGCTTATGATGATAGTTTTAGTGCTTTTGCTTGTCGTTTGTGGTGGTTATTACAATATTTTGGACATGAAAAAATAGCTATTTTAAATGGTGGTTATAATGGGTGGAAAAATCAAAATTATCCCATTTCTCAAGCTATTCCCCCCTCAGAAACAGGCTTTTTTCAAGCACAACCAAAAACTAATTTAGTTTATGATCGAGATCAAGTCATCAATTTAAAAGATTTACCCTCGATGGCTCTGATTGATTCCAGAGAAAGTGAGCGTTATCGAGGAGAAAGTGAGCCAATTGATCCCATTGCCGGCCATATACCAGGAGCCAAAAATTTACCTTGGAAAACCGCCTTAGATCAAAATGCTTATTTTAAATCCTCACAAGAACAACAAAAAAGATGGTTAAATTATGAGGATAAAGAAGAAATAATCGTCTATTGTGGCTCAGGGGTGACGGCTTGTGTCAATTTATTTTCCCTATTTTTAGCGGGGATCAACAAAGGTAAACTGTATAATGGCAGTTGGAGTGATTGGTGTTCATACCTTATTGATGACTAATTTTCAGCATCAACAATCTACACACCATGGTCAAACAGTGCTATAGTTGAGAGTGATTCTATTTCCAGTGCAAATCAAATCACAAGGCAAAATAAGGCCGAAAACGATTTGTTCTAAATTAAAGCGGAACATTTATTTGGGTAGGGAAAAGGGCGCAAAATTAACAAAAATTAAGTTAGTCTTAGCCCGATCTCTATCAAAAAATCTTCTATCTATATTATTTAATCTCTTAATTAGGGTAAAATTATTAGAGAAAAAGAAGAATGTCCAATTAAAATTAATTGTAAATTTAACTTTAAAGTTAATTAACTTAAATTATATTAATCTAATTCCCATTAAGGGAGCAAAAAAATCTCTTATTATTAATTTTTGTTAACTAGATTATTCTTAACTTTCTTATTAAAAGAAAACAAGAAACGACAATTATCTTAAATTGATAATTGTTTCAAGTCAAAATTCTCGAAATAGGCGTTTTATCAAAACTTGATAAAATGTCAGTTTCACTATATTTAATTTATGCTATCTATCCCTAATCATTTGATAATTGATAATCAATAATTAACAATTAATCGGGTTTTAAACCAACCCTTTTAATAGGAAAAATTAAAAATTTTCCGCCCTTTTCAATCCTCTATTTTTAAATAGAGGTAATTGTTTACTGTTAATTGTACAAAAAATTTTGCGAGGTTTTAGATCATTAATTTCTAACTATTAACAGTTAGAAAAGTTTTGCTATAAATTCATAATTAAAAAATTGACAATAGATCATTGTCAATTTTTGGTTATGCTTAATTGTTATACATAATTACTAATTAACTTAAAAATATTCACCCAAAAATTTTAAAAGGAGGCTCAATCAACAAGCATTTTTTAAACAAAATTAATGATCAATTATCAATTATTTATTATCTCAGTTTTAGTATTATTTCCTTTATTTCTAACTAATAAACAACTCCAAAATTATTTAATTAATAGGTATTATTTTTATGAATTGTAAACGAGACCGTATTTCCATTTTTGTGGACGGGAATAATATGTTTTATGCCCAACAAAAAAATGGCTGGTTTTTTGATCCCAGAAGGGTTTTAGATTATTTTACTAACGATCCTAAAGTATCTTTAGTTAACGCTTTTTGGTATACAGGATTAAAAGATTCACAGGATCAAAGGGGCTTTCGAGATGCTTTAATTAGTTTAGGTTATACCGTGCGCACTAAAATTTTAAAAGAATATTATGATGATGCGTCTGGACGTTATTCTCAAAAAGCTAATTTAGATATTGAAATAGTAGTAGATATGTTTAATACTTGTGAACAATATGATCAAGTTATTCTCTTTAGTGGCGATGGAGATTTTGAAAGAGCAATTGAATTATTGCGCTCTAAAAATACTCAAATAACCGTAGTTTCTACGGAAGGAATGATCGCTAGAGAATTAAGAAATGCTACTGATCGTTATATTGATTTGAATGATATTCGAGATCGTATTGAAAAATATGATTATTAATCAAACTATTAACTGAGATTAAATAAAAAATAAAGATATTAGGGCTATCTATTGGAAAAGATAAAGATAAGTTAAGAAAATTTAAGTAATTTTTCGTTAAACTTCCGAAACCTTAAAGATTTCGGAAGTTTTAATCTGAGAAAAAAAGTTGTGGTTTATAATATTAATATAACTTCTTAAAATTAGAATAAATTTTTATTGGGAGGGTGAAAAATTATGGATAAACAAATTTTAGACGAATATCAAAAACAGTTTAGTCAATGGCAACAACAACTAGGCGATTGGCAAAAAAAATTTTTTAGTATTTGGCTAGATAGTGTTCCCCACTGGAAAAGTCAAGAAACATTAAAACAAACTTTAGAAAATACCATTGATTTTCAGGAGGAAGTGATCAAATCTTATTTAGAAGCTCAAGAAAAAGCTAATCAAATGTTATTAGAAAATCAAAAAAAATTCTGGCAAGAATATTTTGAGATTTTGCGCAACACTCCTACTCCTAGTGTGGATGAAGATCCTTATAAATAAAACTTGCTTTATAAAATTAAGAGGGATAAACCATGTTTTAACCCTCTTAATTTTATTTCAATGATATTTTGATCAAGATATTTTAATCAAGATATTTTGATCAAATTAAATCGCCGTGATATGGGCAGAGAGAGACTCGAACTCTCATGACCGAAGTCGCTTGATTTTGAGTCAAGTGCGTCTACCAATTTCGCCACCCGCCCCCATTAATTTCACTTTGATCATTATACACCATTTTTCGATTTTTGATCAATTTTTCATATTGAATTGAACTAGCCCAAAGATCTATTTCTCTGGCTCTTAAGATAGGTACGGGATGGGTTAATTGTTGAGTTTGAGAGACTTTGAGCATTTTTCCTAAGTCATTTTGACCAATTTGATCATAAGTTCGGGCTTGTTCGATAAAAGCCTCTAAATTTAATTGTGATGCGATGGAAGGTGATCCTCCGGTTAATTTCATTAAGACAGACATTACAACTTTAGGATCTTGGGCGGCCAACAAAGCGGCGCGATCGCAACTTAATTCAGCACAACGTCCCCATTCTAAAATTTTCTCCTGTAAAGATTTGGTTAACAAATTACCCAAAATCGGCAATAAATTAGCCCCTAAAACAATTAAATTAGCTAAAGTTAAATAGACTCCATGTTCACATTTTAAATGCCCTAATTCATGCGCCATTACTGCTTGAATTTCCCGTTCATTTAAGATTTCAATTAAGGAAGTATGTATCACCATAAAAGGCTGTTTCCCACGCATGGCAAAAGTATAAGCATTAGGAATAGGATTTTGTTTAAGATATAATTGAGGCGGTTCTAAATCAAGAGTTTGACAAGCTTCTAAGAGTAAATTATGTAAATGGGGTAATTGTTGTTGATTAATTAAAATGCTAGAAGCAATATTATTAATTAAAAAGAATTGTTCTCCAACGCCCCCCAATAAACCACGAATAATTAAATCTAACCCCGGAAGTTGTTTTAAAGTATTAGTTGCTTGTAAATCAAGGGGATGACGGAATTCATCTGCTTTTAAGCCTAATAAAAGTGTTTTTGAAAAATCCATTGTTCAAAACAAAAATTGATTGAATTGATAAGCTAGTATTAATTATATCAAAATTAATGGTCAACCAGAATCCCTCAAGGCACAATCAGCCCTAGAAGATAGAGATAGAGCAGAAAAATCCTGCTCCACTATGACCCCTCGTTAACTTTTTAACTGGAAACGTAACGATTTTTTACAATTAAGACAGAAGTTTCGTCATAATTCGTTTCAATTGATAGAATGATAGCCATTGTCTGATAATTTTTTTTTAAGACGAATTTCTTGATTAAAAATTTACTCGTGATCATTATAATATGCGAGTAAGATTACTTTGATGTACTGAGATCTTTTAGAGCTTGTGTACAAAAAGTTAATCTTTTGTAAAAAAAGGAAACATTTTCTATGCGACGACTGTTAGCTTTTATTCTCGTTTTAACTCTTTGGTTTGGCTTTGCACCCTCAGCATCGGCTGATTTATCCCACTTAACTCCTTGTAGTGAGTCGGCCGCTTATCAGCAACGGGCAAAAACTTTCGTTAACACCACAGCGGATCCTAATTCTGGCAAAAACAGAGCGCAGGCTTATAGTCAAGCTCTTTGCGGGCCAGACGGTTTACCCCGCTTAATCGTTGACGGACGTTTAGATCATGCTGGAGATTTCATTATCCCCGGTATTCTTTTCCTTTATATCGCAGGATGGATCGGTTGGGCTGGACGTTCCTATCTAATCGCTATCCGTGACTCTAAAGACGCTGAAATGCAAGAAATCATTATCAATGTACCCCTTGCCATCGGCAAAATGTTAGGGGCGGCAGCTTGGCCTCTTGCGGCTTTAGGTGAGTTTACTTCTGGTAAATTAACCGTTAAAGATAGTGAAATCCCCATTTCACCCCGTTAATTTTTATTCATCCACTCAACAGGAGACTTAAAAGACAATGGCTAAATTTTTATGTACTGCCCCTGTTTTATTAACCGCTTTAATGGTTTTTACAGCAGGTTTGTTAATCGAGGTTAATCGCTTTTATCCTGATTTACTATTTCACCCCCTTCAGTAAGTTCGGGGTATAATCACAATCGCATGATTTTGACCCATGAAATTAGGTCAAGTTGTTAAATCAAACAGGGTTTCTTGAAGAAACCCTGTTTTCTTAATCAGGTGAAAAATTAAGTAAGCCAACTTTTTAAGCGCCGAGCTACTTGAGGGCGGCGTAACTTACGCATTGCTTTACTTTGAATTTGACGCACACGCTCACGGGAAAGATTAAACATCCCTCCCACTTCCTCAAGGGTGTAGGGTTGACTTGAATTTAAGCCATAACGTAAAGAAATAACATCTTTTTCCCTTTCGGTTAACACGTCACTTAAGACATCGGAAATTTCTTGACGCATCATAGCCTCACTCATTTGTTCTTCTGGCAGTAACATGGTGTCATCTTCAAGCAGATCCACTAATTCCGTATCTTCTCCCTTGCCCACACGATGATTGAGGGATAAAGATTGACGACGTAGTTGTAAAAGATGATGAAGTTGAGCGTGGGTAACTTCTAATTCTTGTGCCAATTCTAGCTCAGTGGGATTACGATGGAGAGTTTGTTTTAAAGTTCTTTGAGCCTTTTTGAGTTTATTGAGTTTTTCCACAATATGAATGGGCAAACGAATGGTACGCGCATCATTGGCGATCGTCCGAGTGATGGCCTGACGGATCCACCAATAAGCATAGGTGGAAAATTTATAACCCTTATTAGGATCAAACTTTTCGGCGGCTCGATTTAAACCGATCGCCCCTTCTTGGATCAAATCTAAAAAAGGAACGCCACGATTAAGATAGCGTTTCGCAATGGAAACCACTAAACGAAGATTAGAACGAATCATTTTGCGTTTAGCCACTCTGCCCAAATAGAGACGATGCTCCAATTTTTTCTCATTTTCTAAGCCCATTGCCACAGCCAGTTCTGATTTGGTGGGGGGGCGTTGCCATTTCTCTTGTAAGGCATGACGTTGTTCTTCTACTTCGATCATAAAGCCCACATTTCGAGCTAATTCAACCTCCTCGTCTGCTGTTAACAAAGGATAACGAGCCATTTCTTTAAAAAAAGCTCCTACCGTATCATCCGACTTAGTTTTGCTATAGCCAGAAGAGCTATTTTTGGGATCGCTTTCTTCGGAAAATTCGACTTCAACAAGATTTAAAGCTAAATCGTGAGAGTCTTCCAGTTCATCTAATCCTAGATTTGATTGAGAATTAAGAAACTCTGTTGGGGTTAAATCAGTAAATTTCATAGTATTTGGCGGCTATGGAATAAAAGGAGATATTTGGCAATAATTAAAGAAAATGGTCAAAATTGTTAAAAATTTTACATTTTCTTAAGAAAGATTAATCAAAATTCTTAAAATTAAGTGAAAAATTGTTTTATTTGTAGTTATACCCAAAATAAAATCAAAAATGATCAAGGAATCATCAAAGATAAAATTTTGTTAATTTTAAAGATTGATCAGCAATAATAGGGAAATAATGTTAATTAGACTATCAGAAATGGCAAATTAGTCTGTTTTACTGATTACAAAATAGCAATTTGATAAATTGAGAGCTAATTTAGCGGATTAAAGTTAAATCTAAGATAGCATTTTTAGCAAAGTATCAGGATCATTGTCCAGTTATCAGTAGGCAGTAATCAGTATTTTTGTCAATTTTTATACTTATTACTTGATTACTTGAATTGTGCAAACAGTCTGTGACTTTAGCCCTGTGCTGATCACCAAAGAAAAAATTATGAATCATCAATTGCCCAGTAACTTTAAATTTTGTCAAGCCCAAGCTAAAGATCGGGCTTTATTAGTAAAATTTCTACGTCATACTTATAAAGAATTATTTCCCTATCAATCAAATTTTGTTCATTTAATCAAAACAGTTGACGATTATTTCAGTTTAGAAACTCCTTTATGGTGGGTGGAAAAATCAGATAATGTAGAAGAAAAATCCAACTTAAAAATTGCTTGTTTATGGATGGGAACAGGGATTGATCAAGTCACAGGAGAGCGTTATAGCCATATTTTTTTATTATATGTAATGCCAGAATATCGTCAACAAGGAATAGGAAAAGCTTTGATGAATCAAGCAATTTTATATGCTAAAAATAAAGGTGATCAAAAAATCGGTTTACAAGTATTTACCCATAATCAACAAGCCTTAAATTTATATCAAAATTTAGGATTTCAAACTCAATTTTATTTAATGTTTAAAAAATTAGAGTAATATTCCAATCAATGTTATGATTTTCTTATCATTGTTGATAAAAATTTGAGTTCCATGATACACAACCAACCTAACCTCCTTGATTTAGATGACAGTGAAATTGATCCCTTAGATGAAATTGAACCTATTGATCAACAAAGTTCACCTCAATTTGATGTGGAGGAAATGTTAAATTTACTTTCCTCAGCCCAGAGTCATCAAAGAATGATGGCCGCAAGGGCTTTTTGTGAAATAGAGGATCTTAGATCTATCCCCTTCTTAATTGAATTATTAAAAGATGTTTGTCCTTTGGTGCGTGTTAGTGTAGCTTATGCTTTAGGGCGTAATACTAGCCCTAGTGCCGTTTTACCCCTGATCGAAACTTATCACAGTGACTGGAATGGCTATGTGCGTAAAGGTGTGGTTTGGGCTTTAGGAAACTGTTGTGATAGTCGTTGTGTCGACACTTTACTTCATGCTTTAAAAACGGATATTTCCGCCGTTAGACTGTGGGCAGCCAGTGGCTTGGCGCAAATTGCCAAATTAGATTATGAAGATATGATTAAAGCCATACCACCCCTGATTGAAAGTTTACGCAGAGATAGTGTAGCGGCGGTTAGAAGTAATTGCGCTTGGTCTATAGGTCAAATTTGTCGTGAAATGCCTTTAAACGTGGTTTATGCTACGGCGGTGGATGCGTTAATTGAAAGTTTAGTTGAGGATCCTGATCTGGGAGTCAAAGAAGATGCGAGGGGGGCATTATTAAAATTAGGGGATACCAGAGGAATTAAAATGATTGAAGAATTAGAGTTAGAAGGTTTAATTTAAGCTTAGTTATTAGTTATTGGTTATTTGTAACAAGGCTTTAACACTTTTGAAAAAACTAATTAATTTGCTATAACCAATAAGCAATAATTAATAATTAAAGATGCGAAAAGAAGATTTTTTAACATTTGAAAAAAAATATCAAAGGCTTAATCGTCAACTTATTTCCGGTATTTTAATCTTAGGGGGACTGTTTTTTTTAGGAACAATTTGGTATTATTTAATTGAAAAATGGTCTTGGGCTGATGCGGCTTATATGACGATTATTACCCTTTCTACAGTAGGCTTTGGGGAAACTCATCCCCTTGGGGTAAAATCTCGTTTATTTACGATGGTTTTAATTTTATTGGGGGTAATAACCATCGGTTATATTGTTAATCGTTTTACTGAATTAATTATTCAAGATTATTTTCAACAAAGAAATCGTTTAAAATTGGAATTATCATTGCTAGAAAGTCTTGCTAATCATTATATTGTTTGTGGTTTTGGGCGTATGGGCAGACAGATCGCCCTTGAGTTTGACGCGGAAAATATCCCTTTTGTGGTGATAGACTCCGATCCCGATCGCATTTTAATGGCTAAACAAAAAAATTATATTTGTTTACAAGGTGATGCCACTCTTGATGATTCTTTGTTAGATGTTAAAATCGAAAAGGCCATCTGTATTGTGGCCGCTTTAAAATCCGATGCGGAAAATCTTTATACTATTTTATCAGCTAAAACTCTTAATCCCAAAATTCGCGCGATCGCAAGGGCAAGTAGTGAGGAAGCCTTACAAAAAATGCAAAGGGCGGGGGCTGATGCGGTGGTTTCTCCCTATATTACAGGGGCGAAAAGGTTGGCCTCAGCCGCTTTAAGGCCTCAAGTCATGGATTTTGTAGATGGCATTTTAACCGGATCTGATCGATCGTATTATATGGAAGAATTTTTGCTAGATCCGCGCAACTGTAGTTATATCGGGAAAACCCTCAAAGATGCCCAACTGAGGTTACAGTCAGGGGCTTTAGTTTTAGGCATCAGGAGAGCCGATGGAAAATTGATTGTCGGCCCAACGGGAGATACGGTTTTATGTCAAGGAGATATGTTAATTTGTATGGGAACGGCCGAACAATTGTTACAATTAAATCAAATTTTGGATCCCCTTCATCCCGCTCCGCCCCGTCTGCCCAAAAATTAATTATTAATTGATAATTTCCTTAAATAAATTAATTAAGTTCTCCAAATCTTTAAAAGTAAGATCCCCCATAATTGAAATGCGAAAAATGCTTTGAGCTAATTCACCTTGGCCTGCATAAATGACAAAATCATTAGCTTTTAAATAATTATGTAATTTATCATAAGTTATGCCTTCAGGTAAATAAAAACTCTGTAAAACTACAGAAGAATGATGATCAGCTAAGAGGGGTTTAATTCCTAATTTAATTAACTCTTTTCTCACATAATTAATATAGGATTGATATTGACTTTTTCTTGCTAAATAACCTCCATCTTCTTCTAACTCTAATAAGGCTTCTTCTAAGGCATAAAAAGATTGTACAGACTGGGTAAAAGGTGTTTCTCCCTGATCTTGTTTTTCACAATAGGTTTTTAAATCTAAATATAAAGTTCGGGGTGTTATCTTAACATTTAATGCCTCCCTTTCTACTATCACAAAAGCAGTTCCGGGAATACTATGTAAACACTTATTGGCAGTGGCCGCACAAGCGGTAATTTGCCAATTTTTGAAGTCTAGATCTTCAGCCCCAAAACTACTAACTCCATCTACTAATAATTTTAAATTATAGTTTTGGCATAACTCAGAAATTGCTTTTAAATCGTTTAATCTCCCCGTAGTTGTTTCATGGTGAACCACTGCTAAATGGGTTAAATCTTGATGATTTTTTAAACAAATTTCTAAACAATGTAAATCAATTTCTTCCCCCCATTGTAAATGAAAAGGGACATAATTTAGACGATGAATTTTAGCAATTTTGGTTAATCTTTCCCCATAAACACCATTTTCAATAATTAATAATTTACCATCATCAGGAATTAAACTACTGATCATTGCTTCCATCGCAGAAGTACCGGATCCAGTTAACAGAATGGACGCATATTGATGGGGATCAAGATCATAAATTTTCAGTAATTTTTCCCTGATTTTATTTTGTAATTCAAAAAATTCAATTTCTCGATGACATAAATCAGGTTTTAAGAGAGCTTTTTTTACTCTTTGACTTAAAGTTACAGGGCCAGGATTAAGTAATATCATAATAATAAATTTTTTATCATAAGGATTTTTTGATATTGATTAATTATTAACTGTCAACTGTCAACTGTCAACCGATCAAAACTGCTTTTTCACAGTCTATTTTAATTTGTTGTTTTAATTCATCTAAAGAATTAAATTTTTTTTCAGGACGTAAAAATTGTTCTAATTTAACTGTTAAAATTTGATCATAAAGATTACCCTCCCAATTTAAAAGATGAACTTCAATTGTTTGTTTTTTGCCGTCAACAGTGGGGCGAGTGCCAATATTCATCACTCCTTGAATGGGATTATCTAATAATAATTCAGGAATATATTGCACTCCATGATTAAAAATCTTTTCCTTCCAATTGAGTTTAAACTGTTCAAAATTATGATGTTTATTCAAAAATACTTTAACACTATAAACCCCCTGACATGGAATAAATTTAAAAGGATCTAGTTCTAAATTAGCAGTGGGAAAACCAATTTTTCTACCTAATTTTTCCCCTTCAATTACTCTCCCTGTTAAGGTATAATTTCTGCCTAAAAGTGCTGTTACTTGTTCAATTTTTCCCTTATTTAATGCTTCTCTAATGGCAGAACTACTAATCCTCATATTATGATTATCTGTTTTAAGAGTCACAATGTTAACCTCAATTCCATAATCAAAAGCGATATGTTTCAAGTATTGAGCCGTACCCATTCTTTTATTGCCAAATCTAAAATCTTCTCCCACACTAATAAATTGAGCATTTAATTCTTTAATTAAAATATTTTCTATAAAATCTTTTGGTTTTAAACTCGCTAATTCTCGATCAAATGGAAGTAAAATCAGTTGATCTATACCTAATAAGTGTAATTGATAAGCTTTATCTCTGATGGGAGTTAAGAGTTTTTTACTTTGTCCTGAAAAAAATTCCTGAGGATGGGGATTAAATGTTACTACGGTTTTGTGACAATTGCTATATTCTTTCAAGATCGGTTGTACTACTTGACGATGGCCAAGATGGATCCCGTCAAAGTTACCAAGGGCGATCGCATTAGGGGTGAGAGCTTTTGAAGTTAAAGATGTAATCCACACTGTATTATTATTAGTTATTTATTATTGGTTATTTGTTATTACCTATTAGGGATAAATAGGTAATAAATTTTAATAGTTTTACATATCAAGTTCGATAGAACCTCAATAATAATTTATATTAATTACTTATTACTGGTCACTGGTCACTGGTCACTGTTTTTAAGTCTAAACCTTTTTCAAAAATTTCATCAATAGGTAACATTTTACCATCAGTTGTCATAAATTTATGATCTTTTGTGGCTTTAATTTTTACGCCATTTTCTAACTCATATTCAAAGATTTCTTGAACTCCCCGCTCATGAAATTGGGCGATTGGTTGGGTATAAATTAAACCATTTTGATCAAGAGAATAGACATGACAATTAATTTTTTCTTCGACAATTTTACCAATAGGAATTAAACCATATTCAAGGGTTAAAATTAGGGTATCATAACTCAAACAATATTCAGCAAATTTAACCATTTGATCAAATAAATTTTCCGCAATATCTCGCCTCACACCATTTTTCATCGCCCCATCAATAAATTTTTCTTGATGTTTTGCCATTTCTGAAGCTTTCTTTTTCCCCATCGCCCGCCGTAAAAGATCAGCTTCTCCTAAGGAATATCCGGCTAGATCTTGCGCCATTTTCATGATCTGTTCCTGATAACATAAAACACCATAGGTTTCCTTTAAAATTGGGGTTAAAAGTTCATGTTGATAAACTATTTGTTCTCTCCCATGTTTACGATTAATAAAAATAGGAATTAACCCCGCATCCAAAGGGCCGGGACGATATAATGCTAAAATTGATGAAATATCCTCAATTCCTGACGGTTTTAACTCCTGTACAATTTTTTTCATCCCATCAGATTCTAATTGAAAAATTCCTTCTAAATCACCTTTTTCTAATAATTTATGAGTCCGATAAATGTCTGGAGGTAATTTTTTTTCTTTTCCTTTTGCTAATATTTGTAAAGCTTTTTTTTCATCTAAAGGTAACTGATCTAAATCTAATATTGTCTGTTGATTTTCCTCAATTAATTCCACTGCTTTTTTGAGGGTTGTTAAATTTTTTAACCCTAAAAAATCCATTTTTAATAATCCTAAAGAGTCCAGATCTTCCATGAAATATTGAGTAATTACTGCCCCTTCATTATTCTTTTGTAAAGGGACAATTTCATCTAAAGGTTGTGCCGAAATTACTACGCCGGCCGCATGAACTCCAAAAGTTTTATTTGTACCTTCAATGCGAATAGCCATATCTAACCAACGGCGAACATCGGGATCACTATCATATTTTTGTTTAAATTCTGGGGCTGGTGTTTCATCGGAAATCATCACTTTTAATTTAGTAGGTTTACCCCTAGAAACGGGGATCAATTTTGCCATATGATCCGCATCTTGATAGGGTATTCCTAACACCCTGGCCACATCTTTTAAAACTGCTTTAGAGGTCATTTTATTAAAGGTAATAATTTGAGCAACCCGATCTTCCCCGTATTTTTCTGTTACATATTTAATCATTTGATCCCGACTTTCAATACAAAAGTCGGTGTCAATATCGGGCATAGATTTACGTTCAGGATTTAAAAATCTTTCAAATAAAAGGCCATGGTGTACGGGATCAATATTAGTAATTTTTAAAGCATAAGCTACTAATGATCCGGCCGCAGATCCTCGGCCAGGCCCCACAGGAATATCATGATCTCTAGCATATTTTATATAATCCCAAACTACTAAAAAGTAGGTGGAAAATCCCATTCTTTGTAACATTTTTAATTCATATTTTAAGCGCTCTTGATAGACTTCATCTATTTCTTCAATGGTGCGACATTTTAACCTTTCTTTTAAACCTTGCCATGCTATTTCTTCTACATAAGTATCAGCAGTATGACCGGCCGGAACTTCATAATCAGGGATTCTTGGCTCTCCTAATATATCATAATGTTTAACTTTTTCTGCTACTTCTAAAGTGTTATTAATTGCTGATTTAATAACCTCATCTTCTAAATGATCTCTAAATAATAAGGCCATTTCTTCGGCGGATTTTAAATATTCTGTGCCACTATAACGCAATCTTTTATCTTCAATAATTTGTTTTTGAGTTTGAATACATAAAAGGGCATCATGTGCCTCCACATCATAACAGGAAATAAAGTGAGAATCGTTAGTTGCCACAATTTTTATATTTAATTCTTTGGCTATTTTCACAATAGCAATATTAACAATTCGATCTTCTTTTGAGCCATGATCTTGTATTTCTAAATAAAAATCATCTTTAAAAACTTTTTGATACCATTTAGCCACATTTTTTGCTTCTTGAAATTTTCCAGCTAAAATTAATTGGGATATTTCTCCACCTAAACAAGCGCTAGTAATAATTAAACCTTCATGATATTTTTCTAATAAGTCTTTATTAATACATGGACGTGCCATAATTCCCTTACCTTGAAAACCTTTTAAGTGGGAAATGGTGGTTAATTTAACTAAATTTTTATAACCAATGGTATCTTTTGCTAAGACAATTTGATGATATTTTTTATACTTTCCTTTTACTTCAATATCACCATTAATCACATACATTTCATTACCAATAATTGGTTTAATTCCTTTCGCCCGACATTTTTTAATTAATTCGATCGCCCCATACATCACACCGTGATCTGTTAAAGCGATCGCGCCAATATTTAATTCTAAGGCCTTATCAATCAATGGTGTTAACTGGGAAGCACCATCAAGTAAACTATAATCACTATGAATATGTAAAGGAGCAAAGGTCATATAAAAGTTGATTGATTTTGTTAAAGGCTACTGGGAATATTATATATTACAAAAATGTTGAATTTTTTAATAGAATTTAACTTAAAGTAAAACCTAATTAGATTTTGACTTTAGACAGACATAAGTAGATGTGAGTAATTAATTACTCAATGGTGGCACAGGCTTCTAGCCTGTGACGGGCAGAATGCCCATTCCACATTATGTAATTAATTTTGCATAGGTACTTAGCAGGGCTATCTGCCCACAGCTAATCATACCCTAGTTAAGTAAGGCATTTTAACCATAGTTAAAGATTAAATCAACAGACAAGATACAATCTATGCAATAATGACTATACTAAAGCAAGTAAAGATAAAATCGAATCAGTAATTAAATAGTCATCAACTTGAAAACTCAAATGTTGAAGATTATTTGAGATCATCATACTGATTTTCTCTCACTAATGGAAAAATGACTTCTTCTCTTGATATAATGCTCGATAGTACATCGAATCAATCAACAAAACCGTTTATTTTAAGCAATCTTCCCGATTTTTCTTTGGCAGATGGGAAGTTTTCATTGCGTAGTATTCAACAGATTGATCTAATTTTATTAGCCCTAGAAGCGTTAGAATTAGGTGGCTCTGAATATATGTTAGCCTTAGCCCAACAGTTGGAATTAAACGAAATTATCCCTAATCGAGTAGTTTTATGGCGTTTACGGTGTACTAACCCTTGGCGCAAGTCTTATCATCGTGATACCCTAACCCTAGATCAAGCAAAAGCCTTAGTCATTATCGCAGGTTATTTAGCAAAACAATTAACCGTGTTAATTCGTCAACTCTTAACAGCCGAGGAGCAAATGAGGGCGAAAAAATTACCCCTTGAATATCATTTTCGCTTAGGGGAATATTTAGAAAGATTCCGATCGCATTTTAGTAGTAGAATGAATCCACACCGTTCTAAAGTGGCGATTTATTTAAGTGATCCCGATCAATTAAATCAATTGGCTTTATCGTTACTGAATCAATTATTATTCTGTACGGGAACAATGGGCATGAAAAGATTATGGCTTAGTTTATTTGATGGAGAGGTAGTGTAAATGCGTCGTCAATATAGTCTTCCTAATTGTACTTTAACGATCGAGGGTTTAGGGGATGAAAGTCGTTTTGATTCTCAAATTCAAGATCAACGGCCGTTAATTACAACTTTAATGGAATTTGAATGTGAATTTAGCGGTTTTCATGATACTTTTAGTTTAAAAGGTGGGAACACTTTTTTTGATGCTTTGTTAAAGGAAGTTAACCGTTATACTCAAAGTTTATTAAGTGGAATTAATCACCCGATCGAGCATTATGACAGTCATTTAATCATTGAGATTGAGCCATTAACCCAAACAAATTTACACAGTTTAACAGTCACAACTCCCGAATCTGGTAAAGAACCTGTTATTATTAATTTAACCACGATTCAATTATTTGATTTAGTAGAAACTTTAGATCAATTATTAGCAGATCCCCAAACTTTACCTAATTTAATTTTTGAATTACAACCTTTAAGCCGCCGTTATCGCATCGCTGAACAATCTTTGACGAGACAGGCCGCTCCTGCTACCTTGGGTTTAGCTAGTTTAGCCGTCAGTGGTTTATTATTATTTTTCTTGTTACCCATTCCTAAAACCCAAATTAAAGATCCTACTAACCCCCAAAGTCAGGATAAAACTGAACAATTATCAGAAAAAGAAAAAAATAAGGAATTAATTAAACCAGAGGATGCTCAAGCGATTTTAGCACAAGCCCCCGAAATTGAAGACGCAACGGAATTAAAATTTATTCAGCGCTATCTATTCCGCACGATTAACGATATTTGGGAAAATCGAGATCAAGTAACTCAACCTTTAGCATTTGAGGTGACAGCCACTAAAGATGGTTCAATCATTGATTATAAAGCTTTAGAGGGAACAAGGGAAGAAGATGCTCAAAAAACCCCTTTAGAGGCTTTACGTTATTTACCCACTCGTGGCGCACAAGTGAATAAAGAAGCCATCGCTGTGTTTAAAGTAGTGTTTGATGGTCAAATTTTAGAAATTAATCCCTTACACGGAAGTAAAGGAGAAGCCACTTTTGGGCCTGAAATTAAACAGAAAAATAAATTAAAAGAAATGACTGTCAAATTAAGAGACATTTTAACGGAACAATTTAAAGAAGGTCAAAGATTTTCCGCTACGATGGAATTTAGAATTGCCATGACGGAAGATGGTATTATTGGCGATTATGAAGCTTTAAATCAAAAGGCAATGGATTATGAAAAAGAAACTCCTTTAGCTGATTTAATTAACTTAGAAGCAGTAGGAATTGTTGCGGGAGGGAGTTTAGTTCCCCAAAAACCGTTAGGTCAATTTAAGGTTATTTTCTATCCTCAAGGTAAAATTGAGGTTAGCCCTTGGCGGGGATATTAAACTTGCGGTACAAATAGGAAACTGTTATAACAATTCATTAAAATTATACGCCGAAAAAAGCGTTAGTGTAAATTTGGGATGCTCCTCTGTTATAATCAAAAAATATTTGGTTTAAATGGGGATCAGCCATTTCAAATAAAGGGGAAAGTAAAGTGAGAGTCTTTCGCTGTCCCGCAACTGTGATGAAATTATTATTTCTAATATTTTTTTAATTATTTCTAAGTCAGAAAACCCGCCAAATAATTAACATTTTGAATCAAAAAATTCTGCGAGGTACAGAAATTTGTTACAACAATTTTTCGCTAGTTTAAAAACTTTAAACAAAAATTTTGCTTGGGATCAATTAACTAAAAAACAAGTTATTTTTTCAATTTTTGTTTTATTTTGTTTCCTGAATATTGCCACTCCTGCCTCGGCTCATCATGTGATTGATGGGCGTATTCCTGCTAATTTTATTGAAGGTTTATTATCAGGTTTTGGCCATCCGATCATTGGTTTAGATCATTTTGTAGGGGTAATTGCCACAGGTTTAATTGGGGTGGGACAATCTTTAGGAATTATTTTTCCCATTAGTTTTATTTTAGCAACTATTGGCGGAACAATTTTTCATCTTAACTCAATTAATTTACCTTTTCCTGAAGTAATCATCGCTTCTTCTATCGTGATTTTTGGGTTAATTTTAACTTTAGAAAAATCTCTTTTTAATAATTCTCAAAAACGGATTTTTGCTTTTGTAATTTTGGGGGCGATCGCCGGAATATTTCACGGTTACGCCTACGGAGAATCAATTATTGGAGCGCAAATGAATCCCCTTTTTGCCTATTTGATCGGTTTTACTTTAATTCAATTAGTAATTGCAATTGGTAGTTATAAAATAGGAAATTTAATTATTAAAACATTTGAGCGTCAATTTTATAAAATAATTCCTTTAGTTGGTTTAGCTATTAGTTCAGTAGGATTTATTTTGATGTTTTCCTAGTTGACTAATTTTGTAGAGATGTTGCAGGGAACGTCTCTACAAAAGAATACAAAGTCTCTACAAAATTAATGATTTTAACCATGATTTTCTGATAATTTAAAAAGGAGTTTCTAAAATATCACCTAAGCCGATCGCTCCGTTTAAATTAGTATCTTCGAGATTAGCTTCAGCTAAATTTGCACCACTTAAATTAGCATTAGTTAAATTAGAATTGGCTAAATTAGCACCTGTTAAATTAGCATCAATTAATTCACAAGCTTCTAAATTAGCACCACTTAAGTCGGCATAATTTAACATAGCAGAATTTAATAAACTACCTTCTAAACGAGCATTTGTTAAAAGAGCATCACTTAAATTTGAATTAACTAAATTGGCACTATCTAACCAACTATTAGTTAAATTAGCACCTTGTAAATTAGCTAATTCTAAATTAGCACTAGATAAATGAGTTTCTCTTAAAATTGAACCTTCTAAAGAAGCTAATTTTAAATTAGCATCATTCAAGTAAGCAAAACTTAAATTAGCACCTGATAAATTAGCATGAGTTAAATTAGCCCCCAATAAATCAGCATTACTTAAATTAGAATTACTCAAATTTGTATGTTCAAGATTAGCATTAATTAAACTGACATTTTGCAAATTAGCCGCACTTAAATTAGCACCTGATAAGTTACTATAATCAAGATTTGCGTTTTCTAAATCAATATAACTTAGATCCGTATTACTAAGATCACAAGCCATACAATTTCCCGTTCTAAAAAGAATTTGTAAATCGTCAGGATTTTGTGCTTTTGCAGTAGAATTAAAACCGAATAAGGCTAATAAAACAACTGTGGTAATAGATAACAATGTCTTGTAACTATTCATCTTTCTACCCCCTCATTAAATGATTTTTCTAAAAAATCCCTCGTAGTTATGAATCAATTTTGGGTTTTTTTGGTTCATCTACTTACCTTATCAATTATAATTGTCTGTGAATTTTGAGCCGATTTAACGGTTTTTGATCAAATTGCATTAAAATTTAACATTTCTTAGTAATTCTTTAAATTACTTTGTTTGATTTCAAACACTGTGCGCAAATTTAACAAAAAGTAAATATATATAAAGTTTATTCAATTTTGGTGTTCAATCTTACTAAAATAAAGAAATCAGTAAATGTAGATCAACTAAAACATCTTTAAATATGGAGGATTTGTATGGCAAACGATACCGCAATTTATTCTAGCACAGTTAATGATTTAGATAATTCTTTTGTCACAATAAGGGTAACAGGCCTACGTCAAAATAAAAATTTACGGCGTGGTTATTGTACATTTAAAGTTTCCCATTCTAATATGAGTGAAACTATGCGCAGAATTAATCGAATGGGTGCTAAAATTGTAGATGTAACTTTTTCTTCTCAATATGAGTCCCATCGTGAAGAATTAGAAACCCATTTTGTGGGTACTGATTTAGCGATTAATTTTTATTTAGATCAAGCTTACAAATATGAAGAAAAAGTAGAAGCTCCAGTTATTTCTACTCCTACTGAAACGGCTATTATTGAACAAATTGAAGTACAAAATACTGAAGTTGAAACGGAAATTGAGGTGGAAACTGAAGGTAAAACAGAAGTTACGGAAATTACACAAGAATCAACTGAAATATTAGAAAATACAACTAATATAGAAGAATCAACTGAAGATATAGATCCATCTTGTGCTGGTGAATTGATAAGTAATGAAATAGCTCAAAAAACTCAAGATCAATCTGAAGTTAAAACTTCAGATCATCATGGCAAAAAAACGGCTATTCATAAGCATAAAAAAGGTTGGAAATCAAAACGGAAATAAAGCTTTAGCCCTTCTCCTTTGGGAGAAGGGAGAGAAATATTTATAAAGAAATAATTAAATATTGATCCTGAAATTTTGCACCTTTAACAGTTTGCCCTTCTAAAGGAGGCGGTAAAATTATATTTCTTCTTTGATTTCCTGCTTCGATCGTTATTTCTTTATCGTATTGGGTGAGTTTTACCTGTTTTTTTGCAAAACCGGGCAAAAATACCTTAACTTGACGATTTTCTCTATCAATAATTAAAGATTTAGGGGCGGATCTAGTGTCTTGAAAATTTGGTAATGCGTCCATTATTTCCTGCCAATTTTGATTAGTTTGACTAGGAATATTAGTAATAGTTAATGGGTGAAATTCTTGTTCAATTTCTGATGTAGTTATCCCCTGATTTAATAATAATCCGGCCACTGTGACTCCTACTTGTTGGGCGCTTCCCCATAAATATTTGGCCGTGGCCATCGCTACTGGATCTTCCGTTGTGACAAGATAGATAGCCAGACGTTGGGGATCTGCGATTAATTTTTTACCGTCTTCTAATAGCTCACTGGCTTCTTTCGTAGACTCTTGACTCCAATTGTCAGAAGTCCATGATACATTTAAAATTGCACTGGTTACAGGGGGAATAAAGGGGGAAATGGCTTTTCCTAAGTCTGAGTCAACTAAAACTTGACGAAAACGCCGTAAATACCAACTGAACACCTCCGGCCCACCTAACATTCTCAATAATTCTTGATCTCCTGTACCATCAAAGACGATGACATCATAATTATTACTTTTTTCATATTCCCGTAGAGCATTAAGGCTTAAAATGGCATCCATCCCAGGTAAAATACTTAATTCTTGCCCATAAACCTTTTTAAAGGTAGGCGATCGCAAATATTTGGTTTCTAATTCTTTGATCATTTCCCAGTTTTTTTCGATCAAAGAGGTGGAGTTCAACTGTACTAAATCAAGATTAGCTCCGATGGTTTGGGGTTCTTTGGTGGGATCAACGCCTAATAATAGACGAAAAGCGGGGGTAGTATCTTGAGTAACGAGTAACACCCGAAAACCTTGGGTGGCCATCTGTTTACCCGCGGCGATCGCCATTGTAGTTTTACCCGTACCACCCTTACCTAAAAAAGAAAGAATAAAAGTCATTTTAAAAGTAAACAGTAAACAGTAAATATTCACCCCCAGTTCCCCAATAGTTGGGGTTTTGGGGGATCCAAATTAAAGATCAATTGTCAATTCAATTAATCATTGATTAAGCGGGTTTAACTTCATCTTCAAAAAACCAGCTTGATGTATTATCATCAAAAGAAACAACCACTCCAACACCACTACCATCAGTCATTTTAAAGTCTTCAACAACGCCGACTTTACCTAACTTAGCCAGAAGATCAGAAGAAGGCTTATCTCTAAGACGATATACTTTAACTTGTTGTCCGATTTCCATTAGTAATTTTTTATAAAATAGGTGAAATTAATAAATTATTAATAGTTGTACACTGTTTGAGAATCAAAGTCAAATAAAACGGGAGCAAAAAATGGATTTATTCGAGCAAGGTAGTCAATTTTGGTTAAATATCAGTAATTCATGGTTAAAAGTAGGATTATTTTTCATAAGTTGGTTAATTTTTTGGATGCCGATCGCCTTTTATTTGGGTAATAAATTACAATGGCAATTTCCTAAACCTCTGAAAGTAGAACAAAAAATACCTTTAGTAATTTCTTTATATTTAATTGCCCCAATCATATTATTAATTATCACCCAGTTTAAAAATGAATCTTGGTTAAATTATGGATTAGAATGGAATCTTGATTTAGTAATCTCTTTAAGCTTAGGTTTTCTGATAGGAATTATTGGCATTTTGATCACATTTTACTTACAATTTCTATTAAAATGGATTAACTGGCATCCAGAAAATTTAAGTAAAATTAAAGAATTTGTTTTACCAGTTTTTGCTTTAGGTTTAGGCATTAGTTTAATCGAAGAAATAATTTTTAGAGGTTTTTTTATTTATCAATTTAATGAAAATTTTTCGTTAATTAATACCGCAATTATTTCTAGTATAATTTTTGCAATTTTACATTTAATTTGGGATTATGAAACGGCTTTTCCCCAACTCCCCGGATTGTTTTTAATGGGCTTAATTTTAGTTTTAGCCAAATATTTAGATCACAATAGTATCGCTTTAGCATGGGGTTTACATACGGGTTGGATTTGGATTTTAACCTGTATAGATTCAGCTAAAATTATTAGTTATAATAAAAATATTTCCCCCTATTTAATCGGATTTTATCAACAACCCTTAGCAGGTTTAACGGGAATTTTTTGTTTAATTCTAACAGGATTATTTTTATATGTGATCAATTGATTTAATTTGGTTTTTTTATTACTTTTACAAGAGAGCTAATATTTCGATTCAATAATTATCAATTGTCAATTATTAACTGATAATTGCCCCTTCTAAATTAACTTGACTTAAAATTGTACCAGTTAAATCAGCGCCAGTTAAATCAGCCCCCATCAATAAAGCCCCAGTTAAATCACAATAACTCAGATTAGCATAACTTAAATTCGCATTTCTTAAGTCAGTACGAACACAATCACGGCCAATTCCCATACTTAAATTAGCTCTAAATAAATTAGAACCTGATAAATTAGCTTTATATAAAGAGGCTTGACTCAGATTAGCATAACTTAAATTCGCTTTAAATAAATTGGCATTACCTAGATCCGTCAGTTGATCAGAAGTGGGGCGAAAATCCGCTTCAATCAGGTTAGTATTGGCTAAACTAGCACCATTAAGGTTAACTCCACATAAACTAGCTTTTAAAAGATTGGCATGATCTAAAATCGCCTTAATTAACTTAGCACCACTGAGATCCACGTCTATTAAACAAGCAGAAATTAAATTAGCCTCAGTTAAATTAGTACCCCAGAGAATAGACTCACAAAGATTAGCCTCAGTAAAATTAGCTTTAGTAAAATTAGTTTTTCCTAGCCGAGACTGACGAAGATCTGTGCCAGAAAAATCAATTTCTGATAAATTAAGATTAACTAGCTCAATTTCCTGTAGTTTTAAGGATTTAAAATCTCTTTTTCCCATTTGATATTGTTGTAAAATTTCATTTGTATCCATATTTTTTGATGTATTTTTTTGTTATTAATGTTATACTTTAATTTAGTTAAATTTAATTATAAATTAAAAATGTTTGATTTGATAATTTATTTTTAATATTGATTTTAATTGATATTATGTCTTTTAATTATTTTCGGATTATTCGGTTAACGGATACGGATGGGGCTGGGGTAGTTTATTTTAGTAATTTACTATCTATTTGTCACGAAGCTTATGAAGATTATTTAACTTCAATTGGGCTTAATTTTAAAGATTTAGTGTATCATAGTATGATTAGTTTACCAATTGTTCATGCTAAAATTAATTTTTTTAAGCCTATTTTTTGCGGCGATCGCATTTTAATTCATTTAGATTTTAATATGATCAAAAGTGATAAATTTGAAATTAATTATCAAATAACCCCCGAATTATCACCAGATATTATGTTAGCAAATGCTCAAACTGTTCATGTTTGTATTGACAAAAAAACCCGTAATAGGATAGATTTACCTGAAGCAATTAGATTAGTTATTGGGTAAGTGGGAAGTGGGAAGTGGAAAGTGGGAAGTGGGAAGTGGAAAGTGGGAAGTGGAAAAATCCAAAACTAGTATTAATAGTATTAATAATTAATACAAGTTATCAATTATTAATTATTAATTATCAATTATTAATTATCCATTATTATTTATGTTATTAAGACCAGAACATCGCACTAAAATAGATACAACTGAAGATGAATATTTCTATTCATTTCCTCGTTTTGTTACCCATGTTGATGATAATTTTATTAAAACATTAACTAATCTTTATCGAACAAAATTAAAGCCAAATATGAAAATTTTAGACTTAATGAGTAGTTGGGTTTCGCATTTACCCGATGAGATAAAATTTAGTCATATAGAAGGCCATGGCATGAATGAAGAAGAATTACAAAAAAATCCGAAATTAGATCATTTTTTTATTCAAAACTTAAATAAAAATCCCCAATTCCCATTAGCTGATCAGGAATTTGATGCGGTTTTAATTGCAGTTTCGATCCAATATTTACAGTATCCTGAAGCAATTTTATCGGAAATTTATCGTATTTTAAAACCCGATGGAATTGTTATTATTAGTTTTTCTAATCGAATGTTTTATCAAAAAGCAATCACCGCATGGCGTGATAATAATGAAGAAACTAGAGTTAAATTAGTAGAATATTATTTAAAATCAATTGAAGGTTTTAGTCAACCGGAAATTATCATTAAACCATCAAATTTACCTAGTTTTTTACAAATGTTAGGAATTAGTGGAACGGATCCTTTTTATGCCTTGATCAGCCGTAAAACAAGTTTTTAATTTGTTACAAACAAGATGCTTATATTACATAGGTTTCTAAATTTAAAATCAAAAAAATTAAATTATTGTTACAAATAACAAATAACTAATTGTTAAAATTCCCTTAAAATATGTAATAAATCTTTGTATTAGGTTTTCAGAAAATATGCTATAGTTTTCAACAATTGTCAATTGTCCATTGTCAATTGTCAACTGATAAAGTTATCAAATTAAATGAAGATAATATGGCAAAATATTTTTTAGTAGAATCTCGTAGTCCTTTTGATAGTGTGGAAGTAATCCATAACTATCAATTAGCATCTGATCTAGCCAATGCAGGTCATGAAGTAACATTATTTTTAGTGGAAAATGGGGTATTTGTTACCCGAACTCAAGCTGATGTTAGTAGTGTTAATGTGTTAAGAAAAGTTAATCTTTTAGCTGATGAATTTTCCCTCAGAGAAAGGGGAATTGAATTATCAGAAATTAGAACGGAAATTAAGCCTTCAGCCATTGGAGTTATTGTTGATGCTATGGCGGAAGGTCAAAAAGTAATGTGGCTTTAATTTTTGTTATTAGTTATTAGTAGAAAAACGATTTAAACAATTAAAAAAATTAAATTTCATTAGGTAAATTAAGCAACAAATGAGCAAACAAACCTTAACATTTTTATTAATGGATGCACCTTTTGAACAGGCAAGAGTAACAACTGCTTTTCGTTTAATTGAAGATGCTTTAGAAAAAGGTCATGATATTAATGTGTTCACTTATGAGGGGGGGGTTTCCCTTTCTTTTGCTGAACAAAAACCCCATGCTAACGCTGTACACGGGCGTTCTGTGGAAGAAGAAGAACATCCTTTACCTAAAGAATGGATCGCATTTCTTCAAGAAAAAGCTCAAGAAAAAGGCTGTAATTTTGATTGGATTAATTGCGGTTTATGCTTAGATGAAAGAGGAGTTAATAATGCGATTAATGGATGTCGTAGAGGCGGCCCTGCTGATTTTTTAGAGTGGGCAAAAAAATCTAGTTCAACATTAGTTATTGGCACAAAATAAGGAGCTAAAAACAAAAATGAAAGTATTACAAATTATTCAATCAGCTTACCGTTGTACCATAGAAGAACAGGATGATCCCGTAGTTTGGTTTGCTCAAGTTTTACAAAATAACGGCGGTGAAATTGACATTTTATTAAAGGGAAATGCCGTTAATTATGTCATTACTGGCCAAGATTCTACGGGCTTAAAATTTGGTAAATGGACACAAAATCAACCTGCTAAATTAGATTTAGATTTAACAGATTGTCTTAATAATGGTTTAGGAATTTATATTATTAGTGAAGATGCCCAAGAAAGGGGGATTCCAACTAATAGAATTATTGAGGGAGTTAAAGCAATTTCTCGTCAAGAATTACCCGTTTTATTTGAACAATATCAACAAGTTTGGCATTGGTAAATTAATAATTATCAGCTAATAAAAAATTAGGGGTGAATAGCCACTCACCCCTAATTTTTTAATGTTTATTCAACTGAAATTATATTTTTAGGATTATTTAAAGCCTCTTTTAAAATTCCAATATAATTATTCAAATTATGATCATTAATGCCATCAGTTCCTAGTTTTCCTAAATCTTGAATTCTTCCGAAAAATCGATCTTTAGTTTTTTGCCACCAGCCTAGATCTTGAAGATGGACTTTCTTTTGTGTATCTAAATAGACTAATTGTCCAGCATGATTATACTCAAGAGCAGGGGATTTTTTAACAATATCTATGGGGACTCTTGGCACAATATCATTATTATTAACAAGCCGGAAAAATCCTTTTAAATTACTACTTAAAGCTTGATTAAAATTATCATTTCCAACTCTGGGTTGCCCATAAGTATAAAGAATAATATCCGGTTGATAATTTTCTTTTAATTCTATCCCACAGGCGGCCGCTCCTAAGACGGCCATTGCACCGCCTAAACTATGGCCAGTAACGAAAATAGGACGTTTATTTTCTGTTAATAATTCCGCCAAAATGTCTTTAACACAGGGCTTTTTAGAAATTTCTTGTTCCCCATTCCAAATTCTAATTTTTGAACTCCATAAAACGGTAAAGGCCGCATAAAATCCTCGGTGAACTTTACCATTTAATCTTTTAACTTGAGTTAATTTTAAGTCGGTTAATACGTCTTGAATTTCTTTTGGTTCTGTACCACGAAAACCAACAATAATTTTATCATTATCAGCTAAAATTAAAGCTTGAGAATCTTCTCCTAAACTGCCATAATCGAAAAGATAAAAGTTAGTAAATCCCCAATTATTGATTTGATTAATGACATTTTTTCTGGTTTTTTCATCATCTTCAAATGATTGATAAACTAAAGAAGATACTTTAGCTAAAGCATAGGCATTACTAATATCAAAGCCAAAATTTTGAGCATTAAACGGAAAATCTTGAGACATATTTTTTTTATTTTGATTTAATGATTTGAATTTGTAGCAATTATTAATAATATAACATGGTCAGTTTTTTCTGATTGTTAATTTTTATTACTATTGCCTATTTAAAATTTAAGCAAATTGATACATTCCAATGCCAACTGCGCGATCGGGATTCGATAGATCTGAAGCCAATTTGATCAGGGCATTTCTACCTATTTCCGTTTCAAAAACAGAGGAAAAAACCACATCTATTTTTGATTGATAAAGAAAATGTCTTAACGATCGAGGTGAGCCAATAATAGCCGCTTTAATAATATAAATACCCCGCCATCCGCGCCGATAACAGTCTTCTAACAATTGTAAATTAGCCACCGATTCATCAAGGGCGATCGCAGTGCGATAATATTGACTAAAACCTAACATTTCATCTAATTGATGGGGGGGTAAAGGTTGCTCAATAAATTCTACTCTGCCCGTGCGATCGGCTATTTCTAACCATTTAATCACCTGATCATGGGTTTTTAAACCGCCATTAGCATCAAGACGCAATTTCGCCTCTTTTGGTAACATGGAAATTAAGCGTTCAAATAATCTTAATTCCGTCTCAAGATCATAAACACCAATTTTCCATTTAAAAGTTTTATAGCGTTTTTCCCAGCCTTTTGTCCATGCCCTTAACGCTTCTTCCCCAGAGGGCAAAAGATAGGTATAATCCATAATGCGATATTGAACGTAGGGATGAAATAAAGCATCTAAAGCCGATTCAAAAGCAAATTGACAAGCGGGAAAACGATTAGGAATTTTCGCAATTTGTTCCCTTGTGATAAAATTTCCCTGTTGTTGACAAAATTTTAAAGCCTGTTCATAGGTTTCCGATCCAAACCATGAAATAGGGGCGATCTCTCCTTTTCCAATTTTTCCTGTTTTATCTGTTAATTGAATGATAATTCCTTCTCTTGTTTTCCAAGTGCCGTGATAAGTTTCAATCGGTTTACGGAAATTAATCTGATAGGGGAAGAATTGAAAACGATAGGTCATATTTGAGAGTAGTTAGGTAGGTAATAATGGATTAAACAATTAAGCCTTAGAACATTCTATTATTATTTCATAGATTAAGGATTTATGCTCGAAATCTCAATTAATTTTTGGTTTTTGAAAATTTTTAGCATTTATCTTTTTCAAAAGTCGAGATTTTTATTACTGATTACTTAATTCTATTGTGCCTGTATCTGTGCAGAAAATACTTTTTGAAGGCGATCGCTAGTTTCAGTTAAATGAGCCTTTGTTTCCAGATCTAATTGACGATCATATTTTCCCAAAAAGCCATCAATTTGAGATTTCAACTCCCGTAACTGATACCATGCAATACTTCTGGCATCTTCCGTTACATTTGTTTGTCTCAACACCATCGCCACTAAAATATTCAAATGTTCCCTTTGTAAAGAACGCCGTAAACTTGTAAAATTAACATTCTTAGCATCTGGCTTGGCTATTTCTCGCCAAACGATCATTTTCATTTGATCTAATAATTCAGACAAAGACAAAAGCTCAGAAGCCTCAGATTTACTCTCTAAATCCTTTAAGATACCTAAACGATAATCAGATAATAACCAGTTTAACATATCCCTCTGAAACCACGAAATAGAGTCATAAACTTGATGATCTAAATTGCCAAAAGCGGGTTCTTCCCCCCAATGACTCCAACGGGAAGGGGCTAAACGATTGAGTAGATCAGGGGAAAAATTAAAAGCATCCTTAGCGAATAAATATTGATCCAAAATCATTAAAGCTTGACGTTGTTCGGTGAGGGAAACCGTCTCAAAAGGGTTTCTACCGTTAGGATCATGGGGATGATCTCGATTAAAATACCGTCCTCCAATATGTTTTTGCACTGGCCAAATTTGGCTAAAATAATAGGACATAATGAGATTAAATTTTAATCTTATATCACTATAGGTTTCATGTTTAGACGGATAATAATTCTCTAATTCTTTTATCATTAAACGAGCATTTTCCATCTGTACAGTGGCATAATTTAAACTATCTTTCCCTAAATCATACACTTCAATCTGTGGATCTTCAAAGTTCCATAAATCTTCATCCGTACCGTAGGCCAACTCCGGCTCCGGCGCACGTTGGGCAATTTGTTTTAAAAATTCTTTCTCATGGGCTGGAAAGACTTTACCACTTGGCTTATAGCCATATTCGATCGCCCAGTAATCATAAGGGCCGATCGTGGTGGGATAGTAGTCTCCCTGTACTATACCAGAGGGGGCGAGATTAACCGCCGTATAATCCATTACTGAGCCTACTGAGCCATAATTTCTAGTTAATTCAATATTATTTAATTCTTCCGTAGTTCTGAGGGTACTACCATGAAAATTATGACGTAAACCTAAAGTATGTCCCACTTCATGCGCTATTAAATCAAATAAAAACTGTTTAATATAGGTTTTCATTTCTTCAGAAGTAGAGGGAATATATTTTAATAAAGACATAGCTAAACTACCGCTTTGTAACTGAGTAGTTGATCCTAAGCCATAACAATAATCTTGTTGAGTAATAAATTTTGATAGTAATGGTGACAAAGATTGATTTTTAATTTCAACTAAAGAGGCTCTTTCTTGTGCTTGTTTAAATAAGTTTAAACCCCACATATTTTGAGAAAATTGTCTACATAAATTAAAGGATTGATTGTTACCAACAAATTGACTTAAATTCTCATATTCTAACTTAGCATAACGGATCGCATCGGCATTAATAATAACATCAGCATCTAAAATTTCTCCCGTTAAAGGGTTAACATGGGAAGGCCCAATGCCTAAAAGTCCAGACTGAAACATTCCTGACCAAATAATAGTATTATAACGACTATCGGCCGGATCCCAATCAGCATCATCGGGCATTTGTTTAACTTCGATCGCCTCTTGAAAACCGATTTTTTCAAAAGCTTTATTCCAAACTTTAATTCCTGCTTCTACAGTGTCTCTATATTCTAAAGGAATGGCACGATCTAACCAAAAAATAATCGGTTGTTTGGGGGGTGATAAAGTAGCATTAGGATCGGTTTTTTCTAAATTCCATCTATTAATATAACGTACAAAAGAATCTCGATTTTGATAATTAGATAAATCTTGATAGGCGGTGATAAAATAACCTACTCGATCATCCGCTAAACGGGGGCGATAACTATTTTGAGGAATAGGGCTTAAACTATAATGAATTGTTAAATCAAAATTATTACTATCGGGTAAAACTGGCACATATAAAAAGGGATCAACAGAATTAAAACGCTGTAAAATATCTAATTCTAAATTATTAGGAAAAACCTTAACTTTTCCAAAATTAGCCGTTTCAGGATCGGGGGAAAAAGTCCCCCCTAACATAAAGGGTAAAATGGCAGAAAATGAAGTTAAATCTTTACCATTTAAGAAAAGATCAGCTAAATCAATTAAAAGGCTGTTAGTCTCATCATTAATGCTAATGATGGGAATAGAATAGATCGTAGAATCACTAAAAGAGCTTGTCAAACTGTTAGCTAAATTTTGACCTGTTTCATCTCGAAAATTAAGATTAGGAAGACTAATTTTAATTCTATTTTTAACCCTTTCAAAGCGAAAGAGAAAATTATTAATCGGCATTCCATTAAGTAAAAAACCTTGGCCAACGCCACTGGCTAAAGTCGTTAACCAGAGAAAATCTTGATTTAATTGTTCCGGTTTAATTTCTAAATAAAATTTTTCCTCTTTTTCATCTTGATATAAAGTAAAAATTCCTGTTAATTTAGCCTTATTTTCTATCACTTCATTAAAATCTCTTAAGGGCAGATCTGTAGTAATTTCGGCCGTAGATTCTCCCTGTGCCATTAAGAAAGAAGGGGTTAAATTATTGCCATTAAAATTATGATTAAAATTAACATTAATTTGAGCATTAATTAATGATTGTTTAAACAAAAATAAACAATTAAAAATAAAAATTCCAATGAGAATTAATCCAAAAAGTCTTTGTTTTTTCATTATTGTTACTAGCAGTAATTTCTTTAAATATGCAGAGCGCCTTAAAATTATGATAGAATTTTAAGGTTATTTTTGATCTTAAGAAATTAAAAAATTTGGCTTTGTTTGTGTACCCCTACCCTTTAGGGATTGGGGCTTTTCCCACCGTGACAAATTAATCAACTTATAGTACAATAGTATTTTACTTAATTAAAGCTTGAATTTTATTGACAAACTCTTGATGATCAACGATCGGTTTTGATGAATAACTATCAGCACCACTTTGTTCAAGGAATAATTCCTTATGTCCTTCCATCGCATGGGCTGTAACTAAAATAATGGGGATAGTAGCAGTGGTGGGATCACCTTTTAATATTTGGGTAAGTTTGATCCCATCTACAGGTTTTCCCTCATAAACGCTATTGGCCAAAGATACATCCATTAAAATTAAATCAATTCCACCTTCTTGAGTCAATTTTAAAATTTCATCCACCTGATCAGTTCCTTTTACCTCAAAGCCACCTCGTTTAACGAGAATTTTGGTAAAAACTCTTAAGTTAATCGGATCATCCTCAACGATTAAAATTGTTGCCATAATTAATTTACTTCAATAAACTTTACTAAATAATGATTTAATTCTAAGATTACTAATCTATTAACAATTGACAATGAACAATGGATACTTTGACAAGCTTACTAAAGGATTGAAAATAAAGAAAATTTTTTTAAATCTAATTAATCAATTGTCCACTGTTCACTATCAACTGTCAACAGATCATTTCTATTTTAAACTAACTTAAACTAAAATTTTTCAATTAAATCCGCAATTGTACGGAAATAAACTAGCACAAACTATTATTTTAGATTAACTATTATTTCAAACTCATGGCAAAACAACTACAATTACTTAAAGGTCAAATTATCCCCACCGCCCTCCACACGGAAATGGAGCGCTCCTATTTGGAATATGCCATGAGTGTGATCGTGGGTAGGGCTTTACCAGACGTGCGAGACGGCTTAAAACCTGTTCACAGGCGCATTTTATACGCCATGTACGAATTAGGTTTAACGCCCGATCGCCCCTATCGTAAATGTGCGAGGGTGGTGGGTGACGTTTTGGGGAAATACCACCCTCACGGCGATCAGTCTGTCTATGACGCTTTAGTGCGCATGGTGCAAGACTTTTCCAGTCGTTATCCCCTCTTAGCCGGCCATGGTAATTTTGGCTCAGTAGACAATGATCCGCCGGCCGCTATGCGTTACACCGAGACTCGTTTGGCTTCCGTGGCCTACGAGGCGATGTTACAGCAAATTGGCGAGGCTACCGTTGATTTTACCAGTAATTTTGACAATTCCCAACAAGAGCCGACCGTTTTACCCACCCAACTGCCCATTTTACTGTTAAATGGCTGTTCGGGCATTGCGGTGGGCATGGCTACCAATATCCCCCCCCATAACTTAGGGGAAGTGGTAGACGGTTTGATCGCCTTGATCGATCAGCCGGAACTATCTGATGACAAGCTTTTTGAGTTAATCCCCGGGCCTGATTTTCCCACGGGGGGCGAAATTGTGGAAACGGCGGGTATTAGGGAGGCTTATTTAAGCGGTAGGGGCTTGATCTCGGTGCGGGGGATCGTCCATTTAGAAAGGCTGGAAGTGGGCAAAAAACGCAAAAAAACCATTGATGCGTTAATTGTGACGGAGTTGCCCTATCAAGTCAATAAGGCGGCATGGATCGAGAAAATTGCGGAATTAGTTAATCAGGGAAAATTAGAGGAAATTGCGGATATTAGGGATGAGAGCGATCGCAACGGGATGCGGGTGGTGATCGAATTGAAAAAAGAGGCTAACCCACAGGAAATTTTAAGCAAACTTTACCGCCAAACGGCTTTACAAAGTAATTTCGGGGCGATCATGTTGGCTTTAGTTAATAATAAGCCTTGTCAACTCACTTTAAAAGAATTATTGGTAGAATTTTTGAAATTTAGGGAAATAACCTTAACTAGACAGTATGATTTTGAGTTAAAAGAATGTGAAAAACGCTCCCATTTAGTAGAGGGTTTATTAACTGCTTTAAATAATTTGGATCAATTAATTGAAATTTTGCGTCATGCTCAAGATGGAAGCACGGCTAAAGCCCGTTTAGAGGTAGAATTAGGCATTACGGACGATCAAGCCGATTCAATTTTAGCCATGCCCATGCGCCGGATCACTGGCTTAGAAAAGCAAAAATTACAACAGGAATATGAGGATTTACAGGCTAGAATAGCTCAGTTAAATCTTTTATTGCGCGATCGCACCGAATTAATGAAAGCCTTGAAAAAAGAATTAAGGGCATTAAAAAGAAAATTTGGCGATCAACGCCGTACCCGTATTAAGGTAGATCAAACTAACAGTAAAACCAAAGAAGCTAAGAATATTACAGAAAATTCTGAAGTTAAAACGGTGGCTAAAACTGATGTTAAAAAAGTTCAGCAAACTGAAGTTAAAGCTCAAACTAAAACTAATTTAAAATCAGAAGATCAAACTATTACTAAAGAGAGCGAAGATCAACCGAAAAAAGTTAAAACTGTTACCAAAAAAGAAAAAACTAAAGTAACACAAGATCAGCCAATGTTAACTTTATTTAATCCTGAAAAACCCCCCGAAGATGCAGTTTTAGAAATTACCCATCAAAATTATATTTATTGGACAAAACCTAATCATGATCATGGTAATTTAACTAAAGTTAATCAAGGGCAAGATTGTGTAATTAAAAAATTACCAATTAACAAACAAGAACAATTAGTAATTATAGCCGATCATGGTAAAGCTTACCCTTTACAAATTGAGGAAATTCCTCCTATTATTCAACAACCACCTCAAACTATTTTAGGTTTATTATCTTCTACTGCTCAAAGAGACGGGAATAAGGCTTTACAAAGCTTTTTCATGCCTTTAGATTTTGCAAATCTTGATCTATTTTTGCTAACACAACAGGCAAAAATTAAACGAATTAAAGTAGAAGAATTATTAGAATTAACTAACAGAGGATCAAGTTTAATTAAACTAAAAGATCATGATTATTTAGCTTTTGTTGACTTCACCCAAGAGGGTAAACAACTGGCGATCGCCACTAATGGCGGCCGAATTTTACGCATTGATGTAAGGGATGATCTGATCACGATCATGGGTAAAAGTGCGCAAGGAAACCAAGCTTTAAAATTAAGATTTAATGAGAAAATAATTAATTGTTTATCTTTAGAAGAAGATGATAATTTATTGTTAGTATCTCAATTAGGTTATTGTAAGAGAATACCCTTAAGTGAAATTCGTTTTTGCAAGTTAGGAGATATTGGTACTTATGCCTTACAATTTAGCTCAAAAACTGAACAATTAGCGGGAATGATCCAAGCTAAATCAGGAAAAATTGCCTATCTTTTAACTGATCAAGAAAGAAAAATAGAATTAAAAATAGATCAAGTTCGTTTTTGGGGGAAAGATGGCACGGGAGATCAATTAATTAAACTTAATTCTAATGAACATATCACGGCAATTATTGATCCTGAATAAATATTAATTGATTATGTCAAAATTTGGGGATTTTTTATATAATGACAAAATCACTTTTATTTTTTGAGAAAATCCTCAACTTTTTGTTTTCAAAACTTTAAAATAATGGAAAATAAATTAAATCAAATTAAAGCCAGTTTTAATATTATTTTACGTCAAATTCAAGGGGATGGACAAGAATAAAAAATAGATTATTTTTAACAGTAATTAAGTTCAATTTATTGAAGTATTGATATTAGCCTTGAACTTATACTTCCACATCAGGGCAAGAGTTCAAGGCTAGTTTTGATTAAGTTTTGGGTTTTTATCCCACAATAAAATTTATTTTATTGGGAATAACAAATGTTCAATCAATTGAACTAATAATTATCAATTTTGAACTTATAATAAACCCTTAAGATCCCGTTCAATATCTTCAGGTTTAGTCGTAGAAGGATAGCGTTTAACTACGTTACCTTGACGATCAACTAAAAATTTAGTAAAATTCCATTTTATGCCATTGCCAAAAATTCCGGGCGCACTTTTGGTTAAAAATTGATATAAAGGATGAGCATTTTTTCCATTAACATCAATTTTTTCAAACAGAGGAAATGTCACCTTAAAGCGAGTCTCACAAAAGCTCTTAATTTGCTCAGAATTTCCGGGTTCTTGTTGTCCAAACTGATTACAGGGAAAACCCAAAATAACTAAACCTTGAGAGTTATATTTCTGATATAATGCCTGTAAAGCTTGATATTGGGGGGTAAAACCGCATTGACTGGCGGTATTAACAATTAATAAAACTTGATTTTGATAATTTTTGAAAGAAATAGCCTCACCATTAATAGATTTAGCTGAAAAATCATAGATAGATTGAGAAATTTGTGCTGTCATAAAATTGAAAGATGATTTTAAGATATGATTGTATTTTATTATCATATCAAAAAAAACTTTTATTACCAATAAAAAATAACCAATAACTATAAATTTATGAATATTATCCAAATTTTAGAACAAGATTATCAAAAATTTCCTTTAGATCAAAATTATAATATTTATGCTAAAAATGTTTATTTTCAGGATCCATTAAATAAATTTAGGGGCATAGATCAATATCAAAAAATGATTAAAAATTTAACTAAATTTTTTGATAATATAAAAATGGAAATACATCAAATTGAACAGAAAGAATCTTTAATTAAAACAGAATGGACTTTATTAATGAATTTTTCCTTATTACCTTGGAAACCTCGTTTAAAAATATCAGGATACAGTGAGTTAATTTTAAATGAAAATCATTTAATTATCTCCCATCAAGACTATTGGTATATTTCACGTTTTGATGTATTAAAACAAGTCTTTTTTTTAGGTAACAATTAATAATTATTAACTACTAACTATGTCACAGGAAATCCCATTTTTTTTTGGAAAAACTAAATATATTGAAAGCCAAATTGACGAATTTTTAGATAAAATTTGTGAAGCTGGAATTTATTTTGAAATAGGAATTAATTACTATTTAGACGAAAATCAGGTAACAGAAAAAAGTGAAATGAAGTTAAATCAATTAAGTGCGGTTGAAGATAGATGTAATGAGTTAAGACGTTCAATTGAAACTTCACTTTATAAAGAAATGTTAATCCCTGATGCGGCCGGAGATGTGTTAAGTTTATTAGAAGATTTATATTATTTAATAGATATATTTGAGGATAATTTTCAAGCTTTAATGATTGAAGAACCTGATATTCCCCAAGAATATCACAGTGAGATCAAAGAATTAACAAAAATGGCGGTTAAAAGTGTGGAAACAATTGTTAAGGCCGCTAGAGTTTTTTTTAGAGATCCTCAACAAGTTAGGGAGTATATTTATAAAGTTGGTATTTATGAAAGTGAGGCTGATACTATTGCTATGAATGTAAAAAAAAGAATTTTTAAATCAGATTTAACTTTAGATCGTAAAATGCAATTACGTTCAACTATTGATAGTATTGATGAATTAGCAGATGCTTCGGAAGATGCGGGAGATGAATTATCAATTTATGCTTTAAAAAGAATGTTTTAAATTTGTTATTTATCAATTATTAATTATCAATTATTAATTATCAATTATCAATTAATTAATGGATACAGTTACGGTATTATTTTTCTTATCAAGTGGTTTATTTTTAGGGTGGTCATTAGGCGCAAATGATGCCGCCAATGTCTTTGGTACAGCCGTTGGTAGTCGCATGGTAAAATTTAGTACGGCGGCTTTTATTTGCAGTTTTTTTATTATTATTGGTGCTGTGACGGGGGGGCTAGGGGCGGCATACGGCTTAGGGGATCTGGGGGCGATCAATGCCCTTGCAGGTAGTTTTATCGCCGCCTTAAGTGCGGCCTTAACGGTTTTTTGGATGACTCAGATCGGCCTTCCTGTGTCGGTGACTCAGGCGATCGTGGGGGCGATCATCGGTTGGAATTTTTTTAGTGGCTCATTAAATGACTTTAATACTCTGATTAAAATTTTAAGTACATGGGTTGCTTGTCCCATTTTAGGCGCAATTTTTTCGGCAATTTTATATAAAATTACTGTTAAATTAATTCAAGGCCGTTTTCATTTATTAACCCTTGATCTTTATACCCGCATTGGTTTAATTTTAGCAGGGGCTTTTGGCTCTTATGCGATCGGGGCGAATAATATCGGTAATGTAATGGGTGTTTTTGTCACATCCTCTCCTTTTACTGACTTTAAAATCGGTAATATTACTATTTCTTCGATTCAACAATTATTTTTATTAGGGGCAATAGCCATCGCTATCGGAGTTTATACCTATTCAAAAAAAGTAATGATGACCATAGGCAATACCTTAATGCCCTTAACACCTGTGGGGGCATGGGTTGTCGTAGTCTCCCATTCCCTCGTTTTATTTCTGTTTTCATCCACCACTTTAGAAAATATTTTATTAAGGTTAAATTTACCTACTATTCCTCTGATTCCAGTGTCAAGCTCACAAGCCGTAGTTGGCAGTGTAATCGGCATTGGCTTATTAAAAGGAATGACAGGATTTCAAAAAATTAAATGGCAAATTTTAGGAAATATCGCTTTTGGGTGGTTAAGTACACCGATTTTAGCGGCAATTTTAAGTTTTTTCCTCTTATTTATTATGCAAAATGTTTTTAATCAACAAGTTTATGAAGAAGTTTATTTTCAACTTTCACCACCTGTAATTAAATATTTAGCACAACAAAATATCCCCACTTATAATTTACAAAAATTAGAAAATAAAACTATTCCTAAAGCTCAAAATTTTCGTCAATTAATCAATCAACAAATACAATTAGATCGCAAACAAGAAACGATTGTTATTAATTCCGCCAAAATTGAAAAAATTTATTTTAATCCTGATTTATTTAATCAATTAGAAACAAATTATTTAAGTCAAATGCAAATTAATAGTATTAAAAAATTATCGGGAAAAAGTTATCAACATCAATGGCAATTAAAAACTGCTTTAAGTAATATTTCTCCATCATGGCAAAAAAAACCAGATCAACCAATTAATAAAATTTTTAATAAAAAATTAGATGAACAATTTAATTATATTACTCGTATTTTTCGTTTATCTTATCATCCCGATAAAACTGTTAATTATTAATAAAATTTGTAAGAATAAACTATTAGTTTCTTTTTAGATCAATGATGATTAATTCTCATTTATTTTTGCTACCTACTCAATATTTATGGGTGGGGATCGGTTGTCAAAAAAATACTTCTGATGATTTAATTAAATATGCTTTAATCACTACTTTTGAAAGTTATAATTTATCTTTGGAAACAATAGCGGCGATCGCTACTATTGAAAAAAAAGAAACTGAAAAAGCTATCATCAAAATATGTCAAGAATATCATATTTCTTTAATTACTTTTAAAGCGGAAAAATTAAAGCAAATCAAAGTATTAAATCCCTCTCAATTGGTAGAGCAAAAATGTGGTTGTTACAGCGTGGCCGAGGCTTCAGCCCTAGCGGCCGTTGCCGAATTTACTAATAATTTAGAAATTAATTTAATCCCAGAAAAATTATTAATTGTTCCCAAACAAATTATCAAAAAAAAAGGTCAGCAAGGCTCGGTTACTTTAGCCGTTGCTAACTCAAAATTTTAAATTTATGTTTAAATAAAATAAATTTTTGACTAGAAACAATTGGGTCAAAATTAAATTTTTTTGCCAATATTTATGACTGATTTACCGTTGCTCCAAAATCATTAATAAGAATTTCTCTTAAGATTGGTTTTAAGTCATCACAGGCTACTCCCTTATGAAATAAAGTACCTAATTTTGCATCTTTTCCTACTTTTCCACCTTTATAAATTGTTACCCCTTCCACTGGTTGACCATCTTTGCGTACTTTTGTACCAATTAAGCCAATATCCGCCGCCTGAGCTTGTCCACAGGAATTAGGGCATCCCGTCCAATGGATCCGCACTCGATCGGGAATATTCAATTCTTGATCTAATTCTTGAGCAATTTTTAACGCTCTGGCTTTAGTTTCAATAATAGCAAAATTGCAATATTTCGCACCAGTACAAGAGATAACAGAACGGGTTAAAGTGCTAGGATTAATCTTAAATTTTTCTAATAAAGATTCATTTAAAAAAGCATCAATTTGATCGTTAGAAATATAGGGAATAATTGCATTTTGTTCCACTGTTAAACGAATTTCACCGTTACCATATTGATCGGCTAGTCTGGCTAATTCAAACATAGTTTCTGAGCTTAAGCGCCCCATCGGAATGTGTAAGCCAACGTAGCTAAAACCCTCTTGTTTCTGAGGATGGACTCCTAAATGATCTTTTTTATCTTGGGTAATTTCATCTTGAGGCGCGGCCGTGGCAAGGGTTTTACCCATTTCTTTTTCCACTTCAGCCCTGAATTTTTCCATGCCCCAATGATCAATTAACCACATTAATCTGGCTTTAGCCCGATTTTCCCTTAAACCTGCCTCTAAGCCGTTTTCGCTATAAACGGTTAAAATTGCCCTAGATAGCTCGATTACCTCATCATCGGCTTTTACCCACACATTCATGGGGATACTTTCGGCGCAACGCTGTGCTGATAAATAACCCCCCACAATCACATTAAAACCTAATTCACTCTCTTTATAAGCAGGAATAAAGGCTAAATCATTAATTTCAGCATGAATAGAATTATCCCTTGCACCCTCGATCGCAATGTTAAATTTACGGGGAAGGTTAGCAAATTGAGGATTTCCCTCACCATTATTAGTGATTAAATTCTGTAATTTTTGTAATAATTCTCTTGTATCAATTAATTCATCAGGATCAATACCGGAAACGGGAGAGCCAGTTAAATTGCGCACATTATCCATTCCCGACTGAATTGAGGTTAAACCTACTTCTTGAAATTGAGCAAAAATTTGAGGTAAATCTGCCAATTTTATACCCCTTAATTGAAGATTTTGACGGGTAGTAATATCAGCACTACCATCATCATCATAACGCTCAACAATTTGCGCTAAAAGCTTCATTTGTTCACTGGAAATAATGCCATTAGGAAGCCTTAAACGTAACATAAATTTACCCGGAGTTACGGGGCGAAAAAAGACTCCTAGCCATTTTAATCTCATTTCTAAATCCGTTTTTTCCATTGCTTCCCAACCCATTTGAGCAATTTTTTCTAATTCTTCTTTAATGGCTAATCCGGCTTTTTCTGCTTTCGCTTTTTCAATTTTATTAAGTTTAAATTTTTTGGAATCTTCAGTAATAGTCATAATTATTATTTTTAGTTTAATGTGATCTTTTAAGTTACACTGTTAAATCAGGTTAATTTGTAATTTTTGTTACTAAATTTTAGATAATTATTTAAACAAAATTTTTAATAAGTCTTTATACTTAATTGTCATAATTAAATTAATAAGTTTTGTAAATTTATGTCATAATTACTTGAATTTAAGTTAGAATTTTGTATCATTGAATACAAATAATTTAATTTATTTATTGTGCATAAGCAAGAGGTAAAAAATGGCAAATCAAATATTAGAAAATAATATTTCAACATTAAATTATCAAAATATTCGTTATTGTGCGGTTACAGTAGAGCATCCTTTTGATCAAAATATTTCATCTAATCATACTAATAATGATTGGGTTAATTTAATTGGAATTGATGATGATTTATTGGATCAACAAGCATTATTATTATGTCCTTATTCTGAGGTGGAATGGTTGACATGGTTGCCTTCCTATGGTGAAAAAATAATTCATATTGATCAACTTTGCCGTATTCCTTAAAATTATCGTTATCAATTGATTTACTCATTATTTATTAATTAATTTGGGGTAAAAAGTTTAATGATGTTTACAATAAACCCATTGTGCCAATTCATTGACATAATGTTCTTTTTTCCAGATCGGTAAACGCATTTTAATATTATCAATAATATATTGAGTCGCCTTAAAAGCTGTGTGCCGATGACTTGCCGTTGTGCCAACCCACACAGCCGTTTCTCCTATTATTAAATGTCCACTTCTATGCACGGCGATCGCTCGGTGTAAATCAAATTTTTGGGTGGCTTCATAAATAATTTTTAAGCCTTCTTTTATTGCTAATTCTTGATAAACTTGATATTCTAAAGAAGTAACTGATTTTCCTTGATTATGATTTCTCACCCAACCTTCAAATGTTACTAAAGCCCCGGCTTGATCACATTTTAAATAATCAATTAAGCGTTGAGAATCAATAATTGTTTCACTAATATTAAATAACATAATTTTATTAATTTATTATTAATTTAACCTCCAGCAACGGGCGGAATAAAAACAAGAGAAACTTGATCTTCAATGGGATAATCTAAATCAGAAAATTCATCATTTACCGCAATTTTGATTGAGTTATCAGCTAAATTAAAATTATATTTATTCATCAAAAAATGATATAATTCTCGATAAGTATTTAACTCGGTTGTGATAGTTTCATTTTTAGTTTTAGCTTGTTCTTCAAAAGAAGCAAAATAACGAATATTAACAGTTTTAAGAGCAGACTTTGGCATATTCATCAGGAGTATTAATATTAGCAATATCTAAAGGTTGATCGGGTGAAATTAAATGATAATCGCCCATTTGTAAGATTTTTACTGGACAATAAATTTTCGCTTTTTTTGCTTTTTGAAATAATTTTAACGCTAAAGGTGTATAAAGTCCACATAAGGCTTCAGGAAAGCCTTGATCTTGATTTTGATAACAAGTTGCTACCACATTATAACGCGCATGATTAATTAATTTTTCAATCATTTTCGGCTGAAAATAAGCCAAGTCACAAGCCATAATTAACCAATTAACTTGAGGATAAGTCTCCAAAGCCGTTAAAATACCGGCAAAAGGCCCTACGCTATCTTGCTGATCAATTAAAGTCGGTAAAGAGGCTAAAGGAGTATTGTGCCATTGATCTTGACGTGCGGAAATAAAAACTTTTTCACAATAGGGAGTAAGAGCCTCATAAATAAACTGAGCATGAGGTTTACCTTGATATTCTAATAAAGCCTTATCTCTTTGCATTCTCTGGCTTTTACCCCCTGTTAACACTAAACCATAAATGGGATTTTTTTGCTCACTTTTACCTCCTGTTTTTGACAAAAGCTGAGTATTTTTAATGATAATTTGTGAAGAAACCGATTTACACATATCATAAATAGTTAAACTTGCGACAGAAACTCCACATAATGCTTCCATTTCCACACCTGTTTTATAGGTTGTTTTTACTTCACATTGAAGGGTAATACATAAATTTTCATCAATATTTACTGTAAAATTACAGGCTTGAATTGGTAAGGTATGACAAAAAGGGATTAAATCGGCGGTTTTTTTGACGGCCATTGTTCCCGCAATAATCGCTGTTTGAATGACTGCACCTTTTTTTAAAAACAACTCTTGCCCTTGTAAATAGGGTTTCATGATCGCAGGTAATTGAATCTGAGTTTGAGCTACGGCGCAACGCTCAGATTCACTTTTGTGAGTTATATCAACCATTCTGGGTTGATGTTTTTGATCAAGATGGGTAAACATAAAAACAAAAGTTTAATTTCCTTGCAATTGAACGGGGTTATTATTGTTATTAATTGGAGTATTTTTAAGATTATTTTGAAAGAAGTAAAAACCAGTAAGTCCTAGTGCTAAAATTCCGAGAACTGCTCCTATTTTTAATTTTAAATTATTCTTAACTGGTTCAGTTTCTTCTTTTAAATCTTCATCATGGGCATAGCGATTAAATAGGAAATCTAAGGCATAATTTCTTAATTCATAATATTTTGGATCTTCGGTAATTTTAGCACGAATACGGGGTTTTTCAAAGGGAATTTCTAATATTTCACCAATCGTTGCACTAGGCCCATTTGTCATCATTACTAAGCGATCGCCTAAAAATAAAGCCTCATCAATATCATGGGTGATCATCATTACAGTTAAATTATGTTCCCGACAAATTGTTAATAATTCTTCCTGTAATTCTTCTTTTGTAATAGCATCTAAAGCTCCAAAAGGTTCATCTAAAATTAATACTTGGGGGCGTATGGCCAAAGCTCTTGCAATGGCGACTCTTTGTTTCATTCCTCCCGAAATTTGGCCTGGTTTTTTGGTTGATGCTTCACTTAAGCCCACCATGTTTAAATGTTCTTCAACTATCTTATTTTTTTCGGCTTTAGTTTTAGTTGGATAGACAGAATTAACGGCAATATAAACATTTTCAAAAACGCTTTTCCAAGGTAATAAACAATAGTTTTGAAATACCATCATTCTATCTGGGCCGGGTTCGGCGATAATTTTATCTTTTAATGTAACTAGGCCTGAAGTGGGAGTATTAAAACCAGAAATCATATTTAATAAAGTTGATTTTCCACAGCCAGAATGACCGATCACACAGATAAATTCACCTTCATTAACGGTCAAATTAACATTATCTAAAACGATATAATCACCATTAGGAGTGGGATAAATTTTAGAAACATTTTGAATCGTTAAAAATTGATTGTTTGTTAATAATTGATTTTCTTGATTATCCATTATCGTTTTCATAATTTGTTTTAAGTTTTACTTAAGAGAGATGATTAGACTTTTTGCAGAAGTCAAGTAATAAATAATAAGTAGAAGATCAGTTTTAGTTGAATAAATTGAACTAAGAGCAGTTTTTTCTTAGTTTAAGATGCTTCTAATAACTAATAACTAATAACTAATTTTAGTTAACAGAAATTTCTTCATTTGTATCAATTAAAATTTCAGAAACTCGGTAATCTTTTTTAATAGTTAATCTTTCTAAATAGCCAACGGGATTATCTGGATCAAAAACCATTTTATCAAATAGTTCAAAACTGATCCGATCGGGTTCAATATCGGGTAATTCTAATTGACGACAAGCCTCTCCAAATAGATCAGGACGGCGTACTCTTTCAATGATTTCTACCCAGTTTCGGGGGAAAGCCGTGTAGCCCCAACGTGCCAATTGAGTAAGTGTCCAGAGTGCTTCAGCTCTACCCGGACAGTTACTTTGATTAACATGAAATTGATTAAATCTTAATAATAATTCCTTCTTACTTTCATCTCCTTTTTGATAAGCTTCAAAGAAACCGGGGCTGATATATTTTGGATCAACTCCCACATATTCAGGGCGAGAAAGTAACTCAATGATCTCCTCTCTATTGCGGCGATCATCGCAATATTGACAGGCTTCAATTAAAGCTTTAACTAGGGCAATATGTGTCTGAGGATATTTAGCGATCCAGTCTTCTTTTACTCCTAAAACTTTTTCAGGATGGCCTTCCCAAATATCAAGATCTGTCGCTATTACATAACCGATATTTTCAGCAACAGCTTGATTATTCCAAGGTTCTCCCACACAATAACCGTCAATTTTTCCTGCTTTTAAATTCTCGATCATTTCCGGCGGTGGAATGACAATTAAATTAACATCTTGATCTGGATCAATTCCCCCTGATGCTAACCAATATCTTAATAATAAATTGTGCATTGAGGAGGGATGAACTACCCCAAAAGTAAGAACTTGATCAGGATTTTTTTCTACTATATTTTTCAAATCTTGAACATTTTTAACCCCTTGTTCTTGTAATTTTTTACTTAAGGTAATAGCGTTACCATTACGACTTAAAACTAAGGATGTAACAATGGGTACTGGTGTTTTACTACCTGCCCCAATCGTCATACTAACGGGCATTCCGGCTACCATTTGAGCGCCATCTAAGTTACCTTTTGCTACTCCTCTGGCTATTTCTTGCCATGAATTTTCCCTGATTAAATTAACATTTTCTAAGCCATGTTGAGAAAAAAATCCTTTTTCTTTTGCTACTACTAAAGGTGCGCAGTCTGTTAAGGGAATAAAGCCAAGATTAAGGGTAATTTTTTCTAAATTTTGGCTAGAAATTTGGATATTAGTATGAGCAACTTGTCCAACTTTTTTAACTCGTTTCTGTTGATTTAAAAAGTAAACTATTTCGTTGCGCAAGTTATAATATTGGGGATGTTTTACTACTTCTAAGCGTTGACGTGGCCTTGGTATTGGTACTTCTAAAATTTGGCCAATATGTGCTTCTGGCCCTGTGGTTAACATAACTACCCGATCAGATAATAGTAATGCTTCATCAACATCGTGGGTCACCATGATGCAAGTTACTTCATTTTCTTGAACAATTTGCATTAGGCTTTCCTGTAAATTTCCCCTAGTTAAAGCATCTAATGCCCCGAAGGGTTCATCTAATAGTAATACCTTGGGTTTTGTGGCCAATGCACGAGCGATCGCTACCCGTTGTTTCATACCTCCAGAAAGTTGGCCGGGGCGTTTATTGGCGGCGTGTCTGAGTCCTACAATATTAATATTTTCTTCAATAATTTCCCTTCTTTTTTGTTTAGGTAAATGGCGCATCACACGGTTAACAGCTAACCCAATATTTTGTCTAACATTTAACCAAGGTAGGAGGGAATAATTTTGGAAAACTACCATGCGATCGGGGCCGGGTTCAGTAATTTCTCTACCTTCTAAAATTACGCCGCCATAGGTAGCATTTGATAAACCGGCCACCATATTTAATAAAGTTGATTTTCCACAACCTGAGTGACCTATTAATGAGATAAATTCCCCTTTTTTTATTTTTAATTCGATATTTTTGAGAGCAATATATTCCCCTCCATTCGCAAGGGGAAATATTTTATCAACGTGATCTATTTCGATAAAGTTAGCCATAATTAATAATTGAGAATTGATAATTAATTAGTTATTTGTTAATTCAATAAACTGCCTTGAAATTCATTTCAAGGCTAATAAATAATATTTATTTTTGTTCAGCAGGAACGACTAAACTGCCAATAAAAGCAACCAGTCTATCTAATAGTAAACCTACCACTCCCACATAAATTAAGGCGATCATAATTTGACTAATTTTAGAACTATTATAAGCATCCCAAATAAAGAAACCAATGCCCACACCTCCTACTAACATTTCCGCCGCAATAATAGCTAACCAAGATAAACCTATTCCTATTCTTAAACCTGTGAAAATATAAGGCACAGTGGAAGGAAATAAAATGTTAAAAAAGTATTCAATTTTTGATAGTTTTAACACTCTTGAAACATTATTATAATCTTGGGGAATTTGTTGAACTCCCACAGTTGTATTAATAATAATTGGCCAAATTGCGGTAATAAAAATTACAAAAATTGCCGAGGGATCGGACTGTCTTAAAGCGGCTAAAGAAATGGGTAGCCATGCAAGGGGAGGAATAGTTCTTAATACTTGAAAAATAGGGTCTAAAGCATCGTACATAAAGCGGTTTGCCCCTACTAAAATGCCTAAAGCTATGCCAACAATACTAGCTAAAGAAAACCCGATCGCCACCCGTTTTAAACTAGCTAAAATTTGTAAACCTAAGCCCACATCTGTGCCACCATTATTATAAAAAGGATTAATAATATAGGGTTGCCAAGTCTCTTTTAAGACGGTTAAGGGGGCAGGTAAATTAGGATTTTCTCCTGAACATAACATTTGCCAAATTCCTAAAAGAATAATAATTGCGATGATAGGAGCAACAATTTTTCTAGTTTTTTTCGATTTTAATAATGTATCGAATAAGTTTGGTTTGTTGTAGCGTTTTGATATTCTTCCAGTCATAATTTTTAATTTAAAATTGAGAATTGAGAATTGATAATTAATAGTTAATAATTGATAATTAATAGTTAACTTTAGTTTACGGTAATTATTAGGCTTGAAATCAATTTCAAGGCGGTTTATTGAATTTACAAATAACTAATAACCAATAACTAATTATCAATTGACAATTGGTTAATTAGGTTAAAAACCTCCTCTTTTAAGAGGAAAAAATGAAAACTTTTTCCGTATTTTCAATTCTTTCACTTTAGGGCTAGGTCATTGTCAATTGTCCAATGTCAATTGTCAATTGTTAAGCTTTTTTAATCTTTAAACTATCTAAATAAGCTTTAGGGTTTTCAGGATCAAATTTAACTCCATCAAAGAAAGTTTCTACACCCCTTGAAGTGCTGGTGGGAATTTCGGCATCAGGCACTTTTAACGCCTTGGCCGCCTCTTTCCATAAGTCTTCCTTATTAACTTGATCTACTAAAGCTTTAGTATCAGTAGTAGCGGGAATATAGCCCCAACGTATTTCTTCCGTTAAAAACCAAAGATCATGACTCTTGAAGGGATAGGAAGCGTTATCTTTCCAGAATTTCATCGCTTCGGGGAAGGCTTGTACCGTTTTGCCTGTACCGTAGTCAATATTACCCTTAGAACGCTCTACAATATCTTTAACAGGCACTTTAAACCACTTATCTTGAGAAACGATCTGACACATTTCGTCAATATTCTGAGGATTATCACACCATTGTTGAGCCTCTAATACTGCCATTAAAAGAGCTTTAGCCGCTTTAGGATTTTTGTCTACCCAATCTTTGCGCAAACTTAAACATTTTTCAGGGTGATCTTTCCATAATTCACCAGTTACGAAGGCTGTATAACCCGCCTGTTGGTTAACTAATTGAGCATTCCAAGGTTCACCCACGCAGAAAGCCTCCATATTGCCTACTTTCATATTTTGCACCATTTGGGGAGGGGGAACGGGAATAACGGAAACATCCTTATTTGGGTCAATACCGCCGGCCGCTAACCAGTAACGCATCCAGAGATCATGAGTACCACCCGGAAAAGTGACCGCACATTTTAACTCTTTACCTCCGGCTTTAGCTTTGGCAAAAACGTCTTTTAAAGGAGCGCTATCAGTGCCTATTTTTAAATCTTTGTAGGTATTAGCGATGGAAATAGCCTGACCATTAGTATTTAATCTTGCTAAAATATACATCGGCACAGGCTGTTTAGTTTTGGTGATAGTGCCTAAAGTCATTAAATAGGGCATCGGGCTTAAAATGTGCGCCCCATCAATACCACCGCCACTAGAGCCTAACTCTAAATTATCTCTAGTTACAGGCCAGGATGCTTGTTTTAAAATTTCTACCCCTGTCATCCCATATTTATCAAATAAACCCTTTTCTTTAGCGATAACGAGGGGAGCGGAGTCAGTTAGGGCAATAAAGCCAAGCTTAACATTAGTTACTTCAGGCGCATTTTCGGGAGCAATATTAGAATTTGGGGCGGTAGTGGGTGCGGTGGTGGGAGTTTGGTTGGTTGTGCCACCAGTACAACCATGTAGAATAAAAGTTCCGGCCGCCGCCGCTCCAGCAGTTAAAATAAATTTTCTTCGAGATAAATTAGACATAAAATATATTTTTTTATTTTACAAAATAGTGAAAAATCATTAATTACAGTTGACTACCTTGCCTTAAAACCAAAAGATTTGAGCATTGGTGTTATTTTTTGTAAATTTTGATGTAGCTATTTAACAATGTTTATCATTTAGCAATTGTATTTTATGTAACAAAACATTTTGTTATGTAAAATACAATTGCTCGAAAACCTTAAGGGAATATTAATAGAGGCTTATTTAAAAATTTTGCAATTAAACCGCTTAAATTTTTTGGTTAAATGTATTTTTTGTTACAAATTGAATGAAATATACCAATTTAACCGCCAATTTTATACATTAAATGAGTAACTTCTGGAGGTCTTAAATAAGGTTTCATGCCTAATAATTGTTGATAAATTTCTAATCTTTGATCGGCTTTAAGATTACGAATAGATAAACCTTCATCTTTTAATAAACAAGCTCTTAAAATCCCATCTACAGACAATCTCCACCGTGAGCAATTACCACAAAATGGTTGAGATTCTGAAGCAATAAAACCGATTTTAGCACCACAATTAGTAATAAAATTAAAGGAAGTAGAATCTAAGGCTGAATTGATAGGAATTAACTGATATTTTTCTTTAATTTTATTTAATAAAGTTTCTGCACTAATAAATTGATCTTTTTGTTGCCCACAAGCATAACCAATACGCATTAATTCTAAAAATCGCACTTCAATTTTTAATTCTTTAGCATATTCTATAAAATCAAATACTTCATGATCATTAATTCCTTTCATCATAACGGTATTAATTTTAATAGCAAAACCTTGTTTTTTTGCTAAACTAATATTTTCTTTAATTTTAGTTAAATAATTACCATAAGTAATCTGTTTAAAAGTAATCGGATTTAAACTATCTAAACTAATATTTACGTTAACAATTCCACAATCTAATAATAATTCCAAATAACGATCTAAGATAATGCCATTGGTGGTTAAACCGATTTTTTTTAAGTTTAAAGTGCTTAATTTTTGGATAATTTCAGCAAAATTTTGACGCAATAAAGGCTCTCCTCCTGTTAATCTTATTTCTTCTAAACCAAAATCAATTAATTCTTTAATGATCTCATAATATTCATCTACTTGTAAATAATTTTTTTTCTCCATAAATTGAGCATCTAAGGGCATACAATAATGACAACGTAAATTACATTGATCTGTTAAAGAAACCCTTAATTTGCGAATTTGACGATTATATTTATCTATTAACATCGGTTATTGGTTATTAGTTATTATTTATTGGTCATTATTAATTATCAACTATCAATTATTAATTATTAATTACCAAGCATAAAAAGGAAAAGATTGTCCCGCTTTAAAATAAGATTGAAATTGGGGTAATTCCAGAAAACCATCACTATTAGCTAAAGCAATAAATTCCCCTGAATTTTTAACAGCTATTGGCTCGGCTTTGATTATTCCTAAAGGGGTATAATTTAATTTAACAGGAAGAAAATAAGTTAAGTCTTTTTTAAAGGTAAAATCTTCTGTTAACTGGGCATAAATTGGAGGAGTTTTTATTAAATAACGATGTAAACAAACTAAACTAGAAATCGGATTACCGGGTAAGCCAAAAATAACAGTTTGATGATGATGATCTACCCCAAACCATAACGGTTTTCCGGGTCTTTGTGCCACTCCATGAATATATTTAGTAACACCTAATTTTTCCCATATAGAAGGTAAATAATCAAATTTGCCCTTAGAAACTCCCCCAGAATATATTAAAATATCATAGTTTAAAGTTGCTTTTTGATAATGATTAATAATGGCTTCTTGATCATCATTAAGATGGGTTAAAAATATCTCCTCAAAATTATGTTGTTTTAAGGATGCTTTTAAAGCATAAATATTAGAGCGTCTGACTTGATATGATTGGGGAATTTGCTTAACTTCGACTAATTCATCCCCCGTAGAAATAATATTAATTCGGGGTTTTTTAAGACATTTTACCTCTGTTTTTCCCATTGATGCCACGATACCCCAACGCGCTCCATTAAGTCTTAAATTAGGCTCGATAATTAATTGATTTTGGGGGCAATCTGAGCCTTTTAAATGAATATTCTCAAATTGAGAACGCTCTTGCTCCTCTATTATGTGAGCATAACCCTCTTTAATTTCTACGGCTTCATAGGGTATAACTAAATCGCCTAAATCCTCAGTATCAGTTAAAACTGCTCCTGTCATAATTTCATAACAACCTTGGGGATCAGTAAGGGGAAGGGGAGGCTCTCCGGCCGCCACTGTGCCTAATATCTTAAATTTTCGACAGCCTTGTTGATAGGTTAACCATGAAATGAGGATACCATCCATCATCACACGGTGAGCAGGGGGATAGGCTCGATCGGCGGCGATCGCTTCAGTTAAAATTCCAGCTTTTAATTGATCTAAATTAATAATTGTTTCACCAAAATTAGGTAAATTATTTTTAATAATTTCGGCGGCTTCAGTAACAGTAATCATTTCTATTTTTAATAATTAAAATATTTTAACTTAATTAAATCAAATTAAATTCTTTTAAGGCAGGGAAAAAATTGTTATTTTCATGTCCTGAAAGACTTAATTTAATCAAAGCAAAACGCTGAAGATCGGTTAAATTTTGCCATTGATTAAGATTAATCATCAAATTAAATTCTTTTGCTTTATTTTGCACTTGCTCAGGAATCTGATTTTTATTTAACCAAAGTGGAGAATTTTCTATTATTAATTCTTTAGCAGGAGAGCCTGTTTTATTAATAATTAAATTCTGTAAAAAATCATGATAATCATTTATTTCAGTCTGAGTATTACAAGGTAAATTAACTAATTTTTCCCTTTCTTCAAGATTAAATTGATGCCAATGATTAAGTTTTAATTTAATGCCACAAGTATCTAATTTTAATCTAACTTCCATGGGAATACAACGTAAAGATTCAACGAAATCCGCTTCAAATTGAAAATAATGACTCATGTTTTTTATTGCTTAAAATTACTAATTTTCTGATAATAACAAAATTGTTAACTATTTTTCAATAAACATTTTTTTAATCCCGAAATTTTGTATATTTTGCTACAATTTTTTAGATTTTAAAGATTTAGTCTAAATAAAAGGTTAAAAATTTAAAATACCCTAAATAAAATTAATTAGTTTTTAAAAACGCCATTAAGCAGTAAAATTAACTAATAAATGATAATTAATAACTGAAATATTGATAACTGAAATGACGAAAACTGTTTGCCCTTATTGTGGTGTTGGCTGTGGCTTAGAAGTTGGTGATCCCCCCCCAAATGGGGGAGTCAATGCCCTTGGTAAAGTGATGGGCGATCGCTCTCATCCTTCCAGTCAGGGCAAAGTTTGCGTTAAGGGGGCAACAGTTAACGAGGCGATCAACCAATCTCGTTTAGAATATCCCATGATGCGCCAAAGTTTAAGTCAGCCTTTTGAGCCTATTAGTTGGGATTATGCTTTTAATCTGATTGTAAAGCGCATTGAGTTAGTTAAAAAGACAATGGGGGCTGATGCGCTCTGTATGTATGGCTCAGGGCAATTTCAAACCGAAGATTATTATATTGCCCAAAAGTTGCTCAAAGGCTGTTTAGGTACAAATAATTTTGATGCTAACTCCCGTTTATGTATGTCTTCCGCCGTTGCCGGATATTTGCAAAGTTTTGGCTCGGATGGGCCTCCTTGTTGTTATGAGGATTTAGAGTTAACTGATTGTGCGTTTTTAGTGGGTACTAATACCGCCGATTGTCACCCGATCGTCTTTAATCGTTTTAGGGCTTATCACAAGAAAAATCCAGAGGTTAAACTGATTGTGGTAGATCCCAGATCTACCCCCACCGCCCAAGTCGCTGATCTACATTTGGCTATTAAACCCGGAACAGATATTAATTTATTTAATGGGATAGCTTATTTATTAATTAAATGGCAATTAATTAATCAACAATTCATTGATAAATATACAAATAATTTTTCTGAATATGCTGAAATTGTGAGCCATTATACCCCTGAAAAAGTAGCCGAACAATGTGGAATTACCGTTGAAGAATTAGAAAAAGTAGCCCGTTATTGGGGAGAATCAAAAAATGTCCTCTCTTTATGGTCTATGGGTTTAAATCAATCCTCTGAAGGTACTGCTAAAGTTAGGACTTTAATTAATCTTCATTTAATGACGGCCAACATTGGGAAAGCCGGAGCGGGAGCATTTTCTTTAACTGGTCAACCTAATGCGATGGGAGGTAGAGAAGCCGGAGGTTTGGCACAACTTTTACCCGGTTATCGTAGTGTCATAAACGAGCAACACCGCCAAGAAGTAGAAAGCTTCTGGGGTTTACCTTCTGGGGCGATTTCGCCTTTTGTCGGCAAAGATGTATGGAGTATGATCACAGGCTTAGAAAGGGGGGAAGTGGGCTTATTGTGGATTGCGGCCACTAATCCGGCTGTTAGTATGCCTGATCTGGAACGTACCAAAAAAGCCCTCTTAAAATCTCCTTTCACCATCTATCAAGACGCTTATTTTCCCACCGAAACCGCTGATTTTGCCCATTTATTACTCCCTGCGGCACAATGGAGCGAAAAAGCAGGAACAATGACTAATTCTGAGCGTGTTGTGACCTATTGCCCTAAAATTAAAGAGCCTCCTCATCAAGCTAAAGCCGACTGGGAAATTTTTGCAGAGGTGGGTAAAAGACTGGGTTATGAAAAATATTTTAATTTTCAGAGTGCTAGTGAGGTTTATGAGGAATTTGTCCAGCTAACAGAGGATCGCCCTTGTGATCTATCGGGCTTAAGTCATGAGATTTTAGCGGAACATGGTGCGATTCAATGGCCTTTCCCAAAAGGGAGTGATCCAGTAAAAGATAAGTATGGAAAAAGATTATATACTGATTTTGAGTTTAATACGAGCGATCGCCGAGCCAATTTTGCCACCTATCACGCCAAGGGTTTAGCGGAAGTGCCTGATCCTCAATATCCCTTTGTTTTAACCACAGGGAGGTTATATGGTCATTGGCACACCATGACTCGCACGGGTAGAATTGAAAAAATCCAGAAAATGCACCCAGAGCCTTTATTAGAGATTCATCCCAAGGATGCCTTAAAATTGGATTTAGGAGAGGGTGAAATGGTGGAAGTGCGATCCCGTAGGGGTAAAGCCCGTTTTAAAGTCCAGATTACCAAAGCGATCGCCCCCGGAACGATTTTTGTACCGATGCACTGGGGTTATTTATGGGCAGATCAGGCAGAAGCTAACGCCCTTACCCATGCGATCGCCTGTCCAGACTCAAAACAGCCAGAGTTAAAGGCCTGTGCCGTGAAACTTTTAAAGGTAAAATCTCCATAAATTTAACTGTTTTTAAATTACATTTTATATAGAAAAAAACAGTTAAATTTGTTCTACTAAAAAGAGCTTTTGGGGGTCTAATCGTAAATGCCAAGGAAAAGGAAATTTCTTTAATAATTGCCAATTTTCTTTAAATAATTCTACTTGAAAGTGATAATCATAATAATGAGAGGGAGGATGATGGAGTTTAAGATAAAGTGTTATCTGGTGAGGAGTTTCACTACTTTGCACAAGCCAACAGGGAAAAGTATTAGGGTATTTTTTTTCTAAAATTTGTAGGTTTTGAGAGGATAAGTTTTTACTTTCATTAGAATTTTCTAATTCCTCTAAAAATAAACTATAATTATCGCTTGTTTTTAGTTTAAATTTTAATGCCTCTAATTCTTCAAATAATAATTGATGAGCATGAATACCAATATGGGTAGTATTTTTAGAGTTAATTGTGTTGATAAACATTTTACAATCCCAATCTAAAGCTTTTACCTCATTATCAGAGAGAATATGAATAGAGGAAAAATTTTTACATCCGGTTAAACGAGCTACTTCATAAATCTCCGGTTGTTGAAAAATTTTCTCTTTATTACCGTAGGTTAAGACTTTACCCTCAGCAATAACTAGAATATTTTGACAAATACGATAAATTTCGTCTAAATTATGGGATACCATTAACACAATTCCCTGATAAAATGTAAGAATTTCGAGGAGAGTTTTTTCCATTTGACTGCGTAATTGAGTATCAAGGGAGGAGAAAGGCTCATCTAAGAGTAATATTTCAGGCTCAATCACTAAAGCTCTGGCTAGGGCTACCCGTTGTTGTTGTCCCCCCGAAAGTTGGGCAGGATAACGGTTTTCTAGCTCTTGTAACTGCATTTGGGCAATTTTGAGGTCAACCCGTTGTTTTTGCTCTTTTAGGGGTAAATTCTGCACCGCAAAAGCAATATTTTGACGGACTGTAAGATGGGGAAAAAGAGCATAATTTTGAAAGACAAAACCAACTGGCCGTTGACGGGAAGGAAGATTAATTTTTAGTTGAGAATCAAACCAAACTTGACCATTGATACTAATTATACCACTATCGGGGGTTTCTAATCCCGCAATACAGCGTAGAGTCATGGTTTTACCCGATCCCGATGCTCCAAGTAAGCCTAATGACTCTTGATTATTGTCAAAATTAACATCTAAACTAAAGTCATCATAATGTTTTTTGATATTAATAAATAAACCGTGACTTTTGATAGTAGGAGTATTTTTTTTGTTTAAAATATTATTAGAAAGATCTAAATTTTTTAGCTTTAAAATATTTGATTTTTTGCTAGTTTTTTTCTGATAATTTATTCCCTGTTTATTTTGCTTAAATTCTGCCCAAAAATTAACGGTGATAATCACAGAAAGGGAAATAAATAAGAGAATTAAAACCCAAATTAAAGCATTTTGATAATCTCCTGATTCACTAGCAAAAAAGATAGCGAGGGGCATAGTTTGAGTTTGTCCGGGGATATTTCCAGCTAACATTAAGGTAGCGCCAAATTCTCCTAAAGCTCTGGCAAAAGCGAGTATTGTTCCGGCTACAATGCCCCGATAAGCTAAGGGAATCATCACTTTAATAAAAATTATTAATTCTGAACTGCCTAAAGTGCGCGCGGCTAGGATAAGATTAGATTCAATTTGTTCAAATGCCCCTAAACAAGTGCGATACATTAAAGGAAAAGAAACCACAATTGAGGTGATAACAGAGGCTTTCCAAGTAAAGATAAGATTAATATTTATTTGACGTAAAATTTGCCCTAAAAATCCATTTTTACCCAATATTAATAATAATAAAAAGCCGACTACAGTGGGGGGTAAAAAGAGGGGAGAAATCAAAATTGCATCAATTATTCCTCTCATTTTTCCCCGAATATCTAACATTAAACGAGCGGTAATAAGCCCTGTAAAAAAAGTAATAAATGTGGCTATTCCTGCTGTTTTTAAAGAAATCCAGAGAGGAGAAAAATCAAAGTTGAACATAATGTTCTTTTAAGACTTTCAGGCAATCATGATCATTTCTAAAGTTAAAAGCTATTGCTGAGATGGCGATCGCTTTTTCACTTTTTAATAGAAACTAAATTTTGCCAATTTCTGATAGAAAGCGATCGCCAAAAACCCGATTAATTAAGAAAATTAAAGTTTAACTAATCTCACTAAAAAATCTAAAATCTTAAAAGATCGTTATTTTTTTAAATTTTGTAATTGTTGTAATAAAAGATTGATTTCCGCATCAAGATGAAGATACTTAACTTGTTGATCGGCACAATAAGCTTTTTGTAAGGCGATCACACGAGGATCTAAAGTTGTAGAAGTTTCCTCTTTACTGGTTTTTTGTGTTAAAAGTTCAGTCGTCATATAAATTTTTATTGGTTTTTTGTTTTATAAAATTGATTAATTATCTTTCCTAATCATCTTAACTCAATGTTAACAAAAATTAACATTTAATTTTAATATGATTAATATTAGATTTTATTATGATAGGGCAAAGGGTTAATAGACTTGGGGCAAAACTGAAGTAATAAGTAATAATTGATCTTGGCAAAAAAGGTTAACAATTTTATGATTTTTTAGTCGTCATTTCTTAGTCTTAAGAAGACTTTAACAGTTTTTTTATAATAATTGAAATCTTACAAAATATTTAAGATTATTAGATCAGAATTAATTATTAATTAGACTTTGCTAACAGTTTAATGATAAATCTGCTCAAAAACAGAAAAATTAAATTATATTAGATTAAAAAGTAAACCATTTTAGATAAATTTATGCTTTCTTCTCGATCTGCTTTAATAGATTATACTCAAGCTAAATGTTTACCCGAAATTTGGCCAATTGGAGTTAAAAATTTTGGTGATACTTTAGCAGTTTACGATCCCCATCGTAAACCGGAAGTAAAATTAACCTATAGTCAATTATGGGAAAAAATACAACAATTTGCTTCAGGGCTTCAGGCTTTAGGTATTAAAAATAATGATAAAGTATCTTTATTTGCCGATAATAGCCCACGTTGGTTAATAGCAGATCAAGGTATTATGACGGCCGGATCTGTAGATGTAGTTAGATCTTCCCAAGCAGAAAAAAATGAATTACTTTACATTTTAAAAGATAGTGATAGTGTTGGTTTAATCTTAGAAGATTTAAAAACATTTCATAAATTAAAAGATAGTTTAGAAACTTTTAATTTAAAATTAATTGTGTTATTATCTGATGAAAAAACCGATCAAGAACAATCATTTAAAATCTTAAATTTTCTTGAATTGATGGAAGTAGGAAAGGATCATCAATTAGAATTTTCCAAACATACTCGTCAAGATCTAGCAACTTTAATTTATACATCAGGTACAACCGGCCAACCTAAAGGAGTAATGTTATCTCATGGTAATTTATTACATCAAGTTATTAACATTTATGGGATTATTTATCCAGAAATAGGTGATAAAATTTTAAGTATTCTTCCTACTTGGCATTCCTACGAAAGAACCTGTGAATATTTCCTTTTTGCTAATGGTTGTACGATTATTTATACTAATTTAAGATCAATTAAAAAAGACCTTCAAAAATTTAAACCAACCTATATGGTAGCCGTACCCCGTTTATGGGAATCTATTTATGAAGGAGTACAAAAACAATTTAGGGAACAACCGATTAAAAAACAAAAATTAATTAACTTTTTCTTTAATTTATCCCAAAATTATATCATCTCAAAAAGAATTAGTAATAATTTAAGTTTAGAACATCTTAATGTTTCTAATTTAGAAAGATTTAAAGCTAAAATTAAAACTATCTTTTTAAGTTTAGGCCATGTTTTAGGAGATAAGATTATTTATCAAAAAATAAGGGAAGGTACGGGGGCAAAATTAAAAGCCGTCTTAAGTGGCGGAGGTGCATTAGCTCCCTATTTAGAGACTTTTTTTGAAATAGTTAATATCCCTGTTTTAGTGGGCTATGGTTTAACAGAAACTTCCCCCGTTGTTTCCTGTCGCACTTTAAAACATAATTTAAGGGGTTCATCCGGTAAAGCCATTGCTGAAGTACAATTTAAAATTGTAGATCTGGATACCCGTCAAGCCTTATCATCAGGGCAAAAAGGGGTTGTTTTAATCAAGGGATCCGCCGTCATGCAAGGTTATTATAAAAAACCCGAAGCCACCGCCAAAGTGATAGATCCTGAAGGTTGGTTTGATAGTGGCGATATAGGCTATTTAACCGCCGATGGTGATATTGTTTTAACAGGTCGGGCTAAGGATACAATTGTTTTAACTAATGGTGAAAATATTGAACCACAAGGCATTGAAGATGCTTGTTTAAGAAGTGCCTATATTGATCAAATAATGTTAGTAGGGCAAGATCAAAGATATTTAGGTGCTTTAATTGTCCCCAATTTAGACGCTTTAAAACTGTGGATAATTCAACAAAATTTAAACTTAAATTTACCTGATCCTGATGCTTCTTTTGAGGAAATTAAAGTTAGCGATCTCTATAAAAATGAGGTCATAAATTTATTTAAAGAAGAATTTACCAGAGAAATTAAAAATCGTGCAGGTTATCGTCCCGATGATCAAATTAAAGTATTTGAGTTAATTTTACAACCCTTTACTATTGATAACGGTATGATGACTCAAACTTTGAAAATTAAACGTCCAGTAGTAATGACCACCTATGAAAATATTATTAATTCTATGTTTATTTAAGTAATAATTTTATTTTTTGGTTTCGCCCTTACCCCTCCCATTGGAGGGGCTTTCTTTAATCAAATTAATAATTATTAGGGAAATTATTGAGGATAAATCACAGGCCAATTGTCAGCAGAAAAGGGCTTATTACAATTAAAATTAGCCCGATATTCTAACAGTTCAAAACTAATTTCTTGCCATTGATAGAGGGCTGAAGTACCGCAACCACCATGGCCGGCATATTTACTAAAAATAGATAAAGTTTGATTATTTTGATTATATTCAACAAAACCAGTTCTAAACATTTCTTGTTTTTCAATAATTTCTCCATTTTGATCTTGCTCAAAATCAGTTAAATATAAAGGTTGAATATTATTATTATTAACAATTAAAAAATTAGAACCACCTTGATAAGCACCCTGATAACAATGAATTATCACTAATTTTTCTTGATTATTAATAGCATAAACTTCTGAATTTTCTTGAGCAATATTTTCTTGAAAACCATCTTTACATACTCCTAATTCTTCTTTTTGCTCTAAAATATTATTAATAATTTTTCCCTCTAATAATTGTTGATTAGATTGATTAGAATTAGAGTTTTTATTACTATAAATTACCGGATAATTTTCAGGATCAATTTCTTGCCCATCACATTGAGGTTTAGCCCGATATTCTATTAATTCAAATTGATCATTTTTCCATTGATATTGAGAGGTAGATCCACAGTCTTCTAAGCCCCGATCTTTAGTGTAAATATTTAAGATTTTTTTCTCTGAATTATAATTGCTTATTCCCGCTAAAGATTTAACAGAATTAGAGTTAAATTCTCCCTGATTGTCAACAGTAAATGATTTAAAAAGTAAAGGTTTAATCGTTAAATTATTATCTTTATTTTGATATAAAATATATTCATAATTACCCTGATAAGCCCCCATAAAACACAAAACTTCGACTAAATAATCTTGATTATTTAAGGGGTAAACTGAAGAAGATTCTGAAGAAACTGCTTGATCTAATTGGCCATCACAAAGTTGAATTTCTTGTTCTTTACTATAAACTATTTTAAGAATATCATCTTTTGATTTTTGAGGGGATGAAATTGGTGATTTTTGATTATTTTTATTAGGGGATGGATTTTCTGATTCTAAATTGATCGCAGTAGGCTCACTTTTGATATTAGAATTATTAGAGTTATTGTTAACATTATTAACCTTTTCTTTAGAACAACTAAAAGTAAATAATAACAACAAAATACTGGTGGCTAGAGTTAGGATTTTTGAGGGGGGCATAAATAGGAAATTCTCCAAAAATAGGTGATTTTAATAAACAATTTTAAATTATGATCTTTTATGATATAATGAAATGTTAGCAAAAAGTTTAAACTAAAATTAACTTTATTTTAAACTTATTTGACTCAATTTGTTAATGTTAATTTTGATTAAGAAAAAATGTTTACAGAATTAAAACTTTTAGACCTTAAACAATGTAATTCAGTAGCTGATCTGGTAAAAAGTATGACTTTTTGCTCATTTGGGGCTAGAATGTTAGGAGAAGTAAGTGAAAAGTTAACACAATGGATCAGGGAAAAGCAAACAATTATTGCTATATATGATGGTCATTTGGATAGTTCTTTAGGAACATTATTAAAAACAATGGTTGAGTTAAAATGGCTATCAAATTTAGTTGATTCTCAAACCTATTTTCAACAGATTAATCAAGATTTGATCACGCCACATCACGCCTTAATTGTTGGTATTTATTCAGAAAAATATGAAGGTGCAATTTATGATCATCCTCAAGAATCAATCTTTATTAATCAGTATGGCAAAGTTAAACCAAATCAAGTTACGGATGGCTATTATCCTAATGTAATTTTTGCTGATCCAAATTTCATTTTACCTTTAATTTATGCAGTTTTAAAAGAGAATTTAGAAGGGGAAAAAACCACCGTCACTCAATTAATTAATACTTTACAAAATTATCAAGGTTTAGCCTTAGAAGTCAGCCAAGGTGCTAGGGTTTTAACTAATATGATTAAAGACCCTAATTGTACAGTGTTTTTAACCTTAAGTGGGGCAATGACTGTGGCTAAAATGGGTTTAATTATTTGTGATTTAATTGATCAAAAAATGATCAACGGAATTTGCAGTACAGGTGCCTTAATGGCTCATGGTTTAGTAGAAAGTGTTGGTTTAAAACATTTTAAATATAATCCAAAAGATGATGATAGTCAATTAGCACAGGCAAAGTTAAACCGAATTACTGATACTTTAGAACCGGAAACTAATTTAGATCATATTGCAAATGTGATCAATCAAGTTTTAAGTGAATATGATCAAAAAGAATATTTAAGTCCTAGTTTATTTCATCAATTAATAGGTCAATATTTAGCAGAAAAATATCCAGATCAAAGGGGTATTTTAAAATCAGCTTATTTAGAAAATGTACCCGTTTTTGTCCCTGCTTTTAACGATTCAGAAATTGCCAATGATATTTATGTTCATAATTTATTAAGGGAAAAAAATCAACAGGATAAAATTGTTTTTAATTTGGAATTAGATACTAAATTTTTAGTAGAAATGGTAACTAATTCTCGTAAAATTGGTATTTTTACAATTGGGGGAGGAGTACCCCGTAATTTTATTCAAAATGTGTCACCTTTAATTGAAATTATTAATGAGCGAACTAATTTTAATTTACCTGAACATAAATTTGCTTATGGTTGTCGAATTTGTCCCGATCCAATGTATTATGGACATTTATCAGGATGTACCTATTCTGAAGGTGTTTCTTGGCGCAAAATGGACGATCAAGGACAATTTAGTGAAATTCACTCAGATGGGACTTTAATTTTACCATTTTTAGTTAAATATGTGATGGAAAATTAATGATCTTTTGAGAATTGACAATTGACAATTAATCATTGATAATAATTAATTGTCAATTGTTGAAAATCATAATTTAACTATTTTTTATATTAATTAATCTGTTAGATGAGGTTATTAATTAATGGAAATAACATCGAGTTCGGCTACTCTCAATCTTGAGAATAATAAACAAGAAAATCTTAATTATCAAAAAAAAACAATGAATCAAGAGCAAAATAAATCTTTAACACAAGTAACATCAGAAACTTGGACAATTGAAGATAGTCAAGAACTCTATCAAATTCAACAGTGGGGAGAACCTTATTTTTCTATTAATGAAAATGGTCATGTTAGCGTAGCTCCTAAGCCAGAAATTAAAAACAAATTAGATCTATTTGAATTGGTAGAATCTTTAAAAAAACGCAATATTAATCCCCCTTTATTGATTCGTTTTTTAGATATTTTAGAAGATAGAATTAAGCGTTTAAATTCTTGTTTTTATGATGCTATTTCCCGCTACGAATATCCGGGTCAATATCAGGGAGTTTACCCTGTTAAATGTAATCAACATCGTCATTTAGTGGAAGCTTTAGTTAAGTATGGAAAACCCTATAATTTTGGTTTAGAGGCAGGATCAAAGCCTGAATTAATGATTGCTTTAGCGATGTTAGAACCTGATTTATTTAATCAAGAAAATGAACCTCTTTTAATTTGTAATGGTTATAAAGATAAAGAATATGTTAAAGCCGCCCTTTTAGCTAATCGAATTGGGCAAAAAACTATTATTGTAATTGAGCAATTAGAAGAACTATATTTAATTTTAGAAGTAATAGAAGAATTAGAGATTAAACCAACAGTTGGAGTTAGGGTTAAATTAAGTAAAAAATCCGCTGGAAGATGGGAAACTTCCACAGGAGATCGAGCTAAATTTGGCTTAACAATTCCTGAAATTTTAACAGTTGTTAAAGAATTAAAAGCTTTAAATTTATTAGATTGTTTACAACTTTTACATTTTCATATTGGCTCACAAATTTCCTCAATTAGTGTGATTAAAGATGCCATTCGTGAAGCATCTCAAGTCTATGGAGAATTGGTAAGATTGGGGGCAAATATGAAATATTTAGACGTGGGAGGCGGTTTAGCCGTTGATTATGATGGCTCAAAAAGTAAGTTTTATGGCTCAAAAAATTACAATATGCAAAACTATGCTAATGATGTAGTTTCAGGAGTTCAAGAAACCTGTAAAAAAAGAAATATTCCCGTCCCAATTTTAATGAGTGAAAGCGGGAGAGCAGTTATATCACATCAATCAGTGCTTATTTTTAATGTTTTAACTACCAGCGAGATCAGTAACAAAATTCCCGATCCGATGACAGAAAATTTCCATTCAACTTTAGTTAATTTTTGGGAAACCTATCAAGCAATTAATATTAAAAACTGTCAAGAATCTTATAATGATGCAATTCAATTAAAAGAGGAAGCATTTAGTTTGTTTGAATTAGGTTATTTATCATTAGAAGAAAGGGCAAAAGCTGAAGATTTATATTGGGCTTGTTGTCAAAAAATATTACAAACAATTCGTCAAAATGATTATTTACCTGATGATTTATTAGAATTAGAAAATAAATTAGCTTCTATTTATTATGTTAATTTTTCAGTTTTTCGCTCTGTTTGTGACTCATGGGCGATCGAACAATTATTTCCCATTATGCCCATTCACCGCTTAAATGAAAAACCAGATCAATTGGGAATTTTAGCCGATTTAACTTGTGATAGTGATGGCAAAATTGATCGTTTTATTAACATTATGGGGGTGAAAAACTTATTAGAATTACATTCAGTTGAAGAATTAGAAACTGGCAAAAAAAATCCCAATTATTTGATTGATTATTATGAAATTAAACCTTATTATTTAGGGCTATTTTTAGTGGGTGCATATCAAGAAAATTTAGGTAGTTTGCATAATCTTTTTGGTGATACTAATGTAGTTCACATTACGATGGATCAACAGGGATATGAAATTACTTCTTTAGTTCAAGGTGATACAATTAAAGATGTATTAACCTATGTTCAATATAATGTAGATGATTTAATTGAAACAATCCGTAGACGTACGGAAAAAGCCTTACAAAATAATCATATTACGATTGAAGAATCCCAACTTTTATTACAAAATTATACCCAAAGTATGAGAAGTTATACATATTTAGTTGAGGATTAATTTGATCAATTGTTAATTGATCAATAATCAATCAAACAAAATTTTAGTTCAATTAATTGAACTCTTTAAATTAGCATCGAAATTAAGTTCGATGCTAATAGTATTAGTTAAGTAAAGTTAACTGTCTTAATCTTATTTTTTCAGCCTTAAATTAAGTAAAATATGTCAAAAATGTTAAATTTTATTCGCCCAGAAATTAATCAATTAAAAGCTTATACTCCCCATCCGGGAGGTGCAATTACAGTTAAAGTAGATCAACTTGATACCAATGAAAGCCCCTACGATCTCCCCCTAGAAATTAAAGAAAAATTAACTGAAATTTATCAAAAAGAAATTTCAACAAATCGTTATCCTGATGGTAGTCATCACGAATTAAAAGAGGCTATTTCTCAATATGTAAATGAATCAATTTTAGGGGATATTTTTAATAGTAAAAATATCTCCATTGGTAATGGATCAGATGAATTAATTAGATCATTATTAATTGCCACTTGTGTGGGGGGATCCGGATCAATTTTAGTGGCCGATCCTACTTTCTCAATGTATGAAATATTAGCTCAAACTTTAGGGATTAAAACCTATCATATTGGCAGAAATGAAATTGATTTTTCCATGAAGATAGATCAAGCTAATACTATTATTAATAGTACCCAAAATCCACCAATTAAAGTAATTTTTGTTTTACATCCTAACTCCCCTACTGCTAATAGTTTAAACTCTGAAGAAATTAATTGGTTAAAAAGTATTAGTCAAGATATTTTAGTAGTAATAGATGAGGCCTATTTTGAATTTAGTCAAACTACTTTAGCAGGAGAATTAAATAATTATCCAAACTGGATTATTTTACGCACTTTTTCTAAAGCTTTTCGTTTAGCGGCACATCGGGTAGGCTATGCCATCGCCTCAGAAGAAATAATTAACGCCTTAGAGAAAATCCGTTTACCTTATAACCTTCCTAGCTTCTCACAAACCGCCGCTTTATTAGCAATAAAAAATCGAGATTTAATTTTACCAATTATTAATAATATTCTTGAAGAAAGGGCTAAAATTTATCAAGAGTTAGGCAATTTTCCAGCGTTAAAAGTATGGAAAAGCAACGGTAATTTTATCTATGCCCGTTTAAATTGTGAACCTGAAAAATCACAGGAAAAACATCAAAACTTAGTAGAAAAATTAAAATTAAAAGGAACATTAATTCGTCATACGGGAGGAGGTTTAAGAATTACCATCGGAACGCCCGAAGAAAATCAAAGAACATTAAATAATTTGGCTAGTTTTTTATAGTTAAAATTGTTTGCCCTCAAGGATTTTTACCTCACTTTTCTCTAAAAGTTTAACGCAATTATTATTATTAATTTTGCCTTTTTCTTAATTAAAATTGTTCAATCTTAAATTTTTTCTCTTATGGTTGATTTTTTTATTAAAAGACCCGTTTTTTCGAGTGTTTGTGCTTTAATTATTCTTTTAATTGGCATAATTAGTATTTTTAATCTCCCTGTAGATCGTTTTCCTGATATTAGCCCCACTCAGATCCAAGTGACGGCACGTTATAGTGGTGCTGATGCTCAAGTGGTGGAAAATGCCGTTACTAATATTTTAGAAAGACAAATTAACGGGGTTGAAGGTTTAAAATATCTTTCTTCGAGTAGCAGTAACGATGGCACTAGCAGTATTACCGCCACTTTTGACGCTTCCCGTAATAAAGATTTAGCGGCCGTTGATGTGCAAAATCAAGTCTCGATCGTTGAGTCTCAATTACCTGAAATTGTCCAAAGAGCCGGAGTTTCCGTTAGTAAACAATCTACTAATATTCTAATGGGTTTCGGTTTATTTAGCGAAAATAAGGAGTATGATAACTTATTTTTAAGTAATTATGCTGATCGCTATTTAGTAGACGCTTTAAAAAGAGTGGAAGGGGTGGGCAGTGTGCGCATTTTGGGCGAAAGACGTTATGCCATGCGTTTATGGCTTGATCCCACCCGTTTAGCTAGTCGTGGCCTAACTCCCGCCGATGTTTCCCAAGCCTTAAGGGAACAAAATATTCAGGTAGGGGCGGGTAAAATTGGCTCTGAACCTGCGATCGAGGGGCAAGAATTTCAGTTAGATCTACGCGCCGTTAGTCAATTAACCAGCCCTGAAGAATTTGAAAATTTAATCCTCAAAAGCGATGAACAGGGCGGAATTATCCGTTTTAAAGATGTGGGTAGGGTTGAATTAGGCTCACAAGACTACGGTTCTTTTGTGAGGTTTCGGGGTGTGGATGCGGTTGGGATGGCGGTTTATCAGTTACCCGGCTCTAATGCGTTACAAGTGGCCGCAAGGGTGAAAGCGGAAATGGTCACATTATCAAAGGAATTTCCCCCCGGCCTTCAAGTAAGATTAGCTTTTGATACCACGGCTTTTATTCGGGAGTCTTTAAAAGAGGTAATTATTACCCTTTTTGTCTCCATTGGCCTAGTAGTTTTAATTATTCTCGCTTTTTTACAAGATTGGCGTACTACTTTAATCCCTTCTTTAACCATTCCCCTCGCTTTAATTGGTACATTTGCCTTTGTTAAAGTCTTTAATTTTTCTATTAATACTCTAACTTTATTCGGTTTAACTTTAGCTACGGGCATGGTGGTGGATGATGCGATCGTAGTAGTGGAACAAATACACCGCTATATCCAAGATAAAAACATGGAAGCCCATGAGGCCGCCAGTGTTTCCATGAAACAGCTATTTGGGGCGGTGATCGCCACCTCTTTAGTGTTAATGGCGGTGTTTGTGCCTGTGGCTTTCTTTCCGGGTACAACGGGCGCATTATATCGTCAGTTTGCCCTCACAATCGCTTTTTCGATCGCTATTTCTACTTTTTTGGCTTTAACTTTAACCCCTTCTTTATGTGGTTTAATGTTGCGTAAAGGACAACATCCCCCCGCATGGTTAGAGCCTATTTTCAACACTTTTAACCGTTTTCTCGATTGGGTTAATCTTAACTATGAAAAAAGTTTAAAGTTTTTAACCCATTTTAAAATGGTGGTAATCGGCTGTTTTGTGGTATTAATCGCCTTAACGGGTTGGTTTTATGTGAAAGTACCAACGGCCTTTTTACCCGAAGAAGATCAGGGTTATTTTATCACCATTGTTCAAGCGCCGGAAGGGGTTTCGATTCAATATACCAGTGAGGTGATCAGTAAAGTTGAAACGGAAATTCTTAAAATGCCCGAAGTGCTAGGCACATTTGCGATCGGCGGTTTTGCTTTTGGGGGTTCGACTCCCAACCAAGGGATTATTTTTACACCCTTAAAACCTTGGCATGAACGCAGTCGCCCCGATCAAAGTGTGAAAGCCATTACGGGGCAATTATTTGGTAAATTTGCCATGATCCCAGAAGCGAGAATTATTCCCATCAATCCCCCTTCTATTCAGGGTTTAGGGTCTTTTGGCGGTATTAGTTTTAAATTGCAAGATCGCCGTGCTAATACGGATCTTGATTCGATGGTGGCCACAATGGGACAATTTTTAGCGGCCGCCAATCAAAACCCTAATTTACAGAGGGTATTTACCCAGTTCTCCGCTAATAGTCCCCAATTATTGGTACAAATTAATCGAGAACGGGCAAAATTATTAGGAGTAAAATTAGATGATGTGTTTAAAACCTTACAAACCGCTTTAGGGGGTGAATATATCAATGATTTCACCATGCAACAACGCTCCTATCGTGTCTATTTACAGGCGGATCAACAGTTTCGATCGAATCCTCAAGATTTAGATGCGCTTTATGTGCGATCGGCTAGTAATGAGATGATCCCTTTATCTAATTTAGTCACTGTCACGACTACAACGGGAGCGCAAAGTATTGACCATTATAACCTATTCCGCGCGATCGAAATTACGGGATCAACCGCCCCAGGGGTGAGTTCGGGAGAGGGGATCAAAATTGTGGAAAATTTAGCTCAAAAAATCTTTCCGGCCGGCTTTAGTTATGAATGGACAGGTATTTCTTTAGAAGAAATTAGCGCGGGAAATTTAGCCCTGATAATATTCAGTTTAGGATTATTATTTGTGTTCTTAGTTTTAGCGGCACAATATGAAAATTATATTGATCCTTTAATCATTATGTTAGCAGTTCCCTTAGCAATTTTAGGGGCATTATTAGCGCAAATGTTAAGGGGATTTCCTAATGATGTTTACTGTCAAATTGGCTTAGTTATGTTAATCGGATTAGCTAGTAAAAATTCAATTTTAATTGTAGAATTTGCTAACCAATTAAGGGCGGAAGGATTACCAATTGTTAAGGCAGTAATACAGGCATCAAAAGAAAGATTAAGACCAATTTTAATGACCGCAATTTCAACTTTAATCGGGATTTTTCCCCTTGTGATTGCTACAGGTGCAGGGGCTGGAAGTCGCAAATCACTAGGAACAGCAGTTTTTGGAGGAATGTTAGTGGCGACATTTTTAAGTTTATTTGTTGTGCCGATTATTTATATAGTAATAAAAATGACAACAGAAAAACTTTTTCCCCCAAAAAGATTAATGTTAGAAAACATACCCCCTCCTCCCCTCCCAACCCTCACAGGTAAAGGAAATTTTCAGAGTCGAGATTAAATTTTAAATCAACAAATCCCTCTTTTTAAGGGGGATGATAAGGGAACATCAAATTTTTTGTCAAAGCACCGTTAATTAATAATTAATAATAATTAATTTTTAACAAATGACAAAGAATCAATTAATTAGATAAACATGGTTTAATAGTTTCAACAACTGATTGGGCGAGGGCTTCAAGATCATAACCACCTTCTAAACCAAATAAAATATTAGGGGTAATTGGTAATATTAATTCTGTAAAAATTCCGTAGTCTTCAGGGTGTAAATAAACATCAGCTAAAGGATCATTTTCATTAGCGTCATACCCCGCACTAACTATTAATAAATCGGGCTTAAATTCCCTTAAAAATGGCAAAACTTTACGCTCAAAAATGGGTTTATAAGTAATAATATTACTCTTGGCGATCATGGGTAAATTTAACACATTATTGTATTTTCCCCCCGTGTCAGAATCTCTCCCCGTTCCCGGATAAGCTGGATATTGATGGAGAGAACAATAGATAATATTAGGATTATCTTCAATAATATTCTGAGTTCCATTACCGTGATGTACGTCCCAATCTAAAATTGCTACTCTGTTTATATTCGGTTTAGTTAGGGCATAATTAGCCGCAATTGCCGCATTAGAAAAGAGACAAAAGCCCATAGAGGTTGTTTTAGTAGCATGATGGCCGGGGGGGCGTGCCAACACAAAAGCAGGATTATGAGTCTCCAAAACTGTATCAATACCATCTAACCAAGCATTGACGGCTAATAAGGCTATTTCGTAGCTTTCTGAGCTTATGGGTGTATCCATATCTAAATAACCGCCTCCCTTTTTAGCAGTTTTTTCGATGCGATCGATCATGCTTTGAGTATGAATTTTTCTGATTAAAGGAAGGGGATCATTTTTATTAAGAGAAGTAGGTAATTTCCATGTTAATTGATCAGCAAAAGAAACTGATTTTAAAGCATTGACAATAGCAGTTAAACGGGCGGGTTTTTCAGGATGAAAAGTACCTGTGTCATGTTTTAAAAATTCATCAGAATAGATAATTGTTACCATAGATTTTTTGTTTTGAAAGTTTAAATATTTTTAATTAATTAATTTTTTTATATTTAATAAAGCTTGTTTTAAATCTTGAGCATTTTTAAAATAAATTTCCGGTTTTTCTCTTAATCCTAAATCAATTAATTCTGCTAACTTTTGAGGTAGATTTGGATTTTGTTTAAGTATGGGAATGGGATCATTTCTTAATATATCATAAAAACTATCGCCTTTAGTAAATTTTCTCACATATTTTCCGGTAATTAAATAATAGAAAATAGCCATCAAACTCCACAGATCGGCGTCAGGTTTTGCATATTTAAAATCTATGACCTGTTGACGGGGCATAAATACGGGTGTTCCCATTGTTCCATTAGTAACAGATAAACCACTAAAACCTGCTAAATCAAAAGCTTTTGATAAACCAAAATCTGCAATTTTGACTTGACAATTGAGGTTATTAGTAGTAAGTAAAATATTATCAGGTAATTGGGGATAACAGTCTTTATTTCTGCCCATAATACAGGTATTTCTTTCATCAAAAATAAATTTTTGACCTGTTAATTTTCCTTCTATTACTGTTAAAATTACTTCTGATTTCATGATTTTATTCCTTGCTTAAATGTGGAACAGGCATCTTGCCTGTGATTGATCAATTAATACCATTTACAAAAAGTAGCTACACAGATAAAGCATTCACAATATAATCCCAACCTGCTAAAGACAGGATAAAATCTTCTTGTAAATTATTTAAGATATTAGCTACTTTATTTTTGACATCATCTAAGTTCTTAAACCAGATATTTTTTAACTGTTGTTTGATATATAACCACAGTCTTTCAATCGGATTTACTTCTGGACAATAAGGTGGTTGAAATAACAAAATTATATTCTCAGGTACTTCTAACTTTTTTGCTCTATGACAAGGTGCATTATCTAACTGTATTATATGAATCTCATCGGGATATTCTTTACTAAATTCTGTTAAATATTTACCAAAGTATTCACTATTAAAATGAGATAGTTCATAGAAAAAACTTTTGCCATTTTCTACTTCGATTAATCCATAAAGATAATAATAGTCATAATGCCATTGTAATTCTTGTTCTGGTTTGACTCCTTTTAAAGTTATTTTCCTTCCTAATTCTGTTCTAAAACCTAATCTAGTTTCATCTTGACACCAGTAACAAATATTTTTAGTATCGCCCCATTTCTCTTTTATTTGAGCTATTATGCCTTTTAATCTTATGGGTAAATACTCTTTAAATACGGATATTACCCCTTCATTTTGATACTCATGATAAGGACGTGGTACTTTTAATTTTGCCCCTAATTCGTATCTCACTAATTGATGTATTGTGGTATAACTTATCTCAATATCTTGACAAGTAAATAACCATATTTTTATTTCTTGGTAACTGTTAAATCCTTGAGGCTCACTTAATTCTTTTTTGACTAGAGCAACTGTTTCTAGCTCTAGTTTTTTTGGTCTTCCTGTTTTATTATGTTCTTGTAATAATGCCTCTAATCCTTCCGTCTTATATAAGTGAAACCATTCGTAAATTGTTCTATCACTACGTCCCATCATTACCGCTAAGTATCTGATCGTTTCAGCCACTTGAATTTTCCAAAGATATAAAGCTTGAACTTTGGCAAAATTCAAAGCTGTTTTTTGTTGTTTCATGAGATTTTTTAGTGTATCTGCTGATTCAATTACTTCTATTTTTGATATTCCTGACATACTATTGCTCCTGTTAATCTATTCCTATACTAACCCTGAACTTACTTTTTGTAAATGGTATAATTTAATTTTGATTGATCAATTAATTTAATTTTGATTGATCAATTAATTTAATTTTGATTGATCAATTAATTTAATTTTGATTGATCAATTAATTTAATTTTGAGTAACAGGCTAGAAGCCTGTTCCACTTTTGAGATAATTTTATTATAAAATAAATAATTATTTTACAATTTTACAATCTTTTTATGAAGTCAGAATCTTTACAAATTAAACAAAGATGTCTTCCTCATTGGGAGTTAGCAGGATCAGTTTATTTTATTACTTTTAATACTTGGGAAAAGTTAGAATTAACTCCTGTTGCTAGAGAAACCGTTTTAAATTGTTGTTTATTTTTTGATCAAAGTCAACACAAAAATCAAGTTAGATATCATACTTTTGCTATTGTAATTATGCCGGATCATGTTCATTGGTTAGTGCAACCTTTACCAAAAAATGATCATGAATATTGGTCTTTAAGTAATATTTTACATAGTGTTAAAAGTTTTAGTTCTAAACAAATTCCTAAAGTTATGAAGCATATTGGTATAGTTTGGCAAGATGAAAGACATGATCGAATTATGAGAAATGATCAAGAGTTTCTTAATACTTGGAATTATATTAGAGAAAATCCTGTTAAAGCTAATTTAGCACAAACTCCTGAAGATTATCCTTTTTTATGGGAAGAATTTTAATTAAATATAAATTACTGTGGAACAGGCTTCTAGCCTGTTATTAAATTTCAATAATAAGCAATTAAGAATTAATAAAAAAAACAGTCACAGGCAAGATGCCTGTGCCACAATTGTGTTTAGATTTTACTTTTTTAAATTGATAATTAATAGGTTATTAAACAAGTAATTAAAAAGATAAATTCCCCTGTGAAACAGGCTTCTAGCCTGTTACTAAAATCATTGATCAAAAATATTTATTTCCCTCTAAAACCTTTATATGTTATATATTAGACAAGAGAAAAGAGTAAAAACCCCCCCTCCCTAATCACCTTCCAACTCCAATAACCTCCATCCCACCCAAAACATGGGAGGTTTCCGAGTGGTTCATTTCTATTAAAGGTTAGATTAGAGTAGTACAACCATTTATCTCCTCTTTTCCAGCCAACTTTTTGTGCGAATCGTTTATAAGCTTCCCAGTCATATTCTCCGGGAGTGCCTCCGCAATTAATATATATCTGTTTCTGTACCGAGAAGCCAAATAGACCTTGAGAATATTTTACCCAAAGTTGATCCATTATTTGCAAATCTTCCTTAGAAAAGTTTTTAAAATCATCTGTAGTAATTTTACTCCAATTTTTTTCGATTACTTCTAATATTTTATTGTTTGTTTCTTGATCTGCTTCTCGCAATTTATTTTCTGCTAATAATTGATCTAATTTACGGTAGTCTATACCTTTACTTGAAATTAATTTAATGGGTTGATTTGCCTCACCCCCCAGCCCCCCTTTCCCAAAGGCAAGGGGGGGATTGGGATTAATTCCTAACATTTCAAACCATTGATCTATAGACTGGGGGCGATCATTTTGTTCTAATTCAATCCCTTTGATAATAGCATTATTTACCTGATCGCTAATATTAGGATTAATCTCTTTTGGAGGTATTAAACGAGGTATAATTGGAGGCTCATTAATAGTTAATAAAGTTGACAAAGTTAAAGCTAGAGAAAATATATCAGAAGCGGGAGTAAATTTAGCTTTTTTGCCGTCTGCTTGTTCAGGTGAAGCATAAAATTGAGTACCTTTAAAAGTCATTACCATTGACCTTTCTAAATCATATTCCCTTGCTAAACCAAAATCAATTAAAATAGCTTGATTATCACTTTCTCTTAAGATAATATTATGGGGTTTAATATCTAAATGAAGATAATTTTTACTATGAACATATTTTAAAGCTTCGCCAATTTGTTGAATAATTTTTAAAGCAGATTTTTCACTAAAAATACCATTATTAGTTAAACATTGAGCCAAATTTTTACCCTCAATATATTCCATAGTCATACACCAAAGATCATTTTCTTTGAACATTTGAGGATAGACTTTAACTATATTTGGATGATCAAAAGTTGCCAATAAAATTGTTTCATTAACAAATTTTTCCTGTAATTCTTGTAAAAAATTATCAAAACCATCAAGATGGCCGTTAGTAGTTTGATAATTTTCTTCAAGGCGATCGAGATTTAAAGTTTTCACACAAACAAGACGATGATTTTGTGTATCTTTAGCTAAATAATTAATGCCAAAACCACCGCTACCAAGCTTATTAATAATTTGATAGCGTTGATTATTAATCGTTGTATTAGGGCGAAAATAACTCATAGCTTAATAGACCTCTTGCAAAAGTAATAAAAAAAGAAAATACAATCAATTCTTTAATCGTTATCATTAATTTTTATAACTTTTCCCTTTTCCCTTTCTCCTTTTCCCCGACTTCTGCAAGAAGTCTAATCATTAATGAAATAAGTACGGTTATTTTAAAACCGTACTTATTTTTGAAATATAACCGATAATGATAAATATTATCGTTTTGAATATTGAGGAGCTTTCCGAGCTTTGTGTAAACCGTATTTTTTACGCTCCTTAGAACGAGGATCACGGGTTAAATAGCCTTCACTCTTTAAAGGGCTACGATTTTCCGGATCTAACTCGCATAAGGCACGCGCCACGCCTAACTTAACCGCATCAGACTGACCAGTTAAACCGCCACCATGAGCATTAACTAAAATATTATACTCATTTTCTAAGCCTAAAGTCTCTAAAGGAGCTTTAACATTGCTGATGTAAGTGGGAATACGATTAAAATAATCACTGCCAGACTTACCATTGACCACAATTTCACCAGTCCCCGGAACTAGACGCACTCTTGCGATCGAAGACTTACGGCGACCAGTTCCCCAATAAACAACTTTATCTGTATTAGCTGACATTAATTACCTCCAGGTATAGTATTAAGATTGAAAATAGTAGGTTTTTGAGCTTGATGAGGATGATTATCCCCCGCATAAACTTTTAATTTGGTGAAAAGTTGTCTGCCTAAACTATTTTTAGGAAGCATCCCTTTAACCGCTTTTTCAATAATTCTTTCGGGAATACGTTGTTGTAATTTATCAAAAGTTTCCTCTTTCATTCCGCCTGGTCTACCAGAATGACGGCGGTAAACTTTTTGTTCTGATTTTTTGCCTGTTACTGCAACTTTTTCCGCATTAATTACAATCACAAAATCCCCCGTATCCATGTGGGGAGTATAAGTGGGTTTGCGTTTTCCTCTTAAAATCATGGCAATTTCAGAAGCTAAACGTCCCAAACGCTGATCCGCCGCATCTATCACAAACCACTGTTGATCTAAACTTTCCTTAGTTGGTAATGGTGTTTTACTCATTTTTAACCGTAAATTTAATAATTTAAACTTTAAAAGTTATTCGTTATTTGTTATTCGTTATTCGTGATCTGTTCGATCATTAATTCCTATTTCTTAACCCATAACCAATAACCCATAATTAATAACTATACACTGTTGACTGATCACTGTTGACTATTGAGTGAAAAAATCGGTTGGCTATCATACCAAAGTTTTTCCTCAAACGGATGATCTTGATACCCTACCCTTAACAAACAAAGCCCTTTAGCCGGAGCGGAATATTTAACCAAATCTCGCCGTTCATTTTGCCAAATTTCGGTAAAATTTTCCAGCGATCGCTTTTTGATCCCCACTTCCACTAACATTCCCATTAAGAGTCTGACCATGCCATATAAAAAACCATTAGCTTGAATTTCCATATAAACCACAGCCCCCTTGCGGTAACAGTCCACCTCTTGCACCTCAACCCAAGAATGATCACGGGAAGAATTAGCCCGATGAAAAGCCGCCAAATGATGTCGACCCAATAAGGGAATCAGTGCAGACCTCATTAAAGACTCATCTAAACGGTCATAATAATAATGCCAAGCCGTGTCCTTAACAAAGAGATTGGGACAGGGATCGTTATAAACGCTATAACGGTATCTTCTCCAACTAGCAGAAAATTGTGAATGCCAAGGATAAGACATTTTGGCAGAAGCCCTAATCAAAATATCATCAGGTAAATGTTGATTTAACACCTTTGCCCAACGATGAGCCGGAATAGAACTTACTACATCAAAATGAGCCACTTGAGCCGCCGCATGAACTCCCGCATCCGTTCTTCCCGCTCCAAATATTGTCACAGGAACACCCGTTATCTGAGCGATCGCCCGTTCAATTTCCCCTTGGATTGAAATATAATTGGGTTGACGTTGCCAACCATGATAATTCGTTCCCAAATATTGAACTAACAAAGCCACACGCTCAAGCGCCGAATCAATGGAATTTTGCTCAAGCTTTTGATCAATCATCACCTTAGCTCACAAAGTAATCACAAATTAGCCTAAACTAATTCAATAATTGCCATTTCTGCATTATCGCCACGTCTTCTGATAGTTCTAGCAATGCGAGTATAACCCCCATTACGATTGCCATAACGCTCTTTAGCCTCAGCAAATAAAGTATGAACTAATTGTTTATCATAAAGATAGCCTAAAGCCCTTCTTCTGGAAGCTAAAGAACCATCTTTAGCTAAAGTAATCATGTGTTCAACTTCCTTGCGTAAAGCCTTAGCTCTAGCCTTGGTAGTTTTAATCGTGCCATAACGAATTAATTGAGTAGCTAAAGCCCTGAGTAAAGCTTTACGTTGATCGGCCGGTTTGCCCAAAAGAGCAACTTTACAGCGATGTCTCATGATTAGTCCTCCTTTTATCTAAAAACATTTATTAATCATAAATTTGTCAATATTGATCACCATTAATCAGCGATCAGTTATCACTGTTCACCGTCTAAGGTTTAGTCTTTTCTTGGGGTAAAGTAATCCCTAAACGATCTTTAAGCGCTTCAATCACTTCTTCAGCCGACTTTTGACCAAAATTCTTAATTTCTAATAGATCTTCTTGAGAATAATCTAATAAATCAGAAACAGAATTAATTTGAGCGCGTTTGAGACAGTTATAAGCCCTTACCGACAGTTGTAACTCCTCGATCGGAATTTGACTGGTGGGATCCTCATCCTGTGGATATTCCTCTTGAATAGTCTCCAAAGTTAAATCCTTAAGGGGATTAAATAGATCCACTAAAATAGTAGCTGACTGAGAAAGAGCTTCCTCTGGTTTAATACTGCCATTAGTCCAAATTTCCAAAATTAATCGATCCCTTGGAGAAGACCCATCAACCTGAGCATCCTCCACTGTATAATTAACCTTAGTCACAGGCATAAACACCGCATCAATTTGTAAGAAATCTAAAGAACTAGACTCATCTTTCCCACGTTCAACCGCTCGATAGCCCTTGCCTTTCTCAATCCGAAACTCCATTTCCAGTTTTGCCCCCTCAGCTAAAGTCGCAACATACTGGTTAGGATTGACTACTTCCACCTCTGAAGGAAGATCAAACTGACTAGCCGTTACGGATCCAGCCGTTGACACAGAAAGCCTACCAATTGACTGTTGATTGGTATGAGATTTAAGGACGATCTGCTTCATGTTTAACATGATCTCTAAAACATCCTCACGAACCCCCGGAATAGTCGCAAATTCATGATTGACACCTGCAATGCGGATAGCTGTAACGGCGGCTCCTTCTAAATTAGACAGTAATACCCGTCTGAGTGCATTGCCCACAGTCGTTCCCTGTCCTCTTTCTAAATGTTCGAGAACAAACTTGCTATACTGACTTTGATCTTTATTATCAGTTTTATTTTCAACACACTCAATTTGAAATTGTGCCACTTCAGTTATGACCTCCCTCTATCAGTTATCAATTTTCAATTTTCAGTTATCAATTTTTAGTTTTTAATCATTAGTTTTTAGTTATTAATAATTAGTAAATATTAATTATTAACACCTTGATTGATGATTAAGCTTTGATTGTTCACTGATTAGACTCTGCGTCGTTTAGGAGGACGACAACCATTGTGAGGAATAGGAGTTACATCTCGAATTAAGGTAATTTCTAATCCACAAGCTTGAAGCGCACGAATCGCAGTTTCACGTCCCGCACCCGGTCCACTCACCATTACTTCAACTTGACGCATCCCTTGTTCCATCGCTCTTTTAGCCGCATTATCCGCCGCCGTTTGAGCCGCAAAAGGAGTACCTTTCTTTGCCCCCTTAAAGCCACTGGAACCAGCCGAAGCCCAAGAAACCGCATCTCCTTTGGTATCGGAAATAGTTACGATCGTATTGTTAAAAGTAGACTGAATATGAGCGACTCCACTGGGAATATTTTTTTTAACTTTTTTAGGACCGCCTTTTTTTGGTTTTGCCATTGAATTTTACTGCTTTTTTGAATGAAATCAATAAAGTAAATTGAAAGTTGATGATTAAGTTAACGAAATAACTTAATCCGTATTTTTTAGCTAAAATTATTGTCCAAGGAAACAACAATTTTAGATTATTTCTTACCAGGAGCTTTTTTCTTCCCAGCCACTGTCAAACGTCTACCCCTGCGAGTCCGAGCATTAGTACGAGTTCTTTGCCCCCTGACGGGTAAACCTTGACGATGACGACGACCACGATAAGTACCAATATCAGTTAAACGCTTAATATTCATCGCTTCTAAACGTCTCAAGTCGCCTTCAACTTGATAGTTAGCCTCAATACAAGCGCGTAACTTAGTTATTTCCTCATCGGATAAATCTTTAACTCTAGTATCAGGATTAACTCCTGTTTGCTCTAAAATTTCATGAGAACGAGAAAGTCCAATCCCATAAATATAGGTCAGAGCAATTTCGATGCGTTTATCACGGGGTAGATCTATACCGGAAATCCGTGCCACTGTTTTTTCTCCCTTTTCGTCTTGTGTATTGCTACAATAGATTATGATGTTTAATTTTTTAATCAGTTCAATTAAACTTAATTAAGCTGATTACGTTTAATTGATGGTTTTAGGTTTAACCCTGACGTTGTTTGTGTTTCGGGTTATTACAAATCACCATCACTCGACCACGCCGACGAATAACTCGGCATTTTTCGCAAATTTTTTTGACAGATGCTCGAACTTTCATAATGTTTTTGTTTTGACAGATTAACTGCTTACCTTAATAAATAATTTTGACTTAAGGTCGTGAACTCAAGACTATCATTATTTATGACTGCAAGGTTACTATTATACCAGTAATTGTGTATTTTGTCAGATCAAAAATTCCTTAATTTGCTCTAATCTGTTTCAAAGATTAGAAAAATAAAAAAAAGGAAAGTTTGTTCTGTTTTATTTTTGATCGGTTTTACCCTTATTTTTTCCGCAGACGATAGGTAATTCTACCTTTGCTTAAGTCGTAGGGTGTTAACTCCACTTTGACTCGATCGCCGGGTAAAATCTTGATGTAATTACGTCTAATTTTACCGGAAATATGAGCTAAAACATTAAAACCATTATCTAAGTCAACTCGAAACATAGCGTTAGGCAGTGATTCTGTCACCGTGCCTTCCATTTCGATCAGATCTTGTTTTGACAATTAAATTAAGCCTCCTTTGAAAATCAAAAATTCACAATTCAAAATTCAAAACTAAATTCAGAATTAAGAATTTATTTTAAACAAGTCAATTAATCTAGTTTAACAATTTAATCATTAAACTTTAAAAACTTGTTGGAGTTAGTTCGGCCAAGCCATCTTTTTAGATCTTCAAAAGAGCTTTTACAGAAGTTGTCACTTCCTCGATTGCCCGATCACCATCTACTGATTGAAGTGTCCCCTTCTCTTGATAGTAATTAAGCACCGGAGCAGTCAAATCACGATAAACTTGAAGACGGCGGGTAATCGTTTCTTCATTATCGTCTTTGCGTCCCCTTTCTAACATTCTGTTGATCAAAACTTGATCATCTACGCTAAAATTAACTGCACAATCGGCATTTTGATTTAATTGTGCTAATAGGTTATCTAAAAAGACAGCTTGTTCAACATTACGGGGAAAACCGTCTAAAATCCAGCCGTTGGCTGTATCTTCATGATTTAAGCGATCCCTGATCAAATCTAAAATTAAATCATCAGGCACTAACTCCCCTTGATCCACATAACTTTGAGCTTTCACACCCAAATCAGTTTTTTGCTCGATCGCTTCTCTTAAAATTTCCCCCGTTGAAATGTGTGCAATCTGAGCCAACTCAGCCATAATCTGAGCTTGAGTTCCCTTTCCTGCACCCGGAGGACCTAAAAAAATTAATCTTGTCACAATTTTTTTGATGGAAAATTTTAGTTTTAATAAAATTAGAGTTAAATTAATTAATCTTTAACCATTCCCTCATAACGCTGAGAGATTACATAGGTTTGAATCTGTTTAGCCGTGTCAATAGCAACCCCCACTAAAATTAAAAGAGATGTTGCTCCGAAACCTCTAAAGGTTTGAACATCGATCGCACTTTCCACAAAAGTGGGAATAGTGGCCACTAAGCCTAAAAAGACTGCCCCTAAAAAGGTTAAACGATTAATCACTTTTTCTAAATAATCACTGGTAGCTTTCCCTGGGCGAATCCCTGGAATACTAGCCCCCATTTTTTTCAAATTTTGGGACATATCCACCGGATTAACGATTAAAGAAGCATAAAAGTAACTAAAGAATAAAATTAAAGCCAAATAAACCAAAACGTAAACAAAAGTTCCGGGTTGGACTGCTAAAGCTACTTTTTGGACAATCTGACCAAAAGTTCCTTCCCCTTTGGTAAAACTGGCTAAAGAGGTGGGTAAAATCAGAACGGCTGAAGCAAAAATAATGGGCATTACTCCGCCTTGATTTAAGCGTAAAGGCAGATAGCTAGTGCGTTCTCGATAAAGTCTTTTCCCCACCTGACGACGGGCTGAGACAATGGGAATACGTCTTGTGCCTTCTTGAACAAAAACAATACCCACGATCATCACTAAAAAGACCAGTAATAAAGCTACGATGCTAATTACAATGCCCCGATCGCCTTCCTCAGCACTTTTTTGAGCTACTTCAATGGTTTGTCCTAAAGTTTGGGGTAAAACCGCTACGATATTGACAAAAATCAATAAAGAAGCACCATTGCCGATTCCTCGTTCCGTGATTAATTCAGATAACCACATCACAAACATTGAACCTGCGGTTAAAGCTAAGACGGTTTCGATAATAAAACCAGTCCCAGGAGTTAAGGCGTGACGATTTAATAAACCAATGGTAATGCCTAAACTCTGGATGATCGCCCAACCTAAGGCCACATAGCGGGTATATTGGGAGATTTTACGTCGGCCTGCTTCACCCTCATTTTTTTGCAAATCTTCCAAAGAAGGAATGGCCGCAGTTAATAACTGCATGATGATTGAAGCATTAATGTAAGGTAAAATCCCTAAAGCAAAAATCCCGATGGCTGAAATACCCCCTCCGGTAAAAATATCCAAAAAGCCAAAGGCCACGGGATTTTCTTGAATCGCTTGAGCAAAACTAGCTCGATCGATTCCAGGAATAGGAGCAAATAAGATGCCAAAGCGAACTAAAACTAATAAACCAATAGTAAGAAGCAAACGACCCCGCAGACCTGCCGCTTGAGCCATTTGCATAAAAGTTTCTTGAGCAGTTGGAGTTTTGTCTCGACTGACGACCATAAGAAATTAATTCACAAATTAAAATTTAAAATTATCTTGTTTATTGTCATTTGTCTTTCGTCATTTGTCATTGGTCAGCTATTAGCTATTGATGACTAATGACTAATGACTAATGACCAATCACTAATTAGATTAATTCCCAACTACCACCAGCCGCTTCAATTTTGGACTGAGCCGATTTAGTAAAAGCGGCCGCTTTTACTTTAAGAGCTACGTTTAACTCTCCATCCCCTAAAATTTTTAGAGGCCCATCATTAGAAGTAACAATGCCCTTAGCCATTAAGACTTCCAAGGTTACTTCTGTATTTGCTTCTAAACTGGCCAAGTTTTTAACATTGACTATAGTATATTCCTTCGGATTAATTAAAGGAAAATGTTTTAATTTAGGGATTCTTCTATATAAAGGAATTTGTCCCCCCTCAAAACCGGGGCGAGTGCTTCTGCCAGAACGAGATTTTTGACCTCTCATCCCGAAACCACAACTAGCACCTTGACCGGCCGCAATACCTCGGCCTACTCGGCGAGGACGTTGTTGAGAGCCTTTTTTGGGCTTTAACTCATGTAATTTCATATTTTTTGCGTAATCGTTTAGGTATACAAATGCTCTAAAGAAATACCACGATCTCTGGCTACTTCAGAAAAACTGCGTAAAGATTCCAGAGCATCAATAGCGGCTCTAGCATTATTGAGAGGGTTATTAGACCCTAACTGTTTAGCTAGAATATTTTGTACTCCTGCTAATTCTAAAACAGTACGCACAGCACCACCCGCAATTACCCCTGTACCGGGGGCAGCTGGGCGCATAATCACTTTAGCACCACCTGAAGAACCTTTGGCTAGGTGGTTAATGGAATTAGCTTTCGTTAAAGAAACGTCAATGATATGTTTTTTACCATCGGCTACGCCTTTACGCACAGCCCCGATCACATCACCGGCCTTCCCAACGCCAACCCCAACTTGTCCTTTTTCGTTACCCACAACAACAATGGCACGGAAGCTTAATTTTTTACCCCCTTTAACCACTTTGCTGACTCGACGAATTTGAACAACACGCTCTTGCCAATTAGTTTCTTTTTCCTTGGCTTTGCTACCTTTTCTTTTTTTCGCCATAGTTAATAATCCTAATTAATGTTAAGTAATCAGCCCTGAGCTATTAGCTAACTATCGTAACTGTTTACTTGTTAATTCTTAAAATTTTAATCTTAAAATTTTAATCCGGCTTCACGGGCGGCTTCAGCTAAAGCTTTAATCCGTCCATGATAAAGGTATCCACCTCGGTCAAAAACCACAGTTTCAATCCCTTTTTCTAAGGCTCTTTGAGCCACCAATTTACCAACTTCCACCGATGCGTCACAATTAGCACCACTGGCGAGTTTGTCCCTTAAACTTGGCTCTAAGGAAGAAGCCGCCGTTAAAGTATGTTGCAGTGCATCGTCTATTACTTGAGCATAAATATGCTGATTGGAACGAAATACACATAAACGGGGTTTTTGTGCTGTTCCGCTTACTTTTTGCCGAATACGGCGGTGACTGCGTTGAATCGCTTGTTTTCGAGAGAGTTTCATCTTTATTTCTTCCCTGATTTACCCGCTTTACGTCTAACAACTTCACCCAAATAACGAATCCCTTTGCCTTTATAGGGTTCAGGGGGGCGAACAGCACGAATTTTGGCAGAAACATTACCGACAACTGCTTTATCCGTACCTGTTACAATAACTTGAGTGTTATTTTCTACCGCCACTTGAATTCCTTCTGGCATAACCATTTCCACAGGTTTACTGTAGCCCACATTCAAGGTTAACTTGCTACCTTGAGCCGCCGCTCTGTAACCTACCCCTTGAATGCTCAGACGCTTTTCAAAACCCTTAGAAACACCTTCTACCATATTAGAAACAAGTGTACGGCAAAGTCCGTGTCTTTCTCTGGCAGGACGAGAATCATTAGCTCTGACTACCAGTAAAGTATCACCTTCTCTTGTCACTTCCACCAACGAAGGAAGTGTTTGCTGGAGTTTGCCTAACTTTCCACTAACGGAAACATTCTGCCCATTAATTTCTATAGTTACTCCACTGGGAATAGAAATTGGACGTTTACCAATACGAGACATAATTAATTAAAAAAATCGTTAATTGTTAATTGTTAATTGTTATTCGTTATTCGTTAATTGTTATTCGTTATTCGTTAAACTATGATTTTACTAAAATTATTTTAATTTTTTTAGAGATTAATCCAGTCAAAACTCCGAATAACCAATAACCAATAACCAATAACTAATTACCAAACATAACAAAGCACTTCGCCACCCACACCCTTTTGACGAGCTTCTCGATCGGTCATGATGCCTTGGGAAGTAGAAATAATTGCCACTCCAATGCCACCTAACACACGAGGAAGTTCTTTGCGATTAGAATAAACTCGTAAACCGGGTTTGCTGACTCGCTTTAATGTTTGGATAATCGGTTGACGATTTCTACCCTTGTATTTGAGGGAAATTAATAATTGTTTACCGATTCCTTCTCCTACTTCCTCAAAATCTTCAATAAAGCCTTCATTCTTGAGAACTTGAGCGATACTGCGCGTCATTCTGGTTGTAGGAACTTTGGTTTGGGGATGTCTCACCGCACAGGCATTGCGAATGCGAGTGAGCATATCCGAGATAGTATCATTTGCCGCCATTATTGACCTGATTTCCTCCTAAGATAAAGGATTTAATTTTTCCTGAAAGGCATTCCCATCTCTTTCAGTAATGCCCGACCTTCTTCGTCAGTATTGGCTGAAGTGATGATTGAAATATCCATTCCCCGAATTTGATCAATCGTGTCGTAATCAATCTCAGGAAAAATTAATTGTTCTCTTACTCCAAGGCTATAGTTTCCTCTGCCGTCAAAGCTTTTTGGACTAACGCCACGAAAGTCACGAATGCGGGGAAGTGCCAAGTTGATCAGACGATCTAAAAAGGCATACATCCGTTCTCCTCTTAAAGTCACCATTACCCCCACTGGCATTCCTTGACGAATTTTAAAACCAGCGATCGCTTTTTTAGCACGGGTAACAACTGGTTTTTGGCCAGTAATGGTACTTAATTCATTCAGGGAAGATTCTAATGCTTTCGCATTTTGGGAAGCTTCGCCTAATCCTCTGTTAACTACCACTTTGACCACCTTGGGTACTTGGTGGATATTGGTGTAGTTAAATTGTTCCATTAATTTAGGAACAATAGTTTCAATATACTGATTTTTAAGTTTTTGTGTCATTTTAATCCTTAAATCCTCTGGGCTTGGTCAGAGCTTTTGCAGTGGACAGTGAACAGTGAACAGGATTAACTTTTGGTCACTTTTCACTTCTCACTAATCAATGATCTCACCAGTTTTTTTGAGCTTTCTGACTTTTTTGCCATCTTCAGTAAAAGTATAAGCCACACGACTAGCAACTTTTTCTTTTTCTGAATATAACATCACGTTAGAGCTATGGATGGGAGCTTCAAAGGTGGTAATTTGACCAGATTCTCCTTGTTGTTGGGGTTTAACGTGCTTGGTTTTGACGTTAACACCCTTGACAACTACTTTACTGGTTTTAGGAAAGGTTTGGATAACTTCCCCAACTTTACCCTTATCGTGACCAGAAATGACTTGAACTTTATCCCCTTTTTTTATGTGCATTTTATAACGCTCAGGGGTTTTATTCTTTCCAGAATTTAACATTAAATCACCTCCGGTGCGAGAGAAACGATTTTGGTGTAGTTTTTATCCCGTAATTCACGGGCTACAGGACCAAAAACACGAGTTCCTTTGGGGTTGCCGTCATTAGGATTAATAATCACGGCCGCATTGTCATCAAACCGGATACTCATGCCGCTTTCCCGTCTTAAAGATTGACGAGTGCGTACGATCACCGCCGTTACCACATCAGACTTTTTAACAGCCATATTGGGGATAGCCTCTTTGACAACAGCGATAATGCGATCACCGATACTGCCATAAGTACAGTTACCTGTGCCAAGAACTCTTAAACACATGAGTTTTTTTGCACCACTGTTATCAGCTACATTGAGATAAGTTTGCTGTTGAATCACGCTTAAACTACCTTCAAAAATTCAAAATTGATGATTCAAAATTCACAAAGATGAATTTTGTTATTGTTTCGACTCAAGAATTTCAGTTACTTCCCAGCGTTTAGTTTTGCTTAAAGGGCGAGTTTCACGAATACGAACCCGATCGCCTTCTTGACATTTATTTTCTGGATCGTGAGCCTTGTATTTATTTGTCTTAACGACAATTTTCTTATATTTAGGATGGGGGGCGCGGTTTTCCACAGCAACAACTACAGTTTTCTGCATTTTATTGCTAACTACCAATCCCACCTGTTCTTTTAGTGCCATGAGCCTTTATGCCTCCTATAAACTCTGATTCACTCTTTAACTTAATTTACACCTTTTAATTGTCTTTCTCTTTCCACTGTCAGCAGTTGAGATAGACGGTGTTTTTTATGTTTAAACAGATGAGGAGTTTTGAGTTGACGGGTGGCTTTTTCTAGGCGTAAGCGAAAAAGTTCCTGTTTTACCTTTAAGATTTCGGTGGTGAGTTCCTCATCATTGAGATTTCTCACATCATCTATTTTTGGAAAAGCCATAATAATTCAAAAATTCAAAATTCAAAATTCAAAATTCAAAAAGTAGGAAAGTAGAAAACAGTAAAATTAATTTTCCCTTAATTTCTACTAACTACTGACTACGGATTACCGAATCTTATTCGATGTAATCTTCATCACGAGTAATGAATTTTGTTTTAATGGGCAATTTTTGAGCCGCTAAACGCATTGCTTCACGAGCAATCTCTTCTGAAACCCCTGCAATTTCAAACATAATACGTCCGGGTTTAACTACTGCTACCCAAAATTCGGGAGAACCCTTACCAGAACCCATCCGAGTTTCAGCAGGACGCATAGTTACAGGTTTATCTGGAAATAAACGGATCCAGATTTTACCACCCCTACGAATATAGCGAGTCATGGCTCGACGTGCGGCTTCAATTTGACGGGCAGTAATCCAACAAGGTTCGGTTGCTTGAAGACCAAAATCCCCAAAATGAAGGGATGAGCCACTCTGAGCTAATCCTCTCATCCGTCCTCGTTGTTGTTTACGAAATTTCGTTCTTCTAGGACTTAACATCGTTAAAAAAAATTTAAAATTTGAAAGTTAAAATCAGCTTGAGCTTAATGATTACTGTTCACTGATTACTGTTCAGAACGGTCTTCAAATTGTTGACGACGACGTTGTTTTTTCTGGGCGGGAGCTTGATTAACTGCGGGTTGTTCATCTTGTCCGGGGAAAATTTCGCCCTTAAAGATCCAAATTTTTACTCCTAAAATACCGTAGGTGGTACTAGCAGTACGATAAGCATAATCAATATCTGCCCTTAAGGTATGGAGAGGAACACGCCCTTCTCTGACCCATTCAGTCCGAGCAATTTCTGCTCCATTTAAACGACCACTGACTTGAACTTTAATTCCTTTGACTTCAGCTTTTTGCGCCCGTTGAATTGCTTGACGGACAACTCTACGGAAAGAAACCCGTCTTTCTAGTTGTCCAGTAATAAATTCAGCGATTAGAGCCGCATCAGCATCTACTCTAGCAACTTCAATCACATTAATTCTAATCTGACGATTTTTGCCCAAGAGATTTTGAAGATTAGTTCTTAAAGCCTCAATTCCAGTGCCACCACGTCCTACCACTACACCCGGACGGGCGGTGTGAATTTCTAACTCAATTTGGTCAGCTTTTCTTTCAATACGGATCACAGAAATACCTGCATTCTTGAGCTCCTTATGTGTTTGAATATACTGACGAATTTGGTGATCTTCCTTAAGATGTTCAGGATAATCCTTATCGTTGGCATACCAACGGGATAAATGTTCCTTGGTAATACCTAAACGAAAACCAATTGGATGTATTTTTTGTCCCACGAGTTTTTTCCTCTAGTCAAAAATAATGACAGTAAAGTTCCATCATCTAGGTCTATTAAGCCGCTTCAGCCACTGCCACGGTAATATGACAGGTAGGCTTCCGAATTTGATAAGCCCGGCCTTGGGCGCGAGGGCGGAACCGTTTTAAAGCGGGTCCTTGATCTGCAAAAGCTTGACTAACCACCAATTTTGAGCGATCCATGCCCTGATTATGTTCCGCATTGGCCGCCGCCGAACGTAATACCTTTAAAATCGCTTCACAAGAGCGATAGGGCATAAATTCTAAGATGATTAGTGCTTCTTGATAAGTTCTCCCCCGAATTTGATCTAAAACTCGGCGCACTTTATGGGGTGACATCCGAATATAACGGGCGATCGCTTTAGCTTCTTGAGTTGTTTCTATTGCCATAGATTGCTCCTAACAGTTGACAGTTGACAGTGGACAGTTGACAGTAATCCTTTACTGTTGACTGTGGATCTGCTTATCTGCGAGATTTTTTGTCACTTTTAGCGTGACCCCTGAAGGTACGAGTGGGAGCGAATTCTCCTAACTTATGACCTACCATTTGTTCGGAAACATAAACAGGAACGTGTTGTTTTCCATTGTGAACAGCGATGGTATGGCCTACCATTTGGGGTAAAATCGTGGAAGCTCTTGACCAAGTTTTAACTACTTGTTTTTCGTTTTTAGCGTTGAGCTTTTCGATTTTTGATAGAAGGCTATCCGCCACAAAAGGACCTTTTTTTAGTGAACGACTCATAATAATTCAAAAGTCAAAATGCAAAATTAAAAATGTCTTTTGTCATTTGTCCCTTGTCTTTGATCATTTGTTTTTTGTCAGTTTTTTGTCACTGGAAAAAAATTAATGACTAACGACTAACGACTAATGACTAATTATTTACGACGACGAACAATAAAGCGATTACTTTGCTTTTTCTTCTTACGAGTTTTAGCACCTAGAGCAGGTTTACCCCAAGGAGTGACAGGGCCACTACGTCCAATGGGTGCGCGTCCCTCACCACCACCATGGGGGTGATCTACTGGGTTCATCACACTACCACGCACGGTTGGTCTGAATCCTTTATGGCGAGTCCGTCCAGCCTTACCAAGTTGTAAATTACGATATTCCGCATTTCCTACTTGTCCAATGGTGGCATAACATTCTTTTCTGATCATGCGTACTTCTTTAGATGGTAAGGCGATGGTGACATAATCACCCTCTTTAGCCATAACTCTGGCTGCACCACCTGCACAACGCACAATTTGACCGCCTTTTCCTGCTACCATTTCGATATTGTGGATGGTTTCCCCTAAGGGAATTTTGCTTAAAGGTAAAGCATTACCCACTTCAATGGGAGCATCAGGACTAGAGATCACAGTCATGCCCACTTTGAGACCTGCCGGAGCGAGAATATAACGCTTTTCTCCATCTTGATAAAAGAGTAAAGCAATTCTAGCATTACGGTTGGGATCGTATTCGATCGCCGCTACTTTAGCGGGTACGTTAACTTTATCCCTACGAAAATCAATCACACGATAAAGGCGTTTATGACCGCCTCCACGATGACGACAGGTAATAACACCTCGATTATTGCGCCCTTGACGACGATGCTTATATTTAGTTAAAGACTTTTCGGGCTTATCTTTGGTGATTTCCGCAAAGTCTGAAACAGTAGCTTGTCTTGTTCCGGGCGTATATGGTCGAAAGGAACGAATACCCATAATAAATCAAAAATTACAAATCAAAAATTTATTTGTTATCCGTTATTTGTTATTTGTTATTTGTTATGTCTGAAAAATTACTAATGAATAATTTTCCAATAACGAATAACGAACAACTAATAACAAAATTTTAAACTTCAGGGAAGAAAGTTTCTCTGAGGGAATAATTATCAGCTAAAGTAACAACTGCTCTTTTATACTGAGTTTTATATCCTACGAAACGACCGACTCTGCGTTTTTTGCGAGGGGGGCGAGAAGTATTAACTGCTTTCACCTTAACATTAAATAAGCTTTCGATCGCCGCTTTAATTTCCGGTTTAGTTGCCTTTAAGACCACTTGAAAAACATACTTATTTTGCTCCATTAAGAGAGTAGCTTTTTCACTAATAATGGGTTGAACCACTAGATCAGCTAAATCTCTAGGATTATAAGTTTTCGGTTTAAAACTTCTTTTAAGTTTAGTCATTGTACACCTCCTGAATCTTAGTTAAAGCCTCAGAAGTAGTGACAATTTTATCAGCTACTAGCACATCATAAATATTCAAGCTAGTGGCTTCAATAATTTTAACTGTACTAATATTCCGAGCAGACAGATAAAGATTTTCAGTAATTTCAGCTAAAATTAATAAAACCTTTTCTCCTGATTCTACGCCCCAACGATTGAGAGCAGAAACAAACTCTTTCGTTTTAGGTTGAGGAAAGTTTTGCTCTCCTAAGTGATCAATAATAATCAAACTTTCAGCACGACTTGTGAAAGCTGTACGCAAAGCTAAACGTCTTTCCTTACGGTTCATTTTGATGCCGTAATCTCTAGGTTTAGGCCCAAAAATCACACCACCACCACGCCATAAAGGAGAACGGTTTGAACCTGCTCTGGCTCTACCAGTTCCTTTTTGTCGCCAAGGTTTACGACCACCGCCACTTACTTCGGCGCGAGTTTTGGTTGATGCTGTTCCTTGACGGGAGTTGTTAGCTTGTCTGACTAAGGCACGATGAACAATATGTTCGGCATTTTCGGGTTTAGCTACCTTCATTTCAAAGGAAGTATCCCCTACCTTTTCACCTTGCCAATTTTTAACAACACAATTAACCATAATGACTTGCTTTTTTCAGTTATTAGCTATTAGCGATGAAGCTCAAGCTATTTAAGTATTTGACTTTGATTACCCTACTCTTTTATGGGGGGTAATATTCAGTAAACCGCCCGGTTTTCCGGGAACAGCACCTTTGATTAAAATCAGATTACGTTCTGCATCTACCTGAACAACAGTTAGTTTACGGGTAGTCACTTGACTAGCTCCATATTGTCCTGCCATTTTTTTCCCAGGATAAACACGCCCAGGGGTTGTCCCTGCACCTGTTGAACCAGGAAGACGATGGTTTTTAGAACCGTGAGACATTGAACCTCGTTTGAAGTTATGTCTTTTTTGATAACCTGCGAAACCACGTCCCATGCTTGTTCCGCTTACGTCTACGAGTTGCCCCGCCGTAAATAGATCAGCTTTGAGAACTTGTCCTACTTCAAACTCAGAGGGATTTTCAAGACGATATTCCTTGAGATGACGTAAGGGTGGCGCACCGGATTTTCTGAGATGACCTATTTCTGGCTTGGTCAGAGCTTTTTCTTTCACTTCTTCAAAACCTAGTTGAATGGAGTTATAACCATCAGTTGCGTTAGTTTTGATTTGAGTGATGGGGCAGGGACCAGCTTGAACAACAGTCACAGGGATGGATTTTCCTGTTTCTTTGTCAAAGATTTGAGTCATTCCCACTTTAGTGCCAAGTATGCCGACAGACACGGGATTATATCCCTCCACTTACTACAAAGTTGACATTTTTTGGGTTGAAGTTTGCTTTGATCTTTTTAGGTTAAGTTAACTTTGATCTCTCCAGAAGGCGACAAAATAGACAAGAATAAATTATTATTCTTAAAAGAATATTGTTTATTCTGTTGGTTTTTTGTTTTGACTTTTGGTTTGGTTTAATGAAGATGTAACAAGCAATTTGCTTTAAATACAGTTCTTTAAGAGCTAGTTTTTTAAACTAAAATCATAAGCAATACATTTAACCTGTTAGAGATTTAGTTACTTGTTCTTAGTGAGAACCAGAAACAGTGGTAACTTGACCTTTTTATTTAACTAATTAATTTATTTGACTAAATATTTATTTAATTAGTGTCATGGTCTATCTCTGAAGTTAAGAGAGCGCCTAATTTCTTCAAGACTTAAAGTTCTTTTGATCAAGAATGATTTAATGAGCTTCAGTATCTTTCGGAGGCACAAACTTTTACTGATGAGGTGACGTTTTTGGTCACAATCAAACATTATATACTAATGTGCGTTTTTTGATCAAGTTTTTTTAAAAAAATTTTTTATTTGCTTTATTTTTCCAAAAAATCCTCACCCCCTACCCCTCTCCTGATGGGTGAGGGGGGCTTTTCTTTGCCAAAAATGCTACCTAAAAAAAATTTGTTGATGGAATTTATATTAATGATTAATTCATTAATTTCATACTTAAATCTAACCATTTCGATCGAGTGATGGGGGCGCTACTGGAAATGTAATCAACTCCGGTTTGGGCGATCGCTTTAATATTGTCTAGGGTGATATTACCTGATGCTTCTATTTTAAGATTTTTACCTGATGCCCTAATGATTTGAACGGCGGCCGTCATGTCTGGAATACTCATATTATCTAACATAATAATATTAATATCTTGTTCAAGGGCAATTTTTACTTCTTCAATGGTGCTGGTTTCCACTTCAATGGTAAGGGGATAGGGGATCACGGCTCGGATCTTACTAATGGCTTGAGTGATACCTCCTGCGGCCTGAATATGATTATCTTTAATCATAACGGTATCATCTAAACCCATGCGATGATTTTGGCCGCCGCCCACTTCGGTGGCGTATTTTTCTAAAATTCTTAAGCCCGGAATGGTTTTACGGGTGTCTACGAAATGGGTAGGCAGATCAACGATCGCATCTACATAAAGACGGGTTGCCGTTGCGATCCCACTAAGGTGCATGGCGATATTTAAGGCCACTCTTTCCCCCATTAATAAGCTATCTATTCTACCTTCAATCTGGGCGATCGCTTGGCCTAGTTGACATTTTTCCCCTTCTGCTACAAGGGGAGTAAATTTAATTTCAGGGTTGAGTAGGTAAAAAATTCTGGCGGCCATGGGTAAACCTGCTACTATCCCTTGACTTTTGGCGATCCAATGGGCTTTTCCGATCATGGTTGGCTCATTAAATAATCCTTGGGAAGCTCGATCGCCCCGGCCAATGTCTTCTAATAACCAATTTTTCAAACTATCATCTAACAGAAGCCAAGGGGGTAAGGGGATTTTCATAAAGGTATCAATTTTTTAAATTTCAAAAAAATATTTTAATTATATATTAATTTTTTGAGTATTTGTAAAAGACGCTATTTAGATTAAAATAAAGATTGATGATTAATTAACCATAATTGTATTTTTTTTTAGGAAATTTTACTCGAATAAGAGAGATTAATCAATAAATCAATGGAACTGAGACCTTATCAAAAAGATAGTATTGAGAAAATTCATGAAGCATGGCAAAAATATCGCAGTATCATGTTTCAAATGCCCACTGGCACGGGGAAAACGGTTATTTTTAATGAGATTGCTCACGGTGAAAGACAACAGGATAATCATGTTTTAATTATTGCCCATCGTAAGGAAATTGTTGAACAAATTGTTAAGCGTTTAGAGTCAAAATTTAATCAGTCGGTGGGCATTATTATGTCACAAAGTGATAAAAACCCAGAGGCTTTAATACAAGTGGCTTCTATTCAAACTTTATCCCGCCGAAATTATCCCTATTCTTATGCTTCTAAAGTAATTATAGATGAGGCTCATCACGCTACGGCGGAAACTTATAAAAAATTATGGGTAAAATATCCTAATGCGCAATTTTTAGGAGTAACGGCAACACCGATTAGATTAAATGGAGAAGGTTTTGATGATTTGTTTAATATTTTAATTACTTCTGATTCTATTGATAACTTTATTAAACAAGATTTTTTAGCTCCAATTAAATATTTAGGTCATCCAAAAATTATACCTGATTTAAGAAAAATAAAAGATAAAGGAGGCGATTTTGATCCCAATCAATTGAGTGGAGAAATGTGTCAAGAAAGAATTATGGCCAATTTAATTAAAAGTTATTTGGAATTTGCTGAAGGAAAAAAAATAATTGTTTTTGCTGTGGATATTCAACATAGTAAACATATTGTGCAACGCTATCAAAAATTAGGAATTAATGCGGAACATATTGATGCTAATAAGCTGTTCGTCTTTTAAATAGGGTATAATAAAAGCAAAAAGAAAAGGAGTGAAAAAAAATGCCAGTTAAGAATTATCTAAAACAAGAACAAAAAGAAATGTTACAAAAAGCTCTAAAAGAGGAGGAACATCCAGATATTAGAGAAAGAATTTTAATCTTATTATTGTTAAATGATGGAAAAACTCAAGCAGAAATTGCAGATTTTATCGGTTGTGGTGTCAACAAAGTAAACTACTGGTGTATTCACGCCGATCCAGAAAATATGGAGACATTGAAAGATAAAAGAATGGAAGGAAATCATAGAAAAGCGACAGATAAATATATAGAAATATTATTAGAAACAGTAGAAAAAGACCCAGAAGAATTAGGTTATGAATTTGGCAGATGGACAGGAAAAAGATTAGCAATATACTTAGAAGAAATCACAGGAATAAAATTAAGTAGTTCACAAGTAACAAGAATATTAGAGAGAAAAAAGTACGTTTATATCTGGGCAAAACATAGCTTAGAAGATAAGTGGGATGAGAAGAAAAGAAAAGTGTTTAAAAAGGAATTAAAAGAATATTTAAAAATAACAATAAAAAATCAAGAAAGGCTACAGGTATGGTTTTGGGATGAAAGTGGATTCAGTTTGAGAGTAATAAGAAGAAAAAATTGGTGTAAAAAAGGAAAGAGAAAAAAAGTAAGAGGGGATAGAAGAAAAGGAAGAATAAATGTCATGGGGGCGATCAGATATTCAGATAAAAAAGATGGGTAGAATTTATAGAAAAAGGAGATAAACAAAATTTTTATGAAGTAATGAAAGAATTTTATCAAGAGTTAATTGATGAGTGGGTAGCACAAGGAAATGAGGCGAAAGATTTTGCTGAAAAAGGTGCAAAAATAGTGATTATATTGGATAATGCTAGTTTTCATAAAAATGAAGAAATAAATCAGAAAATAGAAGCAGAAATGCCAAATTTAAGATTAGAATTTTTGCCGACATATAGCCCTGATTATAACTTAATAGAATTAGTATGGCATAGTGCAAAAGAATATGTAGCTAATCGTCTTTTTAGATCAATTGAAGATTTAGAATTATTATTACATAAACTCCTGAATGAAGGGGAACTAATTATTCAATGGCATCGTAAGTTAAAACACAAAGGTAATTCTGTTAAAGTGGTTTAAATGCTGAACAGCTTACACCAAAAAGAGAAAGAGAACAAATATTAACAAGATTTAGAAAAGGTGAAATTAAAATACTTAGTAATGTTAATATAGTTAGTGAAGGTTTTGATATGCCTGATTGTGATGGTGTACAATTAGCACGTCCTACTAAATCTTTAGGATTATATTTACAGCAAATTGGGCGGTGTATGCGTCCGATGGAGGGTAAAGATTATGCTATTGTATTAGATAATGTGGGTTTATATGAGATTTTTGGTTCTCCTAAAGTGCAAAGAAATTGGAGTTTAGCACCTAATCAAAATATTAAACTAGAAACTGATGAGGCTATTACTAGATTATGTGCTTCTCGTAATCGTGATAAACCTTCAGAAAGTAATGATTTAAACCTTGTTATTTTAGAGGATGTGGAAATTATGACTATTGATGAAATTAAAGCTCAAATTAAAGAGTTAGAGGAGGCTATTTTAGAATGTGAAAAGTCTTTAGAAAAAACTACTTTAGAAATTAGACAACAATCTTTAAGAAAAGAAATTTATGAGTATAAACAAAATATTTCTGACTTAAAAATTAATTTACAACAAGCTTTAGAAAGAGCATCACAAGAAAAAATTGAAGAAGTCGTTAATGAATGTAAAGATTATTTTCAAATGTTTATTAATGATGAAAGGTTGAATAATGATGTAGATAAAATTAAGTTTATGGACAGATTAATTAATGTTATAACTCAAGAAAAGCAAACTATAATAATGACTCAAAAGGTAATTTTAAAAGAACATATTGTTGATCCACCAAACAACCTTAATAAACCTGTAGTTATTCATGTAGAAGTAATTAGTGATAGAAGGAGGAAAGAAGGTGTAGCTAAAAATTTTGTGAATGCTATTTGTGAATTAATTAAAAAACTACAAAGTATTGATGTTTTAATAGACTTAAATTTACAATCAAATGGTACTAAATTGATCTGTAATACCCTTGAAGAATTAGATTATCAATCGAGAAATGGAGAAATACAAAGATATAACAATAACAAAATAGAAATTACTTATAGTAATAGAGAAAAAAAGTTTTTTTATATTAATACACAAACTGATACTCCTAAAAAAAGAAATCTTTTAGAACAAATAGAAAAGAAACTTCGTGTTGATATGAATATTGATGAAATTATAAGAGAATAAAAATATGTCAGCAAAAAATATTTAAAATAATACAATTAAAAAACTCCTTAAAAAAGATGATTGGATTATTACAGATTATCTTTTGTAATATAAAAATTAAAGTTAATTGTAGGAGCATGATATAAATTAATTTTGTTACCAATTGTTAAATTATAAAATGTCATGTCCCAACCCCACCGATCAATTTTAAACTTAATCAAAATTTGATATTTTTAATTATTAATTAATGTGGTGTTTACAATGTTTTTTAAGCGTTAATTTAATGGTGGGTTTGGGCATGGCAAAATTAAAATTAATGATTATTTTATAATTAAAGGATGCCATGCCCCTACAGATTTTTGTTTTTAGTTTAATAATGATATATACTTATATATATATAAGCAACCTAGGTTGACAAATTAAATGAGGAAAACAGATCATGATTAATGAAATAGTTAATCATTTTAAGATTGAAACGGAACAAAAAGAAGATGCTAGATCGCTGAAATTCCAGAATTAGCAGGAGTTTTTGTTTTTAGTAAAAAGAATTGGTGATTTTGGCAAAATAAGTAATAAAGAGCAATTTCGCAATGAAGGCGATAAAATTTATGCTTTTAAACCTCAACCTGATCGCTTTTTATGTTTCTTTTTTACTGGTCAAAAAATCATTGTTACTAATGGTTTTCTCAAAAAACAACAAAAGTTACCTAAACAAGAAAAAGAAAAAGCTCTTAACTATATGAATGATTATTTAAAACGTATTCAAGAGGGAATATATTATGAATAAAAATAAAGAAAAATCAACTTTTGATCAGATGATGGAAAATCCTGATTTTAAAGCTAAATTTGAGGAAGGTTATGGAGAATTTTTATTATCAGAATTATTAATTGAACTGATGGAAAATGAGCAAAAATCGGTGAGTCAATTAGCAAAAGAAGCTAATATTTCTCCTTCTGTAATTAAAGATATTCGGAACGGAAAACAACAAGATATTAACATTAGTAATTTTTTGAAAATTATTAATGCTTGTGGTTATAATTTAATCTTAGAAAAAGGGGAAAATAAGATTCTTTTATAAATTTTTTGCTCATTAGGTTAATTCTTATTGTAAACTTATACTTATACAAGTAAATATAAGTTTACGAATTAAATGAGGATCAAAGTGTAATATGAAAGTAAAAACAAAATTAATTCAAGAAATAGAAGCAACTCCAGAAGAATTAATGGTAGAATTATTGGATTTTCTTCTATTTATTAAACAACGTCATCAATCAGACAGTGAAAAAATACGTCCTGATGGTTTATGTAAAGGTGAATTTGTGACACCTGATGATTTTGATGATCCTTTACCTGATGAAATTATCAAAGAATTTGAAACATGAAAATATTATTAGATACCCATATTTTTTTATGGTTTATTAGTGGTGATTCTCGCTTAGATATTACTTGGAAACAAGCAATCAAAAATACAAATAATGAGATTTATTTAAGTGTAGTTTCTATTTGGGAAGCAATGATTAAATATAAAATAGGAAAACTTCCTTTACCTGAATTGCCTGAAATTTATTTACCAAAACAAAGGAAAAAACATAAAATTAATAGTTTGATTGTAGATGAAACTAGTGTTATTCAATTAGCTAATTTACCTTTAATTCATAATGATCCTTTCGATCGGTTGTTAATTTGTCAAGCTAAACAGTTTAATTTAATTATGATGACAGTAGATAACAAAATAAAACAATATTCAATGATTGAATATTTTGAAAATATGATCGAAGTTGAGGAAAACAAAGATAGTCAATGATGAAAAGGAGGTTATTACTCAATGGATAACTTTAGATTTATTAGCAGAAGGTATCCCAAAAAAAGATATTGTTTTAGGTTTTTATCACCCTAAAAGAAGACAATATACAGAATTTGTTTTAGGTTAATTCTTATTGTAAACTTAAAGGATATACTTATCAAAAATTAATCATAAAATTATGTTTTCTCTATCAACTACTTATCAACAAGCTCAAGAAAATTTAGATAAATTTCTAACACAAATAGAAACAGAAAATAGTATTGGTATTATTACTCGTCAAGGTCATAAAGATATTGCTTTTCTTCCCGCAGAAGAATTAACAAGTTTACTTGAAACAATCTATTTATTACGTTCTCCTGCCAATGCTAAACGTCTATTTGATGCTTTACAACGCTCCCTTGAAAGAGATATTAACCCCCCACCTAGTGAAACTATAATTAAAGATATTAGGAACGGAAAACAACAAGATATTAACATTAGTAATTATTTGAAAATTATTAAAGCTTAATAATTTCAAAAAAAATCCCTTCTCATGACTAAAAAGAAGGGTTGGCTGGGGTTATTTGCTCACAAATTGATATTTTTAATAATTTAATTGACAATTAAACTAAACATAATTGATCGGCGTTTGGTTGCATCACTCGATCTAATTTTGCACCTAATTTTTTCAATTTGTATTCAATATTTTCATAACCCCGATCGAGGTGGTGTAGACCTTGAACAATAGTTTTACCATCTGCGGCCAAACCTGCGATCACTAGAGCGGCTGAGGCTCTTAGATCCGTAGCCATCACAGGCGCACCCGATAGGAATGGTACACCCGTCACAATAGCATGATTATCTTTAAGGCGAATATTAGCCCCTAAACGCTTGAGTTCAGCCACATGACGTAAACGATTTTCAAACACAGTTTCGGTAACAATACTACTACCCTCAGCTAAAGTTAATAAAGCCATAAACTGCGCCTGCATATCCGTAGGAAAGCCCGGATAAGGTAAAGTTGTAATATCCGTTGCTTTTAATTCTCCCGGAATTACCCTTAAACAAGTGGGAGATTCTTCGATAATTTTAACACCCACTTCCTGTAATTTAGCAATTACCGGAATTAAATGATCTGGTACAATATTAGAAACCGTAATTTCTGAATGGGTGATCGCTCCTGCTACTAAAAATGTACCTGCTTCAATGCGATCGGCAATGATGGGATAATCGGTAAAATGTAATTTATCCACACCCATAACGGTAATCGTATTAGTACCCGCACCAGTGATTTTAGCACCCATTGAACAGCAGAAATTAGCTAAATCAATGATTTCCGGTTCTTGAGCCGCATTTTCAATAATGGTTTCACCAATGGCTAGGGTAGCGGCCATCATAATGGTTTCAGTCGCTCCCACGCTAGGATAATCTAAATAGATTTTCGCACCTTTGAGGCGACCTTGTGAACCTTTAACACAAGCGTGAACCATGCCATGTTCAATGCGTACATCCGCACCTAAGGCCTGTAGTCCTCTCACATGAATATCTACGGGTCTTGCACCGATGGCACAACCTCCGGGAAGGGGAACGGTGGTCATTCCCAGTCTAGCGAGTAAAGGCCCGATCACAAAAAAACTAGCTCTTAACTGAGATACTAGATCATAGGGGGCTTGAGATTGACCCAGATCACGCCCATCAATTTCGAGAACATCTTGATGCTCTTTAATTTTGACTCCTAAAGCTGAGAGAATTTTGATCATACTTTTAACATCAGCTAGGGAGGGAACATTGGTTAAGCGACACTCATCACTACATAATAATGTTCCGGCCATGATCGCTAAAGCGGAATTTTTCGCACCACTAATTTTAACATCACCGGAAAGGGGATGTTTGCCCCAAATTTCTAAAATAGGTGAAGACTCCTGTGCAAGGGACACAGACTTTTGGCTTGTTAATGAAAGGTTAATGGCTAGATCCTCCAAAAATTTAAGTAATAATAATTAAAAAGTTAAATATTAAAAATAGGTTTTGATTTGATTGTACCCAAGTTTATAAAAATGTGTCTTTTTGTAACAATATTTTTTTGTTACTCTAAAACTATGCTTTGATTTTGTCAACTCAAATTTACAGTTTTTCCTCAATTTGATTGATTTGACGAAAAATCTCTATTGTGTGATAATTAGATTTTTAGATTAACTAAATTAATTTAAAAATCTCAAAAGCGGAACTGGCGGAATTGGTAGACGCGCTAGATTCAGGTTCTAGTGTTCGCAAGAACTTTCGGGTTCAAGTCCCGAGTCCCGCATAAACGGTGATCAGTTAACAGTGACCAGTAAAGAATAACAAATAACAAATAACCAATTTAATGTTAACCAGTCTGAATAATCCTTTAATTAAACAAATCCGTAAGTTACAGCGCACGAAGGAGCGCAAAAAACAAAATTTATTTTTATTAGAAGGTACTAATTTAATTGAAGTTGCAATAAGGGAAAATTACCCTTTAAAAGAAGTTTGTTTAACTCCCCAATGGAAAGATCATTATTTTCAACTTTATCAAAAATTGCCCCTTTTAGCTCAAAGAATTGAGTTGGTTTGTCCTGAAGTTTTGACGGCGATCGCTACAACGGTTAATCCTGATGGTATCATTGCAACGGCTATTCCCCAAGCACCTCAATTTAATTCTAATTCTCCTTTAAAATTAGGCTTAATGATAGAAAGATTACAGGATCCGGGTAATTTGGGTACAATTATTCGCACGGCGGTGGCTACGGGGGTGGAAGCTTTATGGTTAAGTGAAGAAAGCGTAGATCCTGAAAATCCTAAAGTTTTAAGGGCTTCGGTGGGTGAGTGGTTTCGTTTACCTATCATCACGGGAAAATCTTTGACTGAGATTATTAAATTTTATCAGTCTCAAGGGGTGCAGGTTGTGGCGACTTTACCCCAAGCTCAAAAAATTTATTGGGAAATTGATTTTACTCAACCGACTATTATTTTATTGGGTAATGAAGGTGCGGGTTTATCCGATGATATAGCTATGTTAGCAGATGAACAAATTAAGATTCCGTTACAAAATCAAGTTGAGTCTTTAAACGTGGCGATCGCAACGGCCGTGATTTTATCTGAAGCCCAAAGACAGTTAATTTTAAGCTCAAGTTAGTTAAAAAACGATTGATCTTGATCGGATAAATCATGTAAAACCTGTTCAATGTCTTCTTCTATTTGATCCCAAGTGGAATTAATTGACTCTTGATCAGATGAAATGATGGTAGTTTGATCGGCCTGTTTTTGACAAGGGGATCCGGTGATGAGATCATCTAAATCGTCAAGAGACTCAAAAAAAGCTTGTTCGGCCGCAAAGCGTTGTGGGAATGAAGGTTCTGATGGTGATTGATTCATATTTTGACTAATCCTTAAGATGATACACTGAAGAAAAAAAGCTATTAATTTTAACTTAACATTATGAAACAATTTATCTCAAAATTTCTTTTGTCTTTATCTAGTTTGATCTTGGCGTTAACTGTGATCATTTTACCTGCTCAAGCGGTCGGAGTCTATGATCTGCCTGTGGTTAATGCCGCAGAGGATGTTTGGATCGTAGATCAAGCGCAAACTTTAAGTTTAGCTAATGAAAATCGTCTTAAAAATACCTTAGAAAAATTTGCCGAAAATAGCGATTATGAATTAAGAATGATCGTTATTCATCGTTTAGATTATGGTCAAACTATTAATGATTTAGCCGATCAAGTTTTTACTAAATGGTATCCTAATCAAGAAGATCAAGATAATCAAATATTATTAATAATGGATACTTTAACTAATCAAACTGCGATTCGTTATGGTAATAATGTTAAAGCGAATTTAACAGATGAAAAAGTTGATAGTATTATTTCCGAAACTATTGCTTATTTATTAAAAGAAGGAAAATATAATCAAGCTTTATTAGATGGTAGCGATCGCCTTGTGGCTATCTTATCAGGAAAAGAGGATCCAGGCCCTGTGCAAATTAAACAAGTTAAGGTTGAGGGAACATTCCCCACCGCCGAGGAAACTGATGATAAAAGTGCAACTATTTGGGTAGTAGGCTTTTTAATTGTAGCTACTATTATTCCGATGGTTACATATTATTGGTATGTTAAATAAATTATCAATTTCTGTTAATTTATGGGGTGGGTTTTACCCACCCTATCTATTGATAAATGATTAATAATATTGTAAAAATATAAATATTTATAATGAAATTTTAAGACAGAATTTGGGATTAGTATAATTAAGTTTGAAAAATTGGAAAGAAAGAATATGACTGCTGGTAGAAAAGTAAATTCTGAAAATCAAAGTTGGGGTACTCCTCTAAAATATGTTAAGGCAATTAAAAAGTTTTTTGGTGGTTCAATTGCTTTAGATCCCTGTTCTAATCAATATTCAATTGTTGGTGCTGAAACTGAATTTATACTTCCTCAAAATGATGGATTAAGGGAAGAATGGAACTATTCAACCATATATATGAATCCGCCTTATGGTGCTGATAGAGAAAGAGGAACAACTATTAAAAATTGGTTAGTAAAATGTGCTATAACTCATCAAAAATATGGTTCTGAGATCTTAGCTTTAATTCCTGTTGCTACCAATACTGGACATTGGAAACAATCTATTTTTGGGAAAGCAAAAGCAATTTGTTTTCTTTATGATACGAGATTAAAATTTTTGGAAAATGGGAATGATGGAGGAAAAGGCGCACCTATGGCTTGTGCAATGATTTACTGGGGTAAAAATTACGAGAAATTCTATAATATATTTATTGAATATGGTGCAGTTGTGGACTTATCAAACTTAATTGATCAAGAGATTGGAGCAACTAAAAAACAATTGACATTAAGAATAAAATAAATCATTAATCTCCCCTACAAAAGCGATCGCATTTTAGATAAAAAATGGTAATATGAAACTAACATATCAAAAACTGTTATGATTAAAGAGCAATAATATGAGCAAATTACAATCAATTCAAGCAGAAATTGAAACTCTTACGCCCGATGACTTGACCTATTTAAAAAACTGGATTAATGAGTTAGATGCTCAACAATGGGAAAAGCAAATTGGGGAAGATTCTAATGCAGGAAAACTTGATTTTCTGATTGAGGAAGCCTTATTAGAAAAGAGTAAAAATCAATTAAAGGAGTTATAAGTGCATCGAACTAATCAAAGATTTTGGCAATGTTTTGATCAGTTACCTAAATCAGTTCAGATATTAGCTAAAAAGAATTTTGAATTATTAAAAAATGACTTAAATCATCCTTCTTTATCTTTTAAAAAAGTTGGAAAATTTTGGTCGGCAAGAGTTGGTATTAATTACCGTGCTTTAGTTTTTAAAGATGGAGAAGATTATATTTGGGTGTGGATAGGAAGTCATGAAGAATATGAAAGATTTTTAAAATAAAAGCGATCGCACCTCAATCTCCCCTAAAAAGAGATCGCACCTTAAAACTCCCCTAGAAAAGCGAACGCAAAAACTATACTTTTGATCTTTAAAAATGCTATAATCTAAATAAATTTTTGAAATTATTTGATAATTATGACTATTGAACAAATTGAAAACGCAATTTTAAATCTTTCTAAAACTGATTTTACTAAGTTACGCAATTGGTTATTAGATTTAGATTATCAGCAATGGGATCAACAATTAGAACAAGATATTAAGGAAGGCAAATTAGATGCTTTAGCTCAAGAAGCACTAGCTGAATTTGAAGCAGGAGACTATCAAGAAATTTAATGCACTATACTAATCGTAAATTTTGGTCATATTATTATCAACTACCTGAAGATATACAACAGATAGCAGATACATCTTATGAATTATTAAAAATTAATCCTAATCATCCCTCATTACATTTTAAGAAAGTTAATAAATATTGGTCTGTTAGAGTAGGAAAAGCTTATCGTGCGTTAGGAATTGAAGTTAAAAATGGGATTTTATGGTTTTGGATTGGTACTCATGATGAATATGATAGATTAATTGGTAAATAAAAGCGATCGCATCTCAAACTCCCCAAAAAAGCGATCGCACCCTAACTCCCCACAAAAGTGATCGCCCCTTAAACTCCCTCAAAGAGCGATCGCACCCCAAACTTCAACAAAGAGATCGCACCTCAAAACTCCCCTAAAGAGCGATCAAATTTTGCTACTGTATTATATAATTTGATTAGTTAACTTATATAGGAATAGTTTATGGAATGGCTTAAAGCCAAAACATTTGAAGATTTTAAACAATTAGGGACTTTTAAATTAGTTCGTGAGCAGATAAAAACTGACTTAGGGACAAAATTAGAATTAAAAGTTCGTGGTTGGGATGATTTATGGGAAGCTGTTCAAAATATTCAAAAATTATCTTCATCTACACTAGAAACTTTAACTTCAGATAGTTCAGATATTAATGCTGAACTTAATAGTATAAATGAAGATAATGTAGATGAATCATCTTTGTATTTTAAGTCTGAATCTGCAAGAATAATATATGCACTTGTGGAATTAGATGAAAAATATAGATTAAAAGAATTAGGTGTTGATAGAACACATTATCGAGATGTTGAAAAAGCAAAAAAATGGCGTAATAAAATTGCAAAACTTATTCATCCAGATTATTGTCAACATCCAAAAGCAACTTTAGCAATGAATCTTCTTACTGATTTATTTAACAATATGGTGAGGTAATAAATAATGAATATGGAAAAAAATAATAGCCCAATTATTCATATTAAAATTCCAGCTTCTGACTTAGAATTATCATTTATTAATGATAGCGATCTTAATGAAAGCCGGTTAATATCTATACATAATGCTTGGACATCAAGTGCTGGAATAGATAATAATGGTGCTGTTTGGATTTCAACAGATAAACTTCATATTATTCTAAGAACTCAAAAAGATACAGCAAAATATTATTTAGATAATGAAATTGAAAGAAAATATAAAAAAGTTATAAATGGAAAATTTTACGTTAAAGGAAGTGAGGTTCTAAAATTACTTAATAGAATAATTCAAAATGCTGGTTCTATGAACAGAGAAGGGTATGCTAGATACTCAGAAAATATGTATCTTAGAATAAACAATTCAAAAGATGCTCAATTAGAAAGAGCTAGAAGATATGAAAGAATAAGACAATATAGAGACGAAATGAGACGAATAAGAATTGCCGAGTTTAATATAGAATTTTGTGAATTAACAAATGAAGAACTTATTGAAAACAACAATGATTTTTCTCATATAAGAAGTGTAAGTATTGATTTAGAATTAGCAGATAAAATCTGGAATGGTTTAGTGATTAATAGACCAATACATAAAATCATTACAGAAACTTCTATTAATGATGAAGACCAACTACTAGAGTTATGTATGGATCAAGGTTGGAATACAAATTGGTATGATAGTTTCATAAATGAATTGAATAATTATTATTAACTGTTATTAGTTTAACTTTGGGATTGACTTGCACTTGCTAATCATAACAAATAATAGCTTTAGCTGAGGTAATACCATATTTTTTAATCCAACATCTTTCAAAACAATAAATTTTGTTATTTGATTGTATTTTAATATCTTTCTTGTAATTAGGATTAATGCCTTGCCCATAATCTATTCCTTCATCAAACCATTGTTTTAATAGTAACTCAAATTTATGATTCTCTCCTTCAATAGATATTTCTTTTTTACTGTCATCAACAGTAAAACGATCAAAAGTGTATTCGCTATCATTAACAACCAAAGTATAATAAGACATTGTGTTTTCTCCTTATTTAATCAGCTTAATTAGTAATCAATTAAAACAAAGCTTTTTTTGTGAAAAACTTTAATAAAATATTTTAACCCATAAATTATTATTTTAGTTTAAATTCGTTTACCAGTAACCATTGTAACAAATCCTTTACAATACAATAACAGAAAACAAACAAATATAGGAGAACCAACCTAAATGTTAGAAGAATATCGCAAACACGCCGAAGAACGTGCCAACTTAGGCATTCCCCCCTTACCCCTCAATGCCGAACAAACCTCCCAACTGTGCGAGTTACTGAAAAATCCCCCCGAAGGCGAAGCCGAAACCCTGATGATGTTACTCAGGGATCGCATACCCCCCGGAGTTGACGAAGCCGCCTACGTCAAAGCCGGATTTTTAACTGCGATCGCAAAAAAAGAAATCACCTCACCCCTGATCAGTCCTCAAGGTGCGGTGGACTTACTCGGTACAATGATGGGAGGCTATAATGTGCAATCCCTGATCGAACTGCTCAAGTCTCAAGATAGTAATATTGCTTCAGCCGCCGCCAACGCCCTCAGTAAAACCCTGTTAGTCTTTGATGCCTTTAACGATGTACTGCATGGATGCGATAGTAACCCCTACGCTAAACAGGTGATGGATGCGTGGGCTGAGGGTTCATGGTTTATCAGTAAACCGAAACTTGCCAAAGAAATCACCGTCACCGTGTTTAAAGTCCCCGGTGAAACCAATACCGATGACCTATCTCCAGCACCCCACGCCACCACTCGCCCCGATATTCCATTACACGCATTAGCGATGTTAGAGTCAAAAATGCCCGAAGGCTTAGAAACCATCGCTAAATTGAAAGAAAAGGGCTATCCTGTAGCTTATGTGGGTGATGTGGTGGGAACAGGCTCATCCCGTAAATCAGCCATTAACTCCGTCTTATGGCATATTGGAAACGATATTCCCTTTGTACCCAATAAACGGGCAGGTGGCTATATTTTAGGCGGTAAAATCGCTCCCATTTTCTTTAATACTGCCGAAGACTCAGGCGCATTACCCATCGAATGCGATGTCACTCAACTGAATACGGGTGATATTATTACCATTTATCCTTACGAGGGTAAGATTACCAATCAAAACGGCGAAACCATTACCACCTTTACCCTTAAACCCGATACCATCTTAGATGAAGTCAGAGCAGGTGGACGCATTCCCCTCTTAATAGGACGCAGTTTAACCGATAAAGCCCGTCAAAGCTTAGGATTGGCACAGACTAATCTATTTGTACGTCCGATCCCCCCTACCCCCCTTACTAAGGGGGGATCAAGGGGGGATCAACAGGGAAAAGGCTTTACTTTAGCCCAAAAAATGGTGGGAAAAGCCTGTGGAGTAGCAGGAGTGCGTCCGGGTACATCCTGCGAACCCATGATGACTACCGTAGGCTCACAGGATACCACAGGTCCCATGACCAGAGACGAATTAAAAGAGTTAGCCTGTTTAGGTTTCAATGCCGACTTAACCTTACAAACCTTCTGTCATACCGCCGCCTATCCCAAACCCGTTGACATCAAAACCCATAAGCAATTACCCGACTTTTTCTCAACTCGTGGGGGTGTGGCTTTACGTCCGGGAGATGGTATCATTCACTCTTGGTTAAATCGGATGTTATTACCGGACACCGTGGGTACAGGGGGCGACTCCCATACCCGTTTCCCTCTCGGAATATCATTTCCCGCAGGTTCAGGTTTAGTGGCTTTTGCGGCGGCTTTAGGCGTAATGCCCTTAGATATGCCAGAATCGGTATTAGTTAAGTTTACAGGGGAATTACAACCGGGGGTAACATTACGAGATATTGTCAACGCTATTCCCTGGGTAGCCATGCAACAGGGTAAGCTAACCGTAGGAAAAGAGAATAAAATCAATGTTTTCAACGGTCGCATTATGGAAATGGAAGGTTTACCCGATTTAAAAGTAGAACAGGCTTTTGAATTAACCGATGCTACAGCCGAGCGTTCTTGTTCTGGTAGTACCATTAAACTAGGTGAGTCAACCGTAGCGGAATATTTGCGTTCTAATATCGTCTTGATGAAAAATATGATTGCAAGGGGCTATCAAGACGCTCGTACCTTGTTACGCCGTATTGCCAAGATGGAAGCATGGTTGCAAAATCCTAGTTTAATGTCTGCTGATCCCGATGCGGAATATGTGGATACCATTGAAGTCAACTTAAGTGAGATCAAAGAACCCATTGTCGCCGCACCCAATGACCCTGATAATGTGAAATTAATGAGCGAATGTGCCGGAGATAAGGTGGATGAGGTCTTTATTGGCTCTTGTATGACCAATATTGGACATTATCGGGCAGCGGCTAAGATTCTTGAGGGCGCAGGTACGGTTAAAGGGCGTTTATGGATATGTCCTCCCACTCGCATGGATGAACAACAACTGCGAGAAGAAGGGGTTTATGGTATCTTTGCGGCGGCTGGTGCAAGGACAGAAATGCCCGGATGTTCGCTCTGTATGGGAAATCAGGCCAGAGTAGAGGATAATGCTACTGTTTTCTCCACTTCTACCCGTAATTTTAATAATCGTATGGGTAAGGGTGCAAGGGTGTATCTCGGTAGTGCGGAGTTGGCGGCGGTCTGTGCGTTATTAGGTAAGATTCCGACAGTTGAGGAATATATGTCTATTGTGGCTCAAAAGGTTGATCCGTTTAAGGATGATTTATACCGTTATCTCAATTTTGATGAGATTGCGGGTTTTGAGGATTTTGGTCGAGTGATTCCTGTGGATAAGATGCCTAAGTTAGAGGAGGTTTTGGTTTAGTAGTATAATTATTGGGGTGGGTCTTGATTTTAGGACTCACCTTGATCTTATCACTAAGGAGGATGATGGCTGCAAAAGATACTTACCATGAAACTGTTAAAAATGCTTTAATAAAAGATGGATGGACTATTACGTTTGATCCTTATCCGATTAAATATGAAGAAGTTAAATTATTGGCTGATCTTGCTGGAGAAAAAACAATTTCTGCTACTAGAGAAGGACAAAAAATAGTAGTTGAAATTAAAAGTTTTTTAAGTCGTTCACCGATGCGTGAATTTGAAACAGCATTAGGTCAATATCTGATTTATCAAACTTTTCTTTCTCTTACTCATCCTGATCATAAAGTTTATTTAGCAGTGGGTAATAAGATTTATGAAAAGTTTTTTGAACAATTAGCAATTAAATTAATTTTAGAAAAATATCAAGTTTTACTATTAATTGTTGATATTAACAAAGAGGAGATTATCAAATGGACAAGCTAAATCATTATCAAAATATTATCAAAAAAATTCTTACTGAATATGAAAGAATATCAGCACAAGTACCTGATCCCGATATTGATGAGGTGTTAATGTTTGATGACCAAAGAAATCAATATCTTTGGTTTAATATTGGCTGGAAAAATGAAAGACGAGTTAAGGCAATTTCTGTTTATATTCGCATTAAAAATGAGAAAATTTATATTGAGGAAGATTGGACAGAGGAAGGTATTGCTAATGAATTATTAAAGGAAGGTGTGCCAAAATCTGATATTGTCTTAGCTTTTCATGATCCTGAAACTCGTAAGTTTACTGAGTTTGCTGTAGCTTAATTCATTTTTACCTAAAATTTAAACCCAATCCCCAATGTATAATTTGTAATTATTTTCAATAATTTTGCTAAAAATAGATAATAAAAGCTGATTATTCGGGGGGGGTAAGATTATTATTAATAATATATTCGCTAACTATGATATTGTACTTGCTTTTCATCCACCTGAATGTGAGAAAATATACTGAATTTGCTGTTAGTTAAATTATAGTTATAGTCTTAATTTAAACTAACACTTTTGAATCACTAAAAGCAGGTTTAATAAAATCATTTTTATCCTCTAAACTAATATAACCCAGATTAACAGCAAGTTCCATTAATTCCGTTAAAAATCGTCTTAACTCATCTAAAACTTGTTGTTTATTTAACATAACTATTCTTTCATCTGTTGAATAACCAAACTCCCTTAAATAACATTTAATCTCCTTACCAATAGGTACAAACTTAATAATTAACCAACAACTTTCAGCAAACTCTAAACGAATAGTTTTACCCTGTTCTAATTCTCCTATCTGTTCAGGAAATCTATCCTCTAATAACATACAAATATCAGGTTCTAAAAATACATTAAACTTGGTTTTTCCTATTTCTACAATCACCTTATGATCATATTCATAACAGAACATTCTTAACCCTAATTCAAAAGGAGATAGTTCCCCTAAAGGATCATCAGGGGGATCAACAAAATTTTCTAAAATACGTTCTGCTAATCTAATTTTAAATTGTTCAATATTATTCATATTTACTCCTTAATTTTTATTGATTTTAGGTGTAACTATTGGATAAGCATATTTAATTGTACCATCTGCATTTCTACCAATTAGAGCATAATTTACATTTTCTGTAATGTTACCATCAGCATGATAAACTCTACCAGTGGGACGATTAAATTTAATAGTATAATTTCCATAATATTTAGGAATTAACTTTTCTAATTGTAACCAATCATCATCATTTAACCATTGTCCTTGATCTTCATTTTTACTAGATGCTCTACCCTGTAAATTACTAGGTTTTAACTTTGCTCCATGATGACGAATAATATGATCATAAGCCTTAGTTGATTTCGGATTATCCCATTGAGGCTCTTTTCCCCTTCCTCGCCATTTACAACCACTACCTACTTCAATTGTATTATCAATAATATCAGATTCAACAATTTCGATAGATTCTAATTCATCAAACGACAATCAATTTAACCTCCTCAATAATCAAGATAACGCTATCATAACCTAAAATCGGTTTCAGAAACCAATACCGATGATCTATCCCCAGCACCCCACGCCACCACCCGCCCCGATATTCCCTTACACGCAAGGGCGATGTTATACCATTTACAAAAAGTAGCTACACAGATAAAGCATTCACAATATAATCCCAACCTGCTAAAGACAGGATAAAATCTTCTTGTAAATTATTTAAGATATTAGCTACTTTATTTTTGACATCATCTAAGTTCTTAAACCAGATATTTTTTAACTGTTGTTTGATATATAACCACAGTCTTTCAATCGGATTTACTTCTGGACAATAAGGTGGTTGAAATAACAAAATTATATTCTCAGGTACTTCTAACTTTTTTGCTCTATGACAAGGTGCATTATCTAACTGTATTATATGAATCTCATCGGGATATTCTTTACTAAATTCTTTTAAATATTTACCAAAGCATTCACTATTAAAATGAGATAGTTCATAGAAAAAACTTTTGCCATTTTGGACTTCGATTAATCCATAAAGATAATAATAGTCATAATGCCATTGTAATTCTTGTTCTGGTTTGACTCCTTTTAAAGTTATTTTCCTTCCTAATTCTGTCCTAAAACCCAATCTAGTTTCATCTTGACACCAGTAACAAATATTTTTAGTATCCCCCCATTTCTCTTTTATTTGAGCTATTATGCCTTTTAATCTTATGGGTAAATACTCTTTAAATACGGATATTACCCCTTCATTTTGATACTCATGATAAGGACGTGGTACTTTTAATTTTGCCCCTAATTCGTATCTCACTAATTGATGTATTGTGGTATAACTTATCTCAATATCTTGACAAGTAAATAACCATATTTTTATTTCTTGGTAACTGTTAAATCCTTGAGGCTCACTTAATTCTTTTTTGACCAGAGCAACTGTTTCTAGCTCTAGTTTTTGGTCTTCCTGTTTTATTATGTTCTTGTAATAATGCGTCTAATCCTTCCGTCTTATATAAGTGAAACCATTCGTAAATTGTTCTCTCACTACGTCCCATCATTACCGCTAAGTATCTGATCGTTTCAGCCACTTGAATTTTCCAAAGATATAAAGCTTGAACTTTGGCAAAATTCAAAGCTGTTTTTTGTTGTTTCATGAGATTTTTTAGTGTATCTGCTGATTCAATTACTTCTATTTTTGATATTCCTGACATACTATTGCTCCTGTTAATTTATTCCTATACTAACCCTGAACTTACTTTTTGTAAATGGTATTAGAGTCAAAAATGCCCGAAGGCATAGAAACCATCGCTAAATTGAAAGAAAAGGGCTATCCTGTGGCTTTACGTCCGGGAGATGGTATCATTCACTCTTGGTTAAATCGGATGTTATTACCGGACACCGTGGGTACAGGGGGCGACTCCCATACCCGTTTCCCTCTCGGAATATCATTTCCCGCAGGTTCAGGTTTAGTGGCTTTTGCGGCGGCTTTAGGCGTAATGCCCTTAGATATGCCAGAATCGGTATTAGTTAAGTTTACAGGGGAATTACAACCGGGGGTAACATTACGAGATATTGTCAACGCTATTCCCTGGGTAGCCATGCAACAGGGTAAGCTAACCGTAGGAAAAGAGAATAAAATCAATGTTTTCAACGGTCGCATTATGGAAATGGAAGGTTTACCCGATTTAAAAGTAGAACAGGCTTTTGAATTAACCGATGCTACAGCCGAGCGTTCTTGTTCTGGTAGTACCATTAAACTAGGTGAGTCAACCGTAGCGGAATATTTGCGTTCTAATATCGTCTTGATGAAAAATATGATTGCAAGGGGCTATCAAGACGCTCGTACCCTGTTACGCCGTATTGCCAAGATGGAAGCATGGTTGCAAAATCCTAGTTTAATACCATTTACAAAAAGTAAGTTCAGGGTTAGTATAGGAATAGATTAACAGGAGCAATAGTATGTCAGGAATATCAAAAATAGAAGTAATTGAATCAGCAGATACACTAAAAAATCTCATGAAACAACAAAAAACAGCTTTGAATTTTGCCAAAGTTCAAGCTTTATATCTTTGGAAAATTCAAGTGGCTGAAACGATCAGATACTTAGCGGTAATGATGGGACGTAGTGATAGAACAATTTACGAATGGTTTCACTTATATAAGACGGAAGGATTAGAGGCATTATTACAAGAACATAATAAAACAGGAAGACCAAAAAAACTAGAGCTAGAAACAGTTGCTCTAGTCAAAAAAGAATTAAGTGAGCCTCAAGGATTTAACAGTTACCAAGAAATAAAAATATGGTTATTTACTTGTCAAGATATTGAGATAAGTTATACCACAATACATCAATTAGTGAGATACGAATTAGGGGCAAAATTAAAAGTACCACGTCCTTATCATGAGTATCAAAATGAAGGGGTAATATCCGTATTTAAAGAGTATTTACCCATAAGATTAAAAGGCATAATAGCTCAAATAAAAGAGAAATGGGGCGATACTAAAAATATTTGTTACTGGTGTCAAGATGAAACTAGATTAGGTTTTAGAACAGAATTAGGAAGGAAAATAACTTTAAAAGGAGTCAAACCAGAACAAGAATTACAATGGCATTATGACTATTATTATCTTTATGGATTAATCGAAGTAGAAAATGGCAAAAGTTTTTTCTATGAACTATCTCATTTTAATAGTGAATGCTTTGGTAAATATTTAACAGAATTTAGTAAAGAATATCCCGATGAGATTCATATAATACAGTTAGATAATGCACCTTGTCATAGAGCAAAAAAGTTAGAAGTACCTGAGAATATAATTTTGTTATTTCAACCACCTTATTGTCCAGAAGTAAATCCGATTGAAAGACTGTGGTTATATATCAAACAACAGTTAAAAAATATCTGGTTTAAGAACTTAGATGATGTCAAAAATAAAGTAGCTAATATCTTAAATAATTTACAAGAAGATTTTATCCTGTCTTTAGCAGGTTGGGATTATATTGTGAATGCTTTATCTGTGTAGCTACTTTTTGTAAATGGTATAATGTCTGCTGATCCCGATGCGGAATATGTGGATACCATTGAGGTCAACTTAAGTGAGATTACAGAACCCATTGTCGCTGCACCGAATGACCCTGATAATGTGAAATTAATGAGCGAATGTGCCGGAGATAAGGTAGATGAGGTCTTTATTGGTTCATGTATGACCAATATCGGACATTATCGGGCGGGTGATTCCTGTAGAAAAAATGCCTAAATTAGAGGAGGTTTTGGTTTAGTAGTATAATTATTAGGGTGGGTCTTTTATTGACTCACCTTGATACAAAAAAATTATATTGATTCTTCCATAAAATGATTGAAATTAAACTTTCTATTCCTCCAGTTTCTCAGCAATCTAGCAGAACTAAGAAAAATATTATTATTGAAGCTATACAATCCAAAATAGAAAATTTATCTTGTTTTTTTGTTGGTGATGTTATAGTGGATATTGAATGGTTTATACATGAGCAATTAAGATATGAGGAAGATTCATCAGCAGATGTTGATAATATTATTAAACCTATTTTAGATTCTCTATGTGGTAAAAAAGGATTAATGATTAATGATTGTCAAGTTCAATCTATATCATGTTCTTGGATTGATCATCATATAAAAGATGAGCAAAAAGTACATATTACAATAGAATCATTATTTGAAGATTTAGTTATTTCTACCAGAGATATTGCTTTTTTGAAAATCAATAACGTTTTTTGTTTTCCTATAGGAAAAGATATACCAAATAATTGGCTAAAAATAATATTTGTAATGTTAGAAGTGCAACTTCAATTAAGAGATAGTGCTATGCAAAATGATATTGATTATTATAGGGCAAAGTATTTTCAGTCTATTCAAAGACCATTTCATATTTCAAGAGTTCAAGATTTTGATATTATTTCCTTAGAAATAACTGATTCTGAAAAATTAGAAATTATTCAAGCCATGAAAAACAAGCAATTAGAAACTATATTACAAAATTATTCCTAATTACTTCTATAGATTACTATTTTTATTTTAAAGTTAAGTTTTAGATGCGGTCGCTCTTTTGGGGAGTTGAGGTGCGATCGCTCTTTGATGGGAGTTAGTTGTGCGATCGCTTGTGAGGGGAGTTAAGCTGCGATCGCTCTTTTGGGGAGATTGAGGTGTGATCGCTTTTGAGGGGAGTTTAGGGTACAATTGGCTTAACGACTGTAACTGTATTAGCCATTTTGCTGGATAATAAACATCAAGCTGAAGTGCAAATTGATCCTCAAGGCAGATTAAATATTAAAGTTTCTGGTAATTAATAATTTTAGAGTGTGTCTTAATAGACATCTCCAATAACTGATAAAGCTTATATGGTAACAGTTTCATCTTTAATCAGCACTCAGCAATCAATCGCCGTAAAGTTAATTTCACGTCAAAATTTCCTCTAAATCTAATTTCCTCCCAAAAGTATGACTGATTAAAACATCAATTACTTCACTTGATGACGATGATTTTACTATTTCTAAAACTAAACTCTCAATTCTTAATCTCACTAACCCACAAACTGTTAAAAATACTGACTGATATTTATCTTTTCTTAATCTAAATCTTTCTCTTGCTACTCGCCATATTTTTATGATTCTAATTAAATGTTCTATAAATATTCTGACCGATGAAATCTTTTTATTTTCTTCTTTTTCTTCCTGAGTTAATACTCCTTTTTCGGTTTTTTCTTTGGGGTAATAATTTGTGGCTCTCCCACATAAGCTTTATCCCCTTTAAACATTTGATTCATCCCAAACTTCTTGAGATTTTGACGACAAATGTTAATATCACTTGAAGGGCTGGTTTTCCCGCCACTACATCCACAATATCTCTGCCTTTTGGAAGACTAATTAATTGATTTTTAAAAGTATGTTCACATTTTTTTCCACTATAATATTTTTTCTGTTCTTCATAGTCTAAAGGTCTTTCTCTTGGCTGTTCTTCACTATCTACTAATAATTCATTTTCCTTCAATTTTTCCAACATTTCTTCTATTTTTTCTGGGGACTTTTTACTTGTTCTAGTAAAGAGCATGGCAAAGCTTCTCTCATAATTTTTGCCAATAATCAAACAAATTATTCGCAGTTGATTCACTTACTTGAAAGACGATACCTAATAGTTGAAAACTCAGATGATGTCTTAAATAAATTAAAGTCAAAATAATCTGGTTTTCTTTTGAAAGTTTACTCTCTCTACCACCACCGGAATTGATAATTCTAGTTTTTTGTTTTTCAGATTCTTCTTTTGCTTGTTTCTCCAAGATTAAAAGATGTGCGATTAGCAGTTCTAATTGTTCATAATTAATTCCTAATAATCTTTTAGTTGCTTGTTTGTGATCTTGAATATATTGCCAAGTATAATTACTCATTTTGGCTATTTCTCCTTAAAATTTTTGTTGATGATAGCTTAATTTTTTTATTTATATTATATTATAGAGATGTCTAATAGACTCACCTAGATCCAACAGTTTCTATTTTATATAAAAATTTAAGTAAATATATGAACCAAGAAAATACTATCAAAATACAAAATTTTCGTTGTTTTAAAGACCTAGAAATTAGTGGCTTTAAAAACGTTAATTTAATAGGTGGAAAAAATAATGCTGGTAAAACTTCATTGTTAGAAGCTTTATTAATTTATTTTTATCCTCATCCTTCGAGCATTATTGAATTAAAAAGGATAAGAAAAGAATCTTCTGATACAATCAAAAAGCAACCTAAAGATGCTTGGAATAATTTTTTCTATAACCAAAATATAGAAAATATTATTAATATTTCTGGATGTTTTAATAATGAAGAAAAAGATATTTCTATATCAGTATCTCAATCTTTACAATCTCAAATTTTTGAAGATGATGAAGATGTAAAAAAAATTCTTGATTTTATTTCAGAAAGTAATTCTTCAGTTTCTATTTTACAAATACAACAATCAAACGAAAATAAAACTTTTAAAAGAAATTTAATTACTCATTCTAGGGGACTTTTTTCTCCTGATTCTCCCGATGAATTTGATTTACCTCTTATCCCTTCTTCCCATAGAATATCTAACGAAGAAGTTGCTCAAAAATATGACAAAATTGATTTTGAAGGCAATGGAGAAGATGTTTTAAAAATGATTAAAATGTTAGATGATTCTATTGAAAATATCAGAACTTACTCTCATATAGAACCAACTTTATATTTACAAAAGAAAAATCAAAAAAGAGGGTTTCCTATCTCTTTATTTGGTGATGCTATTTATCGTGTGGTTGAAATTACTTTAGAAATTCTTAATGAAGAACACAATGTTATATTTATAGATGAAATAGAAAATGGTATTCATTACACAAGCCAAAAGAAATTCTGGGAAGCATTATTTCATCTTTCAAAGGAATTAAAAACTCTGATTTTTGCAACAACTCATAGTTTAGAAATGATTAAATCATTTATGGAAGCAGGACAAAATTTTCCCGATCAAGGAGCTTATATCGAATTAGCTAATAATCCTAGAATAGATCAAATTGTAGCAATTACAAGAGATACAGATGCTTTAGAATATGAAATTGAACATGGTAAACCCATCAGAGGAGAATAAGGAGCGAGTTTTATTAAAATGGCAAATATATTAATTGTTGAAAGCAAAAATGACAAGATTTTCATTGAAAAACTAATTGAAATAATGAATATCAATAATCTTCAAATAGACTCCCCTATTTGTGTTGATGAGTATGAATGTTTATCGGGTTTAGATCAGCAAAAACTCATTAAAGCTTTAGAGAGTTTATCTAATACTGTTGTCAAAAAAGATATTAAAAAAGTAGGAATTATTATTGATCAAGATAACTATAGCAATCCTAAATAGGTCATAACAGATATAATATTAATTATAATCTAAATTCAAGGAAAAAAAAATGAACATTATTTCTGAGTTAAATGATTTTATCAATCAAACAAAAGAGGCTAAAGAAATAAAAAGGGCTTTAGCTGTCAAAATGATTTTAGAAGGAAAATCATACCATGAAGTAAAAGAATTATTACAAGTTTCTCATAGCTTTATTAGTATGTGGAAAAATCAAGCTCTTTTTTGTGGAGTAGAAAGCTTGAAATTACAGTTTAAAGGAACTAAAAGTGAATTAAAACCAGAAGAAAAAGACCAAGTTATTAATTGGTTAAGAGAGCAAGAATATTTAAGATTATCAGATTTAAAAATTTATTTAGAGCGAGAATATAATATTATTTATAAATCCAATCAAAGTTATTATAGTTTGCTCAAAGAAGCGAAAATAAGTTGGAAAAAAACTCAAAAAAAGAATCCGGCTAAAAATGACGAATTAGTCGAAGCTAAAAAAAAGAAATCAGTGAAAAATTAGAGATTTGGAAAAAGAAATAGAGAGTGGAGAGCTTGTAGTGTTTATGATTGATGAATATCATTTACTTTGGGGAGACATTTTAGGTTATGTTTGGGGAAGAACAGATCAAAGAATAGAAATTCCCATTAAAAATGAAAAAAGCCGACAAACTTATTATGGGGCATTAGACTATCAAACTAAAGAATTTATTGTCAAAGAATATGAAAGTGGAAATACAGAAAATACGATCAAATTTATCAAGTATTTACTATCAAAAAGAAAAGGAAAAAGATTAGCAATATTTTGGGATGGAGCAACCTATCATGACTCAAAAGAATTTAGGGAGTATTTAACTATAATAAATCAAGATTTATTGGAAGAAGAATGGTTAATTACTTGTCATAAATTTGCCCCTAATGCTCCAGAACAAAATCCGGTAGAAGATATTTGGCTACAAGTGAAAAATTTTATTAGACAATTCTATCATTTATGTAAATCATTTAAAATAGTAAAGTGGCTATTTAAGTTTTTTGCGCATGGTCAAATATTTGATTTCCCCAAACTTTATCAATATGGAATTTTGCCACAACCTATTTAGGATTGCTATAAATTAAATAATAATGAGAAATTCTAAACGATTTCCTTATGTCAAAAAGATTAATAATTTAGGTCAAGAAAATTTTGTTCCTTATGTACAAATTACTCTAAATTATGGGAATGTTTCTGTAAAGTCAATGGGATTATTAAATACAGGAGCAACCATTTTTGATGTTTGTTTTTATGGTTCACAATTAGCTTTTGAAATATCTCAAAAACATTAATTTTTGATGAGTTAGTGCGATCGCATTAAATTCCCTTTGGGATGGTATAATCATTAAGAAAGATTCCAATATCTTGTCTTTTGACATAATATGTATACATCTATGTCCATTTTTCGGTACAATGGAAATTCTGTGATTATGAAAAATTATATGAGGAGAATTTTCTATGGCTCAAATGTACTATGATGCCGATGCTAATTTAGATTTGCTCAATAACAAAACCGTTGCAATTATTGGTTATGGTTCTCAAGGTCACGCCCATGCTTTAAACTTAAAAGAAAGTGGTGTTAATGTGATCGTAGGACTTTATGAGGGTAGTAAATCATGGAAAGCCGCCGAAGATGCTGGTTTAACAGTCAAAACAGTTGCTGATGCTTCTGCTAGTGCTGATTGGATTATGATTTTATTACCTGATGAAGTACAAAGAACTATTTATGAAAATGAAATTAAACCGAATTTAAAAGCAGGAAAAGTCCTTTCTTTTGCTCACGGTTTTAATATTAATTTTGGTCAGATCGTACCTCCCGCCGATGTTGACGTAGTGATGATCGCCCCTAAAGGCCCTGGCCATTTAGTGCGCCGTACCTACACCCAAGGGCAAGGTGTACCCGCTTTATTTGCCGTATATCAAGATGCTTCCGGTCAAGCCAGAGATCGTGCGATGGCTTATGCTAAAGGGATCGGCGGTACTCGTGGCGGTATTTTAGAAACTACTTTCCGTGAGGAAACCGAAACCGACTTATTCGGCGAACAAGTGGTGCTTTGTGGTGGCTTAAGTGCTTTAATTAAAGCAGGTTTTGAGACTTTAGTAGAAGCAGGTTATCAGCCCGAATTGGCTTATTTTGAATGTCTCCATGAAGTAAAATTAATCGTTGATCTCATTGTGGAGGGCGGTTTGGCGAAAATGCGCGATAGTATTTCCAATACGGCGGAATATGGTGATCTCACCCGTGGCCCTCGCATTGTCACCGATGAAACTCGCGCTGAAATGCGTAAAATTTTAACCGAAATTCAAACTGGACAGTTTGCGCGTGAATTTGTGTTAGAAAATCAATCTGGAAAAGCAGGTTTTACAGCGATGCGTCGTCGTGAGGCTGAACATCAGATCGAAGAAGTAGGTAAAAATTTAAGAGCGATGTTTTCTTGGTTAGAAAAATAAGCTTGTTGGTTAAATTTTAATAGGGCATGACTCCCTTACTTTTAAGGGTTTTATCAATTGATAATTGTCAATTTTTATCTGTCAATTGTCAATTGTTAAACCCCTAAAAAATTAAATTTTAACTATCAATTTTTTTCCTAATTTTTGAATACCTAAACTTAATAAATAGGCCGATCCTGCTACTAAAATAATGGTTGCTCCTGAAGTTAAATTAAAATAATAAGATAGGGCAATTCCAATGGTAGTAAAAATAATCCCTAAAATACTAGAAATAATCATCATTTGTTGAATATCTTTAGCAAAATTTTCCGCAATTGCGGAGGGAATAGTTAATAGGGCAATTACTAAAATTAAACCGACTACTTGCATGACCATTACTACTGTTAAAGCGATCATTCCCATTAACATTAAATATAATAAATCCACTGGTAAATTGCGGGTTGTGGCAAAAACGGGATCAAATGAAATCGCTACTAATTCTTTATAAAAGATAAAAACTAATGCTCCGATCATTAGATTTAAGATTAACATAATGATTAAATCTTGACGGGGAACTGTTAAAATACTACCGAATAAATAACTTTCTAAACCTACTTTATAACCCTTACTTAAATCAATTAAAATAATCCCGATGGCCATGCCGATGGCCCACATTACGCCGATTAAGGTATCAGCCCTTTGTTTTGTTTTTCTTTCCACTAAACCCATCCCTAAAGCCGATAATAAAGAAAAGGCGATCGCGCCGATAACTGGGCTAAATTGAAAAAAATAACCTAAACCGATGCCTCCGTAAGCCGCATGGGCGATCCCCCCACTAATAAAAACAATGCGATTAATCACCACAAAAGTGCCGATTATGCCACAGGCAATACTGACTAAAACCCCTGCGCCAAGGGCATTTTGCAAAAATTCAAACTTAAAAATTGCTTCAATCATAATAATTAACAAATTATCAATTGTCAATTGAGAAAAGCTATCTTTTTTTACCATTGTTAAGTAAGACAATAGTATTAAAAGATAGCTTTTATCTCTGAAAAAAAGGATTAAAAATCCTATTTATTAATTTTGGGGGGTTCTCTAAAGATCACAGAGAAAAAGAGAACCGAAATCATCATAGCTAAAACGAGAATGTAAGCAACACTTTCCATTGTTTTAAGTCCTATCTAAATTTTTAATATAATCTAGTTTAGCGTGAAATGGAAATTTAGATTAACCAATTGTCAATTGATAATATTCGTAGGGATTAACGGCCGTTAAACCCCACAAAATCTATTTTGATCACAACTTTATTTATTGATATTTCTTAAAAGCCAAAGTCACATTATGACCGCCAAAACCGAAAGAGTTAGATAAAGCTACATTTACCTGATGTTGACGGCTTTGATTGGCTACATAATCCAAATCACATTCCGGATCGGGATTTGTGAGGTTGATGGTGGGAGGGACATGATCATTAGCGATCGCCATCACCGTGGCCACGGCTTCAATACCACCGGATCCCCCCAATAAATGCCCTGTCATAGACTTAGTGGAACTAACTAAAGTTTGATAAGCATGATCCCCTAAAGCCCTCTTAATGGCCTTAGTTTCCGTCTTATCATTGGCCGGAGTGCTAGTACCATGAGCATTAATATAACTCACATCTTGGGGGTTTAAATTCCCATCTTTAAGAGCCAATTGAATAGCCTTAGTTGCGCCATCGCCCTCCGGCACGGGGGCAGTCATGTGGTAAGCATCGCAAGTTGTACCATAACCAACCATTTCCCCATAAATGTTGGCACCCCTAGCCAGAGCGTGTTCTAATTCTTCTAAAATTAAAATTCCCGCACCCTCACCCATCACAAAACCATCCCGATCCACGTCAAAAGGACGACTAGCGTGTGTGGGGTCATTATTGCGGAAAGATAAAGCCTTAGCAGAAGCAAAACCCGCATAACTTAAAGGAGTGATGGCCGCTTCCGCCCCACCACAGATCATAGCCTTAGCGTAACCCCTTTGGACAATGCGAAAAGCATCCCCGATGGCATGAGAACCGGCCGCACAAGCTGTCACAGTGCAATTATTTGGGCCTTTTGCCCCCGTATGAATAGCAGTTAAACCAGCGGCCATATTGGCGATCATCATGGGAATGGTAAAAGGAGAAACTCTGGAAGGCCCTTTTTCTAAAAGAACTTGCTTTTGATCCTCCATTACTTTAATGCCACCCACACCCGTGCCAATCAACACCCCGATGTCATCAGCGTTAGCCTCGGTAATTTCTAACTTCGCATCTTCAAGGGCTTGTTTACTAGCACAAACGCCAAACTGGGCAAAGCGATCCATCCGTTTGCCCTCCTTACGGGGAATATAAACAAAAGGATCAAAATTCTTTACCTCACCACCGATGCGACAATCAAAACCAGTGGTATCAAATAAAGTAATTTCACCGATGCCATTTTTGCCTTGTAATAAACCTTCCCAATAATCTTTAAGATTATTACCAATGGGAGTAATCGCCCCCATACCAGTAACAACTACTCGTTTAAGTTCTAAATTTGTCATAAATTTTTTAATTACACGGGCATATATTTTTTCTTGACTAACCAAAAGATTGCCAGTCACTCGTTCACAAATAAATTTAAGATTATTGATACAAAAAGATTTTAGGTCAGTCAAAATTCAAAAGTCAAAAGATAAAATTAAAGAAGATTAAATTATTTTTGACTTTTGAAAAAGAGATATTGTATCACCTCATAATGTTCTATTTCTGGGAAAGTTGATTCTGAATATAATCAACTGCGTCTTGAACTGTGAGAATTTTTTCAGCATCTTCATCAGGAATTTCGATGTCAAATTCATCTTCTAATGCCATCACTAACTCAACTGTATCTAAGGAGTCAGCCCCTAGATCATTGGCAAAATTAGCCGGAGGAACAATTTTCTCAGGATTATCAATTTCAAGTTGATCAGCAACCAGTTCTTTGACTTTGGAAAAAATTTCTTGTTGGTTCATGGATTTTTTAATACAATACCGCTAAAAACCCTCTTTGTGTTAGAAATTGGGAGGAAACGGGGCGGTTGTTACCGCTTCCTAATGTTTAAGAAAGTAAAAAAAGTTACATAAAGTTTTGTCTTTCTCATCTTATCGGAAATCGTGTACAATGTAATACTGTTTTAAAATAATCTGATCTTGATCACTTCTAAAAGTAAGTAGATATGTTAATGTCAATATCTATATTAATCTTCTTCAAACATCTCAAATTTACTTGGCAGTGAAATCATTAGAACTAGAATTATTTGAGACCTTTCACCAGAAAACTCGCACTCCCCAAAATGTCTGTCAACAAGTGGCCAGACGTATTTTCAATGAAGTTAATCGTATTTGTCAAGAAAGTCAGAGAATCCAAAATTCTGGAGAAATTGAAACTTGGCAACAGGATTTAGCTCATCATCGCCTCAAACAATGTTTAAAATATTATCATTTAGGCTCAAAAAAGGGCAGAATTGAGCTTCAAGGTGTGTTAAGTGCTATTATTTACCGTTATATTTCCTCTCATCACCAAATCACAAGTTATTCTGAGCGTGTTAATTTAATTGAAGATTTTTTACAAGGTTTTTATGGAGAAAGTTTAAATGCCCTGCGCCGAGAATCAATTTTATCCTCTAATTATACTCCACGTTTACTGTTAGAATTGGCTGAATATATGGCTTTTACGGAAAGATACGCAAAACGCCGGATTCAATTATCTAAAAATCGTTCTCAACAATTAATTATTTTACGCGCTCAAACTTTTTCATCTCAACAACCTCTTGAAACTACTTTAGATCTAGATACGGCCGGCGATAATAACTTATCCCAAGATCATTATGCAGATTGGCATAATCCTTTAATTCAAAAATTTCGCTCTTTAATTACCCAAAATCAAGAAGATCCTTTATTAGAAGATAATTTAAGGGAAATAATTATTAGTGAATTAATTGAATATTTGGAATCCCGTCATCAGAAAGATTGTGTCAATTATTTTATTTTACGTTTACAGGATTTATGCGCTAATGAAATCGAAACAATTTTAGGGATTAATTCCAGAGAAAGGGATTATTTACAACAGCGTTTTAAATATCATTTATTAAGGTTTGCTTTGTCTGATCGTTGGGAATTGGTACATCAATGGTTAGAAGCGGATCTGGAAAAAAATTTGGGTTTAACCCCTAAAGAATGGATGATTTTTATAGGAAAATTAAGTAAAATTCAACTTGAACTTTTAAAGGTTAAACGTCAAGGTTTAAGTAATCAAGAAATTATTAAACGTCTTTCATTAAGTAAAACTCAACTACAAAAACAATGGTTAAAAATCCTAGAATTAGCTTGGGATTTGCGTAATCACTCATCACTCAACAGTCATCAGTGATCAGTTGTTCGACTTGAAAACTAAAAATTTTCACTGATTTCACTGATTATTGATGACAATAGATGAATAATTGTCTAAACCATAAATTAATTATGGTCTTTGATGGGGTGATTTTTACACTGAAGTTATTTTTATCATTCAAACCTTATCTAAATTATCAATCATGGCAGACTTTTCAATTGTGGAAAAAAGATTCCAAGATATTCTTAAACACCGTTTAAGCGAACAAATAGAGCTTCATCCCCCCCTTTTCCCTTGGGAAACGGAGGTGATCGAATATCCCACCGATTTTGGGGACGAATTTTCTGGCTCAAAAGTTTCTTCTTGGCTTTCTCAAATTTGTTTACCCGTTCAACTTCCCGCCCGGATGCTTTCTCAACTGGTTTGTGCTTGTTGTGAAATTATTGATTCTTTTGATCCCCAACCGATCCAAATGGTTAAAGTGGTTAGTCAATTATTTCCTGATCAATTCAATTTTTTGAATCAACAGGCGGGTTTACTTGCTGTGGCCGGTGTTTCTCGTGGAGTGGCTACTTTTACTAAAGAATTTGAATCCATTGAGGCTTTAGACTCATACGAAAATTGTTCAATAGAACAACAAATGACCCTTTCTTTATTAGCTACTCAACAAATTTTAAATGCTTTAATTTTAAATCTTTCTGATGAAAAACCTTTTATCGAAAAAGAATGGGAAACCCCAAGGGGAAATATTTTTGTTAAGGCTTATTATCTCAAGTTTAATCAACAAATTAGAGTGGAAATTGACCTTCCAGAACAAGGTCAAATAAGTTGGTTTGATCAAGATAAATTAATTACTATAGATTGGGATTCTACGGAAAATTATAGTTTTTATTTTACCCAAATTCAAGCTCAAAAAGTTCATTCTGTTAAAATTAATTTATTTGATCCCCAAGAAAATATCTTAACTTTTGGTTTAAAACTTGATGTTTAATAATGGATCTTAAAGTTTAAAATTATTGGTTATTGGTGATTTGATCAATTGACAATTAGTTAATTAAGGGAAAAAAATAATTTTTTCTTATTTTTAATTGTCAATTGTTGAAAATCATAATTTTCTCAATTTCTATAGCAATCCTAAATAGGTTGTGGCAAAATTCCATATTGATAAAGTTTGGGGAAATCAAATATTTGACCATGCGCAAAAAACTTAAATAGCCACTTTACTATTTTAAATGATTTACATAAATGATAGAATTGTCTAATAAAATTTTTCACTTGTAGCCAAATATCTTCTACAGGATTTTGTTCTGGAGCATTAGGGGCAAATTTATGACAAGTAATTAACCATTCTTCTTCCAATAAATCTTGATTTATTATAGTTAAATACTCCCTAAATTCTTTTGAGTCATGATACGTTGCTCCATCCCAAAATATTGCTAATCTTTTTCCTTTTCTTTTTGATAGTAAATACTTGATAAATTTGATCGTATTTTCTGTATTTCCACTTTCATATTCTTTGACAATAAATTCTTTAGTTTGATAGTCTAATGCCCCATAATAAGTTTGTCGGCTTTTTTCATTTTTAATGGGAATTTCTATTCTTTGATCTGTTCTTCCCCAAACATAACCTAAAATGTCTCCCCAAAGTAAATGACATTCATCAATCATAAACACTACAAGCTCTCCACTCTCTATTTCTTCTTTCCAAATCTCTAATTTTTCACTGATTTCTTTTTTTTAGCTTCGACTAATTCGTCATTTTTAGCCGGATTCTTTTTTGAGTTTTTTCCAACTTATTTTCGCTTCTTTGAGCAAACTATAATAACTTTGATTGGATTTATAAATAATATTATATTCTCGCTCTAAATAAATTTTTAAATCTGATAATCTTAAATATTCTTGCTCTCTTAACCAATTAATAACTTGGTCTTTTTCTTCTGGTTTTAATTCACTTTTAGTTCCTTTAAACTGTAATTTCAAGCTTTCTACTCCACAAAAAGAGCTTGATTTTTCCACATACTAATAAAGCTATGAGAAACTTGTAATAATTCTTTTACTTCATGGTATGATTTTCCTTCTAAAATCATTTTGACAGCTAAAGCCCTTTTTATTTCTTTAGCCTCTTTTGTTTGATTGATAAAATCATTTAACTCAGAAATAATGTTCATTTTTTTTTCCTTGAATTTAGATTATAATTAATATTATATCTGTTATGACCTATTTAGGATTGCTATACTTATTACTTATTAATTAAATTATTAATTACCAAAATAAACTCTGGCATCTAAACCGGCCGATCGCAAATAATTATTCCAGTCTTCAACGTCATTGCGTCTGGTGAAAGGGCCAAAGGCCAGATGGGGGCCTAAAGGTGCATTTCTTAATTTTAAAGCCGAACTGGGAACTCCTACCTGCCTAATTTGATTGACTAAAGTATTTAAAGTATTCATTTCCCCAGGGATGATCACAAAATAACCATCATCTTCAATTTGTCGCCCTGTATTGAGGGAAGTAAGGGAGGGGATCACCCTTCTCAAATTGAGGAGGGGGTTTGTTGTGAAGGTGGGAATGGGATTAGGAGGGGAAAAGGAGTCAGGGGCAGAAATGCCACTGACGGGGGGAACTACATCAGGGGGGGTAAGGGGGCTATGACTAGAAACAGGGTTATTAGTTGAGATTTGGACTGTTCTGGCGGTAATACCTTGTTGTGAGAGTCTTTTTACCATATTAAGAGCATTGGTAGGTTCTCGATATAAGCCAACTTGAATGATCCCTTCTCCTCTGCGGATAAAGGCACTTGGTTCTAACAGTCTAATTGAATCTAATAATAAATTATTTTCACTGGCTACTTCTACCCGATAAAGAGTGGTTAGGCTATTGGCATCAGAAGAACTCTGATTATTGTGAAATTCATATTCCTGATCAAAAGGGATGACAATTGTATTATTTGTAGTGTTTGTATTGTTATCAGAAAATGGAATAACAGGAGTGTTAGTTTGGTTTATTTCTCTGGGGGGGGATAAAGGTGTGGTGCCGAAAAATTCGCCTTGTGCGATCGCCTGATGATTGGCACTTAACCAAAAAGAAGTGCTGAAAATAAAAATTAAAGATGAATTTTTATTGAATTTTGGGGGACATTTGAAATAATTTAACATATATTTTTATTGAAAAATAACATTTTTATTATAATCATAATTTTAGCTATGTTAATTTACATAATTAGCTTTGACAATTGACAATTGAGAAGGATCAATTATCAATTGTCAACTAATCATTAATTAGCCTCCGTATTGCCATCCGGTGGACTCTAACAAGAGGGGATCACCTTCTCTGTGAACCCCTGAAGCAATGACTTCTCCCACAAAAACAGTATGATCTCCTTGTTCAACCGTCCCAACTACTTGACATTCTACATAACCAAGGGAATCTGTAATAATCGGACAACCAGTTGCTTCGCCCTCATAAAACTCCACATCTGCTAATTTATCTCCAACTCGACTTCTGGGTTGAAAAAATTTAGCGGCTATTTCTTTTTGAGTGCTATCTAAAAAACTTAAAGCAAAAACGCCTGTTTTTTTGATCATGGCATGAGAACCGGAGTCTTGTTTGACACAGTTAACCACTAAAGGGGGCTTAAAACTGCACTGCATGACCCAACTGGCGGTAAAGCCATTTAACTCCTCTGCGTCTTTGACTCCACAAATATAAAGTCCGTGAGGAATTTTGCGTAACATTGTTTTTTTTGCTTGTTCGTCTAACAAGGTTTAATCTCCTAATTGATTAATATTTTGATTGATTATTTATCATAATCAATTTTGAGAATAAGAAAAAGTCACAGTTACTAAATTTGGGAGGATCAAGATCAATAAATTAACATTGTTTTAAATATTTAGAAGAAACAAAACCTCCTTCCATTAAAGGCACCCAGCCTTTTTCTCCTTGATTTTTAATCCCTACTTTAATGCCATTAGTTAATACATCTACTTCTTCTGAATTACTATCAGGATATAAACGGATTACTAAATAACCTCCGTTGGGGATGGAGACACGGCGGCACAAATTAATATCAGCTTGTGCTTTGAGAGAAATATCAATGGAGTTATCATTATTTCCTGTTTTGATTTCTGTTTTAATTTCTGTTTTAATAGGTTTTTCTGAATTAGAATTGTTGTCTGATTTTGAAGTAATTTTAACTAATTTATCCCATGTTTGTTGGCTAACAATTCCATCTACTTTAAGATCATTTGCTTGTTGAAAATTTTTAACGGCTTGTTGGGTAATTTGTCCATAATAATTAGTAATTTTGGTTGTTTTTGGGAAATAACCTGTGGTTTTTAGCATTTGTTGAATTTCTTTAACTTTTTCACTTGTTTCTCCCAATTTAAGAATCATTTTGGTTTGATTTTGACCTTGATTTTTCGGTTGATTTTGATTATTAATTAATAATTTTTCTTGTAATTGTGATGTTGCTATACCATCAACAGGTAAACCTTGACTTTGTTGAAAATTTCTAACTGCTTGTTCGGTAATATTACCATAATAATTAGTAATATTTTGATTCGTAGGAAAGTACCCTTGAGCTTTTAAAGCCTTTTGTAAGTTAATAACTGATTGCCCTTGAGAGCCTTTTTTCAAAAGGGAAAATTGGGATTGATTTTCGTTGTTTGTGCCAATATTTTGAGTTGATAATTGATTCTGATTACTATTATTATCGGTTTGATTTAATAATTGTTCAGCCTCATCTTCAGATATTTTTTCAAATAGGTTTAATTGTGTTACTTCTCCGGCAATTCCATCAATAGTTAAACCATTATTTTCTTGAAATTCTTTGACGGCTTGTTCGGTTTTTTCTCCATAAAAATCCGTGAGTTTTTCTGTTTTAGAAAAAGAGCCTTGAATTTGTAACGCTTTTTGTAAAGCCATCACATCAGCACCTTGATCTCCTTTTTTTAAAACCCTAGCATTGGCTACATTAATAAAATTAAAACTCAGTAAAGCCACTGTTAAGAAAAAACTAAAAATTTGCCAATTTTGAACATTTTTGATTTTACGATCAAGTTTAATTACTAATTTAATCAAAAAGTAAAAATAATTAAATAATTTGTCCACTTTGATTAGATAATTCTGAGTAAAATCCAAGTAATAATCATGATTAAACATATTCATAAAAACTCCTTTATTGTCCTTTTGTAGATGTCTTAGTAATAAGGCTGATTATATTATGCCATATTGATTTAATCTATTTAGTGCATATTTGAAAAAAGTTTAGAAAAGTTTAACAATTATGATTTGTTGACTTTTCGTGATACGGTAATTTAATGGGTAATTATTTTTATATATGCAAAAATTTACCTTCTTAAATCCCAAATCCATACTTTTTAAAAATGGTTTTACTCTTATTACTAAGGAGAAAATCCTCAAAATCTTTCGCTTCATCTTGATTTTTACTCTCTTTTAAAATAGCAATAGGATAAACAATTTTAGAATGAGATTCTTGAGGGGCAATCATCGCAATTCTAACTTTTTCAGAGGTTTTGGCATCGGTTATATAAACTAAACCCGCATTAACATTTTCTGTTTCTACATAGGTTAAAATCTGTCTAACATCTTTACCATAGAGGATTTTAGGTTTTATTTGCTCAAAAATTTGATAATATTTGAGAATTTCCTCCCCATATTTTCCGGCTGGAACGGATTTTGCTTCTCCAAGCGCAATTTTAGTAACTTCTCTCTTAGTTAAATCATCAAATGTATTAATAGTATTTTGATTGTTAGGTGTAATTAAAACGAGTTTATTAGTGACTAAAATTTTATGAGAATTAATCAATAATTGATTTTTTAACTCTAAATCCTTCATTTGTTCACTGGCCGCACAAATAAATAAATCCACAGGTGCGCCCTGCTCAATCTGTTGCCACAGTGAGCCAGATGAGCCGAAATTATAGGTTATTTTTACTTGGGGCTTTTCTTTTTGATAAAGAGGCTTAATTTCTTCTAAGGCATCTTTAAGGCTGATAGCGGCGGAAACCGTAAGATTAGAATGATTAAGAGGATTGTGATTATTGTGACATGATGTAATGGTAACAGCAAAAGTTAACAAAATTGCCACAAAAAAATTTAAGAGTTGTTTTTTCTTCATTTTTGAATGTTAAAATTAAACTTTTTAAGTTTCAATTTTCTATGAGAAGATGGGAAATATCACCATTAATTAACAATTGCCATTGTCCTTTATTTCTGATTATTTTAGTAATACTAGCTAAGGGTGTATTAATTTTAAAATCTTCTGACAACAATCCTAAAGTACAACCTGATACAGATGCACTATGACCAACTAAAATCATATTTTCTTGATAGTTTTCAATTAGTTTGTTAATAGTTTTAGCTGTTCTTTGTTTTAGATTTTCTTCTGTTTCTGGATATTGGGGAATAACTAATGATTGATAATCCCAATCTATTAAAGAAAATTGTTTTTTTAATTGAATTTTTGGCTCAGTTTTAGGTGTTTCACTCATCCATTCTTCATTAAACCATTCACTCAATCCCTGTTCAATTTTTAAGGGTATTTTAAACATTTGAGCTAGGGGATAAGCTGTTTGAATTGCCCTTAAAAACGGTGATACAAAAATATGTTTAATTTGTTCATTTTGTAAGTGATTGGCGATCAATTCAGCTTGGATAAAACCGTCTTGAGCTAAGGGTGGATCATAGCGTCTAGGAGCAGTATTAAACCATTCAGGTTTAACAAAATCAAAACGATTACCATGACGTATTAACCAAATTTTTTGCTGGATCATTCTCGTTATTTGTGATTCTTTATTGCTTATTTTTAAATTGTCAATTGTCAATGATCAACCGTCAATTAAATTAATTCCTGCTATGTCTAAAATTTGAGGAATTAAATCTTCTCTTTTGACGGCCATTAAATGCACTCCTTGACAGATTTCTTTGGCCATTTTTACCTGTTCGGCCGCAATTTTGATCCCCTCATCTAAGGGATTTTTTGCTAATTTTAACCGTTTAATAATATGTTCAGGAATTTCTACCCCTGGCACACAACGATTAATAAATTCTGCATTTTTGGCTGATTTTAACAGGAAAATTCCCGCTAAGATCGGTCGATCGCATCCTTTGGCAATTTGATTCATAAATTTATCTAAACGCTCAAAATCGGTGATTAATTGACTCTGAAAAAAGTTAGCCCCTGCCTCTAATTTTTGTTCAAAACGTCTTTGCAAACCTGACCAACTTTTTGACTGGGGATCCACGGCCGCCCCTGCAAATAAATCTAAAGCCCCATCTGTTAAAGATTTTTCGTTTAAATCTTTTCCCCCATTTAAGAGTTTTATTACTTTTAAGAGTCTTACCGCTTCTAAATCAAAAACGGCTTTTGATTTGCTGTGATCCCCTGCCTTGATGGGATCTCCCGTTAAAGCCAAGATATTTGTGATCCCTAACGCATCTGCTCCCATTAAATCAGCTTGTAGCGCGATCGCATTACGATCTCGACAAGCTACCTGATAAATTGGCTCAATTCCTTCTTTTAAGAGGATTGCTGAGGCTACCAATGAGGACATTCTTAACACAGCCCGACTGCCATCGGTAATATTAACGCCATGTACCCGATCCTTTAAAAGTCTTGCCATTTCAAGCATCCGACTGGGATTGCTTCCTTTAGGGGGGGTTATTTCTGCGGTGATTAAAAATTCTTGATTGTGAACAGCTTGACGAAATTTAGACATAAAAAATAAAGAATTATTAAAAAAGATTAATTTAAAATTTGTGTATATAGACAAAGCCTGATTGCACAGGCTTTATGATAGTCTGCACAGGCAGACTTTGTTTTGATAGCTTAAGGCTTAAGCCTTAATAAAATCATTAATTAATTAAATCATTTCTAAATAACCCATCGCTTTTTTTACTCTCGAAAGAGTCTCATTTGCAACCGTTTCGGCCTTTTGTCTTCCATCTTTTAAAACCCCATCTAAGTAATCTTGATTATCCATAATTTCTTGATATTTTGCTTGAATTGGCCTTAATGATTCGATGGTAGTTTCTATCAGTAATGGTTTAAATTGTCCCCACCCCATTTCACTACATTCGGCTGTAACTTCGGCTTTACTTTTACCTGAAAGAAGGCTATAAAGGGTTAATAAATTATTACATTCTGGACGATCGAGATTATCAAATTCTAAGCCTTTGATCGGATCGGTTTTACATTTTTTGATTTTTTTCGTAATTAAATCAGGCGGATCTAATAAACTAATTCTACTTAATTCCGAGGGATCGGACTTAGACATTTTTTTTGTACCATCAGTTAAACTCATAATTCTAGCACCTTCTTTGCGGATTAAAGGCTCAGGTAATTTTAAAATTGGCTCTTTTTTATTGCCAAATTTATCATTAATTCTCACTGCAATATCACGGGTTAACTCTAAATGTTGCTTTTGATCATCACCGACAGGCACTTTATCCGCATCATAAAGTAAAATATCCGCCGCCATTAACACCGGATAATCTAATAATCCTACACTAACATTTTCCCCTTGTTTTAAAGCTTTTTCCTTAAATTGGATCATTTTTTCTAACCAATTAAGAGGAGTAATACAATTTAATAACCATGTTAACTCACTATGGGCGGGGATATGGGATTGAACAAAAATGGTAGAATAGTTTAAATCAATACCACAAGCCAAATATAAAGCGGCGATGGTGTAGGTATCACTCGCTAAACTCTGAGGATTATGAGGTACGGTGATAGCATGAAGATCCACCACACAGAAAAAATTATCATAATTTTCCTGTACTTCTACCCAGTTGCGGATCGCCCCTAAATAATTACCCAAATGTAAGTTGCCTGTGGGCTGAACACCTGATAAAATTCGCTGTTTTGCCATTATAATTATAATAAATTAACTTTCTAAATTTAATTGCCAAAGATTTAATTATAATCTATATGATGAGCAACTCTCAAAATATCGTGATTCAGCTTATTTAGTTTGGGATGTTTTAGACATCTCCAATAACTGATAAAGCTTATATGGTAACAGTTTTATCTTTAATCAGCACTCAGCAATCAATCCCTGTAAAGTTAATTTCACGTCAAAATTTCCTCTAAATCTAATTTCGTCCCAAAAGTATGACTAATTAAAACATCAATTACTTCATTTGATGACGATGATTTCACTATTTCTAAAACTAAACTCTCAATTCTTAATCTCACTAACCCACAAACTGTTAAAAATACTGACTGATATTTGTCTTTTCTTAATCTAAATCTTTCTCTTGCTACTCGCCATATTTTTATGATTCTAATTAAATGTTCTATAAATATTCTGACCGATGAAATCTTTTTATTTTCTTCTTTTTCTTCCTGAGTTAATACTCCTTTTTTCGGTTTTTTCTTCGGGGTAATAATTTGTGGCTCTCCCACATAAGCTTTATCCCCTTTAAACCTTTGATCTATCCCAAACTTCTTGAGATTTTGACGACAAATGTTAATATCACTTGAAGCGCCCTGGTTTTCCCGCCACTACATCCACAATATCTCGGCCTTTTGGAAGACTAATTAATTGATTTTTAAAAGTATGTTCACATTTTTTTCCACTATAATATTTTTTCTGTTCTTGATAGTCTAAAGGTCTTTCTCTTGGCTGTTCTTCACTATCTACTAATAATTCATTTTCCTTCAATTTTTCCAACATTTCTTCTATTTTTTCTGGGGACTTTTTTACTTGTTCTAGTAAAGAGCATGGCAAAGCTTCTCTCATAATTTTTTGCCAATAATCAAACAAATTATTCGCCGTTGATTCACTTACTTGAAAGACGATACCTAATAGTTGAAAACTCAGGTGATGTCTTAAATAAATTAAAGTCAAAATAATCTGGTTTTCTTTTGAAAGTTTACTCTCTCTACCACCACCGGAATTGATAATTCTAGTTTTTTGTTTTTCGGATTCTTCTTTTGCTTGTTTCTCCAAGATCAAAAGATGTGCGATTAGCAGTTCTAATTGTTCATAATTAATTCCCAATAATCTTTTAGTTGCTTGTTTGTGATCTTGAATATATTGCCAAGTATAATTACTCATTTTGGCTATTTCTCCTTAAAATTTTTGTTGATGATAGCTTAATTTTTTTATTTATATTATATTATAGAGATGTCTTTTTATGATCAGATCTTTTGTGTCTTTAATGCGTCTTCCGGTGTCTGGAGTTTTAATTATTCCCTTTGTGTTACAATTATTAACTTCAGTGGTAATTGTGGCCTATCTTTCCCACCATAGTGGACAAAAAGATCTTGATCATTTAGCGGAAGAATTAAGAGAGCAAACTACAAGGCGCATTAGTGATCATCTTGATAATCATTTACAACTACAACAACAGATTTTAAGTGTTAATTCTTCTTTGATTAAAAATGCTTCATTGGATCCTATTATTCGAGAGCAATTACGTCAAGTTTTTTGGCGAAATATTCATATTTCTGATTATTTATCTTCTTTAGTTTTTGCCAATGAATTAGGGCAAGAAATTGGTTATAATAAAGTACAAACAACAGAAGTTATTAAAGCAGTAGAAAAAGTTGTTAAACATCCTGTTGAGGCCGGAACTATTTATATAGTTGAATCATCTGAGAGTAAACAAAGAAAATTTAGCACGGTTGATCAAGAAGGAAAACCCACTCAAGAAAGCTATATTTTCCCTTATGATGTTAGAAGAACAGGTTGGTATCAAGACGCTAAAAAATTAAAAAAACAAGGGTGGTCTTCTGTTTATGTTAGTCAAGTTATTCCCTCTCTTAATATTAGTGCTATATTGCCAATTTATGATCAAAATGGTAATTTTGCTGGTGCTTTAAATAATACGATTGCCCTATCACAAATTAGTCAATTTTTAACAGAATTAAAGTTTTCATCAAAGGGTCAAGTTTTTATTCTTGATTCTTCAGCTAATGTTATTGCTAGTTCAGATAATTTAAGTTTAGTGGAAACGGGAAAACCTGATCCCCTCCATGTGATCAATGGTTTTAAGAGTAAAAATAAATGGTTGAAAGCCATCTTAGAAAAAATAAAAGATCAACATGGTAATTTAGAAAAAATACCGTCTCATTTTCATTTTAACCTAACAGTAGAAGGCGAAGTTATTTACGGTGATATTCAAAAATATCAAGATCAATATGGCTTAAATTGGCATTTATTAGTAGTAATTCCTGAATCAGATTTTATGACACAAATTAAAGCTAATCGTAGTCAAACTTTAATTTTTTGTGGCATTACTTTGGTTATTTCAACTATAATTGGAATTATCACAGCCCGTTTAATTACTAAACCAATTTATCAATTAAATCAAGCTAGTCAAACTTTAGCTAAAGGTGGTATTTTAAATTATTTACCACGTCAAAAAATGATTAAAGAAATTGATGATTTAACCCAATCTTTTAGGTTAATGGCTCAATATCTTCAAGAATCACAAAAGCAAAATAATCTCAGTTTAGATCAATTGGCCACTCAAAATCATCAATTACAACAAATTTTAGATGCCGTTCCTTTTGGAATTAGAATTATAGATACTCAATTAAAAATTCGCTATGCCAATCAACAGGCCATTAAGATTACAGGAAAAGGGAAAGTTGATTTTGATCAGATAGAGAAAATAACTGAAATTTATCAGGCTCATATTTTAAATATGGATATACTTTATCCAGTGGAAAATTTACCCATTATCCGTGCTTTAAAAGGGGAATGTCATCATATTGACGATATTTATATTCTTAGTAATGGGCAAAAAATCCCGCTCGAAGCTTGGGGAACGCCGATTTATAATCAAGCAGGAGAAATTGAATATGGCATGGTGGTGTTTCAAGATATTAGCGATCGCAAAAAAACAGAAAATGCCTTAAAAGAAAATCAAGATTTTCTCAAAAAAATAGCAGATTCTTCTCCGAATATTATCTATATATTTGATATTCAAGAGAAACGTAATATTTATGTAAATCGGGAAATTTGGTCAGTTTTAGGTTATCAACCCGAAGAGATCCAACAGATGGGAGTTCATTTTTTTGATAATGTGATGCACCCTGATGATCTGATCAAACTTCCGGCCGAATATGAAAAATTGGCTTTAGCTCAAGATGGGATCGTTTACCATTTTGAATATCGCATGAAAAATACCAAAGGGGAATGGCGTTGGCTTTATAGCCGTCATACGGTGTTTAGCCGAGATCAACAGGGGCAGGTAAAATGTACCATTGGCACGGCCGAAGATATTACGGAGCATCGAGCGGCACAACAACAGTTAGAAAAATCAAATCAAGAATTAATCCGTGCAAGTCGTCTCAAAGATGAATTTTTGGCCATGATGAGCCATGAGTTGCGCACGCCCCTTAATGCGATTTTAGGCATGACTGAGGCTTTAGAAGATCAAATATTTGGTTTAGTTAATACTCAACAAATTAAAGCTTTAAATACTATTGAAAAAAGCGGTTTACATCTTTTAAATTTAATTAATGATATTCTGGATCTGTCTAAAATTGAAGCCGGACAAGTTAAATTAGAATTAACTCAAATATCAGTAAAATCCCTGTGTAATTCTAGTTTAGAAATAGTTAAACCCCAAGCCATCAAAAAACAGATTTTGATTGAAAGTTACCTCCCCGATTATTTACCTGAAATAATCGTAGATGAACGGCGCATGATTCAAGTGTTAATTAATTTACTTAATAATGCCATCAAATTCACCCATGAAGGCGGTCAAGTCACATTAAAAGTTGTTTATCCTCACATCATAGAGCAAAAAAATTATTTACATTTTATGATTGAAGATAACGGTATTGGGATCGCTCCTCAACATCTTGAACATTTATTTAAGCCTTTTATTCAGATTGATAGTGCTTTAAATCGCAAATATGAAGGCACGGGCTTAGGTTTAGCTTTAGTCAAAAAATTAATTGATCTTCACGGAGGGCAAATCAGTGTTAATAGTGAGGAAAAGGTAGGTAGTTGTTTTATGATTGATTTACCCATCACCCAAGCTGAAACTGCACCCTTAACACCATTAAAATCTAATCAACTCAAGGCCGATCCCCTTGAAATTAAATCATCTTGTGTTAATCACCCAGTAGCCCCTTTAATTTTATTAGTAGAAGATAATCCGGCTAATATTTTCACAATCAAAAACTATTTAGAGGCGAAAGGGTATCAAGTTTTAATTGCCCAAGATGGAGAAAAAGCTATTTCTTTAACTAAATTAAAACATCCTGATTTAATTTTAATGGATATTTCCATGCCAATGATGGATGGTTTTACTGCCATTAAATCTATTCGAGAGGATCCTCTGATTAATCAGATTCCCATTATCGCTTTAACTGCTTTGGCCATGGAAGGCGATCAAGATCGTTGTTTAGAGGCCGGAGCTAATCAATATTTAAGTAAACCAGTGAAATTAAAATCATTAGTAGAAATGATTAATGATCAATTAAATCAAAAATTATTAAATAATCCAGCTTCACCCTTAACACAAGGGGTTCAGGAGTGAAGGGAAAAAATTTAAACCCGAATTTTGATTAACTTAAATTTTCTAAATTAGCAGTTAACACATCAGTTAAAATTTCCGTTGATTTTTTAATAGTATCAGTTAAATATTCAGACACATTTAAAGCCTGTCCAATCTCAATTTTAACATCACTGCGCCAAGTGGGAATAAAATTACTATAATTAATGGCCATCGGTATAATTTTAATCTTACTTTTCGGTTGTTGCTTAACTACTTGTAAAGCAATTCTAGCAATACCATTTTTTAAATGATGAACCTCTCCATCTTGAAAAATGCCACCTTCAGGAAAAATTACTAACATTTGATTATTTTTTAATAATTCCACACTTTGACGAAAACTACTAATTTTTGGACAACGAGTATTAACCGCAAAACCGCCCATTTTTTTGATGATCCAACCTTGGATTCCTGTTAATTCATCCTCGGAAACCATATAATGTAAATCTCTACCAGTGGTTAATCTTCCCGTAGCAAAAGTAACTAAAATTCCATCCCAACGGGAACGGTGAGTTGGAGCTAAAATAACTGGACAATCCAGAGGGATATTTTCAATCCCATTGATTTTTATTTCTCCAAAATATAAAGGCAAGACCCCATAAGCTCCCACCGGATAAAGGATCTGACTGACCCATTTAGAAACAGAGGAATCATACTTTTGTGAGTGTGAAGGGGACTGATTGATCTGTTTTTGGGGAATAGTTGCCCCAGAAGCTTGAACCTTGGAGGAAGTGGAAGCTAAAAAATCTTGCCGAAAATAGACTTGCATAGTGGAGAAGAAAACAAATTTACAAAAAATTAAACTAACTTTTTTATTCCTAACTTTATCCGTGATGAAAACTTTTGATCGGTGTTGACATGACAGTTATAAGGTTGTCTATAATCAATTTAACTTCAAAAAATTAAAGCTTAATTTTTTGAAGTTAAATTTCTTTGTTGTTGAAACCACCTTTGTAACTGTTGACGACAGGGTTTTTCCATGATGCCCCCCAACACTTTTAAGGAATGGTGGGAGGCCGCACTATCGGGAAGATTGAAAACCGTGCGGATTGTGCCAGTTTTGGGATCGTCAGCACCATAGACTAATAAACCAATTCTAGCTTGAAGGATCGCACCTGTACACATGGGACAGGGTTCTAAGGTGACGTATAAGGTACAATGGTTTAAATGCCAATTTTGGAGTTTTTGAGAGGCTAAACGGAGGGCAATTATTTCGGCGTGGGCGGTGGGATCCTGATCTGTTTCTTTTCTGTTTTCCCCTTGGGCTAATAGTTGACCATTTTGATCTATGATCAGCGCACCCACCGGAATTTCCCCATTTTTACCTGCATTTTCCCCTAATTTCAGAGCGTATTCCATCCATTTTTGATGTTGCTGATAACTTTGTCGATCGAGTTCAAAAAGATAATTAAATTTACTCATTTTTGATTCTTAATTTATCACAAAAAACTATTTTTAAATACATTCAAAGCTTGACGTAGATCCCCTTGATTTTCCTTTAATAAGCGATCGCCCTCAGTGGCATCTAAGTCACTCCAGTGCATTAATAAAGCTAATTTAACCCTTCTTGCGCTTTTTTCTAGTAAATATCCAGCTTCTTGACGGTTTAAATTAGTTAAATCTTCTAAAATTCTTAAGGCTCGATCGTGTAATTTACGATTAGTCACAGCTACATCAATCATTCTATTTCCGTAAACTTTCCCTAATTTAACCATAACTCCCGTAGAAATAATATTAAGCGCCATTTTGGTCACAGTACCCGCCTTTAAACGGGTAGAACCCGCTAAGATTTCCGCTCCCACAATCAATCTAATATCCACATCTGCTTCCACTTTAACCTGTTCTACGGGTACACAACTTATATAAATGGTAGTTGCCCCTCGTTGCTTGGCCGCCTGAAGCGCCCCTAAAACGTAAGGCGTTGTACCTCCGGCTGTAATACCTACTACCACATCCAATTCCGTGATGTGGCGTTGAGCGATCGCACTTGCTCCATCCTCACTTTTATCCTCTAAATCCTCAGAACTACGGATTAAAGCCCCGGCCCCCCCTGCAATAATACCTTGCACCATTTCGGGGGGAGTGCAGAAGGTGGGGGGACATTCGGCCGCATCTAAAACCCCTAAACGGCCGCTTGTACCTGCCCCAATGTAAAATAAACGCCCTCCCTTTTGTAAAGAAGCACTGGTGAGATCAATGGCTTGGGCTAGGGCTTCTTTAGCTTGGGCGATCGCTTCTAAAGTTTTATAATCTTCCTGATTAAATAATTCAACTAATTCTAAAGAGGTTAATTGATCTAAATTTTGACTATTAGGGTTGACTTGTTCGGTTAAAAGATAACCTCTTTTTTCTAAATTTTCCATTATAAATATAAGAATTAATAATAAGTCTAAATAAAAAATAAGCTAATTACAATAAATTTTCTAATTGACGGCGAATGCGATCTAAATCATCTTGCGTCATATTTGAATCAGTTTGAGTGGATTTAGCCTTGTGTTTCCCATCTTCACTCCAATCGAGATCATCCACATTATTTTCAGGAGGAACTGCCAACATTTCCTCATCAATTAACTGACAATCATATCCGGCCTCAAAACAAAAATCTTCCACTTCTTGAGAGTCAATTTCCTCGATCATGGCCGCAGGAAAATCCTGTGCTTCTAACATTAAAGCAAAACGGGTGGCATCATCTTCATTTTTAAACATTAAAACAATATTGCGATCGCCAACTTTGAGACTATGAACTCCCTCATTATCGGTACGAGCATTAAATAAAATAATATAAACACGCATTTTGGTTAATTGAAAATAATAAAAATAAGTTTAATCAGTATCAGTATAGAATACATCGCAACTTAACATCAAGAGAATTTTTTTTAACTTGAGAAGAATTAGTTGAAAATCTGTAGAGTGGGTAACGCTAAAAAAATTAGATATTATTTAATAATTAAAAACGTGCTGTCAACTTTACAAATTTTAGGCTTCAAAAGTCGGGGATTTGTTAAATCGCCGACTTTTTATACTATTTTGATTAAAATTTTATGTATTTTAGTTAATGAGTATTATAAAATTTTATAAAACAAGAGTTTCTTTGAAAAATTGAGGTTGTTTTTGATTAACTTGCTTTTATAATTTTATTTTTTCAGTTTTGATAATAAAATTTACATACTTAATTATCACATATTTCTTGATTAAATGTCAATCAAAAATTATATTAATAATTAATGCTATTTACTCCAAATCCAAAAAGTGGGCATTAACTTTTTCTTTGTTGATATAAATTACAATTTGTGCTACAAAAACCACAATTATCTTTTGGACAAACTAAATGTCCACATTCTGGACAAACTTCGTCTTTACCAATTACTAAAGGTCTAAATCCACACTTTCCTTTTTTCTCTATTTTTCCACCACAATATGCTAAAATGGTGGTTAATTTGTCTTCTTGAGAGCGTTTTCCTCTTAATAATCCTTTCCCATTAAATTGGAATATTTTAAATTGATTTAATTTAAACTTTTCTCGATGTGACCAAATAATTTGTAAAGAATCACAAAAATCATTGATTATATTTAATGGATCATATATTTTCAATGGTTGATGTATATTTCCGTAAATTTGTTTATATGCTTCGGGAGTATAATCATTTCCTTGATAGTTGAGCATAGATAAAAAGTGTTTTAACATAGACAAAAATAAATAAGGTAGTTTAATTCTATTTTTAGAATTACTAAGTAAAATGTTAATAAAATCAATTTGCCATTGAGGTAATTTATCAACCCACATTTTAGGAATATTAACTTGAGCGGCTATCAATAAGCTGAGTATTTTTGATAAATCTATTTTCAGTAATAATAAGTCTTCCCAATTAGGAAATTGAGAATAGTCTAACTGTTTTAAATCATTAATAATTTTCATTTGCTGAAGATAAAAATATTCATCATAATCAAATACCCAAGGTGGTAAATAATTATTTTGATCTAAATCCCTTGATACATTAATTTTGAGAATTGTATCGTTAAACTTAGATTCTAAATCCCGAATTTCTTGTTGAGTAACTGTTCCTAAAAATTGAGGATTGGGTACATAAAATTGAGGATTGAAGTTACCCGTCATATATTCTAATTGTAAATACGGAGAAAGAACACCCGCAATTCTGACATCTATACCACGATTTTGTTTAAATTGAGGAATACAAAATTCAGAATAAACATTAGAATTGAAATCAGTTCTAGCATTTTTTACATCTAAGAATGTCTTTTTATTTAACCTTACATCACCTTTAATCCATTCTTTACTCTCATCTGTAATTTGATGGATAGAAATATCTTCTACTTTTATATTTCTCTCCAAACTTTGATAATAATTAATAACCAATTTTTCAGCACCTCTTGCTGAAATCATTTTTGCCTTATTAAATGAATTATCAACACCATTATTCCATTGTTTAATTAGTTGTATTTCTTGATCATTTAATTCATATAAATCTTTCCAACTTTGCTCAATCACATTAATATAGGGATAATTAGAATCATTAAAATCTTCAACTATTTGAAAAAATTGTTGATAACGATTTTTAATTATTTTTTTCTGATAGGTAAGAGGTGCTACATCCCATAAATAACTTCTGTATTCTAAAGACTCTTGTAAATATTTTATATTTTGCCAATAAATATCTTTTTCTACTTCGCTACATTCTTTAAGTTTTGCTATTATTTTATCAATTAAGTATTGACGATATTGATTTTCACGTGATTCTAAATAATTGTTGATAATATTTGAATAATCAGCAGGTGCTAATAGTTCTAATAATTCTGATTTAAAAATAAATAAATCAGGATATTTATGTGATAAATGACTTAATAAGTTATTAAATAAAAGAGTATTTTTTAAAGTGGATAATTGGTTTTGAACTAATACAAAAGCTTTTTCTAAAGGAAAAGATGCAATCATACTAACATATAGAGGAAGAATTTTTTGAAAAATATAAGCATTGCCACTATTAATGCACTTCTCAATAATTTCTAAATCATCTGTTTCACTATTGACTTTTTGAATTAAAATCGCTTCATCTCTTTGAAATTTTGAATTATATCTTAATCCAAAATATAATATATCCTGAGCTAAAATTTGTTCATTAGATGTAATTCTCACATCTGATCGTCCTTGACATTTGATATAACCTCTACCATCTTTAAACCATTCGATCATCCCGACTAAAGTAAATAAATTAACATTTATTGCTTCGAGTTTTTTATTGTTTTCATCTATATCAAATTCAAGATAAACACCTTCATTATGTCTATCTTCTAATAAATGTTCGATTTGATTATTTATATTTTTTCGGTTTACATAAATTTCTGGGCTATCATTATGTTCAAGTAATGATATAAAACCAAAATTGTTGATTTTCCCCGTTTGGTTATTCAAACCACCAAACCATTTTAATCTGCCAATAACCATAATTTTTTGATTAATAATATTAATTGAAAAAATAGTTATGATTTAACCTATGTTTTAAAGCTAGAGGAATCTAGTTTGTGTGATCGCTCTTTTAGCTTGATTTTTATACCTCAAACTAACTTATATTTTAGTATAAGTGATTTTTTGGATATAAAAAATATTAATTATTCAAAAATATTAAATTATCCCAAGATATAGAAAAGCGATTATTGACTATTGCTCAACAAATTGGACGCAAAGAAGATGAATTAATCCAAGAAGCAATTATTAATTATTTAGAAGATTTATAAGATATTAAAGATGCTCAAGAGCGTCTTATAACATATTTAACATCAATCAAAAAAAATCCTCCTGACTTAATTTTTAAGTAGAAGGATTTTTATGGAGAAAAAAGAATTAAAATCTACAAAAAATTTAGTGATCTGGGTTGTTTTTGCCTACAACTTGTTTTTTGAGAACTTCAAACTCCTGTGCTAACTCGGAGCGAGTAGAAGCGCGGAGTAAATAGCGGTAAACAAACCAAACACTGTAGCCTAAGCCTACTAACTCTAAGATCGGGGAAAGTAGAGGAATATCATTGATCGCATTGATCACCGATAAAACCACATAGACAGAAACGATCCCTGATGCAAAAATAAGTAATGTAATCAAGGGTTTTTTGTAGTCAGCAAAGAAATTACCTAACTCATCGGGAAGTTTGCCTAAAAAATCAAAAACAGGTTCAATTAATTCTTGAACTTGGTTGAGAGAAGAAGGCTCAGAGGCGGAAACCATTGTTCCAGTTGTTTCTGGTTTTAAAGAAACAGACTCTTTGCTTCCAGTAGTTGTGAGATCAGGGGTTTTAGATGAATCCATAAATAGCCATCCTTTGAGAATAGAATTATTATTATGTTTGTTGCTAGACAGACAAATGATATAACAAATACCTAGCTAGAGCTTATCTTATCAGACGATTTTTATACCTTCACCTTGAAATTTGTTAATTTTTTTCACAGTGGGTAGATCTTTGTTTAGACTATAACATTAATTTTAACCAATTAATTATCATGAATCTTAATCAATTAAATCACAAAATTCAACTGAGTCAATGGGGAGAGCAGATGTCTCAACTTTCTGGAGTGCGCTCCATTATGAAAGATATTATTGAAACTTTGCGCTCCGGTTCGGGACAATCTTTTATTAATTTAAGTGCGGGTAATCCTGTTATTTTACCCGAAATTGAGCAATTATGGCGTGATTGTACTTTAAATTTATTAAATTCTCAAGATTTTGGCGAGGTTGTTTGTCGTTATGGCTCATCCCAAGGTTATGAGCCTTTGATCGAGGCGGTTAAAAATGATTTTAATGCCCGTTATGGTTTAAATTTAAGCGATCGCCAGATTTTAATTACACCGGGATCCCAATCAATTTATTTTTATGCGGCCAATGCTTTTGGGGGGCAAACTGTTAATAATCAGTTAAAAAAAGTGGTACTTCCCCTATGTCCTGATTATACAGGTTATGGTGGTGTTAGTTTAAATCCAGAAGCGGTTATTTCCTATCAACCACAGTTAGAAATTGATCAAAAAAATCACCGTTTTAAATATCGTCCTGACTTCAATCAATTAGTAATAAATGAGGATACGGGTTGTGTTATTTTTTCTCGCCCTTGTAACCCCACTGGTAATATTTTAAGTGATCAAGAAGTCTTACAAATCGTCCAATTAGCCCAACCTTTTAATGTACCTGTTTTGATTGATTCCGCTTATGCTCCCCCCTTCCCTTGTTTAAATTTTACGCAGATGAATCCCCAATTTGGAGATAATATAATTCATTGTTTAAGTTTATCAAAAGCAGGACTTCCGGGGGAAAGAGTTGGCATTGCGATCGGCAATATTGAAACCATTGAAATATTACAATCATTTCAAACTAATGCCTCAATTCATTCCTCAAGATTTGGTCAAGCTTTAGCCGCTCAAGCCATTAATTCTGGACAATTAGCCTATCTTTCAGAAACAATTATTCGCCCCCATTATCAAGAAAAAATGGCAATTTTAGAAGAAACATTAGATCAGCAAATGCCAAATAATTTACCTTGGTTTTTACATCGAGGAGAGGGGGCAATTTTTGCGTGGTTATGGCTAAAAGACTTACCCATGACTGACTGGGAATTTTATCAAGAATTAAAAAAAGTCGGGGTTATTGTGGTGCCGGGGAGTGCATTTTTTCCTGGTTTAAGAGAAAATTGGGATCATAAAAATCAATGTTTAAGAATTAGTTTAACCGCAACTATTGATGAACTTGTAACTGCCATGAAAAGATTAGCAAAAGTTTACACTCAATAATAGTTTTTAAAAACTCGCCCTGATAGCCATATTTATTAATCTTAAAAGTAATCAAACTAGATTTAATTTAGAGCAAAAATTTAAGGAATTTATGATAGAAAATAAATTTTAAAATTTTGATTTTCTTAATTAATTTCCTCAATTATTTTATTTAATAAATTCATAATTTTATCGCTAGATTCTTGAATTAAAAATAATTGTTGTTGTGCTTCTTTAATCTTGCCACTATTTTTAAGTTGAACTATATTTCTAGCAATAGAATGTAATTGTTTATGCTCTTTATCTAATATTTTTACTTCGGAAATATGCCCATAATTTAATAAACCTTCAGTAGCTATCCATTTACCCAATTCACAATTTTGATCTGATGTAATGGGAATTACTTCCGTATTTCCATTAACAAAATTGTTAATTTTCATGCACCAAAGATTATGATTGGCCGTGATTAATCTAAGATTTTTAGTCATCAAATTACCTTTCAATTATAATTGATTTTTCAATGCTTCTAAAGAAGCCCAACGACTATCAATAATTGTTGGTTTTTCTTCTTTAATTTGTGGCGCACCTTGACAATTTTCGCCACAAATTTGTCTGATTGGTAAATTTAAACAGATTTGTTCATAAAGCCATTTATGGGGATCAAAATGTCCATCTATGGGTAAACTTTCTGATAAATCATCCACATGAACTTCTCTTTCTAAAGGTAAATCTTCAAATTCATCAGCATTTTTATCTAACCAAATTAATTCCGATGTATTTAAGACTAAACGATGATTATATTGTTTTAAACAGCGATCACAAGTCAAAGTAATAATAGTTTCTGCATCAATTGTGACCTCCAAAAAAGTACCACCATGACGCACTTTCATGTTTCCTCGAATGGGAGTTAAAGTATTAATTTCTTCAATCGTTTCTTCAAGGGGAATTTCTATTTTTTGATTTAAAGCCTTTAATATTTGGGGAATATAAAGAGTTTCCATAGTTATTGGTTATTGGTTATTTATTATTTATTATTCATTATTAGTAAGTGGTACAGGCATCTTGCTGTTAAAACTTGGTACAGGCAAGATGCCTGTACCACTTTTCCCTTTTCCCTACTCATTACTTATTACTTATTACTTATTACTTATCTAAGTCTAACAATTAAACGGCGATCTGGTTCATGGCCATAACTTTCCGTATAAACATCATTAGAACGACTCAGAAAATAATGAACTTGACGGCGTTCAGCCGAAGATAAAGAGTGAATTTCCTCTGAAACTCCGGTCATTCTGACCTTTTGGGCAACCGTATCAGCTAAAATTTTCAATTCAGCTTGACGGCGCACCCGATAACCATTGAGTTCGATCGTAATAGAGTGATGATCATTTTCTTCCAAACCAATATTTAAAATTGAATTAGCTAAATATTGAATCGCATCCAAACTATCACCCCTGACACCAATTAAACTATCAACCTGTTCAGGGGTAATATTTTTGTGATCAATGGTTAACCAATCGGAAGGATCATCTTCGATCCGATGGGTTTGATCCACTTTAACCTCGGCGGGAATATCCATAAGTTGTAAAAGTTGTTCTAACCACTGCCGACTTTGTTCAATTTTGTAAGCCATAATTTTTAATTAAACTGTTTATCCTGATGTTTTCTCTTTATTTTTCTTAGCCTTTTTACGTTCAAAAGGAAGGGCTTGTTGCGCTTGTTGCGCTCTTTCTTGCTCTTGTACCAACTTTTGTAAATTTTCCGGTAAAGGTTCTTTCATTAAAATGAAAGTTTGAGCCGTCTGAAAAATGTTGGCAATAACAATATACATTAATACCCCGGCCGGTAGGGGGAAAAAGAGGAATAATCCTGAAAAAATAATCGGAGTTAATTTATTAACTGTTTGTTGTTGCTGTGCATCTGCACCCCCACTTCCCTCACTTCCTGTTAACATTTGGTTAACATATAAGCTCAAGCCGAAAAAGATGACCATAATTAAAATATCCCAGTTAATCGAACCATCGGGACTGGTTACACCCACACGCCCTAAAGCGGTAATGAATAAAAAGCCCTTATCCGAAGCAATACCCGGAATTGTTCCCTGAATAGTAGCATCTCCAGCCTGTAAAGCAGTAAAAGTACCATCTTCATTTAAGGTAATTCTTTCTTGACCTTTCGTCACACTCCAACGGGGCTGTAAATCGTGATTAGGATAATCGGCATTAATTTTGTTATATAGTTTACCTTCAGGAGTTTGGAACTCAATTTTTGAAGTTTCCCCCACGCCTATTTTCGCCCCAGTGGCTAAAACAGCCTCAATTTTATAATGTACCCCATCATCTACATAGATATTTTGGGGGGGAGTAGCAAAAGATTGAACTTGAATCTGCTCAATTTTTTCTTGGGGTAAAATTTGTAAATTAACACTATAATTAACATCGCTAAACGGTGATCCCCGTAGGGTTGCAAACAGAGCAAATAAAATCGGCATTTGTAACAAGAGGGGTAAACATCCGGCGAGGGGATTACCTAATTCTTGCATTAATTTCGCCAATTCTTCCTGTTGTTTTTGAGGGTTATCTTTATAACGCTGTTTAATCTCCTCTTGACGCTCTTTCATCAAAGGCTGAGTAATTTTCATTTTTCTCATATTGCGGATCTGTCCTGCACTTAAAGGATATACCCCAAGGCGGATCACAAGAGTTAAAGCAATAATCGCAAAACCGTAACTAGGCACAATCCCATAGAAAAAATCGAGGATTGGCAACATAACATTATTTGATAAAAATCCTATACCAAAATCCATTCTTTTTTTGACTTTTGATGCTGTAATGTTTTTTTAGTTTAATATTTTTTGGATTTAATCCAAATTTTTTTAAGTGAACATATTAATTTGAGATTAGGTCATTTAACCTGTTCAATTAACTATATTTTACAGGCAAGTTGGCTCTCTTACCTACTTAAAATTGCGTCAAGAGTTTCACCTGTTTTAGCCGAGACTTTTTGAGCCATAAAATCACAAAGTTCCCTGAATTTTGGAACGGCGCGCATCTCTAAACGAGTACCATTTTTTAAGGTAATCACAATATCACCCCAAATACCTAAGCCTCTGGGTACTCTAATGATTGATTTAACTTCATTGTAAATAATATCGGTTTGATCCCGTCCCATCCAACCACTGACGATCGAAACTCGGCGATCAGTAATGCGGTATCTTAACCATAAAGCTCGAACGATCGCCCCAATAGTCAAGGGTAAAGCAATAATGGTAAAACCTAATAAAATCCCAAGGATTAAATCCCCAATATGGGGGCCACCTTCAAAATAAACGTCTTCTTTAATGCCCATTGATAATACCTGCTTGAATAAACAACTTCTTTAATTCTCTCAAAAAATGTTCATATTGGCACTCAATTGCTGAAGATCGTACAATTATTATTAGTTTCCAACCCGGATTAATTAAGGGTAATAACTCTCTAAAACTGGCTTTAATCAATCGTTTGATCCGATTTCTGACCACCGCTTTTTTACTAACTTTTTTACTAATGGAAATGCCTAAACAACTAGCAGGTAAATCATGATTATTACTGGTGATCGCCCGATCTGTGATCAGTGCTTGATCAAATAAAGCTTTTAAGTTTAAATTGCCACCACGATAAAACCGCCCTTTTTCATAGACAGTTTTAAAATTACGCCAACTTTTTAAACGATGTTTTTTTGGGATACTCACAAACTAATTCTCCAAAAATTAGGCTAGAACCGAGAATTATAGCCCATTATTATCTATGATCAATTATGTAAAATTCCGTAGAAATACGGTTGTCTTGTCAAAAAAAATAAATTAAGTTAGAGTAAGCATAAATATCTAAATCTTAACTTAATCAGTTTGAGCAAGATGACCGGTTGAGTCTCTACCAAATATTAATTTTATATTAATTTTTTTTTACTGTTATAATTCAATGATAGACTAAGCATTAAAATATAACTTTAATCACAAGTATTGATCAAAATTTTAATTGAAATTAAATTAAATTTAACTTTGGGATGATCTACTTAGGCACTTTATTAATCCACTAGAAAAACTTTAGAGAGATTGTGCGATGTCAACTTTAGTCAGTGAAGAACTAAAATCTAAAAGCTTAGAGCTTTTTCAAGCATATCAAGCAACTGCTAACCCCGCAGTGCGCAATAAAATCATGAAAATTAATTTGGGCTTAGTGCGAAAAGAAGCACATTACTGGGGTAATCAATGTAATGAAAGCTTTGAAGACTTAGTGCAAATAGGTTGTATCGGATTATTAAGAGCCGTAGAAAGATTTGATCCCAATAAGGGTAATGCTTTTAGTTCTTTTGCCATACCCTATATTAGAGGGGAAATTCAGCATTATTTAAGAGATAAAAGTTGTGCGGTTAAAATTCCCCGTCAATGGCTATCCCTACAACGCCAAGCCGTGAAAATTCGGCAGAATTTTCGAGAAAAGTTCAATCGTACCCCATCGGATTTGGAAATTGCTCAGAATCTTAACATTTCCGTTACCCAATGGCAAGAGGTTAAATTAGCTTGTCAAAATCGTGAGCCTTTAAGTTTAGATCTGCCCGTTAATAGTGAACAGGAAGGGCAAAATAGTTTAGGTGATCTAGTCCCCGATCCTAACTACAAGAGTTTTCAACTGGCACAAGAAGATCAGATCCGTTTACAAATGGCTTTGGGAGAGTTAGAAGAAAAAACTAGACATATTTTAGAATTTGTGTTTTTACAGGATCTGACTCAAAAAGAGACGGCTGAATTATTAGGTGTTAGTATTATTACTGTTTCTCGTCATTTAAAAAAAGGCATTCAGCTGTTACAAAAGATGATGGGTAAAGAAGACTAAAAAAATTTATGCTCAAGGCAAGGGGATCAGTATTTTTAATTTTAGATTCCCAGTGGAATTTTAATCTTAAAAAATAAGAAGGAAAAGTTAGAATAGAATTAAAAGATAATTATATTATTGTTGTTAATTAATATTTATTAAAAATAAACTTTGATAAGTTATGATCACACCTAAAAAAATAAAATTTATTGCGATCGCATTAATAACCTCAATGGTGGGGGGTTGTTCCTTGTTTCAAGGTGATGGAGACGACAAGACGGCCACCCCCGAAAACCCTCCAGAAACGGCTCAAACTGCTCCCCCCAACCCTAACCCTACTCCTCCTTTTTCCAAACCAACTAAACCATCGGTTTCACCTTTGGCGATTTTAACACCTGCGACTGATCCTGATGCAAGGGTGAGATTAGTGCCTAAAGGATCATCTAATCCTTTTATTTTAGTGCCAAAACCGGACAAGATTGCAGTTAATCCTGAAATTAAATTAGAAGAACTTAAAACTGCCAATAATGCTCCAGTCGGCGGTTCTAATACCGTCTCGGCCGTTTCTTCCGTTCCCAACGTACCAACTCCCCCATCCCTTAGTAACAGTTCTAACCCAAATATTAAAAAACCTTCTCTAGCGGCCAATCTTACGAAAAATCCTCTTAGTAATAATACAAATAATAATTCTAATAATTCTAATTTACCTAGTAATATTCCTACAATTCCTCCTTTAGTTTTTAAACCTCAACTTCCGGCTTTACCTGAGCCGTCTTTAGCTAGAGCGGTACAGGTTACTGGTATGATTACGATTGGTTCTCAAACTAAAATTATTTTACAAGCGCCTAATGAACCCTTTAGCCGTTATGTTCAAGTTGGGGAATATATTTCAGATGGACAGGTTTTAGTTAAAAGAATTGAAGGTCAACAACGTGGCACTCCAGTGGTTGTTTTAGAGCAGTTTGGCATTGAAGTGGTTAAAAGGGTAGAAAATCCTAGTTCTACCACTAATGCAGAAACTCCCCCCGCTCCCCCACAGGTTTAATTAATTTGTGGTAGAAGTTGATTAATAAATAATAAGTAATAAGTATAAATATTGATTAATTATATTAATTAATTGGACGGAGAATTAATTTAATTTTTAACAAAAAATCTTCAATAAATTGAATTAGAAATTGTATTTTTACAATACTATCAAAATAAATTATGATCAAGACATAATCGAATTTTTTTATCAATGGGATTAAAGATTGAATTATGCAATTATCGCACCAAATCACAAAACTAAGCCCATCTTGGCCTAATTTGTTCAAAATTTTATCTGTTGGGCTATTAGGCTTTATTAACCCTTTAAAACAGGCCAAGGCTTTACCCCCTGCCTTTGCTGATGTGCAAGGCCATTGGGCGCAACCGTGTATTGAACAATTAGCCCAACGTCAAATTATGGGAGAATATAGTTATGGTTTATTTCAGCCTAATTTACCGATGAATCGTGGTGATTATGCGGCCATGATCATTGAGGCTTTTCCCAATACTCCCATCAAAAGGAGTGAGGAAACTTTTAATTTTATAGATTTACCCGAAACCTATTGGGGTAATGCTTCCATCAGAGAGGCGTGGTTAACGGGTTTTATGATAGGTTATCCGGGGAATATTTTTGCACCTTTTCAACCGATTTCCCGTTTAGAAGTGGTGTTGTCTTTAATGTCAGGCTTAGGCTATTTATCAACTATTCCCGAAATACCCGAATCTCAAGGGCAACCAACGATTTTAGAACAACAAGCTCAAAGACAGGAGCAAATGAGAATTTTAGAAGATTTACAAGAATATTTTAATGATGCTAATGAAATACCTGTGTATGGGAGGCAAGATGTGCTTAATACGATTAATGATGGTTTAATCGTTAATTATCCTGATGTTCGTCTTTTTCGTCCGAATCAACCTGCTACTAGGGCTGAAATCGCCGCTTTTTTATGTCAGGCTTTAAAAACTACGGCGGTTGTACCATCGGAATATATAGTGGAAGAACAATGATCATTAATTAAGTTTGATTTGTCAGATGATCAGGGTTAAAATCAATAACTATGATATGTTTACCATTGTTGAATAAGTTATGATTTTATTTATACTTTGTACTAACAGATCAAAACCAGAAAAAAAACTAACTTTGTTAACAATAACTAGAGCCTAATCTTTATTGTGTTGTTAACCTAGTCGGTAAAAGGATGGTAGAGGTTAAATAGCCCTTAAGATTAGTGTGCAAAGTCTCAGGAGAAAGACGGATGTTTATTTTAAAACGGCAGGATGTTGAAATATCTACTATGAAACATCCAACCCGAGATCAACAAATTCCCATTCTAAACTATCAAGATCAGATTTACCGTCTGATCAGTGTTTTTGCGGCTAATCAAAAAGATGAGGCCAAAACTTTTTGGCAGGATTTGACTGATAATCAAGGTAAATTTTGTATTTTACTGGAAGAGCCGGAAAGGTATAGTATTTGGGGACGAATCCGCAAAGAAGATATTGGGAATGATGGCATTGCCGATAAAAAGGGTATTCCTTTTACGAAAGCTTGTATTTTACTATTACAAACTGTTTATTTTGAGGTTGAGGATCTCTTAGGTGCTAGACAGGCCAAACTATTTGAACAGGATATAGGAAAGGTTTTTCAACAATGGCATTTTCCTGAAGGGGAAACGCCTAAAGATGTTCAAAAGTTGTTAATGGATGATCCTCTTAATTCTAATAAAATTCCGGCTTGGGAAGAACATCATTTAATTACTTTATTACAGGAACTTTACCGCATTGGGAAAAGCTATTTTGGTAATGAAAATTTTGCTGAGGGTGTTAGTGAAATTTTACAGGATTTACCGGAGGCTGATCAAACTTATTTTAAACAATGGTTACAACAATCTCCTTTAGGAAAAATGTGGCGTTGGAATTAAATATTTTTGTGATTTGTCATTGATTTTGATCGATCACAAATAACGAATAATAAATAACGAATAATAAATAACGAATAACAAATGTTAAAATTAAAATTATTTAATCATTATTTAAAGTTAATATTAATGATATTTTTGGGGTTATTTCTTTATGCTTGTCAGCATAATCAACCCATTGAAACTGCGTTAAGTCCTGCTCAAATTAATGTGGAAATTCCTTCTAATATTCCCCAATATCCTCAGGCTAAATTGATTAAATTATCAATGGGTCATTATGGGAAATTCATTAAAATTGTCTGGGAAATTAATCAAGATCAAGAAATAGTCAAAAGGGATTATCAGAATCAATTAAAACAAGAAAAATGGCAGATTCTTACCCCTTTTAATAGTGGCAAGGCTGATGTTAATAGAAATCTTTTAATCGCTCAAAAAGATAATGTTGAAATTAAAGTATTAATTAATAGTAATAATCCTCCTCAATTAGTTTTAGAATATAGAAGTCAGGGAATTAATTTAGCTCAAAATAATTCAATTATTTCTGAAAATTCTCCCGAACCAAAGCCGTCTGTTAGGGTTACTCCAACCCCTAATGTTACTGAGCCAATAACCCCTAATCCCACGATTACACCCACTCATAATAATTCTAATCAGGCTCAAATTTTTGAGGATTTAAAAGATCTTCCGGCTAATTTTCAAGAATATATTAACGACTTTAATCAATTAGGAATTTTGACAGAAAATGAGATTAAAGATCGTAAATTTAACCCTAATGAGCCGATCAAAAAACGTGATTTTGTCAGATGGTTAGTGGAAACTAATAATAAAATTTATGGTGATGATCCCAGTAAACAAATTAGATTAAATAATCAATCTACCGAAGTGGCTTTTCGGGATATTTTACCCAGTGATCCTGATTTTAAATATATTCAAGCTTTAGCAGAAACAGGGATTATTTTTTCCCCTTTAACTGACAAAAATCAACCTGATTTATTTAATCCTGATCAGCCTTTAACAAGGGAAGAATTAATCTTATGGAAAGTGCCTTTTGATCAACGTCAAGCCCTACCAAAAGCTGATTTAAAAATGATTGAAACGAGTTGGGGTTTTCAAGATAGTAATAAAATTAATCCCCAAATTTTTAATACTTTATATGCTGATTTTCAAAATCAAAAACATTCTAATCTTAAAAGAATTTTGAGTTTTACTCAACTTTTTCAACCTCAAAAACCCGTAACCCGTGCCGAGGCAGTAGCTTGTTTATGGTATTTTGGTAATGAAAATCAAGGTCTTTCTCTTAAGGATTTTCTAACAAGAAATCCTTAAGAAAATAGACCTTAATTTTATTTATTCTTATTTATTTATTCTTAGGTAAATTTTTCGCCTGTTCTAAAGCAATCTGTTTCATTGCTTCAAAAGAATTACGATTAGATGTACCCTCGATCGCCTTAACAGCTAGATCTTGAACCTGTTTTAAAGCAGAATCTAATTGAGTCGTTAAACTATGAATACGGTCATTATTATTATTAATTGTTTGCTCCAAAGATTGAATGCGCAATTCATAATTTTTCTTCTCACCTTCAATTTCTTTTTCCCTTAAATCAGCCCTTACTTTTGCCTGATAACTACCAATATTTTTACCCTCTTTTTGACCACGTTCAATATTTTCTTTTAACTCTTTTTCAAAACCTTCAACTTTTACCTTAACCTCATAATATTCGCCCTCTAATTTAGCAAGATTTTCTTCCCTTTCTTCCCATTGTTTTTCTTGTTTTTCTCTAATTTCATCTAATTCTTGAAACAATTGTTTCTTCTGTTGTTGATATTTTTCCTTCTCCAAATTTCTCGCTAATTCAAAATTATAATTATATTCTTCCTCATCCCTTTGTTGAAGTTTCAAATAATTTTCATTCCGTTCTTTTAATTCCCTCAAATAAATTTCCTGTTCCTTTTGCCATTGTTTTTCTAAATCTTGAATTTGTTGTTCTAAAGTTTCCCTTTTTTCCTCCAATTCCTCACTAAAAGTCTTAGAATTTTCTTGATAAGATTGAATTAAATTATCTAAAGTATCTTCTTCAATTTCTGCCAATTCATGTAAAGTAATTAACTGTTCCTTTACCTCAGCCAAAGACTTTTGTAAATCCTGTAATTTAGTCGCTTCAGTAATTAATTGTTCCGATAAATTACCAACCGCACTACCAAAATTAACCTGTAAATTTTCAAGATTTTTAATCGTTTGTTCCATATTTAACTGTAAATTATTCATAGCAAAAGTTTGAGATGATTTAGTAGATTCAGATTTAATAACAGCAGGTTGAGGCGATACGGATACAGGAGCAGAAGTCACCACAGAAGCCGAAGCTTCAACCTTACTTTTACTTAACTTTTTAACCTCATTTTCTAAAGTTAACTTTTCTTGTTTTAATTCTTCCAAAGCCTCTAAAATATCAGCTTTTGTACTTTTAGAATTAATATTTTTAGCCATATTTAAACTCCTAAAAATTAATAATTTAACAACTAATAAATTAACAAATAACCAATAACAAATTAATTATTATTAGGATTTTCAAACGCTTTAGTCGCCAAAGTTCGAGCCTGATTAGCCGCCTCTTGTAACTGAGCAGTTAAACCCTCAATTTGTTCAATTTGTTTAGCAATTATAGCATTTAAAGCTTCCAATTTTAACTCATAACCCTGTTGAGTAGATTGCCATTCTTTTTCAATTAAATCCATTTTAACTTTAGCTTCTTTTTCCGCTTCCTTAATCGCCTCACCTTTCGCTTTTGTATATTCCTGTTTCAAAGTTTCCTCAAAAGTTTCCACTTTTTTCTTATTTTCTGAAAACTCTTTTTGATGATCAGCCAAAAACTTTTCTCTCGTTTTCCAATCTTTTTCCCTATCCTGATTTTCTTCTGTTAATTCCCTTTCTTGTAAGCGCTTAGTTTCTTCATATTCATCAGTTTCAATCTTACAATCACGCTCTAATTGATATTTATAATCATCCTCTTGTTTAGCCCTTTGTTTAGCAATTAACTCAGCCGTTTCTTTAACTTTAGCTTCAAAATCTTGCTCCTCTTTTTGCCATTGTTTTTTACTAAGAGTAATCTGTTTTTCTAAAGCTTCTTGTTCTTGATTAGTTTTCTGTTCTAAAAGACGGATTTTTTCCTGATATTCTTGACGCAAAATATATAAAGCATCCGCAACTAAACGAATCTTTTGTAACTGTTCTAAATTAGAACTTTCAACCGTAATTGCCTTTTTTAACCTCTCCAATTTATGGGATTCAGATAATAATTTCTCCTCCAAAGATTGAATAATATTCCCAAAATCTAACTGCAAAGAAGCCATCCCATTAACAATATTATCAACCGTATAAGTGGAAGCAACTTTTAATAATTCTTGATTCTTCTCCTTTTCAGCCTGTTCCTCCTTCGTTTCAACTTTAATTTCAGCCTTTTGATATTGAGTTAAAAGCCGTTGAAAAGAAGCCATAATTTCTTCTTTTGTTTCTTTTTGTAAATCCGTAGCCATAACAATTTCTCCTTTTAATTAAAATTAAATCAAACAAAAAATTGACCAATTTTCAGCGATCACTAATTACCATTGACTAAATGATCAACTTTTCTGTTATACTACCTTATAGTTGATTTTTTCGTCAAGAGTTTTATTGATTTTTTATTCAAATTAGAGGAGCAGAAAATAATGATCAATCAAAAAACCAATCAGACAGCCAGTTTTGGCACATTGATCCGCCAAGCCAGAAAAGCAAAAGGCCTATCCCAAACCCAACTAGCAAGTCTTTTAAAAGTAGATTTTACTTACCTCTCAAAACTCGAAAATGATCGGGCTAAATACGCTCCGAAAGAAGAAGTGATCAGGGAATTAGCCCTTCATTTAGAGTTAAATCAAGAGGAATTAATTTATTTATCAGGGCGCATTCCCCAACAAGAGGAGGACGTTCTCAAACAAAATTATAAAGCCATGCCTAGCCTTTTTCGGCGAATGAGAGAAAATCCCGAATGGGCGACAAAAGTTTTACAAGAAGTCATGGAGGTGGAAACTTAAATGAATATTTTTAAACCTTTGCGATATATTTCCCCTTTAGAAATAGAGGGAAAAGCCCTAACTATTTTAAAACAAATGGAAAATAACCCTCATTATTACCCAACTTTTCCCCTAGATGCCTCCCGTGTCGCTGAATTTCTTGATTTAGATGTAGTTTGGGATCAAATTCCCTCAGATCATCAAGGAATAATTGCCGCCCGAATTTTGCCATTAGAAAAATTAATTGAAATTAATGAAGATATACCTCACTTAAAACAAGGGTTAGGGGAATCAACAATTGCCCATGAAATAGGCCATTGGGTCTTACATATTGATCAAGAACAAGTAGAGCGTACCCTCAGAATCCTCAATAAAGGGATAAATTTACAAATTCCGCCCCTTTTATGTCGCAGTGAAGATCAACTTGAGGGAATTGAATGGCAGGCGCAATATTTTGCCAGTTGTCTTTTAATGCCCCAATTTATTTTAATTGAATCTGTTAAAAATTACGATTTAACTCAGTGGAAAAACTTATATAAAATAGCGGAAAAATTTGGTGTAACAATTTCTAATTTAACCCATAGACTTAAAAATTTAGGCTGGATTAATATTAATCAAAAAACTCGTCAAATTAGTTACGGAAAATCAATTCCTAGCTGTATTTGTAGCACTGAGCGAGTTAAATTTTAAACAATTTAAAGTCAATAAATTGTTTTTTAATACTCAATTTATGACGGCTATAGTATTAAATTTTATGGACTCACCCCTAAAGGGGGCTAGGGCATTTTAGACATTGAAAAAACCTAATTTAGACTTATTTATTAATAATAGTTCTCATCCCACTTTTATTATTAGTATCACCTAAATATCTAGGAATAATATGTATATTAGTATGCTTCATTTTTTGACCTCCAGCTTGATTGATATTTATTCCCACATTAAAACCGTCCGGTTTAAATTCTTTAGTTAGAATTTCCTGTACTTTATTCACCATTAACCAACAAGCAGATTGTTCTGAAAATGGTAATTCAAAATAGTTACTAATGTGATGTTTAGGAATAACTAAAGCATGACCTTTATTAATAGGATAACCGTCAAAAATTGCATAACAATTAGTAGATTCTGTGATTAATTTTAAATTTTTACTAGGGTTACAAAATAAACAGCGATGATTAACATTTCTTTGCCAATTATAATGGGTATATTCATAAATTTCACAGGATTCATCCAAGTAAATAGACTTAAAAGGCAATTTTACTAAACATTGATAAGTCGGTTTTTTATGAATATAATGTTCTCTAAAACCCTCTTTTTTTAAATCTCTCCTTACTGCAAAATAGGCTTTACCCCCTAAGTTTAATAAATAAGAAACATTCATTAAAACTTCCATTTGTTCTTGAGAAAATAATACATTTAACACATAAAAACAAAGAATTGTATCAAATTTTTGTTGGGGAAAATTAGGATAATAAAAAGGATCATAACCTTTAATTTTATATCCTTTTTGACGCAAGAATTTAACATCAGTGCCTAGGCCACAACCAAAATCTAAAATATGGCCTTTTAAATAATTTTTCTGCAATAAAAATTGAGCAGGAAATGATAAAAATTCACGCTCGATCGCCGTTAAATGACTATATTGATTTTGTTGTTTCATCAAACAATTGATCCTAAATTATTCATTTATGCTAAATTAACACAAAAGTCGGAAATTGCGAATAAGTTAGTTCGGTTATAAAGATTTAACTTATGATCTTGATTAAGATAGGATTAAAATAAGAATTTTTCTGACTTATGACTTGTGCAAAAAGTCTATTGGTGATCCTTTTCCTTTATTTTTAATAACTTTTAATTAAGATGAAACAAAATTTATTACTGCAAAATCTTGGCCATTTATTTCATTATTCTCAAAACCTTGGTTTTTCCTCTTATTGTCCTCCTGATGAAACCAAGGCGATCACCAATGGCAATATTAAAGCAATGGGAGAATGGTTTGCAGGAATTTCAGCCTTAGAACAACTTTTATTAAAAATAACAAATCTTAATCCTTCTATTTTTCAAGGTTTAATTTTATCTAGTCCTGCTCCTATCCTCAGTAATGAAATCTTAATTAATCAGATTAAAACAGGTATTTTTACTCCTGAAGCTTGTCAATATTTCCCTTCATTTCCCTTTCAATTACCTGCTTCCCTTCATTGTGAGGCTAATTCCCCTTTCCCCCAAATTACCCAATTACCTTTATTCCCTACGGATCCCCTTGCTCAAGAACAATTCAGCTTAATTTTTACCCCCTATTTTGGCTTATTAATGGTATTAGGAGTTAATGAGCAGGATCAGCCTCAGTTTTATTTTTCCTTCGATCCTGAATTATTAAGTAAAGCATGGGAAATTTTACGATCGCGCTTAGTTTTTACCCGCCATCCCCAATTAAGCCAATTAGAGGAAGGAATCAGCCAATTAATGCCCCCCATTCCTGATTATCGCATTGTAACAGAATTTACTCGTTATTTACTCCAATTTTTACCCCATTCTGAGCCTTTAGCAGAGAAAACTATTATCGAGTCACAAACAGATACAATTTTGAAAAAAAATGAGGTTTTATCTACCTCAGAAACGTCACAAAAACCCGAACAACACTCAGATTTAGAATTATTACAAGCCTTAACCCATGAAATTCGCACACCTTTAACTACTATTCGCACCTTAACCAAATTATTATTAAAAAGAAAAGATTTAAACGAAAAAGTATTAAAACATTTAGAAGTAATTGATCAAGAATGTAGCGAACAAATTAACAGAATGGAACTGATTTTTAAGGCCGCTGAATTTAAAAGTAAACCCTCAACAAATCAAAAAGTTAGTTTAACACCAATTTCTTTAGAACAGGTTTTTCAACAAAGTATTCCCCGTTGGAAAAAACAAGCACAAAGAAGGAATGTTTTATTAGATGTAATCTTACCAAAACATTTACCAACAATTGTTAGTGATCCGGCAATGTTAGATCAAATTTTAACAGGTTTAATGGAAAAATTTACCCGTAGCGCACCCATTGGGGGACATATTAAAGTACAAATTTCTACCGCCGGAAATCAACTAAAATTACAAATGTTATCCCAATCTATCTATGAAAATAATCCTTTAAAATCTTTAGGAAATCTTTTAATGTTTCAACCTGAAACTGGAAGTTTAACTTTAAATATTGATGTCACAAAAAATTTATTTCAAGCCTTAGGGGGTAAATTAATTGTACGTCAAAAACCCGATTTTGGAGAAATTTTTACTATCTTTTTGCCCTTAATGAATATTAATTCTAAATAATTTAATTTGGTCATTTTTTCCTAATTTAGCAGGGTGTTTTCACCGTCAGGATCAAAATTGTAAGCCCTCACCCCCTACCCAAAAAGATGATCAAGTTAAACAAAACCCCAAAAAACCCTTACAGAAGGTGGTTTTAAGGGATAATTTGAGAATTGATCCCTCAACAAAATATTAAGTATTGCAACAAACTTGTGAAAAATTACTCAAAATTTGCTAAAAATTCCTTAACAATAACAATAAATCTTTATTTAAAAATTAAGGAGTAAAATTTTGACTTACACTGCTTTACTAGCCGCCGTTTCTAGCGTTCCCGCCACTTTAGAATGGAGTCCTAAAGTTGCTTTTGTGATGATCATTTGTAATATTGTTGCGATCGCCATTGGTAAATCTTCCATTCAAAAACCAAGCGAAGGCCCTGCAATGCCTTCTCCCGCTATGTTTGGAGGTTTCGGCCTTCCTGCTGTCTTAGGCACTACTTGTTTTGGTCATATCCTTGGTGTAGGTGTGATTTTAGGCCTTGCTAGTATGGGCGCATTATAAAACCCTGTGGAGACGCACTATCATGCGTCTCCACAAAACATTTTAATATTTATGATTAATATTTATTATTTAATTAACGATTCATGATCTAAAATAACTCGATTGCGCCCTTGGGCTTTCGCTCGATATAAAGCCTGATCAGCACGTTTTAAAACATCTTCAATTTTTAGATCACCCTCTTGATAAATAGTAATGCCAATACTAACAGTAACTTTAACAATTATATCATTAAGATTAAGGGCAATTTGTTCAATTTTGTTTCTAATTCTTTCCGCTACAAACTTGGCTTGTTGGTGACAAGTTTGGGGTAATAAAATTGCAAATTCTTCCCCACCTAAACGCCCAAAAATATCAACTTTTCTTAAGCAATTATTTGTAGTTTTGGCCATTTTCTTTAATACTTGATCACCGATAGCATGGCCATAGGTATCATTAATTATTTTAAAATAATCAAGGTCTAACATTAATAAAGAAAATTGTTGACCATAACGCTGAGTTCTTTGTAATTCCTTATTAGCTAAATTAAGAAAATAACGGCGATTAGGAATTTCCGTTAAAAAGTCAATTGTAGCAAGTTTTTCTAATTTTTGAGTTAATTTTTGTTGTTCTTCTAAAGCTTTTTTCAATTGATCCCTTGTTAATTTTAAATCTAAATGAGTGCGTACACGCGCGAACAATTCAGGGAAATAAAAAGGTTTTGTAATATAATCAGCCGCCCCCGCATCAAAAGCAGAAATTAAGTTATTATTATCATGACTAGCCGTTAAAAAAATAATCGGTATTTCCTTAAATTTTGCATTCTTTTTTAAAGTTTTACATACATCAATCCCGCTAATTTTTGGCATAAATAAATCCATTAAAATTAAATCAGGTATTTCTTTTTCAATTAAAGTTAAAGCTTCCTTTCCACTAGAAGCACATAAAACTTTATACTGTTCAATTTGCAGTAATTCTTCTAAACAATAAAGATTTTCTTGTATGTCATCAACTACTAAAATAACAGGTTTTTGTTTTAACGATAATCTCATTATACTTTAAATATCATCTTAGAAAAATAACTTTTTACTTAATATTTTCATTTTAATATAAAAATTAAAATTTTTCAGGTTCTTTATGTTTATTTATTATAGTCTAAATCAAAATCATTTAAGCAAAAATAACAGTTGACAGTTGACAATAATCTTTACTGTCAACTGATCAAAAGTTTATTCATTAAGTAAATTCCATTGGGAAAAAGTTGCGGCCTGACCACAATATTGATTATTTTGATCTGTTAAATTCCAAAGAATAACATCATTAATTTTATATCTTTTTCCTGTTTTTGAAATACGAATCCCTTGATAATTAGTAATAAATCCTTGAGAATTAGCCTGATCTAATAAAGTTTGACGTTCTTCTCTTAATACTTTTTCGGCGGAAAGTCGGGAGGGCATTTTAATTAATTCATCCCAATTTCTTTCCCATAATTCTAATGCAATTTGATTGCCATAATTATAAATAGGATCTGACTGTGTTCCATGAGATAAAACAACAAAGGGCGCAAAAAATAAAGTTTTGGCCTGTTCCTCTTGGGAAAGAGTTGGCTCTATTAAATTTTGACCTAATAATTGTTGATAACTATTGAGTAAAATTTGTGTCCAATTAATAATTTCTGGCTGTTGCCAAATTTCGATCTTATTCATTTTACTTTTACTTAAGTTTATGTTAGAATTTAAAAAAATAACTTAACAATAAATCAAAAAATTAGTTAATCAATTAATAATTAAAATTATGAAAATTCTGATTATTGGTTGCGGTTATGTAGGCAAAGCAATCGCTGAAAAATGGACAAAAGATGGACATTTTGTCACCGCCACAACCACAACTCACCCTAGAATAGCAGAAATAGAAAAAATTGCCAATAGAGCAGTTATTTTTAATACAAATAACCTAGAAGAATTTAAAAATATTATTCAAGATCAAGAAGTGATTTTATTAATGGTTAGTCCAAGGGGTGGTCGAAGTCTTGAAAATTATCAACAAACCTATTTACACACGGCTAAAAATTTAAAAGAAATTATTAAATTTACCCCCTCTGTTAAACAGATTATTTATACCAGTAGTTTTAGTATAATTGGCGATCATGGTGGTGTTTGGGTTGATGAAAATGTAGAAATTAAACCCAATAATGATCGAAATAAAATCTTAGCAGAAACCGAAGAAATATTATTAACTTTAAATGGACAATTTAACTTTAATCATCAGTTAAAAGTTTGTATTTTAAGATTAGCAGGAATTTATGGAAACAATCGAGAATTATTAAAAATATTTCGTAGTTGGGAAGGTACAACTAGAGAAACGGATGGAGAAGAATATAGTAATTGGATCCACCTTGATGATATAGTTAATACTTTAGAATTAATCAGATTAAAACAATTACAAGGAATTTACCATTTAGCCAATAATATTCCCTTAAAAAAACGAATTTTATTAGATCAATTTTGTCAAAAACATGGCCTAAATAAAATTAATTGGTCTTCCCCTTCTCAAGTTCCCTATCCCCATAATGTAAGGCTATCAAATCAAAAAATTAAAGCCGAAGGTTTAACTTTAAAATATCCTGAAACTATGGTTTAATTTTAGTCTTTTTTAACAGAAAAAAAATTATTTTTTTTAATCAAATCTTACCAGATTTTTGCTATTTAGAGGTGAACGGCCGTTCACCTCTACCGAAATTTATGCCCTAACTCCCTTTTCTGTTAAAATATGTAAAAAACTCTTTACATCTAGGAAATTTTAAAGTAATGAAAATTGCAATTGTCGGGGCAGGTTTAGCGGGAATGGCCACAGCGATCGATCTGGTAGATGCCGGCCATGAAGTAGAAATTTTTGAATCTCGCCCCTTTGTAGGCGGAAAAGTCAGCAGTTGGGTAGATGATGAGGGCAACCACATTGAGATGGGGCTTCATGTCTTTTTCGGCTGTTATTATAACCTTTTTGAGTTAATGAGGAAAGTAGGAGCAATTGATAATCTCCGTTTAAAAGAGCATACTCACATTTTTATTAATGAAGGGGCTAGGGTGGGAGAGCTTGATTTTCGCTTTATTACAGGCGCTCCTTTTAACGGTTTAAAAGCATTTTTTACCACTTCTCAACTTTCCGTTGTAGATAAAATCGCTAATTCCCTCGCATTAGGAACAAGTCCAATTGTGAGGGGATTAGTGGATTTTGAAGGAGCAATGCGAAATATTAGAGAATTAGACTCAATTAGTTTTGCCGACTGGTTTCGCTCTCATGGTGGCAATGATGGCAGTTTAAAAAAAATGTGGGATCCCATCGCCTACGCTTTAGGATTTATTAATACTGAGAATATTTCCGCCCGTTGTATGTTAACAATTTTTCAATTTTTTGCGGCCAAAACTGAAGCATCAGTGTTAAGAATGTTAGAAGGTTCGCCTCATGAATATTTACATAAACCTATTATTAAATACCTAGAAGATCGAGGTACAAAAATTCATACTCGCCGCCGTGTTAAAGAAATTTTATTTGATGAAAATAAGGTAACAGGTTTATTAATTCCCAATGGAGAAAACGAGGAAATAATAACAGCAGATGCTTATGTTTGTGCCTGTGATATTCCGGGGATCCAACGCCTAATCCCTGACCAGTGGCGCAAATGGAAGGAATTTGATAATATTTTTAAATTAGATGCTGTTCCAGTGGCCACTGTACAATTAAGATTTAATGGATGGGTTACAGAATTACATGATAGTCATAAAAGAAATCAATTAGAACAAGCAGAAGGAATTGATAATTTATTATATACTCCTGATGCAGATTTTTCTTGTTTTTCCGATTTAGCTTTATCTAGCCCGGCCGATTATTATAAAGAAGGCCAAGGCTCATTATTACAATTAGTTTTAACCCCCGGAGATCCATTTATTAAAGAGAAAAATGAAACGATCGCTTATCATGTTTTAGATCAAGTTCATAAACTTTTCCCATCATCAAAAGAATTAAAAATGACATGGTATAGTGTGGTAAAATTAGCCCAATCTTTATACAGAGAAGCCCCCGGAATGGACGTTTATCGCCCTAATCAAAAAACCCCTATTACTAACTTTTTCCTAGCCGGAAGTTACACCCAACAAGACTATATTGATAGTATGGAAGGTGCAACTATTTCAGGCAAAAAAGCGGCTCAAGCTATTCTTAATTAATAGATTTTATTAATTATAAAAAAACCACCCTCGAACACAAAAAGTTTTTAAAGTGGGCATAAAAGATAATTCTTAGTTCAATTGATCGAATGATCGCTGTTAACTTTCAAATCAATTTTAAAGAGTGTAAATTATTAAAAGTTAACCCACATTCTATGGTTTAACAATTGACAATTTTCCAATGTCAAATCAATTTTATGCCAAATAAAAATCCCTCGATCAATTGAACTAATTTTTGTTAAAAATGATCTATTTTTTAATATTTTTTAATTTATTAATAGTAAAAATAAGCTAAAAAATTGATCACAAAATTTAATTTTAAAAACCCTCCGCCAAAAAGAAAATGTATAATCATACTAATAATGTTATGATCACTAAAAATCACTAATTAATTACAAACTAATTTAAAGATTAAAATTATGCCACGCACTCAGAAAAACGATAATTTTATAGATAAATCTTTTACCGTTATGGCAGACTTAATTCTTAAGATGCTACCAACTAATCAGAAATCAAAAGAAGCTTTTGCCTATTATCGAGACGGAATGTCAGCCCAAGGAGAAGGCGAATATGCCGAAGCCATGGAAAACTATGAAGAAGCATTAAAACTAGAAGAAGATCCCTCGGATAAATCCTATATTTTATATAACATGGGTTTAATTAATGCCTCTAATGGCGATTTAGAAAAAGCCTTAGAATTATATCATCAAGCGATCGAGCTTAACCCCCAAATGCCCCAAGCCTTGAATAATATCGCCGTTATTTACCATTATCAAGGGGAAAAAGCCAAAGAAAAAGGCCAAGAAGAAGAATCAGAAGCCCTTTTCGATCGAGCCGCCGAATATTGGAAACAAGCCATCAGAATTGCTCCCAATAATTACATTGAAGCTCAGAATTGGCTCAAAATTACGGGAAGATCCGAAATGGATGTCTTTTTCTAAACAAAAAACTAATCCCCACTACACCAGAGCGGAGAGTGGGGACTTGTTTTGTCATTGTTCGTAAAATAAAAATCCAAAACTTGAAATCGTAAAATTAAAAATTGATTTACCTCAAACGAGTTCTTAAAGAAGGACGAGAAGGCAAAGGTCTACGGGTACGGTGTCTTCTTCTGCCCCTTTTAAAACTATCATCTTCTCTAGCCAAATAAGAATGATGCTCAATCTCATCATCCCCACCATAGACTTCTAAATAAAGAGTCTGACCAGCTATTTTAGCCGCCGTAGAAAGCACAGAACGGATTGCTTGAATATTTCTGCCACCTCTGCCAAAAACTCGTCCCTTATCCGAAGACTCAAAAGCGGCTCTGATCCAAACTCTTTGGTTATTATTTAACTGTTCACAGTCTAAACTGAGAGACTCAGGGAACTCTAAAAAAGGTTTCAAGAGAAAATCCGCCAATCCGAGATAATCAGGCTTGGCTTTATATTGATAACTTGACAAAGAGTTGATTCTAGGCATTTACTTGTTCAAAGACTTTAGCTTTTTCTAAAATACTACGCACTGTATCAGTGGGTTGAGCGCCTTCTTTGAGACGTTTAACCAATCCGGGAACATTTAATCTAGTTTCATCAGTTCTAGGATTATAGAAACCGAGTTCTTCTAGGGGACGACCATCACGTCTGGCTGAACTGTTAATGGCTACAATTCTGTAGCTTACTTCTCTTTTTTTACCGAACCGTTTTAATCTTAGTTTGACCATATTATCTTAAAAAATACTCCTTTTTGTCATTATAAAGTTTAGCATAAAGCCGTCTTAAAAAGACGCAGTTTTTGACCCTATTTTGTAATCTTTAGAGTCAAATTTCCTTTATAACATATTTTGGGATCATTTATTATTTATTTATTATTAATTACTGGTAACTGGTGAGTGGCCACTACTTCCCACTGTTTAAATCACGTTGCCATCGCGCCCATAGGCTTGCCAAGCTAAATCAACTAAGCCGTTAATGATTGCCACCGCCACCACCGAACTACCTTTGTGACCATTAATACAAATATTCGGAATTAAAGAATCTTTTAAACGGGCTTTGGCCACATCCGCCCCCACAAATCCGGCCGGAGTTCCCACCACCAAAGCCGGCCTGACCTCTTGAGCTTCAATTAATTCTGCCAAAGCGGTTAAAGCCGTTTGGGATTGTCCAATCACAAAAATGGCTTCTGGATAGCGTTTCGCTAAAGTTTGTAAACCCCAAGCCGTCTGGGTTTTTTCCTTTTGAGGGCGAGTGATGGTTTCCATGCCACAATAAACGGGATTTGCAAAAGTCCCTTGAATTTGAGGAACAATGCCAACTTGTACCATCGGCACATCCACCACGATGGTTGTCCTCGAAGCTAAAGCCGCCGCCCCCGCTTGAAGAGATCGCTCCGAAAAAGCGATTAAAGATTTATATTCAAAATCAGCCGTATCATAAATTACTCGACGTACAATCTCATACTCGGCCGCAGAAAAAGTATGAGAGCCGATTTCTTGATCAATGATTGCAAGGCTTTGAGCGTCTGTAAAATGCCATTCCATGCTAGTTAACCTTTAATTTCACACCCCTTTGTATTCAAATTTAGTATAACCTTGATCGGTTACTTTTATCTTTAAAATTTACAAAAGATTTGATTATTTTTCTTCTTGATTGATCAAAAAGAGGGAAGTAGTGACCAGTGATCAATGACAAAAACATTAATTTGTCCATCGGGCGCGGTAGCCCCTTGCATCAATATGACAAAGATTAGGATAATTACGATAACGCCCTAAGCCCCCCGGAAACCAAGGATCTAAAGCCCAATATAATTGATTTCCTGAAAGATTCTCACAAACAAAATCAATGGCATCGCCGATTAAATGACGACTATTTTTTGCCCCTCCCACTGCTCGATTAATCTGGGCTGGCCGATACCAACTGGTGATAATTAAAGGTTTTTGAATGCGATCCCTTACTTTTTGTGCCAAGGTAGCAATATTGATCATGGCATCAACTGTACTTTGATTAGGTGGCATTCTTGTTCCCCCTTTGGTGGCTTCTGCCCATGTAAAACTACCATTGGGAATAATAGAAGCTGATAATTGAAGATTATAGGGAGTCCATTTGTCTGGACGGGGTAAAATGATTAGGGGTAGGGGTTTAATTTCATCGGCGAGGGGATCATTGTCAATTTGTTTGAGATCTTGAGTTAAAGATTCTAAAGTTTCTTTGTAGGTTTTAAATTTACGCCATAATTGCACTATGCGAATTAAGGCTTGTCTTTGTCGTGGTGTTTCTTGGTAAGCCCCAGGTATTCGTTTGATAAAATTAATTAATTCTTGATCTATTTGTAAAGCGACTTTTTTCAAGGTTTCTGGGTTTTTTTCCAGATTAATTAAATTAAGATTTAATCCTAAACTATTTAAAACCGCACTACGGGAGTCTAGTTTGCGCCATAACGCAATCCCTTCTACTAGGGCATTTCTTTGGCTTCCCAGACCGTCATAATATTTGGGTATCCTTTGCACAAAAGCGATTAAAGCCGGATCTAAAAATGATAAGTCTTCTTGGGCAGAGGAGTTGAGTTTTAAGGATGCGATCGCTTCTTCTTGGGTGGCTAGTCTGCGCCAAAGTTGAGTTAAGCGGATTAAAGCCTGTCTTTGATGGGGATAACTCCCATAAAAAGTATTAATTCTTTGCACAAAATCTTTTAAATTTTGTTCTAATTCTTGGGGGGTTAAGGGTTGATTAGGATTGTTACTTTCTGATTGAAAAGATTGAATTACACTGTCATGATCTTTTAATTTACGCCAAATTCTGACTAATTCTAATAAAGCCTCTGTTTGATGATTTAAACCTAGATAATAAGAAGGTATTTTGTTTGCTAAATTTAATAAAGCTGTATCTAACTCAGTAAAATTTGTTACTTCTGAAGTGTCTTGATAATCATTTTCTAAATCAGTTAAGTAAGCTTTTAATAATAACTTACGATCGCAAGATTTAAGCCAAGCTACCCCTTGATCTTGTAAATTGGGGGTATAACCATCAGCAATTACGGCGATCAAGCGATCGGTATAACGCCCCCGTTCTAAATCCCACAGATCATCAGCTTTCCAGCCCTGATTAATTAATTGTTCGATGATCAAATTAATCGTATTAGCCCCAGATCGCACCTGTTCAGCAAAAGTATTTAATTGATCAATCGTCACTTGATGAATAGGAAAAAGACCTAAACCCCTTTCCCCATCAGATAAAGAGGGACTTTGATGCACAAAATAAAGAGCAGTTAAAATAGGCTTATGAATGCCCAGACGTTCTGCTTCTAATAAATAATATTCATTTCGTTGATCAGGTGTTAATAAGCTCATGGCTGTTATTTAATAATTGATAATTAACAATTACATCTCCCGTCAAAGGCAGGGCGTTTTCAACGTCAAATTTTAAAATCATCATAACCTTTTTGTGATCAATTTTTCAGTTTGTTTTGATAATCAACCAATTAATTTGATTCTTAAAACATTGATCTGATTGTAAATTCGGAGCTTTGGCTTACAATGACACCCTTGTATCGTTTCGTAACAAATCTAATTGAAAGTTACATTTTGAAATTGAATTAAAGCTTGTTTTAATAATTCTAAATTAACGGGTTTTGGAATATAATCATTCATGCCAACTTCTAAATATTTTTCTCGATCGCCCGTCATCGCATTGGCAGTCATAGCGATAATATAGATATTTTTCTTTAAATTTTGGCGGATTCGTTTAGTTGCTTCAATTCCATCCATTTCTGGCATTTGAACATCCATAAAAATTAAATCATAATCTTGACGTTGTAAAGCTTCAATTACTTCTAAACCATTAGCAACTACATCTGCATTATATCCTAACTTACTGAAACTAAGTAAAGCTACTTTTTGATTAACCACATTATCTTCTGCTAATAAAATTTTCAAAGGATATATTTGTGGTGAATTATTAATATAAATTTCTGGTATTTGGGGAAATTTTGGTATTTCTTGAGTGATAGAAGTAATTATTGTAAAATAAAAGGTAGAACCTAATCCTTCTTCACTGGTAAACCACATTGAACCCCCCATCATTTCAGTTAAACGCTTACTAATAGCTAATCCTAAACCCGTACCTCCATAATTACGGGTAGTGGAAGCATCTACCTGAGAAAATTGAAAAAATAAAAGATTTTGGCGATTATGAGGAATACCAATCCCCGTATCTTTTACCGCAAATTTAATTTGATATTCTTCTTCTAAATTATTTGATTTTTGGCTTGAAGTTTCCCATTCAAAGTCTGATATTTTTTCGCTAGATACTAACAGTTTAACTTCTCCTTGATGGGTAAATTTAATAGCATTGCCAACTAAATTCATTAAAATTTGTCTAATGCGAGTAACATCACCCCTAATATATTGGGGAACATTTGATTCAATTTGCTCAGAAATTTTTAAATTTTTGGCCTGTGCTTGAAATTGAAATAAATCTAACACAATACTGACAGATTCATACAAATCAAAATATTGTTGTTCTAATTCTAATTTACCTGATTCAATTTTAGAAAAGTCTAAAATATCATTAATAATTGTTAATAAATTATCTCCACTATTACGAATTATTTTAACATATTCTTGTTGTTTTTCCGTTAATTCTGTATGTTGTAAAAGACTAGCCATTCCTAAAACTCCATTCATGGGAGTGCGAATTTCATGACTCATAACTGCTAAAAATTCACTTTTAGCTTTATTGGCTAATTCTGCTTCTTCTCTGGCTTGTTGGAGGGCATCATTTTTTAAAGTTAATTCGTTTAAATTCTTTTTTTCTTGTTTTAAAAGATGGGCTTGGGCTATGGCTATTCCTAACTGTCCGGCTAAAGCTTCTAATAATTCTATTTCATCTTTTGTCCAATTATGAAAATACTCACAATGATGTAAACTAATCAGGCCATTAATTTGTTTTTGATAAAAAGTTCCCATCGCTAAACAAGATTTGACATGATGTTTTTCTAAAAAACAATCATTTTGATTAATTAAATAATCAGTATATATGTTATTAATAGAAATTGCTTTTTCTACTTTAATTAAAGTCTCAAGAAAACAATAATTTTTTGATAATAATTCTATCCCCAATACAGAATCATAATTTCCCTTAAAATATTCGGAAACACAGATAATTTTTAAATTATCATTTTCTTTTGCTTGATTTTCACAAATAAACATTAAACATTGATTAACTTTAAAAGCTTTTCCAATTTCATTGGCGGCGGTTTGAAAAATTTGTTCAGGTTCTAAACTTTGGCGGATCTGATCAGTAATTTTTCTAAAAAGTATAATTTTATTAAGTTGTTTGTGCAATAAATCTTCTGTTTCTTTACGAGCGGTAATATCAATAAAAGTAACGATCACTTGTTTTAATTTTTGTTCTTGATCAAATTCGGGAAAAGCATTACATAATACCCAAACTTGAGAATGATCAATTGGGCGATTAATACCAACAGTTAAATTTTCTAAAGGTTGTTGAGTTTTGATTACTTGATTAACGGGAAATTCATCAATTGACATGATTTTTCCAGTTTCATAAAAGAAGTGCCATGAGGGATCAATCGCTTTTTTTCCAAACATTTGATCCATCGTTAAGCCTAATAATTGACAAGCGGTATTATTGCATAATTTAATACTTGTATCTACATGATGAACTACTACTGCGGCGTGTAAATTATCTATTAAAGAGCGATATTGAAGTTCACTTTTAATTAATGCTTCTTCTGCTTTTTTTCGATAATCTGATTCAATTGTTAATGAAATAATATCGGCAATTGATCGGGCAAAACTTTGTTCTTCTAATGTTAGATTAGTTAATTTTTCCCGAAAATCTAAAGATAAAAGTCCAATGATTTTACCTAAATATCTTAAGGGAATTTGTAAGATTGTTTTAATTTGAAAAGGGGTTAAATATTCTGCTTTAATTTCTTTAATGCGCTCATCTTTTTCTATATCAAAAACATAAAGAAAAGAATCATTTTGCAAATGTTGATAATAGTTAGGATATTGACTTAAATTAATTTTTTGTCCAAGGGAATGCCGTTGATTTTTTAAATCAAAAATGTTATGACAAAACCAATTTAAACTATTATGATCCGATAGCCAAATACTGGCTCGATCGCAATTTAAAATAGTAGCTACAACTTCAGTTAATTTTTGAAAACTTAATAATAATTCACCTTTAAGTAATAATTCATCAGTGGCTAATTCTGCTAAAATTTGATTATGTTGACTGAGGAGAAAAGCTTTTTTTTCTAAATCTTGTTCAATGATATTTTTCCCTTTAATTTCTTGTTTTAATAATTCGCCTTTTTCCTGTAATTGTAGTAAAAAATTAACTAATAAAGCTAATAGGAAAGCAAAAATAATTCCCATCCCTAAAACTAATTTAGGTAAAGGAGTTTTAGTTTGATTAATCATAATTTGATTGGGAATTATAACTAATTTCCATCTTAATCCTTTATAATCAAAATTAGTTGTTTTTTTCCAACGTAAAAAAGAGGAGATAGTCGGACTATTTTGATAAATTAATTGGGAATTTTGATCATAAATTAACAAAGAATAATGTTCAAGATTATATTCAGATAAAATATTGTCTAAAAATGTTTCTAATTTAATCACACCTAAAATAATTCCTTGGCTTTTATTTGCAGTAATAATAGGGCAATAAATTAAAAAACCTTTGCCACCTTGACGCAATTTAATAATTGGAGTTAGATAAGTTGAGCGTAAGCTGTTCAGCATTTAAACCACTTTAACAGAATTACCTTTGTGTTTTAACTTACGATGCCATTGAATAATTAGTTCCCCTTCATTCAGGAGTTTATGTAATAATAATTCTAAATCTTCAATTGATCTAAAAAGACGATTAGCTACATATTCTTTTGCACTATGCCATACTAATTCTATTAAGTTATAATCAGGGCTATATGTCGGCAAAAATTCTAATCTTAAATTTGGCATTTCTGCTTCTATTTTCTGATTTATTTCTTCATTTTTATGAAAACTAGCATTATCCAATATAATCACTATTTTTGCACCTTTTTCAGCAAAATCTTTCGCCTCATTTCCTTGTGCTACCCACTCATCAATTAACTCTTGATAAAATTCTTTCATTACTTCATAAAAATTTTGTTTATCTCCTTTTTCTATAAATTCTACCCATCTTTTTTTATCTGAATATCTGATCGCCCCCATGACATTTATTCTTCCTTTTCTTCTATCCCCTCTTACTTTTTTTCTCTTTCCTTTTTTACACCAATTTTTTCTTCTTATTACTCTCAAACTGAATCCACTTTCATCCCAAAACCATACCTGTAGCCTTTCTGGATTTTTTATTGTTATTTTTAAATATTCTTTTAATTCCTTTTTAAACACTTTTCTTTTCTTCTCATCCCACTTAAGCTGTTCGTCTTTTAAATAGGGTATAATAAAAGCAAAAAGAAAAGGAGTGAAAAAAAATGCCAGTTAAGAATTATCTAAAACAAGAACAAAAAGAAATGTTACAAAAAGCTCTAAAAGAGGAGGAACATCCAGATATTAGAGAAAGAATTTTAATCTTATTATTGTTAAATGATGGAAAAACTCAAGCAGAAATTGCAGATTTTATCGGTTGTGGTGTCAACAAAGTAAACTACTGGTGTATTCACGCCGATCCAGAAAATATGGAGACATTGAAAGATAAAAGAATGGAAGGAAATCATAGAAAAGCGACAGATAAATATATAGAAATATTATTAGAAACAGTAGAAAAAGACCCAGAAGAATTAGGTTATGAATTTGGCAGATGGACAGGAAAAAGATTAGCAATATACTTAGAAGAAATCACAGGAATAAAATTAAGTAGTTCACAAGTAACAAGAATATTAGAGAGAAAAAGTACGTTTATATCTGGGCAAAACATAGCTTAGAAGATAAGTGGGATGAGAAGAAAAGAAAAGTGTTTAAAAAGGAATTAAAAGAATATTTAAAAATAACAATAAAAAATCCAGAAAGGCTACAGGTATGGTTTTGGGATGAAAGTGGATTCAGTTTGAGAGTAATAAGAAGAAAAAATTGGTGTAAAAAGGAAAGAGAAAAAAAGTAAGAGGGGATAGAAGAAAAGGAAGAATAAATGTCATGGGGGCGATCAGATATTCAGATAAAAAAAGATGGGTAGAATTTATAGAAAAAGGAGATAAACAAAATTTTTATGAAGTAATGAAAGAATTTTATCAAGAGTTAATTGATGAGTGGGTAGCACAAGGAAATGAGGCGAAAGATTTTGCTGAAAAAGGTGCAAAAATAGTGATTATATTGGATAATGCTAGTTTTCATAAAAATGAAGAAATAAATCAGAAAATAGAAGCAGAAATGCCAAATTTAAGATTAGAATTTTTGCCGACATATAGCCCTGATTATAACTTAATAGAATTAGTATGGCATAGTGCAAAAGAATATGTAGCTAATCGTCTTTTTAGATCAATTGAAGATTTAGAATTATTATTACATAAACTCCTGAATGAAGGGGAACTAATTATTCAATGGCATCGTAAGTTAAAACACAAAGGTAATTCTGTTAAAGTGGTTTAAATGCTGAACAGCTTATCTTCTAAGCTATGTTTTGCCCAGATATAAACGTACTTTTTTCTCTCTAATATTCTTGTTACTTGTGAACTACTTAATTTTATTCCTGTGATTTCTTCTAAGTATATTGCTAATCTTTTTCCTGTCCATCTGCCAAATTCATAACCTAATTCTTCTGGGTCTTTTTCTACTGTTTCTAATAATATTTCTATATATTTATCTGTCGCTTTTCTATGATTTCCTTCCATTCTTTTATCTTTCAATGTCTCCATATTTTCTGGATCGGCGTGAATACACCAGTAGTTTACTTTGTTGACACCACAACCGATAAAATCTGCAATTTCTGCTTGAGTTTTTCCATCATTTAACAATAATAAGATTAAAATTCTTTCTCTAATATCTGGATGTTCCTCCTCTTTTAGAGCTTTTTGTAACATTTCTTTTTGTTCTTGTTTTAGATAATTCTTAACTGGCATTTTTTTTCACTCCTTTTCTTTTTGCTTTTATTATACCCTATTTAAAAGACGAACAGCTTATTTTTTTGGCAATTTCTAAAGCTTCTCTACGATTTTTTTCAGATTTTAAATTAAAATTAATAATAAATTCATTGCCCTTTATTGGCATAACCCATTTAACAGAATCATTAGCATCTACCCATTCAATTGCTTGAAAATCAGGCTGATCACTAAGTGCTTGTTCGGCTTCTTCTTCCCATTCAATTTTACTCAGATACCCGTGAAGTTTCCACCTTTTAACTATTCTTTCTAAAACGGTAATTCTTAATAAAATTTGATTTTGAATTTGATTATTATTAACAGTTAATTGATTATTAATTAAATCGTTTAAATGTTTATTTTCTTGCTTAATTAATAAATTAAAAATAACTAAAGTAATGCCAGTCATTGTCAAAGCAATTACTAGGGAAATAAATTTTCTATATTTAATCAAAGTTTGTTCAATTTTCATTAGATCACAAAGGGATATTGTTTAATCTTGATGATGTAAAGATTTCATAAAGTTTTGTGCTTTTCCCCAAAGATTTAATAAATAATCTTTTAGTTGAATTTTTCTTTCCCAACTATTAAAAGCTTTTTCATAATTATCACCTTTTGTAACAAAAGTTTCCCACCCATTTAATGCTAAGAATAACCCCCAAATTAAGACCACATAAAGAGACCATGAAAGTTGATGCGCTCCTAATAAATTAATAGCCATTAAAAATAAATTAATAATAGAAAAACGAATAAATTTATTTTGAAATTCCTCTCTACGATAGGCATTAAATTCATTACGTTTTTGTTGCATTAATTGTTTTTGATGCCAGTCTTTTTGTACTTGTGTAATCGTATCATGATCAATGCCCAATTCCATTGCAATTTCCCAAAGTTGTTCCTGAGTCATTGACCCTTGATCATTGTGACTTAAGGATTGACGGGCGATCGCAATTTGTAATATTTCTTCAATTTCTTCATGACTATAAGTGAGTAAATTTTGATTTTCTGTAGTTTTCATAAGTATTTCTCCATTGAAATTGTTAATTAATTTGATGAAGGAATCTTGATCAGATCATAACCTAATTCTATCCTTTTCATCTTTAATTTTGCCTCAAAGTCAATAGTTTTTAACATTTTTTAATTAGTTATTGGTTATTGATCAAAAAATTTTAGCTATCCGTGAGAATGACAGACTTCCGTACTTTCGTGCATCGGTCTATTAATCAAATTGATCTGTTATAATTAAAGAAAAAAGTTAAGTTTTTTATCCGATTGAATCAGTCAAAAAAATTATATGAAAAAAATTATTTTGATCACAGGATTTGAAGCTTTTAATAGTCAATTATACCATAAAGCTTCCCAATTAGTAACTTCTCGTTGTCCCGATTTAGAAGTAAAAATATTTAGCGATCGCCAGTTAGCTACCCATCAAGAAATAATCGCTAAAGAATTAGAAAATGCCGATGTATTTTTTGCTAGTTTAATTTTTGATTATGATCAAGTTTTATGGTTACAAGAAAGAATTAAAAATATACCAATTCGCTTAATTTTTGAGTCAGCTTTAGAGTTAATGGCCTATACAAAATTGGGTCAATTTGTGATAGGAGATCAGCCTAAAGGTATGCCCAAACCGATTAAATTTATCTTAAGTAAATTTAGCAGTGGCAAAGAAGAAGATAAACTAGCAGGTTATATTAGTTTCTTAAAAACAGGCCCCAAATTATTAAAATTTATCCCTGCTAAAAAAGTTCAAGATTTAAGAAATTGGTTAATAATTTATGGTTATTGGAATGCGGGAGGAATTGAAAATGTAGCCTCAATGTGTTGGGTATTGGCACAAAATTATTTAAGTTTAAAAGTGGGTGAAATTCCTGAAGTAATGGAAACCCCAAATATGGGCTTATTACATCCAGAATATCACGGTTATTTTAGCACCCCTAAAGATTATTTAAACTGGTATTTAAAAAGAAAATTACCCCTTAATCACCCCTTAGAAAATGAAGAAATAGATCAACCCATTGTTGCAATTTTATTATATCGAAAGCACGTTATTACTAAACAACCTTATATTAACCAATTAATTAAACATTTTGAACAGGAAAATATTATCCCTTTACCTATTTTTATTAATGGTGTGGAAGCCCATATTGCGGTAAGGGATTGGTTAACCACAGAATTTGAACAAGAAAACATTAAAAAGGGTAATCAAGTAATAAAATCTCTCTCAAAAGATGCGGTTAAAATTGATAGTATAGTTTCAACAATTGGCTTTCCTTTAGTGGGAGGCCCAGCGGGATCAATGGAAGCAGGAAGACAGGTGGAAATAGCCACTCAAATTTTACAAACTAAGAACATTCCCTATCTTATTTCCGCACCTTTATTAATTCAAGATATTTATTCATGGACAAGACAAGGAATAGGTGGATTACAAAGTGTAGTATTATATGCTCTGCCAGAATTAGATGGTGCGATCGATACCATCCCGATCGGCGGTTTAGTGGGAGAAGAAATCTATTTAATTCCTGATAGAGTAAAAAGATTAACTAACCGTGTTAAAAATTGGATTAAACTACGACAAAAACCTACTTATACAAGAAAAATAGCCATCTTATTATATGGTTTTCCTCCCGGATATGGGGCAACCGGAACGGCCGCTTTGTTAAATGTTCCTAATAGCCTTTTAAACTTATTAAAAGAATTAAAAAATCAAGATTATTATGTTAGTAATTTACCAGAAACAGGAGAAAAAATTATTAACCTTGTTAAACAAGCAGATGAAGATAATAACCCAAAATATAAAGTTAATATTAGGCAATTAGAAAACTGGCTTGGCTATCTTTTAACAACTAAAATTACTAAACAATGGAAAACATTAAAAGACACAGGAATTAAAACTTTTGGAGATAATTTATTAGTTGGAGGTGTAGAATTTGGTAATATTTGGATTGGGGTACAACCGCCTTTAGGAATATCGGGCGATCCCATGCGTTTAATGTTTGAAAAAGACTTAACCCCTCACCCTCAATATGCGGCCTTTTATAAATGGTTACAAAATGAATTTAAAGCCGATGCGGTGATTCATTTTGGAATGCACGGCACGGTGGAATGGTTGCCCGGATCACCGTTAGGAAATACCGCCTATTCATGGAGTGATATATTATTAGGAAATATCCCAAATTTATACATTTATGCCGCTAATAATCCATCGGAATCTATCTTAGCAAAAAGACGAGGTTATGGGGTCTTAATTTCCCATAATGTACCGCCTTATGGCCGAGCAGGATTATATAAAGAATTAATGCAACTGAGAGAATTAATTGCAGAATATCGAGAAAATCCTGAGAAAAATTTTATCTTAAAAGAGGCAATTTGTCAAAAAATTATTGATAGTGGATTAGATCGGGATTGTGTTTTTAAAGAAGGGGAAAAATTAGGCATAGAATTTAATTTTGAAAATAGTAAATTGTTCAGTAAACACTTAATTAATGATTATTTTTTAGAAATATATGAATATTTACAAATAGTTGAACAAAGATTATTTTCTTCAGGTTTACATACATTAGGAAAAATCCCCGATCCTGATGAGTTAAAATCATATTTAGAGGCCTATTATGGCGATGAATTACCGATAGAAATTATTGAGGCTATTAGTAATAATAATCCCCCCTACCCCCCTTCAAAAGGGGGGAGTGATCAACCATATTTAAGATATTTAATTAAATACGGTAAAAATGAGGAAGAAAAAGAAAAATTACAAAATAAAATCAATGAATCTTTAAAAATTAAAGAATTATTAACACAAAATACCGATGAAATTACCAATATAATTAGAGGATTAAACGGAGAATATATCCCACCCATGCCAGGGGGAGATCTATTAAGGGATGGCATCGGTGTGTTACCCACAGGGCGTAATATTCACGCCTTAGATCCCTATCGGATGCCTTCGGCGGCCGCCTATGAAAGGGGGCGAGAAATAGCAAAAAAAATCATTGATCAACAATTACAAGAAACGGGTAACTATCCCGAAACTATTGCAGTTATGTTATGGGGTTTAGATGCTATTAAAACTAAAGGAGAATCATTAGGAATTTTATTAGAATTAGTAGGAGCAAAACCCGTTAAAGAAGGAACAGGAAGAATTGTCAGATATGAGTTAGAAACTTTAGAAAAAGTTGGTCATCCTCGCATAGATATTTTAGCAAATTTGTCTGGTATCTTTCGAGATAGTTTTGTTAATATTATTGAATTATTAGATGACTTATTTCAAAGAGCTTCTTTAATAGATGAAAACCCAGAAAATAACTATATTCGTAAACATTATTTAGAGTTACAAAGTCAGGGTATTGATAATGCTCACGCTAGACTATTTTCTAATCCTGCTGGAGATTTTGGCTCATTAGTAAATGATCAAGTAGTAGATGGAAATTGGGATAATTCAGAAGAATTAGCTAATACATGGGAAAAAAGAAATTATTTTAGTTATGGCAAAAAAGATCGAGGCCAAGCACGTCCAGAAATTTTAAATCAATTATTAAAAACTAGCGATCAAATTGTACAAGAAATTGACTCGGTTGAATATGGTATTACTGACATTCAAGAATATTATGGTAACACAGGAGGATTAAAATTAGCCGCAGAAAAAAGAAAGGGTAAAAAAGTAAATACAAGCTTTATTGAAAGCTTTTCAAAAGATACTACACCCCGTCAATTAAATGACTTATTACGGTTAGAATATCGCACCAAACTATTAAACCCAAAATGGGCAGAAGCGATGGTTAAACAAGGATCCGGCGGTGCTTATGAAATATCCCAAAGAATGACCGCTTTAGTAGGGTGGGGAGGCACTGCCAATTTTCAGGAAAATTGGGTTTATGATCAAGCCTCACAAACCTACGCTTTAGATACTGAAATGTCAGAAAAACTCAGAAAAGCTAATCCAGAAGCTTTCCGTAATATTGTAGGGCGAATGTTAGAAGCACACGGCCGTGGTTTTTGGCAAACAACCGAAGATAAAATCGAAAAATTAAGAGATTTATATGAGTTAAGTGAGGAAGAATTAGAGGGAATTTAATAATAGTGATCGCCCTTGTTTGAGAGTTTTAAAAAAGCGTTGTTATAGCAAATAAAATCAAAATAAAAATTTAATTATTTGTTTGCCAATCGCTCTAAATGTTCTCTAATTAATAATCTAATTAATGATTTTAATAAATAAAAACCAAAAAATAAAGTTAAACAAAATAAAGCGATCGCTCCCCCTTGATAATTAAGCCAAATTAAACCGAGAAAAGATAAAAAACTAAAGCCAGTTAAACAGGTATAAATTACACATTTAATCCCTAAAGAAATTAATTTTAAAAAGCGTTCCGTTTCCAGATCTCTTACCCTAATTTGTAACTCTCCTACCTCTAATTTTTCCTCTAGTTTTTTAATAGCTAATTCTGTGCGAGAAGGTTGATTTAATTTATAAGAAATATAAGCTTTTGCCTGTTGAGTAATGCTACTAATTATGCTACCTTTATTACCTGATAAAGTAATACTTTTAATAAAAGGCTGACTAGCCGCAAGTAAATTATATTGAGGGTCTAAAGCCCTCGCAATTCCATCTAAAGTCGTTAAAGATTTAATAATAAAAGTCATTTGGGGAGGCAATCTAAAGGGCTGTTTTTCAAACATTAAATACAACTCATTTCCTATCTGTTCAAAAGCCCGAATATCTACGGGTTTATCCCTAAAGTTTTCTAATAAAAAAGCTACCATTCTTTTAACAGGAGTCATATCCTGCATTGGTTCAATTAAACCCATATAAATTAATTTTTGAACTACCTCATCAGTATCACTTCTCAACACAGCAAAAAATGTTCCGATCATCTGATCTTTTGCCATTGATTGTACTTCGGCCATCGTCCCAAAATCATAGAAAATAATCTTACCTTCAGGGTTAACTGCCATATTTCCGGGGTGGGGATCAGACTGAAAAAAACCATCTTGTAATAACTGTTTTAAATAACAACAAATACCCAATTGAATGACCTCATCTTTATTAATTTTTTTCGCTTCTATTTCCTGTCTATTATCAATTTTAATTCCGGGTAAATATTCAAGGGTTAACACCTTTTTTGTGGTATAATCCCAGTATACTTTAGGCACAATTACCTGTTGATAACCTTTAAAATTTTCCCTGAAACGATCGGCATTTTTTCCCTCATGTAAATAGTCAATTTCTTTATATAATAACCCAAAAAATTCTTGATAAATTTCCTCTAATTTATATTTTTTAGTCCAAGGTAAAAAGCGATTAGAAAATTTAATTAAACGGTCTAAAACTTTACGATCTAATCTTAATAATTGTTCTAAGCCCGGCCGTTGTACCTTAACAACCACTTCTTCCCCCGTTTTTAACTTTGCTTTGTGAACTTGTCCTAAACTAGCCGAAGCCAAAGGCTTACGCTCAAAATACGCATAAACCTCTGAAATAGGACTGCGAAATTCAGCCTCTACCACTGCGATCGCCTCAGAAGAACTAAAAGAAGGTACACGATCCTGTAACTGTCCCAATTCCTGAATATACTCCAACGGAATGAGATCAGGACGGGTAGACATGGCTTGACCAATTTTGATGAAGGTGGGGCCTAATTCAATTAAATTATTAACTAAAAATTTAGCTCTTAAACGGTGTTTATCCTCATTATTTTGATTTAAAAGCTCATCTATTCCGATACTTAAACCTAATTGAGTCACTACCGAAAAAATTTCGATTTGACGTAAAAAAGGAGATTTACGCTTTTGCCATTTTAAAAGTTTCTTTTTTCTACTCACAAAAATTAATCCTAATTAACAAGTTTATTTTCGAGCTAATGATTTATTCTTAATTATTTCTTATTGTAGTTGAAATTGTCAACAATCTAAACTTTTTTTCTTAAAATTAAATCAATAAAAAAACAAGGTTTTTTTACCTTGTTTTAAAATTATTACATAATAATAATTAATTTGGATGAGAATTAAGCCAATTGAGATAATTTCAATAGCTTATAATTTAGAAATTTCTGTTACCTATCTTACCCATTTATTGAAAGATAAAATGATTAATTTTTTTACTTGGTATATTCGCTTTTTTTGTTATTTTGGTTATCTTAAAATCAACCTTAATTCACAAAATTAATAATAAAATTACTTAATTCTTTTACTTTTTCAATTTGGGGAAAATGACCACAATCTTCTAACCAGATTAAATTACTATTTTTGATTAATTTTTTGAATTTAGAAGCATCTTTTGTTCCTAAAATTCGATCTTTTTCTCCCCAAATAATTAAAGTTTCTTGTTCAATTTTAGCTAAATCTTTACTAAAATTTCCGTAACCTCCCCCTTTAGTAAACGAAATTAAACTATCATCCCAATTGGGCATTTGTAGATGAATTGAGCCACAAATTTCTGCATTAAAATCTACTAAATTTTGATTATAATAAGCTCGATTAATAATTCCTTTTCTAACTTTTCGACTACCTAAAAATTGAGTCGCCCAACGATCTAAAGGTGCAAACATTAATTTTCCCATAATCGGCGGATTTGCTAATCCTGCACTGCCAATTAATACTAATTTTTTAACTAAATTAGGATAGGTTAAAGTCAAATCAATCGCCGTAGCACCGCCCATCGAAGTACCAACTAAAATGACAGGTTTCTTAATATATTTTTCCCAAAAACTATAAAGATGGGTTTTAATAGAATTAGGATTAATTTGTACATTTTTTAAGCGATCTGTAAACCCAAAACCTAAAAGATCAACTGCCCAAACTTGATTTTTTTGTGCTAATAAAGGTAATAATTTACGAAATTCAATCACACTACTATCAAAACCATGTAATAATAAAATTGGAGATTCGCCCTCTCCTTGTTGGACAAAAGAAGTAACTATTTCTTGATTAGTTAAAGGGGTTAAAATTGGTTTACGCTGAATATTTTTTAATAAATTAATTGCTTCAATTTCAGTTAATTGATTAGCTTCATCGGGAATAAAATCAGGAAAGTTTTTTTGTGATAATTCTTGAGTTAACATTATTGATTAAAATTTAATGATTGATTTATTAACATTTTTATTATAATCTAAAAATGTTATTTAAACAAACTTAATTAAAATTAGATCATTCTTTGATAATTTTGTAGTACAATAATTTTAATTGAATAGGTAGTAAGTAATTTGTAGGGATAGTAACAGTTTAACTGTAATTATTTCTATTAAAAAAAATTAATTTCAAGAGTAAATAGCTTAACTTAAAAAGTATGAAAGCCATTATTATGACAGCCTCTGGCACTCCATCAGTTTTAAAATTAGCAGATGTGCCAACCCCACAAATTAAAAATTCAACTGATGTTTTAATTAAAATTAAAGCGGCCGGAGTTAATCCGATTGATACAAAAATTCGCTCAAGAGGTTCATTTTTTCCTGATCAAATGCCTTGTATTTTGGGCTGTGATGGGGCTGGGATCGTTGAAGCGATTGGCGATCGAGTGACAAATTTTAAAATTGGTGATGAAGTTTACTATTGTGAGGGTGGTTTAGGGAAAAAAGGCACGGGCAATTATGCTCAGTATGCCGTCATTGATGAAACTCTGTTAGCTCACAAACCTCAATCTTTAAGCTTTGAGGAAGCCGCCGCCGCTCCTTTAGTGTTAATTACCGCATGGGAAGCCCTGTTTGATCGAGCCAGATTGAAAGCAGGTCAAACCCTTTTAATTCAAGGCGGAGCGGGTGGTGTAGGTCATGTAGCCATTCAACTAGCAAAAATAAAAGGGGCAAAAATAGCTACTACAATTAGCACATCTAATAAAGAAAAATTAGTAAGATTATGGGGGGCTGATTATCCAATTTTATATAAACAAACTGATTTTATTGAGTCAATTTTAAATTGGACAGATGGAAAAGGAGTAGATATTGCCTTTGATGCCATCGGCGGAGATTTATTTTTTAAAACTTGTTCTGCGGTTAAAATTTATGGAGATCTAGTAACAATTTTAGAGCCACAATTAGGCACATTTAAAGAAGCCAGAAATCGCAATTTAAGAATTAGTTTAGAATTAATGTTAACTCCTGCTTTAAAAGGCGTAAAAGAGGCTCAAATTCATCAAGTAAATATTTTAAAAGAATGTGCTAAATTAATTGATCAAGGTCAATTAAAAATTCATTTAAGTCAAACTTTTCCCCTCGAAAAAGCCCATTTAGCCCATGAAGCGATCGAAATTGGTTCTACCACTGGTAAAATTGCTTTATTAATTGATTAGTTATTACTTTATTTTTAGCTATTAATTGTTAATTTTTAATATGAAAAAACTTACAAAATTAATCTCAATTTTAACGGGTACAACTTTAATTAGTTTCCTTCCTTTTTTACCCGTAAAAGCTACCGAAGTTAGATTACATATTTTTCCAATTTTAACTGCTCCTGAAGCAAATTGTCCCGAATTTATTATTATTAATCAAGAGTCTGATCCCTATTATGAAGGGGGTTATACCATGAGAGGAAACGCAGAATTAAAAAACATTGCAGGAGATTTTTTTATTGCTTCTCAAGACCTATTTAGTACCACTTGGACAGCCGTTTTAAACCCTCAATATGCTAATTGTAATGCCACAGGTAGAATAACAGAAATTGAGGGAGAATCTTATGATTATCATTCCTATTTAACTGTGCGTTTTATTGCAGGTCAAATAATTTTAAAAGCTGATTTTACTGGTTTAAATGATGCTAATAATTATACTCCTGTTCTTCAAGAAAGTGGGGTTAATGATGGCTCTCCTTTTTGGGTTTGGGGAGGAACAGATTAAGGAATAAGTAATAATTAATAAGTAATAATTAATCAATTTTAAGTATTAACAAATAACCAATCATCAATAACACAAAATGACAGAATATTTCGCCACAGTTGCAAGAGGTTTAGAAACATTAGCCGCCCAAGAATTAACAAATTTAGGGGCAAAAAATGTTAACATTGAATTTACCGGAGTTAGTTTTTCTGGTGATCAAGAAACCCTTTATCAAATTAATCTTTGGTCAAGGTTAATTTTTCGAGTTTTAATGACTATTGATACAGTAAAAGCTTCAAATTCTGAAGAACTTTATACAAATATTAAAGAAATAAATTGGTTTGATTATTTTACCCCTGATGAAACTTTTGCTGTTAATTGTACTGGTAAAAATAAAAACTTAAATCATAGCCATTTTACCGCTTTACAAATCAAAAATGCAGTCATAGATCAACAAAGAGAACGCACAGGAAAACGCTCTTACATAGACACAGAAAATCCCGATATTTTGCTCAATGGACATATCATAGAAAACCGTTGTATTATCAGTTTAGATAGTTCAGGAATGAGCTTACATCGTAGAGGTTATCGTCCGGCTATGGGCATTGCACCCTTGAAAGAAACCCTTGCTTGTGCTTTATTAGACTTAGCAGAATGGACACCCAATCTAACATTTTTAGACCCCCTTTGTGGATCGGGAACTTTACCAATTGAAGCAGGTTTAAAAAGTTTAAATATTGCTCCGGGTTTATATCGCTCAGAATTTGCTTTTCAAAAATGGCCAGATTATGATCAAAAGCTCTGGTTTAAATTAGTTCAACAAGCCAAAGATCAACAAAAAAATCAATTACAAGCCCCTATTTTTGGCAGTGATCAAAATGGTGAAGTGTTAGCACAAGCTAAAATTAATTCTAAGATTAGTAAATTAAATTCTTTAATTGATTTTCAACAACTTGAACTATCAGAAATTGAAGCACCTTGTGACAAAGGAATTATTATTTGTAACCCTCCCTATGGCGAAAGAATCGGTGATGAAAAAGAGTTAGAAAGTTTATATAAATTATTAGGAGATACCTTTAAACAAAAATTTAAAGGTTGGAATTGTTTTATCTTAACAGGTAATAAAAATCTGGCCAAAAAAGTCGGTTTAAAAGCCGCTAAAAAAATTCCTATTAATAACGGGTCTTTACCATGCACTTTATTAAAATATGAAATGTGGTAATTTTTAATTAATCTAAATTAATCAAAATCTTGCTTAAAAAGATAAATTAAGATACACTAAAAATGTTAACAAAAATTGTAATTTTCCTCAAAAAATGTATTATTATTTACCCGAACCTCCCCTAGTTCTAATTTTCGTTGGTTTATTTATTGGTGTTACCAGTGGTTTAGCTTTCCAAGCAACATTAAAACAACAAGTTAAAACCTATTTTAAAACCCCTAATGACCAACTTCCAGCCCAACTAGAAACTTTGGAAATACGCCTTCCTTTTCTGATTACGTTAATAGGAATTTGTGTATTTTTAGCAGGGGGTTTAGAAGTTTTTATTATGAATCGTTGGTTAGCCTACGGTTTATCTTTCCCCCTTACTATTTTAACTGGAGGTTTAGTTTGGCAACAGTTAGGTAAATTATTAATTCAATTAAAAGAAGGTGGCTCTAAATCAATTGATTTAGATAGTTTTTAAACTGCTGAACTGTTAAATTTTTTTTAATAAAACTTAACTATTTTCTTTAATAATTAATCCTAAGAGTATGAGCCTTTATTCATACTCTTTTTTTGATTTTTTATTCTTGATTCTTTATTTTTCTATCTAAGATGTTATAATTATGTATAACTCTAGTCATTAAAATTTTTATCATAATTAGCCCTAAAAAATAACGAATAATAAATAATAAATGGAGAGAAAAAAATGCTAGACCAGTTTAAAGAAAAATATCCCAAAAAATTTGCTTCTGAAGATAAAATTTTTAGTAATATTCACCGAGGTGATCGTATCTTTATCGGCACAGGTTGTAGTGAACCTCAATATTTAGTAAATGCCCTAGTTAAATACGTCAAAAATCATCCTAAAGCCTTAATAGATACAGAAATTTTCCACGTTTGGACTTTGGGAGTTGCCCCCTATACTGATACAAAATTCCAGCGTAATTTTAGACATAATTCTTTCTTTGTGGGCAGTCATACAAGGGAAGCAGTTAATCAAGGGTTAGCCGATTATACCCCTATATTTTTATCACAAGTTCCTAACTTATTTCTTAATGGTTTAATTCCCATTGATGTGGCTTTAATTCAAACTTCTTTACCCGATCTTCAAGGTTATTTAAGTTTAGGAATTAGTGTAGATATTGTCAAAGCGGCCGTAGAAAAAGCCGATATTGTTATCGCTCAAGTAAACGCCCAAATGCCCAGAATACATGGCGATGGCTTCTTACATCTTGAAGAAATTGATTATTTAATACCCTACGATGAACCCTTATTAGAATATACCCCCGATACCGATGATTTAATAGCAGGAGAAATTGGTCAATATGTGTCTAATTTGATTAAAGATGGTGATACAATTCAAGTCGGTTATGGTAGTATTCCTAATTCAATTTTATATCATTTAGCTAATAAGAAAAATTTAGGGGTTCATACTGAATTAATCTCCGATGGTTTGGTTGATCTAATGAAAAAAGGAGTGATTACAAATAGCCGCAAAAATATTAATAGAGGTCAAACTATTGCTACTTTTTGTATGGGCAAACATAGCACCTATGAATATTTACATGATCACCCTAAAGTTGAGTTTAGAACTGTTGATTATACCAATAATCCTTTAACCATCGCTCAACATGATAATATGGTAGCGATTAATAGCGCTTTAGAAATTGATTTAACGGGTCAAGCCAGTGCGGAGTCTTTAGGTAAAATTTTTTATAGTGGGATCGGCGGCCAAGCAGATTTTATGAGGGGGGCAATCCTCTCAAAAGGGGGAAAAACCATTTTAACTTTACCCTCAACGGCGGAAGATGGCTCAGTTTCTCGAATTGTGCCGTTTTTAGAGGAAGGTTCGGGCATAACTCTGAATCGGGGGGATGTGCATTATGTGGTAACGGAATACGGCATCGCCTATATACATGGGAAAAATATCAGGGAAAGGGCAATGGAATTAATTGCGATCGCCCATCCCAAATTTAGAGCAGAATTAATCAGAAAAGCGAAAGAATTAAATTTAATTTATCCAGATCAAGCTTTTATTTCAGGAGAAAAAGGAGAATATCCTCACGAATTAGAAACCTATCGCACCCTATCTTCAGGTTTAGAAATTTTAATTAGACCTGTTAAAATTAAAGATGAACCCCTCTTAAAAAATTTCTTTTATTCTTTATCAGATGAGAGTTTATATCGCCGTTTTATTTCTGTCCGCACGGATATTTCTCACAAAAAATTACAGGAATTTTCGATTATAGATTTTACTCAAGAGTTAGTATTATTGGCGGTTACAGAGGAAAATCATCAAGAAAAAGTGTTAGGAGTGGGGCAATATGCCATTGATGAACCTAGCCACACCGCCGAAGTTGCTTTTGTGGTAAGGGATGAACACCAAAATCATGGTATTGGTACAGAATTATTAGCATATATGACCTATTTAGCAAAAAAACAAGGTTTACTCGGTTTTACGGCGGAGGTATTAACTCACAATCGTCCGATGTTACATTTATTTGAAAAAATGGGTTTTCAAATTGCCAAAAGAATGTCAGAAGGGGTTTATGAGTTAGAAATGATTTTTAATAGTTAATGAATTTAATCAATTATTGTCAACTGATCATCACCAATAATTAAGAAAAAATTAAACAATATCTTAATTGTTTATAAAGAATTTTCTCTAAAATTGAATCTTGAAGGATAATTTTAATAAGATAAATACAGAAAGACTTAAACACTAGATAAAAAACAAATCAAGATCTAGTTTTAGGACTTAATTTCATCAATCCTATTGATTTAAAGGACTTTGTAAAATGGCTAAACCCATCAGTGATCCTAATTTACGAATAACGCAAACGAGTGAGTTACAAGCTCGTAAATTTCAATCTCGTAAACAGAGAATGTTACAAACTCAACAATTAATTGAAAAAGAAGAACAGGAGAAAAAAGCAAAGCAAAAAATCAAGAAACAACATCAAGAAACTTTAGTTAAAGATCAGCGTTATCGGGCTTTAGATAATGTTTTGCGCAAAAGAAATAATAGTCAAGATGCGGTGATTGAAGTCTTACACCACGCTCAATCTAGTTTTGGTTATTTAGATGATGAAGTTTTAGAATATGTGGCCAGAGCCGTTAAATTGCCCCTTAGTATTATCTATGGTGTGGCTACTTTTTACCATTTATTTACCTTAAAACCCCAAGGAAAACATAACTGTGTCATTTGTTTAGGTACGGCTTGTTATGTTAAAGGGGGAGAAAAAATCCTGATGGAGTTGGAAAAATTCTTAAATATTCACAACGGAGAAACAACTTCTGATGGTCAAATTTCCCTGTTAACTGCCCGTTGTATGGGGGCTTGTGGGATTGCACCAGCCATTACGATTGATGGTGAAGTAGCCGGAAAACAAGATACTGCATCAGTGTTAGAGGCGATTAAAACCTTAATTGCCAGTGGTGAAGCCGAAAAAATTAAGCGACAAGTACAAGCAATTAACAATTAATTATTAAGGGAGAATTAAACTTATTATGGATTTAAAAGAATTACAGCAAATTGCCAATAAAGAAAATCTCAGTGCCAAAGAAATTGCCATTAACTGCTGTACGGCCGCAGGGTGTCAGGCGGCTAACTCTCAACAAATTAAGAAAAAGCTTGATCACGCCGTGAAAGCCAAAGGCTTGGAAAATACCATTGAAGTTCATTCCGTAGGCTGTTTGGGTTTATGTGGTAAAGGGCCGTTACTGCACGTTGAACCCAATAATACCCTTTATCAACAGGTTACACCGCAACAGGCTGAGAGTATTATAGATGCGGTGATGGGGGGAACTACGGAAGTTGAACAATTTGACTTTAATCATCCTTTTTTCGCCAATCAACTACCGATCGCCACCGAAAATTGTGGCCGAATAGATCCCGAACGCATTGAATCCTATATTGCCGTAGGTGGCTATCAACAACTGTATAATGTTTTATACCATTTAACTCCGGCTAACGTCATTCAAGAAGTGATCCGCAGTGGTTTAAGAGGAAGGGGCGGAGGGGGTTATCCCACCGGTTTAAAATGGTCTACTGTGGCCAAAATGCCCAAAACTCCTAAATATGTAGTTTGTAATGCGGATGAAGGGGATCCGGGGGCATTTATGGATCGCGCCGTTTTAGAAAGCGATCCCCACCGCATTATTGAAGCTATGGCCATCGCAGGGTATGCCATAGGTGCAAATGAAGGTTATATCTATGTCAGGGCGGAATACCCCCTTGCGATCAAACGGTTAAACCGCGCGATCCAACAGGCGAAAACCTTAGGCCTGTTAGGTAGCCAAATTTTTGATTCTACCTTTGACTTTAAAGTTGATATACGCATTGGGGCGGGGGCGTTTGTTTGTGGAGAAGAAACCGCCCTGATCGCTTCCATTGAAGGAAGACGAGGCACACCAAGCCCACGGCCGCCCTATCCGGCCGAATCAGGTTTATGGGGATGTCCCACCCTCGTTAATAACGTGGAAACCTACGCCAATATACCCGTTATTATGAGAGAAGGAGGAGAATGGTTCTCCAAGATCGGCAAAGAACATAGTACGGGGACAAAAGTATTCGCCCTCACGGGGGAAATCAACAACACGGGCTTAATTGAAGTCCCGATGGGTATATCCTTAAGGGAAATAGTTGAGGATATTGGCGGAGGAGTTCCTGACGGTAAAACCATTAAAGCCGTTCAAACCGGAGGCCCTTCCGGCGGTTGTATTCCCGCCTCTTTATTAGATACCACCGTTGATTATCAATCCCTCAAAGAACTGGGTACAATCATGGGTTCTGGCGGTATGATTGTAATTGATGAAAGTATGGACATGGTGAATTTTGCGAAATTCTATATGGAATTTTGTCGGGATGAGTCTTGCGGGAAATGTATTCCCTGTCGGGCGGGAACGGTTCAATTATATGAATTGTTGAAAAAAATCGCCGATGGAAAAGCCTCAGAAAAAGACTTAAAACTATTAGAAACCTTGGCCTATTTAGTGAAAGAAACCAGTTTATGTGGTTTAGGACAAAGCGCCCCCAACCCTGTTTTAAGTACCTTACGTTTCTTTAAAGAAGAATACTTAAATAAACTCAAAGCGAAAAAGGTTAAAGTTTAAATCACTTTAAATAATTTGACGAGTCGGATATTGATAAGATTTCCGACTTTTTATTTATTAAAAATTAACAACTAATAATCAATAATAATAGCTTGTTAGTCTAAATCTAAAATAAATCTAAAGATTAACTTAAATTTCTGATTTTTGTTTGCTCATACTATTATAATTAGTAATAGTTTAGATCAAACAAGATCCAACAGAAATAATTAATTTTAACTCAACTAAAAAATTTAATAATATTTAGTTTAAAATTTAAAAATTAATTAGTTTTGATTGTTGATTGTTTTAAGCAAATTGGAGGAAATTAAACTATGTTTTGCGAACAATGTGAACAAACAGCCAGTGGTGATGGCTGTCATCAATGGGGGGCTTGTGGCAAAAGTCCAGAAGTTAATGCAATTCAAGATCTATTAGTATATTGTTTAAGAGGTCTTGCCCCTGTTGTCTTAACAGCAAAAGAGTTAAATATTGACACAAAAAAAATAGATGTTTTTTTAACAGAAGCTCTTTTTGCTACGATGACTAATGTTAATTTTAGTCAACAAAGTTTTAGTAATTATGTACAACAAACTATTGCTTTACGGGAAAATTTAAAACAACAAATTGCCCAAGAAAGTAATAATTTAATTGAATGGTCAAACATTGCTAATTATACCCCAAATTTTACACAAAGTTTAGCAGATCAGGGTTTTGATGTGGCTTTACCCTTTATTAGTCAAGCAAAAAATCCTGATATTTTTTCTTTAAAACTATTAGTTTTATATGGACTTAAAGGGATTGCTTCTTATGCACATTTAGCACAAGAATTAGGTCAAGAAGATGAGCAAGTTTATCACTTTTTCTATACAGCTTTAACCGCAATTGATCACGCTGATTATACTTTAGAAGAATGGGTTAATTTAGCTTTAAAAGTTGGGGAAATTAATTACCGTGCAATGGAATTATTAGACGCTGGACATACTAACAAATACGGTCATCCTGTGCCAACAAATATCCCTTTAAATGTCAAAAAAGGCAAGGCAATTTTAATTTCTGGCCATGATATTAAAGCCACTGCTGATCTATTAGAACAAACTCAAAATTTAGGCATCAATGTTTATACTCATGGAGAATTATTACCCGCTCATGGTTATCCTAAATTAAAGCAAAAATATCCCCATTTTTATGGTCATTATGGCACGGCATGGCAAAATCAAACAAAGGAATTTCGCAAATTTCCGGGGGCGATCGTGCTTACAACAAATTGTTTAATGCCCCCCCATGAAGATTATAGTCATAAACTGTTTACAATGGGTGCGGTGGGCTATCCTCACATTAATTATATTCCCACCACCGAAGGAAAACCGAATTTTAAACCCGTGATTGAAAAAGCCTTAGCAATGGAAGGTTTTTCTGAGGATGAAGCACCACGCTCAGTAATGACGGGTTTTGCTCACAATACGGTGTTAAGCGTTGCAGATCAAGTAATTCAAGGGGTAAAAGATGGAAAAATCCGTCATTTCTTCCTAGTGGGAGGCTGTGATGGTGCAAAACCCGGACGGAGTTATTATTCCGATTTTGTCGAAAAAGTACCTGATGATTGTATCGTTTTAACCCTTGCTTGTGGAAAATTTCGCTTTTTCGATAAAAATTTAGGAGAAATTGGTAATTTACCTCGCTTAATGGATGTGGGTCAATGTAACGATGCTTACTCTGCAATTCAGATAGCTTTAGGATTAGCTAATGCCTTTAATGTGAGTGTTAATGAGTTACCCCTATCTATGATTTTATCATGGTATGAACAAAAAGCGATCGCCATCCTATTAACCCTGCTATATTTAGGCATCAAAGATATTCGTTTAGGCCCAACTTTACCCGCATTTCTATCAAAAAATGTCTTAAAATTAATCTCAGAAAAATACAATTTGAAATTAATTTCTACCCCTGAAAAAGATTTAGCTGAATGTCTTAATTAAATATTAATTGTAGGGGTGAAAGTCCGTTCACCCCTTACAATGAAAAATAATAGGATCAAATTCTAATCTAATTAATTTCTTGAATTTCGATAATATTACCATCGGGATCTTGAGTGAATAAAGCCTTACGCCCTGAAGCACTTAAACTAATAGAATAACCATAACTTTCTAAGCGTTTTTGAGCTAATTCTAAATCATCAACACCCAAGGCAAGATGGGGATTTCTACCAATTTTATTATTATTAAAAAGTTGATTTTTAAAATTATCTTCAACAATTAAATGAATTTGATAAGACCCCAATTGATACCAAATACCCTGATATTTTAAACTACGTTCAACTTTAGAAAGTCCTAAAATTTCACCATAAAAATGTTCAGCTTTACTTAAATCTGAAACTAAAATAGCAGTGTGAAGATATTGACTAATTTTCATAAAAAGATTACTATTTTAAAATTATTTAATATTGTGATGATTAGAATATGTTAAGATTAATTTTAGACTTTGATGGCCCAATTATGGATCTGAGTGATCGCTATTATCAAGTGTATCAAACTTGTTTAGAAAAAACCAAATTATCTGAGCAAAAATTAAATATTTTGTCAAAAGAAGAATTTTGGAATTTAAAAAGAGATCGTATTTCGGAAACAGAAATTGGGAAAATTTCAGGCTTAAATGATGATCAATGTTTGGCTTTTTCTAACTTAAGAAATAATTTAGCCCATCAATTAAATTTATTAGCTGAATTTGATCAAGTTATTGAAGGAGTAATTCCCACTTTAACTATTTTAAAAAACATTCCAGATCTTGATTTAGTTGTTATGACTATGCGCAAACAAAAAGAATTAGAATTAGCTTTAAAACAACATAATTTAGAACATTTTTTTTCTAGCGATCGCCGTTATTTTCTAGCAGATGATTATATCAAAAAAAGTGATATTGATGATAAACCGTTATTGATGAAAAGAGCTTTACAAGAACTTTCTTTGATCGAAAATACATGGATGATCGGTGATAAAGAAGCGGATATTGTAGCGGCCAAAAATCATAATATTAAAATTATTGCTGTACTTTCAGGCATTAGAAATTATCAACAATTACACACATATCAACCGGATTTTATTGCTGAAAATTTGACTGAAGCAGTTAAAATTATGCTAAAATTTGAGCTAAATTAAAAGCAACTTTTTCTAATTTTTTTAAAGCAGTTAAAGAACCTTTAATTAAAGTTAATCCTGCTAGGGGATCCCCAATTAAACCTAATGCTAAACTTAAAGGTTTTAATTTACCTTCAGGTGAAAAAGCATTGTTTAAGTCTGGTATATTATGATTATTGTCATCACTAATTATCCTTAAAACTGATAATTTAATTTTAAATTTTTCTAAATTAGTTAAAATTGTCCATGCTTCCATGTCTATAACTTCAGCTTGATTTTGTTCAAATAATTGTTGTTTTTGAGAAGCTAAATTAATTAATTTATTACTGGTTAAACCTTGAACAGAAACCGAATTAATTTTAAATTGATTTTGCAAACAAATTTGTAAATAATTATTTAATTCAAGATCACAACTTTTTGTTAAAATAGGCTCATTTTTGTTTATATCATTATCTAAATAACAACAATTTTGATAAAAAGTTAAATCACCAACTTTAAGTTTAGGAGATAAACTGCCCCCTAAACCTAATAATAAAACTCGCTGATGTTGAAAATTAACTTGATTAAGCCATGTATCTAAAAATAATTGAACTCCCCTTATTCCTACGGGAATAGAAATTAAAGGAGGATGATTAATTTGAGCTAAATTAAATCCTTTTTTAACTGTTTTAAATTCTTGACCTTGGGGTATTAAAATATAATCAATTTTCATTTTCTTATAATAATTAAAAAGTAACAAATAATAAATAACTAATGACAAATGAACCATAACTATTTACAATAGTAAGGGTAATTTTATTTTAAGCAATAGATTAAAAACTATGTCACATTTTACCACGATCAAAATTGCCATTAAAAATGGGGAAATCTTAAAAGAAGTATTAGAAAGCTGTGGTTATCAAGTTGAGTATAATACTTTAGTTCGAGGCTATCAAGGGCAAAGCACTTTAGCCGAGTATGTGATCCGTCAAAATAACGGCTATGATCTAGGTTTTCGTCTTCAAGGAGAAAATTATGAATTAATCGCAGATTTTTGGGGTGCTAAAATTAATCAACAACAATTTATTAATCAAATTTCCCAAAAATATGCCCATAAAACTCTGTTACAATCTATTGAAGAACAAGGTTTTAATGTAGAAGAAGAACAAGTTTTAGAAGATGGGACGGTTAAAGTTGTAGTAGGAAAATGGGTTTAATTATTAATTGATAATTATTAATTGATAATTGATAATTGTTTTAAATTTGAATAAAACAATTGTCAATTTTCAAAGCAAGTCTACAGCCAAAAATCTCCTAGATACACAAATTAAATATTTTGTCAAGAGTAGAAATACTTATTTTTATAATAATAAAAGTAAAGAAAATTACAGATTATTTTAACATTCGTTACTAAATTGTCTATAATCCGATCTAACTCCTTACAATGAAAAACGTAAATTATGATTTAGATTTAATTTTTATCAAACAAAACAAGAGAGGAAAACCCATGAAAGTTAGTCAATTCCTCAGACTTTATGAACAAGGACAGCGCGATTTTTCTAATTTGAATCTAGCTGATGTTGATTTATCAGGAGTGATGTTAATTGCGGTTAAATTAGTGGGAGTTAATTTAACGGGAGCGAATCTTAGTCGAGCTTTTTTAACTAAGTCCGATCTTAGTGGTGCAAAATTAAATTGGGCTAATTTAAGTTTTGCCAAAATGAGCGATTGTAAATTAGTAGAATCGGATTTAACTAAAGCTAATTTACAAGGGGCGTTCATGGTTAATTCTAAATTACCACGCGCTCGATTAAGTGGGGCAAATTTAGCGCATACCAATTTAAGGGGGGCTAATCTTTGGGGTGTTAATTTAAGTGGTAGTAATTTATATCGTACCAATTTGCGCGACACCAATTTAAGCGGAGTTAATTTTAATTGGGCTAATTTACAAGAGGCAAGATTAACAGGGGCGAGGCTTTACGGAGCTTCTTTTCAAGAAGTAGATCTCAGTGGTATTTTTTTAAAAGAGGTTGATTTAAGTGGCATGGATTTAAGTGGAGTTAATTTTGCCAATGCTCGTTTAAGTGGCTCAAATTTTGAAGGGGCAAATTTAGAAAATGCTAATTTTGAAAAAGCCTATTTAAAGGAAGTAAATTTTCGTGGAGCAAATCTTAGTCATGCTAATTTCCGTAATGCTATTATGGAAAAAGCGGATTTAACAGGCTCAATTATTGATCATGCCGATTTTTGTAATACTAATTTGATCAATGCTCAATTGCACTCAGTTGATCTAAATAGATCCCAAATCAATGATCAAACTAAATTATCAATTAATAATCAATCTAATTATTCCAATTGTGATTATTCTTTGTATACTGATCAAAATATGATGGAATGGTATCATCAAACCCCTCAATGGGCTTTTCATTATATTAGTTAATTGTTATCAATTATCCATTATCAATTATCCATTATTAATTATTTATTATGAGTTATCAAATGGAGCGTCAAGCCTACGCACAAACTTACGGAGCAACTACAGGCGATCGCCTACGTCTGGCGGATACAGAGTTATTAATTGAAGTAGAAAAAGATTACACCACCTACGGCGAAGAAGTTAAATTTGGCGGCGGTAAAGTGATCCGTGATGGCATGGGGCAATCTCCCATCAGTAGAGCCGATGGAGCGGTAGATCTAGTGATTACTAATGCCTTAATTTTAGATTGGTGGGGCATCGTTAAAGCTGACGTAGGGATTAAAGATGGTAGGATTGTGAAAATTGGGAAAGCAGGAAATCCTCATATTCAGGATAATGTAGATATTATCATCGGTGTGGGTACGGAAATTATCGCCGGAGAAGGTAAAATCCTCACAGCAGGGGGTATTGATAGCCATATTCACTTTATCTGCCCTCAACAAATTGAAACAGCGATCGCCTCCGGTATCACCACCATGATCGGCGGAGGTACAGGGCCAGCCACAGGCACGAATGCCACCACCTGCACCCCCGGCTCATGGCATCTTTCCCGAATGTTACAGGCAGTGGAGGCCTTTCCCCTGAATTTTGGTTTTTCCGGTAAAGGTAACAGCAGTCAACCCCAAGGCTTAATTGAACAGATTGAAGCGGGAGCAATGGCCTTAAAATTACATGAAGATTGGGGTACAACCCCCTCAACTATTGATACTTGCTTAAGTGTAGCCGATCAATATGATATTCAAGTGGCCATACATACCGATACCTTAAACGAGGCCGGCTTTGTGGAAGATACGATCAAAGCCTTTAAAAATCGGGCTATACACACATATCACACCGAGGGAGCAGGAGGAGGTCATGCCCCTGATATTATTAAAGTTTGCGGCCTATTGAACGTCTTACCCTCCTCAACTAATCCCACTCGCCCCTATACCATGAACACCTTAGAAGAACATTTAGATATGTTGATGGTGTGTCATCATCTAGATCCCAGTATTCCAGAGGATGTGGCCTTTGCTGAGTCAAGAATTAGACGAGAAACCATCGCCGCCGAAGATATTTTACACGATTTAGGCGCATTTAGTATGATTTCCTCTGATTCTCAAGCGATGGGGCGGGTAGGTGAAACCATTATCAGAACATGGCAAACCGCCCATAAAATGAAAGTTCAAAGGGGTAGTTTAAAGGAAGATAGCTCAGAAAATGATAATGAAAGAGCTAAAAGATATATTGCTAAATATACCATAAATCCGGCTATTACTCACGGAATTGATGAGTATGTAGGCTCAGTTGAAGAAGGAAAATTTGCTGATTTATGTCTGTGGAATCCTGCGTTTTTCGGAGTTAAACCTGAGTTAGTTCTGAAAGGTGGTTTAATTGCATGGTCACAAATGGGGGATGCTAATGCTAGTATTCCTACCCCTCAGCCCGTCTCAATGCGTCCCATGTTTGGCAGTTTTGGCTCGGCGATCGCCGCCACTTCTTTTACCTTTGTTTCGCAAAAATCTTTAGAGTTAGAAATTCCTCAAAAGATTAACTTACAAAAACAAGTTTTACCCGTTAAAAATACCCGTAATATTAATAAATTAAGTTTAAAATTAAATCAAGCTTTACCACAGATTGAAGTTGATCCAGAAACTTATGAAGTCAGGGCTGATGGTGAATTATTAATATGTGAACCTGCACATATTTTACCAATGGCACAGCGTTATTTCTTATTTTAGATTAAGGGTAAGTATCAAAAAAAATATAGCAATCCTAAACAGTTTGTCGCCGATCAATTATTATAAAAAAGACTGTTAAAGTTTTGTGATGAATAACAAATAACCAATAATGCTATCATTACAGATAATCTTAATCAAGATTAAAAATAGTTTGAACCTATGGAGGGTGAATTAACCTTGTCTCGTCATTATCTTTTTACCTCAGAGTCCGTTACCGAAGGACATCCCGATAAAATTTGTGATCAAATTTCTGATACTATTTTAGATGCGTTATTAGCGGAAGATCCCCTAAGTCGAGTAGCCGCCGAAGTAGTAGTTAATACAGGTTTAGTCTTAATTACTGGGGAAATTTCCTCCCATGCTAACAATGTTAATTATATTGATTTAGCGCGCAAAAAAATCGCTGAAATTGGTTATACTAACGCCGCTAACGGTTTTTCATCGGAAAGTTGTGCCGTTTTGATCGCCTTAGATAAACAGTCTTCCGATATTGCCCAAGGGGTAAGCAGCGCCCAAGAAAAACGCCAAATGAGTGAAGATGAGTTAGATCACATCGGTGCAGGTGATCAGGGTTTAATGTTTGGTTATGCTTGTAATGAAACGCCCGATTTTATGCCTATGCCCATCAGTTTAGCCCATAATTTGGCTTTACAGTTATCTAAGGTCAGAAAGTCTGGTCTTATGCCCTATTTAGGCCCTGACGGTAAAACTCAAGTAACGGTTATTTATGAAGATGGGAAGCCCGTTGGTATTGATACCATTTTAATCTCGACTCAACACGCCGAAAGCATCGGCGATCTAGTTGATAATGAGGCTATTCAAGCCAAAATTAAAGCGGATCTGTGGGAAAATGTGGTTAAACCCGTTTTTGAAACCAATCCCATTAAAACCTCTGATGATACTAAATTTTTAGTTAATCCTACCGGAAAATTTGTGATCGGTGGGCCTCAAGGTGACTGTGGTTTAACCGGACGTAAAATCATTATTGATACTTATGGCGGTTATTCTCGTCATGGTGGCGGTGCTTTTTCAGGCAAGGATCCCACTAAAGTGGATCGCAGTGCGTCTTATGCTTGTCGTTATGTGGCTAAAAACATTGTGGCCGCAGGTTTAGCGGATAAATGTGAGGTACAAGTGAGTTATGCCATCGGGGTAGCTCGACCCGTAAGCGTGATGGTGGAAACCTTTGGCACAGCCAAAGTCTCCGATGAAGTCTTATTAGATTTAATTAATCAACATTTTGAACTGCGCCCGGCCGGTATTATTCAGGCCTTTAACTTACGTCATTTACCCCAAGAAAGAAGCGGACGTTTTTATCAGGACGTGGCGGCTTATGGACATTTTGGACGTAAGGATCTCGACTTACCTTGGGAAAAAACCGATAAAGTTGATTTATTAAAATCCGCTTTATAAGTTGATCATTAACTAATTATCAATTGACAATTAATAATTGACAATTGACAATTAGTTAATTAGGTTGAAAAACCCCTTTTTAAGACCAATTTAGGGGGAACGAAAGTTAATCAAATCTTGATCAAATGAGTATTTTTGATTAAATAAAAGCTTGTTGAGCTATTTCTCTACCTTCAGTTAATAAATATTCTAAAAAAGTTTGAGCCACAACGGAAACTTGTTTAGTTTGAGGATAAAGCACATACCAATGTTTTTGAATAGGAAAACCCTCCACATCTAACACCACTAACGGCCCATTTTCACCTTCTAAAGCTAAAGAATGATTTGATAAAATGGTTAAGCCCAAGCCCCCAACTACAGCCTGTTTAATCGCTTCATTACTACTAATTTCCATTTCTACTTTGATTTTTAAATGATTTTCTATAAAAAATTTTTCCACAGATCTTCTCGTGCCTGAGCCTGATTCCCTCATAATCAGAGGCTCTTGGGCTAATCTTTCTAAGGAAATATTTTTTTCCTGTGCTAAAGGATGATGACGGGGGGCGATCACCACTAAAGGATTTTCTAAAAAAGGCCGCACCGTAATATCTAAATGCTCCGGCGGTTGTCCCATAAAATAAAGATCATCGAGATTATTTGTTAATCTTTCTAAGATTTGTTGACTATTGCCAATCTGCAAAGAAATACTAATCCCCGGATATTGATGGCGAAAAGGGCCTAAAATCCTTGGCACAAAATATTTAGCGGTGGTAATGGCCGCAATTCTTAAATTACCTTGTTTTAAGCCTTTCATATCGGCCAAAGTCATTTCTAAGAGGGAAAAACGCTCAGAAATATCCCGGCTCACATTTAATACCTCTTTCCCCGCATCCGTCAAATAGAGTTTTTTGCCGATCTGCTCAAATAAGGGCATCCCGATGGCCTTAGTTAGTTGTTTCATCTGTTGGGATACCGTAGGCTGAGTTAAAAATAACTCCTCGGCGGCCTTGGTAAAACTGTTATGTCGCGCGATCGCCTCGAAAACTTGCAGTTGATGTAAGGTGGCTTGTTTCATACTATTATTTTTCATAGACAATTTCTATAAATACTATAATGATTTAGGTATTTATCTATTATAACTTTAGCCTTATGATAAAAGCAACGAGTTCAAAGGAAAAGTTATGGAACAAATCTTAATATCCATTGTAGGCGGTTACTTCTTGCTTTTGATTGGGATTTTCTGCGTGAAAAGCGTTTTTGATCCCAGTATTGATTAACAAAACTTATATTTAACATTATATAGATAATATCTATCCTTTAAGATTTTCTTTATTTTTGAGGACAAATTATGAACCAACTATCAAGACGTAAATTTTTAGTAACCATGAGTGCTACGGCGGCCAGTACCTTTTTCTTACATGGCTGTTTAGGCAATCCCCCCGAACCGATGAGTGATAGTAGTTCATCATCATCGGTAACACCTGTAGCCTTAACGCCGGAAACCACACCGGAAACCACTAAAGCCAAATTAGGTTTTATCCCCATTTTTGAGGCCGCACCCTTAATCATTGCTAAGGAAAAAGGCTTTTTTGCTAAATATGGCATGACTGATGTAGATGTTTCCAAACAGGCTAACTGGGGATCCGCTAGAGATAATGTGGAGATTGGTTCAGATGCTGGGGGGATTGATGGTGGACAGTGGCAAATGCCTATGCCCTATTTAATTTCTGAGGGTTTAATTACCAAAAATAATGTCAAAATCCCCATGTATGTCTTAGCAATGTTAAATACTCAGGGTAATGGCATTGCGATCGCCAAAAGCCAAGAAGGCAAAAGCATTGGTTTAGATATGAGTAAAGCCAAAGATTACATTTTAGGGCTGAAACAATCAGGTAAACCCTTCCGTGCGGCTTATACCTTCCCCAAAGCTAACCAAGATTTTTGGATTCGTTATTGGCTGGCCGCAGGTGGCATTAACCCTGATACGGATGTTAACTTAATGACCGTACCTGCGGCGCAAACCGTTGCCAATATGAAAACAGGTTCAATGGAAGGCTTTAGTACAGGTGATCCTTGGCCGGCGCGGATTGTGGGAGATGGCATTGGCTTTATGGCCGCCTTAACCTCTCAAATCTGGGAATACCACCCCGAAGAATATTTCGCCATGCGAGGCGACTGGGTAGATAAAAATCCCAAAGCGACCAAAGCAATTTTAAAAGGATTGATGGAAGCCCAACAATGGTGCGATGTGAAAGAAAATCGCCCTGAAATGGCCAAAATTTTATCCACTGCCAGTTATTTTAATGTTCCTGCCACTGTTCTTGAGCCGATGTTACTAGGCACTTACATTATGGGTGATAATCAACCGGAAATTCAGGATTATCAAAAGGCCGCTATGTACTGGAAATCGCCTCGTGGTAGTGTTTCCTATCCCTATAAGAGCTTAGATCTGTGGTTTTTAACGGAAAGTGTACGCTGGGGCTTTTTACCCGCTTCAACTTTAGATAATAACGCTAAAGCCTTGATTGATAAGGTTAATCGCTCTGATCTTTGGAAAGAGGCCGCTAAAGAAGCAGGTATTCCTGAATCAGACATTCCTACTACTGATTCTCGTGGCGTTGAAAAATTCTTTGATGGAAAAGAATTTGATCCCGAAAATCCCAAGGCTTATTTAGATAGTTTAGCTATTAAAAAAGTTTAATTAATAGCTCTCGGTTATCAGTTATCAGCTCAAATTTTAATTATTTTAATAACGAAAAAAGGAGTATTAATCATGGCTAATTCTGCCAGAATGAACCGCAAAAAAACCAATAATCCACTGTTAGATTTTTGGTATAAAAACTCAAAAAATATTTTACCTCCCTTAATCGGAATTATCGGCTTTTTAGCCGTTTGGCAAATCGCTTCAATGATCGGTTTAATTAAATTACCTCCCCCTTCCGATTTAATTACCAATGAAAGAACTCGCATCTATTTGATGTATCCATTTTTTGACAGAGGTGGCACAGATGTGGGTTTATTTTGGCAAGCATTAGCTAGTTTAAAAAGGGTTTTAATTGGTTATTCTTTAGCGGCCATTGTTGGGATTGGTACGGGGATTTTAATTGGCTTAAATCCCTTTTTAAATAAGGCTTTAGACCCTTTATTTCAATTCTTAAGAACCGTTCCTCCTTTAGCATGGGTGCCGATCGCTTTAGCCGCTTTACAACAAAATCAACCGGCCGCTTTATTCGTAATTTTTATTACCGCAGTTTGGCCAATTTTGATTAATACCACTGTTGGCGTTCAACAAATTCCCCAAGATTATATTAATGTTAAACAGGTTTTACAACTATCACCTAATAAGTTCTTTTTTAAGATTTTAATTCCTTCTGCTTTACCCTATATTTTCACAGGTTTAAGAATTGCGATCGGGTTAGCATGGTTAGCGATTATTGCGGCGGAAATTGTTATGTCTGGGATTGTGGGAATTGGCTTTTTTATCTGGGATTCCTATCAAAATAATTACATTTCAGATATTATTTTAGCCCTTGTTTATATCGGTGCAATTGGTTTAATGCTCGATCGTTTTATGGCATGGTTACAAACCAAAATCGCCCCCGGACAATAACAGTTAACGGTGAACAGTTACCAGTTACCAATAACAAATAACCAATAATTAATAAATTTAATGAGGTAAATAATCATGAGCGTTTTTGTTGCCGTAGATCAAATTGATAAGGTCTTTGAATTAACAGGTGGTGGTCAATATATCGCCCTCAAAAATATCAATTTAGAAATTAAAAAAGGTGAATTTATTTCCTTAATTGGTCACTCCGGTTGTGGAAAATCAACATTATTAAATATGATCGCAGGTTTAGATCTACCCACTGAAGGAATTGTCACTTTAGAAGGTCAAAAAGTCCAAAAACCTGGGCCAGATCGCATGGTAGTTTTCCAAAATTATTCCCTTTTACCTTGGTTAACAGTGCGTCAAAATATCGCTTTAGCTGTTAATGAAGTAATGGCAGGATTACCGGAAGATGAGCGAAAACAGATTATTGAAGAACATATTGATCTCGTAGGTTTACGCCATGCAGTTGATAAATTACCTAAAGAATTATCAGGTGGAATGAGACAACGAGTTTCGATCGCCCGTGCTTTAGCAATTCGTCCTAAACTGTTACTTTTAGATGAACCTTTTGGAGCATTAGACGCATTAACCAGAGGCAATTTACAAGAACAATTAATGAGAATTTGCGATCAATATCAACTAACATCAATTATGGTGACACATGATGTAGATGAAGCAGTTTTATTAAGTGATCGCATCGTCTTATTAACTAATGGGCCATCCTCAAAAATTGGTGGTATTTTAGAAGTAGATATTCCCCGTCCTCGGAAACGGATGGAAGTAGTTAATCACCCCAGTTATTATAGTTTAAGAAGTGAAATGATTTACTTTTTAAATCAACAGAAACGGGTCAAAAAATTACGCGCCAGAAAAGTTGATGTAGTTACCCGTCATGGTTTAGAAAAAGTCAATTTAGAAATCGGTTTTGTACCCTTAACCGCCTGTGCGCCCCTTGTGATCGCCCAAGAAAAAGGCTTTTTCGTTAAACATGGTTTAGATGAGGTTAACTTAGTCAGGGAAACCAGTTGGCGCGGTATTGTTGACGGGATCGCCGAAAATTATTTAGATGCCGCCCAAATGCCGGGAGGAATGCCCACTTGGTTTACTACTGGAGGTCATCAAAATAAGGCTTTACCCGTAGTATCTGCCCTCACCATGACTCGCAATGGTAACGCTATTACTTTGGGTAAAAAATTCTACGGATTAGGAGTGCAAAGCGCCCAAGACTTAAAACGGGCTATTCTCGAAACAACCGAGGAAAAACACCGTTTAGGCATGGTTCACCCCTCCTCAATGCACAATATTTTATTACGCTATTGGTTGGCTTCTGGGGGTATTGATCCCGATCACGATGTACAATTAAAGACCATTCCCCCCGCTCAAATGGTGGTGGACTTAAAAGCCAATACCATTGACGGTTATTGCGTAGGAGAACCTTGGAATTTTCGCGCGGCTATGGAAGGCGCAGGTTTTACCGTTGCAACGGATCTGGAAATATGGCAAGGACATCCGGGTAAAGTTTTAGGAGTGAGGGAAGATTGGGCGAATAAATACCCTAATACTCACATTGCACTCGTTAAAGCTTTATTAGAAGCCTGTCGTTATTGTGCCGATGAAAATAATCATCAAGAAATCAGGGAATTATTGGCCACCCGAAAATATTTAAGCACCAATATTGACTATATTCATTTAGGAAATCCGAATGAAATCAGTTGTAGCTTAGATCATCCGATGAAAGAATACGCTCATCATGAATTTTTTGGAGAGGGAATTAATCGCCCAATTCGCACCGAACATTTATGGATGATGGCACAAATGGCACGGTGGGGAGATATTCCTTTCCCTCGTAACTGGGTAGAAGTTTTAGAGCGTGTTTGTCGGGTTAATGTGTTTAGTATTGCCGCCAGAGAATTGGGGATTGAGGTACAATATAAACGTACCGGAATTAATCTTTTTGATGGGATTAAATTTAATGATGAAGAACCCATTGAATATATTAATAATTTAGCAATTAAACGTAATGTTACTATCTCAGAAATCATTTTAGATAGCAGAGAACCTGTACCAGTTTTAGCGGCTTAAAAAGCAGGGTGTTTTCAAAGTCAGAAAAGCCCTCACCCCTGCCCCTCTCCCAGAAGGAGAGGGGAGTTTTTTTCCTTGTATTAAATCAAAAATTATTAAAAAATAGATAATTTCTAACAAAAATTAGTTCAATTTATTGAACGATTTATGTTAGCCTTGAACTTAAGTTCAAGGCGTTATCAATGCTTTAAGAGATCACTGCAAGTAATTCACCCGCAATGAAATTAATTTCATTGCTAACAGCGATCACGTAGTGATCCGCTTTGCGGCGCGTTCAATAAATTGAACTCAGAATTGTATTTTACTCCCGATTAATACTAATAAATTTTGAGGTATGTTTTCTAAAATAAGAAACTCAAAACCTCTAAAATTATTTAATTTTATTTCTTTGATATACATATAATAAAAATGTGTAAAAATAAAATATTTTTAAAAAAGAAAGTTAGTTTTTAGAAATTAAGAATTAATTAACGATTAATTGTCACAATAAGTTCTTGCCCTGTATTTTTATCTTTAGCAGAAACATTTAAAATATCACAAGCATCAATATCAAATGTTACTTCAATTTGAGGTAAACCTTTAGGTGCAGGGATAATACCATCTATTCTAAAAGTACCTAAACTAATATTATCCCTAGTAAATTCTCCCTCTCCTTGTAAAATATGAATTTCTACATTTGTTTGTCCATCTACCGCAGTAGAAAAAGTTTCTGTTTTTTTAGTGGGAATTGTTGTATTTCTAGGAATAATTTTACTCATTACCCCACCTAAAGTTTCTACTCCTAAAGAAAAATTAGTAACATCTAATAATAATACATCTTTAATATTGCCACCTAAAACACCAGCTTGAATTGCTAAACCGTTCCCTATTTTATCATATTGATTAAAAACTTTAATAGGTTTTTGATAAAACATAGATTGTAAAATATTTTGAATTAAGGGCATACGAGTACAACCACCTAATAAAACTATAGTATTAATATATTTCCTCTCAATATAAAAGCAATCTTTTATTGCTTTTTCTAATATATTATTAATAATAGATATTAAATCAGAGCAAAGATTTTCAAATTGATTTCTAGTCAAGGTTAAATCCAAATTGATATTATTAAATATAAAGGGAATATTTATTTCAGTTTCGGTTCTACTTGATAATTCAATTTTAGCTTTTTCGGCGGCTTCTAATAATCTCTGTTTGGCTACAGGAAAATTTTTAAGATCAATTCCTGTATTATTTTTAAATTCTTCAATCATCCAATTTACAATTTTTTGATTAAAGTCATTTCCTCCTAAATTTGTATCACTACTATGGGATAAAACTTCAAAAACACCATCACCTATTTCTTGTACAGAAATATCACAATTACCCCCACCTAAATTAAAGAATAAAACCGTTTCATTTATTAGTTTCTTATATCCATAAACTAAAGACCCTGCTGTTGTTTGCTTGATAATTCTCAATACTTCTAAATCTACTTCTTTAGCTACATTTATAATAATTTGATGTTGTAAATAATTCCAATAAACAGGTACAGTAATTAAAACTTGAGTAACTTTTTCTCCTAAATATTCACTAGCATCATCAGCCAATTTACATAAGAAATAAATCAAAATATCTTCAGGGTATAATTTTGCGTTAATAGCTGGACAATCGAAAACAATATCATCATCTTGATCTGCTAAAACTTTATAAGTAACTTGCTTAATTTTTTCGGTAACTTGATCATATTTACAACCAATAAAACGCATAAATGAATTAAAGGTATTTTCTGGATTAGCTAAGGCTTGTTTTTGTGCATTTTTACCAATTAAACATTCACCTTTATTATTAAAAGCTACCATAGTAGGAGTAATATTATCACCCTCAGAATTAGGAATTATGGTAAATTTATCATCTTCCCATAATGACATAACAGTGTTAGTTGTACCTAGATCAATTGCAATTATTTTCCCAGAAGTATAAGCAAAATTTTTAACTCTTTTTGGTTCTATTATTGTATTTTCAACAGGTGTTTTTAAGTTTTCAATACGTTTTAAGATTTCTTGACTTTCGCTAATATTTCCGGCTTGTGAATAGAGAAATTCTGCTTTTTTAAAATCATTAATAGCAATAGTTTGATCGTCTAATCTTAAATGAGCAAGTCCTCTAAATTTATAATATTTAGCTTCATTAGGATTTAATTTAATAGCCTCGGTAAAATTATTAATTGCCTCCTCATAATTCCCTTTTTGAGCATTTTTCATTCCCTCTTGATAAAATATTTCCGCATTATCTTGATTGGGAAAAGTTTTATTATTTGTAATTTCTAAATCTTGCAATATTTCATCTATAGATTGATAACGATTTTTTAAAGCTCTTTGCAACATTTTATCCAGAATATTTGCTAAATTATCACTAATAGATGTTGTTAAATATTCTCGCCAAATCCAACAATCTTCCGTAATATCATATAATTCAAAAGGACTTTTATTAGTTAATAAATGAATACAAGTAATACCTAAACTATAAATATCACTAGCAAAAACAGCTTTCCCTACTGTTTGTTCCGGTGCAATATAACGAGGATCACCAATTCTTGTCCCTGTTTTATTTAAAGTGGTAAAAGTAGCTAATTTTGAAGCACCAAAATCAACTAAAATTAATTCTTGATCCGCATTACGTCTAATAATATTTTCCGGTTTTATATCTCGATGAATAACTTGATTTTGATGAACAAATTGTAAAACAGTTAATAAACTTTTTAGTAATTGTATAATTTTATTTTCATCAAAAGCTCCCAGATTTTCTAATTCTTCTGCTAAATTTTGTCCATCTATAAATTCTTGAATTAGATATAATTGTTCATTTTGTTCAAAGTAAGCAAAAAGTTGAGGAATTTGTTTACTATTTTTACCTAAATTATCAAGTCTTACTGCTTCTTTTCTAAATAAATCTACTGCTTTTTCGACAGTTTTAGTTCCCTGATCTTGAGGAAAAAATTGTTTAATCACACAGTAAGGTTGTGAGGGAATATCTTGATCAATTGCTAAAAAAGTTCTACCAAAACCACCTTCACCAATTTTTTTGATCGGGAGATAATGTTCTCTAAGTAATAATTTATTGCCACAATTTTGACAAAATTGATTATTATTTGGATTTTCTGGTTTTTGACAATTAGGATTTAAACAGTAAGACATATCTAAATTTATTAAACTATACAATAAAACTATATTTATCTGTTAGGTTGGTGGGTAATTATTTAAGTTATTGACTCTGCTCTAAAATTAAACTCAAATCATTATAATAAGCTATTTTACTTTTGTTTGTGACGATTTTCATAATATCATAAAATATTGAGAAAAATTAAGAGCTTTAAGACTTGATACCGCACATTCGTTTTTGTCAAAGGGAGAAGTTTAAGGAAAGTAACGCTCAACTATTCATAGATAAAAGCTATAACAACAATAGAATTTTGGGTATTTATTTATTTTAAAGATTCCTGTTTAATTAAGGAAAATCCTTTAAAAGATTTATTTATAATGCTAATTTTCGTCAATGTCACCATTGATTAATAAATTATATCAGACATATTAAATAGATTTTATCTATAACAAAAAATCACTATTCAACTATTTCAAAACATTCAATTAACAAAGGAGTTAAATATGACAGCAGTTCAAATTAATAATACATTAAACCGATTAAATAACTCAAATAATCAGCCTTATGTTATTTTTGAGAATGTCTCGAAAACCTATCAAACTCCCAGAGGCCCTTATACGGTTTTAAAAGATGTTAATTTAAGCATTAATGAAGGTGAATTTATCTGTGTGATCGGCCATTCCGGTTGTGGTAAGTCCACTTTATTAAATATGGTTTCTGGTTTTAATACACCCTCAGAAGGCTCAGTAACTGTGGGGGGTGAAGCCATTACTAAACCCGGCCCCGATCGCATGGTAGTTTTCCAAAATTATGCCCTTTTACCTTGGTTAACGGCCTTTGAAAATATTTATTTAGGGGTTGATACGGTATATCCTCACAAATCTGAAGCAGAAAAAAGGGCGATCGTCAGGGATCATTTAGCGATGGTAGGCTTAAGTGAGGCGGCGGATAAAAAACCCGGCCAAATATCGGGGGGGATGCGTCAAAGGGTATCTATTGCAAGGGCTTTAGCGATCCGTCCTCAAGTTTTAATTTTAGATGAGCCTTTCGGAGCTTTAGATGCGATCACCAAAGAAGAATTACAAGAGGAATTATTGCAAATTTGGAATGATCACCGTTGCACCGTTTTAATGATCACCCATGATATTGATGAGGCCTTGTTTTTGGCGGATAAACTGGTGATGATGACTAATGGGCCGGAAGCGAAAATCGGTGAAATTATGGAAATTCCTTTCTCCCGTCCGCGCGATCGCGATCGGATCATGGAGGATCCCCTTTATTATGATTTAAGAAATTACGCTTTAGACTTTCTGTATAACCGTTTTGCCCACGATGACACCCAAGATTAATCAATAGTTCAGATATACATTTGTAGGGGTTAACGTCTGTTCACCCCTACCAATTTATTTTCATTATTAAGTGATAAAATAACTAATATTTAATCATAATATAATTAAATATGCTCATAATCTATACTGATAATATCAGCTAAAATTGGCCGAATATTGTTTTTTACTAATTCTTGATGTGCCGGATGAGGAAAATAATTTTCCAAAGAAGATCGATCGTTAAATTTAACAATTAAAGCGTGTTGAAAACCCTGATTTCTTTCTGAAAAATTTTCGCCACAACTAAGATCAATTATACCCGAAATTTTATCTTTAAGCTCTTTTAATCCCTTTAAAGCTTCCGTAATTTGTTCGCAAGTTGCTTCTTCTTGCCACTTAAATAAAACTATATGTTCAATCATAGATTTTGTTTCTAAATTATTTGCTAATTTGTCTTCTTTATTATATCATTATCAGGTATTTTTAAATTGTCAAAATTTATTGATTTTTAGTTCATGAAAATAGCTACTTGGAATGTTAATTCAATTCGTACTCGTTTAACCATTGTTAAAAATTGGTTAGAAACTCATCAAATAGATGTACTTTGTCTTCAAGAAACTAAAGTAATTGATCAAGATTTTCCCCAAAAAGATTTTCAAGAATTAGGTTATCATGTTTATATTTCTGGACAAAAAGCTTATAATGGTGTTGCAATTTTTAGTAAGGAAAAATTAACTAATGTTGAGCGTGGTTTTGCTCCCCTAATTACAGAAGAATTAACGGGTATTTTTGATGAGCAAAAAAGGGTTATTACTGGTAATTATAAAGATATTCAAATTGTTAATTTATATGTGCCAAATGGGAATAGTTTTGGAAGTGAAAAATTTGAATATAAATTACATTGGTTAAAGCTTTTAAAAGAATATTTATTAAAATTAAAACAAGAATCTGAAAATATTTTAATTTGTGGTGATTTTAATATTGCGTTAGATGCTATTGATATTTATACCAAAAAACCGAAAAATCATATTATTTGTTCACCCCAAGAAAGGGAAAGTTTGAATGATATTTTAACAGTAATTGGCTTAAAAGATGTTTTTCGTAAATTTAAAACTGAGGGGGGATATTATACATGGTGGGATTATCGGAGAGGGGGTTTTACTAATAATAGAGGCTGGAGAATTGATCACCATTATTTAACAGAAGAATTGTATAATCAAGCTAAAAATTGTATAATAGATCTTGAACCAAGAAAATTAGAACAGCCGAGCGATCATGCTCCTGTTATTGTTGAGTTTTAATTAATATAGAGATATTGAGAGACGTTTGATCCAACGTCTCTACACTATAATTTTATCAAAGACATATTAAAAATGATGAATCAATTTAACCATAATCAAGCTATTTTATTAATATTTTTAATTAATATTAGTGGCATTTTTCAAGGGTTTATGACACCGATGAGCTTGGCTCAATCTTCTCGTAATTCTATTAATAATAATTCTGCGATCGAACAGTCTGAAGAATCTAATCAAGAAAGATCTTTAACTACTTTAGAGGAAGTTTTATTAAAAGAAAATTTAGCAAAATTAGATCAACAAGCCCAAACTTTATTAATGGAAGGTAAGGCCGATGAAGCTTTTGAAATTTGGGATCAAATTTTAATTTTAGCTCAATCTTTGCCTAGAATAGAAGAAATTAAAACTTTAGCTAAAATTGGTCAAATTGCATGGGATAATAACCGGAAAGTTCAGGTTAAAAATATTGATCAAAGATTGGAAACTATTGCTTTAGAAAAAGATAATTTTGATCGGGAAACTTTAACAGAATTAGGCTCGGCTTTTGCCACAGTTAGAAATAAGGAAAAAGCCCTTAATATTTATCAATTAATCTTAGATCAAGCCATCAGTAGAAATGATATTTTAGATCAACAAAATGTGTTAAATATGATGGGGGAATTGTACTTAAATTGGCTTGATTATTTAGGGGCGGCTCAAACTTATGAAGAATTATTAAAAATAGCTACGGATAATAATAATTCTTATGATCAATTTATGTATTTAGAAAAATTAGCTTATATTTATAATCAATCTTTTCAAACAGAAAATGCTTTAAGAATTAAACAACAAATTGCTCAAACCTATTTAGAAAATCAAGAATTAGAAAAATTAACTATTATTAAAATTGAAATTGGTACAGATTATGAAATTTTACAACAGTTAGAAAATGCTAGTCAAATTTATCAAGAAGCTTTTACTTTAGCTTGGGGTATTCAACAGTTATCGGTGGCGGGAGATGCTTTACAAAAGTTAGGTAATTTATATTATAAATCAGGTTATCTTGATTATGCTTTACAAATTTATCAAGAGTTATTAAAGGTTGAGCAACATTCTTATAATTATTATGGTTTAATGAATACTTATGATAAAATGGGGGATATTTATAAAGAGCAAAACAAATTTCCTCAAGCTATTAATGCTTTTCAAGAGGCTTTAGAAATTGCCCAATCTTTGCAATATCAACAGGCCTATTTTCAGTCTAAAATTGATAATGTTTATCCTAATCAATCTAATATTAATAATGATCTTAATAATAATGAGGAGCAAATTTTAAATCAAAATACTATAATAAATTGATTTATAAAAATAGTTTAAACATAATGACAAATGACAAATAATAAATAACTTTATTTAATAATATTTAAAATATTGATATGAGTGAATCTATTAATTATTATAAACTCCTTAATCCGGCCATTAATCGCATTTTAGACGCTAATCTCGATCGCGCGAGGGAAGGGTTGCGCATTATTGAAGAATGGTGTCGTTTTGCCCTCAATCATAGCGGTTTTACCAATGATTGTAAGGAAATGCGCGCGGAGTTAGCAAGGTGGCATCATCCCCAGTTGCGCATGGCGAGAAATACCATTGAAGACGTGGGAACGGAATTAACTCACCCTCAAGAGGAGACACGGGAGCAGGTAGAATCGGTATTACAGGCGAATTTATGCAGGGTACAGGAAGCTTTGAGGGTATTGGAAGAATACGGCAAGTTATACGATCCATACATGGGTACAACTTTTAAACAGATGCGTTATCGGGTTTATACTTTAGAAAGTAATTTAATGGGCTATTCCCGCCATCACAAGCTACAGGGGGCTTATTTATATCTGATTACTTCTGGCTGTGAAAATCTGTTTTCGGTGGTGGAGTCGGCTTTACAAGGGGGTTTAACCTTAGTTCAATATCGGGATAAAAATATAGATGATCAGCTAAAGTTTGAATATGCTCACAAATTATGCCAATTATGTCACCATTACAACGCTTTATTTATTGTAAATGATCGCATTGATTTAGCTTTAGCGGTTAATGCCGATGGGGTACACTTAGGACAGGAAGATTTACCCATTGAAGTAGCCAGAAGGTTATTAGGCTCACAAAAAATCATTGGTAAATCTACCAGTAATCCAGAGGAAATGTCAAGGGCGATCGAACAGGGGGCGGACTATTTAGGGGTAGGGGCGGTGTATAATACACCCATCAAACCCGATAAACAAGCATCGGGTTATGAATATATTGCCCATGCGGTGGCACATTGTCCGATTCCTTGGTATGCGATCGGTGGTATAGATCATCATAATCTCAATGATCTATTAAACGCCGGAGTTAAAAGGGTGGCGGTCATTCGTGCCATTATGGAAGCAGAACAGCCCGATTTAATGACACAATATTTTTTATCTCAATTATTGCGTCAAAGAAATCCCAGACTGCTGACAGAAGTTAAATCGTACTAAATCATCCTAAAAAAAGGGGAAACTTTGATCAGTGTAACTTCAATTTATTGAAGGTCATTGTATTAGCCTTAAAATTCATTTCAAGGCGATAATAATAGTTTTAGGGTGAACCTTAAATAATTTATCCGCAATCAAATTTATTTTATTGCTAATATATTTAAGTGTTATTCTTTATGGATATAAAAAATATCCGACTTTTAACTCAAAATAAATAAAAAATCTAATGAATCAAATTAATATAAAAGTTAATGGTCAAAATTGTACCTGTGAATCTAATATTTTATTACCCCAACTATTAGAACAATTAAATTTTAATCCCCGTTTAATTGCGATTGAATATAATGGTGAAATTTTACACCGTCAATTTTGGCAAAATACTAATATTAAACAGGGAGATCAATTAGAAATTGTGACGATTGTTGGAGGAGGGTAGATCAGTAACCAGTGACCAGCGACCAACAATCAATAACAAATAATAAATAACAAATAAAATGACTATAGCTAGAACAATTTGTTTTGGTTTTATAACCGTAATTACCTTTGGTGCATTATTATTAATGATGCCATTTTCTAGTAGTGATGGTACTTGGAATAATCCCTTAGTTGCCTTTTTTACCTCAACTTCAGCCGTTTGTGTAACAGGTTTAGTGGTAGTAGATACGGGTACTTATTTTTCATTTTGGGGACAATTGATCATTGCTTTATTAATTTCAATCGGTGGTTTTGGTTATATGATGATGACCACATTTTTAATGTTATTAATGGGCAAAAAATTTGATTTTCGTCAAAAATTAGCGATTCAAGATTCATTTGATCGCCCTTTTTTACAGGGTAGTCGGAGTTTAGTAAAATCAATTTTTGCGACAACTTTAATTTTTGAATTAACAGGAATCTTTTTATTATTCTCTGTTTTTTCGCAAAAATATGAAGGTTTACAAGGAATTTGGATGGCAATTTTTCACAGCATTAGTGCTTGGAATAACGCAGGTTTTGGCCTATTACCAGATAATTTAGTATCCTATCAATCTTCAATTATCGTTAATTTAGCTATTACCGGATTAATTGTTTTTGGAGGAATTGGTTATCAAACTATTATGGAAATGTTCTTTTTCTTGCGCAATAAATTAACTAAAGAAAATCAAAAATTTAGTTTTTCCCTTAATTTTAAAGTAGCAATAAGCACAACTTTAGTATTATTAATAGGTGGAACAATTGCCTTTTTTCTAACAGAATTTAATAACCCTGATACCCTCTTAAATTTAAGTTTAAAAGATAAATTTTTAACCGCATGGTTTCAATCTGTCACCACCAGAACCGCAGGTTTTAATAGTATTGATATTGGCAAAATGACCATGACATCTTTATTTATTACCATTGGTTTAATGTTTATTGGTGCTAGTCCAAGCGGAACAGGAGGAGGCATTAAAACGACTACAATTCGCATTTTAAGCCACTGTACCCATTCAGTTTTAAGGGGCAAAGATCAAGTAATTTTATATAAAAGAGAAGTATCTTTTCCCTTAATTTTAAAAGCAGTAGCCGTTGTTTTTGGATCAGCAACAGTCGTTATTATTGCTACCTTTTTAATTCTATTAGATAACACTGAATTTGATTTTATTAATATTTTATATGAAGTAGTTTCTGCTTTTGGAACAGTGGGACTTTCCGTAGGAATTACCGCAAAATTATCAGTATCAGCTAAAATAATTTTAATTTTAACAATGTATACTGGAAGGGTTGGAGTCTTATTATTAATGAATGCGATTTTAGGAGAAAATCGTCCCAGTTTAATTAATTATCCTCCCGAAAATTTATTAGTTGGTTAAAATACAGTAATCAGTAATCAGTTAAATAATAACCCATAATTAATAGCCAATCACAAAAAATATGACTAACAAACCATTAGATTTTACCGATAAAGATAAGACAGTAAAAATTGGAATTACCCAAAGATCCCTTAAGTTTTTAACCAGTTTAAAAAAAGAAAATCATCAATTTGCTGTGATTGGTTTAGGAAGATTTGGGAGCGCAGTTTCTTCAACTTTATACCACATGGGTTATCAAGTTTTAGCCACTGATATTGATAAAACTTTAGTCTCTCAAGCAGTAGTTGAAAAGATTGCTTCTGATGCTCTACAATTAGATTCTACCGATCCTTTAGCCTTAAAAGAATCGGGTATTTTTGAATTTGATACTGTGATCGTGGCCATCGGTAATTATTTAGAAGAAAGTATCGTTACTACTCTTAATTTAAAAGAGGCAGGAGTGTCTCACATTGTAGCAAAAGCATCATCAGAAATTCATGGCAAACTATTAAGAAAAGTCGGTGCAGATGAAGTTATTTTCCCTGAACATGAAGCGGGGGTACAATTGGCACATACCTTAACAAAACCTTCTATTTTAGATCGATTTGATATTGATCCCCATCATAGTATTGTTGAAATTTTAATACCTGAAAAATTTAATCAAAAAACAATTTTAGAATTAGAATTAAGAAATAAATACGGCTTAAATGTTTTAGCCGTAGGGGATGGAGAAAGTTTTGATATTAACCCCATTCCCCAAAAAGTTTTACAAAAAGGTTTAATTATGATTGTGATCGGCTCAAATGACGATATTAAACGTCTTCCCCTTGATTAATTTTACCCCTAATTAACTATCAATTGATAAAACAATAAAGCGGTTTTTCCATAATTTTTTGAGCGAGTAATTTCTAACCCTTTTATTTCAGTTTCTTGCCAAAATTTTGGATCATATTCCACCGCTATTTCACCTTCATTTTTTAATAACTTAAATTCCACAATTAAATTTAATACATTTTGATATAAATTACTTTGATAAGGCGGATCAAAATAAATTTTATCAAAAGTTTTTGGCGATAATTTCTTTAAATAAATTAAAACATCACCTTTTAATATTTTAAAATTTTGTTCAGCTTTGGCCACAATTTGTAAATTTTCTTTGATAATTTGACAAGCTTGATTATTTTTTTCGATCGCCATTACTTCCTGCGCCCCACGACATAAAGCCTCGGCCGACATTACCCCATTTCCCGCACAAAGATCTAACCAAGAACAATTTTCAATTTCACCCTGCCAAATATTAAATAAAGCCTCTCTTACTTTAGAAGTAGTAGGGCGAGTATTTTGTCCAGTGAGAGTTTTAATTAAACGATTACCATAAATTCTAGTGGTCATTGTTAATATTTTTTAAGCATAATTTTTGAGAAAATCAGTTAAAATCTATCATAGCAATTTTTGTTAATTATTAACACAAACTTGACAAGTTTTTATTTATGTGGTGAAATAGCAGAAAGAAAACTTTTTTCTTGATAAACAAAAGTTTAATAATTTTTTAATTATTAACAAAAAATAAGGAGAAATTAATTTAATGATGTTTAATTTATTGGCTACTGTTTCTGCAAATATTCCTCACACAATTGAGTGGAGTCCTTCCGTAGCGATCGTGATGATTTTATCCAATCTTTTTGCAATTGTGATCGGTCGTTTTGCGATTAAAAATGCAGGTCAAGGGCCTAATTTACCCGTCAACAAACCTCAAATTTGGCAAAATTTTGGTTTAGCTGAATTATTAGCAACAGGTAGTTTTGGCCATATTTTAGGTGCGGGATTTATTTTAGGATTATCTAATGCAGGAGTTTTATAAAATTTAGTTTTTCCTAATATCTTGTCACAAAAATAATGTAGGAAAAAATAGTGATTTTTTCCTACATTATTGATCTTAACAAAAAAATTTTTTAAGCATATTTTTCTCTAAATAATTTTTACCAATTCCCTTTCGATCTAAAATATAATTAATGTTAGCTTGATTTAAAACCCATTGGACATAAGTATTACTATTAGGGCCAGGATAATAACGATAAAGATAATTATATTGATAAACATAAGGGCTATTTTCAATAATTTTAGCTAAAATTAAAGCTTTTTCTTCTAGCCACTCATTTTCTACCCAACTTTGACCATTCCCCACCCCACTTTCATAAGACATTAAATTCTTATGTAAATGCCCCCAACTAGGTTGATTAACGTGGCGATCTTGCCAAATTTCCCAGCGATCTTTTTGATTTTCCCTAATAATTACAAACCAATAATGTACCGCAACATAACCAATAATTCCTGGAATTTTAGCCGCCCTTAATTCTATAATTGTCTTCATCTTTTAACTAACAATTTAACTACAATTAATTTTATGATACCAGAAAAATCCCTTAAATTATCTAATATTTTTGAGGTTTTATCCTTTCCTCAAAAAACCGATTCAGAAATATTTGAAAAAATCATTTCTTCACCCAATTTGCTCATTGAAAAAATTATTTCCACTGGACAAATTACCCCCCCCGATCAATGGTATGATCAACCTCAAAATGAATGGATCATTTTATTACAGGGAGAAGCAATTTTAACTTATGAAAATGGTAGTAATTTTCACTTAAAAACAGGGGATTATTTATTAATACCAAGTCATGTCAAACATCGAGTAGATTATACCAGCGATCACCCTCCTTGTATCTGGTTAGCCATTCATTTTAATCTAATTTAAAAAAGAAAAAATCATTGTTAAATTTTAATTATTAATAATTGGAAATATCACTTATTTTTGAATAATTAAAACCGAACAATGGGCATGATGTAATACATAATTACTAACACTACCTAATAAAAACTCAGAAAAACCTCGGCGACCTCTACGCCCCATCACAATTAAATTAGCCCCCCATTTCTGAGCTTTCTGACAAATTAAGTAGCCCGGCTCTCCCACCTCATACTCACATTCAGCCATCACACCTTGAGCTAAAGCCTTTTCCCCTAAAGATTTTAACCAAATATTCATTTCCTCTTTAGCTTCCTCAATTAATTTTTCCGATAACACAATTAAATCACTTGAATAAAAACCTCCATAAACTCCAATGCTACTGGTATTCATCACATCAGGAATCCCCTGAAATTCACCTTCAACACAGTGAAAAATCATTAATTGACTCTGATATTTTTGTGCAAGAGAAATAGCTTTATTAAAAATATCCTCATTAAAAGGAAAGTAATCAACAGCTATTAAAATTTTGTTAAACTCACAAATATCAATTTGATTAGGAGTTTTTTTTGATTCTTTAGATAATATATTCATACTAACCTCCCATGACTGATTTCAAGTGGGTCTGTTAATTCTAGCTTTACACAGATTTTGATTTATCTTCTCTTTTCGATAAAAATTGTAATAAATTAATATTTTAATTTACACAAATTATTGAATTTTGCTAAATTATGGACAATGTTAAATTAAGATTAAAAAACCTCAAAAATCATGGCTAAAAAACAAAAATTTCCCTATCTTTTAGGGTCAAAATGGACAGCTTGTCAAAGAACTTTAGGGTGGCGACATTTTCAAGTAATTAACCGCAAAAATCAAGGTGAATGGGTCTTTGCGGAAATGGTAGCTTCTTGTGATAAAAATGCCCGTTTTTGGGTCAATGCCCAACAATTGAAAGATCGTAATTTATGGACACCGGGCTGGAAAACTTTAGAAGAAATGAGACAACCCGAAGATAATTTTGATCTGATTATAAGGTAAGTTTAGTTAACAACTAAAAATTGATTTATCTAATGTTTAAAAATTTATGAGTTTGTAAACTAACTCGCCATTGAGGATGTTTTAAAACATAATCAAAAATTAAATTTTCACTTTCTTTGGTATTCCATTCGGGTTGTAAAAATTTTAAAGTATCAACGGGCAATTTTTCGGCCTCATTTTCAGCCCATTGGAAATCTTCTTTTTGTGCAATAACTACCTTTAATTCACTTACATAATCATAAATACTTTGATTAGGAATTTTAAAAGGTTTAGGGGAAAAAGTCACCCAGTCAAATTGACCAGAAAAAGGATGTGCGCCCGATGTTTCCAAATGGACTCTTAAATTTTGCTCATGTAAAGCCTCTGTTAATGGGGTCAAATTATGTAACAGAGGCTCACCCCCTGTTATAATCACAATTTGAGGATTAACTGTTTTTGCTTCTTGGGCTAATTCTATGGCATTTTGCACAGGGTGTCCCTTGGGAGTCCATGTTTCCTTTTGATCACACCAAGGACAATAAACATCACACCCCCCCAAACGAATAAAAAAGGCATTGACCCCAACAAATGCCCCTTCACCCTGAATTGAATGGAATTTTTCGACAATTGGATAGGTTATCATATTAATAGAAAATAAAATCAACAAAGTTGATTCGATCAAACGAATAAGATCAATTACTTAGACTATTGACAAATACATCATTTTGTGGAACAAGACAGCCAGACCCCTTGATTTTTCCTGAAAAATAGTGTATCATCATACTCGACTTTTGTAACTTGTGATTACCTTGGTAACTCAGTTTACACCAATCTGATCTCAAAAAACAAAAAACAAAACTTAAAATAAAACTTAAAATAAAACTTTAAGACAAAAGGAGGTATTCCGCCTTGGCCAGAAAAAGAAAACGCAAAAGTCGCCGCCGCCAAGAAGGACGAAAAATTTTAGAATTAGTCCCTCAGTTTAACATTGAGAGTGGTGAAGATAAACCAGTAACAGCCGCACGGAAGTATATCTCAGCTAAGGGAATACAACCTCCGGCGGTTGTTATTGTAAAAAGAAACGAACATACAACAGATCGATATTTCTGGGCTGAAAAAGGATTATTTGGCGCTCAATATGTAGAAGAAAACCATTTCCTTTTTCCTAGTTTGAGGGCAATTAGTCCTCAAATTAAGAAGACCACAGTGGCAATCTCACGTCGCTCAAGTAGTATACCATAAGATCATTCTCTTTGATTTTCATTTGTTTAACTTGGTTGATCCGACTGGGGAAAGGCCTTACTCTTAAGGGGAGTGGGGCTTTCAAATTTTTAGGAATTTTGTTGGTTAATCTTCTTTCTCATCATACCAAAAGATGATCATTTGGGGTAAAAATTTAGTAAAGTATAATTTTAAAGAAAACTCACTCTTAGAATCTTAATTATTAAGGTATGGATATTCGTTTAAAACAGGCTTTTGACCAAAGAAAAGCCCTCAAAATTATTAGCGGTTTAAATAATTTCGATCAACAACTTGTGACTTGTGTTGTTAAGGCGGCGGAAATTGGTGGTGCGACTTTCGTTGATATTGCCGCAGATCCGGCTTTAGTTGCTCACATTCGTCAAGTTACCACTTTACCAATCTGTGTTTCAGCCGTTGAGCCTCAATTATTTCCGGCGGTAGTGGAAGCTGGAGCGGATCTGATTGAAATTGGTAATTTTGATTGTTTTTATGCTCAAGGTAGACATTTTAGCGCTTCTGAAGTGTTGGCTTTAACCCGTCAAACTCGCGCTTTATTACCTAATATTACCCTTTCTGTCACTGTTCCCCATCTTTTACCCTTAGATCAACAGGTTGAATTGGCCATCGCCCTTGTGGAAGCAGGTGCGGATATTATTCAAACTGAAGGCGGCACCAGCAGTAATCCCGTGAGTGCTGGTACATTAGGACTAATTGAAAAGGCCGCTCCCACCCTAGCGGCGGCTCATGCTATTTCCCGTGCGGTATCCGTACCCGTTTTATGTGCTTCAGGTTTATCTGATGTGACTGCTCCCATGGCGATCGCCGCCGGAGCTTGTGGGATCGGTGTGGGATCTGCGATTAATAAATTAGATAACGAAATTTCCATGATTGCGGCTATGCGCAGTTTAGTAGAGGCTTTAGAGGTTAATTCGGTTAAAGTTTGTGCTTAATTTTAATCATAATTAGCCACTCAAAAAACTTCTGAAATAAATTATTTCGGAAGTTTTTTAAATTTAATTTAAGTTCAATTATTAGAAAAAAGACGGTTAAAGTCTTGTTACGAATAACTAATAACGAATAACAAAAGTGTTAATCTTTTTGGTCACGACCAATTTAGGACTGCTATAATTGCAATTATTCAAATTTTATTAAAAAAAGTTTATTTTATATTTTATATTTTATGAATTTAATCGAACTTGCCCAAAAAACTCGTTTAGCTTCTCGTCAATTAACTTTATTAACAACTGAAGAAAAAAATGAAGCGATCGAGGCCATCGCCCAAGCCTTAGAAAATTATAGTGATGAAATTATTAAAGCCAATAAAATAGACTGTGAACAGGCACAAAAAGATCAAATTTCCTCCGCTTTATCTGCCCGTTTACAATTAGGAGAAAATAAATTAAAAAGTGCGATTAAAGGAGTAAGAGATGTTAAAAAATTAGCAGATCCGGTCGGTCAAATTTCCATTCATCGAGAATTAGATCAAGACTTAATTCTAAAAAGAATTACTTGCCCTTTAGGGGTATTAGGAGTAATTTTTGAAGCCCGTCCCGATGCTTTAATTCAAATTACCAGTTTAGCAATAAAATCAAGTAATGGTGTTATTTTAAAAGGAGGAAAGGAGGCCTTAAATTCTTGTCAAACTTTAGTTAAAATCATTCATCAAGCTTTAGCAACTACTAAAGTTAATCCCGATGTGGTGCAACTTTTAACCACTAGAGAAGAAATTAGCGAACTCTTAAAATTAGATCAATATGTAGATTTAATTATTCCCAGAGGTTCAAATTCTTTTGTTAAATACGTTCAAGAAAATACAAAAATTCCCGTTTTAGGCCATGCCGATGGAATTTGTCATTTATACATAGATGAACAAGCCGATTTAGACAAGGCAATTAACATTACAGTTGATAGTAAAACCCAATATCCGGCCGCTTGTAATGCCATTGAAACTTTATTAATTCATGAGAAAATTGCCGATCAATATTTACCTAAAATTGTTGAAGCTTTAACAGCTAAAAATGTTAAAGTTAAAGGTGATGAAAAAGCCTGTCAAATTATTAATTTAATTCCCGCAACTCAAGAAGATTGGACAACAGAATATAGTGATTTAATCTTATCAATTAAAATTGTTGATTCCGTAGAAAATGCCATTAATCATATTAATCAATATGGCTCAAAACATACCGATGGAATTATCACAGAAAATCAAAATATAGCCAATTTATTTATGAATCAAGTTGATACTGCCGGAGTATATCATAATTGTTCAACCCGTTTTGCCGATGGTTTTCGTTATGGTTTTGGGGCAGAAGTTGGTATTAGTACCCAAAAAATGCCCCCTCGTGGGCCGGTGGGCTTAGAAGGCTTGGTGACATATAAATATCATTTAACAGGTAATGGGCAGATTTGCGCCACTTATGCGGGAGATAATCCCAAAGCTTTTACCCATCGAGATTTAAGTTAAAAATGATCTTATTTTTGAAATAAATCCCCCTCAATTACTTTTAAAAAGGGGGATTTATCATTTAAAAAATATTAATAAATAATCAAAAGGAATGGTTATACTTTAACAAATTTCGATAATTTTAGAAGAAAAGTTTTATTAAACTGGCATTTTTGTTAGTAATTTGTCATAATCAAACTCACAGAGCCATAAATATTAATTAAAGGAGTGAAGAAGAAGATGAATAATAAACTTAAAAATAGGCAAGAAGCAGGTCAATTATTAGCAAGAAAACTCGCTATTTATGCTAATTGTCAAGAAGGTTTAGTCTTAGCTTTACCAAGGGGAGGAGTGCCTGTTGCTTTTGAAATAGCTAAATTTCTTCAACTTCCTTTAGATCTTTGTTTAGTCAGAAAAATTGGCGTTCCCCATCAAAAAGAGTTAGCTATGGGAGCGATCGCAATGGATAATATTGTTGTTTTTAATCAAGATATTTTAAATAATTTACATATTAATAAAGAAATATTTAATCAGATTAAAGAACAAGAAACAACAGAATTAAAAAGGCGAGCGCAAAAATATCGAGGGCAAAAACCTTGGCCAATTTTAGACAATAAAACTATTATTTTAGTAGATGATGGGATCGCCACTGGCTCAACTTTAGAAGCGGCCATTTTAAGTATTAAACATCAAAAACCTGCTAAAATTATTATAGCTGTACCAGTTGCCCCTCCCTCTGTTTGTGATTATTTAGCCAAACAAGTTGATCAATTAATTTGTTTGTTAAAACCTGATTATTTTTCTTCAATTAGTTTATGGTATGATAATTTTTATCAAGTAACTGATGAAGAAGTTTGTCACTTATTAAAGTCTTTGTAATTTAGTTAATTAATAATTCTCAAAAATTAAACATTATGAATTATCAATCACCCCTTTTTCATCTAGCCATTCCCATTAATAATATTGAAAAAGCTAAAGAATTTTATCAAAATTGTTTAGGCTGTCAAGTCGGACGAGAAAACCGTCAAGCGGTTATTTTTAATTTTTATGGTCATCAAGTTGTCGCCCATGTTACTAAAGAAAATCTGACCCCTGCTAAGAGTATTTATCCACGTCATTTTGGTTTAATATTTTTAGATGAATCTGAATGGGAAAATCTCTTAAATCGGGTTAAAAATCAAGGTTTATCTTTCTATCAAGAGCCAAAAACTCGTTTTTTAGGTGAATTAACTGAACATCGAACTTTCTTTTTAGAAGACCCTTTTTATAATATTTTAGAGTTAAAATTTTATCGTCATTTTGAGGCTATTTTTGGCGGGAAAGATTACACAGAAATTGGCGATCGCACTTAAATTGATAATCAGATTTTAACTAACAATTTAACCTCAAACAAGTAATTATGAAATTACAAAAAAATACTTTAATTTTATTAATAACCGCTATTTTATTAAGTAGTTTGGTTTATATTTATGAAATTAAGGGAAATTCACAGGAAAATATTGTCCAAGCAAAAAATAAAAAAATCTTTAATTTTGCAGAAAGTGACATTAAAAGTTTTAAAATAGAAAGAGGTCAAGAAATTTTAGAATTTGAAAAAACCTCTGATCAATTATTACCTTGGCAGATGATTAAACCTGATCATATTAAAGCAGAAGATGCGGCCGTTTCTTATTTAATTACTCCCTTAATTGGAGAGAAAAGTAAAGAATTTTTTACTATTTCTAGTCAAGAAAAAATTAATTATGGTTTAGATCAACCTAGTGCTAAGTTAACTATAACTTTAAAAAATAATCAAACTCATCAATTAATGTTTGGAAAGACAAACTTTGATCAACAGTTTATTTATACTTTAATTGATCCACCTCAAACTGATCAATTAACTATTTATTTATTACCAATTAGTTTAAAAAATGGAGTAGAAAGACCTTTAGAAGAATGGAAAAAACAGGTAATTAAAGAAACTAATTAACCATTGATCATTGGATAATCTAGTGAATTATTTTAAGTTATTTTTGAGCAGAAAAAAATATCAAATTATCAGTTTGATCTTTGTATTTTGCGTGAGTTTTAGTTTCTATCAATTATCTAAATCTAAAGAAAATATTAATAATTATCAATATATAAAAACAATAGATTATAATATATTAAAGTCGGGAGATTTGATTTTTAGACGAGGACAAGGAATTTTAGGTCAAGCTTTATTTCAAATAGATAAAACAACCCTTTATTCCCATGTGGGAATAATTACAATGATCAATAATCGTCCTTTTGTCATTCATGCTTCCACAGGAGAAAATTTTGGTGAAGATGCGATAGTAATAAGAGAAGATCTGGAAACTTTTCTAAAAACAGAATTAACAAATGCGATCGCAATTTACCGTTTAAAAAATAGTAATGATCTAATCAGAGAAAAAGTAGCTAATATTGCCGATCAATATGTACAGAAAAAGACATATTTTGACACAGAATTTAGCTTAAAAACTCAAGATCGTCTTTATTGTACGGAATTAGTTTGGAGAACATATTTAGCTTTTGGAATTGACTTAGTAGATAACAAATTTTCTGATGTTCCCATTTTACCCGGTCAAGAAAAATATTTGTTACCTAGTGACTTATTAAAAAGTCATTATCTTGAACAAATTTATCAACTTAAAATTAAGGAAAATTAATTATGAAACGCCGATATTTTATCAGTTTAAGTTTATTCACTGCTACTTCAATAATTCTTTCTAGTTGTTTTAAAGCAGGCCCTGGAAAAACAGTTGAAAAATTCCATCGGGCTTTAGAAAAAGGAGAAATTGAAGATGCTAAAATTTTAATTTCTGGCTCTGCTAAAAGCACTTTGCCAGATGATAAAATGAATTTATTAATGAATGAAGCCGTTAAACAAACGAAAGAAAAACAGGGGATTAAATCATTTAAAATAGATCAAGAAGAAATCACGGGAGAAACGGCAAAAGTTAGTTATACTATTGAATTTGGTAATGGTACTAAAGAGACTGAAACTGTTGAATTGATTAAAGAAAATGATGAATGGAAAATTACTCCCACTGGAAAATAAAAAGATAAGATTAATTTACCTGTAGCCCCTCTAATTTTCAAAGAGAGGGGAATTTTTTATTTAATTTTTAAAATAGGTTGATCAGGATAATTAATCATTACTAAATTAAGTTTTTAATGGTTGGTTTTAATAATACAAAAAACGCTAGTATAACCGTGTAAAAATGTTTCGTGGTTAATAGGGCCGATTTCTCCGTTACAGAAAAAGCCACTCAGATTAAGGTTGGGAAAATACCGTTCAAATAATTGGGAGTCAAAATTAGGTTGATGGTATAAGCCTTGGCCTCGCCCTAAACAGGTGAACATTAACGCCCCGATCGAGCGGTCTTGTTGGTCATCTTGTGAGGTATATTCTTTTAATAATAGATCTAAATCTTGGGCGGATGTTTGGGCATCTCTTAAATGAAATTGGATCCTTTGGCCGGGGCGAATGCGATCGCCGATGGCGATCGCTCCCGATCGGGGATCAACCCCTAACACATTGCGAATTAAAAAATCCCCCGCTTTGAGTTTGAGTTTAAATTCATTTCTGACAATACCGATAAAGAGGGAATTTTGAGCTAAGAGACGATCACTATCGCTTAAACTTTGGACAACTTCCCTTAAGACTTGAAGGGGCGATCGAGGGCGAAAATCCCCTCCCGATGATTCTAATTCTCCCAATTCTAAAATAATATTGCGTTCCCGTTGGGTGACTTGATAGGGATCACCAATGGGGCGACAACCTTGTGCCACAATGGTTTCAAAGCGGATATTTCCAGATAAAGCTACGCCGATCGTCCCTTCTCGGTGCAATTGATAACCCGTTTGAGGGGTATAATAAAATAAACCGTGTAATGCTCCCATCATGGTTGAACTGGCTAAACCGCCCACTTTGGTGGAGGTACTATAGGCAAAGTCAAGACCTGCTAACAAATCGTTGATCCGAGAAGCAAAGGGATCCGATAAAAGGATAAATTCCGGTTCTTTTTCGGGAAGAACACCGATTAAATTAATCCAGCGATCGGGGGGACTATCCAGATCGGGAATATCTTGAACTCTAATGTAAAAAGGATTAATTTCAATGTCAGGTAAATAAGCCACCGTGAGACTTAAAGCCGGATTTTGTTCAACTTCTTGGGGGCGATCGCATGATTCCATGCCAATGATCCCCGCACCATCACAACCGATAATTACTTTGAGGGGTAACTGTTCTAAGATTAGGGGAAGAAGACGTGGATATTCACTCCCATAAGCCGAGGAAATAAAAACAAGCCCCAGATCGGGAGTACCGGATAAAGATTGTTTAATTTTCGTGACCACTTCAGTGACGGCCGCCTCAAGGGAGGGGCGAGTAGACAAAGCATTCAGCCATTGGATCCTATTAGTCATGATGTTTTCCCCTTAGAACAAAACAATGATTTGTATTGTTACACAATATTAATCTTAACCTGATCAATTATTTTGATACAATATAAAACAGTGATTAGTCATTGGTCATTGAAAACTAATCACTGGTAACTGATCACTGTGATAGAAACAATTAAAAAAAATTGTTAAACTTTTAGGTAAACATTTGATTAGATTTTAAGCTTAAATAGTTTAGGATCAAAAGTGTTTTTCTAAATGTCATTCTCAATACCATCAAGGATAATCAAAATTTATGAGTAATATTCACGAACAAATCGAACAGGAAAGAGAACAGGCCAGAGCCGTTTGCGCTCAGGGTGGTTCTGCGGCCGAATGTGCCGCCGCATGGGATGCGGTAGAGGAGTTACAAGCTGAGGCTTCTCATCAAAAAGAAAGTCATCCTAAGAAAAATTCTTTACAACAATATTGTGAAGCTAATCCTGAGGCGGCTGAATGTCGTGTGTATGATGACTAATTCTTAATTTGCTTTATAGCCTAAAATCTTCAAGATAAAGCAGTTGAGGTTCTTCTATAAGAATTTCTACTGCTATTTTTTATCAATTGACAATCAAAAAATCATTGTCAATTTTTGAATAATTAATATTTTTGTATTTTATTTTATTTTTTAAATTAATTAAATTAATATGACTGATCTTTGGTTTCGTCCTTTAGTTTGGTTAGATTATCGTTTAGCTTTATTATTTATGATAATTTTACCTGTTATTTTAACAATCTGGGCTTTAATTGAAAAATCACAAGCGGCACAACGTCTTTTAATTATTTATTGGCGTGTAGCTAGTTTATTAATGATAACTCTTTATTTCATGATTCCTTCATGGGGTATTGCTTTTATTACCAGTATCATCGCTCGTTTTTTAATTCCCATCGCCCTTTGGTTTTGGGTAGACTTAAATGATGATCTCAAAGACTTACCCGATCGCCCTTTTAAACTGGTTTTAACTTCATGGCGTTGGGCTATTTCTCTATATTCTTTTATCGGCGCGATCTCCACATTTCCCTTCTTAAAATGTGCTTTTTCTAATACAGATCTAGCCACTCCATTTTGTAAAGTTTGGTTTGAACATCCTTGGCTATATCAACAAATTTTTCACGCCAATTCTAAGCCCGGATTTTTAGGATTTTTAGGCTTTATTGGCCTATTCTTTTATATTTTATATTTCGGTTCTTTTCTACTTTTACGTCTACCAAAACAAGGCAGATCCGCAATGGAACAATAAACATTGAAAAACGAAAAAATTTGACTTTCTGTCTATACCTTAACCCTTGAGGGTTAGGGTATTTTATAAAAATAATCTAACAATAAAAAATCATGGAAAAAATATTAGAACAATACACTTTAAAAAATCCTCAAATCGTGCTATTAGTTAGCGCACAAATTAATCAACAAATAGAAGAAATTATTATTTTTAAAGGTTTTTCGAGTTCCCTCACCAGTTCCACCGCCTTTGATCCCGATCAACCAGTATTACCAGATCATAGTAAAATTATCAAAATTGATATTATTAAAAGTCCCTTTAATCCCAATAACATTCAATACCTTGAACAAGATTTAAGTTATGAACAAATTAAAGAAAGATTATGATCAATCGCTCTAAAATTATTCCCAAAAAAGATTTAACTATCTTAACAACAATTTTGCTATTAGGATTAATAATTGATCGAATTTGGTTTAATCTAAATCAAGAAATTCCCAATCAAGATCAAGCCTATTATCTTAATAGTTTAATGGACTATTGGCAATTATTTACACATCCAGAAATTTTCAATCTAAAATGGTGGAATCAATGGTTAATTTTATCATCACAAACTCCCCCTTTACTCTATATTTCTACTTTACCATTGTGTCTATTATTTGGCACATCTATAAACAGTATTAGCTTAATTTTAACTTTTTATAGTGCCATCTTACTATTATCAATTTATGGTTTAGGTCGTTTATTATTTAACCGAAAAATTGCCCTTTTCAGCGCCTTTTTATGTCAAGTTATACCTTTATTATATTATTATCGTTTAAATTATCATATTGCCTATCCTAGCACCGCATTAATTACTTGTACCCTATTTTTCTTAACTATATTTTATTTTAATTCCCAGAAAAAAATAAAGATTTTACCAAATAATAAAAAGATAAATATTTTTACTTTAACTAAAGATTGTATCACAAAAAATAAGCCATATTTTTATAAATTTATTACAACTTTTAAACCTGAAAAAATTAAGAAAATAAAACTAAAAAAATATATTTTTTATTTATTAAGTAAAACTCATCAAGATCAAACTAAAAAACAAATTAAATTAATTGTAATTCAAATAAATCAATTTATTATTAACAGTATTCAAGAATCAAACTTTAAATATGCAATTTTATCATGCTTAAGTTTAAGTTGTGCTTTATTAATTAATCAAAATAGCTTAACTTTTTTATTAATTCCAATTGTATTTATTTTTCTGAAATTAGTTTTTTATCCCAAAATTCAAGCCCAAAATTTATGTCAATTAATCATATCAATTTTAATTTTTTTATTCCTGACTATCCCTTGGTATAAAGCAAATTGGCTTATTTTATTATTTTTTAATCAAAAAAATGAAATTAATCAAGTTCTCCCCAATTCAACTTTCGATTTTACTTTATTAACTACTTGGTATTATTATTTAACTAATTTACCTTTTATTTTATCATGGGTTATCTTTTTATTACCCATAATTTATTTAATATTTTATGGCATCAAAAACCATCAATTAATTAACTTTAAATTTGCTAAAATTGGTCTAAATAATTTTATTAAAAATGACAAAAATCAATGGTTAATTATAATCTTTGTAGGCAGTTATTTATTATTATCTTTACCAGATCAACAAAGTATTATTAATTTTTTACCTCTCCTGCCATTATTAGCCTTAATTATTGTGGCTATAATTAAAAAATATCAGTTACAATTTAAGCCAAATTTAGAAAAATTTATTATCATTATCACCAGTTTAATCATGTTAGGTAATATCTTTCCCTTACCTATCTCTATGATCAGTAAAATATTAAGCCCCCATTTTCAATATTATCCCATTTTTGTTAAATCTTGGCCGGCAGAAGAAATAATAAATACAGTGATTAATACCCATGGCCAGTTAAAAAATAATATAGGTTTTCTTAATGAAAATAAAAAAATAAATGTAGATCATTTTTCATTTTTTGGTCGTCAAAATAAACTAGGAGTTATTGCTCATAATATTCAATCTTGGGGTAATAATATTAACTTAGAAAAACAAGCTCTTGACTGGTTTTTAGTTCAAGATCAATCCTCAAATCAATCCAATTATCAAACTCAATTATTATTTAATCAACTCAAAAATAATGCACAATTTGAAGTTAAAACAGAATGGTTATTAAAGGATCAAAATAAATTAAAATTATATCATCGTTTACAACCTTTAATTGAAGTTAAAGAAATTGATCAACCATCTGATCAAGTTGAATTAAAACAGATGTTAATTCCTCTCAAAGCCCCCCCCGGTTTACCCATTCCCGTTACCTATGAATGGAGAGGAAAATTAAAAGATTTGGCCGATGGAATAGTATTATTAACATGGATTAATACGGAAAAAATCAATAATAATAATTTAATTTTAAGCAGTGAAAATAGTTTTTTACATGATCATAAAATTGCGTTAGGAAAATTAAATCTTAATCATTTTTCATCGGAGCAAATGGAAAAAACTTATCAAATAGTTGAATATACAGCGATGTTACCATCGGCGGGAATAGACTTAAATAATTATCAACTTTTAGCTACTTATTTGAATCAAAAAACAGGTAAAAGTTATCCTTTAAATTTCGATAAAATAAATTTAGAAATTAATTTAACTGCCGATCTAAATGACTCGATCGAAACTGATTTTTTTACCAAATTAATTAATCAAGGCATGGCTTTATCTCATGGCACAAAAAACTTAGATTATTTATTACAAACCATTATGAGAATTCATCAATTTGATCCCATGATGAGTAATCTTAAAGCGATGGAAAAATCTTTAAATTATCGGTTAAATTCTCAAGAATTTAATCAAAAAAAATCAAGTGAATTATGGTATATTTTAGCTTTAAATCAAATTTTACAAAAAGATATTAAAAGTGCAATTAATTCAGTTAAAACTATTATTAAACTAGAGGAAAATAATCCTTACCCTTATCTTTATTTAGCTTCAATTTATCTTTATAATTGGCAAGTTAATCAAGCTAATCGGGCTTTAAAATCTGCCATTAAAATTAATCCCAATCTATTAGAAATTAAGCCAATTCAAGCATTAATAGATTTAATGCAAGGCCATTTTATTAAAGGATGGAATGAATTAAATAAGTTTAATTTTTTGTTAATAGATGGAGAATCTCTTTAATAATTAATAATTATTTTTATTCACTATCTAAATCATTAAAATCAAAATCAAGTTCAGTCTCATTAATTTTAGATGGCAAAACTATTCGATTAAGCATAATTTTATGACTTTCCCGTTGACTATCTGCATTAATTGTTACAGCAGAAATTGTTATTTCCATTGCTCCAAAAGGAATTTTTATTTGTGTCATAATTTCTAATTCTCCTTTGCGATTGGGGGTAAAATCAACTAAGGCGATCGGCCCACTTAATAAAGTTCTAGTTTGTCGATCTTGTATCCATAATTTAACATAAATTGACCCTTGATAGGGCGGTATTTTCACATCAATAATCATCCCCTCTCCAGCAATTAATTCTTCTTGATTGATCACCACAATTGGCGATGGTACTTCATCGGGAATTATGACTGATTCTGTTTGATTTTGATTGAGGATTTCTTGAGGATAGGGAAGCCCCGAACTGTCTTTTTTAACAGGTGGAGAAAATGGAGTAATTTTTTCTTCTATTTCATCATCAATAACAATCTCTAAGCTTTGATTAATAGCACTTTCAGCCTTTAATTGTTGTTGAAGATTATTGTTAATATCCTCGGTTAAAATTAAATTATCATCCTCAATTATTGCCGTTTCTTCTAATAGTAAATTGTCTCGATTAATTAATTCTGGAAATACTACCTGATCCGTTTCAATTTTCTCAGATTTTTCCCCTTTTATTTCAATCATTAATTCGGCGATCGCCCTTTCCCAATCTTGTTGATCTAATTCTAATTTTTCGAGTAAATTAATCCGATTAATAGTTTCAATTTTTCTCGTTTCATCTGTTAATTTAATACCTTGTTTTAAGTCATCTTCACTATTAAAAAATATTTGTTGATCATTAGCAAAAGAATTTAATTTTTTGAAAAATCTTTCTTCAGCTTTTTCAATAGAAAATTCTGTATTTTTACTTGATTTTTCCTCAGCTTGATTTTCCGAGATTATTAATTCTTCTTCAGATAAATTAAGAGAAGTTTGATAAGAGAAATCTAAATTAATTTCATCTTTAATTGTCTCATTTTCCGATAAAATAACCTCTGGTTGACTATTCTTAGAAATATTGAATTTTTGATAAGAATTAACCGTTTTTGTCATAAAAGAGGGTAATTCAGGAGATTTATTTTTTTGTAAATTATCTTCATTGCTATTTTTATTAATCGTATGAAAAGGATTTGATTTTTTGAGGGGAGAAAAAGACGCTTTTTGGTTAATTTTCGTTGCATCAAATAAATCAATATAATGTGTTTCCCCAAAATCTAATTCTTCATTTTCTTGACTTACAAAATCTAAATTATCAACATTGTTTAACGTCATGTCTGATAAATTTAATTTAATATTTTCAGTTAATTCAGATTTTTCAGTAAAATCATCAATTAATGAACTTTCTTGATCTTCCTCTATTTCTTCTTGTTTTTTGACTAAATCTAAAAGCCTGTTAACACCTAAAGTAATCGTAAATATTTCTTGCACCACATTTTTTAAAGCAGTTTGATTTTCAATTCTAATATCAGCAATAATCTGGCCAACAATTAAATAACTATTCCAATTTTGAGGTAAATTGATTTGATAATTAAAAAATAATGGAAACTTGTTATCTGTTAAATTTTGCTCAAAATGTTGTTTAACTTTGCCCGTCTCTGGCTCTTTTAATTCACAATTTAAAATACATTGAATTAATGAATTGTTTAAGTTAATTAAATTATCTTCAATTGGCTCAATTTTACCTTTAATTACAATTTCTTTTTCTTCATTAACTACAAATGTATTTTGCTCTAAGATAATATTACATTTTAAATTATTTGTTGATAATTGCTCACTAAAACCATCTGTTAAAGTATTTTCCATTGGCGGATCTTCTTCTAATAATCTTTGTAAATCCTCAATAGATTGTTTTAGCATTAAACTCGCACCACTTTGTTGTGGTTTATTTTTTAATTGTTGATCAATTATTTCATTATTAACACTATTAATAGATTGGGTTTCAGCCTTAACTTCTACAATTTCATCAATTAAAGTTTCTGCTAATACTTCATGTTTAGTTAGATTAGTTTCAGCATTATCAATATTAATAGTTTCGTTAATATTTTCTTTTGTAGCCTCTATTTCTTGAGAAACTTCGTCTAAAATATCATCAATTAAAGTTTCTATTATTTCCCGATCAATTAATACTTTATTGTCTTTAATTGTTGCATCTAATTCTAAATTATCTCTTACTAATTCCCCTTCATTTTCAGTTGATTTTTTATTAGATAAAACTGGAAAAATAGATGATTGTGAAGATTTAGAAATTACATTTAATTGGATTGTTTTTTGCCAACTATTGCCTAATAAATCATTCATTAAATCTCCACAACAGTTGAATTTCCATAGCCCCGGAGCTAAATCAGTAAAAGGAATAATCACAATTAATCCCTCTTCATTTATGCTACGAAAACGCTTAAAAGATCTTCTTTGTAATTGATTATCTTTCTCGAATTGATGGATTACTCGAATTTCTACTTTTGTATTAATTAGATGAGAATGGGCTACAATGCGATATTTACCCTCCTCAATTTCCATGTCAGAGTTTTTGATAAAATTCCAAGCCGGATCATCTTTTTTTTGTAGTAGAAATTCCCAGTATTCCATATTCTTTAATTACATTGATTAAATAAACTTTAACTAAACTTAATTCTGTTTTAATTGATTGAGTTGTTGCCTTAGTTGATCGCTTATTTCTAATAGTTTAAATTGGGAAAAATTTTCCTGTTTTTTTGATAACATCCATTTTAAATTAATGTTATTTTCGTTAGCTTCTTCTTCCCCTAAAATTAAACAAGCATAAGCTTGAGATCGATCGGCACGTTTAAATTGTTTGCCAAAGGCACTACCACTTAAATCTAATTCTACCGTAAATCCTAAATTTCGTAATTTTTGAGTCAAAATTAAAGCTTGAGCTTCGGCTTTTTCTCCTTTAGAAACAAAGTAAAAATCTGGCTTGATTTTCTGAGCTTTATCCCTTTGTTGTAATAAGAGGATTAATCTTTCCATGCCAAACGCACAACCAAAAGCCGGAGTTTCTGCTCCTCCTAATTCCCTCACCAATCCGTCATAACGTCCACCACCGCAAACTGTGGATTGTGAGCCTAAATCATCGGAAATAATCTCAAAAGCCGTATGGGTATAATAGTCTAAACCCCTTACTAAACAAGGATTTAAACGGTATTCAATCCCCAAATCCCTTAACATTTGTTGCACTTTGTCAAAATGTTGACGGGAATTATCGCTTAAATATTCAACAATATTAGGAGCATTTTTAGCTATTTCTTTTGTTTTTTCGTCCTTACTGTCCAAAATTCTTAAAGGATTACGGGTTAATCTATCCTGAGAATCTGGGTCTAAATCTTGTTTATAAGGGGTAAAATAATTAACTAATGCCTCTCTATAATTTAATCTATCCTCTTTATTACCTACGGAATTAAGATCAAGATGCAATGATTTTAAGCCTAAAGCCTTCAAAATATCAACCGCCAAGGCGATCACCTCCACATCTCCCCTTGGATCATTTGTACCAATCAATTCAACGCCAATTTGATGAAATTGTCTCTGTCTGCCTTCCTGTGGGCGTTCATAACGAAACATAGCACCTTTGTACCATAGCCGTTGAACCCCCCCTTGAGCGTAAAGAGAATGCTCAAGATAAGCCCTGACGACTCCAGCCGTGCCTTCTGGGCGCAGGGTAATGGAGCGCTCCTTGCGATCGCTGAAAGTGTACATTTCCTTACTTACCACATCAGTAGCTTCACCGATACCCCTTTCAAACAGGCTAGTTTGCTCAAAAATAGGACATCTGATCTCCTGATACATCGCTCTAGTTAAAATTTCGGCGGCGATCGCCTCAACTTGTTGCCAATAGGGAATTTCCTCCGGCAAAATATCCTTAGTGCCTCGAATGGCTTGAATCATACCCATTTAACTCAATTGCTTAACTTTTCTATACATTCACAAACACAAACGATTTTAAGCCATATTGACAATTTTTGGTTGTCACAGATGAGCAAATTTTCTTAACTACCTAAAACTTGTGATCGTGATAGCGTTAAGCTTGTGACTGAGATCACTAAACTTTTTTTTGTCAAGTCACTGTAATAAAACTTTACAATATGTTATAATTCTTTACAAAGACTTAAGTTAATTCTAATCATTAGCTTAAATCCTTTCTGCAATTTTAAATTTTCACTAAAAATAATCCCAAATCAACTATTAAATAAAGAGGTGTAATAATGATTACAAAATTCAATTATAAAGGTCAAGATTTATATACTCCAATCATTTTTAGAAATGACTTTCAAACGTCTACAATTGATGTTAATCAAGCGTGGTCTTTATTTTTAACAGTAGGCCAAGAAGAAAACGAATTAGGATATAATTCAGAAAAAGGTTGGTTTTTTAATAATCTTTTAATGGCCATTATTGTCAGTGGAATTATTGGTTCATTAATTTTTACTTCCATCTAAAAATTAACTTTTGATAAAATAATTTACCAAAGTAAAAGCCCCTTAACTTAATAAGTACAGGGGCTTTTAACTACTTAACTATTTATGCTTTGCTTGAACCAGAAAAAACTAATTTTTGCAATTAATTTTTAGATAATTTTTGACAATATTTAAAATCTTTTCTGAGGCCAAACCATCCCCAAAAGGATTAATTGCATTAGCCATTTTTTCATAACTATTATTATTAGTTAATAACTCTTGAGTTACTGTTAAAATATTTTGGGGATTAGTACCAATTAAAATCGCCGTCCCACCGTCAACTGCTTCCGGCCGTTCCGTTGTTTCTCTTAATACTAAAACAGGCTTTCCTAAACTAGGTGCTTCCTCTTGTAAGCCTCCCGAATCTGTTAATAATAAATAGCAATTTTGAATCGCACCAACTAACATTTCATAGTCTAAAGGTTCAGTTAAAAATACTCTGGAATGTCCTTGAAATTTAGCCTTAATTGGTTCTCTAACCGTTGGATTTCTATGTAAAGGTAATAATAAAGCAGTGTTAGGAAATTGATTTAAAATTAACTCTAAACCTGTTAAAATATCTTGCAAAGGTTCACCCCAATTTTCTCGGCGATGAATTGTTGTTAATAATACTTGATATTTTTGCCAATCTAAACCTTCAATCTCACATTTAGGTTGTTTTTTAGCAACAGTTAATAAAGCATCAATCACCGTATTTCCTGTTAAATAAACATCCCCTGTAACAGCCGATTTTTTGAGATTTTCAACAGCTAAAGATGTGGGAGCAAAATGCAATTGTGCCAGTTGAGAAATCAAACGGCGATTAGCTTCTTCAGGGTAGGGATTAAATAGATTATCAGTGCGCAAACCAGCCTCAACATGACCGACAGAAATTTGTTGATAAAAAGCGGCCAAAGCACTAGCAAAAGCGGTAGTTGTATCACCTTGAACTAATACTAAATCAGGTTTAATTTCTTGGAAAATAGTTTCTAAACCCGTCAAACTTTCACAAGTAATATTAGTTAAAGTTTGTTGAGGTTTCATAATGTTTAAATTAACATCTTCTGTTAACTCAAATAAATTCATAACTTGAGCAACCATTTCTTGATGTTGACCTGTTAAAATCACATGAGTTTTAAAAGTAGAATCCCCTTGAAATTTTTGAATAACTGGTGCTAATTTAATCGCCTCTGGGCGCGTTCCTAAAATAATACAAATAGATTTTTTCATTGAATTAATAAGTTAAACTTAGATTATATATCAAGATAGAGTAATATTAATTAATATTTTTGTGGTAATTTTATTGTAATAAATAATTGATTAAGTATACCCTTAATTTGATTTTTTTTATCATTTGTAAATATCTCCTCTCGCACCAATTGTATAAATTTCAAGATCGGAATTATTAATATTTACTGTAAAAATAACTCTAATTTTACCTATTCTAAGACGATAAAAACCTTCCCATTGACCTTTAAGTTTTTTAATATCAAGCAAATTAATAGGAATAATCCCTTGTTCCTCAACTGAAATTAATAATTGTCTAATCTGATTTTGCAATTTATCAACTTCTTCAGGATTTGCTTTTTGTAAAAATTTAATTGCTTGTTTCCGAAATTTTACCGCCATATTTTACCCACTCTGTCATATCAATAAATTCTTCATCTTCATCGTCAGAAGGTGAACCAAATTGAGCGTTTATTTCTGTTTGTTCCTCATCACTTACATAAGGTATTAAAGCTTGAATTAAAGTTAAACGCTCCTCTTTTAAAACTTCTCTAATACTTTCTTTAATTAATGATTTTAATATTGCTGTTTCCATAGTTTGATAAGTTTAAATAAAATAACTAGATTTATTATAGCTTAAATTTAACTTAAAATATTATTTTTGTTGACAATTAGGACAAAAATGGGTAGACCTACCTCCTAATTTAATTTTATCAATTTTTATGCCACAAATCCGACATTCTTCTCCAGTACGGCGATAAACATAAGCCACATTGCCATAATTACCATTTACCCCTAAAAGATTGAGAAAATCACTAAAAGTTGTGCCACCTTTTTTGATAGCTTCTGTTAATATTTCCTTAATAGCTTGATGTAATTTGATCAGTTGTTCATCTGTTAATTTATCTGCTAAAGTTTCGGGATAAATTCCACTTTTAAATAAGACTTCATCTGCATAAATATTACCTAATCCAGCAATAACTTCTTGATTTAATAAAACTGTTTTAATCGCCGTTTTTCTTTTAATTAATTTTGTTTTTAAATATTCTAAGGTAAAATCATTTGATAAAGGTTCAACTGCTAATTTTTGTAAGCCTGTAATAATCGTTTTTACTTCAAGATTAGGGGGAATATACCACACTTTCCCAAAAGTACGAATATCAACAAATCTTAATTCTTGATCATTGGGGAAAAATAATCTTAAGCGTGTATGTTTTTGTAAATTACTATCAGTTTTAACCCATAATAATTGACCTGTCATGCGTAAATGTACACCTAACTTTGCCCCAGATTTTAACTGTGCTAATAAATATTTACCTCGTCTTGACCAATTTAAAATTTGATCTCCTTTAATTTGTTGATTAAATTCAAAAATTGAAGCGGGATAGGCTAAACTTTTAGGCCATAAAACTTCACTATTTTGAATTTTTTGATTTAAAGTTAAATTATTTAACCCACGACAAACAGTTTCAACTTCCGGTAATTCTGGCATAATTTGTTAGTTTTTATTTGTTATTTCTTATTTGTTATTTGTTTAACTATTAACTATCAATTAAAATTAATCTCCTACATAAATACCTAATTGTTTAGCACTTTTCACCATAATATTATCTTCTGTAACAGCCGAAGCACATTGTTTAAATTGATGGCATTTTTTGATTAAATTCATGACATTTTCTAAGGGGATATTATCTACACTGCCATCTTTCCAAATTACTAACTGAGAATAACTTTCTTTTTCAATTAATTCCACTGCTCTAACTGCAAAAGTGGCCGCTAAAATGCGATCAAAAAATGAAGGTTTGCCGCTTCTTTGTAAATGTCCTAACACAGAAACTCGCACATCAATATTCTGTAAATCGCAAAAATGTTGACTGCCATTATTACATAATTTTTTACTATGTTCTTTAAGCCAATTTGCTAAATAATCACCTATATATTTTTCTTTTTGTTCAGCATGATTTTTCACACCTTCCGCAATTACAACTAATGCAAATTGACGACCTTCATGGTGTAATTGTGAAATTTTTTTACAACATTTATCTACTATTTCTTCAGTTAAATGGGGGGTAATTTCGGGGATTAAAATAATATCTGCACCTCCTGCTATTCCCGAATTTAAAGCTAAATGACCCGCATCTCTACCCATTACTTGAGCGATCATTACTCGATCATGACTAGCCGCCGTAAAAGTTAAATCATAAAGACATTCAGTAACAATATTACAAGCCGTATCAAAACCTACTGATTGTTGGGTAAAAGGTACATCATTATCAATAGTTTTAGGGATACAAATTAAGTTCCAATTTCCTTCTTTGGCCAAATCATAAATAATATGTAAACTGCCATCTCCACCTATGGCAATTAACGCATCTAAACCCAATATGTTATAACCTTTTAAGATAGCTTCCCTTATTTCTTTTTGATTAGGTTCACCCTTACTAATTGAACCTAAAATACTGCCACTCATGAACTGTAAAACATCAACTTTTAAAAATTGTGAGAGATCATAACCGTGTTTTTCTAACTTAAATTGTTCTGCTTTATATTTACCATTTGCTAAGTGAATAAATCCGTCTGTACCATAAGGAATACCATAAACTTCCCAACTTTTTTCCGTAGCGGATTGTAAAACGCCACGAATCACTGCATTTAAGCCCGGACAGTCTCCACCACTGGTTAAAATACCAATTTTTTTAGACATAATTAAACCTTCCTTGATTGATGTTTAATGTTTAATTTTTTGTTTAATTTTAACTGTCAATAATTTTTAATTTAATTATACTTGATTGTTTGATTTTTTAGTATTAATAATTATTACATTTTATTACATTACTTTAAAATCAATCTTGAATCCTTGCCTTTTTGAAAAAATCGGTAATTTAATTTTGCAAATAACCAATAAATCAATTTTTATTGTAATACTAAAATTTGAGAGCCTTCTTCAGTTTTATTAATATAAATTCTGGTTTCAAAAGCTTCTTTAAATTGGGCTAAATGGGTTACAGATAAAATACAGGCAAAATCACTAGAAATTGAATTAATGGCCGCAATTAATTTTTGACATCCATCATCATCTTGTGTGCCAAAACCTTCATCAATAATTAATAATTGTAAAGCAGTTCCTGCCCTTTGAGCTAATAATTTTGCTAAGGCTAAACGAATGGCAAAATTAATCCTAAAAGCCTCACCTCCTGAATAAGTTTCATAAGATCTCGTCCCATTAGCATCGGCAATAATTATTTCTAAAGTATCAATCAATTTAGTTTCTTTATTTTTACTTTGACTGCTTTTTGTTGCCTTTTGAGTTAAAAATTGAACATGAAGTTGGTTAGCCGTTAAACGTGATAAAATCTGATTAGTTTCCGCTTCAAATTGAGGCAAAATATTCTCAATCATTACCGCTTGAATGCCATTTTTGCCAAAGGCTAAACTTAATTCTTGATAAATACGATATTTTTGATTAACTTCTGTTAATTTAGTTTGATTTTCTTGATATTGTTCCCTTAATTTTTCTAAATGAATTAATGTTTGTTCTAATTGGCCTTTTTGACTAAATAAATTATTTAATTCTTGATTATTTTGTTTAATTTTTAAGTTTAATTGTTCAATTTCTAAACCATAATCATTATATTGGTTCATCTGTTGTCTTAAATTCTCTAAATTAGTTTTAATTGTAGTTTGTTCTCCTAAACATTTATTTAATTTTTCTTCCCTTTGTTTTAAATTATTTTGTAATAAAGGATAGTGATCTTTACTTTGTTTTAATTTTTCATAATTTAATTGTAAATTATGACTTTGACGCAAATATTGACGCAATTTTTCATGTTCATTAAAATTATAACCTAAACCCTCAATTTTTAAGTTAATTTCTTGAATTTGTTGTTTAATTTCTGAATTTTCATATAATTGTTCTAATTGATTTTTAAGATGAGTAAATTGTTCTAATAAATAAGGTTGATCTTGATTAATTTTATCTAAACGCCTTAAAGATTCTTCAATTTTTCGCTGTTCAAATTCAGCCCAACGTAAAGATTTTTCTTGAGATCTAACTAACGCATGAGTTTGCTCATTATAATTTAATTCTTTAATTTTTACTTCTAATTGTTGTAACTCAAATTTTAAATCATTAGCATAATTTTCTAAAGTTAAATTTCGCTCTAACTCTTGCATTTCTTCCTCAATTTTAGCCAATTCATCATAAATTTCTTCTGTTCTCATTAATTGATTTTCCAAATTAACATATTTTTGTTGTAAACTATCATAACAAGCTAACTCTTGATTAATTTTACTATATTCATCCCTCAAATTTTTTAATTCTTTTTCACATAAAGTTAATTGTTCACTAATTACCCAAAATTGATGTTGACTTTCTTGATGTTGTTCTTCCGTTTTATTAATAACTTTATGGCGATAATGTTCATCTAATTCCTGTTCACATAAAGGGCAAACCACATCAGGTTGTTGTAATAAAATTAACTTCTGATGTAACTCATTTAATTGTTTTTCTAAATTTTTATGTTGTTCTTTCAATTGTTCTTTAGAACTACCTTTATCTTGCCCTTTTTCTAAAACTCTTTGCTGATAATTACGTTTATTTTTTAATTGTTCTAATTGTTCTTCAATACTTAAAAAAAGTTTGCGAGTTTCAGGAACTTTTTTAATTTCTATTAACAATTTTTCTGAGTCATATCTTAATTTTTCCAATTTTAAGTTTAATTTTGTTTCAGCATTTTTAATTTCATTAATTAAAATTTGACGTTGTTGTAATAAAGGTGAAATTTGATGTTGAATTTGATCTAATTCCTCTAATTGTTGACGATAATTATTTAATTTTAATAAATTATGATTAATTTCATCTTGTCTATTTAACGAATTGCTTAATTCCTGTTTTTGTTTTTCTAAATGTTCTAAATTAGTTTGAATTTTGCTTAATTGTAATTTAATTTGATTTTCCTGTTGTAATAATTCCTGTTCTAATTTAATTTTTGTTTGTTGTAACTTTTGTTGTTCTTGAAATTGGTGTGATAATTGTTCTTCTTTCTCTCTTAAATCTATTAATTTTTCATAATCTGCTTTAATTTGTTCCCCTTGATTTAATAATTGCTCTAATTGTAATAATTGTTGTTTAATATCTTCAATTTCTTTAGTTAATTCTTGACTATATTCCAATAATTTTTCCAATTGATTTTGTTGTAATTTAACTTGATTTGACCAAGTTTCCCTTTGATTTTGGCTAGTTTGTAAATTGATTAATTTTTCCTGATCTTGACTTTGTAATTCTTGTAAAAATTCAATTTTTTTGCTTAAAATTTCTTTTTCGTCTTCCACATTTAAAAAAGTTTCTAATTGTTTTTCAATCGGTTCTAAAGTAGAAGCTAATTGATCAGCTTGACCTTTAAACTGTCTAGCAAAATCTTTAGCTTGATCAGCTAATTCTTCATAATGATCTAACTTTAATAAATCAGCTAAAATTTGTTTTCTTTCATTAGGTTTTCTTAACATAAATTCATCGGCTCGTCCCTGTCTTAAATAGGCCGAATTAACAAAAGTATCATAATCTAATTTTAAAGTAGAAATAATATCTTTTTGTGTGTCTTTAATTGCCTTACTTGTTAACACAATAAATTGATCATCTTCATTTTTAATGTGAAAATCTAAACTACTATTTTTTCCCTTTGAACGATTACGAATAATGCGATAATATTGATCATTACTAATAAATTCAAAATCAACTCTTACCATTTTTTCCCCATGATAAACTAAATCATCATCACTAACGGCGCGAGTTTTACCCCAGATCACCCATGTGATCGCCTCTAATAATGAGGATTTTCCCGCACCATTAGCACCACAAATACAGGCAGTATGTAAGCCCCGAAAATCTAAAGTTGCTTGACGATAACTTAAGAAATTTTTTAAAGTTAATTTTAAGGGAATCATAATTTTCGCATAAAAGTTTCAAGGGTTATTTTTAATGATAAAATCATCTTAATATAATAAAAAGATTAAAGATCAATTATTTTTAAAATTATGTGGAATCAAATTGCCCAAAAGATTAGTCAAACTACTGGCCAATATTTTGAAATAGAAAATCGTCTTTCTGTTAGTGGTGGTTGTATTAATCAAGGTTATGCTATTTCTGGTCATGGTAAAACTTATTTTATTAAAATTAATCGCGCAGATCAAGTGGAAATGTTTAAAGCAGAAATTTTAGGTTTACAACAAATATTTAATACTCAAACTATTCGTGTACCTAAACCGATCTGTTATGGCATTGGGGATCAAAGTAGTTTTTTAGTGTTAGAATGGTTAGAATTTGCTTCGGCTAATGGTCAGGCATGGGTGGAAATGGGTCAAAAATTGGCGAAAATGCACCAAAAAGCTATCGGGGATCAATTTGGTTGGGATGTTAATAATACGATTGGATCTACTCCACAAATTAATACTTGGACAAGTAATTGGGCTGATTTTTTTGCACAACATCGCATCGGTTATCAATTAAAATTAGCAAAACGTAAAGGGGGCAGTTTTCCGCCCGTTGATGAAATTATTGAGGGAGTAAGAAACCTCTTAAAACCTCATAATCTCCAACCTTCGTTAGTACATGGGGACTTATGGTCAGGTAATGCGGCCGTAACTGTGACGGGTGAGCCTGTGATCTTAGATCCGGCTACCTATTACGGCGATCGAGAGGTGGATCTGGCCATGACAGAACTTTTTGGAGGTTTTCCGGCGGCTTTTTATCGTGGTTATAATGAAATTTGGCCTTTAGATAGCGGTTATCAACAAAGAAAAACTTTATATAATCTTTATCATATTCTTAACCATTTTAATTTATTTGGTGGCGGTTATGGCTCACAAGCTTCTCGCATGATCCAACAATTAAAATTATATTAATTAAAATTTACGTTTTAATTGCTTATAAACATCATCATCATTTCTTTTTCCAATAATTAATATTTCTAACACATCGGCTTGAATATCATAAATAATTCTATATTCTCCCATATCTGTACGTCTAAAAGGAAATCCTTTTAGATTAATTGAGTCTTGAGGAAAAGGATCTTGACGAAGTTGTTGAATTTTTAAAGCAATTTGTTTCGCTTGTTTTAAAGGTAATTTAGTGAGGAATTTACTAGCTTTTCGAGATATATTTAATCTAAGCATTCAGTAATTCCTCTAATAAATCTTCACTTTCTTTGATACCAATAAAACCTTCTTCTTTTGCTTCTTGTGCTTTTAATCCTAAAATCTCAGATTCTAAAGCAGATAAACGCTCATATTCTTCAATGGATAACATCACTGTTACTGTGCGCCCTTGTTTCTCGATCTGTACAGGCTCACGTCTAGCCAAGTCTAACAGTTTCCCAAAACGATTTTTAGCCTCTGATGCACTTAATATCTTCATTTTTTCTCCTTAAAATCTTTTTTAAGACAAATTTTAGCTAAAATAGCTAATTTAGTCAATTAAAGCAAAATCTCAATCCTTAGATCACGCAAATGTTAACAAATATTGATCACAATCCGTTGAGATTGTTATTACAATGCAATATTAAATGATCTAGTCAAAACTAGCTTTAAGCTTAAATTAACTACTTACATGGAGAAATTATGACTATTGCGATCGAAAAAGAACAGACTCCCACGAGCGATCGAGCCAAACCGAAAAAAATTGGCATTCCTAAAGAAATTTACCCGAATGAATGTCGGGTAGCGGCCACCCCTGACACCGCCCAAAAACTGCAAAAATTGGGCTTTGAGGTGCTGATCGAGTCGGGGGCTGGTATTAATGCTAATTTTAGCGATGAGGCTTACCGTAACGCAAATTGTGAGATTATTGAGGGGACGGAAAAACTTTATCAAGAGGCCGATCTGATTTTAAAAGTAAGACAGCCCCAAGATCATCCCGCACTAGGCAAACATGAAACGGATTTATTAAAAGAAGGACAAACCTTAATTAGTTTTCTTTATCCGGCGCAAAATTCTGAATTAATTGATAAATTAGCCCAAAAAAAAGTGACTGTGTTAGCGATGGATGCCATCCCTCGCATTAGTCGCGCTCAGAAAATGGACGCTTTAAGCTCTATGGCTAATATTGCGGGTTATCGCGCGGTGGTGGAAGCGGCCAATAATTTTGGCCGTTTCTTCACTGGTCAGATCACGGCCGCCGGAAAAGTGCCACCGGCCAAGGTTTTAATCATTGGGGCAGGGGTGGCCGGTTTAGCGGCGATCGGTGCGGCTCGGAGTTTAGGAGCTATTGTGAGGGCATTTGATACCCGTCCCGTTGTGAAAGAACAGGTACAAAGTTTAGGTGCTGAGTTTTTAGAGTTAGACTTTGAGGAAGACGGCACAGGGCAAGGCGGTTATGCTAAAGTGATGAGTAAGGAGTTTATTGAGGCTGAAATGGCTTTATTTGCCCAACAAGCCAAGGAAGTTGATATTATCATCACCACCGCTTTAATTCCTGGCCGCCCTGCTCCCAAACTTATTTTGGAATACATGGTTAAGTCAATGAAAGATGGCTCAGTCATTGTGGATCTAGCGGCCGAAAATGGCGGTAATTGTGAACTTACAAGGCCGGGTGAAGTTTACAAGACTGATAATGGTGTAACGATCATTGGTTTAACGGATCTGCCTAGTCGGATGGCATCCCAAGCTAGTCAACTTTATGGCACTAACCTCTGGCATTTATTAAAAGATATGGGAGGTTATGAGAATTATCAAGTTAATTATGATGATGAAGTTGTGAGGGGGGCTTTAATTATTCATGATGGAAATGTTACTTATCCACCGCCGAAAATCAGTCAACCTTCCCCCCAAGCAGTTCAAACGAAAGAAATACCCTCAGTAAAAGCCACTGAAAATGAGAAAAAAAGCAATAGTTGGTTATTTCCAGTGATAATTGCCTCTGCTTTAATTTTAGTGGGCGTGAGTGCGCCTTCCTCCTTCCTGTCTCACTTTACGGTGTTTGTCTTAGCCATTTTTGTGGGGTGGCAAGTAATCTGGAATGTTACTCCCGCACTACATACCCCTTTGATGAGTGTCACAAATGCCATCAGTGGGATTATCATTATAGGCGGGATGGTGCAAATTTCCGGATCAATTAATTCGCCTACAACCATTTTAGGCGCGATCGCCATTTTAGTGGGTACAATTAACATTTCCGGCGGTTTTCTTGTTACCCAAAGAATGTTAAAAATGTTCCAAAAATAAGGTTTTTCCAACAGATTAAGGTATGATTATTCCGTACGGACATAGCACTGCTACGTCCGTACAATATTTTTGGGTTTTTAATCAAATTTATGTTAATTTATTAACTAAAAAAATCTTAAAACATATGATATAAAAAAAATTAAAATTACCATTTTAAATTATTAATTAAAGTTATATCCATTTAATGAATAAATTAGACCTAATTAAATCAGCAGAACAAGCATTAATTCCTACTTTTTCCGAAATAGATCAACTGGTCAAAATTAACTTAAAAAAAGTTTTACAAGCCTTTCGGGATCATCGGGTTGGCACTCATCATTTTAGCTCCGTCAGTGGCTACGGTCATAATGATCTAGGCCGTGATACCCTCGATCAACTTTTTGCTCAAGTGATGGGGGCGCAAGCCGCCGCCGTGCGTGTACAAATCGTTTCCGGTACCCATGCGATCGCCTCTTGTTTATTCGGAGTATTACGTCCGGGGGATGAAATGTTAGCAGTAACGGGCGCTCCCTACGATACCCTTGAAGAAGTGATCGGGATCAGGGGAGACTCACAAGGCTCATTAAAAGATTTTGGCATTTCCTACCGTCAAATAGATTTAACCTCAGAAGGCACAGTAAACTGGGAAGCTCTACAAAATTGCGTTAAACCTGAAACTAAATTAGTTGCAATTCAAAGATCATGCGGTTATTCATGGCGAAAAAGCCTCTCAATTGATGAAATTGAAAAGATTATTAAAATAGTTAAACAACAAAAACCGGAAGTTGTGGTATTTGTTGATAATTGCTATGGCGAGTTTATAGAGGATAGAGAGCCTACCAATGTAGGGGCGGATTTGATGGCGGGATCTTTAATTAAAAATCCGGGAGGAACAATCGTGACGGCCGGAGGTTATATTGCCGGAAAAGCTGAATATGTAGAGGCTTCAGCCTGTCGTTTAACCGCTCCGGGCATTGGGAGCAGTGGGGGAGCTACTTTTGCTCAGAATCGCCTCTTATTTCAAGGATTATTTTTAGCTCCTCAAATGGTGGGAGAAGCAGTTAAAGGTAGTCATTTAATTGCTTATATTTTTGACAAACTCGGTTATGCGGTGAATCCTTTACCTTTTGAAAAACGCCGTGATATTATTCAAGCAGTGAAATTTGGTTCACCGGAAAACTTAATTTCCTTTTGTCATGGGATTCAAAAGCATTCACCTGTTGACTCTTATGTAACTCCTATTCCCTCAGAAATGCACGGTTATGAGAGTCAGTTAGTGATGGCCGGAGGAACTTTTATTGATGGGAGTACATCAGAGTTTTCTGCTGATGGGCCTTTACGAAAACCTTATATTGCTTTTTGTCAAGGTGGCACTCATTGGAGTCACATTGCGATCGCCCTTGAAGCAATTTTAGATCAATTTCTTTAGTTATTTGTTATTAGTTATTTTATGATATTATAATTATTTATTTTTGATTAGGAAAAATGTCAACAATTACGATTAAAGTACCAGCAACTACCGCTAATATTGGCTCAGGATTTGATTGTTTAGGGGCGGCCTTAAGCCTGTATAATTATTTTAAATTTACCCCCCTTGAAACCTCAAAAAATCCCGAACTAAAAATTATAGTCACAGGAGAAGAAGCTCAAAGAGTAAGTACGGATGAAACTAATTTACTCTATCAATCTTTTCACAATTTCTATCAAGAAATAAATCAACCTGTTCCCTCTATCCAGATGGAAATTGAGTTAGGAATTCCTTTAGCGAGGGGTTTGGGAAGCTCTGCTACAGCGATTATTGCTGGTTTAATGGGAGCAAATGAATTAGCAGGAAACCCATTAACTAAAACCGAAATTATGAATATGGCAATAAAAATGGAAGGGCATCCTGATAATGTTGTACCTTGCTTATTAGGTGGATGTCAACTATCAGTTTCTAATCAAGAAAAATGGGAAATTTGTGAAATTAATTGGCATCAAGATATTATTCCCATTGTGGCAATTCCTAATTTTGAATTATCAACACAAGAAGCTCGATCAGTCTTACCTAAACAATTAAGTTATCATGACGCAATTTTTGATATTGCACACCTTGGTTTATTAATTAAAGGTTTAGAAAATAACAATCAAAATTGGTTAAAAGTTGCCTTAGAAGATCAGTTACATCAACCTTACCGTGAAAGTTTAATTAAAGGTTATTCAGATGTTAAAAAATCAGCAATAAAAGCGGGGGCTTATGGCATGGTGATCAGTGGAGCGGGATCAACTTTATTAGCTTTAACCAATGAGCAAAATGCACAAAAAGTGATAACAGCGATCGCTCAAACATGGTTAGAAATGGGGATTAATCCCCAAGTTAAAGCATTAGAATTAGATCGAAAAGGAGCTATTTTTTGTTAAAAAATAACCTCATTATTTGTTGTTAACTGAACTTAAATTAATCAAGGTTGTTAAAAACAAATAATTTGAAAATGGGCAATTTTTTAATTAAAAAACCGCAATTAATTGCCCAATTTTGAATAGCGAAAAGCGATCACACTTTAAATTTTTTTAATTTTTGATCAAAAATAGTTTTTATGTGATTTATTTTACTATAATAATTTAGTCAAAAAAATTCTTAATCTTAAATCAAAAAATTACCATGTCTCAAACAGAATTAATTAAACAAATGCAAACGCCGGAATTTTATCCCCATCCGGTAACATTACCCATTGAAGTTGTACAAACTCACGTTTCTACGGTATTTTTAACGGGAGAATATGCTTATAAATTGAAAAAACCTGTTAATTTTGGTTTTTTAGATTATTCAAGTTTAGATAAAAGAAAGCATTTTTTAGAAGAAGAATTACGCATGAATAAAGATATTTCTCCTAGTCTTTATTTAGAAATTTTACCGATTAGTCAAACTGAAGAAAATTTCAGTTTAAATGATGATCAAGAAACGGTAGAATTTACCTTAAAAATGCGACAATTTCCCCAAGAAAATCTATTTATAAATATGTTTGAATCTGGGAAATTAACAGCAGATGATATGGTAAAATTAGGGAAAATAGTCGCAGAATTTCATCAAAATAAAACTATTACTAATGATTATATTAAATCCTTTGGTACGATTGAAAAAATTAATGAATCAATTACCCAAAATTATGAACAAACCGCTAAATATATTGGTTTAGCACAAACTCAACAACATTACGAAGAAACTAAGGCTTTTACCGATGATTTTTTAAATAATAATCAAGAGCTTTTTCAAGAAAGACAAAATCAAGGTAAAATTAGGGAATGTCATGGCGATTTGCATTTAAAAAATATCTGTTTATTAGATGATAAAATCCAACTATTTGATCGCATTGAATTTAATGAACCTTTCCGCTTTGTAGATGTAATGTATGATATAGCTTTTGCGGTAATGGACTTAGATGCAAGGGGGAAACAAGACTTTGGAAATATCTTCTTAAATACTTATGTAGAGACGACTGGAGACTGGGAAGGTTTACAAGTTTTACCCTTATATTTAAGTCGTCAAGCTTATGTGAGAGCAAAAGTTACTTCATTTTTATTAGATGATCCAGCCGTACCTCAAAAAGAAAAAGATGAGGCTCAAAAATCTGCTTCTGACTATTATCAATTAGCTTGGAAATATACCCAAAGACATGAAAGTAAATTAATTTTAATGTCCGGTTTATCAGGCTCTGGAAAAAGTACCACAGCGCGAAATTTGGCTCAAGAAATTAACGCTATTCACCTTCGATCGGATGCGGTTAGAAAACATTTAGCAGGTATTTCTTTAGCGGAAAAAGGTGATCAAAGTATCTATTCTGAAGCAATGACAATTAAAACTTATGAGCGTTTATTAGAGTTAGCAAAAATGTTAATTAAACATGGTTTTAATGTAATTTTAGATGCTAAATATGATCGCCTTAATTTACGTCAACCTGTGTTAGAATTTGCCCAAAATAATAATATTAATTTTGAAATTAATTATTGTACTGCTCCGATGGAAATTTTGTGCGATCGACTTGAACAAAGAAAGGGAGATATTTCCGATGCAACAGTTAATTTATTACAACAACAACAGGAAAATTTTGAAGATTTTACCGAACTTGAAAAAAGTTTTGTTAAAATAATTAATAATTATTAGTTATTGGTTATTGGTTATTGGTTATTTGTGGCACAGGCATCTTGCCTGTGATCATTATTAATTATTTATTAATAATAAATGAGGTTAAAAATTATGATATTATTAACATCAAAACCTCCTAATTTAACTAAAAATTGCTTTAAACCCATTGCCACCCTTTTAAAACAATTTAACTATAAACTAATTAAAAATTATTAAAAAATCATGTCTAAATTAAGTTTGTGTATCATTGTTAAAAATGAAGAAAAAAATCTACAACGCTGTTTAAATAGTGTTAAAAATATCGTAGATGAAATTATTTTATTAGATACGGGATCAACTGATAATACTGTTAAAATTGCTCAAGAATTTAACGCTAAAATTTTTTCTTTTCAATGGAATGATAATTTTTCCGATGCCAGAAATGAAAGTTTAAAATATGCTACAGGTGACTGGATTTTAATATTAGATGGGGATGAAGAATTAAACCCTAATATTATTAAATCTTTACAAGAAACCTTAGATCATACTGATAGTAAAGATACTATTGTTATTAATTTAATTCGTTATGAAATAGGGGCTTCTCAATCACCGTATTCTTTAGTTTCAAGGTTATTTAGAAACCATCCAAACATAAAATTTAATCGTCCTTATCATAGTTTAATAGATGATAGTGTTACGGAAATTTTAAAGCAAGAAAATCATTGGAAAATTGTTAATTTTCCCATTCCTGCTATTTTTCATTATGGTTATCAAGAGCAAAATATTAAAAATTTTGATAAATTTAATCGTACTAGAAAAGCTTTAGAAAGTTATTTAAAACAGTTTCCCAAAGACCCTTATACTTGTAATAAATTAGGGGCTTTATATTTAGAAGAAGGTAATCTTAAACAAGCTTTTAAACTATTAAAAACGGGTATTGATACCCACAAAGCCGATCCGATTACTTTATATGAACTATATTATCATTTAGCTAATGCTTATCAAAAAAATCAAGAGTTAGATAAGGCGATTAAAAATTATCAAAATGCCTTAAGACAACCAATTTTAGAACCTTTAAAAATTGGGGCTTATAATAATTTAGGTAATGTTTTGATCAAGATGGGTGCTTATAATTATGCCCAACAAGCCTATGAAAATATGATTGATATTGCCCCAGATTTACCCATTGGTTATTATAATTTAGGGATTGTTTTTAAAGCCCAAAAACAATATAGACAAGCGATCGAAGCCTATGAAAAAGCGATCAAATTAAATCCTCAAAATGGTTATTATTATCAAAATTTAGGGGTTGTTTTGTTTAAATGTGCTAGAATTAAAGAGGGTTTAGAAATCTTCCAAAAAGCGATTAATTTACATCAACAAAATAATAATCCTGAAGCTTTAAGATTAAAAGAACAATTACAAAAAATGAAACTAATTTAGTTCGTTATTTGTTAATAATCAATTATCCATTATCAATTATTTAAAATGCACGAAGTTAGTATTATGGAAAACACCTTAGAAATAGCATTAAAAAATGCTAAAGATCAAGGTGCAATTAAAATTAATCATTTTAAAATGAAAATAGGTGAATTATCTGGAGTTGTACCCGAAGCTTTAGAATTTGCTTTTGATGTTGTCACTCAAAACACGATCGCTCAAGGTGCTACATTAGAAATTGAAACTATCCCCGTCAAATGTTATTGTAATACTTGTAAAATTGAATTTAAACCTAATAATTGGATTTATGAATGTCCCCAATGTCATCAATTAACCAGTAAAATTTTAGAGGGAAAAGAAATTGAATTATCCTCATTAGAAATAAATCTTCCATCTTGAAAAGATCACAAAAAGCTAACTTTACTCCACTTTTACAAAATAACCAATCACATTTTCTTCAATACCTTTTAAATGTAATTCTTTGTGTTCAATAATTTCCGCCGGATCAAGATATTGCGCCACTGCTTGAGAAACTAAAATTTTTGTGGGGGTGGCGGCCTCTTGTAAACGGGCGGCCATATTCACGGCCGGCCCGATCGCCGTATAATCAGAGCGTTGACCACCGCCAAACATCCCCACCACCGCATTCCCCTGATGAATCCCACAACGAAATTTAATCGGATTAATATTAATATTGTCAATAATCCCCTTTTCCGTCCATTTTTGGTTTAATCCATTTAAAGTCTTATACATCGCCCTTGCCACAGCGATCGCCCTTGTGATCTGTTCCTGCGGAGGTAATTCTTCAGGAGAACCAAATAAAGCCAACACCGCATCTCCAATAAATTTATCCACCGTGCCACCATTGGCAAACACCGCTTGAGTCATAGCCTCTAAATACTCATTTAATAACTCAGCAATTTTGCGAGGGCCTAACTTGCTAGATAAAGGGGTAAAACCGACTATATCACTAAATAAAATCGTCACCAAACGAGGCTCAGGGCTTAAATCAAGCACTAATTCCCCCGTGGCCGCCTTATTCACCATCGCTTGAGGTAAAAAGCGTTTTAACACCGATTCCGTGAGATAGGTATTTAACTGTTTTACCCGTGCCTCATTTTCCCGCAATTGTTGCGCCTGTTGACAAGTTTTTTCGTAAAGTCTAGCCTGTTGCACAGCGATCGCCGCTTGAGAAGCCACCGCCTGAGTTAACTCAATATCCTCTTTGAACCAACGCCGTGATCCCTCATTTTGTTTTAAAGAAATACTCCCAATTAACTCACCATCCACAATTAAGGGAACAACTAATAAAGCCTTGGCCGGATGACTTAAGGGCAGATCATGACCTTGAACCTCCTGATGTTGAGCTAAATCTTCTAAAACCACAGGCTTTAAAGTGTTTAATAATTCTTGTAAAACCGGATTTTCAGCGATCGGGGCTACGGATTGGGGTAAAATCATCTCATCTAGGTCATCTTCTAAATGTTTTTGAGCATCATATAGCCCCACACATTGCACAAATTGATCCTCTTTTGTCCATAAAGATAAGGCACAGCCCTGCACCTCTAAGGCTTGACCAAGTTGCTTAGTGATCGCCCGAAAAATAGATTGAGGCTCTAAAGTTGAACGGATCGCACTGGTGATCGTATTAATCAACGCTTCCCGTTTCGCCAAGGCCTGTATTTTTTCGTAAGCCCTAGCCTGAGCAATAGCCAAGGCCGCCTGATCAGCCACGATGCTAGTAATGGAAATTACATCGTCTTCCCATGCGATCGCCTCACCACAACGATGTAAGCCCAACACAGCTAATAACTCAGATTGCACAATCAAAGGAACAGTTAAACTAGAAGCAATATTCGCTTTTTGAAAAGCCTTTAGACGCTCTTGCACTTCATGGTTAGACTCCGTTAAATTGTCACCATTGGCCACATCATGGATCACCTGAGTTTCAAAAGTTTGCCACACCGTTAACTCTAATGACAGTGAGCTATTATTCCCTAATTGAGCCAATTCCGGTTTTTGATAAACATACCATTGATCCGCTAAATGATCCTGCTCGATCGGGCGTAAAATACAAATATCAATCTCCAAAACCTGCCCTACCGTATCCACAATCCGTTGTAAGACATCCCTTAAAGGCGAATCCCCCCCCGATCCATATTGATAATTACGAATGGCATTAGTTACCGTATTTAATAAAGATTCCCTTCTTAAACTGCGTCTTAATTCTTCCGTGCGCACCTTTAACACATTATGGGTATCTAAAGCCTGTTTGACAATTTCCTTGAGATTATCCGCATCCCAAGGCTTAGTTACATATTTAAAAACCTTTCCCGCATTAATAGCCTCAACCAGATCCTCCACATCCGTATAACCAGTTAAAATAATTCGGATCATGTTAGGATATTGAACAGCCGTTAAACTTAATAACTCTGTACCACTCATGGTGGGCATTCTTTGATCACAAATAATTACAGCTACCTCGTGATCCTGTTGAGCTAGTAGTTGTAAAGCATCAGGCCCATTATCAGCGCGCAAAACCTTATAATCACGGCGAAAAGTACGACAGAGCAGATCAAGATTATCTGGCTCGTCATCAACAACCAGAATTTGAGGTTTAGTAGTAGCTCTATTTCTCATTCAAATACAATCATAAACGATGATGATATACTCAGCAATAACTAGGGGTAACTAGATCTAATTTGAGTTTTGATCATTCAACTAAGATCATAGTTTACAAGATTTATCTTGGTTAATCATGACATAAATCTTTCAAGTCGTTAATAATTGTTGAAATGAATATTCAACAATTGACAATTGACCCCGTTCAGTTGACAATGACCTCTACAAGATAATATTAGTATATTGATCAATAAGTAGACAATCTTTAACATCAATCTTAAATTTTTCTCAATTAACTTTTTACCATAACAATTAAACCTTTTTCGATGCCTATACATCTTTATCATTTAATTGCTTTTCTTCTATCCATGACTGTGGTTTTATGGTCTACCCCCGTGATCAAAACCCTTGGTGTGAAAAGTGGCTATGTAGACCATCCCAATGAGCGAAAAGTACATCAAAGGCCAATGGTGCGCTTAGGTGGAATCTCAATTTTTGCCGGAACAGTTTGTGCTTTAATAATTATCTGGAGATTAGGCGGTTTTTTTGCTTTGCCCGTTGATATGGAATGGGGTATCTGGGGAGTAACATTAGGAGGTTGTGCCTTTTTCTTGATTGGTTTAGCGGATGATTTATTTAATTTAACCCCCCTCTCTCGACTGATTATGCAAATCATTATCGCTACGATTTGTTGGTTTATGGGGGTGAAAATTGAATTTTTATCTATTCCTTTTGATGGTTTAATTCAAATGGGCTGGTTAAGTTTACCGGCCACGGTGATCTGGTTGGTGGGAATGGCTAATGCAATTAATTGGATTGATGGTTTAGATGGTTTAGCGGCCGGCGTTTCAGGCATTGCGGCCGTGGTGATGTTAATTGTAACTTTATTTATGGATCAAAATGCGGCGGCTTTAATAGCGGCGGCCTTAGCTGGAGGGGCTTTAGGTTTTTTGCGTTATAATTTTAATCCAGCTCAAATATTTATGGGGGATGGTGGCTCTTATTTTATGGGCTTTACTTTAGCCGGAATAGCTGTGATCGGCTTGGTTAAAACCACTGCTGTGACGGCGGTTTTATTACCCTATTTAATTTTAGCTGTACCTTTATTAGATATGTCGGCGGTGATTATTTCCCGTTTAAAACACGGAAAATCACCTTTTACGGCGGATAAAAGACATCTTCATCATCGGTTATTACAGGCGGGTATTTCCCAAAAAATGACGGTAGTATTTATCTATGCTTTGACTTTATGGGTAGGTAGTTTAGCAATGGCCATTTCTGGTTTACCCGGTGGTGGTGCTTATGTGTTATGTGCCACGATGTTATTATCCTATCTCAGTTGGTATGTGTGGCGTAACCGTAGGGTGAGGGAGTAAGTTTGCCCTCAATGGTGGCACAGGCTTCTAGCCTGTGACGGGCAGGATGCCCATTCCACATTATGTAATTAATTTTGCTTAGGTACTTATGATAATCAATTTTTTAGTTTATTTTTGATGTTAATAAATCAAAAATTATTAAAAAAGAGATAATTTCTAACAAAAATTAGTTCAATTTATTGAACGATTTATGTTAGCCTTGAACTTAAGTTCAAGGCGAGTTAAGGGTTTTAGGATTTAACCAACTTTGAAATAAATTTCAAAGCTAACAATGATCGTTCAATAAATTGAACTTAGAATTGCATTTTACCCCCGACTTTGAAAACCCCCTGCTATAAATCGGGTGGGATCCTGATCTCGCCGATGTTTAAAGGGGATCGGCTCTCCTTGGCGATCGCCCACTAAACTGGCAGTTTTTTCTAAGGCTTCCCTTAACCTTTTGGCCGGATAAATAGTCATATCCCTTGGCACACAAATGCGATCGCGCAAATATCTTAAAGCCGAGTCTGATCCCTGTGGGGGTTGACATTCTTCCCCTGTCATCAGATAAGTTAAGGCACAACGTAAAGCCTCATCAAAGATCTGGGGATCGGCCGGATTGACTTTAATTAAATTATCACGATGTTTAAGAATACGGGCAAGGGCTTCCTCACGGGAGTTTTCTGGCTCTGGATAGGTAACGTCTGGTAACTCAAACCATGAGCCATGATCCACTTTATGCTTATTAAGTAACATTTGAGGCTCATGATTTTCCCAACATCCTCCCATTTGTGGGGGTAAATCGTGGATATGGGTATGAAAATCACTCTGAGTTCCTCGATAAGTTGGGCGAGTTTCCATAGCATCAAACCAAGTTGATAAATGGGGATTTTCTTGTCTTAAAGAGTAACCTTTATAATAATAAAGACTAGCATTCATCCGTTCAACATAGGGGGTAAAAATTACATCAACCACACTAAATTGATCTAAGAAATAAGGGCTAGAAGTTTGATTTAAAGCATCTTCCACCATTTCAACTGCTTTAATAAATTGCTCTTTATTGCGTTTTTCCTGTTGGGAAGAATGGATCGGATAACAAAGCCAACTACACCAATATTTAAACAAAATTCTTTCTAAACGTCTTAAAGGTAAAACTTTTTCATCTGTCAAACTATAGGTTAAAGCGCCAAAAGTTTTTTCTAAAGCTAATAAAATATCATCACTTTCTGTGATTACTTTACCATCTAATTCTAAAGCAGGAAGCATCCCAGAAGGTACTTTTTGCTTATACCAAGCTTCTTTTTCTCCATAACAAAACATGGTTACTTTTTCTATTTTATAGGGAATTTGTTTTTCTTCTAAAAATAACCAAACTTTTTGACAATAGGGACACCAAGCATGATGATCCCGATATAATGTTACTCTAACATCGCTTTCTGTTTGACCAAAAAGACGTAAACGGGCTTGGGAGTTTGTCTCTCCATTAATGCGATCGGGATTAAAATTAGTTAATCTTTCTAATTCTTGCCAAGTTAAAGCTTTAATTGTCATAGTTGAGTAATAATGGATAATGGATAATGACTAATAATTATATTAAACGATTTAAGGTTTCAATCAACATTTCTTGATTAAAACGATCTTTAGTTATATAAGCATTCGCTCCTGCTTGTGCGCCCCGTTTTTTATCTTCATCGGAGGCTAAAGATGTGACTAAAATAATCGGTAATTCATTATATTTTGTTTGTTGACGTATTTTTTCAGTGAAGGTTAAACCATCCATATTAGGCATTTGAATATCGGAAATAATAGCGTCAAAATCACGGGAAATTAACTTATTAAAAGCATCTACTCCATCCACGGCCGTGACTACTTCAAACCCTGCACTTTCTAAAATTCGTTTTTCTTGGGTGCGTGTGGCAATGGAATCTTCAGCTAATAATACTACTTTTTTATGTTTAATATTTGCTTCAGGATTAAAATTAGGTTTATTGGGAAGATTAGTAATTTTAGAAAAATTAGGGCTGTGTTTTTTCTGGATCGTTTTTAATAAATCTAAAGGATTAAGAATCATACAAACTTCACCAGTGCCTAAAATTGTTGCTCCTGCCACATTTCTAACTCTTTTTAAGAGAATACTTTGGGGTTTAATTACCACATCTTGAGTATCTAATAAACGATCTACAAATAAACCTAATTTTTCCCCAGCCAGATCTAATAAAATACATAACAAATTATCTTGATCTTGATGGGAATTTTGCCCATTATCTAAACTAAAATCATGGGAAAATTCTAATAAATCCGCTAAATAAGCAACAGAAATGGCTTGATTATTTAAAGCAATTGTATCACGCCCTTCAATGGTGAAAATTTGATGAGAAGCAATTAATAAAGTAGTCTGTACATATTCAATAGGAATGGCGTGGATAATGCCTTGAATAGAGACTAATAAAACATTGGCCGTAGCCAAAGTTGTACCCAGTTGAATGCGAAAAGTACAGCCTTGCCCCTGTGTTGATTCAATGGTAATATTGCCTTTTAATCTTTCCACATTGGTATTAACCACATCTAATCCTACACCTCGGCCGGAAACTTCCGTAATAAATTTACGAGTAGAAAAACCCGGAGTTAAGATAATAGAATAGATCTGATTTGTTGTCATACTTTCTAATTCTTCATGGGTATATAAGCCTTTATTAATGGCAGTTTCTTTGATTTTTTTGATGTCTAAACCTCGGCCATCATCACTCAATTCAATGATAATACTTGAAGCTGTTTGATAACTTTTTAGTTTAATTTTTCCACAGGGATTTTTACCTTTTTGTGTTCTTTCGGCCGGAGTTTCGATCGCATGATCAACCGCATTGCGGATCATGTGCATTAAAGGATCCTTAATTTCCTCTAAAATCTGCTTATCAGCACAGGTTTCACCCCCTTCAATCAAAAATTCAATTTCTTTTCCTTCCTGTTTAGCCAGATCCCTCACCATACGGGGAAAGAGGGTAAATACCGTTGATAACGGTAATAATCGTAAAGTTCTAATTTTTTCCTCTAATTCTCCTGCAATTAACTCTAATCTTGTACTATTTTCACTACTAGAAGTGCGTAAATTTTGAAAAATTTTATCTAATTTATTTTCATAAAGTTGAGAGGCTTCTAACTGGGAATTTTGTTGGCTAAAATGATGAACTCGCCGATTATTTTTCCAATCTTCCCAAAGGGCGATCGCCTCCTCAATTTCGTTGGCGGTGTGGGCAATTCTAATTTTTGTGACGGTTAACTCCCCTGTTTGGGTCATTAAAGCATCTAAATGACTGGTTTTGACTCGAATGGTATCAATGCGGTAAGGTTCGCCCATTTTTGAGCTAGAAGGCTCAATGCTTTGATTTTTCAGAGGGGGTGCAGTGGTTTTAATTGTTGTTTTAACGGGAGCTTGATTCTCGGGCTTGGCAGGAATAAGAGGTTTAAGAGTTTTTTGGGTAGGCTCATTTTTGCTTGGGGTGACTTCTTCGGGGGGAAGATCGGGGTAATCGGTTTTAGTCGGGGTGCTATTAGCGCCCATTAAATAGGCGAGTAAATGGAAGGTATTAATATTAGCAGGTTTACCAGTCAAAGCCTGTTCTAATAGGCTTTCTACTCCTTTAATTCCCTCAGTTAGTCGTCCTTGAATATTATCATTAAAAGTAACTTTATGTTGCTTTAAATCACTTAAAATAAATTGAAGTTGCTCTAAGAAAGGTGTAATTAAATCTATTTGTAAACTGTTAGCTTCTTGTTGAATAGATTGATTAATTTGTTGAAGTTTTGTTAAAATTTCTTGATCTTGATTATTTTCAATAAATTGATTTAAGGTAGTTTTAAATTGAGCAATATATTCGGCAATTAAAGCCCTATGATTGGAAAAAGTTTGACGTAAATTTGCTTCCTGTTCTTCTTCAGAAAGATTAGTATTATTACTAGATTTTTTAACTTCAATCTTAGCCTTTGCTAGGGGTATTTCGTCAATAATAGCTCCATTTTTTTGTTCTTTTTCTGTAATAATTAGATCGGTTTTTTCCCCTTCTAAATAGAGCCTAAATTTTTTAGCATCAACGTGGGAATCTTCCCCCGTGACGGCTTCATGAACTAATTTACGCAAAGCATCTAAACTGTGATAGAGGCGATCGCTTAAATCACTTGTCAGGGTAATTTCTTTGGTTTTAATTGCGCCTAAAATATCTTCAATTTTATGACTGATAATTTCAACCCCATCTACCCCTAACATTCGAGAATCACCTTTTAAAGAGTGAGCTTCTCGCATTAAATCCGTAAAGGGAAATTGATCATCAGGATTTTTTTCTAAATGAAGAATCCCCGCTTCTAATTTTTGGATATGTTCTTCACTAGAAACTTTATATAAATTGCGTAATTCATCATCTTCAATCATAATAAAACTCCTTAATTATGGGTTATTTGTTATTGATTATTGGTTATTCGTAACAAGTAATTGATCGGCCAGAGGTAATTTAGGATTGGTATATTTTCTAATAACTAATAACTAATAACAATTTACACTAAAGTTTTTAATTCTTGGGCGGCTTGATTTAATTGTTCCACACCGCCACGAGTTTGACTAATACCCGTAGCGGTTTCTTTTGCACCTTGATTAATAATATTCATGGCTGATACTACTTGTTCGATCGCCGTGACTTGTTGACGAATATTTAAAGAAATTTGTTGATTATTAATAACTACATTATTAACAGCATCAGCTACTCCGGCAAAGGCTTGAGCAGTTTCTTTTGTCATTTCCATGCCTTGATCTACGGTTTTTGTCCCATCATCAGTAACGATCACCGTAGAATTAATTGCTTTTTGAATTTCTGTTACTAATAAGTTAATTTTTTCCGCTGACTGGCGAGATTGATCCGCTAATTTCCTAATTTCTGAAGCCACAACGGAAAATCCTTTGCCATGTTCTCCCGCCCTGACCGCTTCAACTGAAGCGTTTAAAGCTAACATATTAGTTTGATTCGCTATATCACTGACTAATTGGGAAATATTCCCAATTTGATTAGTTTGTTCACTTAAAAGTAAAATTTGTTGCGCGATCGCTCCCACTTTATTCTTTAAGGAAACCATTTTTTCTAAAGTCGTGCCAACGGTACGATTGCCCATTTCCGTCATCTCTAAGGCCTGTGTGGCGGCATTAGAAGCAGAATCCGCTTGTTGAGCCGATTGACGGGAAGAAGCCCCTAACTCCTCCATCGTAGTAGTGGTTTCATTTACCGAGGCCGCCTGTTCCGAGGCCGTGCGCTCCTGTTGTTCAACGGTGGAGGCAATTTCATTGGAAGAAGTGGCTAAAACATTGGCCGTTTCATTCATTTGTGTAGCAATACCTGAGACAATGATTAAGCCTAAACTAATAGATAAAAATAAGGCCAAAATGGTAGAAATAACTAAAATTAAAATTAGATTATTTAATGCTAATTCTTGATTAGTTATACTTTGATTCACCAATTCACTCTGTCTTTCTTTAAAATCTATTAATAATTTAGAGATTTTTTGAATTTGAGTACGACCTGCATCTTTTTTCCATAATTCAATCACTTTATCCCTCGTTAAACCTTGATCTATTGAATTAATTAATTCACTATTAATTCTTTCAAGATCGGCCACTTCTGTTTTTAGTTGTGCAAAAATTTGTTTTTGCTTTTGATCTTTAATTAAATTATCAAGTTGACTAGAATAACTGTCAACTGCCTCTTGTGCTGTTTTAAAAGAATCAACTGATTCTGGATTTTTATCTAAGATATAACCCCTCGTAGCACGGGAAAGAATTTGAATTTCAATCCCCAGATCTCCAATATTAGATTGAACTTGAACTGATCGATCTAAATTAATAATTTCTTTTCTAACTTCCTGCACTTTAAAAAAGACAATTATTCCCGAAACCATTGATAGAATAATAGGTATGGTATACCCGCCTAAAATTTGAAATCTAATAGCTATTTTTCTTCGATTTGTCATAATTATTAACCTTTTGAAATTATTGATTGGTCATTGGTCATTGGTCATTTGTTCACTGTTGACAGATTAAACCATTTCTTTTAATTGATTAGCCGCTTGATTTAATTTTTGTGTGCCGAGTTTAGTTTGATTAATACCTGTGGCCGTTTCCTTGGCCGCTTGAGTCAAATAGTTCATCTCGGTAACAACCTCCGTAATAGCGATGACCTGTTGTTTAGCATTTAAAGAAATCTGTTGACTATTAACTACTATTAAATCAATTGCTTTTCCTACTTTTCTAAAAGTTTGAGCGGTATTCTGGGTAATTTTAGCACTTTGTTTAACTTTTTGAGTGCCTAAGTCCGTTGCCATAATTGTACCTTGAATTGCTTTTTGAATATCATTAATTAATTGATTAATTTTATTAGCAGAAATTTTACTTTGATCTGCTAATTTGCGAATTTCCATAGCTACCACCGAAAAACCCTTCCCATGTTCTCCGGCTCTAACCGCTTCCACCGCCGCATTTAAAGCTAACATATTAGTTTGATTGGCTATTTCTCCTACTAATTTTTGATAGGTGTCAATTTGAGCAATTTGTTGATTTAATTGGGTAATAGCGGTGCTGATGGCCTCTACTTGCAGTTGTAAGTCTGACATTTGAGTTAAAGTATCAGCCACCGATAGATCTCCGGCTTGAGATAAAGCAAAAACTTCTTTGGCACTAAAAACCGAATTTTGCGCTTGTTGTGCCGACTGTTGGGCGCTGGCCTGAAGTTCATCCATCGTTGAACAAGTTTTTGTCACAGAATTAGCCTGTTGTTGGGCAATTCTGGCCTGTTCTTCGGAGGCGATCGCAATTTGATTAGAAGCACTAGCGATCGAATTAATTGTAGTTTCAAAAGTGGCAATAATCGCTTTAGTAATAAAAGTTCTCAAAGGAGAAACAATTAAAATAATTGTAATCCCTAAAAAGGGAATAAAAGTCCAAATAATTAAACTAAAAAGAGAATAGGCTTTTTCTCTTTCTTGTTTGGCAATATCTAATTGTAATTCAATCAATTGATCAATTTTTTGTGAAAGAGGATCCGTTAAATCATATAAAGGCCCATCAAATTTATTTAATTGTTTGATTAAAGCTTCACCTTGATAAGTTCGTAAAGTATTTTTAAGTTTAACAATTTCTCGATCCATCGCATTAGCTGATTGTTGCACTTCATCTGCTAATAGTTTTTCCTCTGAAGTTAAATAAGTTTGGCGGTAGGTAGTCCAATTTTCTTTAATTTTATCTTCGGCTTTATCAATATATTCTAAGGCTTGATCACGAGTTATTAATTTAGCATGAGTTTTATTTACCGTGTCAATAACTCCCACTAAATAAGCATCTGAGACAACTTTTAGTTGTTTTAACGGTACTACTCGATCATCATAAATAGTTTCGACTTGATCATTAATTCTAAAAAAAGCGATTATGGAAGTTCCACCAATTAAACTTAACAATAAAGCAGGAACAATAAAACCTATTTGTAGTTTTGTTCTTAATTTCATAACAAAAATTTATTCTCTTAATTCTGCTTAAAACTTTGATCTATGTTGTTAATATACAAGATTAATTAACTTTAGATTGATTATTTTCACAATTCTTAAAATTATTACTGATTAATTAACAAATGGTTTATTTCACACCTCTGGTAAAAGATCTCCTTTAATTTGATCATTATTGCTCTCCCTGTCAAATAATTTTTTTCTTTAATTAATTTGAAAACCTCATGATCATGGTCTTCTCTTTATACTAAATATCTCAAAAAATAACGGGGTCAATCTTTTTATTTTGAAGATGATCTAACACTACTTTAAAGGAGGAAAAATTAGCGTAAAGATGATAAGTAAAAGCTATTTTTAGATTTTAAATTGTTAACTTATAAGCAAATATTAAGGTTAAATTAAACTTTGTTTATATTTTGGTAAATCCACTTGTATATATTTTAAAACTGTATATAATCAAAAACTGTTTATTAATTAACAATGAACAATTAAAAAATTATTGTCCATTGTTTCAACTTGATTATGACTAAATTTTTACAAATATTCATAGGAGTATAATTTTAAATGAAAACTAAAACTTTATTAAAATTTCCCACAGGGTTTTTAATGGCTTCCCTATTATCTGTTGGGTTAGCTAGTTGTAACCAACAACAAACAACCACACAGGAAACCACCGCTCCGACAACCACCGAAACCACCTCCCAAAATACCCCTAGCACATCGGGGGCAGATGTGTTAATAGATGGCTCAAGTACGGTTTTTCCCATTTCTGAAGCCATGGCCGAAGAATTTATGAAAGCTAACCAAGATGTAAAAGTTACTGTTGGTATTTCTGGCACGGGTGGCGGTTTTAAAAAATTCTGTGCGGGGGAAACGGATATTTCTAATGCTTCGCGCCCGATCAAACAAAGTGAAATTGATCTTTGTAAAGAAAAAGGAATTGAATATATTGAAATTCCTGTAGCTTATGATGGTTTATCCGTAGTTGTCCATAAGGAAAATAATTGGGCTACTTGTTTAAAAGTAGAAGAATTGGCTAAAATGTGGGAAACGGCGGCCGAGGGTAAAATTAAGAAATGGAATCAAATTAATCCTCAGTTTCCTGATAAAGATTTAGATTTATTTGGAGCGGGTACGGACTCCGGTACTTATGATTACTTTACCGATGCGATCACGGGTAAAGAAGGGGAAAGTCGGGGTGATTATACCGCCAGTGAGGATGATAATGTGATTGTACAAGGTGTTTCGGCGGATCCGGCTGGTTTAGGGTTTTTCGGTTTTGCCTATTATGAGGAAAATATTGATAAGTTGAAAATTGTCCAGATTGAAAATAAAGAGGGCAAATGTGTTGAACCTACTAAAGAAACGATCGCCGATGGTAGTTATAATCCCTTATCACGTCCTATTTTCATCTATGTTAGCAAAGCGGCCTTAGATAAACCTAAGGTTAAATCGTTTGTGGAATATCACTTAGATCAAGCTCATCAAAATTTGGTGGATGAAGTTGGTTATATCGCTTTACCTACGGATATTGTAACGAAAGCTAAAGCAAGATTTGATAATAAAACTTTTGGCACTGTTTTCGGCGGTAAATCTTCTTTAGGGGTTAAACTTTCTGAGAAATTATAATCCCATTCCTAGCCCTTGAGCCAAGGGTTTTCAAAGTCGGGGATAAAGATGAAAAGCCTTAAGCTAAGACGCATTTATATTACATAATAATTGACTTAAAAGATTTATGAAAGTTAAATGCGTCTTAACTTAAATTGACAATTGACATTAAACAATAGACAATTAATTAATCAGATAGCAACAAATCTCAATTTATCTATTGTTTTATTACTAAAAAATCATCTTTTCTTTGAAAATGACAGAAACAAAACGAGCTTTGATTACAGGAATAACCGGTCAAGATGGTTCATATTTAAGTGAATTATTATTAGAAAAAGGTTATGAAGTTCACGGTATTATTCGCCGTTCTTCTACTTTTAATACTGATAGAATTGATCATTTATATCAAGATGCCCATTTACCTGATACTAAGTTATTTCTTCACTATGGAGATTTAAGTGACGGTACAACTTTAAGAAGTATTTTAGAAAAAGTTAAGCCCGTTGAAGTTTATAATTTAGGGGCGCAATCTCATGTTAAAGTGAGTTTTGATTGTCCTGAATATACAGTTGATGCGGTAGGAATGGGTACTTTAAGATTATTAGAAGCGATCCGAGACTATCAACAAAGAACGGCAATTGAAGTAAGATATTATCAAGCCGGATCCTCAGAAATGTTCGGAAAGGTGTTAGAAATTCCCCAAAAAGAAACAACTCCTTTTTATCCCAGAAGTCCCTACGCTTGTGCTAAAGTTTATGGCCATTGGCAAACGGTAAACTATCGAGAATCTTATGATTTATTTGCTTGTAATGGCATACTTTTTAACCATGAAAGTCCACGTCGTGGCGAAACTTTTGTAACGAGAAAAATTACCAGAGCGATCGCTAATATTGCGGCCGGAAAACAGAAGAAATTATATTTAGGAAATCTTGATTCAAAAAGGGATTGGGGTTATGCTAAAGATTATGTCAAAGCTATGTGGTTAATGCTACAACAAGATCAGCCAGATGATTATGTAGTGGCTACTGGCGAGACTTATTCTGTTAAGCAATTCTTAAAATTAGCCTTTAATTATGTTAATTTAAACTGGGAAGATTATGTAGAATTTGATCCCCGTTATTTGCGTCCGGCCGAGGTGGATTTATTAATAGGTGATCCCACTAAAGCTAAAACTAAATTAGGTTGGCAACCTTCAGTAACTTTTGAAGAATTAGTACAGTTAATGGTTGAGTCAGATTTGGCAGTTTTAGGCTTATCTTCAGGGAATCAAATTAATAATCCACAAATCTTAAATGATATTGCTTTTATTAGAAAAATGGGCAATTTGGTTGATTAAAAGTTAACTAGAAAATCTAAATAAAAATATAGTTATCAAAAGTCGGAGATTTGACAAAATTTTTAATATATAAGATTATACTTAATTAAAATGTTCAACTTTTTTGTTAATATTAAATAATCCCATCTTCCTCATAACTAAACACTTCAATAATTAAATTAGGTAATTCCCTTTGAATAATATTTTTAATTCATATTTTTGTCATAATTTCTAAGTCTTGTCTTTATGATAAAAAATCATAACTAAAATGGGAAAAATAGAAAAATGAATCAATCTTTAAAGCCAAGAAAATTATTAATAAATTTATCTTTTATTTTTGATAAACCTACAGGTTTAAGTGTTTATGCTCAAAATTTATTTCCCTATTTAAAACAACTCGATCCCACCTTATTAATAGTGCAAAAAATACCAGACTTTAATTATTATCAAATACCCAATAATTTAACACCTGCACAGGGAAGTAAAGGCCACTTTAATCGCATATTATGGACACAGTTTAAACTTGCCAAAATTTATCGAAAATTACAAGCTTCTTTAATTTTTTCTCCTATTCCTGAAGCGCCATTATATCATCATAAATGTAAATTTATTGTGACAGTACATGATTTAATTCCCTTACGTTTTCCCCAAAAGTTATCACCTTTGACTCCTTATTTTAAATACTATATTCCTCAAGTTTTAACACAAGCAAAACACATTATTTGTAATTCTCAAGCAACCGCTAATGATATTATGAATTATTATCAAATTCCTGCTAATAAAATAACTCCAATTTTATTAGCTTTTGATCATAATCATTTTAAACCCCTTAATCATCAGCAATTAAATAATAATCAAAAACCTTATTTTTTATATCTAGGAAGACATGATCCCCATAAAAATTTAACCAGACTAATTAAAAGTTTTGCTAATTTATCTAACAATAAAAATTATGAATTATGGTTAGTTGGTTCTCAAGATGATCGTTATACTCCCCAATTAAAACTATTAGCAAAAGAATTAAATATAGAACAACAAATTAAATTTTTAGACTATGTAAATTATGATCAATTACCTGTAATAATTAGTCAAGCTTTAGCGTTAGTTTTTCCTTCTTTATGGGAAGGTTTTGGTTTACCTGTGTTAGAAGCAATGGCTTGTGGTACACCTGTTATAACTTCTAATATTTCATCTTTGCCAGAAGTGGCTGGAGATGGGGCTATTTTAATTGATCCTTATAATATTAATGAGTTAACTTCAGCAATGGAAAGTTTAATTAATGACGATAATTTAAAGTTACAATTAAAAGAATTAGGTTTAAAAAGAGCAAGTCAATTTAGTTGGGAAAAAACGGGTAATCAAACTATCGAAATTTTAAGTAAATATATCTAAAATTAATCTAATTCTAAAGATATAGCAATCCTAAATAGCTTGTAGCAGATGAATGATTAGAAAAAAGACTGTTAAAGTTTTGTTACGAATAACAAATAACGAATAACGAATAACAAAATCGTTAACTTTTTTTGTCACGACCAATTTAGGACTGCTATAATTGTCAATTATAGACAAGCCAATTTTCAACTTTTAAATCATTAATTCTGAGTAAATCTTCATCATTAGAAACAACAATTAAATTTTTAATGATAGCAGTAGCACCGATTAAAATATCTTCAGTTTGAATCATTAAACCTCTACTTCTTAAATTAGCATGAATTTCCGAGGCTTTTTCTAAAATTGCTAAATCATCTAAAAAGATAATTTGATAATCTTGACAAAATTCAGCAAATTTTTGCATTTGTTTAGTGGCATTAACCGCCATTAAACCTCTTTTAATTTCAAAATAGGTAATGCAACTAATATAAACTTTTTGCTTTTTAAATTTTAAATCTTCTAATTTTTGATTAATATAAATATTGTTTTTCATAAAATATGAAACAATATTAGTATCTAATAAATAACTCATAATTTTTATTTTCTTTTAATAGCAGAATCAAAAATTGCAATTTCTTCCTGTGTTAAGTCATCTAGTAAGCCAGAAATTAGTTTAGTAGACATCACAAAACTACAATTTTCTTTTAATTCTTGATCTGATAATTCTTGAAATTGATTAATGGTTAAATTTCTCATAACTACATTATATAAATCCTCAACTATTTGAGCAAAATTTAATTCCGCTTTAAATAAAGGTCGCTCCTCCATTAAAATAGTAACTGTTTTTTCTAATCTCTGTTTGATTGTTTGATTTTTTACAGTGGTTGTCACCATAATTTTGACCTCTCTTAACTAACTTTCCCTTTAATATTATAATAAAATAATTATTATTAAAATTACTCAAAATTTAACTTTTTATGCAAACGATCGATAAACCCTTAAACACTGACTCTGCCTTTGATACTACCATCCACCGCCGCAAAACTCGCCCCGTTAAAGTGGGAAATGTCACCATCGGCGGCGGTTATCCTGTGGTGGTTCAGTCTATGATTAATGAGGATACCCTTGATATTGATGGCTCGGTGGCCGCTATTCGTCGTTTACATGAAGTTGGCTGTGAGATCGTGCGTGTTACCGTGCCGAGTATGGCTCATGCTAAGGCTTTAGCTGAAATTAAAGCTAAATTAGAACAAACTTATCAACCCGTTCCCCTTGTGGCCGATGTGCATCACAATGGGATGAAAATTGCTTTAGAAGTGGCCAAGCACGTTGATAAAGTCAGAATTAACCCCGGCCTATATGTGTTTGAAAAACCTAAGAGTGATCCCACTGAATACTCACAATCGGAATTTGAGGAAATCGGAGCTAAAATTAGGGAAACTTTAGAGCCTTTAGTTATCTCTTTAAGGGATCAGGGCAAAGCCATGAGAATAGGAGTTAATCATGGTTCTTTAGCAGAAAGAATGTTATTTACCTACGGTGATACCCCAGAAGGAATGGTAGAATCGGCGATTGAATTTATTAAAATTTGTGAGTCTTTAGAGTTTTATAATATAGTTATTTCCATGAAGGCTTCCCGTGTGCCTGTGATGTTGGCGGCCTATCGTTTAATGGTTAAGCGTATGGATGAGTTAGGCATGGACTATCCTCTCCATTTAGGGGTAACGGAGGCCGGTGACGGGGAATACGGTAGAATTAAGTCTACGGCCGGGATCGCAACCTTATTGGCGGAAGGCATCGGCGACACGATCCGAGTCTCTTTAACCGAAGCCCCAGAAAAGGAAATTCCCGTTTGTTATAGCATTTTACAGGCTTTAGGGTTGCGCAAAACGATGGTGGAATATGTGGCTTGTCCCTCCTGCGGTCGTACTTTATTCAACTTAGAGGAAGTTTTACACAAAGTCAGAGAGGCCACCAAACATTTAACGGGCTTAGATATTGCCGTGATGGGCTGTATTGTTAACGGGCCGGGGGAAATGGCCGATGCTGACTATGGTTATGTGGGTAAACAAGCTGGTACAATTGCTCTCTATCGTGGGCGAGAAGAAATTAAACGAGTCCCAGAGGAGCAGGGGGTAACGGAATTAATTAATTTAATTAAAGCCGATGGCCGTTGGGTAGAGCCTTAAACCTTGACCAGTGAGCAATGACCAATGACAATTAATAATTTTAATCCTCAAAAAACGGCTGACGGTTCTTATACCTTTTTTTCTAATACTTTTAATGAGGCTTTTCACTCTATTTATGGGGCAAAACAGGAAGCCCAAATGAAGTTTGTTGAGCCTTGTAATCTGGCTCAAAAAGCACAGTTTGAACCGGAAATATTTATTTTAGATATTTGTTATGGTTTGGGTTATAATACGGCTTCTGCGTTAGAAACTATTTGGAAAATTAACCCTAATTGTAAAATTAATTGGATCGGTTTAGAATTTGATCCCACTGTGCCTTTATCGGCGATCGAATGTAATTTATTCTCTGATTATTCATCAATTGTGATTAATATTTTAACGGAAATAGCTAATCAAAAAACAGTTAAATATAACAATTTTGAAGGTAAATTATTAATCAATGATGCTAGAATTTCAATTCAAGAAATAGTTAATTTAAACTTAAAATTTGATGCCATTTTTTTAGACCCTTTTTCTCCTCCAAAATGTCCCCAATTATGGACAGTGGAATTTTTAAAATTGGTCAGTCTTTGTTTAAAAAATAATGGAAAATTAGCTACTTATTCCTGTGCCGGAGCAGTGAGAAAAGCTTTATTATTAGCAGGATTAAAGATCGGTTCTACCCCTAGTATTGGGCGAAAATCCCCCAGTACAATTGCCAGTTTTAATGAAGAATTTGAGCCATTATCAACTCAAGAACAAGAATATTTAAACACTCGTGGAGCTATTCCCTATCGAGATCCTAATCTTAATGATACGGCTTCAATTATCTTAGAAAGAAGAACGATTGAACAGGAAAAATCTAATTTAGAAACTACCAGTCAATGGAAAAAAAGATGGGTCAAAATTAACAATTAAAAGTTAAAATTTATCCCTCAATAATTATTAATTATTAGGGGTGATCTATGACATTAAACTTAGTTTTTATGAGAAATTATTAAAAACTAATTAATCGGCGGAGATAACCAACCTCTTAAAAAGTAATAAAGAGTAGCGAAAAATTCATCCGTTACCTCCGTTGTGATGACTAAGGCTTGTGCCGAGGGGAAAAAATCTTTAATTGTGAATTTTTTTCCAGAAATACCATTAGATTCAATTCCATAAAAATCCGTTGGTCGTGGTATAATATTTAAACCTAAATTAGTAAAAGTTAATTTCGCTCTACGCATATTAAGTGCGGATGTTACTAATAAAATTCTTTGATTATTTAAGCCCCGATCTTCAATAATGTTTTTCAGTTCTAAAGCTGAATTTCTAATATTATATCCTTTATAATCTAAAATAATTTGTTCTAATGGTACGCCTAAATTTTGCAATAAAATTGCCAGATCATTAGTTTCTGAACGATTGAGTTGATCCCCCGTAAAATCTTCTCTAGGAGCGGCACTGACCACAATTAAGGGATTTGTACCTAATTGTACTTGTTGCTTATATAATTCAGCCGTATATAAGATCCGATCGCCCGCATTATTAACTTGAATTTGAGTGCGATAGGGTAAATTTGGTTCAGTGGTATGTCGGCCTAATAAAACAATTAAACCCGCAAAATCTTGAGTCATAAAATCGTATTGAAAACAATCAGCAAAATCTTCTGGAGAGAGAACTTCTGGATTTTCTCGGTTGTAACATTTAGCAGGAGGAGATTTAATTCCTAATCCTTCTTTTTCCATCGTTTTAGCTAATTGATAAGCTAAAATCGGCATACTTGATAATAATAAAATAATCAGGGAACTAATAATTAAAATTTTGCCAATTTTTTCGATTTTATCCTTTTTAATTTTAGTAATTCCTAAAATTAATAAAATTAAACTAATCCCAATAGGTTTAAAGGGAAAAAATAGTAAATCAAAAGTAGGCAAAACTAAAATATTATTAGGATTATAAAAAGCTAAAGCAATAATAACCAGAATAATCGCCGTTCCAATAGATGCTAATACAAATTTAGGTAAAAATTTAGCAACGACAAAATAAACCGTTCCCAATAAAATTAGCCAAAGTAAAATTTTTAATAATAATAAAAACATTATTTATTCGTTATTTGTTATTCGTTAATTATCAATTATCCATTATCAATTATCCATTATTTTCGATTTTTGGTTTTTTTTCCAGAAAAATTTTTAAGCGATCCCCTAGTCTGATAAACTCTTGAGTAATACCGTTTAAGAAGGTAAATCATTATAAAGGAAAGATCAGCGATGAGCTATCGGTTCATCATCACTGAAAAACCTTGATTAATCTTGATTTTAGCTAACGGAATATAAAAAAAACAACTAATAAGAGGAAATTTATGATAGAAACCACCCTTGGCTTAGAAATTATTGAAGTTGTGGAAAATGCCGCCCTTGCTTCCGCAAAATGGATGGGTAAAGGCGAAAAAGATATTGCTGACCAAGTGGCAGTAGAAGCGATGCGTGAACGCATGAACAAAATCCACATGAAAGGACGCATCGTAATCGGTGAAGGCGAAAGAGATGACGCTCCTATGCTTTACATCGGTGAAGAAGTGGGTATTTGTAATCAAGAAAATGCCCACGAAGTTTGCAATCTCAGTGAATTAGTGGAAATTGACATCGCTGTGGATCCTTGTGAGGGTACAAACCTTGTGGCTTATGGTCAAAATGGCTCTATGGCTGTGTTAGCTATTTCTGAGCGTGGTGGTTTATTTGCCGCTCCTGACTTCTACATGAAAAAATTAGCCGCTCCCCCGGCCGCTCGTAATCATGTGGACATCAATAAAACTCCTACCCAAAATTTACAAATTTTAGCTGATTGTTTAAACCGCTCCATTGAGGAGTTAGTGGTGGTTGTAATGGATCGTTCTCGCCATAAAGGTTTAATCAATGAAATTCGTCAAGCGGGTGCAAGAGTGCGTTTAATCAGTGATGGTGACGTTTCTGCCGCTATTTCCTGTGCTTTCTCTGGTACTAATATTCATGCCTTAATGGGTATTGGTGCGGCTCCTGAAGGTGTAATTTCTGCGGCGGCCATGCGTTGTTTAGGCGGTCACTTCCAAGGACAATTAATCTATGATCCTGAAGTTGTCCAAACTGGTTTAATCGGTGAAAGCAAAGAGGGCAACCTTGCTCGTCTGCGCGATATGGGTATCACTGATCCTGATAAAGTTTACAATGCGGAAGAATTAGCTTCTGGTGAAACCGTATTATTTGCGGCTTGTGGTATTACCCCCGGTACTTTAATGAACGGTGTACGCTTATTTAATGGCGGTGCCAGAACCCAAAGTTTAGTTATTTCTTCCCAGTCTAAAACTGCCCGTTTTGTTGATACTATTCACTTATTTGATCAACCTCGTTATCTTCAATTACGTTAAGTTTTACACTTAATTTAACTTAATTAGCAACGGATTTTAAGATTAATTCCGTTGCTATCTTTTTCAAGTAGGGAAACAAAAGTCGGGCTAGGTTACAGGCAAGATGCCTGTATCACAATTGATTTTTCTATAATAAAATAACTTTATGGTGCAAACAAAAACTAATCAAATTATTAAACCTGAATTAATTATTGGTTTAGGAAATCCCGAACCAAAATATGATCAAACTAGACATAATATCGGTTTTGAGGCAATAGATAATCTTGCCAAAGATTGGAATTTTTCTTTACAAAATCATAGTCGTTTTCATGGTTTTTATGGGGAGGGAATTTCTCCAAATGGCCATAAAATTAGACTGTTAAAACCTTTAACTTATATGAACCGATCAGGGCAATCTGTAAGGGCTGTGACTGATTGGTATAAAATTTCTCCAGAGAAAATTTTAGTTATTTATGATGACATGGATCTGCCTGTGGGAAGATTAAGAATCCGTTTATCAGGATCGGCCGGCGGCCATAATGGCATGAGATCAATTATTTCCCATCTTAATCAAGAAAAATTCCCCCGTTTGCGCATTGGAATCGGGAAATCTCATCCAACAAAAGAGACAATTTCCCATGTTTTAGGAAAGTTTGCACCTGATGAAATTAAGGTAATGAATGAAGTTTTAGATTTAACAAATAAAGCGATCGAATTAAGTTTAAAAGAAGGAATTGAAAAAGCCATGAGTATTTATAATGCTAAAAGTGTTAGTTAAATTGTTAAGATTAACATACTTAAATGTGTTTTAATTTTCTTAAATGAAATTAATCTTAATTAAAATTAATCAATTTTTGTTGAGAAGATGACCAAATTTTCATCTGATATTTACCCTCTCCATTATCAATTAATAAAACGGGATTTTTATTTTTGTCTAATTCAATCGTTGTCATTAAAAATTCCGCCGAATTTTCTTTTAATTCATTATAAATAATCTCACCCTGATCTGAAAAAATAATTGTATGTTGTGATACATCTGATGCTTTTTTCTTGTTATTAGGCAGAGGAATATGATCTAAATTTCCCTGATCATCACTATATAAAGTTAAGATTCCTTCTAGTTGATTATTACCTGTTAAATCTGTTGTTTTAACTTTCCAATGACCAATTTTTGTTAACATATCTTCGGTATTTTTTACATTATTATCTTTAATTTGTTTGGGTAAAACTTGCCATAATTTAGGTAAAAAGTTATTGATTAATTCAGGTTGAATTTGATATAATTCTAATAAAGTTATTTCTCCAAACTCTATATTATTAAATGCCGATTCACTATAGGCTAAAGGCAAAGTTTGAGGGGTAATAGTTTGATTTGCGTCAACGGGAATACCCACCCCTAATAGTTGAATTTTATCATTATTAATTCTGATTCCTTTAATATTAGTTAAAGTAATTTCTTCCCTGCCTTGGGGTTTTTTCGTAATAATTGTTAACTGAGAATTAAGATCTAATCCTAACATTTTCCATAAATTTAATAGATCATTAGAATATTGTTTAATATTAATATATTCAAAGGGAAAATGATTCCATTCTTGACCATCAAAAAAAGAATTAACATCTATCATATACCACTTTTGAGGGGGTTTAATCGGTTTTAATGGAGTAGAAGAATTTGGATTTTGCCATTGATAAAGTTCAATATTTTTTAGGGGAATCCCCGTACCAATAATACGACTATTATGACCTTTATAATTAATATTTTCTGTCAAAGTTAGGTCAATTTCTTTAAAAATTTCTGTTAATTTATTAACAGTTTCTTGATTGGTATTATCTACACTTTTAATCCATTTCATCGCCTGATCTTTCCCTTGTTTACTATAAATAATTAAACCTTGCCAAATTTTTAAATCTTCATTAAATTGATTTAATTTAATAGCGGTTTCTAAATATTTTTGTAAATTAAAATTATCTTCTTTTAACCAATTTAAAATAAGAGTCAATCTTCTTTTTTTCTTACTTTTTAAAATTGGCTCAAAATATTCTAAAGCCACTGCACCATTACTATTAAATAAACAGGCCGCAATTTGATTTTCAATAGTGTCTTGTTGTTGTGAACATTCTTGTTCGGCTAGTTTACCATGAAAAGCAATTATATCCCTTTGTTGATCGGCTGTTTCTGTCCATATTGAAGGGTGAATTTCTTTAGCCAAAGCGTTTAAATTTTGGAAGGCTAAATTCCATAATTTAGCTTCAATTTGGGGCATTATTTTTTCATATTCTGGTAAAATAATGGCAGGTTCTTTTAAGCTAATTTCTTCTAACAATAAATAGGAACTTTTACGATCATTTTCTAATTCATATTTGTTATAATTGGGATTAATTTTAAGCTGATAAACTTCAAAAAGTGGTTTAAATAATTGACTTTGATTAATTAATAATTCTGGATTTTTTTTGCCCGTAATTTCTTTCCATTTTGGCATTTCTTTGGCTTGACTTTGCCAAGGTAAAATTAAACTGAGATTTTTTTGAGCAGGATCATAATATAATATTTCTCCATAAATTTTACTTTGATCTTGAGTTTCTCCTAATAGATTAAACCATAAGCCACCCAGATCGGGAGAATTTTCTAATAATTCTATTTTTGTTAATTTTAAATTTTCGGAAAAATCACTAAAGCGATCGCTAAAAGCACCATTTAATTCACCAATAGTAATTATGTCTATTAAACTATATTTTAACTCTTGATTATTAACATAAATAGGGGAATAAATCCTAATTTCAACTATTACTTGACAATGTTCTGTGCAACTTTTTAAAATTTGATAAAAAGGGATTAAAATTTCTTCTCCCAAGGGGATAGTATCACCAACAATTAAATTTTCATTGGTAGCTTGTTTTTTAATTATTTCTAAGGTTTGGGGGGCGCTTTGAAGGGCGATCGGAATTTGCCAATTTTTCGGTAGAAAATTGTTGATCCACAATACAGAATTAGGATCTAAAATTAAAATATATCCGATCCATGAACTTAAGAAAACCGCACTAAAAGCCCAGAGAAAAATGCTTAAAAAACTAATGCCAAAAAAAGTTTTTTCTGATAACTTTTTTGGCTTTTTAACTTGTTTTTTTTCTTTAATTTGTTCTGAAGTAAAATCTGTTTTTGTCGTCACTTTTGGATTATTTAAGATTGTTTTCTCGTTGAAATTCATCATAAGCTTGATAAACACCTTTGACATTATACCAATTTAGAAAAATACGGGCTATTTCTAATGCTAATTGTGGTTTATTTTGATTAATTAACCACTGCAAAAGAGGGGCTAAAGTTTTTTCATTTAATAAACCATTTAAGGATAAAAGTCCCCATAATAAACGATGGAAAATTGTCATTTGAATCATCATTTTAACATCAAAAGTTGGATGTTTTTGATAAAATAAAATGCCCATTTTACCACGTTGAATTTCTTGCTCTATTAAGTGGGGAATTTGTGCTAAATTAAAGGCGGGATGCCAATGATAGCCTACGGCTTCGGGGCATTTAATTAATTTTAAACCTAATTTTTTTAATCTAACCCCTAATTCCAGATCTTCCCATCCATAAAGTTTAAATTTTATATCAAATAATCCGACTTTTTCTAACCATTTTTTAGCAATTGCTACATTTCCTGTTGCAAAATAAGCGGCGGAAAAGTCAGTTATTTTATAGTTTTCTGAGGTAGGATTATCAAAATTATTGGTGTTTATCACCGCCCCATAGGTAAAAAGGCGATCGCTGTTTAACTGTTTTTCCCCTAATTTTAAGGCTTTGGCGTGTGCCTGTAAAAAAGTTTCCGTCACCACCAGATCGCTATCAATAAAGATAATAAAGTCACCTTGAGCTTGATTTACTCCAAGGTTTCGCGCGATCGCCGCCCCTTGGTGATTTTGTGAGTATAAATTGACATGGGGAAATTTGTGAGGATTCTCACCTAACCATGATAATGTTCCATCAGTCGAGCCGTCATCCACCACAATAATTTCATAATTATTAATTAATTGGGGTTCAAAAACCTGATTTTCCAAGGCTTTAAGGCATTTTTCTAAAATCGGTTTTCGGTTATAAGTGGGAATAACAATACTAAAAAACACGCCACCTCCTTAATTTTTTTACAGATATTTTATTATAATCTATATTTGAAAAATTGAAAATAATTAAACAAAAAAGGGGGGAAAATAATGAATAAAGCAACAGCAAAACCTCAATTAATTCATTGATATATTGTTAGAAATGAGGTGATTTTAGCCTCCAATTAAGCATAGATTGATCAGGGAAAAATTTAATTAAAATTTGATTACAAATGACACAATTATTATTTTAATTGTTGATAAAAACGGGATAATTCACCAAGCCATAATACAATAGATGTACCCACAATAATAATTAACCAATCAAGAATTGAAAGGGGTACAGTACGGAAAATTGTACCACCAAATTGAATGATTAAAACTTGTCCAAAAAAAATTGTTACGGCAATTAAAATAAAACTTTGATTGGCAAAAACTCCTTGAAAAGCTGACTGTTTTAAGCCTAAACAACGCGCATTAAATAAATTCCAAAATTGCAAAAATACAAAAACAGCAAAAAAGCTCGAAAGTTCATAATCTGTGATTAAATTATCTTGTTTAAGATATAATAAAAAACTAATTAAAAATAATAAAAAACTTAAGCCCATAATTAAAATATTTTTACTCATTATCGGAGAAATTATAAAACTATGGGGGTTACGGGGCGGCCGATCCATTACACTTTGATGGGGGGGTTCACTTGCTAAAGCTAAGGCCGCAAATGTATCCATAATTAAATTTACCCATAACATTTGTGTTACGGTTAAAGGTAATTCAATGCCAATAAAAGGGCCTAATAAAGCTGTGCCTAATGCTACCACATTAATGGTCAATTGAAAGAGGATAAATCTTTGAATATTATCGTATAAAGAGCGTCCCCAAATGATAGCATTAACGATACTTTTAAAGGAATCATCTAATAAAATAATATCACTTGCTTCTTTTGCAATTGCTGTTCCACTGCCCATAGATAGGCCTACTTGAGCTTGTTTTAAAGCGGCCGCATCGTTTGTACCATCACCTGTTACGGCTACAACTTCTCCATTTTCTTGTAATAGTTTAACTAATCTTAATTTATCTAAAGGACAAGCCCTTGATAAAATTTTTAGGTCTTTGATCATGGTTTTTGCTTTGGGATCATCTAGTTGATTAAATTGAGTTCCTGTTAAGTGAAAAAAGGGATATTTTTTGACTTGTAAAGGAGTAACTAAACCTATTTGATTGGCAATTTCTTGAGCAGTTTCAGGGCTATCTCCGGTGACTATTTTAACATCTATGCCTGATTTTAAACAAGTATGAATGGCCGAGGGTACTTCAACTCTTAAAGGGTCTAAAATTGCCACAAAACCTAACCAAATTAAACAATGATCTATGGTTTCAAGGTTATATTCAGATAGAGGAATATCTATTGGTAAATACGCAAAACCTAAAGTTCTCATTCCTCTAGTTTGATACTGTTTTAATTGTTCTAAAATTACGTTTTGATTCTCTAAATTTTTGACTCCTTGATCGGTTAAAATTCGATTACATCGTTTTAAAACTATTTCTGGCGCACCTTTTAAATGTAATAAATTTTGATTAAAAATAGTTGATTTTCCTAAAGTGGCCATGTATTTTTTATCAGTAGAAAAAGCAAATTGTTCATGAATTAAAAATTGATTGCGATAGGCTAAATAATCTATTTTTTGCTGATCTAACCATAATAATAACGCCCCTTCTGTCACATTTCCAATCCCTTGAGGAGTGGCTTGGGGTTTTTTTTCTAGGTCAGCCGTACTATTAGCGGCCATGGCTTCGGCAATTAGCTCTAAATTTTGTTGATGAAGACTTAAATTTTCTTTTAAATAAGGAAAATTAAACTCATAAATTTTCATTTTATTTTGAGTTAAAGTACCTGTTTTATCAGAGCAGATCACCGTAGCCGCTCCAATAGTTTCACAACCGTGCATTTTTCTGACTAAATTATGGGATTTTGCCATTTTTTGCACACTATAGGCGAGGGAGAGGGTAACACTCATGGCCAAGCCTTCCGGCACGGCCACCACAATGATGGTTACGGCCACCATAAAGTAATTAATTAAAGTGGTAATAACCTCAGAAGGTAGCCAGACTTGCCCTTGAGGGGGAATGAGATTAAAGGGATAACCCAAGATGATCCCTGCTCCGAAAACTCCCAATCCGGTGATAATGGTTAAAAGCCATGAGGTTAAATTATTTTCTGTTAAAAAAAGAGGTTTTTTGATCTTAGTAAAAGCTAAATTAAGGGCATCATAAATAATGGGTAGCCAAACTTGAGCTAACATGATTACAATGGCAATAATTATTAATATTAATAAATAAATTTGTTGATTAGTCAAATTAAATTCTTGGCTCAATAAGCCCCTAATTATTAAGGCTAAAAAAGTTAATCCTGCCACCATTAAACCAACTACGCCAATTAATTGAGATAGTTTTTCTAATTGTAAATTTAAGGGGGTATTAACTTCATTTTCCACACTGATCATTGCCTGAGCTAATTTACCAATTTCCGTTAGATCGCCTACGGCCGTAACTTGAAAAAAACCCGATCCTTGAATAACTAAAGTGCTACGATAAAGATGAAAAAGAGGGTAAATTCCCCCTTCAATTTGATGAATTTGGGTGTAAGATTGGGTATATTTAGCAATGGGTTCAGATTCACCTGTTAACTTAGATTGATCAATTAAAAGAGATCTTGTTTCGAGAATTTCACCATCAGTAGGAATTTCCTCTCCTTGTTCAATATAAACAATATCACCTACGACTAAATCTTTGCGTAAAATATTAACAAAACTATTATTTCTAATCACTTTAACTTTAATTTCATCGTAAACATGATTTAATAAATCAAATTCTTGATCGGCTTTATATTCATTAAAAAAAGCTAAAGTTGTGGCTAAAAAAATAGCAATTATAATTCCCACCCCCTCAATATATTCCCCTTGAAAAATGCCCACTAAAATGGCAATTAAAGCGGCGATCATTAAAATGCGAATAACTGGATCATCAAATTTTTGGGCAAATAATTTCCACCAAGGATCTCGTTGAGGAGGAGTTAAAACATTGATCCCGTATTTTTGACGGTTAAGTTTGACTTCCTGTGAGGTCAAACCGTGATAAGGTAAAGTGCTAACTGTTTGATTAAGCATAAAAATAAAAGACCTAATCTTTTTATTCTATCTTAACAAAGATTATTTAATGATTAGGGAACTACCTCAACCTATTAAGCAATTTTCTAGGCAAAATCTAAAATCAAGATCAAAATAGTTAATAACCGTTTATGATATTTATTAATTGACAATTGACAACAAAAAAAATCACTGTTAACTATCCATTGTCCACTGTCAATGATTGAAATATTCCTATTTATTTTTAGATTTTCATTAAAAAGCTTGTGATTACTATTATATTACTTCATCCTAGTCAAAATATTCCTTTACAAAGTTGGTCATTTGATCAACAGGAAACTCTGAGTATTGGAAGATCAACTGATAATGATATTGTGGTTTATAGTGCGGTAGTATCCCGTCACCATGCCAAGTTAAAAAGAAACGGAGAACAATGGCAATGTATTAATATGGGTGTTAATGGTATTTTTATCAAAGGGGAAAAAGTTTCTCAAATTGAGTTAGAAGATGGAATGGTTATTCGTTTGGCTGATACGGGGCCTAAAATTCAAGTAAAATTAGGAAAAGTTGATCCCGATGCTTCAAATAAAAAAGGCAACAGAAAAGGCTCTCCCCTTGATGATCAAATTAATACTTTTATTCGCAATGTTTAAATATCATTTTCCCCTTTCACCCCGATCTCCATCAACTCGATCGGAAAATTAGGCAAAATTTAACACAAAATACTAAAATTCTGATATATTAGCAACTTAATTATTATTTAAGAAATATTATAAAAAAAATTATTGAAAATCTTTTATTCTAATCACTTACAAGGAGGTTTATCTTTTGTCTAATTCAATGCGTGTTGCGATTTTAGGGGCTACCGGAGCAGTAGGTACGGAATTACTAACTCTCTTAGAAGAACGCAATTTTCCCTTATCTGAATTAAAATTATTATCTTCTGAGCGCTCGGCCGGCACAAAATTAACTTTTAAAGGGGAAAGTTTAACGGTTGAAGCCGTTACAGAAGAATCTTTTGCTAACATTGATCTAGTGTTGGCTTCGGCCGGTGGCTCAACTTCTAAAGCATACGCTAAAGCGATCGTTGATGCAGGTGCGGTAATGGTTGATAATTCCAGTGCTTTTCGCATGGATCCCAATGTACCCTTAATTGTACCCGAAATTAATCCCCAAGAAGTCAAAAACCATCAAGGTATTATTGCCAATCCCAATTGTACCACTATTATTATGGGGGTGGGGATCTATCCTCTCCATTTAGTTCAACCCATTCAAAGAATTATTGTTTCTACCTATCAGTCGGCTAGTGGGGCAGGTGCTAGGGCAATGGAGGAGGTTAAAATTCAATCTCAAGCTATTTTAAATCAAGAAACGCCGAAAGCGGAAATTTTACCCTATCCTTTAGCTTTTAATTTATTTCCTCACAATTCTCCTATGACGGAAACTTTTTATTGTGAGGAAGAAATGAAAATGGTTAATGAAACCCGTAAAATTTTTAATGCTCCTGAGATAAAAATTAGTCCTACTTGTGTAAGAGTACCCGTATTAAGGGCGCATTCAGAAGCAATTAATTTAGAATTTGCCTCACCTTTTGCGGTGGCTCAGGCTAGGGAAATTTTAGCTCAAGCCCCCGGAGTAAAATTAATAGAAGATTGGGCAAAAAATTATTTTCCTATGCCCATAGATGCCACCGGAAAAGATGAAGTTTTAGTGGGAAGAATCCGTCAAGATCTATCTAATCCTAATGCCTTAGAATTATGGCTTTGTGGTGATCAAATTAGAAAAGGGGCGGCTCTTAACGCTATTCAAATTGCTGAATTATTATAATTTTGTTATTCGTTATTTATTATTAGTAAAGGACAAATTTTAAACCAAAATAACTAATGGTAAATTGTCCATTTTCAACTATCAACTGATAAAATACTAATAATGAATAACTAATAACCAATAACCAATTACTAATAACTAATTACAACATTGATTTATGTCTAGTGAGATTTTTGGTCAAGTCATAACTGCGATGATCACTCCCTTTACCCAAGAGGGAGAAGTTAACTATTCAGAAGCCGAAAAATTGGCTGATTATTTAATTCAAAATGGGAGTGATGCGATCGTTGTCTGTGGCACTACGGGCGAGTCTCCCACCCTTAACTCTCAAGAAAAATTGAATTTATTTTCCGCCGTCAAAAATGCGATCGCCGGAAAAGGTAAATTAATCGCCGGAACAGGTGGAAATTGTACTCAAAACGTGATCGATTTGACTCTGAAAACTCAGAAGATCGGAGTGGACGGCACATTGCAAGTTACGCCCTATTACAATAAGCCCCCCCAAGATGGTTTATACCTTCATTATGAGGCAATAGCCCAAGCTTGTCCTGATATTCCGATGATGTTATATAATGTTCCGGGTAGGACGGGCTGTAGTTTGGAAGCCTCCACCGTAGCTAAATTGGCAAAAATTGAGAATATTGTGGCCATTAAAGAGGCTAGTGGCAAAATTGATTTAGCCTGTAAAATTCGCAATTTAACCCCCCCTTCCTTTCTGATTTATTCAGGTGATGATATTATGACACTGCCTTTAATGAGTATTGGGGGAGCGGGAGTTGTGAGCGTTGCCTCCCATTTAGTAGGCAATCAAATGAAACAAATGATTACAGCTTTTGTCAATGGAAATCATCAATTAGCAACAGAAATACACTTAAAATTATGTCCTTTATTTGAAGTAATTTTCTGTACAACTAATCCCATTCCTGTTAAAACAGCTTTAAATTTAAAAGGTTGGAATTTAGGAGGTTTTCGCTTACCTTTAAGCGAATTATCACCAGAACTTACCCATAAAGTGGAGGGAGTTTTAAAAGAAATTGACCAAATTTTTAGCGAAAAATCTTAACCAAAATTTTAAGGGTAAAATGCGTTCTCTCCCCCATCAATCAATTAATCTATTGACTTCCTTAAGCTAAATTAATAACTTTTGAGAACGCAAAAACTTACCTAAATAATTGACTGATGTTATTAATTATGCTAAAAATAAAATAGGTAAGTTTTAAAAAGTATAATGATCATTGTAATTAAACAAAATTTGTTTTCAGACTCCCGCCCTCAGACTAAATATAAATAAATCAGATAATATTTGATCTAATATGCTTAATTTTTCGATCGCCAATTAATAATTATAGTTTCAATTTTTTTACTTAAATCTTTTCTTTTCTTTCCAAAAATCTAATTTACTTTTAAAAATTAATTATCATTAATCAGTCAGTTATTTCTACTAAAAATTTCAATAAAAATTTTACCCATCTTATTTTTTATCTATATGAACCAAAAAAACTATCAATTTAACTTTAATGATTTACACAATTTAAGCTCATCTTAGGGTCTTAAATGATCAAAAATTGAAGATTAACAGTGCATTGATAATCAGGAAAATTCTTAAAAATTTTCCACAAATTAAAATTATCAATTGTTTACTGTCAAATAATAATCTCAATCCCTACCATAGCTATGTGCTATTGGTTTTTCACCTAAAAAAATAATTAAAAATTCAGAAAAAAACATGATTGAAACCTCACAAAAACCATCAATTAAAATAATTCCCCTCGGTGGATTACATGAAATTGGCAAAAATACCTGTATTTTTGAATATAATGACGAAATTTTGTTATTAGATGCGGGTTTAGCCTTTCCTACGGATGAAATGCACGGTATTAATATCGTTTTGCCCGATATTACCTATTTACTGGAAAATCGCCATAAAATCAAAGGGATGATCGTTACCCATGGCCATGAAGATCATATCGGCGGGATCGCCTATCACCTCAAACAGTTTGATATACCCATTATTTACGGGCCTCGTTTAGCCATGTTACTATTACAGGATAAACTTGAGGAGGCCGGAGTTGTCGATCGCACCACCTTAAAAACCGTATTACCTAGAGATAAGGTGAAAGTAGGACAATCTTTTACTGTTGAATTTATCCGCAATACCCACTCGATCGCCGATAGTTTTACCGTAGCAATTCATACTCCCCTCGGTATTATTATCCATAGTGGGGATTTTAAAATAGATCATACTCCCGTAGATGGCGAAAAATTTGACCTACAAAGACTAGCCGAATATGGCGAAAAAGGAGTATTATGTCTGCTTAGTGATTCAACTAATGCGGAAATTCCTGGTTATACCGCCTCAGAATCCTCAGTAGTTCCCAACTTAGATCGAATTTTTGCCCAAGCCCCCGGCCGCATCATGGTGACAACCTTTGCGTCATCCGTCCATCGGGTCAATATCGTTTTACAACTAGCCTTAAAACATAACCGCAAAGTGGCAGTAGTCGGCCGTTCCATGTTAAATGTGATCGCCCATTGTCGCAATCTCGGTTATATCAAATGTCCTGACGATTTATTTGAACCTTTAAAACGGGTTCACAGTTTACCCGCTGACAAAGTGGTAATTTTAACCACAGGCAGTCAAGGAGAGCCTTTAGCCGCCATGACTCGCATTTCAAAATGTGATCATCCCCAAATTAAAATCCGTCAAGGTGATACGGTGATTTTTTCCGCCAATCCCATTCCGGGCAATACCATTGCGGTGGTCAATACCATCGATCGCTTGATGATACAAGGTGCAAACGTGGTTTATGGCAGAAATCAGGGCATTCACGTTTCCGGCCATGGGGCGCAGGAAGATCATAAACTGATGTTGGCTTTAACTAAACCTAAATTTTTCATGCCTGTGCATGGGGAACATCGGATGTTAGTGCAACACGCTAAAACCGCTCAATCTTTGGGTATTGCCCCCCAAAATATGGTCATTATTGATAATGGTGATATTGTGGAATTAACCCAAGATGAGATCAAAATCGCAGGTCAAGTACCTTCGGGGATTGAGTTAGTGGATCATGCGGGTATTGTTCACGATGTGGTGATGAAAGAGCGTCAACAACTGGCTGAAGATGGCATTATCACCATTGCCACCGCCATTGATGAAGGTGGAAAATGGTTAGTTCCCCCAGAAATACATTTAAGAGGAGTTGTGACGGGAATAGAACATTCATTCTTAAATAAAATGATTTTAAAGACTTTAGATCAGACTTTAAATGATTATTGGGGTAAATATAGTAAAGAAGATGGAATTGATTGGACTGGCTTACGTTTAGAGTTAGATCAAGCCATGCAAAGGCTGATCAAACGGGAATTACGCAGTCGTCCCCTCGTGGTCTTTTTAATGCAAAGCCCAGAGGTTAAATCTGAGTTTTCCGCTTCCCAATCCTCAGTTAAAACTCCTAATCCTCGCCCCAATGGAAAAATCAAACTTAAATCTTCTTTGGAGATTCCCGTCAACCCTGTTGAAATCACCTCGACTCAACCGTTAGTTAAATCTCCTGTGACGAATACCCCCGCACGTCGTCGCCGTAGACGTTCTACGGCTTCTGTTGCAGGGTAAATTTGTTATATTTTGCCCCCTAATCCTTTTCCTAAAGGTGAAAGGGGGTTATTTAATAATATTTGATGTTAAGAAATCAAATATTATGAAAAGCCTGATCATTTTTAACGGAAATTAAGTCTAATTTCCTAATCAATATGGCGATTGATTTTTAATTTTTCAAGTTTAAAATTATCTTTTTACCTTTTATGTTTTTTTTCAGAATAAACCTTAAATCGTTCCAAATCTGCCTTAATCGTTGACTCAACTAAACGCCCTAAAAATAAATTATCCATGATTTTACCTAACATTCCCGGAATAGCATAAGCGATGGTTAATTTAACAATACTACGTTCATGGCGATCGTAAAAACGAATTGCTCCTTTATTGGGTAAACCGTCTATAGATTCCCATTGTATAATTTGATTGGGAATGACTTTTAAAGTGCGCGATAACCAACTAAATTCAAAATTACCACTGGCCAACTTCCAACGGGATAAATCAGGGCGATCTTCTAATATTTTAACCGACTCGATCCATTTCATCCAACGGGGCATTTGCTCAAGATCTGACCATAAACTCCAAGCAAACTCGATCGGCACATTAACTTCTATTTCAATACTATGTTTTAACCAGTCTGTCATAAAAAAATTTAAAATAAAATTAGTTATTGGTTATTAGTTATTTGTTATTTGTTATTAGTAATATTTCTTGATTATACCATGAATATTGATCAAATTATTAAATAGTTCCTGATGATCAACAATTTAAAACCTAATTCCACAGAAAAAAGACTCTTTTTTATTGCACTGTTACCCCCTTTACAAGTGCAAAAAATAGCCCAAGCAATGAAAGAAGAATTTGCGAATCTTTATCATAGTAAAAACGGTTTAAAGTCACCACCCCATATTACTTTACAAGCCCCTTTTAAATGGCCAATTAATCAGATTAACCTATTAAGTGAAAATTTAGAAAAATTCTGTCAAAATCAAACATCAATCCCCATTATTTTAGATAATTTTGGCTCATTTAAACCCCGTGTTATTTATATCAATGTAGAGAAAACAACGGAATTATTAAAAATACAACAAGAATTAAGTTTAAACTTAGCCTCTAACTTAAATATTATTGATCATCGTTCAAAAAATCGAGCATTTAACCCCCATTTAACCCTTGCCCATAAGGATTTAACCCCTCGTAATTATGATCAAGCATGGGAAAAATATCAAGATAAAACTATTCATTTTGAATTTATAGTTTCCGAATTAACCTTATTATTACATCAGGATAGAAAATGGGAAATTTATCAACAATTTCAACTAAAAAATATAGCTTAGTTGTTGTAATTAGTTACAACAACTAAATTGATCACAAAATTAACACAAACTAGGTACATTAACGACACTAGAATTAAGAGAATAACTAGATTTTATAGTAGATGTTTCTTTTATTTCAATTTTAGAATTATTGATAGGATCACCATTAGTATTTTCTGTAATAGATTGACTAATGTTTTCACTAAAATTATCATTAAGATTGTCTTGGTTACTTTCTGAATTGCTATTATTGTCAGATACAGGATCAAGATTAATAGCTAAACTTTTACAAGGAATTTTATCAGATAAAATAGCACTTGCTATCATACCAGTATGAATTTCTAATAAAGCTTCGGGAACAGATTCAAAAACTAATCTTTGTCCCGGAAATACTACCCTTTCAAAATACCAATTAGAAATGTTTGTAATTCTTGCTACTTGGATTTGACTGGTAGCATTAACATAACAACAAAGTAAAACATTTTTATCATCATTGGGGATGGGATCAAGGATCTGAGCCATAATAACCGAGGAATTTAATCAATAGAGAGTTTACTAAACTAATAATTTTTACGTTAGCACTAAGCGATCCCCGACTCTGTAAATAATACTACCAATCTCTAAATATTTGTTTAAATATTTCTTTTAGTATTGATAGATAAATATTCGGTTAATTCTTAAACTCAATCTGCATACTATATTTTTGACCTAATCCTTAATATCTTAATCTTTTTTTTATATTTTTGAAAATTGGCGGAAAATTAGGTACTTTTACTATGGGTCTAAATTTAGCTGTCAAACCAAAATTATTAAATAAAATTGAATCTTGATCTGAAGATCAAATTAGTAATATTTTTAGGTTAAGCTTTTTAGCTTAATTTTAAGATTAATAAATCAAACAATATTAAAAACTGGATAATTTATAATAAAAGGGCGATCGCATTAAAAGCATTTGACTTTTAACTACTGATTACTGATAAAATTTGAAAGGCTAAAAATTATTAACATTTTTGTAATTGATTAACTAATATGACTATTGAAGAATTTTTAAAATTAACTGCTGGTCAATGGTTTACCCAACGTACCAGTTATCTTTTAACTGATGAACAAGTGGAAAATAGTAAGGCAGAAATTACCACTGAGTTATTAAATGCCGATCATCCCGAAGTGATCCAACTATGTCAAAAATCTAATTTTTCAGGCGATCAAAGTCTTGGAGCAATTAAATCTACTTGGAATAATTCCGTAGACTGGGGAAAACCTAAAGTTGAGGGATCATCTTTATTAGTCTTTATTCCCGATGGGGAGCAAATCAATCAGGGTCAAGTTTTACGCTATCTTAGTAGTAATCCATCTTCTACAAGCATTGCTAATTATTCATTTCAAGAAGATGGAGTTTTAACTTTATCTTTGCAACAAGAGGATCTACAATTGGAAGAACGTCAATGGTTTGCCAGTGATAATTTAAAACTGCGTAACACCGTTGTCAATCAAGGTCAAAAATGTACACAAACAGCATTTTATTCTGAGATCCGTAGGCTCATCACACCTAAACAGTAAACAGTTATCAATGACTAATGACTAATGACCAATGACCAGTATTAAGAATTGCTATAATTAAGTTATTATTACTGTTATCAGATAACAAATCAAAATTAACTTTAATTGTTTAAACTAAAAGAAAATCTTAAACTAATAATCTAAATCTAAAATTTTAATTAAAATCAAATGGCAACCGAAAACATACGCTTACGCAATGAATTTATCAATACTCAAGTAATTACCCGCAATAGTGGTAAACGCTTGGGGGTAGTTAAAGAATTATTAGTAGATATAGATCGCCGTGAGGTGGTAGCTTTAGGATTAAGAGATAGTGCTTTATCTGTCTCTGGAATGCCTAAATATATGTATCTCAATAGCATTATTAATAGTGGTGATGTGGTACTCGTAGAAGACGAGGATGTGATTGAAGATATTGATGCAGAGGCTTATAATAAGCTGATTAACTGTGAAGTGATTACAGAAACAGGTGAACCTTTAGGACGAGTCAGAGATTTTCAATTTGATGTTAGTCAAGGGCGAGTTTCTTCTTTAATTATTGCTTCCATCGGTTTACCCCAAATTCCTGATCAGTTAATTAGTACCTACGAAATACCCATTGATGAAGTTGTTAGTAGTGGCCCTAACCGTTTAATTGTCTTTGAAGGTGCGGAAGATCGCATTACTCAATTAACGGTAGGATTATTAGAACGCTTAGGGATCGGCCGTCCCCCTTGGGAAAGGGAAGAAGAAGAAATGTATTATCCCCCAACGGTACGCCCTGAAAATCAATTAGGTACGGGTATTCCCGTGCGTACTCCCGTAGCTACTCCCATTAAAGAGGCACAACCGATCCGTGAAGCGACATGGGATGAAGATGATGACTGGCGGGAAAATCGCGCCCCCGTTAAACCCCGTCAAATGGAGGCGATCGCCTATGATGATTATGATGATAATTTAGAGGAAGATAATTGGGGTGAAAGTCGCGCCGCTAAAAATTATCAACCACCTAACTACAGCACACCTTCCCGTTCAAAACGCTATGATTATCAAGGGGATCATGATATAAATGAAGATGTTTGGGATGATGATAGTCAGGATAATTATAATGCCCCTCGCATTAATATTCCTGAACGTCAAAAAAGACCTGAATATGAAGAAGAATTAAATTAAAACATAGTAGAGACGTACCATGGTACGTCTCTACAGGTTTATTGACAAAAACTTAAGAAGCAAGAGCTACTTCAGCCATTTGTTGAAGTTCACCGCTTTGATAAAGTTCAACCATAATATCTGAACCGCCAATAAATTCCCCATTAATATAAACTTGAGGAATGGTAGGCCATTTAGAATATTCCTTAATACCTTGACGAATATCAAAATCTTCTAAAACATTAAAGGTTTCAAAAGGAATACCTAAAACATTAAAAATCTGCACCACATTGTTAGAAAAACCACATTGGGGCATTAATTTTGTTCCCTTCATGAAAATCATAATTTTATTTTCTTCGATCAGTTTCTTAATACGATCTTTTGTTTCTGGAGTCATAGTTTTTATTTAATAATGATTATAATTACAACAAAATCAAGTTTAATTTTAGTTTTATTTTAAAGAAAATTAAACCCTTTGTCCTGCTTGTTGCCAAGCAGAAGGAGTATAGGTTTTGAGTGCTAAAGCATGGATCGCCTCAGTTGCCATTTCCTCGCTTAAGGCACTGTAAACTAATTGATGTTGTTTAACTTTGGTTTTCCCTTCAAACTCGGAAGAAATGACGATCGCCTCAAGATGATCACCACCTCCTGTTAAGTCATTGACCATGACTTGAGCATCGGGTAATTGATTTTTAATGCGGTTTTCTACTTCTCTTAAACTTATCAATTGTTATCTCCTATGGTTGAAGTTTATTTTAATCATTTTACCTAGTTTTTGCCATAATTTCTACCCATTTTATAGCACGATGCACTTATTGATTAAAACAATTTTTTAAGGGTTATAATTGAATAAATTAAAATAATTAATAGGTAAGAGTAATTTAGATGACTCGTAGTTTATCAATGATTGGACTTTTAATCGTGGCGGCACTCGGCGGTTGGCTAATGATCAAGCAGTTACAGTCATCTGCTCCCACAACAGCCATTGATAAAGCCAATAAAGCGGCTGAAACTGTTGAAAATCAAACCGACAAACTTCAACATGATCTCAATCAACCTTAAATCAAAATTTAATTTAATTTTATTTTTATTGGCGGCGATCGCTGGTTCTGTTTTTCTTGTTTATCACTTGATCAAATCACCGGAGGTTAAGATGGAACTTTCAAGCCCTGCTTTTGCCCATAATACCATGATGCCCTCAAAATACACTTGTCAAGGGGAGGATCTCAGTCCCCCTTTAATCATAAAAGATCTGCCAGAGGGTACAATCTCATTAGCATTAATACATGACGATCCAGACGCTCCCATGGGGACTTGGGATCATTGGTTAATCTGGAATATTAAACCCACTGATGAAATTAAAGAAAATAGCACCCCTGGAACCCAAGGGCGTAACAGTTGGGGTAAAAATGAATATGGTGGAGCTTGTCCCCCCAGTGGAACTCATCGCTATTTTTTTAAACTCTATGCCCTTAATACAATGGTTAATTTAAACAGTGGAGCAACTAAAAAACAGCTAGAAAATGCCATCAAAGGGCATATTTTAGCAACGGCCGAGTTAATCGGCTTGTATCAAAAATATTGATCATGGTTAATTATCAAATTGGGATTATGAATTTTTTGTAACAAATAATACTATTTGCTAAGGATATGCTAATCTGTTAAATAGAAAGCTATCTAAAAAATTATTATTGAAAAAAAGAGGATAAAACAACTATGAATCGTCAAGAAACCTTAAAAAATGCCGCATCCGCTCATCGTGCTAGTTTACGCAAAAGTTTAGAACGCCGTTTAGAACTCGCTAGAGCAAAAGATGATGAAAAATTGTTACGTCAGTTAGAAGCCGAAGCAAGTTATTTACATCTTCAATAAAATTTTTTTGACTATCATAAATTTTTTTCAGATTTTTTTAATTGATAAAATCAAAAAGAAGCCGAGTTTCCTTGAGAGGCTCGGTTTCTTTTTGATCAAGCGGGTAGCGGGACTCGAACCCGTGACATTCAGCTTGGGAAGCTGACGCTCTACCAACTGAGCTATACCCGCAATTAAATTCATTATACCCCAAAATTGGAAAATTTAAACATTGAACAATGGACAGTGGACAGTTACTATTTGATCATTCTAATTATTATTTTATGATTAATTAAATATGGATTTAACCGAATTTTCACAATTATTAGTTAATGGTATTGCGGTTGGCTGTATTATCGCTTTGGCCGCTGTTGGTTTAACTTTAACTTATAGTATCTTAAATCTTTCTAATTTTGCTCATGGAGATTTTATGACTCTAGGGGCTTATTTAACTTATGCTAGTAATGCTAGTGGTTTACCCATTGTCATTTCAATTATGATTGGTATTATTGGCACGGTGGCGGCAATGTTAATTTCTGAACAGTTATTGTGGAAAAAAATGCGTCAACGTAGGGCTACTCCCACCACTTTAATTATTATTTCCATTGGTTTAGCTTTATTTATTCGCAGTGCCATTTTATTTATTTGGGGGAGTAGTAACCAACGCTATAATTTACCTATTGCTGAGGCTTTAGATTTTTTCTCGGTTAAAATACCGATGAATCGCATTATAATTATGATTTTAGCTCTAATTGCGATGATTGCTTTACATTTTTTACTCACAAAAACTAAAATTGGTAAGGCCATGAGGGCTGTCGCTGATAATCTTGAATTAGCAAGGGTTTCAGGCATAAATGTGGAAAAAGTTGTGTTTTGGACATGGATAATTACGGGAACTTTAACGGCCTTAGGTGGTGCGATGTATGGTTTTATTGCCGTTCGTCCTTTAATGGGGTGGCTCTTAATCCTACCAATGTTTGCTTCAATTATTTTAGGAGGAATTGGTAATCCCTACGGTGCGATCGCCGGAGCGTTAGTGATAGGGGTGGCACAGGAGTTAACCGTTCCCTTTTTCGGTGCTGAGTATAAACTAGGGGTAGCCTTATTAATTATGATTTTAATTCTATTATTTCGCCCTCAAGGATTATTTAGTAAATAAAATTATTTTAAAATAATTTTTGATTTATTAACATCAAAAACAAGCAAAAAAATTGATGATCAAAAGCTTACAAAAAACATAAAATTTGACATTAAAAAAGCCCCCCTTTTTAGGAGAGGGGCTAACAAATTTAAGCAGTTTGTTCAACAGGATAAACACTCACTTTACGGCGGCTACGATCCTTATATTCAAAGGTAACAACCCCATCAATTAAAGCAAATAAAGTGTCATCATTGCCCCGACCAACATTGTTTCCGGGGTGAACTTTTGTACCTCTTTGACGAATTAAAATGCTACCTGCGGTTACAACTTGACCACCGTAGCGTTTAACACCTAGACGTTTAGAATTAGAGTCACGTCCGTTTCTTGTACTACCAGTACCTTTCTTATGAGCCATTGTTTGATCCTCAAATAATAGTTAATTTTTATTTTAAATGATTAGTTTTGAAAAATGGAAAATTCCGCAATTTTTATCTTAACAAATTTCGGAATTTTCGCTTATTTTTGATTAAGAATTAGCACTAACTTCTTCTTTATTAGCTGAGGAAGCAGAAGCTAATTCATTACCATTTACTTTAATAGAATTAATCATTAAACGGGTTAATTCTTGACGATGACCACGTTTTTTGCGGGTTTTCTTTTTCGGTTTCATTTTATAAACTAAAACCTTTTTACCCCGTAAATTTGATAAAATTGTGCCTTCTACGGTAGCACCACTCACATAAGGTTGACCGATGTGAATATCATTTTCATGGTGAACTAATAACACTTTATCCACAGTATAATTAGAATCAATTTCAGCGTTTAATTGATTAATGTCATAAAAACGACCCGGTTCAACTCTTAGTTGTGTTCCACCAATTTCAATAATAGCGTAAGTCATAAATTGCCTCAATAAATTTGTGCCGTACAGGTAGCAATTGTTAAATATTTGTAATCTTTTATTATCTTAATTCTAATTTTAGTTAGAATTTAATAACTAATAAAAATAATCCACAAATTAATAACAATTAATGCTTTTAGAATGTCTTAACCTGATCCGAGCAGGAGTTAGACACACAATCTAGCATTATAACTTAATTGTTGCCCTTTTGTCAAAATAAAAACAGAAAATTAATTAAATTTATGAATATCTTAACTAAAGCCCGTTTACGTCGTCTTCATTTTCAACTAGCCCCCATTATGATTTTACCTCTGTTGTTAACGGTGATCAGTGGCGTTTTATTTCAACTTGCTGACTTAACTGGAAATGCTAAAGAATTTCGCTGGTTAATTAAAGCACATATCGGTAATTTTGGGAGTCTTCATTTAGATAAAATTTATCCTTTTTTAAATGGTTTCGGGGCTTTATTTTTGTGTATTACTGGTATTATGATCTGGTTACAAACTCCCCGCCGTAGAAAACAAGACTAAACTAATTAATAATTGATAATTGATTAATTACTAATAACTAATTATGAATGAATTAATTATTTCATGGGACGAATATCACGCTAAAATTGAACAATTAGCGCGAAAAATATATCAATCAAAATGGCAATTTAATCAAATTATTTGTTTAGCTAAAGGAGGGTTAAGAGTAGGCGACATTTTATGTCGTTTATATGATGTTCCTTTAGCTATTTTATCAGCCCAATCTTATCGGGGGCAAGATAATAGAAAAAGGGGAAATATTATATTTTCTCAAAATTTATCTATGACTACGCCCCAGTTAGGAAATAAAGTTTTATTAGTAGATGATTTAGTAGATTCAGGTGTAAGTTTATCTGCTACAATTGATTGGTTAAATCAACATTATCCCCATCAAATTCAAGAATTAAAAACTGCTGTAATTTTTTATAAAAGTTGTTCAACTTTTATCCCCGATTTTTATGTTGATTATTTAACAGATAATCCTTGGTTAATTCAACCTTTTGAAACCTATGAAACTATCAAAATTGAAGAACTTTAAGTTAATTTTACCATCGTTAAACTTGTTAATTTTTATGTTAAAATAAGCTCATTTTTTTTAAGTTATTTTCTAACCATTGGGCATCTTTTTTACGATTAGTTTGTATCTCTAATAATCTAATTCCCGTATCTGGTAAAGGGTTTAACATTTTTTCTAATTCTTGCCATGTTTTTATTAAAAAATATTCTATTTGATAAGTTTTTGATAACTGTTCAAAATTAATATTTTGGGGTGTGGCAAAATATTCTTCAAATTGTTCTTCAAATTGGGCGATCGGTAAAGTTTCAAAAATGCCTCCCCCATTATTATTAATTAAAATAATGGTTAAATGGCCTCGAAATTTATCTTTAATTAATAAGCCATTAAGATCATGTAAAAAAGCTAAATCTCCTGTTAATAAAATGCTACTTTTGCTATCATGGCCTATGCCTAAAGCGGTGGATAAAGTGCCATCAATTCCGTTAACCCCTCGATTGAAAAATGGTAAAATTGCGCTATTTTTTGGACTCCAAAAATATTCTACATTTCTGACTGACATACTATTAGCGATAAAAATTGGAGTGGCTGAAGGTAAGGTTTTTGATAATAGCCAAGCGGTTTTTCCTTCAAATAATTCTGTCATTTTTGACATAGTTTGATCAATTTTTTCTTGGGTTTTTTGATTGAGAAATTTCCATTCTTTTAAATAGGTTGATAATTGAGATTTATTAACACCTTGATTAATTTCTGGATAACAATTAATAAAATCTTCTATTGTAATTCTCAGATGATTACTATTACTATGTAAAGGATCTAAATTTTCATAATAATCTGCAAAAATCCATCGTTGAGGATTGGCTTTTTTTAACCATTCTCTTAATACCACGCTGGTGGGTAATTCTCCTATTTGAATTACCATTTTTGGGGTTAGTTTTTCCCCATATTTACTATGTCTTAAAATCAGATCATAATTATTAATTAAATGGGGATTTAATTCGGCATAATTTCTAATGGGTGATAGCCCTTCTCCTAATACTATCCAGCCCAAATATTGGGATAAACAAGCGATTAAATAGCAATATTCCCAAGGTTGATTACTGTGATCTACTCCTGCAATAATAATTCCTTGTTCGCAATTTTTCCAATGATTAATTAAGCCATGATCTGGTTGATTAATACTATAATTAATTTTAATTTTTTCTGGTTTAAGATTACTAAAAAACTTGTTTTGATCGAAAGAATTTTGTAATAATAAAAGTTTTTGATTATCTTCTTTTAAGGGTTCTAAAGGTTTAGAAAAAGGACAGTTTAAATGCACCACTCCTTTAACTGGAAATAAGGTTTTTTCGTATGCAAAAATTAAAGTTTGTCTTAAATAATTTAATAAATTAATATCTATATTGGGGAGGGATAATTCTGTTTGCCAAGTGGGATAATTACCGTATAATTTTAACTGATCTATGGTTTGGCCGGCGTGACAATCTCTTAATTCTGAAGGGCGATCGGCTGTTAAAATTAAGAGGGGAACATGACTATATTTTGCTTCAATAATTGCGGGATAAAAATTAGCACTAGCCGTGCCAGAAGTACAAATTAAAGCAACAGGAATACCTGATTTTTTAGCTATTCCTAAAGCAAAAAAAGCGGCGGATCTTTCATCTAAAATTGGTATAGTTTCAATTTTAGAATGATTAGCAAAAGCAAAAGTTAAAGGAGTTGACCGAGATCCGGGGCAAATAATTGCGGTTTTTAAACCTAATTGAAATAAGGTTTCTACTAAAATTGATGCCCAAAGTGTATTAGTATTACGAAAATCTAGCATATATTTTTATTATAATAATTAATAGTTTAAATACTAGATTTATTTTATCATATAATAGTTCTCAATCAATCTTAACAAGTTTAAAACAAAAAGTTGGGTATTTTCTTAGTAATTAAAGAATGCTCTTTATCTGTTAAGAAAAACCCCAACTTTTAAAAGTTAAAAGTATTAATATTTTTAATTTTCATATAAAAGATCCGATTCAACCGCACAATCATATCCCGCATCTTCCATAATATCAAGAGCTTGTCTATTCCCATTAACTGCATCACGTCTTAAATGTCTAAAATGAGTTAAATTGATCGCTGAATTATGGTATCTATAATTATTATTGAGTTTGTTTAAAATACAATTACAAATATTAGTCGCATCAGCTTGGGAAGCCCCTTCATACTCCCTTAATACCCTGTCTTTACAACTATTACGAAAAGCAATAACATCAGGATCATTAATCGGATAAGGAATAGCTTGATTTTGTTTGTGATCAGGGGTTAAACTTTCGGCTTTAACCGTGTTTATTTGGGGCAAAGATACGGGTAACAATGTACAAATAGACACCGCAATTAAAGTTACATTTTTAATGTTAAATTTCATGTTTAAGTCACTTCCTTTTTGAATAATAAGTCTAGTGTTTATTGTAATTTATTCTGGCAAAATTGCAAGAATTTTGATTGATTATTCTTTTAATTTTTGCTTTGATTTTAAAGGATCATAAGCTTGAATTAAATTTTGGGCAGAGTAAACATAAAATACCTCTGTTGTCACTCCCCCACGACTTAAAGCAATGGTGGTAAGTTCCCTGATTTCCCGAAAATAATGGCGATAGTCATTGATAAATTTAGATTTATTGCGAAAACGCTCTAAAGTGATATATAATCCGTCTTTTCCTACCCAATCCTCTGAATGATCCCAAAATAAATAACCCCTCATATCATCACTAAAACAGGTGATTGGTAAGTTTGTGAGAGGGCGTAAGGCCATGTCAATTAAGCCTCCTAAATAATATGTATTAGTAAATATAAATGTTGATTTATGTAAATAGTTTTTTAATAATTCTGATTTTTCAAACCCTTGGCGTAGTTGGTTAATGTCTAAAAGTTCGGTAGACGGATCATTTTTAGCGGAGATAAAACCGCCAAATAAGGCGTATTGACTGCCTTTTTGAAATGTTCCGGTGGTTACATGAAGTAGGGAAATTAATAATAAAATATTGACAATAATTGCTGTACTTTTTAACCATAAAATCACTTTTTTTCGGGAATATTTTTCAGACCAAATAACGGCTTGTTGTCCTAAAAGTAAGGTTAAGCCCCAAAAGCCCGGCATTGCCCATGTGGCAAGGATTTGTTGAAAATAGCCTAAGAGGGTAAAACCAAGGGTTAAAGGTAGGGAAACTGAGAGGATAAACCATTGTTGATCCTCTAAAATTGTTCTATTTTTTAGTTTCTGAGGATTAAGAAAAGTTGGCAATTGTTGAAAAAGAGTTTTCAGACTTACCCACCACAGGGGAAAACCAATTGTAGGGAAAAGATAACCAATGTTAGCTAAAAATACTCCGATTAAATTAGGTAATTTATAAACGGGTAATGGCTCATCTGGATCGGGTTCAAATCTTTCTGATAAATGAAATTTAAAAGTAATCCAATCATGATTAATATTCCAAATCCACAGAGGAAAAAGTGTTATAAAAAATATAATAATTCCAATAATTGCCCATTTTGATAGAAAAATATGACGATAACGGGGATTAATTAAACAAAATAGGAAAATACCAAAAGCTAATAAAAAACCGTGATATTTTCCTAAACAAGTTAAGCCTGTTAAAATTGCTAAGATTACGATTTTATAAGTAGGTTTATATTGTCTATGTTCTGAATTATTAAGAGGAAAAAACTCTAAACTGGCACAATAGAGGGAGGCACTCCAAAAAAAGATTAAAGGGCTATCTGGTAGTGTAATTGTACCAAAGGCTATCTGAAACATGGGAATGATCGTGGCGATCGCAAGGGTATAAATACCTGTTTTTTTGCCAAAAAGATGAGAACCTGTTAAATATAGTAAAAATAAACTACCTGTATGGAGTAAAACCGCGCCAAGTCTGAGGGTGAAAATAGAGGTGTGGCCGGTGATCCAGCGGCCAAAGCCTGTGGTTAAAGCCACTAAAATGGGGTGATCAAAATAACTCCAGTCTAAATGTTCGGTATAAAGATAATAATAAGCCTCGTCATAACCGGGGGTCAAAAAAATAGCAATAATTAAGCGAATTAGCAACCCTAAAGCTAAAATTGAGATCATTAATTTGTGTTCTTTTTGAGTGAACCAATTTTGAATTTTTTGCATTATATTATATTTAGATAATGGAGATAATTAGATAGTTTATCAGTTAACAGTTAACAATTGATAATTAATTTTAAGAGGAATGCTATCATGAATTATACTATTGATATGACTTCAGTTTTGACAATGAATGATGATCAATTTTATCAACTTTGTCGTAATAATCCTGATGTTAAATTTGAGTTAAATAGTAAAGGAGAATTGATTATTATGCCCCCAACTGGCGGAGAAACTGGAATTATTAATGCTGAAATTAATGCAGAATTTATTTTATGGAATCGTCAAAAAAAATTAGGAAAAGTGTTTGATTCTTCTACTTGTTTTAAGTTCCCTAATAATGCTAAATATTCGCCAGATCTAGCATGGATTAAATTAGAAAGATGGGAAAAATTAACATTACAAGAAAGGGAGACATTTCCGGCGATCGCCCCTGATTTTGTGTTAGAATTAATGTCCCCTAGTGACACCTTAATTAATACTCAAAATAAAATGATTGAATATATTAAAAATGGGGTAAAATTAGCTTGGTTAATAGATAGAAATAAAAAAATAATAGAAATTTATCGCCAAGATCAAGAAAAAGAAATCTTAAATAATCCTCAATCTTTATCGGGTGAAGATATTTTACCAGATTTTAGTTTAGATTTAACAAATATTTGGTAAATGGCATTTTATATTATAAAATATTAAAGATAAATTTTAAAATAATTAATGATTAATAATGAAAAAAAAAACTAGCATCTACTCTTTAAAGATTTCGGTGATGGATCGCTATATTAGTCGGGAATTAATGACTTCTTTTTTATTTGGAGTAGGGATGTTTTCATCTTTAGGAGTAGCGGCCGGAGTTTTATTTGATTTAGTCAATAAAGTAACGGAGGAAGGCCTATCAGTTTTGATTGCACTTCAAGTTTTACTATTAAAAATTCCTGAATTTGTAGCCTATGCTTTGCCAATTTCTATTTTATTAGCTACCCTTTTAACTTACGGAAGATTGAGTAGTGATAGTGAAATTGTGGCTTTAAGAAGTTGTGGAATTAGTGTTTATCGTTTAGCCACTCCTGCTATTATTTTAAGTTTAATTATTTCCTGTTTAACTTTTGCTTTTAATGAAATAATTGTACCTAATGCCAATTATACCGCAACTAAATTATTAAAAGAAGCCATAGAAATTGAGACTCCTTTATTAGATGAAAAAGATATTTTTTACCCTGAATATGAATTAAAATTAGAAGAAATCAATAATCACCCTAAGCAATTAAAAAGATTATTTTATGCTCAAAATTTTGATGGAGTATCATTAGGAAATTTAACTGTTTTAAGTTTATCTAATCAAGAATTAAATCAAATTATTTTAGCAAAAATAGCCAAGTGGAATGAAACTGAAAAAGTTTGGAATTTAGAAAAAGGTAAAATAATTAAAATTAATAAAAATAACGGTTATGAAGCGGTTAATAATTTTGAAAAAACTAAAATATCTTTACCAAAAGAACCCTTTGAGTTAGCTTCTCAAAGTAGAGATCCTTACGAAATGAATATAGCCCAATCTTTGAATTATTTAAAATTATTAAAATTTAGTCAAGATGAAAAGAAAATTTTAATGTTTAAGGTAAGAATGCAACAAAAAATTGCTTTTCCCTTTATTTGTTTAGTGTTTGGAATAATCGGCACAGGATTAGGAATTAAGCCTCAAAATAAAGGTAAAGCCACCAGTTTTGGCTTAAGTATTGCCATTATTTTTAGTTATTATTTATCTAGTTTTATGATTGGAGGTTTTGGTATTACTGGTGTAATTTCTCCGATTTTAGCCGCATGGATTCCTAATTTTTTAGGCATAGGAATAGGGGGATTTTTATTACAAAAAGATGAAGGATAACATCAACAATAGACATCTCTTAAAAAATATTCTTTTATATCTTCTAAAGTCAAATCATATTCTTCACCTATTTGGTTAAATAATAATGTAGCTAATTCATTAATTGTTATAGTTTCTTTATGATTAATTTGGACTTTTATCGTGTGCATTGTTTATTCTCCTAAAATCATCTTTTCAATTTCAATTTTAGCCTCCTCTAATTCTCTTTTTGCTTCCTCTTGTAATTGTTTAGCTTTCTCTCTAATTTTTGTGATATTTTCTGCTATTTCATTTTGTTTTTCAATCGGTGGAATTGGAATTAATAACTGTTTAAAAAATTGATCTGATACTCTTTGATGTCCAACTGAACCTGAAAAATATAATTTTGCATAACTTCTTAATGATTTAAGGCGTAATAAAGCATGAATATATTTTATATTAATATTCTTTTTCGCTCTAAAAACATGATATTCTGTTGAACCAAAGCCAATATTATTGATTAAATTTGTTACAACAGCAGATTTTCCATTTTCCATACAAGGGGTAATTTTTGCCCAAATTAAATCATTTTCTAAAAACTTAGTATATCCTTCTGATTCTTGAATGTTTCTTATTTGAGATGTTTCTGCTTCTCCATAAATTTCTGATATGTATTCCATTGGGATAAAAGTAGCTTTATCATCTAATTTATATCCTGTAAATCTTGTTAATGGATTAATAAATACCCAATTTGACAATTTTTCCATTCGATAAAATTTTGTTTCTAAAGAAAATTTTTTATGATGAGCAGGTGCATCAAATCTACCCCCTGAAATATCGCTTAATTTACGGCAAAAAATGCGATTATTAATATTATTTTCTTCAGGTTGAGGTAATTCTATTCCTAACTCCCCTAATAGACATCTCCAATAAATGATAAAGCTTATATGGTAACAGTTTCATCTTTAATCAGCACTCAGCAATCAATCCCTGTAAAGTTAATTTCACGTCAAAATTTCGTCTAAATCTAATTTCGTCCCAAAAGTATGACTAATTAAAACATCAATTACTTCATTTGATGACGATGATTTTACTATTTCTAAAACTAAACTCTTAATTCTTAATCTCACTAACCCACAAACTGTTAAAAATACTGACTGATATTTGTCTTTTCTTAATCTAAATCTTTCTCTTGCTACTCGCCATATTTTTATGATTCTAATTAAATGTTCTATAAATATTCTGACCGATGAAATCTTTTTATTTTCTTCTTTTTCTTCCTGAGTTAATACTCCTTTTTCGGTTTTTTCTTCGGGGTAATAATTTGTGGCTCTCCCACATAAGCTTTATCCCCTTTAAACCTTTGATCTATCCCAAACTTCTTGAGATTTTGACGACAAATGTTAATATCACTTGAAGCGCCCTGGTTTTCCCGCCACTACATCCACAATATCTCGGCCTTTTGGAAGACTAATTAATTGATTTTTAAAAGTATGTTCACATTTTTTTCCACTATAATATTTTTTCTGTTCTTGATAGTCTAAAGGTCTTTCTCTTGGCTGTTCTTCACTATCTACTAATAATTCATTTTCCTTCAATTTTTCCAACATTTCTTCTATTTTTTCTGGGGACTTTTTTACTTGTTCTAGTAAAGAGCATGGCAAAGCTTCTCTCATAATTTTTTGCCAATAATCAAACAAATTATTCGCCGTTGATTCACTTACTTGAAAGATGATACCTAATAGTTGAAAACTCAGGTGATGTCTTAAATAAATTAAAGTCAAAATAATCTGGTTTTCTTTTGAAAGCTTACTCTCTCTACCACCACCGGAATTGATAATTCTAGTTTTTTGTTTTTCGGATTCTTCTTTTGCTTGTTTCTCCAAGATCAAAAGATGTGCGATTAGCTGTTGTAATTGTTCATAATTAATTCCTAATAATCTTTTAGTTGCTTGTTTGTGATCTTGAATATATTGCCAAGTATAATTACTCATTTTTGTTATTTCTCCTTAAAATCTTTGTTGATGATAGCTTAATTTTTTTATTTCTATTATATTATAGAGATGTCTAATAAATAATCATCAATACTATCAAGTAATCTTTGTGCTTCCGCTTCCTTTTCTTTTTTAGAATTGTAAGCATTATCCATTTTAGCTACTATTTGATTTTGTTTTGTTATGGATAACAAAGGAATGCTTAAAGAACTAATCTCGTCTAAATTAATATTAGCTCTTGCTACAGGTCTTTTTATTCTTTCCAAAACATCTTGACCTACAGGAGTAAGCAGAAATGTTCTTACAAATTCTGGAATTAAAGTTTTTTTTAGTCTAACTCCTGCGATCGCTTGATTAATATTTGCTTCATATTGACCTTTAAAAACACCTACTTTCCCAATTGTTGCTCCAACAATTGCAATTAAAATATCATTATATTTTAGTTGAGAAATTTTCATTAAATTATTATGAATATTTGATTTTATATACAATAATTGAGCTAAATTAATACTGCCATCTTCAGAAAAATCACCACTTCTAATAAAAGCAATTCCTTCATTTTTTTCACAATAAGCATCACCACCACTTTTAGGTGTTATACCCGAAAAAATTGATATACTTTGACTGCCTAATGTTACACAATTAATTTTTTTTAGTTTTTTCTCATTTTCAATAAACTTTAATTGATAAAAATGAGGTGCTATTCTTCCATTAATCTCACTCAATTTAACCAAAAATATTTTATTTTGATCAACATTTTCACCTAAAAAAAAACTATCCTCACCCCTTTCAATCGCTTCAATAAATCTTTTTAATTCCTCACCAATAAAATCTAATTCATTATGATTAGTTTCCTTTCCTGTGGCATCATAACCAATATCTTCAGCTATAGCCATAAAAATAGCATAATCAGGTAAAGAATCTTGTTTTGAACTTAAATATTCATCTAATAAATTAGCCTTAATCTCATCAATCCGCTCCCGAAATTCATTATTAACCTCCGTTTTCCATTCCTTAAAAAGATCAGAATTTTGTAAAGCTTTACCCTCTAAACCTTCCACATTTTCAAAACCATCTAAATTTTTAATTTTCTCTTTTTTCTCTTTCTCAAGTTGCTTTAATAAATCAAAATAATTAATCTTAGATTTAAGATCATCTTGTAAATTTAACTTTTGTTCTTGGATCTTTTTCGTAGTAGTAAAATCATGTTTTTTCAGAAATAAAATAGAACTTTTAACCCCCGCCCCCGTAGCTTGAAAAGCAGTTTGAGGTAAAGAAATTACCCCTACAATTCTAAATTTTTCCTCAATCCAATCCCTCACATATTGTAAACTAGAATTAGTTAAAATACCATCAGGGACAACAATTGCTAAATAACCACCCTCTTTTAAATATAGATAACATTGTTCAATAAAGAGAATTTCAGTATTTTGATTTTCCCTTTCTTTGCGCATACTTTTAGGATTTAACCAGTCAATTTCTTTCCAAGCAAAATCATAATTATTCATGTAAGCTTGTTCAGTTTGCTTAACAGTTGAACCAAAAGGAGGATTAGTAATAATAAAATCAAATCTATTATTAGCAAAACCTTGATTATTTGTCTTAATTCTTATTTCCTCACTGGGTAACAAACCATCGGCAGAAATAACATTAGTATGCCCATCATCATGGATAATCATATTCATTTTAGCAGTACGGGCAATTTGCTCATTAATTTCAATCCCAAACAGATTTTTTTCAGCAAAATCATGCCAATATTTATAATGTTCAATTGAATTTTCTGCATAATATTCCTTAGCTTGTTGCCTAATTTTATCTAATACATGAAGTAAAAAACCACCACTACCGCAAGAAGTATCTAAAACTAAAGAATTATTAGTTATTGGTAATACCTCAACAATAAATTTAACGATATTTCTAGGAGTAAAATATTGTCCAAAATCACCCCTAAAAAATGAACCCATAAAAGTCTCAAAAGCCCTACCCTTACTATCTAAATCCGTATCACCTAAATTAATTCCCTCTAAATAACCCACCACAGTGCGCAATTTTTCCGCACTTAAACGAATATCATCTTTAAAAACTTCAGGGTCTTTTTTTCGCCCTTCATCATAAAGAGATTTAATCCTTTTTATTAATTCAGTATTTGTTTTTTCTTCTGTGTCTTCTCGAAAGATTTGAAAATCATAAGCTTCCCCCTGTTTACGAGGTTTTTTCTCATCCCAAATCTTACAAAAAATCAATTTATCTAACTCATCAAAAGCGCTAGAAGGATTCAATTCACCACCACCCCAAAGGGCATTATGAGCCTGTTTAAATCGTCTTGTTAAATCATCTTCTGTCACAATTTCTAACTCAAATAATCTTTGCCCATTAACCTCACCGCCATTTTTTGCATACTTAAATTTAGCCAATTTAGTAACACCAAATTGGGGAATATCAGGGATCGAAATGCGCGCTTTAGGCTTTTCCTTTGGCACTTCAAAATATTCATCTTTAATGCCAGAAGTTACCCAAACATATTTAGCACCTTCCGCTACAGCATAACTAAAACCCTGCTCGATCGCCTGTTTAAATTCTAATTCTGAAACATCTTGTTTTTTACATTCAACTAAGATATGAGGAGATTCTTTTTTATCATCATTATAAACAATAATATCAGCTTCTTTAGTAGTTGATCCCATCGTGACAGGAACAAATTGTAAAATTTTATCAGGGGAATAACCATAAATTAAAACCAATTTTAAAAAAGTTTCAGCTTGTACTTTTTCTTCAGGATTGTTATAATTTCTTTGCTTATTTTGATGAAGATAAGTAATAGATGTTTGTTCATCATTAAACTTTATTAAACTTTTTTTAAGACCTTGATTGATTAAATTCATCTTGTACCTAAATATTTTACCTAAATAATTGAATTGATAAAATCAGAGAATAATCATTTTTACCATAAAAGTTACAGCTTAATTATTAATAATTGTTAAGTGCTAAAAAAATAATCAGGTAAAACAAGTATATTAGTGGTGACGCAAATCCAAAAAATTGAATTTTGCTCATACTTCTGTTATGATCCAAACAGAAAATAAGAGTTAAAATCTTTACATTTATGAAAACAATTATTATTACAGGATCAACGAGGGGAATCGGCTACGGTTTAGCTAAAGAATTTTTAAAACAAGGTTGTCAAGTAACTATTTGTGGTAGAAATTCCCAAAAATTAGAGCAAGTCTATCAAGCTTTTTGTCAAGAATTTTCAAGGGAAAAAATCCTAGCAGTTAACTGTGATGTCAGTCAATTTGAAGATGTACAAAATTTATAGAATCAAACTATAAACCGTTTTCAAAAAGTTGATATTTTCATTAATAATGCAGGTTTAAATTTACCAAGATTTCCCATTTGGGAACAAAACCCAGAAAGAATTAATGAAATTATTAATACTAATTTAACAGGCACGATTTACGGTGTTAAAGTTGCTATTTCCCAGATGAAAAAACAAGGTTTTGGAGCAGTTTATTTAATGGAAGGATCAGGTAGTGATGGCATGAAAGTTAAATATTTAAGCCTTTATGGTACGACTAAATATGCTATTAGATTTTTAAAAGATTCTTTAGTTGATGAAGTAAAAAATACTAATATTATTGTGGGGGCAATTAGTCCGGGAATTGTCGTTACAGACTTATTAAAAGGGGAATATGATGATAGTGAAGAACAACAAAAATTATGGCAAAATGCGAAAAAAGTTTTTAATATTTTAGCTGATTATGTGGAAACTGTTACCCCTTATTTAGTAGAAAAAATATTAGAAAATCAGCAAAATGGAGCGCGTATTGCATGGTTAACTATTCCTAAAGTTTTACAAAGAGTGATTTGTATTCCTTTTAATAAACGTAATTTATTTGATTAATTTTAAATTATTTTAGTTTATAATTAATATAATATTCAAAATCATCTTCTTCAAAAACGATGAGGAGGTTAATAATGAATTATCATAGATTTAATTTGTATTTTAAAAAGGAGATCCATTGATGTTTAAATCAATTTTTATTTTAACTGAACTCGATAATGATGATCTGGATTGGATCGCACAAAAAGGTAGAAAAAAAATCATAAAAAAAGATACAACTCTGATTTATGAAGGAACAAATATTAATGGTTTTTATATTATTTTAGAGGGATTATTTAAAATTACAACCAAAGCTTCAGGTAATAAAATCATTGCAAAAGTAGGTACTGGGGAATTATTAGGGGAAATTTCTTTTATTGATCCACGCCCTCCCCTTGCCACTGTAACAGCCTTAGAAGATTCAATTGTGTTGGAAATATCCCGACTAGAATTAAATTTTAAACTATTTCGCAATATTGGTTTTGCCTCTCGTTTTTATCGTGGTTTATCAATGTGTTTAGCCGATCGAATGCACACAATGATCAGTCAATTAGGTAGGGATCAAACTAATCGTAATCATAAGAAAAATGAAGAAGAAAATCCTTTAGATCAATTAAATCCCTATATTGTAAATAACTTAGAAATTGCCCAAGTTAAATTTAATTGGTTAGTGGCTAATACTAAATTTTCATAATTAGAAAATAAGTTTAAATTGTTGTGATCAATCAATGAGAATCAATAAATAATAACAAAAATGTAAACTTTTTGATATAATTTTGATATAATTTAAAAAATTGTACCAATAAAAACGATCACGAAATTGTCAAATTATGTTAAAAAGTGCCATTGTAGCCTATCTTCACTATCTTGGTTTAATGTTAAGTTTTGCCTCTTTAATCGTTGAATATTTCTTTTTTAAAAAAGAAATTAATGTTAAAGATGCCAAAATTGTTGGAATTGCTGATGGCATTTATGGCATTTCAGCAACTACTATTTTAGTTACCGGAATTTTACGAGTAATGTATTTTGGGAAAGGCTCGGAATATTACTTAAATAATAATTTTTTCTGGGTCAAAATTACCTTATTTATTATTGTTGGTTTATTATCCCTTTATCCTACTATTACTTTTATTGTTTGGTGGGTTAAAGACTTAATAAAAGAACAAGCTCCAACTATCACAAATAACCAATATCAGATCATTTCATGGTCTATTAAAGGGGAATTAATTGGTTTTATTTTGATTCCTTTAATGGCCGCTATTATGGCAAGAATGAGTTAAATTAACCTGCACAAAGTAGGTTTTGTTTATGTAGCAAAAGGTTTTAACCTTTTGCGATAAAATTAAGATAAAATAAAAATTGTTATTTTCTCAAAATTGTTAAAGCTTTATGACTAAAGTTATTAAAGGCAAAATTTTTGTCCTAGATGATAATATTGATACCGATCAAATTATTCCGGCCGAATATTTAACCCTTGTACCTTCAAAACCAGATGAATATGAAAAATTAGGCAGTTATGCTCTGATTGGTTTACCCGATCGCTATGATAAATTTATCGAAGAAGGACAGATCAAAACTCAGTATCCGATTATTATTGCCGGAGAAAATTTTGGTTGTGGTTCATCACGGGAACACGCCCCCATCGCCCTTGGAGCGTCTGGAGTTAAGGCCGTAGTGGCTCAGTCTTATGCTCGGATCTTTTTCCGCAACTGCTCCGCTACGGGGGAATTATATCCTTGGGAGTCGCAAGATCGGCTCTGTGATCTATTTAAAACAGGTCAAGAAGTAACCATTGATTTTGAAAATGATCAATTAATTAATCATACTTTAAATCAAGTTTATTCGTTAAAATCTTTAGGTGATATTGCTCCGGTAATTGATGCGGGAGGAATTTTTGCTTATGCTAGAAAAACAGGGATGATTTCTACTTAATTATTCTATAATTTAATTAATTGTCAATTGTCTGCGATCATTGCCAATTATTGAAAATTCACTGTTAAATTTGTAATTATTTAATCCAATAAATTAACAACAATTATGCTAGTCAAATCTACAACTCGTCATATTCGTTTATATACTGCGGAAGTTAAAAATAATCAATTAATTCCCAGTGAAAATGTATTAACTTTAGATGTGGATCCAGATAATGAATTTAACTGGACTACTGATGCTTTACAAATGGTTTATCAGAAATTTGATCAATTAGTAGAAGCTAGTAGTGGTGAAGATTTAAGTGAATATAATTTAAGAAGAATTGGCTCAGACTTAGAGCATTTTATTCGTCAATTATTATTACAAGGAACTATTAGTTATAATCTAGGGGCAAGGGTTTTAAATTACAGTATGGGTTTACCTAAAATTGATAATCCGGCCACCGATGGTAAATGGTAATAACAATTAATTAAAAATTAAATGAACGGTTGACAATTAATTAATAAAGTTATTGTCAACTGTTCACTTTTAAACTAACTATTTAATTATCAATTTAATTAAATGAACCAATGGCAAAAATCAATAAATTTGTAAAAATAAAACCTCAAAAATAAAAAAAAATTAATCGAAATTCTTGGGCAATTAATAGTTAATTTTATCATTAAAAATTAGATGGACTTTGTGCAGAAATTGATCATAATATTCAATTAAATCATAATTTTATTGGAGTAACTTATCCTAATAAAAAAGAAGAAATTAAAGAAATTATTAAAACAGTTAACCTGTGGGCAATGTCGAGTAATTTTTTTAGAATGGTTAAGATTAAAAGATTAATTTTTCCCCTTTTATGAGATAATCAAATTAAACACAAATTGTAATGATTAAATTTTATTAAAAATATGGCTCAAATTCAATTTTCCAGAGGCTTAGATGAGACTGTCATCCCCGAGGTGAGACTAACTCGCTCCAAAAGAGGTGATACTGGCACAGCTACTTTTTATTTTAATTCTCCTAAGATTTTAGATGGAGATAACACCAATGAAATTACCGGAATGTATATGATTGATGAAGAAGGTGAAATCATTACAAGAGATGTTAAAGGTAAATTTATTAATGGTAAAGCCCGCGCGATCGAGGCTAAATATATTATGTCTTCTCCTGAAGAATGGGAGCGTTTTATGCGCTTTATGGAGCGTTATGCACAGCAAAATGATTTAGGTTTTTCTAAAGCAAACTAAATATCAATTAACAATTGACAATGGACAATTAAAAATTAACAATTAACAACTAAAAATTATTGTCCTTTGTCAATTATTAGCAACTATTTAAAAATAGTGCTAATCCAAGTTTTACAATGTAAGAATTCTAATTTTTTTATTATGGAAAACTCAAATTATTCAGGATTAATATTTTTACTTAGTATACTTTCTTTTGCAGGTTATCAATGGTGGGGATACAAACAAAGAAATAATATTTATATTCCGCCCGTAGTTACCCAAACAACCTACATTCAACCCTCATCTGGTATCCCTATTTCTGATGAAGCTTATAGTAAAGTAAAAGATAATATGACTTTATTAGAAGTTGAACAAATTTTAGGAAAAGGGAAACTTATTAGTGAAGGAGAATCTAGTGGTTATGTTTCCACCGTTTATACTTGGGAATGGAATATAGGTAATGAATATCATTCTGTTATTGTTACATTTCTTAACGGAAAATCCAATGGAAAATCAAGAGGATAATATTATAGATGACTGATTTTAACTTAAATTGTCCTTTACCAATTCAAAATTATCCCCAAGTATTATTAGCTCATGGTGGGGGGGGTAAATTAATGAATCAATTAATTTCCCAAATGTTCACCCCAAATTTAACACCAGATCACATAATTCAACATGATTCAGTATTATTAAATCTACCTACCAATAAAATAGCATTTACTACGGATTCCTATGTGATTAATCCCCTATTTTTTCCGGGTGGAAATATCGGAGAATTAGCTATTTATGGCACAATTAATGATTTAGCAATGAGTGGGGCAAAACCTTTATATATAAGCCTTGGCTTAATTTTAGAAGAAGGTTTAGACATGGCAATTTTATGGCAAATAATCCAATCAATAAAACAAGCTTCTCTTAATACTAATGTGCAAATTGTAACCGGAGATACTAAAGTTGTAGATAAAGGAAAAGGAGATCAAATTTTTATCAATACTTCAGGTATAGGCCTAGTTGAACATGAGCAAATTATCGCCCCAATTTCCATTGAAAAGGGAGATTTTATCTTATTAAATGGGGATTTAGGTCGTCATGGAATTGCCATCATGGCCACAAGAGAAGGCCTAGAATTTGAAAGTGAAATTATGAGTGATTGTGCGCCCCTTCATCAAGAAATCTTAGATTTATTAAATCATCAAATTGAAATACATTGTTTAAGAGATTTAACAAGGGGAGGTTTAGCTAGTGCCTTAAATGAAATTGCTCAAAGTGCGAATTTAAAAATAACAATTGAAGAAAAAAAGATAGCAATTCAAACTAATGTAATGATGGCTTGTGAATTATTAGGATTTGATCCTTTATATGTGGCTAATGAAGGAAGATTTATTGCTTTTATTCCTGAAAAAGATATTAATAAAGCTCTAATTTTATTACAAAAATATAATCAAAATGCTTCAATTATTGGTCAAGTTACTGATAAAATTGAATCGGGAACTATGGCTTTAGTTACTCTTAAAAATACCATAGGAAGTAATAGAATTGTTGATATGTTAAGTGGGGAACAATTGCCCAGAATTTGTTAAAATTGAACATCAAAATTGATCATTTAAGACTTTTTTTAGACTTATTACTTATTACTTGAATTGCCTTAACTTCTCAAATTAACTTTAAATTTTTCCGTTAAAGTTTCCCTTACTTTTTGATGGATCGGCTCTATATCTTCATCGGTTAAGGTGCGATCGCCTGAACGATAAACCAGATTGAAAGCCAAACTGCGCTTACCTTCTGGCACATTTTCACCCTGATATTGATCAAATAATTCCACTTGATTTAATAATTCTCCTCCCACTTTCGTCATGGTTTGAGCTAACTCAGCAACCGTAATATTTTTATCAGCAAAAAAGGCTAAATCACGCTCAGAAGCGGGATAAGTAGAATAAGCTTTAAAACGAGAAATCATTAAATTTTCTGAGGTTAAAGCTTTAAATAAAATATCAAAACTCACTTCAAATACATAAACCTCATCAATTAAATCTTTTTCTTGACGTAGTTGGGGATGAATTTGTCCAAAAATACCGAGTTTTTCACCATTTAACCAGAGGGAAGCAGTGCGGCCAGGATGTAATCTTTGATCACTTTGATCCGCCTGATATTCAATCTTTAAACCTAATCGTTGAAATACCGTCTCTAAGAGACCTTTAGCCTGATACCATGTCATTAAATCAGGTTTTCCGCTTCTTGTCCAACGGCCTTGGGGGCTAATATCACCCCCCATAATACCTGCGATCGCATCCCCCTCTTGAAAACCTGTGTCACTATTCCAGAAAATACGCCCGATCTCAAAACCGTTTAAACCGCCGTTACCTTGGGCTAAATTATAGCGGAAAGCCGAGATTAAACCCGAGATTAAATCGGTGCGCAGGGCTGAATACTCGCTAAATAGAGGGTTTGCAATGGTAATTTCCTTACCTTCGGGCTTAACAAGGGAATATTGCATTAATTCGGTCAAACCCACGCCACGCAAGGCTTCTCGGATTTGACGGCGAACTTTTTCCGGCTCAGACAAATATCCGGCCTCTGTTTTACGGGGTAAGGTATCACAAAAATGGTCATAGCCGTAAAGCCTTGCCACTTCTTCTATTAAGTCAATTTCCCTTTCTAAGTCACGGTAACGGTAGGGAGGCACTTTAACGCTCCATATATCAAGATCAAGGGGCTTTAACTCACAACCTAAAACGGTTAAAATTCTTTCCACATCGGCGGCGGCAATATCGGTAATCTGATCATCTACTTTCACCTGTCCTAAAATTTGATGAATTCGGCTTAAACGTAACTTAATTTGCTCTTTTTTACTCAGATCGGGACGGTGATCGGCTTTGGCTTGATTGGTGCTTTGACCTTGTGCTAACTGCTCTAACAGTGCGATCGCTCGGTTTAAGGCAAGGGGAAATTCAGCCTGATTAACTCCCCTCTCATAACGGGTAGAAGCCTCAGTTCTTAAACTTTGACTACGCGCCGATCGCCGAATGGTAACGGATTCAAATAAAGCGGCCTCTAAAATAATATTTTTAGTTTCCTCATAAACCTCGCTTTGCTCTCCTCCCATCACTCCGGCTAAAGCTATGGGGAGATCATTGGCCGTAATGACTAAATTTTGAGGATTTAACTCTCTTTTTTGTCCGTCAAGAGTGGTTAAAATTTCTTTTTCTTTCGCAAAACGGACAGAAATAGTTAGATCATTAGAATTAGTTAAAGCCTGTAAACGGTCTCGATCAAAGGCGTGTAAAGGTTGCCCCCATTCCAATAAAATATAATTAGTCACATCAACCACATTATTAATCGGCCGGATCCCCGCCCCTTGTAAGCGCCATTTGAGCCAATCGGGAGAATCGGCAATTTTTAAATTCTCCATCGCCGTGCCAATATAAGCGATACAGGCTTTAGTATCAGGGAGATTAATTGTTAAATTAGCTTGATTGTGAGGAATTTGAGGATTAGGAGCTTGGGGCATTCTTAAAGTTGCTCCGGTTAAAGCAACTACTTCACGGGCTACTCCCACCATACTTAAAGCATCGGCACGGTTAGCAGTAGCAGTTAAATCTAAAATTACATCATCTAAACCCAATAAAGGGCGCACATCACAACCAGTTTTTAACTCAGTATCAGGGAAAATATAAATACCATCTGACTCTTTTTCTAAGCCTAATTCTTTTAAAGAACAAATCATTCCAGATGATTCTATTCCCCTTAATTTAGCTTTTTTAATTTTTAAATCAATATTAGGTAAATAGGTGTTTAAAGTGGCTACGGGAACATAGATACCCGCTCTCACATTGGATGCACCACAGACAATTTGAGAGGGAGTATCCTCACCAATATCCACCTGACAAACACTCAGTTTATCCGCATTAGGGTGAGGTTGACGCTCGATCACTTTTCCGATCACCACCCCATCAGCCCAAGTCCGGCGATCTTCAATATCTTCCACCTCAAAACCTGCAATAGTTAAGGTTTTGGCTAATTCTTCTGCTGTTAAATTAATTTCAACTAATTCTTTTAACCAATTTAAAGAAATTTTCATAGCTGTTTTGATCTCAAAAGTTACCTGTTAAATAATAACAGAAAATATCCCTCAACAATTGACAATTGACACTGGAGACTTGACCATAACATCCCCTTAAAATCACAATTAACAATTGTTGAAATACCACATCACGGCAAAAAATATGATTGGTGATCCCCTTGGTGTATTACTCAAAAAGCCTTAATCTTAGCTATTTTGAGGTTTTTTTGAAAAAAACTTGATTTTTTCGTCAACATTGGTTAGCATAGGAAACAACAGGAATCGGTAATCAGTTAATCTTAATTAATTTTATTTGTATTTTAAAGAAGAGAACCATTTATGGCGGCTAGTACCAGTACACTTAGTAATAATCCAGATAAAGAAAAAGCTCTCGGTTTAGTCTTAAAACAGATTGAAAGAAGTTTCGGGAAAGGTTCGATCATGCGTTTAGGGGATGCGGCTCAGATGAAGGTGGAAACCATCCCCAGTGGTGCTTTAACTCTGGATCTTGCCCTTGGCGGTGGGCTTCCCAAGGGGCGTATTATTGAAATTTACGGGCCAGAAAGTTCAGGGAAAACAACTTTAGCTCTCCATGCCATCGCCGAGATCCAAAAAAGAGGAGGAGTAGCGGCCTTTGTTGATGCGGAACACGCTTTAGATCCCACCTACTCTAAGATTTTAGGGGTTGATATTGATAATCTTTTAGTGGCTCAACCTGATACGGGTGAATCTGCTTTAGAAATTGTGGATCAATTGGTGCGATCGGCCGCCGTTGATATTGTGGTAGTTGACTCAGTGGCCGCCCTTGTGCCAAGAGCGGAGATCGAGGGTGAAATGGGGGATGTGCAAGTAGGTTTACAAGCTCGTTTAATGAGTAAAGCTTTGCGCAAAATTGCCGGAAATATCGGCAAATCAGCCGCAACAGTCATCTTTTTAAACCAATTACGTCAAAAAATTGGCGTTACCTACGGCAATCCCGAAGTAACCACAGGGGGAAATGCTCTTAAATTTTATGCCTCTGTGCGCTTAGATATTCGGAGGATTCAAACCCTCAAAAAAGGGAGTGAAGGGGAATATGGGATTCGTGCGAAAGTTAAAGTGGCCAAAAACAAAGTCGCTCCCCCCTTCCGTATTGCCGAATTTGACATTATTTTTGGCAAAGGAATTTCCGGTTTAGGTTGTATGTTAGATATTGCCGAAGCTAACGATATTATCGTGCGTAAAGGTGCATGGTATAGTTATAACGGGGAAAATATTGCTCAAGGGCGCGATAATGCGGTAATTTATTTAGAAGAAAATCCCAAAATTGCCGAAGAAATAGAGGTAAAAGTCAGAGAAACTTTTGCAAATAATCCTCAATGTGTTAATCCGATAAGCTCCGCCGTTCAAGATGAAGAAGAATAAATAATAAGTAATAAGTAATAAGCAATTAATAAGCAATAAGTAATAAGCAATAAGTAATAAATAAAATAATAAATAATAAATTTTAAATATGACTAATAATCTCAAATTAGATGCTGATGTAATCATTGTGGGAGGCGGTATTGCCGGAACTGCCTTAGCTTGTGCTTTAAAAAATACTCATTTAAAAATCGTCATTATTGAAGCCCAATCTTTAGGAAATGTCGTTAATAAAAAATTTGCATACGCCTTATCTTTAATGTCTAGTGCAATTTTGAAAGGAATTGGAGTCTGGGATCAAATCTTTCCCCAAATCGGCAAATTTGAGAAAATTAGGCTTTCTGATGCGGATCATGCCAATATTATTCATTTTGAAAAACAAGACTTAAATAGTCCATTTTTAGGCTATGTAGGCGAACATCAATCTATTTTAAAACCACTCCAAAAATTATCTCAAAATAATCCTAATATTACTTGGTTTGAAAACAGTAAATTAATCAATATTTCTGAAGAAAAAGATTATATTACTGTAACAATTGAGAGAGAAAATCAACAACAAAAATTAAGCGCCAAATTAATAGTTGGAGCAGATGGGGCAAAATCTCAGGTGCGTCAATGGGCGAACATTCCCACAAAAGGCTGGAAATATTGGCAGTCTTGTGTCGCCTTTACCATTAAACACACCGCACCAGTCAATAATATTGCTTTTGAAAAATTCTGGTATAACGGGCCAATGGGCATTTTACCCCTACCTGATCATCGTTGTCAAATTGTTTGGACGAATCCCCATGATGAAGCCAAAGCCTTAGTGGAAATGTCAGAAACTGAGTTTTTAGAGCGTTTAAAATTGCGCACGGGTGATTATTTTGGTGATCTAACTTTAGTGAGTCAAAGGGCTTTATTTCCCGTACAATTAATGCAGAGCGATCGTTATGTCCAAAACCGTTTGGCACTGGTGGGAGATGCCGCCCATTGTTGTCACCCCGTAGGAGGGCAAGGCTTAAACTTAGGGATTAGAGATATTGCCGCCCTCGCTCAAATTTTAGAGGAGGCCGCATTAAAAGCAGAAGATATTGGCTCAATCTCCGTATTAAAACGCTATCAAAATTGGCGCAAAAAGGAAAACTGGGTAATTTTAGGCTTTACAGACTTTTTAGATCGTCTTTTTTCCACAGGATTTTTCCCCATTGTTTTAGTACGGCGTTTCGGCTTATGGTTAATGAGTAAATTACCCATGTTGAGACTATTTGCCTTAAAACTAATGACAGGTTTAAGAGGAACTCGTCCTAAATTAGCTAAAGTTTTATAGTATGTTCCCGTAAAATAATTAAACACAAACAAAAAATTAGCTCATTTTATCCTAAAATTGAACTATTTTTATTAAAACCTCTCCCTTAAAGGGAGAGGTAAAAGTGAAAATATATCATTTCTTTCTTCTGGATTCTAGTAAAGCAAAATCTTTTTTCTTCGTTCCACCATCATATTCCCATGCGTAACCCTCAGCAACCATAGAGTCGTTAAGGCATACACCATCAACATATAACCTACCAAGTATTCGGCCATACTTTTCAGTGGAATCGGGAAGCTGTGTCCTAATAAGAATTTCGTGTTCTCCTTCTACTTTCTTTTTAAGCCACTCTTTCACTTCAAGCCCAAGTTTCTTTTCATAAGCATCAGTCGTTCTGCTTTCTGGGGTATCTATACCAGAAAGACGGATTCGCTTAGTAAGGCTTATATCAAAACCAAGATCAATTTCCGCATCAATAGTATCACCATCTACTACTTTCTGAACGGATTTTATTTTATAGACATATGGATCTCTGTCAGCCATTATTTTTTTGCTCCGATTGAGATAATAATATAATGATAAAAAGTTATAAAAGAGAGTTTTTGAGTTATTCCCTAAAAACAGATTTAGTTAAAGTTAAAAATGCCATCAGGACAGCAAAATCATACCATCAAAACGGGAATAAAGTCAAAGAAAATAACTGAAAACTCTTATGATATGAGGGTAAAGGCCGATCAAAAAATTATCTCTTTTGTTAACTGGTCATTTGTTCTAACTCTTGTTGAAATTTTGAAACTTGAGCGCAAACAATGGGGTTAGGATCATATTTTAAGACGGGCAATAATTCTAAACAAATGCGCGGACTAGCTTCTTTCAAATACCATAAAACCGCCTCTCTGACTATATTACTGGGATGTCTTAAACAAACTAAAGTAGCTTCTTTGGTGATCGTCCACCGTTGCGATCGCCCCAAATGAAAACAACAGGCTAATGTCCAGTCTGACAGAAAATGACGAAAAGTGATTAAATGACGGAGGCGATCGCTCGGTTTCATGGGTTTATAGGGTACAATTGTATCAATAATCGCCATTTTACTTAAACTTAAAGTTATACCACCCTCTAATAATTCTAAAATTAAAGCTTTTTGGGGTAGATCTAAGGTATTATCTAACAGTTCTAAACCTAAAGCGATACTATTTTGATGATCAGAATCTAAATTTAACAAGGCCGCTTGAATAGAGGATAAAGGGTATAAAAACTGCATCAACAGGAAACAACGCTCTAAAATATCTTTTTGCATACCCATCAAGGCCGAGTCAAGCAGATCAACTTCTTCACCCTGTACCCGATCTCGATTTAAGTCTAATCTCGCACTGTAGATCTGTCCTAATAATAACAATTCTTGATCAATTAAGGTTTCAATGCCACTGCGTCCCACCTGATCTAAAACCGTTTCAATGCCTACTTCTCCCCCTGTTTTGAGGAGAATGCGTAAAATATTACGGCGAGAAATACCCCAACTACTAATTAACTGTTGTACTAACTCGCTTAAAGCTTCAGGTGAAGCAATTTCGGCCATAATGCCCCACATTTGAGAGCGAAGAAAATCCGGTTGACGAAGATCAACCGATAATTCAATTAATAAAGGTAAGGCATCATTGCCCATTTTTATTAAAGTATGTCTGGCTATTTCCCTTGTAGATTTATAACTTAAACCCTTTAATAAAGAGGGATAATAACTATTAATCCGTTTTATGCCGATTACTTCTAATAAAGCCGCCCTAACTTTAGGTGATTCATCCTGTAATAATTGGGGAATATATTTAATAATAAAATCTAAATCCGTAATATCTTGTAAAGATTGAGTTCCAACCATCCTTTCCCTTTCACGTTTAGAAGTTAACATTTTTTCAAGGGTAGTTTGGGCTATTTCCGTTTCATTAGAATTACCTTGACGGAATAATAAACTGGCCGCCGTAGCTCTGACTACCACATCAACTCGATCGTTTAAATAAGGTTTTAAAATTTGCGGATCTAGATCCGTTTGGGATAACCATAAATAACGCAAAGCCAAGCCTAAAACCTCGATCGGCGGTTTTTTCTCCACTAAACGCTGAACTTCTAAACGATAGTTAGCAGTAGGATTTTTTAACATCGCCTCTAAACTTTGTTTCTGTAAGGCCGCAGATAAGGTAGTTAATAACGGTGATAACACTTCCCCCGCATTCATGGGATCAATTCTTTCTAATAATTGAATACAGGATCTTTGATCAGCCTCGGTGGTTTTCTGTGCTAAAGACTCTAAAATCGCCCGTTTAAAGGCTTTTAAGTCCACATCGCCAAAACCTAAACGTCCTTTTTCCGCATCTTGGATCAATAAACTGACATAATTTGATCTTAATAACCATGCACTTAACGCCCAGACGGAAGCAAAAACCACGATCGCAGCGATAAAAATACCCCCTTGTAACTCTCGAAAAGAACTTTCACTTTTTTCGGGAAAATACCATTTTAAAAGGTTAATTCCCGCAAAAATACTTAACCCTGTTAAACCTGTGGCGATGGGTTGCGCCACCCCTTGCACAAAAGTTTGAATAGAACTGCGAATTTCACTAGGTAAAGGTTGAAATAAAAATGGTTCAATTCCGGCAATTAAAGTATAACGTAATAATTCATCAAAAAAGCGCAGAATAATTGAACCAAAAAAGATAATTTGGGCGGCCGTAATCACAGCATTAAACCCTAAAAATTGATTTAAAATTAAGGTGGTAAAACCTAAAACCGATAGGGAAATCGGCAAAAACATGGCCGCTACAAATACCCCTAAACGCTCAACTGCCCTACTAGAAACAAACCACTGGGTCATTAATTCAACTAGGCCTAAAACCCCCGAATAAATCCCTAAAAATTTGGCTATATCATCGGCTTTAATATTAGCTTCTAATTCTCCTAAATATTGAAATTCAACTAATAAATATAAAACTTCTCCCATCACAAAAAAAGCGAATAAAGGTATAATATACTTTTGCAGAGAAGATGAAGTTTTTTTCGAGGCAAAACCACCTTTTAATTCTTCTAATTCTTTGACTGGACTATCAGGAAATGCCTGTTTATATTTCTTAGTTAAATAGAACAAAATCCCCCCACCAACAAGGATCATAAAGGCTGATACCCATAAGATATTTTCTACATTCTTTAATAAAGGCAGTAAAATTAGAGATAAAGAAAATCCTGCGATTACATCTCCCACTAATAAACCACTAGAAATAATAGGATAGGTGCGTTTTATTTCCCGAATATTAAAAATTTGATTGGCGGCCACTTGAGTATTAAGATCATTGAGGGTATCCTGTGCATCTAACCATAAACGCAAAATAAAAATCGTTGCGATCGCAATAAATTCACCAAAATAAGTTAAATCAATGGTAATTCTAAAAATAACCAAAGGTAAAGACATTAAAAGGACAATAATTATAAAAACCTGTCTTAAAGGTAGATTTTTTTGTAACCATGAATAGAGAAAACCCAACCCCGATCCCATTAAAGCACTAGCAATATAAATAAAGGGTAAATTTTCAGCACCACATTTTTCTAAAAATAGTGAAACCACAGACTGTTCAAACCAGACCATGCCGATGGAGGTCATGGTATAAAAAATGAACATTAAAAAAGTGCGTTCCCCTTCTTCTGGCCTTAAGTTGACCAGTCTTAAAAGATTTGCTTTCCAATCATTACGAGGGCGATTTCTAATCGTTTTCATTGGTTATTTGTTATTCGTTATTGGTCACTGGTCATTAGTCATTGGTCACTGTTCACTGTTAAATTACCAGATAATTTTAGACCGTTGATCTAATATTAACTCATACACATCAGTGGTTTGTTGAGCCAACTTAGCCCAATCAAAACGCTCTTTTAAATCTCGATAAGCATTTTCCGTTAAAAATTTACCATAATCAGGATTTTTTAAAACTTCCAAAATCCCCCATGCCAAAGAATCAGGGTTATTCACATGGGTCACAATGCCCGTTTTACCATGTTGCACCACTTCAGGCAAGCCTCCTGTACTAGACACGACAACGGGAACACGCGCCGCAAAACTTTCTAAGGCCACAATCCCAAACGGCTCATATAAACTCGGAAACACAGCACAATCGGCGATGGTTTGAAACTTATCAAGGTCATCATCACTCATAAATCCGGTAAAATTACATTGATGACCAATCCCCAAATGCCAAGCCTGATTTTGTAAATGATGAGTATTCCCACCGCCAATAATGACAACTTTAACCTTGCCTCCCATTTCCCATAAAACTTTAGGAGAAGCATTTAATAAAACTGAAACACCCTTTTCATAAGTCATGCGCCCCACATAATAAATAATTTTTTGGTCATCTTTCGCAAAACGATTACGAAAACTAACAGCATCAAAATTAGGATCAGGCTGTTTTTTTTCAGGACAAATACCATTATAAATCACATCTAATTTATCCCAAGGTGTCCCTAAAGCCCGTTGTAGTTCATGACGCATATAATTACTACAAATAATCACACGCCACGCCTCCCCCGTTAAATATCTTTCCTTATCCGCAATATAACGATGAATGTCATTATGAATGCCATTATGCCGGCCGTACTCCGTTGCATGGACAGTAGCTACCAAAGGCAATTTAAAATGATGTTTCAAGGCGATGGCCGCATCAGCCACCAGCCAGTCATGGGCATGAATTAGATCAAAATTACCAGATTCTTTTATTAATTGACCACCATAGCTCCCCATACTATGATTCATATTGCCGATCCATGTAAAAAAATGCTCATTATGTTGTACAGGCACTCGATGCACATAGATCCCATTAACTTTTTCAAAAGCAGGAGCATGACCAAACTCCATTGTCATTAAATGAACTTCATGACCCATCTTGACTATTTCTGGATATAGTTCTGCTACATGACGGGCGATCCCGCCAACAATGCGAGGTGGAAACTCCCAAGCGAGTACCAATATTTTCATAAGTACCGACAAATATTCTAAATTTTCACTATTATAAACAAAAGTCGAACAAATCAAATTAGTTGAGGGAAAAATCTAAAGATTTGTAAATAACGCTAAGATATTAATTAAAATAGTAAACTAGAAAAGAAAGAATGCCATCTTTTGAACAAAATGACAAAGAACTCTTGTCAAAAGTGCTAGAGCCATTATTGGAAGATTTCCAATATTGGTTTGCCCGTACTCGTCAATTATTAGAAAATGAGATGATCTCATTTTTAACTCCAGAAGAACAGGGGGAACTATTAGAACGAGTCAAACAAGCACAACAAGAAGTAAATACTACTAAAATGATGTTTCAAGCCACAGAAGGACAAGTGGGAGTTAATCTATCCACTGTCTTTCCTTGGCATCAACTTGTGGCCGAATGTTGGAAAATCTCCTTTCAATGGCGATCTCTCAAAAACAGTCAATCATAATCAGTCATCAGTCATCAGTCTTTAAAATCGCAATTTAAACAATTATGAAAAATCTTTAGGAGAATTTTTTAATGATTCATATCATATATGTTTTAGCTTTTACCATTATTGCATTTTTCGCAATTAGTAATTTAATTCGTAATTTAATTGCTGTCAATAGTGATGCTAGACGTTTATCATATCAAGATGGACGCTTTAGCAATCATGGCACAACTGGGCGTAATGGTAAATCAGTTCCCCATCCTGAATTATTAGATGATCTGGGAAGACCAGTCAATGAACCATTATTAGTAATGCGTTCTGTTAGTGTAGAAGAAGCCCGTCAAAAGTTAGATCAAATTTATAATTCTTCTCCATCTGTTCCCAAAGAACCTGAAGAATAAGATCTAAATTGTTCGAGATATTTTCTCCCTCTATGGTATAATAAGGGAGAACGAGGACACGTAGCTCAGTGGATAGAGCATCAGATTCCGGTTCTGAGGGTCGGGGGTTCAAATCCCTCCGTGTTCGTTTTTATTTTTGTCAAATTAATGTCGTCTTGACAAATTATGCTCATTTTATATACATTGTTGTTTTAATACTAACATGAATGTATTATAGGTATTTTTGCTAGAATTGTCACTATGACAGAAAAATTTTTTACGACAAAAGAGGTAGCAAAAATTACGGGCTGTAGTCTTCGCCAATTGCAATATTGGCGAGAAAGAGAGGTTATTGTGCCTATGGTTAATGCGACTGGTACGGGCAGAAGTATTTATTATGCTCAGGAGCAGTTGTCAGAAATTGCCGTGATGCTGTATCTTTTATCTTTGGGTTTAACTTTTCAAATGGGGATGGATATTTTAATTGATTTACGTTCTCATCAACTTATTGGACTTTGGACAAAAAATTAGATTTAATGAAGCTCACATCAGACCGAAAAAATTAAAATAAGATATTTATATTAAGAGAAATTGAATATTGTCTAATAGCATAATGTCAAATAATAAACTTTCTTTCTCAACAAGTTTGTTCTATAGATTAGAATAAATAGATAGTTTATTATTCAAAATAATATGAAAATCAAAAATAAAAATTACCAAGAAGTTGAACAATTTATTCAAGGTCGTCAACGATTATATCAAAGTCTTGGTTTAAGAAAAGATGCCTTGATGAATTTACTCGATGCTCTTAGTAGTAATCAAGATGCTAAAACAGTCGTGGAATTAAGTTTAAATCCTCTATTTAAACATAAATACCAAAGTATTTATCGAGCAATTGCTGATTTTAATAAAGCGGGAAAAAAGAAATCACAAATCACAAATAAAGCCGAAATATCTAAGATTATTTTAGAGAGTATTCCTCAAAATAATCAGCGAAAGTTTCATCTATTTGGCATTGATGTAACCCCTAATTCACGCCAGTTTTCTCCTACTGTATCTGATAAAACGTTTATTCATCAACCTAACAGTATTAAAGGCAATAAACCCATCAATATTGGTCATGCTTATTCTTGGCTTTTTTACTTACCTGAAAAAATATCTAATTGTGATGCTTCTTGGACAATTCCTTTATCAGTTCAACGAGTAAAAAGCGATGAAAAAGATGTTTCTGTTGCTCATAAACAGATTAATAAAGTTTTGACAGATTCATTATTATTTAAGATAATTCTATCAGTTATTGTCGTAGATTGTCTTTATAGTCAAAAAGATTTTATTGGCAAACAAGTTCTTAATCAAGATCGACTTGTTGTCACCAGAGTTAAAAGTAATCGTGTTTTTTTTCGTCCTTTTGTCAAAGATTCTTCTGAGTTAAAAAGTGGACATCCACGTTGGTATGGTGATAAATTTGATTTAAAAGATTCAACTTCTTGGCATCCCCCTGATGATTTAATTCAAACTAATTTTACTACGAAACGTGGTAAATTATTAAATGTCAAAATTAAGGGTTGGAATAATATGTTAATGAAGGGAACAAAGGAACATAAATTGCATGATTATCCCTTTACATTATTGGAAATTACTGTTACTGATCAAGAAGGTAATTCTATTTGGAAACCAATGTGGTTAATTGCCATTGGTAAACGCCGTAACGAATTAACTTTGCTTGAAATTTATCAATCTTATCGTCAACGTTTTGACTTGGAACACTTTTTTCGATTTGGCAAACAAAGATTATTAATGAACGACTATTTAACCTCTCATACAAGTTATGAAGAAAACTGGATGAACCTAATTTTAATTGCTTATATTCAATTGTGGAATGCAAGGAATTTAGCTGTTTGCTTACCCCGCCCTTGGGAGAAATATTTGCCTAATTTTCGTGAGAGTAAGATTACCCCAGTGCTGTTCAGAGAGACTTTTATAGAATTATTAGCACCATTGAGATCAATTCTAATTTTCCCAAACCCCGTGGTTATTCTTCTGGACGGAAAAAAGGTGAAATACAAGTGAAAAGACCACGTTATCAGGTTATAAAAAAGAATCAAAAATGTCAACAAAATAGCTAAATTGCTGTTAGAAACGACTGTTAATTAATCTTTTTTCCCCTAAAATTATTTTAGGTTAGTTTTACTTTGTCTATTTTTTTATCTTCTATTTTAACCTCTACCAATTTCTTTTTGTCCAAAGTCCAAAACTTAATTTAGCGGAGGATCAAGAGCCTCAACGCCTAATGTTATGTTGGAATGGTGAAAGGTTTGAGTTAGAAACTTTTAGTAAGGAAAGGGCGATCTCTTTTTTAGAGAAGGGTAAAGCGGTTATTCCTTTATGGTTAGATGAGATTTATCAACAATTACAAGAAAAATTAAAGGTTTAAAGAAATAAACAGTATTGTTCTTAATAAAAATTAAGTACCAAGGAACTATAATCAACATTTTTGTCTTAAATTAATAAGGGTAAAAAAGCTTTACCCTTATTAATTATTAAATGATTCAAGATAATTTAAGTTATTACTTAAGCCGCCTCTTGATATTCTTCAATTTCCTCATCTTGGCATAATTCCTTGATGGGTACTAATACCTTTTGTTCCCACAAAGTTTGTACCATTTGAAGAAAAGCATCTTGATATTTCGCTTGAGTTTCTTCTTCAAACCATGCTTCAATTGATTCAATTACGTTTTTACGGAAAGGTTGTCCACTACCATAAATTTCAAGACATTCTTCCCAAAAGTCAGCGTTAGAAATATGGTAAAAAAGAGCTTTACCAAATTCCTCAATGTCATTCAAAAAAGTATTATGCCATTGATCAATATTTTGTAACAACTGATTCATAAAGGTATGGGTAGTTGCAAATTCACAGTCATCAAGTAAAATTGTCAGTAATTCTTTGAAACCACCTACAGCTTTCTCGCTTTGTTGTTGAGCGATCGCTCTTGAAGCATAACCAATCAAGAAATTTATACTAGGATCCCAATCTCCATTCCGTTTAACCATTGCCCAAACTTTTCGCTGATGCGTCTTTTCAAGTTCTTTTGTAAGATAAGATGGAATAGTGTTTTGAGCAAAAGGTAGGCGATGATAATGTTTAACGGAACTTTGTAAGCGTTGATTAACAAAATCTTGGGAAGCTAAAGCCAGTTGAGTGTCGGTATTTTCCATTAACTCATTCATGGCTGAAATTTGGCTATTAAGGCGTTTAACGTGGGTATTACGCAAGTTGTCAATATGATGAGCAAAATCTAATAAAATTGCTTGAGAATCGTCACTTTCAGCATTAAAAAAGTTAATTGCTCCAAATTCCTGTAAACGATCTCGGATTTGAGTTTCTTTCAATAAATAGCCTTCCTCAACGGATTCTACCATTTCACCTGCATCTCCGGCTAAAGCCTCATCAGCACGAGGTAAGACTAATAAACGGACTCGCTCTTTAATGGCTTTTTGTAAGCCAATTTCGTTTAAATATTCAAGGAATTGTTGGATAGAAATATCAGGTGCAGAGTTAAAACGGGTACAAAGTACAATCACACTATAAGGATTTTTAACCCATTCCGTTAAATCTTCCCGAATAGCAGTTTTATCAATTCCTTTAGTATCTATAATTTCAATATCATACGGAGATGAGGGTAAAAGAGATTGAGGAATAGTAATATTAATCCGTTGAGGTAAAGGAAAATGAGCTTTAGCACCATTATTAATGTCTTTAAAGTTTGATTTAAGCCACTCCTCGCCAGTTTGCTGATGATCTGAGTAAGCAATCTCAGTCTGCGATCGCGCTAAATAATCAATCCGTTGCCAAACTTCTTTAATCATTAGCTCAGGATCGTTGCATTCTTGAGCTAAAATAACGGCGGGATCTTCGGCTTTAACTAATTTACCATCAATCTTGATCGCTTTAGGTAATACTAAATTAGCCATATTGCGGATCGCACGGTCAACCTCTTTGGAAACCCCGACATTATTATCTTTTGAAAAGAATTTAGTAACCCAGTCATTAACTAATAATTGAACTTGATCTTCTACTAAAGGCTCAAGTTTAATACTATAGTTTGAACCGGAATTAATACTAACTTCGCAAATAGTTGTACCACCGCCTCCGGTAGTCAAAATAACTCGTTGTTGCAATGACTTTTGTTGCTCAATAATCAGATTAAAAAGTTGAGAAATTCCGCTAGTTTTACCAACACCAATGTCACCAATAAAAACAATAGGATGATCAACAACTGAAAGATAATTAATTTCAGTTTCTAAAGAATTAGCATAGAGATTACCCTTTCTCTTTAAAAGGTTAGGAACATTATCTTGAGATAAGAAATATTTAGCACAATCTAACTCGATTTTGGCCTTAATTAAAAGTTGATTTTGGGGATGAAAATTAGTCATTATTGTCTCCTTATATTTTATAAAATGGTCATGACAATTTTGACTGCCAAACAATACTATCCTTGTCTTTGTAGGATAAAGATGATAGTATTAAATGCAGTAATAAAAAATAAACAAAACTAATGGGTACGGCGGAGCAAATAGCCTACCCTGTTTTTATTTTTTAGGCTTGTTTCAGTGCTGAGAGAAAGGCTTTACGAGGCATAATTCCCTTATTCTCTAGCTCATAACCTAAGCTATATAAAATTCCTAGTGAAATTTCTTTCTTCCTTAATACAGGGCGACAAGTGCGACCTTTAAGATCAGCCCAGATGTCATGTCCGCCACTTTTTCCTTTAACAGGTTTCAATCCTTGGGAAATCAAGACCTTTTTAACCTTAGAGGTTAAAATCGTTTTCTCTCTCATCATGATTTAATTGTTATGTAATAAAAAATAAACAAAAACTAACTAGATAAAGCTTAAAATTTGTCTATGTTTAATAGATAAATTAAAGTCATCTTTTAAACATAGATTGTTGCTATAATCCATGTTAAATATAACATAACATAAATATCAAAAAATATCAAGCAAAATCCAAATATTTTTTTGTTTATTTTGTGAGCAAGGCATTAGTAGGTCTACACGCTTAATTATACAATAATAAGTTCAGAAATATTGATATTATGAGATTAGAGCCAATTACTTTTAAATAATAATCTGAACAAAATTAGTTTTTATTAGCACCTGAATGACTAGAACTATTAGCACCTGAATGACTAGAACTATTAGCACCTGAATGACTAGAACTATTAGCACCTGAATGATCCTAGAACTATTAGCACCTGAATGATCCTAGAACTATTAGCATCTGAATGATCCTAGAACTAATTAGGATAGAATTTAAGCTCCAACTAATTAGAGCATGAATAAAAATCCTCCTTTATGATTAGGAAGAAAATTTACCTCCCACTTATATAACTAGGTGATATAGCAATCCTAAATAGGTTGTGGCAAAATTCCATATTGATAAAGTTTGGGGAAATCAAATATTTGACCATGCGCAAAAAACTTAAATAGCCACTTTACTATTTTAAATGATTTACATAAATGATAGAATTGTCTAATAAAATTTTTCACTTGTAGCCAAATATCTTCTACCGGATTTTGTTCTGGAGCATTAGGGGCAAATTTATGACAAGTAATTAACCATTCTTCTTCCAATAAATCTTGATTTATTATAGTTAAATACTCCCTAAATTCTTTTGAGTCATGATAGGTTGCTCCATCCCAAAATATTGCTAATCTTTTTCCTTTTCTTTTTGATAGTAAATACTTGATAAATTTGATCGTATTTTCTGTATTTCCACTTTCATATTCTTTGACAATAAATTCTTTAGTTTGATAGTCTAATGCCCCATAATAAGTTTGTCGGCTTTTTCATTTTTAATGGGAATTTCTATTCTTTGATCTGTTCTTCCCCAAACATAACCTAAAATGTCTCCCCAAAGTAAATGACATTCATCAATCATAAACACTACAAGCTCTCCACTCTCTATTTCTTCTTTCCAAATCTCTAATTTTTCACTGATTTCTTTTTTTTTAGCTTCGACTAATTCGTCATTTTTAGCCGGATTCTTTTTTGAGTTTTTTCCAACTTATTTTCGCTTCTTTGAGCAAACTATAATAACTTTGATTGGATTTATAAATAATATTATATTCTCGCTCTAAATAAATTTTTAAATCTGATAATCTTAAATATTCTTGCTCTCTTAACCAATTAATAACTTGGTCTTTTTCTTCTGGTTTTAATTCACTTTTAGTTCCTTTAAACTGTAATTTCAAGCTTTCTACTCCACAAAAAAGAGCTTGATTTTTCCACATACTAATAAAGCTATGAGAAACTTGTAATAATTCTTTTACTTCATGGTATGATTTTCCTTCTAAAATCATTTTGACAGCTAAAGCCCTTTTTATTTCTTTAGCCTCTTTTGTTTGATTGATAAAATCATTTAACTCAGAAATAATGTTCATTTTTTTTTCCTTGAATTTAGATTATAATTAATATTATATCTGTTATGACCTATTTAGGATTGCTATAGCTAGAATAAAAAACTACATTACAAACATAATGCTTTAGGAGCTAGATTTTGCATAAATTCATTTATATAAGTAGTTAGGTATTTTTTTAGTTGACTTCAAATTACCTAATCTTCTTTTTAGGATAGAATTTTACCTCCTTGTTCTTAGAGGAGAATCTTCAGTATCCTCATTTATATAAGTAGTTAGGTATTTTTTTAGTTGGCTTCAAATTACAATATTGTAACAAAACTTAATAAACCCTGATCTATTAGAGGGGTCATTAAACTTTTGACGAAAATTCAGGATTTCAGCCCTCTTAAATCCATTAATCAATCTTATCAATTCGCTGAAAGCCTTATTACATCTGGATTTCAGGCAATTTAAACTTTAAGCTTATTAAGTTTGTAAACCTTATATAATTAAAATTAAGGGCTTTAAATGAAAAAGTACAAAATCAAAATAGAATAACTATGACTACAAAAAAATCAGGAAGAGGTGGAAAGAGAGAAAAATCCGGTCGTCCCCCGCAATGGAAAAGCGGAAATACAACAGCGATCCGCATTCCAGCCAAATTTAAAAAAGATTTATTGACTATTGCGAAGAAATGGGATGATCCAGAAACTTTAGTCAAGCCTGAAACTGATTTACTATTATTAGTAGAACAATTGCAAAAAGAAAATCAACAATTAAAAGAAAAGTTAGCAAATTCTTCACTTAATAATACAGATAATATCGAAATTAAGGAGTTAAAAAAAGAAAATAATAATCATTCTTTTTTAGAAATTATTAATAGTAATTCAACTCAATCTACCGTTCATTGTGTCATGGTTAATGACTGTTTAGAAACATTAAAAAAAATACCTGATGAGTCAATTCAGTTAATCATTTGTGATCCCCCTTATAATATTAATATCTCTGAATGGGATAATTTTAATAATTATATTTATTGGGCTTCTCAATGGTTAAAAGAAGCAGAAAGAGTCTTATCTAAAACGGGTAATTTAGTTATTTTTGGCGGTTTACAATATCAAGATCAAGCAGGTACAGGTGATCTATTAGAAATCATCTCTTATTTAAGAAAAAATAGTAATTTATTATTAATTAATTTAATTATTTGGCACTATCCTAACGGTAAAAGTGCAAAGCGTTTTTTTGCGAATAGACATGAAGAAATTGCTTGGTTTTCTAAAACGAAACAATATTATTTTGATCTTGATTCTGTTAGAGAAGAATATGAAGATAAAAAGAAACAGGTATATTTTAAAGATACAAGATTAAGACCAGAAACTATTGAAAAAGGACGCAATCCTACTAATGTTTGGCCAATTAATCGTCTGAATAGAAATTCTAAAGAAAGAGTTGGTCATTTAACGCAAAAACCTTATCAAATCATTGAAAGATTGGTAAAATCTTTATCTTATGAAGGATCAACTATTCTTGATTTTTTTGCGGGAAGTTGTATTACAAGTCGTGTTGCTATTCAAGAAAAAAGGCATAGTATTATTAGTGATTCTGATCCGATCATTTATCAATATTTAGAAGAACAATTAAAGAAAATTTCTAATGATTTATTTTTGGAAAAAGATAACTATAAAATCATACATGAAATTAATTTTAAACAGCATCCTATATTTAAAAAGATTTGATTAAATAAGAAATTTTAGGATTTTCTTTAACCTCTTTTAATGTTTCAGATAATATCTTTTGATAGTTAATATTTTCTGTTTCGATCGCATCAAGAATATTATCAACTAAGCAATCAACAGCATTAACACAAAAAAGAAATTCTTTTTCTTCTCCAGTAATTTTAATTATTAATAAATATATTAAAGACCAAAACTTTTTAGGTAAATTCCAAATAGTATTATTTTGCTCAATTAAATCATAAGCAAATTCTACTAAAAAATCACGATCTTTTTGATCAAAATTATGCCATTCTTTTTTTACAATTTTTGCTAATCTATTAACTCTTTTTCCTACCAAAAGGAGTAAAACACCTATATTTTTGTCAAACTATGGGTTTTCGGGGTTGCTGAGTTAATAGACTTGTTGCGCAAGTCAAGTAATAAGTAATGATTAATAAGTAATAAGTTTAATATAATTGATTTTGGAAAAAAAGACGGTAAAGCCCACAACTGGGTTCAATTTTATCACTTTTAATTGTAATTAAACCTAAATTTTCTAATTGATAACAAGTAAGGGTATCTAAATTTGTTTTAGATACTGTGTTAATAACTTTTTTAAAAGCATTTTCTAAAGCTGGAGAGGCTTTGATTGCTTGTAATAATGGTTGTAAATGATCTTGATATAGGCCTGACATAGTAGGAGCTTCTCTTAATATTTTTTCTATGGAAAGATGATTTTGATAAATACCGTAAAATGCTAAGTTTATTAAATAAGGATTGCCTCCTACCAGTTCTAATAATAATTTTAATTGTTCTTGATAATTTTCTTCTTTTGCCCACAAAAAACCATATTTTAAAGCTAATTTTTGGATTTGTTCAAGATTAAAAGGGGGTATATTTAGGAAAGTTCCCACATTGAAAGGTGATTGATTAATGTTTAAAGGAATATAAATTTCCGTGCTATGAATGACGACTAAATGTAATTTTAACCAATCTTCTAATTGTTTTCCTTCTTCATGCCATGAACGTAATAATGTTAAAAAATCTTGGGCGATTGTGGGATATTTAAAAATAGTATGAACTTGATTTAAACAAAGTAAAATAGGCTGATCAATTTGTTCTAAAATATAACCTTGAACATAAAGAGTTGCACTTATTTTACTGCCAAAATTTTCATCCCAATAATCATCTATTTTTAATGGTAAATCTAATTGATTGGAAATGTTAGCACAAAACCATCGTAAAAATTGATCTAAACTGTTAAAAGTTTCTCTTTTTGCTTGTTTAAAATTAATGACAACGGTGGCATAATTTTGAGCTTTTCCATAGTTAATTAATCTCAACATTAAAGAGGTTTTTCCCATTGTGTTAGGGGCTTTTATTCTTAATAAACTTCCCGGTTTTATTATTTCTTGATAAGCCAATTTTTCCACTGGGTATCTTTCAATATAAAAGGGGGAGTTGATGGCTAGGGGGGATCCCGGAAGTTCTAATAACATAATTAAATAATTAATTTACTAATCAGTAATAAGTATAAAAATTGATAAAAACTTGAGAAAAATTGATTTTATTAGTTAATATTTATTACTTTGGCAAGAGGTCTAAATAACAAATAACTATTTTTTGAAAATAGAGAGAACTACATTATTTAAAAGATAATGATGATCTACTAATTTTAGATCGCTATTTTGTGCCATTGTTTCCCGTTCTTCAAGATTGTAAAATTTAAGTCCTCCGGGGGAAAAAGGGATTTGATTTTGATAAAAATAACGGCTATAATCAGCTAAATAATAATAGCCTTGAGGTTTTAAAATTCGATAAATTTCTTTAAAAACTTGTTGGGGATTGGGATAATGAAGAAAACTAATTGTATTAAAAACTGCATTAAATTGATTGTCTACAAATGGTAAATTTTCTGCATTTCCTTTGACAAAAATTTCTCTTTTTGGAAATTGTTTATTTTTTCTGGCTTGACGTAACATTTGGGGTGAGAGATCTACTCCTATGCCGAAAACATCAGGAAATTGCTTTAAAATTCGATTTAATAGTTTTCCTGTGCCACAACCAAGGTCTAAAATGTTAGCTTGATCGGGAAGATTAACATATTCTAATAAGCGTTGATGTACTGCTTGATAAAAAACTGTGGTGATTAAAATATCATAATTAGAAGCCCATTGATCAAAAAATTTTTGTTTTTGTTCAAATACATTTTTATTCATAATTAAACAATCTTCGTTATTTATTATTTGTTATTCGGAATAATCTAAAATTAACTCTTTTTTGTTATAAAAGTTTTCTTTAAAGATCAAACAATTGTACAAATATAGCACTGCTATCTGTACGGGGAATAATTATATTTTAATCAAGCAACGCCATTTTTTCAAGATTAGGTTATGATTGTAAATATCATCACTAAATTATAACTGCTATGAATTCCCCATTTAATCATTTCAATCAACAACAGATTCGTTTTGTACAATATCGAGATTTAGATTTAATTTCTCAGTTAATTAGTCAAGCTGAAGAAGTGGATCAAAATCCTAATTCTGGTTCGTTACAAAAACAAATTGAACAAGTTAAAAATTGGTATGGTTTTTATAAGTTTTTAAGCTTATTTCCTAATCCAAATCAAGCTAATTTTCAACTTTATGTTGCCGAGCAAAATAACCATCTTCAAGGCTTAATTTCAATTAAGCCAATCAATAGTACCCGTAGCACTTGGGCGGTTGATCGAGTAATAGTTAATCATCAAAGTCAAAATGATATTTTAATCGGCACAAAAGGGATCGGCTCTAAACTTTTACGTTATTGTTTTGAAAAAATTTGGGAAGCTCGGACATGGGTGTTAGAAGTTAATATTAATTATAAAAATTCTTTGGCTTTATATCGTCAAAATGGGTTTCAACCTTTGGCACAAAAAACTTATTGGCAGATCGCCCCTCAATTATTACAACAATTAGCACAAAATGACGTAGATTTACCCAATCTTTTACCTGTTAATAACGCCGATGCCCATTTATTATATCAATTAGATACGGTTTCCATGCCCCCTTTATTGCGTCAAGTTTTCGATCGCCATATTGACGATTTTAAAACAAATGTACTATTGTCAGGGTTGCAACAAATGCAGTCATGGGCGGATCATCAGGAAATAACTCAAGGTTATGTGTTTGAGCCTCAACGTAAGGCGGCGATCGGCTATTTTAGATTAAATGTCTGTCAAGATGGCAGTCGCGCCCATCAGGCAAAATTAACCGTCCATCCTGCGTATACATGGCTTTATCCTCAGTTATTAAGTAAAATGGCGCAAATTGTTCAAAATTATAAACCCCAATCTTTAGAGTTAAAATCAGCCGATTACCAACCAGAAAGAGAAGAATATTTAGATAAAATCGGAGCAAAAAGAATACAAAATACTTTATTAATGTCTCGATCAGTGTGGCATAAATTACGGGAAATTAAGCCCCTTGAAGCCTTTTCCGATGTTTTACAGGGCTTACAAAGTGCGCAAACTCCTATTCCTAGTCAGATCTCATGGTTAAGATATTCTTCCCCTGCTAATTATTTTCAACCTTTTGAGTCAAAATCTTTAAATAATTGTGATAATTCTGAAGATCAAGAAGGTTTAAACAATTAAAAGGAATTTAATGTATTATCAATTATCTATTATCCACTGATTTTATGCACATTCATAATCTTGAACAATGGCAACATTCCCATAATTTTTCCGTAGATCAATCTCAAGCCGAAAAAAATACAAAAATTGTGATGTTACTAACCTTAGTAACCATGATTGGAGAAATTGCCGCCGGAATTATTTTTGGCTCAATGGCACTATTAGCCGATGGTTGGCACATGGCCACCCATGTGGGGGCTTTTGCGATCGCAATTTTTACCTATCAATATGCTCGAAATCATACCAATAATCCTCAGTATACTTTTGGCACAGGTAAAGTGAGCATATTAGGAGGTTTTGCGAGTGCGGTAGCCTTGGGAGTGGTGGCTTTTTTGATGATGATCGAGTCGTTAATGCGTCTTGTTGATCCCCAACAGATCCAGTTTAACCATGCCCTCTATGTGGCTGTGATCGGCTTGGTGGTTAACCTTGGCAGTGCTTTATTATTGAAAGATCATAATCATCACCATGATGATCACCATCATGAAGATCATAATCTTAAGGCCGCTTATATTCACGTTTTAGCCGATGCTTTAACCTCAGTTTTTGCGATCGTGGCTTTAGTTGCCGGAAAATATTTAGGTTGGATCTGGTTAGATGCGATGATGGGGGTAGTGGGTGCAATTGTGATTACAAAATGGGCTTATAATTTAATTAAAGAAACCGGATCAATTTTATTAGATGGATCTGTGAATAAACAGGTAAAATTAGCGGTTATTAATAAGATTGAAAATGATGCTGATAATCGTATTACAGACTTACACATTTGGAATGTTAGTCAAAATCATTTATCAGCAATGATCGCCCTTGTTACCCATGATCCCCAACCACCAGAATATTATAAAAATTTACTTAAAGATATTCCCAAACTATCCCATATTATTGTTGAAGTTAATCATTGTCATGGTGAACCTTGTTTTGAGACAAATTAAGTAAATTATCTGTAGTACAGGCATCTTGCCTGTAACAGACTTTGAGGTTATTTATTATTAACAAAAATGAAAAATAAATCAGCTTTAGGATTAGATATTGGGAATAAAAGAATAGGTGTGGCCGGATGTGATAAATTAGGATTACTGGCCACACCTTTAACCACAATTAAAAGAGGTAATTTTTATCAAGATTTAGCAATTTTTCAGGAATTAGTAATAGAAAGGGAAGCTGAAATTTTAATAGTTGGTTTACCCTATTCTCAAGATGGAAGTTTAAGAGAACAAGGCCAAAAAATCAAAAAATATGGGCAAAGATTAGCCAACGCTTTAAATTTACCCTTGGAATATGTAGATGAAAAATTGACCTCAATTGAAGCCGAAGAACAATTAAAAAATCAAAAAAGATTTAATTCCCGTGATAAAGGTATGATCGATCAAGTGGCGGCACAAATTATTTTACAAAGTTGGTTAGATAGTAATTACTAAATGGGGAAAAGTTCAGCTAAAAAATAACAAATAACCCATAATTAACCATATAAGTGAATACGGGGATTTAATTTTGCTTTAACCCTATTTCCCTCAATTAAATGTTGTTTAACAATTAAGGGAACATCAGCCACTTTAACCCTATAATACCAAGTTTCTTCGGGTATGATTCTAACAGTTGGACTGGTACTACATTGACCTTGACATTCACATTTTTGAATTTCCACATCTAAGGGTAAATTTTCTTTTAAAAATGCTTCAAATACCTTATGAGATCCTGCTTTAACACAAGAAGTATGATCGCAAACCATCACGATTCTTTTCGGAAAAAAACTAGCATAATCTTGATAATTAATTGATTGAGACATATTTTAAAAATTGAGAATTGATATTATCATTTTTTGCTTTTTTGAGAATCTTAAATAACAAAAAGAAAGAGCTAATAAAAATTAAAATTTTGCTCTTTCTTGATTTTAGATCTCCCACGATGAAAACTCCTTGCCAAAAAGGAGGAATTTGAGTTATTTATATATCAAGATCCGTTAAATTTAAACGAGGCCCATGAGTCTCAATAAACTCTCGGCGGGGTGCAACTCGATCGCCCATTAAAACGGTAAAAATGCGATCAGCTTCGGCCGCATCTTCAATCTCAACCTGCTTCAACATACGGGTTTCAGGGTTCATGGTGGTTTCCCATAACTGGGTAGGCATCATCTCCCCTAAACCTTTAAAGCGTTGAATATTATAGTTAGCATTGGCTGGAAACTCAGCAATTTTTTGTTGCAACTCCCGATCGGAGTAACAATAAAAATGATTACGCCCCCTTTCTAACTTATACAGAGGAGGACAAGCGATATAAACATAACCCTGATCCACCAGATCCCGTTGATAACGATAGAAGAAAGTTAGTAATAATGTTCTGATGTGCGCCCCATCAACGTCAGCATCAGTCATGATAATTACACGGTGATAACGTAGGTTTTCTGGGTTAAATTCCTCACCTTTAATTCCTAATCCTAACGCTGTAATTAGGGATTGAATTTCATTATTTTTATAAATTTTAGCATCATCAGTCTTTTCAATATTCAAAATTTTACCCCGTAAAGGTAAAATCGCTTGAAACTGGCGATCGCGCCCTTGTTTGGCCGAGCCGCCCGCCGAATCTCCCTCTACGATGTAGATTTCAGACCTTGATGCATCTCTTTCGCTACAGTCGGCCAATTTTCCGGGTAAGGGAGAAGACTCTAAAACTGATTTTCTTCTCACTAACTCCCGCGCCCGTCTGGCCGCTTCGGCCGCTTTAAATGACTGTACCGCTTTTTCGATGATCGCATCCCCAACGGCTAAATTAAAATCTAAATATTCGTTTAAAACCTCGCCCACAAGGGAGTCTACAATACCTCTAACTTCCGTATTACCCAGTTTTGTCTTAGTTTGCCCTTCAAACTCTGGATCGGGTACTTTAACGGAAATAACCCCCGTTAAGCCTTCTCTGACGTTTTCACCCCCTAAGTTAGCCTCATTTTCTTTAATTTTGTTGCGTTTACGGGCAAAAGCGTTCATAGTACGGGTTAAAACCGTTTTTAAACCCTCTAAATGGGTACCGCCGTCAATGGTACGAATATTATTGGCAAAACCGAGTAAGTTATCACTGTAAGCATCAACACACCATTGTAAAGCCACCTCTACGGTAATACCATTTTTTTCGCCCTGTACAAAAATAATTTCGGGGTGTAAAGCCTCCTTATCCCTATTCATATAGGATACATATTCTTTGATCCCCCCCTCATGACAATAAGTTTCAACTCTGGGGGTATCTAAACGTAGATCGCTGAAAGTAATTTTAACACCTGCATTAAGATAGGCTAACTCCCTTAACCTACCCTGTAAAATGTTGTATTCAAAATTGGTAGTTTCTGTAAAAATCGTATTATCAGGTAAAAATCTAATCTGTGTACCTGTGGGATGATCACCATCTTGCTTTTCTTCTAAAGATGTGACGGGGATCCCTTTTTCATAGCGTTGGGTGTAAATTTTACCATTGCGCCACACCGACACATTAACCCATTCTGACAGGGCATTAACTACTGATACCCCTACCCCGTGTAAACCTCCAGACACTTTATAGCCACCGCCGCCAAATTTTCCTCCGGCGTGTAACACTGTCATAACGGTTTCTAAAGCAGATTTTTTAGTGGTGGGGTGAATATCGGTGGGAATACCCCGCCCATCATCGGTTACACTGACAGAACCATCTTGATTAATTTCAACTTCAATATGGGTACAATATCCGGCTAAAGCTTCATCTATGGAGTTATCTACCACTTCATAAACGAGATGATGCAAACCTCTAGGCCCTGTTGTACCAATATACATCCCCGGCCGTTTGCGCACCGGATCTAAACCTTCTAAAACTTGGATCTGTTCTGCACCATAATTATTTGTTTGTTCTTGAGTCGTCATGTTTTATCTCCAAAAATAAAAGCTTTAAAGTTGATTTTCCACTTTAGGACAAATTTATCAAAAATTATAACATATTGCGGTTAATTTCGCTTTAAACCTTATTTGAGTTAATTTTTAGAATAGGGGTGTAGTACAGTCAACAGGGAACAGTGAACAGTAATTAGTTATTGATTTTTTAATTGTTTGTTATCAAAATAGGATTAATTTAACTACGAAATAAACGACTATATAATAATTGATGTTCCATTGAAGCTAAACTTAAACCAAAATTACAACTAAATAATTGATCATCTTTTAAGTTAATTATTTCTGGGTAAATTTTGCTGATAGTTTGATTAATTTCTGCTAGAATTTGTTGGCCTTGAGTTTGTCCTAAAGGGATTAATTTTATCCCTGCCATTATTAAATTATTCGCCCAACTTTGTAGATAAGTTAAAGTCACATCTTCTAAGTTTAATTGCCACCATTGGCCAGTAATTCCAAAGGCGATATTATAATTACAAGGTAAGTTAATTTGATTAATTATTTGTGTTAAATTTTCGTTAGCTTCGATCTGTAATAATAATTTAATTAAACTATTACCCATCTGCCAACTTTGTTGTCTTAATTCTTTACTTTCTCTAGTGGCACTGCTATATTGATTCCAATAGTTAATTTGTTCAATATTATGATTAATAAAATTTTGATAACTACGGATCATTAAAGCTGTTTCTATTCTAATAGAACTAAATTTTAACTGTTGTGATAACCAATTAAAAAGAGTTTCTGATGAAGTAATTATGTTTTGTTCTACTAAGGTTTCGATCCCTTCTGAATAAGCATAAGCCCCTAATGGTAAATTAGGACTAGCTAATTGTAATAATTTTAATATTTTTAATTGTTCAATAGACATAATAAAAAGTGAGATATTTATTACTTATTACCTATTACTTATCACTTATTTAATGATGATGATAAGCCCCAATTTCAGGGCAAAAAGGAGCAATTTCTTCTTTAATTTCTAAGCCTAATTTTAATAACATATTGATTAAAACAGGATCGGGTAAGAATCTTAAATAATTAGGGGTTAATTCTAAAGGAATATGACGATTACCAAGATGATAAGCGGCCTTAATTAATTTTAATTGATCGGGTGAAGTAACCGTAATAATTAATTCAGATTTGGCGACTATTTTAATAATAAAATTTTGATCTTCATTGCTAATCAAATCACCTTGATTTAAAACAGTTCCTCTCGGTAATTGTAAATAAATTTTTAAGTCATTTATTTCAATAATTTGACGAGATTTTTGTCTTTCTTCTGCGGTTAATTCTAAGTTTAAATTAACTTTAACTTGTTGATTTTTAGAAAGAATTTGATTAATAATAATAGTATTCATTAATTAGTTAATATTTTTGATGTTGATTGATCTAATTTCTTTTTTTCATCAAAAACCAATGACCAATGACTAACGACTAATGACTAATTTCCAGATGTAAAATGTATTCTCCAAGTTTAAAATGAGAAGACCATAATTCATATTCTAAACGCAGAGAACTTAACAAAGGATAACCTTCCATGTTTAAATAACGAGTATAATTGCGCAACTCAAAAGCATAATCTCGATTATCTTCCAGATCCTGCAACCAAAAACGACTTCTTCCATAAACACCCCTTTCCCAAAAATGACGATAACCCGTTTTTGCTTGATCTTGAGTCGTCATAATTACCCGAAAAGGAGAAATGTCTAACCAAAGTAAACGATGATCACCGTTAAAGGGCTGTAGAATATCTTTTGTGTGATCGGGTAAAGAATTGGCGATCGAAACTGGAGCATTAGTTTCGGTAAAAACTAAGTGAAAACGCTGTTGATCTTTTTGGTAAAGTGTGCCGAGCGCTTCTAAAGTGGAACAAACTAAAAGGTCTTTAGATAGAAAAGATAAACAGATAGAAGTTTGATGGTGAGCTAACATTTAAGCAGTTCAGGCAATGTTAAAGGATTAGAAATATATCTTAAAGATACCTGTTCAACCATTATTTTACCAAAAACTTAAAAAAATTTAAACAAACCCCTTGCCAAAAAATTTTTTTTGTGTATAATAGGTAGTTGTGATGAAAAAACAAAAGTTTTAGAAATCACTCAATCCTCGGTAGCTCAGCGGTAGAGCGGTCGGCTGTTAACCGATTGGTCGTAGGTTCGAATCCCACCCGGGGAGTTTAAATAAAATTATAATTATAAAATTATAAAACTAAAATTATAAAATTAAAATTATAAAATAATTTTGCTGGGGGTCAATAATCAATTGTTGACCCCTACACTGTTTTTGTGTATAGTCTTTGACGGTCTTTTTCCAATTTATGTTAAAATTTTCCTAAAAGTTAAGAAATAGTTTACATTAATAATTAAGTCCATCAAACTAAGTGGCAATCAATGGTATTTAACTCAAATTACTTCAATTCTAATTCCGAGGAACAGGAAGCAAACGTATTAATCCAATATCTCCAAAAACAAAATCCTGAAGTTTTGGCCAGGGTGGCACAGTCTGCTAGTCCAGAAATTAAGGAAATTATTTCTAATAATGTTAAAGGCTTGATCGGGATGCTTCCGCCGGAGGGCTTTAATGTTCACATTATGACGGATCGGGAAAATCTTGGTACGCTTTTAGCATCGGCGATGATGACGGGTTATTTTCTTCATCAAATGGAACAGAGAATGAATTTAGAGTCTACTTTATTAGATTCTGATTCGATTAAATAATCAAAAATAATTGTGATTGGGGTGGGTTATCAATTGACAATTGACAGGGGACAATTGACAATTGTTGAATACCCACCAATGGCTTGATCTTGTTTTTGATTCAGATCAAATAAGATTAAATTTGCGATTTAACCGCCTTTAGCAAAAGTGGCCATCACAAAAGCGGATAATAAGATTCCAGGACTTAGTAATAATACTAACATTAATAATTCGTTGGTAGTCATAGGATTAATGTGTTTAAGGGTTAATTAATTTTGGTTTTTATTTTAACTTAATTTTTGCTAGATGAGATAATTTCATAATTAAGATGTTAATTATTAATTGATAAATATTTTTTGATTAATAAAATCGCTACGAGATCGTCAATGGGACGTGGGGGTATTCTTAAGCCTTGGGGGATCAATTTGGTTAGGCCTTTGGGTGGGTACATTTGCCAATAGAGATCACGGGCTTCTAAACTACTATTTCTTTCGTCAATTTTAATAATAGAAATTTGAGGGTTTAATTGTTGTTTTAGTTGTTGATGCCATTGTTTAGAAGTAGTTTGATCTCCCATAATTATGGTTTTAATTTGGTATTTTTCACAGAGTATTTTAAGGTGATCAAGGGTTTGATCTGATGTTAAAATTTGGTGATATAAAATGGTTTGTTTTTGGTTTAAAATGGCGATCCCACATTTATTTTTGCCGGGATCAAATCCTAAAATATTCATTATTGGTAATTGGTTATTGGTCACTGATCACTGAGAGCGCTTCCCTAAGTTGGGCGATCGCAATGGGTTTACGGATATAATTATTCATCCCGGCCTCGATACAAATTTGACGATCTTCCTCTAAAACATTAGCAGTTAAAGCAATAATATAGGGTTGAGGTTGATGGGATTGACGAATAATTTTAGTGGCGGTAACTCCATCCATTTCTGGCATTTGCATATCCATTAAAATTACATCATAAAATTGTTTTTCTAACATAGTTAAAACTTCTAAACCGTTATTAGCAATATGGGCATCATAACCTAACTTTTTGAGGGTTAAAAGGGCAACTTTTTGGTTAACTTTGTTATCTTCAGCTAACAATATTTTTAATTCAGAGTTGTTAATTATTTTGCTAAGTGAAGGTAATAAACTTGATTTTTTCTCTGGTTTAATGGCTAGATCACTAATAGTTTTAAGTTTAATTGTAAAGTAAAAAATAGAACCTTGAATTGGAGTTTTATTAGTTTCTATTTGCCAATTTTCGGGGGGAAAACCCCCAATATTACCTAAACTTTCAACCCACATTGTTCCCTCCATTAAATTAACTAAACTTTTACTAATGGCTAAACCTAAGCCTGTTCCGCCATATTTACGACTGATGGAGGCATCGGCTTGGGTAAAGGGATCAAATAATTGATTGATGTGATCGCTCTTAATACCGATCCCTGTATCTTTGACAGTGAAAAGTAAACACTCATCAGTCATTAGTTTTTGATCATAATTATTATGATTATTATAATCATAATAATTAAAAGAGGTAGTGTGATATTTTTCTACACAAATTAAAACTTCTCCTTGATGGGTAAATTTAAGGGCATTGCCCACTAAATTTAAAAGAATTTGACGTAAACGTGCAGTATCTGCTAAAAATTGTTGAGGTAATTGGGGATCAATTTGATATTGAAGATTAATATTTTTATTCTTTGCTTGTTTAGAAAGAAGGGTACAAACTGATTTAAGAATATCTTTTAAAATTAAAGAATTTTCTTCTAATTGTAATTTACCTGATTCAATTTTAGAAAAATCTAAAATATCATTAATAATAACTAATAAAGCATCCCCACTATCACAAATTGTCTGAACAATATCTTGTTGTTCTTCTGTTAAAGTAGTGGTGGCTAAAAGTTGTGCCATGCCTAAAACTCCATTCATGGGGGTGCGGATCTCATGACTCATATTCGCCAAAAATTCACTTTTAGCTTTAGTGGCGGCCTCGGCGGCCTCTTTAGCTTGTGCCAAGGCTTTTTGTTCTTCGATGCGTTGGGTAATATCCCTAGCGGCGGCATAGATCAAATGTCCTTTAGGTTTGGATCTCCATTCTAAATCAATATATGAACCGTCTTTTTTGCGGTATCTATTGGTAAAATTTAAAATATCCTCTCCATGTTCAAGTTGTTTTATTGCCTTAAGAGTAGATTGTAAGTCATCGGGATGGATAAAATCTAAAAATTTATGGCCGTTTAATTCTTCGATACTATAACCTAAAACTTCTGACCATAAAACGCTAACTTTACGGAAATATCCTTCCAAATCCGCAATACAAAGTAAGTCTAAAGTGGTATTAAAAAAGCGTTCTAATTCTTCGGTTTTATTAATTAATTCATCGGTTAAGCGTTTACGATCAGTAATATCACTAATATAACCATGCCAAATAATACTACCATCAACTTGTTTTTGTGGTGTGGCATGACCTAAAATCCAGTTAATACGCCCATCACTGTGACAAACTCGATACTCACAATACCAAGGGGTAAGATGGGTCGCCGACTCGGTGATGGTTTGACTCACAAACTCAAGATCATCGGGATGGAGAACATTAAAGATAGGGGCGGCATCTTCTTTTACTTGTTCGGGCGTAATTTCATAAATTTCTTTGATCCCCTCACTAGAATAGGGAAAATGGCAAGTTTGATCTTTGCGTAGGCGATATTGATAGATCATCCCCGGAATATGACGGGCTATTTCTTCTAAGCGTTGTTTCAATTCAATTTGATCGGTAATATCTAAGAGGACTCCATATCTAGCGACATCGCCATTTTCTCTGATTTCTGCACTTGAACTAGCTTGAAGCCATTTAATTTTTTGACTAGGGGTGATAATGCGCCATTCATGGTTTAAAGGTGATAGATTTTTAACACTTTGTTTAACGGCTTGTTGATACCCGGCCAGATCGTCTGGGTGAATTTGTTGAAGATGAATATTGGCATCGGCTAAAAGTTCATCTACGGTAATTTCTAAGATTTTTTCTACGGCCGAACTTACATATTCAAAATATCGAAAACCATCGGGACGTTGCACAATAATATAAATTACGGCCGGGGATGATGCGGAGATTTTTTCAAATCGGGCGGTGCTTTCTTTGAGGGCGATTTCAGCCTGTTTAATTTCTGTAATATCTTCGGAAATACCTAATAAATATTGAGGTTGATTATATTCGTCTAAAATTGCTAATTTTTTTGTATGAAGGATTCTAAAACCATTTTTGGTTTGGATTGTTTCTTGGCTAATATCTAAGACTTTACCACTGTTTAAGACTTCCCGATCTTTAGAGGTGAAAAATTGTGCTTGTTGTGGGGGGAATAAATCATAATCATTTTTTCCTATTAAAAACTCTCTTTTATATCCTAATAATTCTTCTCCTGCCTTATTAAACCGGATAAATCTTAGGTTTTTTGCATCTTTAACAAAAACCATATTAGGGATATTTTCAATAATTGAGTTAAGAAAAATTTGGATTTCCCTCATTTGAATTTCTGTTTCTTTACGTTCACTAATATCCGTAATAAAACCATACCAAGCAACATCGCCATTTTTGCGCCGTTCGGGGTTAGATTTGGCTTGGATCCATTTAAGTTTGGCGCTAGGGGTAACAATGCGCCATTCATAATAAAAGGGAGCTAAATTTTCCGCACTATGGGCGACTGCTTGTTCATAACCCTCTAAATCCTCAGAATAAATCAATTGATCATACAGGCTAAAATTTTCTAAAAGTTGAGTCACACTATACTCATAAATGTTTTGGGTGGCCGGACTGATATATTCAAAATATCTTTGATTGTTTAACGGTTGAACTAAAATATAAATAATTCCGGGGGATGACATGGCAATTTTTTGGAAAGTGGCCTCACTTTCTTGTAAGGCTAGTTCGATCATTTTGCGATCGCTAATATCACTATGAGTTCCAATAAAGCGAACTGGTTGCCCTTGATCATCCCTTTCGATCACCCTTCCCCGATCCAAAATCCATTTATAAGTACCATTTTTACAACGAATACGATGTTCATTATAATAAATTTCTGTTTCTCCTCGCAAATATCGCGCAATATCAGTATAACATTTGGCTAAATCTTCGGGATGGACTCGACTACTCCATTCTTCTAAATGATCTCCGATCTGATATTCTTCATAGCCTAACATGGCTTTCCATTGACGGGAAAAATGGACTTCATTGGTTTGGGGATTCCAGTCCCATGTGCCGTCTCCCACCCCTTCGATGGCCAACTGCCAACGGGCTTCACTTTCTCTTAAAGCGGATTCTATCTCTTTTAATTTCGTAATGTCACGGCCAACGGATTGAATCTCAATTAATTCCCCTTGTTCATTGAAAATCCCCTGATTTAACCATTGAGTCCAGCCTACCGTGCCATTTTGACGTAAATCACGGTTTTCTGTGACAAAACTACTATTTTCTGGTGTTAAAACTGAGATTTTCTGATAATTTTGTTCTAAATTTTGAGAGGAAACAAAGTCAGTCCATTTTTTACCGATGATCTGTTCTAAATTAAAGCCAAGGGCTTGACACAGGGCTTCATTGGCATAAGTAATGGTGGTATCGGGGTGGGATCTTAAAATAAAATCCCTTTGTTGTTCAACTAATTTTTGATAACGGTATTCTTTTTGCTCAAAAGATTGTTTAACCTGCTCTAACATTTGGTTAAAAGAGTGAGTTAAGATTTGTAATTCTGAGATTAATAAATCTTCAGATAAAGGTTCACAACTCGCTCCTTGAGCTAAAATTTTACTAGCTTTACTAATTTTAAAAATAGGAAGATTAATCCATTTAGCAGTTAAAATTCCCAGAGCAGTTGCTATTACAAAAGTTAAAAAACATAAAGCTAATGTTCGTTGATTGTTAACTCTTATTTCTGCTGTAAAATCTGATTCAGGAAGCACTACCACAATTAACCAATCTAAACCTAAATCATCTTGATAGGGAACAACTTGCACAAAATGGCGCTGATTATTTTCCTTTTCTACAAAATCTAATTGTAAGGGTTTTTTGATTAGTTGAAAGTTATTAAATTTACTTAATAAATAAAGGCTAGTATGTCTTATTAAAAGGTTTTTACTTTCATTAGCTTTAATTTGTTCAAGGGTAATATGACCATTTTTCATCTTTTTTTGAAAGGGAAGTTGATTGGTTGAGCTACCAATTAATAAACCATTTTTTTGAAGAATAAAAACCTGCCCTGTTTGGCCAACTTTAAGATTAGCAATAAATTGACGTAAAAAGGTAAGATCAGAGGCGGCCGAAAAAACACCCAACAATTTACCCGTTTTTGGCTCATAAATGGGGTGACTACTATTAAGAGATAAATCTGAATTATCTGATAATTGAAAAATAGGAACTCTGACGGGTTTTTTTGCTTCCACCGCCGTGCGATACCAAGGGCGAGATTTAAGATTAAAGTCGCCAAAAGTATTAATTAACTTGATTTTGCGGCCATTTTTATCAACCTGATAAACTTTTAATTGATCTGGTTGGGAAGGATTAACTTCTAATAAACTGGGGCTAGGATTGCGATTCGCCACTCTGAAAAAACCCGATTCCGTGCCTACCATAATATGACTTACCCTCGGAAATTCTTGCAGTTGAGTATATAAATACTGCTCTAATTGAGAGGGATTATTAAGATTCAAATAACCTAAACGGAAAATATCAGCATTGACTCGGTTAATTAAAACAGGATTATCTAAATAATTATCTAAATATTGTACTATATTCTGAGTCGTTTGAGTTCTAATTTCTGTAGTTAAACGGCGCACCGATTCTTCTCCACTACGGTAAGATAGGTAAGCAACCACGCCCACAGCCCCTAAAATTTCCAGACAAAAGGGAATAATTAACACCCATTTTAAAGATATGCTATAGTAAAAATTTTTCTTAACTTGATTAAAGTTAAATGAGTGTTTCATTATCTTGTGCCTTTGCCACATTTTGTTATTACCCATCAATCATTTCTAGTTATTTTCTCTCTATTTTGAGGTGAAATTAAGTTTAATTATATCCTAAAAATAAATTATAGCAGTCCAAAATTAATCGTGGCAAATAAGATAATTGTTAAGTTGTTATTTTTAACATAAAAAATTAATTTTAGGTGTCATTCCGTCAAAAGTTCGAGTTAAATTTTCTTCGGTAAAAACATCTTTAATAGCACCATAAGCTAAGACGGTTTTATTAACTAAAATAACCTGATCACAAAAAGTATTAATAGATTCTAAATCATGGGTTGAAATTAAAATTGTTTTACCTAATTCTTTCAATTCAACTAATAAATCAATAATAATTCTTTCGGTTTTAATATCAACTCCATTAAAGGGTTCATCTAATAAAATAATCTCCGCTTTTTGTGCTAAAGCCCTCGCAATAAAAGTCCGTTTTTTTTGCCCTCCTGATAACTCGCCAATTTGACGTTTTTGATAGTCTAACATTTGTAATCTTTCCAAGCTTTCCCTAACAATTTCTTGATCTTTTTGACGGGGTATTCTCATAAAATTAAGATAGCCATAACGCCCCATCATCACCACATCCCAGACGTTAACGGGAAAATTCCAATCAACTTCTTCCGTTTGGGGTACATAGGCAATTAAATTTTGTTTTTGCACTTGTTTTACTGGCATTTGGTTAACGGAAACTTTACCCTGTTGTGGTTTTAAAAAACCCATAATTGTTTTAAATAAAGTTGATTTTCCACTGCCATTCATGCCCACTAAACCGCAAATTGAACCGGATTTTAAGTTAAGATTAACTCCATTTAAAGCCACTTTGCCGTTATAAGCAACTGTTACATTATTGAGATTAATACTATTTCTTTGATTATTCATTTTTTTAGTTATTTGTTTATTTATTTTTTATTCGGTAAGGCCTGTGACTAAAGTATCTACATTATATTTTAATAACTCTAAATAGGTGGAAACTTGACCATCTTTTTTTGATAAAGAATCAACATAAAAAACACCTCCAAATTTTGCTCCAGTTTCTTTAACTACCTGTTGTTGTGCTTCGTCACTAACCGTACTTTCACAAAAAACAGCAGGAATTTTGTTATTTTTAACTGTATCAATGACCTTTTGAACTTGTTTAGGGGTAGCCTGTTTTTCCGCATTAACAGCCCATAAATAAACCTCTTTTAAACCATAATCTTTAGCTAAATAAGAAAATGCACCTTCACAGGTTACAATATATCTTTTTTGGGGTGGAATCGTTGAAATTTTGCTTTTTAATTCCTGATCAATAGCTTTAATTTTTTGGCTATAAATTTGGGCATTTCGATTATAAATAGCTGTATTTTTAGGGTCTAAATTAACTAAAGCTTTTCTAATATTTTCCACATAAATTAAAGCTAATTTTGGAGACATCCAAGCATGGGGATTAGGTTTTCCCATATAATCAGCTTCAGCAATATTAATGGGTGTAATGCCTTCACTGAGGGTAATATGCGGCACATTTTCTACATTTTGATAGAATTTTTCTGCCCATTTTTCTAACCCAAAACCATTATCTAAAATTAAATCAGCTTTTTGCGCTCGAATTAAATCACTTGGGGTAGGTTCATAACTGTGAATTTCTGAGCCTATTTTAGTTAATGATTCTACCACAGCGGCTTCCCCTGCCACATTTTGAGCCAGATCAGCCAACACGCTAAAAGTTGTTAAAATTACTTTTTGATCTTGATTTTGAGATATTTGCTTATTATTATTTTGATTATTATTGTTGTGATCAGGAGAATAAACACAGCTAGTTAAACCAAAAATCAGAGTTAAAATAGTTATTACAACAATAAAAAAACTTTGATTTTGATTATTTTTTCTGATGATTTTTGATAGAGAGCCTCCTTTCATATTTGTACAATTTTTCTTTCATATTTTTTTCATATTTAATATATGACAGAAAAAAATAAGTTTGTCAAGGTGGGGGGTGATCACAAAGTTAAATTATTTATTTAATTGGCTCAAAATCATAACCAAAACCAGAGCGTTTTCCCTCTACAATTTTTACTAATTGCACTGCTTGATTTCGATCGCCCGATGGTAAAAAACGAATTTCACCACCAGCCCCGATCGCCGTAAAATTACTGTTAGCAAGGGCTTGTTGGATCGCTTCTCTGGTGGGATTATTACTTAAATTAATGGCTTGAATTAAGGCTTGTGTGGCATCGTAAGCCATGGCCGTGCGCCAACTTACATCCCCTTGCCATAATTGGCGCGATTTTAAGGTAAATTGATCTTGGGGATGGGCTAAAATATGCCAAGGGATCGCCACGATCATGCCGATAGCGCCTCTTTTGCCTATTTGTAAGATTTTGGGGGCGTAGGCATCATCCCCTGCTAAAAGTGCCAACTCTCCATCGTTGACTTGTATGACTTGCAAGGCTTGATCTAAAGTGGCGGTATTGGTGGCTAACATTAAAACTTGCGCACCTTTAGTTTTAGCGTCTTGAAAGGCGTTAGCGGCGTTAAAATTAGGATCTTGAAAATCAAATTCTGCCACCACTGTGCCACCATCTCCATATAGGGCGGTAGTAAATTCATCTTTGAGGGATAAACTATAATTACTTTGAGAATTATAAAAAACGGCGGTTTTTTGTTTGTTTAATTTTTGGAGTTGATAGCGAGATAAGGCACTTCCCGCAAAGCGATCGCTTGGGACTGTTCTAAAGATATAATTACCAAAACCGGATAATTTAACTGAGGTGCTAATGGGTGAAATGGCTACTAATTTTTTTTGTTGATAAATTTCACCTGTGGCTAAAGTCACATCACTCGCCCAATGCCCCACCACTCCCAACACGCTAGAGTCATCTACAAGGGCTTGGGCGACTTGTTTCGCCACTTGGGGATCATTGTCATCATTGGCAATTAAAACTTTTAATTTAATACCTTTGATGCCGTTATTAAAATTAATTTGATTTTGGGCTTGGGCAACTCCCCTTAATATTTCCTGTGCGCCGTCTACATCGGTGGTAGTGGGTACAGCTACGGCAATGCTATAGGATGAACTATTACCAATTTTAGCATTATTGAGATAAATTAAAGCTTCAGGATCGTTAGGATTTTTTTTGAGAGAAGCTTCTAAATTGGCGATCGCTTCTGCATAATTTTGATTAATTAAAGCGGTTATTCCTGCTTGTTTTTCTGGGTTATTTTGAGAAGAAATAAGCAGTTTTTGACCACTACTTAGACGCTCTTTTAAGGGAATATGAGCATTTTTATTATTACTTTGAGTTTGGGAAGTTTGATTACCAAGTATTCCTAAAGGCAAGAAATTTTTAATTACAAAAAAACCACCGCCAAGAATAATTAAAGTAATAATTAGGGTAATTATTAAAACTAAAGGATTATCTTTTTTTGACATAATTATAATAAGAGTTTGTAATTTATTATTTTTAATTAACTATAAAGGTTGTGATCTTTTACCGATCATTCTAGCACTGAAAATTCCCCCTAGAAAACCAAATAAATGGCCTTCCCAAGAAATTCCGGCACTAGAAGGAAAAACCCCAAAAATTAATTTTCCATAAAGAAGGGCGACTAAAACTGATAGAAAAATAGAGGTAAAATTGCGTTGAAAATAACCCCTTAATAACATAAAACCAAGATAACCAAAGATTAAAATACTTGCTCCAATGTGGGTAGTATTAGCTTGGCCAAATAACCAAATTCCCAAACCACCAACAAAAGTGGTGATAATTGTTACAATAAAAAAGTCACTGGTTTCTTGAAGCATTGTTAACCAACCTAATATTAAAAAAGGAAAAGTATTAGCGATTAAATGTTGCCAACCTCCATGTAAAAAAGGAGCAAAAATAATACCAATTAACCCTTCTAAAGTGCGAGGATTAACCCCAAATTGATCTAATCTTTGCCGAAATATTAATTGATCAATTATTTCTATTCCCCAAAATAAAAAGATACAACTGCCCAAAATAATCATTTGGGTTTTTAATTCTTGTGTAATATTTTTTAATGGCTCTTTCATAATAAATCTATTTTATCCCTATTTTTAGATAGGATCTATAATTAAATATTTTTGCCATTAGTCACCGATCATTTGTTATTAATTTAACTATATACTCTTTCTTTAATTTATGGGAAAAATTAAGATTGTTTAATAAGATACTTGTCTATTCAAGTCTGAAAGTAAACTTGCCCTATTTAACTATAATAGCGTTTAAAACGTGGATCAAGATGATGCAATTTTTGACGATTACATTGTAAACATAATGTTTGTAAATTACTAAGATCATTGCTTCCTCCTTTGGCTAAAGGGATGATATGATCGATCGTTAATTGTGTTTCTTTGTTAGTTTTAAAACAGCTTTGACATTGATAATTATTTCGTTTAAATACATATTCTCTTACGGAGTCAGGGATCGGTATTCTTGGAGTTTTTGACATAGTTTTGATTAAATTAATCATATTTTTCTTTCAAAAGTGGGGGATTTTTAAAATCACTTACTTTTTTTATTTTATACTCTAAAAATACCATCAAATTTAAAATTAAAATCATAAAACAAACCCTTAAGCAAATTAAACTTAATCAAATATCTCAAGTATTACAACATTAAAATTATTTCAAAATTCATTAATTTCTTAAGTATTTAGTCAACTTTAGTTGACTTTTACTATTAGCCGTGAAATTAATTTCACGGCGGGAATAATACTTTTAGGGATCACTGTTAATAATTGACTTGCAATGAAATGAATTTCATTGCTAATAACAAAAATCGGTTAAAACCGATTAAGAAATATATTTTAATTATTGACGAAATTCATCTAAAGGTGATTCATATTCATTTATTTCTGGTTCATATTCACAAAATTCTAAGTTAACTTTTAATCTAAATTTTCCTTTGATCCAACCTTTTTTTTCTGTTGTCATTATTTCAGCATCTATTCCTTTTGTAAATAATGAATTATCACTAAATTGCTGCTTATCTTGAATTATTTTTACTTGACGATTTCTCATTTCTGCTACAATTTGATTAGCAAGACTTTGATTTAAAGATAAATTTAATACTTTATTAAATTTACTAAATTTATAAGTATGTTCGCCAAAACAAATTACATCATCATCATTTGCTTTAATTGGTTTAAATTCATTTGTCATAATAGTATAAACTCCTTTTTATGATTAAATAATTAACATAATACCATAACCAACCATAAATATCAAGATTAAAAAGTAGATTATTTTTTAAATAACCTACTTTTAAAAAGCCTATTCTACTAATTCTAAATCTTGATTTTCTTCTCCCTCAATTTCCGCATTTATTATCTGACTATTACTAATAGTATAGAACAGATCAGATTGGGCAATAATCGGTAATTGTGACTCATATAACTGATAGAATTGTAAACAGCTATTAATCTCATTTACCCCTTGATTATATTGCTCAATTTTTTGCTGAATATGGGTTAAAGATTCTTGATTTCGTGCAATTTTTTCTTGAGCTTCCTTCTCTAAAGTTTTCTCTAAAAATGCCCTTGCCGAATTATACTCTTGTAAAATTCCATTAGCTTGTTGTTGTGCCATTGGTAATAGTTGAGTTTTGAAAGTTTGATTAATAGTTTGACGAAAATTGCGTCTTACTGTTGCCAAAAGTTTAGGCTCAAAATCTAACTTCAAAAGTTGACGTATAGCAGGTTCAGCCTCTACCATACTTTCACAATCATAACCGGAAGATGTTTGTAATAAAGTCTGCCGAAATTGATAGATCGAAAAGGTATCTTCATTATAAAAACTAGGGCTTTCTCGCACATAGCGATCACATTCGGTACGTGCTTCACTGGTTAAGGCTTGAATGAGCTTAGTTTCTATTAATTGAATTTGTTTTTCAATACCACCATCATTGCCTAATAAACGATAAATTTTGCGGTAAAAATCCTCTTTTTTGAGGCGATCTAAGAGCCGTTGACAGAAATTTTTAACTAAGTTTTGACAGTCTTCTACTAAAATATCTTCTAACTCGTTAGAAAGATAATATAAAGCCTCAACTAAAATGGCAATTAATGGGGCAGTTGCGTTGCGTGGATGATTCATTGTTGCCCGACTATAAGCATTAGCAACTGAGAAGTTTTGTAACAGATAATCTAAACGATTAACTAACCTTGTTTTGAGATTTTTAAAGTCATCTTCAAAGGGTAAATCTTCATTGACAACAATTAAATTAATCTGCTCAGAAATATAATTACGAAAATCATTTCCCACCTCTTGTAACTCCTGATTTAAACGAGTTAATTCTTGAGATTTCATGGCTTCAATTTCACGGGGTTGACTGTCTAATTCTTGCCATTTCGTGATATAATATTTCCGTAAAGTTATACAAAGAGGTTGTAAATCATCGGCTAAAGTTGCAAATAATTGAGGGCGTTTTTCCTCCGTTAAATAGCGGGTAATTCCTTCTCGAAATTCCTCGATTCCACTATCAGCAATTAATTGATTTATTAAAGGTGTACCCCATTCGCTTAAAATGCGCACATAATTCTCATTGGGCGTTTCATAACTATTAACAGAAACTTTAAAATTAGTACGGGTTAATTTGCCAGAATTAGCGCAATAATTGTTAAATTCGCTCACAAACTGAGGGGTTTCTTCCCCACCGCCTAAACTCTTAACACTCTGTTCAAAAATGCTATTTAAACCATAGCGATCGCCGCCGTGAGTTTTCTTAATTTGACTACCATAAAAACCCAATAAACCACTGGTTTTATAAATATGAGGATTATCCCTAAACTGAGTTTGGATCAACTGATCTAAGCGTTGGCGTAGTTGGGCATTATACCAAGTCTGATCAATGCGATTAAATACATAAAAAACTCGATCTCGAATACTAGGATTAAGGCGCATTTTTTCTAAAAGCTCAGTTTCTTCCGTTGTCATATCACCCTCAGAAGCAGGTTTTAAGACACAGATCACAGCGGAGGTGTCAGGATGCTCAATTTTTTCGTAGGTTAACAGAGCATCTTTTTTCACGGGGGCATCTATCCCAGGGAGATCTACTAAGACATTACCATCCTCTAATAAAGGGTGATAACAGTAGTATTCTAGGCGTTTTAAGACTGAGCTACTACTGCCCCTACGCGCATAAGTGGCCGCTTCTGCAAGGTTAGAAAAATTAAACTGCTCCATAGAATAGGTATTATTGTGAATTGTATGAATGCGATCCCGATTTTCAATATAACCTTTTAAGAGTAATTTAAGAGCATTGGCCTGTTTAGCACGGTCTGATTTACTTTCTCCGCCTTCCTTTTGAATAATGGTATCACAACCTTCTAATAAAAGATTGATAACCTCAGTTTGATTAATATTAGAAGGAGTATTAAAGCCTAATTTTTGAGATAAAGTTAAGGCTTGTTCTCTGATTTCAACTTCACTTAAAAAAGTTAAAACAACTCTTTCCTGATCCGGCTCAGAATAACGGATATAACATTCCGTGCCTGTGGCGTGGCCTTCCGCACTATAAAGGAGTTCACGCTCTAAAATAGCATTGATTAACATAGATTTACCAGCGCTAAAAGCTCCGGCAAATACTAATTCAAATTCAGGGGAAATCGCTTTATTTAAGGAAGCCTCAATATTGCTGGTTTCCTGTTGCGATCGCAGAGTAGGCTCAGATTTGAGTAAATCGAGTAAAAGATTAACAGATTCCGATAAATTCTGACAATGGGGATTATTTTCCATAATAAAAAACAAATTGTAGAGTAAATGTTCTTACTATGATTATACTATACTTTAGTTACTTAGTGGTAAACAAGGCTATCAAAATCAACCCTTTGCTTTATATTATTATCAATTAAATTAAATTTATCGTCCTCAATTAGAACAAATATTTGATAATCGTTATTTTATAGTTTCTTCTGAGTTAAATTTACTCAATAGTATTCTCTTTAAAAATTAAACTTTAACATAATCTTTAACGATAATTGAAGCTTATTTTTGATTATATTAATAATAAATTTTGTTACCTTGATCTGTTTTTTCTAGTTGTAAGTAGATGTGTGTAATTAATTACTCAATGGTGGCACAGGCTTCTAGCCTGTGACGGGCAGGATGCCCATTCCACATTATGTAATTAATTTTGCTTAGGTACTTAATATTTGAGCATTTAAAAGGATTAATAAAAAAAAACATTTTGTTAATTTATTTTTTGATTGTTTGATAATTTGAATTAATTTTATCTTAAAATAATAGGAAACAACAATTAAAAAAAGTTTATTTTATTTCTTGTGGAGCGATAATCATAGGATTAATATTATTTACGATAAAATGGTGGCTAAATTAGTTGATTTATCACCTTATTTGCTAAAATAATGGTTAAACACTAACTTGATCTTAGTAGAAAAAATGAGTCAATGTTTAAATCCTAATTGTCAACAACAAAACTCCCTCAATGAGAAGTTTTGTATTAAATGTGGTGAAAAATTGTTATTATGTGATCGCTACCGTGCGATTGAATATATTAGTCGAGGGGCTTTTGGGCGTACTTTTAAAGCCATTGATCAACAGCGTTTAAATACTTTTTGTGTGATCAAACAATTTGCCCCACAAAATAATGATCCCAAAAATATTAAAAGGGCTGAAGAATTATTTGAACAGGAGGCTCATCGTCTTTTAGAATTGGGAAAACATCCTCAAATTCCTGATTTATTAGCATATCCAAAACAAAATGATAAATTATATTTAGTTCAGGAATTTATTGATGGTCAAGATTTATTAAAGCAAGTAAATTATAAAGGAAAATTAACAGAATTAGAGGTTTATTTTTTTCTGATCAATTTATTGCCTGTACTTGATTTTATTCATCAAAAAAATACGATTCATCGTGATATTAAACCGGAAAATATTATTCATAGTAAAAATGGCAATTTAGTATTAATAGATTTTGGCGTAGCGAAAATTATTAAAAGTACAATGGCGATGGGAACAATTGCGGGTACAGTGGGTTATTCTGCACCGGAACAAATGTTTACAGGAAGGGCTTTTCCTTCTAGTGATTTATATAGTTTAGCAGTATCAGCAATCCATTTATTAACGGGATGTTTACCCACCGAAGATCAGATTTATAATGTGATGAAAAATCAATGGCAATGGCGAGAATATTGTCAACAAAATAAAATTATTATTAATAATAATTTAGCTGATATTTTAGATCGAATGTTAAAAACTTCAATTGAGGAGCGTTTTCAATCTGCTAAAGAAGTTTTAAAAGAATTAAATAATTTATCAGATTTAAAGAAACAATTAGAACTTAAGGAAATTGCGGAAGCTTTTATTAAATGTGGGGATAATTTAGACTTTTTAAAAGCTACAAAAAATAAATATGATCAAGAATTAGCAAAATTAGGTTGGAATTATTTAAAAGAGAATTATCCCCAAGATTTTCAAAGAATTATGAATTTAGTTGAGCAAGAAAAAAGAAGTTCAAGTTTTGCTAGTTTGACAAAAACTCAAACACAAAATAATCAATTTGAAGATGAAGAATTAAAACTTTTTCAATGGATATCACCGTCAAAAATTAAAGCAATGTTAGATACAGCAATGTTAGATGTGAAGGATCTAGATAATCTTCATCGTCGTCCTCCTGTTGTTGCCATTATAGGTCATTTGAATCATGGAAAAACAACTCTTTTAGATTCTATTCGTAAAACAAAAGTAGCACAAGCTGAAGTTGGAGGTATTACTAAACATATTGGTGCTTATCATGTAGATTTAGAACATAATGGGAAGATAGAAAAAATTGTTTTCTTAGATACTCCTGGACATGATGCTTTCAGCGATATGAGAGCAAGAGCTATAAGTGTAGCGGATATTGCTATTGTAGTGGTAGCGGCAGATGATGGAATCCAACCCCAAACCAGAGAAGCGATTAGTGATGCTAAAGCGGCTGAAGTACCTTTATTAGTGGCTATTAATAAGCTAGATAAAGCAGATTCTGAACCTGATCGCATTAAACAGGAATTAATAGAATTAGGTTTAGTGGCTGAAGAATGGGGTGGTGATACCATTATGGTGCCTGTCAGTGCCTTAAAAGGGGAAAATCTTGATACTTTATTAGAAATGATCCTTTTAGTGGCGGAAGTGGAAGAATTTGGAGCTAACCCCGAGCGTCCAGCAAAAGGGACAGTGATTGAAGCATATTTAGATACTTCTCGTGGTTCAGTTGCTACTCTTTTAGTTCAAAATGGTACATTAAAACTGGGCGATACTATTGTCGCCGGTTCTGTGTATGGTAAAGTTTCTGCTATGATTGATAATATTGGGAATCAACTAAAAGAAGCTACCCCCTCTTTTGTAGTGGAAATCTTAGGTTTAAATAATGTACCAAAAGCAGGAGATATATTTAATGTATTTGCGAATGAAAAAGAAGCAACAGCATTTATAAAATTGCTTTCAATTAGTAATACAAGGTTGCAAAGATTAGAAAATTTATTAATACAAGGAGCATGGAAAGATGCAGATCAAGAAACAACAAATATGATATTAAACGTATTAAACGAAGATTTCCATTTACATTTAATTGATAAATTATGGTTAAAATATTCCGGGGGAAATTTTGGCTTTTCTGTACAAAAAAGCATTTGGTTTAAAATTTGGATTCAACAGCAGATAAGACTAATACAACAAGTTCCATTAGAAAAAATGTTAGGCACAACTTATGATGCTTATGATCCAGCTATTTTCTATAAATTCGCTGAGCGAGTAGGTTGGCAAAAAGATAGAAAATGGCGTAATTATTCTGACTTAAACTTTAATAAAAATGCACCATTAGGTCATCTTCCAACATTAAAAGAAAAAGGATTTATTTCCGTAAATTTAATAGGAAAGAGATTAGTTTATCTTTTCTCAAAACTATAAAAAAATAAAATTGGTGTTTATTATGAATAATAATGAAAAAATTAAAGATTATGCTGAACGTCTAAGAAAATTCTATTATTCAAGAGTTTTATTATGTGAATATTATCAGCAATTTGATAATAAAAATTTTAGTCAATATGTAAAAGAAAATTGCCATTCATTAGAGTTATTAGAAATGACTCCTTTTGATTATGATCCTTTTACTAATCTTTTTAATGAGTCTTATATTTTGGCATTTTGTCTAATAGATAGCTTGTCATATTTAGAGCAAAAATTAACCAATCAACCAGAAGGAAAAAATGGAGAAAGGTTTGTCTCATTTGTTATTAACATATTTGATGGAGAGGAAAAATATTCATATTTACAAAATGTAAGTATTCCATTTTTCTATCAAGCAATTCCTGAACAATTTAACAATTTACAAAAAACAATAAGTAAGGATAAAAAAGATATTAATAAAGAAATTCAACAACATTTACCAACTATAAAAAGTAAATTTATAGAAGAAATAGAAAAAAAATATTTGCAATATCGTAATGTTTCAGACTTAAAATCAAAACATCAAAGTCATTCAGCTAAAAGTGATCCAAACTTGGAAGAAATATTAAATATATTTTCTAACATTTGGTATCAAGAAACCAAGCAACCTTTTGAAAAGAATAAAAATTTATTTGATACAATAAAAAATTATATTAAACATTTTAGATATTGTAACCTTATCTATAAAAAATATAGATCATCTCTTGTTCATAATTATCAATTGGATAAAGATACAGAATCCTTTAATAAAAACACTGATTCTATTGTTATTCGATGGCGAGAAGATAATAGTATAAAGATGGATATAGGATTTAATTTGTTAACTGATACCATCAAAAGAGGAGCAGATAAAATTTATAATTTAATTTTAGAAAAAGATTTGAGAGATTTAGAGCAGATATTAAATATTAATTTTTAATTATTTGGAGGAGACATAACTATTGTTAAGTTTCTTTTACCAATAAATTTTAAGAGTTGCCCACCTTGTTAAATATTGAAAGTTAAATTTAGATATTAAGGAAAATCCCCGACTTTTTAAAACAAGCGATCACTTTTGAAATAGATCAAAAAAAATTACAAATTACTCATAATGAGTCCACATCCTAATTATTTTGATCACTTTTTCTTTCTCTAAAACTTGATAAACTAACCGATGTTGAATATTAATTCTTCGAGAATAATAACCCGCTAAATCTCCAGTTAATTTTTCATAAGGAGGATAAGACTCATAAGGATTATTTTTAATCAGATCAAGTAACTTTATTAGCTGTTTTCCTAATCCTGCCGAAGCAATTTTTCTACTATCTTTTTCGGCTTGTTTAGTAAAAATTAATTGCCAGTTAGCCATTTAAAATATTCCTAATTGTTTCTTCATCAACACAGTCTTCTATGGGAGTATTTCCTCCTTCTTGAATAGATTGAGTCATCCCCGGAATAGACTTTAAATATAAAGTTTCTTGTAGAGCATTCCAATCACTTTCAGAAATCAAAACGGCACTTTCTACTTCACCTTTTAATAAAATAGGTTGATGAGTTTGATTAGTTTGATGAACTAACTTTTCAATTTGTTCCTTAACTTGATTAATATTAATAATATTCATAGTTAATATTTAATGATATTTTTCCTAATTCTACCACAATTTTAATCTCTTTACGAAATTATCAACTAACATCATAAAAAATCCCCGACTTTTGAAACTATATTTTTGAATTGATTTTATTCAGAAATTAACCAGTTTTCTAATTTTAAATCTTTAACTCTAGTAAGATCACTATCATGAGAAACTAAAATTAAATCATGAACGATCGCTGTGGCGGCGATTAAAATATCAGCATCTTGAATAATTTTACCTTTACTTTTTAAATCTGCATGAATTTCTGATGCTTTTTCAAAAATTCTGAGATCATCTAAATACAAAATCGGATAATCTTGACAAAATAGTTGAAATAATGTCAATTTTCGGGTAGCATTTGTTCTTAAAAGACCTCTTTTTATCTCATAATAAGTCATGGCACTAATACCAATAATTTTACCTTGACGGCGTATTTCTGAGATTTTTAATTCTACTTTAAGATTCTGTTTTAGTGATGCTGAAACGATATTTGTATCTAATAAGTAACCCATTTAATTTCCTCTTTTAACTGAATCATCAAAAAGTGCCATTTCTTCAGGAGTAAAATCATTTAACATTCCTGAAACTAAATGTAATGATAAAATACTTTTTATTCTTTTAGTTAATTCTTCTTCAGAAATACTATTAACATCTGGCACTGCTATAGGGGTAAAAGTTTCATTAATTACTGTGATCATTTCCTCTACATTTAGGTTTTCTTGATAAATCGGATTATTATTAATTAAAGTTTCAACAATTTTCGTTAATTTCTGACAATTAGATTGATAATTAATTACTTGAGTCATAGTTTAAATATCCTCCAACATAATTTTAATTGATGATTGACCGAAAAATTTAAAGTAAATTTATATTGCTATTATAGCATTTTAGAACTATTATTTATTTCCTGTTCAATTAAAGTAATAATTTGTAAAATATTTCTTGATTCACTAGGCTTAACATTAAACTCATCGCCGTCATGAAGATGATGAGGAAAATTTGCTAAGTCAGGAAAATGCTCAACATTATCCCATCTTTTCTTTAATTTAGTTTGAGATGAATCCATCCATTGATAACTATAAGTTATTGTCACACATTGTTCATTTTCTACTTTAAAAAATTCAGCTACTTCTAAAAAATCACCATTTTTTAACATTATACCATTTACATTTAGTAGTTACATCGTTAAACCCCTGAAATCTTTGTGAATAAACTATTCTATTAAGCCTCAGTCTGAAGTTACTTTATGTAAATGGTATTAATCTTGCTCGAAAAAAACCTTGATCAGAGATTGCTCTTTCTTTAATAATTTTGATATTCTCAATAATTTGATTACTATTTAATTTGGTTTTAATTTCTGTGAGATAATTTTGAGAAATCATATTAAATTTGAACCTGAAAAATATTTAATTTTTCTTGTAATGAACACCACATCTGATAAAATGCACTCCATTCAACAAAATCCATACTATCACCTAATTTACCCGCTTTAAATTGTTGATAAAATTGTTCAGATGATAATTGATATTGTTGTTCAAAGTTTTCTAAATCAATTTCTATTTCCTTAATTTGCCGTTCAATTGAAGCAAAACCACTTTATAAAAGTGATTTGATATAGTATAATCAAACTCACACAGCCAAAATAATTCAGTAACGCCTAATTAAACTATAAATTGAAATTTTAAAAATGGGTCGCCTGGGATTCGAACCCAAGACCATTCGGTTAAAAGCCGAGTGCTCTACCGCTGAGCTAGCGACCCGTGAGAGGTTTTGTTTCCTTCACACAATTTATAAATATAGCGCACCTTTTTAAAAAAAGCAAGTATTTTTACAAATTTTTTTTAGCAATCATCTCAACTTCTGCTGTGAGGCTAGTTTTCGGCTCAAGTTCGATCAATGATTCCCCTGTATTTAAGGCGTTACGAGGTGCGCTCCAAGGCTCAAGACAGATATAATTTTGCCCTTTTAACGTCCAAAAAACAAGATGGGCGTAAATTTTTGAATAATTAATTGAAATTGTCAAATTTTGATGAGAATTGGTAAAACTGGCTTGATCGCTGACAAGATAGGTAAAACCTGCGTCAATTTCATCTTTTTCAAAATCAAATGAATTATTAAAAGGGAAAATCTCTTTAGTTTGTTGATCTTGATATTGATGGGAAGGAATATCAAAGATTAAATCAGTTTTATTATTAACTTGAAAATAGGGATGTAGCCCGATCGAAAATGGCATTTTTTTGTGAGAATTATTAACAAAATTTTGGATAATTTTTAAAGAATTACCCTTAAGAATATAGGTAAATTCTAAAGTAAATTCAAAAGGATAAACTTTAAATGTTTCTTCATTACTGCTTAAGGTTAAAGTTAAACTAGCTTGATTATTAGTATCTGTTTTTGTTACTAACCAAGGTAAATCTCTGGCAAAACCATGTTGCTTTAAAGTAAATTTTTGACCATCAAGCTGATAGGAATTATCCGGTAAATTGCCACAAATAGGAAATAAAATAGGAATACCTCCCCTAATACTAAGGTTGGGATCATTAAATCTTTCTTGATTAAGATATAAAATCGAATTTTGATTAACTCCCCATTGGGTAATAATTCCGCCCCTTTCTGGTACAATTTCTAACCATGATTGAGCTTGATTATCTTCTAAAATATAGGTTTGATATTGTCTATTTTCTATTTTTAGATTAAACATAATTAATTTTAAATGGCATTGATTGATTAAAATTTTTTAATTAATTTTAATTATAGCATTAAGTTTAAAATTTTCAAGTAAAATAGGGAAATTCTCAATTATTAATAATTTTTTTGTTTGAAATTTAATAATTTTGGAATATAAACTAAACCTGCTCCGGTGGCTTCTGCTAAGATAGTAGTGATGCGGTAAATTGCCACACTAATAATAATAATTTCTCCTGATAAAAATTGATCTAATAAAGTAATAATTGTCGCTTCAAAAATGCCCAATCCTCCTGGAGCGCCTGGAACAATTAAACCTAATAACCAAGCAAAACAAAAAGCACTCATTAAAATGGGAATTTGGGATATTTTAAGAGTAGTTAAAGCCAAAATAATTAATAGAAAGCCCATACTTCTTAAAATTACAAAGATTAATTCTCCCATTAAAGGCCAAATAGGATAATATTTTAAATAGGTTTTTTCTGCTTCTATTTCTTGTTTTTGATTAGTGAATTTAAGCTTACTTATAAAATGAATAATTGGGTTAATAATTTTAGGATGAAATGAGATTAAAGTAAGGATTAAAATGATTAATTCTAACCAGAATAAACTATTATTTTTAGAGATAGATATTAGGCCGATACTGTGACTTATTAAAGTAATTAATAAAGCTGAAGCGGCCATTAATAACGGTTCTAATAAAACACTAATACTAGCAATCCCTAAAGAGCAACCTTGTTGGTAAATAATATTAATTCTACCGTAAAAATGCCAAATATTTCCGGGTAAATATTTAGCCATATTAGTAATTAAATAAATTTTGACTATTTCAAAAAAATTAATTACTTGATTAAAGGTTTTTCTTAACATCAAAAACCAAATTATTCCAGCAAAAATATGGGATATAAGTATTACTAAAAATGCAAAACTAATTAATAAATAATCATTGTAATTAAATTGTATTAATTTAATTGCACTCCAATTATTCTCAACGGTTTTAATTAAATAAAATAAAATTAAGCCGAGAATAAACCAACGTAAATAGGGTTTAAGTTTTGAGATTAGTATTTTCATCTTTGATTTTTTCCATAATGAATCATAAGAAATAATTATAAATGATCGAGAGCATTATATTTATAATAGAAAAGAACATTTTTAAATTAAAATAATTATGATGACATTAAGTGAACAAATTAACCCTCAAGAAATACAATCTAAAATTGCAATTGATTGTACTAAATTAATGGAGGATCAAGTTAATAAAAAAACGGGTATTAAGGGGTTAGCTTTTAAGGCTGTTTTTAATGCTTTAAAAGGGGTTAGCCCTAATTATATTTCAGAAGCAATTTCCCGTTTATTACCACAGGTTTCTATGGCATTAGATCCTATTTGGAATGAAGGTTTAGCCACAGGAAATCCTTTTAATTATTTACAACAAAATAAGTCAAATACGGCTGATGTTATCTTAAGTATTACTGATGCTAAAATCGAAAAATCTCAAAACAAAATTGTCAAAATTTCTTATCAAAAAGTGCGTCCATCTGTTAAAGGAGAGGTTGAAGAATCAATCCCTGCATTAACAGAAATTTTAGCAAATTATGTAAAATTTTAACTTTTTTATTTCTTTTTTCTGGAAAATAAGCCAAAAATTTTTTTCTGTTTAAGTTGCTTTTGATATTGTTGTTTTTGATTCATTTCTAATTTTCTTGTTTGTTGTACTTCAACGATACCAGGGGCATTTTTTCTCGATTTTTTTGGCTTAGTTTTCTGTTTTTCTGTTTCTGTTTCTTCAGATATTTCTTCTGTGTTACTTTCTTCAGAAAGTAAGTACCAAGAAGAAATTAAAATTAAACAAGTGGTTACTAAACTGGCAAATAAAAGACTTAATAATAAAGAATATTTTAATAATAAAAAACAAATTAAGAAAAATAAACCAGTAACAAGTCCTATGGTTATGGCCTGATCTTTTTGATTTTTTTCTTTAACTTTTGACATATTAAGTTTTATATTTTCTCTATATAAAAAAATCCCTACTTTTATAGTTTATCTTAAATTTTGATAAACCATTTTTTATAATACAATAAATAGGCTATTCCTACCCAAAAGCTAACAGTAATTAAGCCAAATAATAAACTACCATTAGGGGCATTTGTCCAACTTAAAAATAAATTATTATTGAGCCATTGATAAAGACTAATTTTTCCTTCAATAGTTTGAAAATTAATTTTTACTAATAATTTTATCAATAAAATTGAACTAACAAAAATAAAGATGGCATTTAAGCCTAAAATTTCAAAAGGTTTTGACCATTTTTTGATTTGATTAACTTCAATTAATTCATAACAAATTGCTAATAAAATTAAGGCTATTCCAACAGTAAATAAAACATAAGAACTTGTCCATAATTTTTTATTAATAGGTAAGATTAAATCCCAAAATTTCCCGATCATTAAACTACTCAATCCAAACATTATTAATTGAGTGGTTATTTTTGTTTCTGGCTTTTGTTTTTGAAGCCAATTTCCGGTAACATAACCAATTAAAACTGTAGTGATCGCTGGTAAAGTGCTAAATAATCCTTCTGGATCACCCATGCCATTATAATTATCACCTTGATAAAGATAATTACTAGAAATAATTAACCGATCAATATAATCAGAAAAATTATTAATTTTTGTTAAACTTCCCGCCCCAATTTCAGGAATAGGGATATACATAAGACAAAGCCAATAGGCGATTAAGATGATTCCTATTAATAGATATAAAACTTTTTTAGGTAAGTGTAAAATTGCTAAACTTGCCCCAAAATATGTTAAACTAATTCGTTGTAAAATCCCTAAAATTCTGATTTTGTTTAGGTCATAATTCCAAAATCCATTTAATAATAAACCTAAAATAAATAAAATTAAACTACGATAAATTATTTTGAAATAAACTGTTTTATTAATATTATATGTTTCTTGATATTTACTTAAAGAAAAAGCCATTGCTACCCCCATAATAAACAAAAAGAAAGGAAAAATTAAATCAGCAAATTTACAGCCATTCCAGTCAGCGTGTAAGAAAAAAGGATAGGCTTTTTCTTCTAAACTGATTTGATTTACTAAGATCATGGCGGCGATCGTTATTCCTCTAAATACATCTAAAGATGTTAAACGATTGTTTAATTTTAAGGTCATAAAATAATTGCTTTTCTATCAGTATTAAAATGTAATCTTCCCCTAACAACTCTCCCACAACAGTGTATTTTTAAAGTCAAAATTTATGATCTCTGTGATCTTTTGATAATCAATTTTTTGGTTTATTTTTGATGTTAATAAATCAAAAATCATGAAAAAATAAGATCAATTTTACAATTGTTCAGTCGGTTTTAACCGACTTTTGCTATTAGCCGTGAAATTCATTTCACGGCGGTATCAATACTTTAAGAGTTAACCCCTTGTAATTTACCCGCTTTGAAATAAATTTCAAAGCTAACAGTCATCGTTCAATAAATTGAACTAAAAATTGTATTTTAACCTCGACATTGAAAACACCCTGCTAAGGCTAAGGAAGGCTAGACGGTTATTTAATTATGTCTTTTTAAGGCTAATTGGATCAATTGATCTACTAAATCGCAAAAAGGAACGCCTGTGGCTTCCCATAACTGAGGATACATACTCAAAGCCGTAAAGCCCGGCAGGGTATTAATTTCATTGATTAAAATTTCGCCCGTTTCCTCAATATAAAAGAAGTCTAGCCTTCCCAAACCTGCACAGTCGATCGCTAAAAAGGCTTTAATCGCCATTTCTTGAATTTGTGAGGCTATTTCCTCTGGAATATTAGCCGGAATATATAAATTTGCTTTACCATCTGTATATTTTGTCTCATAATCATAAAAATCACTTTCAAAAGTAATTTCTCCAATTACAGAGGCTTTTGGTTGTTCATTTCCTAAAACCGCACATTCTACTTCTCTGGCTTTAACTCCTGCCTCCACAATTAAACGGCGATCGAAACTGGCCGCTTGATCAAGGGCTTGTTCCAATTCTTGACGGTTTTTAGCTTTGCTGATACCCACCGATGATCCTAAATTAGCAGGTTTAATAAAACAAGGATAGCCTAATAGACTCTCAATTTCATCACATAATTTAGGAAAAACACAGGGATTAGAATAGACTTGATCACGGGTAACGGCCAAATACTTTACCTGCGGTAATCCGGCTTGGGCAAAGGCTGATTTCATCGCTAATTTATCCATTCCCACACAAGAACCTAAAACCCCGCTACCCACATAAGGCTTTTGCATTAAAGTCAATAAGCCTTGAATTGTGCCGTCTTCACCGTTCGGCCCGTGTAAAATGGGAAACCAAAGATCAATTTGACTAACTTCAGGGGGAAAACTCCATAAATCTTTATTTTCTGCCTTTTCTGATTCTCCAAAAACTTCCCCAGTCTCTAATACTTTCTGAGCTATTTCTGAGCTTGTCCAAACTCCTGTTTTTTGAATATAAAAGGGTATAACCTCATATTTAGTCTGATTTTCAGGAGCGGTTAAAGCCTTGGCGATCGCCTGTGCGGATCTAATTGATACCTCATGTTCACCCGATCGCCCACCAAATAATAAACCAATTTGTAATTTAGTCATTAATTTTAATCTTTTGTTAAATTTAATTTTAAATTATTGTAACTTATTACTGTCAATTAAGTCATACCAATTTAATCAAGATCCGCTCAAAAATTGTCAATAAAAAAACTCCCCTCTCATGGTGATAGGGGGAGGGGCTGAAGCCAAATAAATATTTAAAAATTAAAAAGATTTTAGCTCTATTACATCAGTTTAGCCAATTATTATTACTTTAAATTGTAGCTATTTAACTAACAGGAACATAGCGTTTTTGTAAAGATTCAACTCGTTTTTTAGCTGTCTTATTTTCCGGGTCTAATTTTAAAGTTTCTTGATAGGTTTCGAGGGCTTGAGCATCTAATTTTTTCTTCTCATAAGCACTACCCAAATTATTAAAAGCAATTACATATTCAGGATTTAATTTTAAAGCTTCTTTATACTGTCTAATTGCTATGTCATAGTGTTCTTGAGCAAAATAAGCATAACCCATCGCATTATAAATTAAAGCCCGATTTTCTACTTCAACATCTTTATCTTTTAAAGCTTTTTCAAACAAACTAATGGCCTGAACAAATAATTTTTTTTGTAAGAAAATACTCCCCAATTCATAATATTCTTGAGGTGTACCTTTTTGCGATTGTAGTTTCTTTTGTAAACGGGAAAGATTAGATTGAACTTTACGGGTTTTAATAATTTGTTGCCCAATAAAAAAGGCCGCTATTAACAATATTATTATTAATAAACTTAGATACAAAATTGAAGATTCATTCATCATAATTTAAACTTAATTGGTTATTTTTATTAGTTATTTGTTATTAGTCATCAGTTAACTATTAACTGTCAACCGTCAATTGTCAACTGATAATAATTAATTCTTTCCTCTAACCATCCTTCCTGTTGCCATTGAGAGATGGCGGAGTTAACCTTTTGAGATAACTCAAGATATTGTAAACCTTTTGGCATCACAATGGCCAAAGCCTCCCCCGATAACACAGAAGTTAAACGATGATACATCGGAAATTCTTGCATCCAACCAGTAATTAAACTATAATCCCCTGCAAAAGCATCAAATTGTCCTGATTCTAACCCATAAAAAGCCTCTAAATAGGAATCAACTCCAATTAATTGAGCCTCTGGTAAACGATTTCTGACCACTGGGATGGTGTTAGAATAATTTAAAACGGCAATTTTTTTAAATCTTAAATCTTGAATAGATTGAATTTGAGCATTATTCGTAATAAAACCCGTAGGATCCCAATAATAAAAAGAACTAAAATTCACCACACGAGTGCGAGAAGGGGTAATACTTACCCGCGCGATCGCTAGATCTACCGTTCCATTTAAGACCAAATTTAAACGATCTTGATTTTGCACAGCAATCAATTCTACCGCATTACCATCTCCTAATAAGTCTTGAGCCAAACGCCTCGCAATATCAATTTCTAAACCCTGTAAATTACCCTGATCATCACGAAAACCCAAAGGGCGATAATTATCTTTAACAGCAATGATTAATTGTCCTCTTTTCTCAATTTCAGACCATTGTGCCGCTTTTAAAATTGAAGAATTGCCCAATAAATTAAACAAAATTAAAGTTAAAAATAAAATCAATTTTTTCATAATAAATTAGTCACTCATCCTTTGAGCTTAATTTATTTTACCCTAATCATTCTCAGTTGACAATTGTTAAAAGTGACCCGATCGCTGGTAAAATCAGTAAGGCTTTCATAAAAACACAGCAATGACTGAATCATGCGAGTAAAAATTGCAATAGACGCAATGGGAGGAGATTATGCCCCCAATGAAATCATCGAGGGAGCGGTTAAAGCTTCCCAAGAATTAGATGTAGAGATTATTTTGGTGGGTGAAACTCAGCAAATTAAATCCTATTTACAACAACATCATCCTGATTGTGCTAATTTACAAATAGTTGAGGCTCAAGGGGTGGTAGATATGAACGAAAAACCCTTAACGGCTTTACGGCGTAAACCTCAAGCCTCCATTAATGTGGCCATGAGCTTGGTTAAACAAGGCCTAGCCGATGGGGTGGTATCCGCCGGACATTCGGGGGCGGCCATGGCGGCCGGTTTTCTTCAGTTAGGTAGGATCAAGGGGATCGATCGCCCAGCCATCGGTACTGTTTTTCCCACGATCCGCCCTGATAAATCGGTGATTATCCTTGATGTGGGTGCTAATGTGGACTGTCGCCCTAAATATCTGGAACAATATGCGATTATGGGTTCGATTTATAGTAAATATGTGCTAGGGATTGAAAATCCCCAAGTGGGTTTACTGAATATGGGGGAAGAACCAAACAAGGGCAATGATCTAGCCATTAAAACCTATCAACTTTTAAAAGATAATCCTCAAATTTCTTTTCGTGGTAATGCGGAGGGTAGAGATGTTTTATCAGCAGATTTTGATGTGATCGTTTGTGATGGTTTTATTGGTAATATTTTGCTCAAATTTGCTGAGGCGATCGGCGAGGTTATGTTACAAATTCTCAAAGAGGAGTTACCTAAAGGTATTCAAGGCAAAATAGGGACACTTTTATTAAAACAAAATTTAAGAAATATTAAACAAAGAATTGATCATGCTGAACACGGAGGAGCTTTATTATTTGGGGTTCCGGGGGTTTGTATTATCAGTCATGGTAGTTCTAAGGCCGCTTCTATTTTTAGTGCTATTCGCAATGGAAAACAAGCCATTGAAAATCAAGTTATGCCAAAAATGAAGGCTTATCTTGAAGAAACTCACCATCACGGTGAACAGTTAACAACGTCTGAAGACGAAACTCAAAATTAATTATTTAAAATTATCAAGATGGAGAAAAACCTTGAAACAAATGGGAATTAGTTTTACGGGAACGGGATCGGCTACCCCCGCTAAAATGCTAGTTAATCAAGATTTAAGTCATTTAGTGGATACTAATGATGAATGGATCCGCACTCGCACAGGGATCAAAACTCGTCATCTGGCCTCGGAAACCGAGTCATTAAGTCATTTAGCACTTAAGGCCGGGCAAAAAGCTTTATCTATGGCTAAAATTCACCCTTCTGAATTAGATTTAATTATTTTAGCCACTTCAACGGCGGATGATCTATTTGGCACGGCCGCCCAAGTTCAAGGCTTATTAGGGGCAACAAATGCAGTGGCTTTTGATCTAACGGCCGCTTGTTCTGGTTTTGTTTTTGCTTTAGCTACGGCTTCTCAGTTCATTCGGACTGGTGTTTATCAAAAAGCTTTAATTATTGGGGCTGATATTCTGTCACGGTGGGTAGACTGGAGCGATCGCACCACTTGCGTGTTATTTGGGGATGGGGCTGGGGCTTTAGTTTGTCAAGCATCGGACAAAGAAGATCGCCTTTTGGGCTTTGATCTCAATAGTGATGGCACACAAAACCACTCTTTAAATTTGGCTTATAACGGTAAAACTAAATATTTAATTCATGATGTATCTATTCGTCAAGGCAATTTTGCGCCCATTCAGATGAATGGCCGTGAAGTTTATCGTTTTGCGGTAGCGAAAGTCCCAGAGGTAATAGAAAAAATCTTAGTCCAAACCAATCTTAATACTAATGATATAGACTGGTTAATTTTACATCAAGCTAACCAAAGAATTTTAGAAGCCGTGGCCAAAAGATTAAATATACCTGACGAAAAAGTAATTAGTAATTTAAGCCATTATGGTAATACTTCGGCCGCCTCCATACCTTTAGCTTTAGATGAAGCGGTTAGACAAGGTAAAATTAAAAACGGTCATCTTATTGCTACATCCGGTTTTGGGGCTGGGTTAAGTTGGGGAGGAGCAATTTTTAAATGGGGATAAAAGATAACTTAATGATTAGAAAAAATCAAGATTGATTAACATTAAATTTATCAACAGTAAAATTATTATAAAATATTAATAAACTAAAATTTTACATCTAATTTTAAGCTTTGATCTTCTGTTAGTGAACTAATTTTTTTGCTAGAAATCAAGTTAGAATATATTATAATTATTTAAAAATAAATTTTATACTTTATTGATTTTTAACCAAAATCAACATGGAGGAAATAGTGATTCAAATTGACCAAACAAGGTATATCACCCAAGATGGAACGGAAGTAATTGTTTTAAGCCCTAGAGGGCGACTAGATATTACAACCGCTTGGCAATTTCGCTTAAAATTGCAAGAGTGTATCTCAAAATTAAGTCCCCATCTGGTGGTTAATTTAGGGAGTGTTAATTTTATTGATAGTTCTGGCTTAACTTCCCTTGTGGCGGGAATGCGAGATGCGGATAAAGTGAAAGGCAGTTTTCGGATCTGTAATGTACATCCAGAGGCGAAATTAGTTTTTGAAGTAACAATGATGGACACTGTTTTTGAAATTATGGAGACTGAAGAAGAAGCTCTTGAGGGTGTTCCCCGTAGTATTACGGGTTAACATTCATTTGTTATTTTTTATTTTTTTGATTAAGGATTATTAATTAAATTAGTTTTAACTTATTAATTAATAGTTCCTAATTATTATTTAAGATTTATTACTTATTATTTAATTTCATGGGTATTGAAATAGAACGTAAATTTTTAGTTAAAGGTGATCAATGGCGTAATTTAGGAAAGGGAAAAGTTTATCGCCAAGGTTATTTTCCCACCGCCGGAAATTGCACGATTAGGGTTAGAATTGTGGGAGAAAATGCTTTTTTAACGATTAAGGGTAAAACTATTGGTAATACTCGTTCTGAATATGAATATCCCATTGGGCTAATTGATGCTCAAGAGATGTTAGATCATCTTTGCGATCGCCCTTTAATTGAGAAAATTCGTTATGAAATTTGTATTAATAATTTAACATGGGAAGTAGATGAGTTTACGGGGGAAAATGAGGGGTTAATTGTGGCAGAAATTGAGTTAAAATCAGAGGATCAAAAGATAGAAATTCCTGCTTGGATCGGGGAAGAAGTATCAGGACAAGCTCAATATTATAATGTTAATTTAGTTAAAAATCCCTATTCTCAATGGGTGATTAAGAGTTAGTAAATAATTTCCCCCTGCCCTAATTTAAAGGGGTTAGGGGATAAATTTAAAAATAATTAATCAATTTTTCTGAGATATAAAGCCCGATAAACAGGGGCATTTTTATTAATAGTTGCTATTTCTCTTTCGGTGGCAATGGGCAAGGGGTTAGATTCTAACCAAGGGGTTGAATGTTGTAAGATAAAATGCTGATTTTTATTAAAATAACTGCAAATTTGGAGGGCAATTTCTTCAACATCAGATTGAATAAAAATTTTAGTTTCTGGTAAGATAAATTGAGCTAAAATATTAACAAATTCTGGAGTAACAACCCTTCTTTTATAATGTTTTTTCTTAAACCAAGGATCGGGAAATTGAATTGTAATCCATTTTAAATTTTCGAGGGGTAAAGTTTGTAATAAATCAGCCAAAGATACATTAATATTACAGAATAAATAATGAAGATTAGTTAAGTTTAAATAATCCCTTTCTAAATTACTTTCATTGACTAAAGGTTCTCTAATTTCTACCCCTAAAAAATTAAAATCAGGATGAATTTTCGCCATTTCTAAAATAAATTCACCCCTTGCACAACCAATATCAAGATGTAAAGGTTGATTGATTTTAGCATAAATTTTCTGCCAATCGGGAAAAGTGACAGTTTGTTGAAATTTTCTGGCTAAAGGGTTAACGTGCTGACGAATACGAATTTTACGCAATGATTTACAATTAAATTTACTAAGGACAACAAAATTTATATTTTACCGTATCTTCACTACACCATTGAGAATTGCTATATAATAAATTAAATTAAACTAAGGAAAGTTTTTTTATTGAAATAAGATTTTATTTTAAATTAATGATGAATAATTCTCAAAGTAAAGGCAAAACAGGACTTTATCTTTTATTAATCTTGATGATCTTAGTTTTAGGTGGTTTTTCGGCCTATCCCTATTTTCAAGAGTTTTTACAAACACAACAAACTCAAACTAATGGGGTTAACTCCCAAACTCCTGCGGCCGAAACTGTTTCCCTCACTAGCCAAGAACAAGAAAAATTAACCCAACAAGCTCAAGGTTATGAAATGTTTTTACAACAAGAACCCGATAACCAAACCGCTTTAAAAGGTCTATTACAAATTAGATTACAACAGGGTGACATCAAAGGTGCGCTTACTCCTTTAGAAAAATTAGCACAATTAAACCCTCAACAAATAGATTATCAAATTTTATTAGCTCAAACTAAACAACATTTAGAGGATTATGAGGCTTCTGCTCGAATTTATCGTAATATTTTAACTAATGATGCTGGTAATATTAAAGCTTTAAATGGCCTTGTTAATTTATATTTAGCTCAAAATTTGCCTGAAGGTGCGATCGCTCTTTTACAGGAAACTCTTAAAACTGCTAATAGTGCAAATACTCAGAAAACTCAACAAATTGATCTAACCTCCGTACAATTGATTTTAGGTCAGGTTTATGTGCAACAGGCACGTTATACTGAGGCGATCGCCGTTTATGATCAGGCGATCGAAAATAATAAAACTGATTTTCGCCCAGTTTTAGCTAAGGCTTTTGTCTTCCAAAGACAGGGTAAAAATGAAGAAGCGAAACCCTTATTTACTTCTGCCATGTCATTAGCTCCGGCTAAATATAAAGATCAAATTAAACAAATGGCTTTACAGCCCACCACAGCGAAAACACAAAAACTTCAAAATAACAATCAAAATACGCCCAAAACACCTATCATTCCCCAACCGTAAATAATTGACGAAAAACAATAATAATCAGTTATGATTTAGATTTTAGCGAAAAATCTAATTAACAACGAAAGATAACTTTTTTTGACAGTAACCAGTTAACAATTATCTTAATTCAATTAACTAAATTAAATACTTTAATTTATGAGTAAATCATTAAATCAAAATCAATCACAAGCGGTATTAGAAGCAATTAATAATTTAATTCAAGTTGTAGCACAGTTAAGAGAGCCAGAGGGGGGATGCCCTTGGGATCTTGAGCAAACTTCAGAAACATTAATTCCCTATATTATTGAGGAAGCTTATGAAGTAGTTGATGCGATTAAAAGGGGTGATCAAAAAGAGATAGCTGAAGAATTAGGAGACTTATTATTACAAGTAGTATTACAGGCACAAATAGCTAGTGAAAAACAACATTTTAGTTTAACAGAAATTGCGCAAGGAATTACCGAAAAAATGATCCGCCGTCATCCCCATGTTTTTGGCAATTTAGAAATTAAAAATGTAGAAGAAGTCCATCAAAATTGGGAAAAAATTAAAGCGAAGGAAAAAGGGGAAACGGAAGAAAAAACTCAATTATTAAGTTATCAATTAAGCCGTTATGCAAGGAGTATGCCCCCTTTAATGGCAAGTGTGAAAATGGCAAAAAAGGCCGCTCAATTTGGTTTTGAATGGGATCAGATTGAACAAGTTTGGGATAAATTTCATGAAGAATTAAAAGAGTTTGAAGAAGCAGTAGAAACGGATAATAAAGAACATCAAAAAGAAGAATTAGGGGATGTATTATTTACTTTAATTAATGTAGCAAGATGGTATGATCTTGATCCTTTTTCTGCTTTACAAGCAACTAATCAAAAATTTATTAAAAGACTTGCTTTAATGGAAAAATTTGCCGATCGCCCTTTAACGGAATATAAATTACAAGAATTAGATCAATTTTGGGATCAAGCCAAACAACATTTAAAAGATTTAAAAGAACAAAAATTGAATGAATTTGATTAAAGTTTTACAAAAAAATGCCTCTTGATCTGGCTGTTAAGTCAATCATCTAATGATGATGAGCCAAATTATCAAATTTAGTCAATTCTGGTTTAAATAATAATTTAACTGTACCCGTAGGCCCATTACGATGTTTAGCAATAATAATTTCTGCGATGTTTCTATCAACCGAATCAGGATTATAATAACTATCACGATATAACATCATAACTATATCGGCATCCTGTTCAATACTTCCACTTTCCCTCAAATCAGATAACATTGGGCGTTTATTTGTTCTTTGTTCAACTCCCCTACTTAACTGAGATAAAGCAATCACAGGGACATTAATTTCCCTTGCTAAACCTTTTAATGATCGGGTAATTTTTGATAATTCTTGAACTCGATTATCTCCCCCCCCTTCCATTAATTGTAAATAATCTAATAATACTAATCCTAAATCCCCTTTTTCTGCTTGTAAACGTCTTACTTGTGAACGCATTTGAGTAACAGTTAAATTTGCGGTATCATCAATATAAATGGGTAAACCGGATAACTCTCCTACTGCAAGGCTTAAAGGCTCAAATTCCTGTTGACTAATGCGCCCAGATCTTAAGCGATTACTTTCAATTTCAGACTCAGAAGATAGGAGTCTTTGTGCCAATTGTTCCCGTGACATTTCTAAACTAAAAATGGCCACAGGTAGCTCACTTTTCGCAATATTAAAGGCAATATTGAGGGCAAAAGCGGTCTTGCCCATTGATGGCCTTCCTGCTACAATAATTAAATCAGATCTTTGAAAGCCACTGGTATAAGCATCTAAATCATAAAAACCGCAAGGAATACCGGGTAAACTAATATTTTGATGTAAGTTTTCAATATCATTAAATGTTTGGATCAATGTATCAGCAATTGGCACTAAACCTTCCTGTACTCTTTCTTGAGTTAATTTAAAAATTTTCTGTTCTGCTTCATCAAAAACCTGTTCTAATTCTTTCGTTGTATCATATCCTAAATCCGTAATTTCATGCCCCGCACTAATCAATTCTCTACGGATAAATTTATCCATAATTAAGTCAGCATAACGATCAATATTAACTGCTGAAACAGTACGATCTACTAACTGTGCTAAAGTGTTAATTCCCCCTATTTTTTCTAATAAATTATGATCTTGTAAATGGGCGCTAACTGTCATTAAATCTGTTGGTTTTCCTTGTGCATGAAGGGTTAAACAAGCTTCATAAATATGTTGATTTGCTTTAACATAAAATGCCTCAATTGTTAGGATATGAACAATTCTTCCAATTGCTTCAGGATCGAGTAAAATTCCCCCTAAAATTGCCGATTCTGCTTCTATATTTTGGGGGGGAATTGATGTATTATTTTCTGGTTTTTGAAAGTCCGCCATATTATTTATTATTTATTATTAGTCATTGATCATTTGTTATTTGTTATTAGTGGAACAGGCATCTTGCCTGTTACAAATTATCAAACAGGCAGGATACCTGTACTACTTACTGGTCACTGGTAACTGGTCACTGATCACTGTTTAAAGTGTGCCAAAGCCTTTTTTCTTTTTCTTTTTCTTAGTGGGTGCGCCACCTCGAAAACCTTGCATTCCCTGCATTCCACCCATTCCGGGCATACCTCCACCCATGCCGGGCATTCCGGGCATTCCGGGAAAATTCCCTAAACTCATTTGTTTCATCATACTACGCATACGGGTAAAATCACTCACTAATTTTGATACATCTTTTTCTTCAAAACCTGAACCTTTAGCAATCCGGCGGCGGCGATTAGGTTCTTTTGCTAATAAATCGGGGTTTTTTCTCTCATCAACCGTCATAGAATTAATCATTGATTCTACTCTTTTTAACTGATTTTCTCCTTTTTCAATATCAGCATTACTGAGTTTATTCATCCCCGGAATCATTTTTAATAAGCCGCCAAATGATCCCATTGTTTTCATTAATTTCATCTGTTTGAGAAAATCATCAAAATCAAATTTAGCCTCTAAAATTTTTGACTGCATTTTCTCAACGTCACCAATATCAATGGCTTCCTGTGCTTTTTCCACTAAGGTTAGGATGTCACCCATATTTAAAATTCGGGACGCAATGCGATCGGGATAAAAAGGCTCTAAAGCCTCTACTTTTTCCCCTACCCCCACAAATTTAATCGGTTTACCCGATACTAACCGCACCGATAAGGCCGCCCCTCCTCTGGTATCACCATCTAATTTTGTGAGGATTGCGCCTGTAATACCGATCTGATCCTGAAAAGTACGGGTTAAGTTGGCCGCTTCTTGCCCTGTCATGGAGTCAACCACAAGCAAGGTTTCATCGGGCTTAACGGTTTCTTTAATATTTGCCAACTCCGCCATCATATCCTGATCGATCTGCAAACGGCCGGCGGTGTCTATAATAACGGTATCAACCTTTAATTCTTTGGCTTTTTCCATACCTTGACGGGCGATCTCCACTGGATCCGCATCATTGCCAAGGTGAAACACTGGTACATCGATCTGTTCTCCAAGGGTGATCAACTGATCGATCGCCGCCGGACGATAAACGTCTGTAGCCACCATTAAAGCGGTGCGTTCCTGTTTGCGCAGATAAAGGGCAAGTTTAGCGGTGGCGGTGGTTTTACCCGTACCCTGTAGCCCCGCCATTAAAATGACGGTGGGGGCGGTGTCGGCTTGGACAAGGGGGACATTGCTTTCCCCCATCAATTTTACCAGTTCATCATAAACAATTTTAATAAATTGTTGGCCGGGGTTAACTCCGGCGATAACTTCTGCGCCTTGGGCTTTTTTCTCGATCTCGGCGATAAAAGTTTTCACAACTTCAAGGTTAACATCGGCACTTAATAAGGCTCGGCGCACCTCTTGTAAGGCTTCTTTGATGTTGCCAGAGGTAATTTTATCGTGACCTTTTAATTTTTTCCATGCACTTTCTAGGCGATCGGCTAATGCGTCAAACATAATAATTTACTGTATTTTTTTATATAATTTAGATTTACTACTTTAACATTTTCTTAGACAAAAAAAAAGATTTTGTTGATCAAAATTTTAACTGATTTTTAATGTTAAGACCTTAAAAATTAGAAAATAATGGATAATTTCTAATACAAATAGTTTAATTTCTTCTACTATTGATGTTAGTCTAAAAATCTATTTTAAGGCAGAGCTTGAATTTTATTTTTTTGATCTTATTTTGACATAAATTTTTAATTTAATAATGAGCATCAACTAATATTAACTTAATTTAGTTAATTTATGATCGAGTTTTTTGATAGATTTTAATTTTTTGATCAAAGAAATATTTTAAAACTATGTTAAAATTTTAGGTATAATCTTTTAAAGATTATAACACTATTATTAAATAATTTAAGAATTTTTATATTAAATAATGCCTGAACAAATTGATCAAGCTTTTGCACAAAAATCTATTAAGTTCCCTCCTCCAAAAATTTGGATATTATTTCAAGTTGGAGTTTTAATTTTTCCCATAATTCCTTCTTTCGGTGGGGTGTTAATTTTTATTACTATGATTTTAAGATGGATTAAATATAATAAAATAAATCAAAAAAGTTTGTTAAATAAAATTTTAGCGGTTTTAAGTATTTGGTTAATTATTACTTCTTGTTTTGCAACCTATGCTCAAGAAGCTTTTTTAGGATTGGCTAATTATTTACCTTTTTTCTTCGCTTTTTCTTCTCTTTATCTGTTATTTAATCATCCTAGTCAATTACGACAAATTGCTTGGTTAATGGTTATTCCTTCTTTTTTTGTTGTTATTTTAGGCCTAGGACAATTATTTTTAAATTGGCATATTCCCTATCTTTTAGATTGGGAATTAGTAACAGGTGGAGTGCCTAAAGGTAGAATGTCATCTGTTTTTCTTTATGCTAATTTTTTGGCTATTTATTTACAAATAACTTTCATTTTGGCTTTAGGTTTATGGGTTGAAATATATCAAAATTTAATACAAAAAAAATCGCTGTTCTCTAATCTTAATCATCCTAATTATCCTTTTATTTTTCCTGAAAAATTCAATAATTTTTATCAAAATCAAATCTTTATTTTTTTGAATGTAACCTTAATTTTAGATATTATTGGCTTAATTTTAACCAGTTCTCGTAATAGTTGGTTAATTAGTTTTATCGCTGTTATTTGTTTTTTATTTGATCGGGGTTTATATCAAATAATTTTAGGTTTAATATCTATGATTTTAACTATTATTTGGTCAGCGATCGGGGCTGATCCTGTTAAAACATGGTTAAGAAAAATCATTCCGATGTATATTTGGGGTAGATTATCTGATGAAATGTATCCCGATCGCCCCGTAGAAATGTTAAGAATAACTCAATGGAAATTTACAATTAACTTAATTCAAGAACACCCTTTTACAGGTTGGGGTTTAAGAAATTTTACCCCACTTTACGAACAAACATCTAATTTATGGTTAGGCCATCCCCATAATTTTTATTTAATGTTTACGGCGGAAACTGGTATAATTGGGATTGCTTTATTAGGAATTTTTATAGGAATTATTATCTATCAAAATCTTTTATTATTAAAACAATTAACCTCCAAACATCAAGATTATTTAATAATTTTTACCTATTTAATAGCTTTTGCTAGTTGTATGTTATTTAATTGTTTTGATGTTAGTTTATTTGACTTAAGAGTTAATGTTTTAACATGGATTTTGTTGTTCGCTTTAGGCGGTTTAGCTACTGTTAAAGTAAAAACTTTAATCTAACATTTAAGTATAAATTCTATCGAGACTTGATCCCAAAGTCTCCACAAAATATTTTAACAACAAAAAAAGTGTTTATTAAAATTTTGTTAAGAAATCAAATGTTAAGTAAAATAACTAATTTAATCCTAAACAACAAGATAGTGGCACAATATAATTAAATTAAGTTTGCAGTAAAAAGTAGATTTTCACTAGCTCAATCTTAATTAAAATTTAAAGAGTTAATCCTAAACTAATTATTAAACTAAAATTAGTTGTTAGATAACGACATAATGACCAATTAGAGAATTTGGAGGAAGCCCGTGGCAGTCAAAGAAATTACAATTAATGGCAAAACGATCAGTGCTAGGATTGATGAGTCCATTCTCCAAGCCGCTAAGGATGCAAATATTCATATTCCTACCCTTTGCCATTTAGACGGAGTGAGTGATGTGTCCGCCTGTCGAGTCTGTTTAGTGGAACTACAAACGAATGATGGTTATACTCGTCTTGTTCCCGCTTGTGCCACCCCCATTGAAGATGGCATGAACATTAATACCCATAGCCCCAAACTGAATGAATATCGGCGGATGATCTTAGAATTATTATTTGCCGAAGGTAATCATGTTTGCGCTGTTTGTGTGGTCAATGGTAATTGTGAACTACAAAATTTAGCTATTGAAGTGGGGATCGATCATTCCCGTTTTGAATATCGTTTCCCTGTACGTCAGGTAGACCTTTCTCATCACTTTTTTGGCAAGGATCAAAATCGCTGTATTTTATGTACTCGTTGTGTGCGAGTTTGTGATGAGATCGAAGGGGCGCACGTTTGGGATGTGGCAGGTAGGGGCTACAAATCTAGTATTATCTCAGGCTTAAGTCAACCTTGGGGTACGGTGGACGCTTGTACGGAATGCGGCAAATGTGTCCAGTCTTGTCCAACGGGCGCTTTATTTAAAAAAGGTTCGGCCGTTTCTGAAATGGAAAGGGATCAATCTACCCTTGATTTCTTAGTGACCGCACGTCAAAAACACGAATGGACAAGATAAAACACTCAACAGTGACCAGTAATCAGTAATGAGTAATGAGTGACTATTGATAGCTAACAAATAATTAATAACTAAATTATTATGAGTAAAATTAAAGTTGCAACAGTTTGGTTGGCCGGATGTTCGGGCTGTCACATGAGTTTTTTAGATTTGGATGAATGGCTATTTGAACTTGCCAAATATGTGGATGTTGTTTATAGCCCGATCGCCGATGTGAAGGAGTTTCCCGATCAAGTGGACGTAACTCTGGTTGAAGGGGCGATCGCCAATGAAGAAAATCTCGAACTAGCCTATCAAATCAGGGAAAGAAGCAAAATTGTCATTTCCTTTGGAGATTGTGCCATTACCGCCAATGTTCCCGCCATGCGCAATATGTTAGGAAAGTCCGATCATGTTTTGAGAAGGGCTTATTTAGAGCTAGGGAATGTCACTCCTCAGTTACCAAACGAACCTGGGATCGTTCCCCCTTTATTAGATCGGGTTAGCCCCCTCCATGAAATTATAGACGTAGATCTATTTATTCCGGGTTGTCCCCCCCCTGCCCCACGCATTAAAGAAGCTTTAGAAGCTTTAGTTAATGGCAAAACTCCTGTCATGGAAGGGCGAGAAATGTTGAAATTTGGCTAATAAATTAATGGATAATTAACAATTAACCGTTAATTTTATTAATTTCCAATTTCCACTTATTACTTATTACTTATTACTTCCCACTTATTACTTAATTAATGATTACAGCAATCGAAATTATGACTCCAAAAGTAATTACAATTCAAGGAGTCGCTAAAATTACTAAAGCCGTTAAATTAATGGAGGAAAATAATGTCAATACTTTAATTATTGAACGGCGAAATGATCATGATGCCTATGGCATTATTACCCGTACCGATATTATTAATAAAGTGATTGCTTATGGTTTAGATCCATCTCAGATTAGAGTATATGAAATAATGACCAAACCTTGTATTGTGATTAATCCCAGTTTAGGATTAGAATACATTGCTAGATTATTTAAAAATACAGGAATTAGTGCCGCTCCTGTGATTAAAGATCACTTAATTGGCATTATTTCAGAAGACGATCTTTTAAAGAAAAGTAACTTTTTATATCAACCACAAGCTAAAATTTTTCAAGAAAAAATTGCCCTCGCAATTGAAGAAGCAAAAGCTTTATCTAATCAAGAAAATATTGATTCCCAGCACTGTTTAAAAGCATGGCAAAAAGTAGAAGCTTTACAAGCAGAAGCGGCTTTTCAACAAGGCCAAAAACTAAATAAAACTGCTTTTGAAGAATATATTGAAGAATACCCCGAACTTCGAGAATCTTTAATGTTAGATAATTGGTGCAGTGGATAATTTCAGTGACCAGTAACCAGTGATCAATGACCAGCAATTAGTTGATAGTTAACAACAAAAACAAATAAACAATAACCCATAAGACGGGCATCTTGCCTGTAAAAAAATAACGAATAACTAATAATAATTAAGGTAAAAATTATGGCTAAAACTGTTGTTATTGATCCCGTAACTCGTATTGAGGGACACGCTAAAATCTCCATCTTTTTAGATGATCAGGGAAAAGTTTCCGATGCTAGATTTCATGTGGTTGAATTTAGAGGATTTGAGCGTTTTTGTGAGGGTCGCCCGATGTATGAAATGGCAGGTATTACCTCCCGTATCTGTGGCATTTGCCCCGTTAGTCATCTTCTAGCCTCCGCTAAAACAGGGGATAAATTATTAGGAGTTGAAATCCCGATCGCAGGGGAAAAACTGCGCCGGATGATGAATTTAGCACAAATTACCCAATCTCACGCCCTCTCATTTTTCCATCTCAGTAGCCCTGATTTTCTCTTAGGATGGGATAGCGATCCGGCCACTCGTAATGTTTTTGGCTTAATGGCCGCCGATCCTGATTTAGCTAGAATGGGCATCCGTTTACGTCAGTTTGGACAAACCATTTTAGAAATTTTAGGCACGAAAAAAATTCACTCTGCTTGGGCTGTGCCGGGTGGGGTCAGAACACCTTTATCAAATGAGGGTAAACAGTGGATTAAAGAGCGTTTACCCGAAGCAAGAGAAGCTATTGATGCGGCTTTAAAATTATTTAAAGAGTTATTACCGAAATTATCCGATGAAGTTTCTGTTTTTGGCAAATTTCCCTCCTTATTTATGGGATTAGTGGGGAAAAATGGTGAATGGGAACACTACGGAGGTCATTTAAGATTTGTAGATAGTAATGGTAAAATTGTAGCGGATAATCTGAGTGAAGACGATTATCGAGATTTTATTGGAGAAGCAGTTGAACCTTGGTCTTATTTGAAATTCCCCTATTATAAACCGATGGGTTATCCAGACGGTATCTATCGAGTAGGCCCCCTTGCCAGAATTAATATTTGTAGCCAGATGGGGACACCTGCGGCCGATAAGGAGTTATTCCAGTTTCGCTTTTTGGCGGGGGGTGTAGCGACTTCTTCCTTTTTCTATCATTATGCCCGTTTAATCGAAATTTTAGCAGCGATCGAGCAAATTGAGCAGTTAGTAGATGATCCTGATGTACAGGATCCCCTAACTCGTGCCAGAGCCTCAGTTAATCAACTTGAGGGAATAGGAGTCAGTGAAGCCCCAAGAGGCACATTATTCCACCATTATCAAGTAGATCGTCAAGGTTTAATTCAAAAAGTTAATTTAATTGTAGCAACGGGCAATAATAATTTAGCTATGAATAAAACTGTTAAACAAATTGCCGAATATTATATTAAAAGTGAGGAAATACCTGAAGGTTTTTTAAATCGTGTGGAGGCCGGTATTCGTTGTTATGATCCCTGTTTAAGTTGTTCCACCCATGCAGCCGGCCAAATGCCTTTACAGATTGAATTATTCAATTCTCAGGGAATATTAATTGATCAAAAAGTTAGAGATTCAATTTAATTTTTTCTGACATTTTTATCAACATAAATTAATCGGTTTTAACCGATTTTTTTATTGTTTTGTTCTTTTTTGTATTTCCAAACCATAGGGATGAACTGCTGTTCACCCCCACCTATCTTTTATCTTAATTATATTAGCAATCAGACATTGGAGGAATAAAAATTTCCTCACTCCAACTACCATGTAAACCGTAGGGGATATGTTGATTAAGTTTTAAGGTGGCGATCGCTCCTTGATTAATATTTTGAGCATCAAAAATCGCTAAATCTGAGGAATGAGAGGCTGAGTTATAGGATAAAACTAAGACATAACCCTCATCTTCTTTCTGAGCGTTAGGTTTTGGCACAAAAATTGGTTCGCCGCTAAAACCTTTCGGGGCAAAGGAATAAAATTGACGCTCTTTTGTGAGTAAATCGAGCTTTAAGAGTCCCTGCAAAGGTGCATTAATCTCAGGATTATGAGTTGCTCCGATGTAAAGATAACGGTAATCTCGCCCCACTTTCTCAGGATGAATCACGGGAAATTCAACACACCAAGGATCGATCATTTCTTTGTCTACTTTTTGCTCTTTTAAGTTTACTTGAAAACGCCAAATTTGCCCCGGTGCAATGCTCGAAAAATCCACATCTTTATAACTTCCTTTAGGGTTAATTTGACTCAATTCACCATAACAAACGGAATCAATACAAAGAGTCTGATCATCCTTTTCAAAAGCGTTAACGTGATGGAAAATAAATCCGGCTTGAGCTTCAAATACTTGTACATTCTGATAGGGAGCTTTACGGGGTATAACAATAATTGAAGTGGGTTGATCTTTGCGAAATTCTAAACATTCTCCCGCACCTTTTAAACCTAATAAAAATGGAAAAGGATTATAACTAACGGGATTTTGAAAAAAGATACAATAATTAGGGGTAATGGCAAAATCATGGATAAAGGCAAAGCCCTTAACTGTATGACTATGACGGCGTAAAACCTTACCACTAGGTGACATTTCAAAAATATTAATTTTAGTTTGAGGGCCAGGTGCGATCGCAAAATTAACTAAACAGGGATCGCCGTTATCCATTTCACAGTGGGGATCCACCCAAGGGTGGGCGCTAAAAGCTTCGCCATTTTTTAAAGCACCGTCTAAATTATCTAAGCCTAAAGTCTCTAAGGTATAAGGATCAAGGCGATAGGGCTGGGCGGCCTCCCATAAAGCTAATAATTTATTTCCCCAATAAATAACATTAGTATTAGCGATATTTTTCAGCTTAATATCAAAAATATTATTAAATAAACCGCCGGGTTTTTGTGAGCCAAATACCCCACGATACAGCATTTTACCCGCTTTTTGTTCTTCTAAAAACTCTTTAGTTTTGACAAAACGATTTTGAAAATAAGCTTTACCCTCTTTAAAGGCGATCGCTGTGATCATGCCGTCACCGTCAAAGGGATGGCGTACAGGTGTACCATGAACATCTAAAGCGCCCGGCCCATTGCGAAATAAAGTGCCTTCTAAGTCGGGGGGAATTTGCCCTTCCACACGATCGATCCAATAGGAATATTCGCCCTTTTGCGACTCGTAGCCTTGTTTCCAGTCTTCTTGACTATAGGATTTTTCGGTTGTAGAAGGTTGGGAAATTGTTACCATATCTTGATTTGTCTAAAAATGTTAAGTTTCTTTAATAATTGTAATAGATTTTATTTTTTTAGTCACTTTAGGCCATTGTCGCCATTGACAATTAAATTAATTTAAGATCAAATTAACAGTTTTAATCGTTAATTGTTTAAATTTCTGATGACGATTAAAGTAGTATCATCTGATAATAAACCTACTTCTTTTTGTAAAGATTGATCAGGCCAATTAGGTTTAATTACTTCTCGATTAATTAAATTTAATTTACGTCTAATTAAATCAGGATTTTTGAAATAATTATCATTTTCCCAAAATTGAGAAATAGCCCCAACTTTTTCATTTTTACCCGGAAAATTACGAGTTTCTGCTAAGATTAAATCATCCAATCCATCCGTACCAATTAAAATAGATTTAACGTCTTTTGTATCTATTTCTTGATAGATTTTAAATTGACTTAATTCGGGATAATTAAGTAAACCATAAGCAAAATAGGGAGGGGCGTTATTTTCAAATTTTTCGATTAAAATTTGTTTTCCATTGATAAAAATTACCCCATCGCCACTAGCAAAAATTACTGTTTTTTGAGGGGTAATAATTACTCCGATAATCGTAAATAAAAAATAATTATAAATTAACTCTTTTCTGTCTGTTTCTGTGCTTAAAATATTAACAAATACTTCTATTTTTGATAATAATTCTAAACAAAGATCCTTCCAAAAATTAGGATTTTCTAACCCATTTTTTAAGTGTTGAGCAATAGTTTCAACGATTAATTTAGCTCCGATTTTTGCCCCTACTTCACTATGTAAACCACTGCCACAACCATCACAAACAAGGGCAATAGTGTAATTTTCATTACTTAAAAAATAATGCCCATCTTGATTATTTTTTCCTAATCTTTGATGTTCTCTACCTATTACTGATCCCGTTGCTATTTGAAATAAATTAGTCATTGTTTATTGGTTATTTATGATTAGTTATTTGTCATTAGTTAATGATCAACTATTAATGATCAATTATCAATTATTCATTATTTAGTTTTCCTTGTTTTAAAGTCCAAACTTGATCGGCGATCGACAATAATTCCGTGGGATCATGGGTAACAACTAATAAAGTCCAATGGGTTTTTAATTTTTCTAATAATTTAGCTAATTGAATGCGCATAGACCAGTCAAGGCCGGCCGTTGGTTCATCTAATAATAATAAATTAGGTTGACGAATTAATTGTACCGCTAAAGCTAATCTTCTTTGTTGACCACCACTTAAATTATGGGGAGAAGTTGTTAAAGAAAGATGATCTAAACCCACTTCTTTTAACGCTTCTATTACCTCATTTGATCCCAATTCAGGATGGCCTAAACGTAATTCTTCTAAAATAGTATTACCACAAAAATGACGCTCAGGAAATTGAAAAACTAAACCGCCTAATTGTTGTAATTCTAAATAAGTTAATTCTTGATCATGCAAATAAATATGACCTTTGGTATGTTCGGCCAACCCTGCTAAAATTTCTAAAAGAGTCGTTTTTCCTGAGCCACTAGCCCCCACAATTAAACCTAATTGTTGAGGAATTAACTGTAAATTTATGTCTTTTAAAATAGGTTGAGTTGTGGCCGCTGGATGATAGGTTAAATTTTCTAAAGATAACATAAAAATTATTGACTGATCACAAGTTAAATTAACAATTGTCCATTGTTAATTGTCAATTGTCAATTGATCAAGGAACTATTAATATTAAAATTACGTCTTTTCAAGAAAGAGTTAAATTTTAATCTAATTTTTGCTCTTAAAAACTAAATCTTGTATAATTATAATTTAATTTGTCACAAAAATGTTCAAATCAATGTTATCTAATCACAAAAAATTACTTCTATCTTTATCTTGTTTATTAACAGTTACTTTGAGTAATCTTACCCCTGCTTTAGCAGGAGATCCTTTTCGTTTAGCCTCTCAAAATCCCCGTAATATTGGACAAAAAACTGAAAATGCTTTTAATGCAGTTTTCAAAGAAGGGAATTATCCATTAGGAGAACAATATATTAATCAAGCTGAACAAACTGAAACTAATGATCCCCTTGTACCCGCTTTAAAAGCGGCTTTAGCCTATTTAGATCAAGATTGGCAAACCTTACATAATTATGCTTTAAAAACCATTGATTTAGCTAATAATATTAAAGCTAATGATGAAGTTCGGGGTAATTTATATTTAGCAGTTGGTAATTTTTTAGAGGGAACTTATATTTTTAAAACCGATAGCCCTTTGGCCGCTTTACCAAAAGTTCAACAAGTTTTTTCCTATATAGATAAAGCAGAAAATGTTGATGCAAATGATCCTGAATTAAATTTAATTAAAGGTTATATGGATCTTAATTTATCACTTTATTTGCCTTTTTCTAGCCCCGATCAAGCTATTTCTCAATTACAAAGTCATGCTTCTCCTGATTATTTAGTTTATCGTGGAATTGCCGTAGCTTACCGTAATTTAGACAATTTAGATCGAGCTTTAGAATATGCTAATCGTAGTTTATTAATAACACCTAATAATCCTGAAACTTTATATTTAAAAGGTCAAATTATTCGTAAACAAGGTTTAAATGCTAATAGTGTTAGTTTATTACAACAGGCTTTACCGATTTTACAACAAGCTTTAACTTTAAAAAATCAACTTCCAGACGGTGTTGCCAGTGACTTAGAAAGGGAAACCAGAAATACTTGTAATAAAATTAATGAAATGCTTGGTACTAATCAATGTAATATCGAATAATTAGCTTTAAAATCTGCCTTTGATCGGCGAAGAATCTTTTATTTTCGTCCGATCAAGGATCAGGGGGTTTTCAAAGTCATACCATTTACAAAAAGTAGCTACACAGATAAAGCATTAACAATATAATCCCAACCTGCTAAAGACAGGATAAAATCTTCTTGTAAATTATTTAAGATATTAGCTACTTTATTTTTGACATCATCTAAGTTCTTAAACCAGATATTTTTTAACTGTTGTTTGATATATAACCACAGTCTTTCAATCGGATTTACTTCTGAACAATAAGGTGGTTGAAATAACAAAATTATATTCTCAGGTACTTCTAACTTTTTGGCAGTATGACAGGGTGCATTATCTAACTGTATTATATGAACCTCATCGGGATATTCTTTACTAAATTCTGTTAAATATTTACCAAAGCATTCACTATTAAAATGAGATAGTTCATAGAAAAAACTTTTGCCATTTTCTACTTCGATTAATCCATAAAGATAATAATAGTCATAATGCCATTGTAATTCTTGTTCTGGTTTGACTCCTTTTAAAGTTATTTTCCTTCCTAATTCTGTTCTAAAACCTAATCTAGTTTCATCTTGACACCAGTAACAAATATTTTTAGTATCACCCCATTTCTCTTTTATTTGAGCTATTATGCCTTTTAATCTTATGGGTAAATACTCTTTAAATACGGATATTACCCCTTCATTTTGATACTCATGATAAGGACGTGGTACTTTTAATTTTGCCCCTAATTCGTATCTCACTAATTGATGTATTGTGGTATAACTTATCTCAATATCTTGACAAGTAAATAACCATATTTTTATTTCTTGGTAACTGTTAAATCCTTGAGGCTCACTTAATTCTTTTTGACCAGAGCCACTGTTTCTAGCTCTAGTTTTTTTGGTCTTCCTGTTTTATTATGTTCTTGTAATAATGCGTCTAATCCTTCCGTCTTATATAAGTGAAACCATTCGTAAATTGTTCTCTCACTACGCCCCATCATTACCGCTAAGTATCTGATCGTTTCAGCCACTTGAATTTTCCAAAGATATAAAGCTTGAACTTTGGCAAAATTCAAAGCTGTTTTTTGTTGTTTCATGAGATTTTTTAGTGTATCTGCTGATTCAATTACTTCTATTTTTGATATTCCTGACATACTATTGCTCCTGTTAATTTATTCCTATACTAACCCTGAACTTACTTTTTGTAAATGGTATAACCTAATAAACGAGGAACTAAATTTTCTACATTACCTTGGAGAAAACTATTCCATTCAGGGATATCCGTGTCTGAATCAATTATTATTGCTCCTATGTCTTTTAATAACTGTAATAATTGTTTAGTTCTTAAGCTATATGTATTATATGTTTCTGTATCTATCTTTTTAAATTTTTTGAAATCATTTTCTTGGTCAAAATTAGAAGGAAGAAGAATAGAACATTTAGTCATAATAAAAACCTCATTATTTTGTTATTTTCATTATTGTTAGTATAATTATAACTTAAAATTGTGAGGTGGGCAGCTTTACCCAATTTAACTAATAAAAATTAAATTAAAAATTATTGCCCACCCCTACAAATTCATCTTTTATCTCATCTCAGAAATAGCGGTTTTGGCCATCCCTGCGATCGCCTGATCGGTGGCTTTTGGTAATTGATAATATTTACCTCCGGCTTGTTTTGCCAACTCTTTTCCAAAGCCCGTAGAAACAAATTTTTTCTCCGTATCTATTACCAATAATTTGATATTTAAAGCCCGTATTTTGGCCGCAATATCTAATAATTCCTGTTTAATATCGGGTTTTTCCCCTTCCTCTTGGGGTTCTCCTAAAGAGCGAGATAGGGGAATATTGCCTCGCCCGTCTGTAATAGCCACGATCACCACTTGCCCAATATCACCTGACATCTGCGCGTTTAAACCCACATGAACCGCCTGTGTTAAGCCATGTGCTAAAGGCGAACCTCCCCCACAGGGTAGGGTTTCAAGGCGTTTTTTCGCTAAAGTGATCGATCGAGTGGGGGGTAGTAATACGTCTGCTTGTTCTCCTCTAAATGGGATCAGTGATACCTGATCTCGATTTTCGTAGGCTTCCGTTAAAAGTCGCATTACCGCACCTTTGGCCGCATTCATGCGGTTTAAAGCCATTGAGCCTGAAGCATCCACCACAAACACGATCAACGCCCCTGCTTTCCGTGCTAACCGTTTCGATCGCAGATCCCCCTGTTCCACTATCACTTTACGGTTGGGATAGCGTAAACGGCGTGATTTTTGATAGGGTGCGGCCGCTCTGAGGGTTGCGTCAACGGCGATCCGTCTCACTTTACCCTTGGGCAACATCGGTTTAATATATCGCCCTCGATCGTCCGAAAATATCAAATTTCTGGCTCCTGACTTACCCTGTCTTTGAGCCATTTGAGCGAAATACAACACTTCTGGATCTAATACCGCCCCCTCAATATCAAAGACAAATTCTTCGGGAATACCGGGAGGCTCTTTTTGTTCATCTTCCTGATCCTCATCCTCTTGATCTTCATCCTCATTATCCTCACTTTCTGGCTCGTTTTCATCTTGCGGTGGTGGCGGTGGAGGTGGTGGCGGTTGCATTTGATCTTCGGGAGGCACTTCAATGGTGGTTGAACGTGGCACAATGACCAGTTTTACAGCTTCTTTTAAGTCTTCGGCAATAATACTATTACGGCCATCTAAGGCGGCACAGGCTTTGGCTACTCGCACGGCGAAAAGCTCGGCACGATGCCCTTCTACACCCCCTCGGATCGCTTCTTCTACTAAATAGTTGATCTGATCACGGCTAATATTAACTTCTTTTAACCATTCTCTGGCTAAAATAATCTGAGTTTTCAGACCATCTATATCTTCATCATATTGGGCGATAAAATCAGAGGGTGATTTTGCATAATCTATCACTTGATCAACCGCCGAAACCCTTTGATCTAGGGATAAAACCCCATCGGCCGATAAAGCGATCGCAATACGATCTAATAAATGTTCCCTTAATGCTCCTTCTTCTGGGTTATAAGTAGCAATTAATAACGGTCTACAAGGATGGGAAAAACTAATTCCCTCTCTTTCAATTACATTTCTTCCCTCAGTTAAAACGGTTAATAATTGATTAGAAATTTGATCATCTAAGAGGTTAATTTCATCAATATATAAAACTCCTCGGTGTGCCTGTGCCAGTAGGCCGGGCTGAAAAATTGGCTCACCTTGTTTCACTGATTCTTCTACGTCTACCGAGCCTAATAAGCGATCTTCAGTCACTCCTAACGGAATTTGCACAAAAGGAGCTTGGATAATTTCTGTGGGAATTTCGTTAATATTTCCATATTGATTACGAGTTAAATCATCCCATTCACCCTTATTATTGGGATCGCAATGGTAAATATTTCCCTTAATAATTTCAATAGGAGGTAAAAGAGCATGGATCGCCCTTGCCATCACTGACTTAGCCGTGCCACGTCTTCCGGCGATCGCCACGCCCCCAAGGGCAGGATCGATCGCCGTTAAAAGCAGGGCTGTTTTAATAGCTTCCTGCCCAACTATAGCAGTTAACGGAAAATTTTGTCTGATTAAAGTAGGCATTATTTTAAATAATTTATTTTAGCAATCTTTGATTATATCATTTCTATAGTAAAAATGTCTTTCCTATCAGGTAAACCAAAGATTTTTTTAAAGCAAAATTGATTTTTGAGCTAATAAATTTCATCTTTTTTGACTTACTTATTAAATTTTAATTTCTATGTTTATTATCCTAATTTGATCAATATCTGATAGATATTAATTTTCTTAAATTAAGCTTAAAAAAGATACTTTTTCTTTATTAGTTATTGATTGTTTTTTCTTTTTTTGCTTGTAATTTTAATCTGATTTCTTGATGTACTGACTCGGTAATGGGATAAAAATATGCGAGGATTACCCCCCCAATTAAAGCTACAGTTGGAATGGGTGCAATGGCTAAACGTATTGCTAATAAAGCAGAATCAGGTTGAATTGGGATCGGTTGCCCTGGTATTTGTTCGATAAATCCTGCTAAATCGAGGGCAATTCCCACAATAAACAAGGCGAATGCTAACCCAAATTTTTGTAATAAAACCATAAATCCGTAAAATATCCCCTCCCTTCTTTGTCCTGTCTCTAATTCGTCTAATTCAATGACATCGGGGATCATTGACCAAGGGATTAAATAGGCAACGGATACTCCGAATCCTACTAAAACTGCTAAAATATAAATTAAATTGGTTTGTTCTGGTTGTAGTAAAAATAAACCACCTTGGGCGATAATCCAAACTCCGCTTCCCATAAAGTAAACGGCTTTTTTGCCGAATTTTGTGCTGACCGCTTTCCACACAAATAACATTAGTAAGGCTGTACCCTGTACGGCGATCGCAATGATGGGAAAAGTTGATTCTGGTTGTTTGAGCCAATTTACCACATAATAAATTAGAATTGAGGCGGTTAATTGTACTGCTAACCATGAGCAAAGATAGATTCCGATTACATATAAAAAGGCTCTATTTTTAAAGGCAATTTTTAACTGTTGAAAAAAGGAAAGTTGAGGTTCAATTTCTATATTTTTAGTTGTTACATTTACCTCTTGAGCTAATAGGTGATCTTCTGTTTTTAGATCGAGTAAAGTTAAGCCAAATCCCCCTAATAAAAGACAAATAATTAAAGAAGTAATGGCGATAGTATTTAAACTTTGAATTGTGATCAAAACTTTAATAAAATAACCTAATAAAATTATACTTAAACTGATTAAACTATAGCCTAAATATTTACGGTATAAAGATTTTAAAAGAGGTTGTTTTCCCCTTTCTTGAATGCGAAAAGTTGACCAAAAAATAGCAATAATAGAGATTAAACTACAAACTAAACCTAAAATCCAATAGGCTTCTATTTCTTGATTTTTATATTCACCAAAAATAACTTGAGCTAAGATTAAAGATAAAATACTACCACCAATTGAAAAGGAAAATCTAAAACTATTTAAACGAGTTCTTTCGTTATAATCTTGAGTTAATTCCGGTGTTAAAGCGGTATAGGGTAAATTAACCGCAGTATAGGCAATATTAAACAAAATTCCGATTAAAACATAGTAGCTAAATAATAACCAATTATTAATAGTTACATTGTCACTAAATTTTGGTACAATCCACTGCAAAAGATAGATTAAACCAAAGGGAATTGTTCCCCAAAACATCCAAGGTATTCTTCTTCCTAAAGGGGTTCTAGTTCGATCGCTTAAAATGCCTACAATGGGATCATTAATAGCATCACTAATTTTCCCGATCATTAAAATACTTCCGGCTAAACCTGCGCTTAAACCTGCTACATTTGTAAAGAAATATAATAGATAAAATACTAAAATATTAGCAGTGATGGCCGCCCCAAGATCACCTGCACCATAAGCAAGTTTTGTACTAAAATTTAAGGTTTCTGTTTTTGGTAAATTCATTTTTATTTTATAAATAGAAAAATAAATATATCAACTATTAATTATGAATTATTTTTTAATTTTTTCTAAGGATAAAATTAAATCCGATTGTAAAATTAAATCCTCTGGTAAACTAGAAGTTAAGGCTATTCCTTTAATAGAATAAATGAAAGCTTGGGCTTCATTTGGTAACTTTTGACCGGAAAATTGTTCCCCTTTTTGTATAATATTTTGAGCTTGTTTCATATCAAAATATAAATAACCTAAATTATTAGTTGGTAATGATTTTGTGATACTTTGAAAGTTTTTACTGCTTCTTAAAGTTTTAGCTTTCGTTAAGTTTAAAAAATCCTGAAAAGGTGTACCAAATGTCATTAAAAATGTATCTTTTTTGTTCCAACCATAACCTAACATATATTCTTGAGTTGGTGTTTTCCATTCTGTTATTTTTAGCTCATTAATTGTCTTTTCTGTGGGAAAAATAAACGGTTTTAATTGTGTTTTAAAATAATTTGTTAAAGTGTTAATTGTATTTTCAGCAGTGGGGCGATCGCTGGTTTGAACAGCAAAAGCACCACCAACTCCAAACATACCAAAAGCCCCTTGATTACTATTAATTAAACCTAACGCAATTTCCCCATTTAACCAACTTAATAAGTCTCGATCTAAGTCTAAATTAAGTTCTTTTTTAATTTCTTTTCTAGCTTGATCAAGACTACTTTTAAATTCCGGTAGATCCTCCAATTCTTTAATTAAATCAGTCCAAATTTGATTGATACCTTGCCCCGTAAATAATAAAAATGTTTCTTGGGGAAACTGATCTAAAATTTGATTATTTGAAGGTTTTAAATAATCAAATTTATAATCAGGATTAAGTTGGGTAATAGCTTGAAAATGTAAGCCATCATCTTCTATTCCCATCCCAATAATTGCCGAATCAATTTGTTTTAAATCTTTGAATATTTCTTGGGGAATTTCCTCTAATTGTTGATCATTATTAATAGTTTCTATTTGCTCTAAACCCTGTTCAATTAACACAGAATAATTAGGTAAATAAATTTGAGCAAGGGGATTTTTTAAGCCAAGATCACGTTGAAAAAGGGGCATTTTTTCCAGAGAATTAGCGAAAGATGATTGATTATTAAAAGAATCAATGGCAGAATTGATAATTTTTTCTTCACTTCCAATAATTAAATAATCATTAACAAAAGCTAAATTAAGTTGATTATTAGCGGCGGTTTTTCCTTTAGTGATAGGATATTTTTTATATTCTTTTTCTTCTAAATTTTTTAATTCTTTTTTAACTTTTAGGCCGAATTGTAAGGCTTTAGCTTTATTAGTAATACCTACCACAATTAAAACATTATTTTCCGTTTGCCCTTGACTTTTTGGTAAAACGGCAAACATCATGTTTCCCAACCAAGGTTTAACATCTTGATCATAATTAAAATCAGGAATTATGTTTAAATTAGGATTTAATTGTTGCCATGTTTTAGTAACAATTTGTTGGGCTTCTGTTGTGCCAAATTTTGACATTTTTGACCAAGCTTTTGGCTCTGTTACAATATATGTAGCCATTAAAGCAGACTCTGGAACGACTTTGGCCGCATCAATGGGAGTTAGGGCTTTTCCTAAAATTAATTTTGTATAAAGATAAGCCCCTGTCATGATGACAATTAAACCGCCTAAAGTTGCTCCCAATGCTAGTTGATATTTTTTGGTAGAATTGATGGTTTCAGTCATAATTTTTACCTTATTTAATTAATAATTCTTCATTATAGTTGATCCAAAAAAAATTATTCAAAGATTAACTATTTTTCCTTATTTTCAACATTACTTTTTGAATTATTAAAAAGTTTAACAAAATTTGAGTAAAATAGATCAAATTGAAATATTAATTTTTGATAAATCAATCATGTTAAAAAAAAGAGAAAATGTGATCGGATGGAGAGAATGGTTAATTTTGCCTGAATTAAATATTGATCAAATTAAAGCAAAAATTGATACAGGTGCAAAAACTTCTTGTCTTCATGCCTTTGATATTCATATTTTTGAAAACCACGGAAAATCAAAAGTTAGTTTTAAAGTTAACCCTTATCAAAGGGAAACTAAACATATAATTATAGCTGAAGCCGATTTAATTGGAAAAAGATTTATTCGTAGCTCTACGGGGCAGATTCAACTGCGCCCAGTGATTCAAACTTTAGTAGAATTAGGGCAGGAAAAATGGTTAATTGATCTAACTTTAACTAATCGTGATTTAATGGGTTTTCGGATGTTATTAGGAAGACAGGCTTTAAAAAAACGCTTTTTAGTTCATCCTAATAAGTCTTTTCTTCTTAGTAATTAGTAATTAGTTATTGGTCATTGATCATTGAATTTACCCCTCGATCATAAATTATAATATCCCATTGACCATTACGATTTAATTCGTAAGCAATAAAGCGGCCATTCCCGCTAATGGTAGGATTTCTGACTTCCCCAACTTGATTTTTAGTTAGATTTTTCTTTTCTAAACTAATACGATCATAAAAAAATATATCGGTTTTTCCTTCTTCTTCTGAAACATAGACAATATAACGGCCATCGGCGCTAAGATCCGGTTGAGATTGAAAACTATTCGGTTGATTAACACCCGATAACGGAATTAATACCCCTTGAGTCACATCATATAAAAAAATGCCCTGTTGCCGATCGCGATCGGAGTCAAAAATTAAAAAATTACCCTCGGCCGAAAAACGGGGATGGGAGTCACTGCCCTGACTATTTAAAGTCGCACCAAGAGAAGTAGTTGGGGGAGTCAAAAAACCTTCATCACTACAACTACTTAAACAAAATGTCAGGAAAATAAGCCAAAGACAGGTTAAATTTTTAGGATAGTTGATCATTTTGGGGCAAAATGCAACAATTTACCTCATCTATACACACTTTACCCCATTGCAACGCCCAGCGCACCAAAGAAACACGATTATCTGTGCGTGTTTTGGTCAGGATGTTGCTAATATGATTATCTACAGTTCGTTTACTAATTTCTAATTTTTGTGAAATTTCCAGATTAGTTAAGCCAGTGGCGACTAGCTCAATAATTTGAATTTCCCGATCTGAAAGGGAAACAGTATTTTGATCAAAGGATTGAGTGGACATGGAATCAATAATTTCTAGTTAATTGTACCTACTTTTGTTTTTATTTTAAAGATAATTGATCGAAAAAGACAGTTAATTTTAACTAACTTTAATTATTTCTGACAAATTTATGATTAACAATCTTCAAACTCCCTCAAAACGTCAATTATGGATGGCGGCGATCAAGCCCCCAATGTACACTGTAGCAGTTATTCCGGTGATTTTGGGAACGGCGATCGCCTATCGTCAAACTAATCAATTTGATTTTAGCATTTTTAGTATTTTTTTAATCTCGGCAATTTTTGTGATCGCTTGGATGAATATTAGTAACGATGTTTTTGACGCTGAAACGGGTATTGATATTAATAAACATCATTCGATCGTTAATTTAACTGGTAACAAAAATTTAATGTTTTGGTTAAGTAATTTATTTTTAATATTAGGAATATCTGGCCTGATTTTAATTAGTTGGTTAATTAAAAGTTTAATCATTATTTATTTAATTATACCCGCTTGTTTTTTAGCTTATACCTATCAAGCTCCCCCCTTTCGATTAGGTTATTATGGCTTAGGTGAAATTATCTGTTTTTTAACCTTTCCTCCCGTAGTAATTGCCTCAATTTATGCCCAAGGTGGTAGTTTTTCCCTAACAGCTTTAAGCTCATCTTTATTAATCGGAATTAACACCGCTTTAATCTTATTATGTTCCCATTTTCATCAAGTCGAAGATGATTTAAAAGCAGGAAAAAAATCCCCTATTGTCAGATTAGGCACTAAAAAAGGTTATCAATTATTAACAGTTTTAACCTTAATTATTTTCATAATACCAATTGCCTTAATTCTACTTAAAATATTTCCCATTTCCACCGCTTTAATTGGTTTGAGTTTTCCCTTTGCCTATCAATTAATTAATCATGTAGGAAAATATCATAATCAACCAGAAAAAGTAAGTAATTGTAAATTTATTGCGGTTAAATTTCATTTTATCAGTGGTATTTTATTAGCATTAGGATTTATAATTTAATAAAGTTAAAAGAAATCAGGGAATAGTGAGAATAGAGATATTACTTTCCAAAGTTGTGTTACAAATAACCAATAACAAAAACTTTTGATAAACAATATTTAATCTTTTCTTAGTTCTCAAAATTTAACTAATCTTCTAAAATATTAGAATATAAAACAAACAAATAATCTCAATTAAGAGGATAATATGAGTAATAAATTTAAACCTAAAAATCAAGAAAATGCGCATTATTTTGGAGAATATGCTTACCTTGCCATTGATAAACATTTCAGTAAAATTATACAATATGAAATAGAAGTTTTAAAAGATAAAGATCCAGAAAATCTCCATCAAATGCGCGTATCTATGAGACGCTTAAGAAGTGTTATTACAGGCTTTTCTCCTGCTTTGATTTTACCAAAAAGTGCCGCAGAAGATCAAATAGGTAAAATCGGAAAAATTTTAGGAAAATTAAGAGATCTAGACGTATTAAAAGAAACCTTAGAAACTATCTATTTACCTAAACTGCCAAAATCAGAATCAAAATATTTAAAACAGGCCTTATTTTTCCTTAAACATCAGCGAAAGTTTGCCTTTAAAAAAGTTAAACATTTATTGAAAAGTAATAGTTATCAAAAATTTAAAAAAGTCTATTCTAATTGGTTAGAAAATCCTAATTTTCAGGCCATTGCTTATCTTTCTATTTATCCAATTTTACCCGATTTATTATTTCCCCAACTAAGTAAATTTTTGTTACATCCGGGCTGGTTATTAGGGCTAAAAATAGAAGAAGGCCAGATCAAATTTCAGGAAAAAATCGAGATTAAAACAGTAGAAAAAATCCTAAGTCATGAGGGAACAATTTTACATGATCTCAGAAAAGAAGCGAAAAGATCCCGTTATAATATGGAACTTTTTACTAACTTTTATGGGGAAGAATATCAAGATTATGTAGGAAATATTAAAGCCTTACAAACTATTTTAGGAGATATTCAAGATTGTTATGTTTTATCAGAATTTTTATCAGGAATTTTTGACTTTGATTTAATAGATAAAATGCCAAATTTAGTTAATATTTTTAAAGAAATTCGCTATCAAAAATGGCAAGAATGGGTAATTTTGCAAAAATATTTCTTTGAAATTCCGAGCGGCCTTTTATTAACAGAAAGACAAAAAATTAGAGATATTATTCAATATGTTAATATAGAAGATAATAAACGAAAAAACATTAATGATTTAATGAAAGACGATCATCAAAATTAAACTAACCTTTGAACAATTGACAATAACTTTTTCATTATCAAATCATAAACAAAACTTAATCTTAATATTAATAAATTTTTAATCTTTTCATTACTGATTATTTACGAAAGGAAGATAAGGTAAACAATAATCACATAATTAATCGGAGTTTTGATCATGGTTTTAGCTTATTCTTCCTTTTCTAATTCTACTTATTTATTAGAAAAAAACTATCGAGATGGTAAACATATTAGAGTTTATCAAAAGGGGGAAGAAATACCCTTATTAGATCAGGGAATGTGGCAAGTTTATCGGGGTTTTGTTGAGTTAGGAACTTTACATTCTAATGGTGATGAAGTATTATTAGGATGGGCAAAACCTGATAATTTTTTTGGCAATTGGTTAAATCGAATTTATCCTTATCGGGCGATCGCTTTATCGGATGTTTATTTAATTTGGTATTCATTAAAAGAAATTGAAACTAATCATAAATTAGGACAATTTATGTTAACTCAAGTTATGGAAAATTTAAGACAAACAGAAACTTTATTAACAATTGTTGCCATGAAAAAAGTAGAAGATCGCCTAGAAAAATTTTTAGATTTATTAGCACAAAAATTAGGAAAATCTAGGGATCAAGGTAGAGAAATTGAGATAAGATTAACTCATCAACAAATAGCCAATGGGATTAATTCCACTAGAGTTACTACTACTAAAATGTTAGGAGATTTACAACGCCAAGGTAAAATAAAATGGACAAATGATCGTCATTTAGTGATTAATTATTAAAATTAATAAATTGTTTGCTACGATGTTATTAATCTTTAAGTAAAATTAAGTAAGTCCATCAAAACTTTTGAGTTGATCACTAATTACAAAACCTACTTATTACTTAATTTCAACACATCATCTAATTCAAAATATTGATGAAAGCGATCAGTTACTTCTAACCAATAGGAGCGCCCTTCCTCCTGTCGTCTACGGCGCACAAAACCGAGTTCAATTAATTCCTGCACCTGTTGATAGGCACTACTACCCCTTAAATTAATTAGATCCGTTTGTAAAATGGGATTTTTAAGCGCGATCGCCGCTAAAGTTCGTAAAGAGCCGATCCCCAACTCCGCCGGGATCAGTCGGTGCATCAAATTTTGATAACTTTCCCTCAGTTGAAGACTGTAACCCGTAGGAGTTTCCACCACTTCTAAGGCACTGGAGCGATGAGCATAATCACTCATTAATTCCATTAAAGCCTCCTCAACATCGGCGCGATCGCATCCCGCATATTCCACCAGTTCCTCAACGGAAAGAGGTTGACCTTTTAAATATAAAATAGCTTCGATTAATTCTTTTAATGGTTTCAAAGTTTGGGAGTTCAATTTTTCTCACTAAAGCAACAATGGTCAATCTTTCATTGTCTGCGATCATTGGTCATAATTTTGACAAATCTTTAAAAATCGTAATAAAAATATACAATCAGGCCAAAATTGATTAAAATTAAAAAAGTTAAAAATTAAAGTTTTACCCATGAAAATCGTCAACCGTGGAAAATCAACTGATTCAAACTAAGATTTCCTTACAACAACTAATTTTAGGATTAGTCCTTATTTTGATGGTAATTGGTTTAACCCTATTGGGAATACATTTACATCGAATTTCGGATCCTTATATTCAAGAAGTAATCTCTTTACAAGGCAAAATTCACCAAGGCGAAGCCATTTTTCAAATTAATTGTGCCGGATGTCATGGAGTTAATGGTGACGGCTTAGTCGGCCCCAATCTTCATGGCGTTTCTAAACGAAAATCGAAACTAGGTTTAATCTATCAAGTTACCAGTGGTAAAACCCCACCTATGCCAAAATTCCAGCCTACTTCTCAAGAAATGGCGGATCTACTGGTTTTTTTACAACAACTTTAATTTAATTATCAGTGGTAGGAGTGGGAGTTGAGGCTGGAAGGGGTTGATCGGGATGTGTTTCTAAATAATTATAAATAGTGCGTGAAATTTCTTGAATTAAAGTTCTGCCTCTAATATCATTGTGGGGGCGTGTTACCAATACAGAAGCAAGATAACGCTTTCCGTTAGGCATATCAATAACTCCTGCATCCCCTAAAACCGTACCAATATCACCCGTTTTATGGGCAATACTAGCACCCTCCCCCAAACCTTGGGGTAATAAAGTTCTGGTTTTAGTTTGACGCATAATTTCTAAAACCCGATCCCTTGAACGTAAGGATAAAATATCACCTTGATTAACAAAACCTAAAATCACCGCCAGATCCTTTGGTGTAGTGGTATTTGTGCCTTCTAAATCAGGTAAAAGATTATTAATTTTCGTATTCGCCAAACCCCACTGTTGAAATCTTTGATTTAAAAGTTCTTTTCCACCTAAACGCTTAATTAACATATTAGTGGCAGTATTATCACTAATTACAATCATTTTAGTAGCAGTTTCCAAAGCCGAAAACATTGTTCCCACCTGTTGATATTGCATATCACCAGAGCCACCACCGATCACATCTTGATCCATGACTAATTGTTCATCAAGACGGATTTTTCCCCCATCCACATCTTCAAAAAAGGCCATTAAAATAAAAATTTTAATCGTACTAGCAGCCGAAAAAATATTTTGAGCTTGAACATCAATATAACCTTGGGTATCAAGATCAAGCATAAAAATTCCGGCATTGAGATCCGGATATTGACTCGTTACCCCTTGTAATTCTTGTTTTAAAAGGGTAATTTCTTGAGTTTGGGGGGGTAGTTGTAAATTCGCGCCATTAAGCTCTTGATTGATCTCTTTTCTTGAGGACATCTTCTGAGTTAACAGATTCTGATTAGAATCAAAAATTGATAAAATTGTCCCCACGATCGCACCGATCCCAATGCCTAAAATTAGGAGACGGATTAAAGAAAGAAACAAAGAAGGCTGTTTTTTGCGCAGTTTGGGTTGATTTTTGCCTTGGGAGGAAAGTTGAGGCGCAAGTTGGATCGAAGGTTTTGGTTTTAAACGCCTAACAATGGCATTTTGAGCCGAATTATGAGGCGTAGACTTGGAAGATAAACTCCCCATTCTTTTGGATTTTTGACGGCGAGATGACCGTCTGGAAATAATCTCAGAATTAAGAGGATTGGAAGGATTAAAATGGTCTGAAGTGATTGTTTTACGTTTAGTTTTAGAATTAGACTGCTTAGTCTCACGTCGAGAGGAAAAATTCAATAGACCTTTTTTTGGTTCTATGGCTTGAGCTTTCTGCTTTTGATTTTGATTAATACTAGAAGATGAAGGCTTAATAGTTTGCATAGATAAATTTTGGTTAAATTTTGAACTAGAAGAAGAAATTTCCTGTCGAGTTGAGCGACTTTGGCGACTTTGATTGTGATTAGTTTGATCTAAGGATTGACCTTTGGTTTGACGCTGTTGATTTTGGCGATCGCTCAAATTAACTTTAGAAGATCCGCCAAAACCAAAATTAAACCATCTTTTTGTTTGTTTTTTTAACCCTTGAGATTGTTCCTGATCAGATTTCAATAGTATAACTAGCCCTTTACTGTGTCTATAAATTGATATTTATGGTTATTGTAATGTATTATTTGCTTTTTTATCTTTATTTGTATCATGATTATGTCAAAAGTCGGAGATTTAACCAATCCCCGACTTTTGGTACTCAGATAGTCTATCCTTAAACCGTAGCAGTCGGGCGCTCCTGATTAACTTTTTGCTCATGCAAAGCCCCATAGAGACGGTTTAAAGCCCCAATATAGGCACGCGCCGAGGCTACAATAATATCCGTATCGGCCGCCCTTCCTGAATAAATTTTATCCTCATGGCGTAAACGAATCGTTACCTCCCCGATCGCATCTATGCCCTCAGTGACAGATTGTACTGAAAATTCAATTAATTGATTGGGAACATTCACCACACGGTTAATCGCCTTATAAATAGCGTCCACAGGGCCTGTACCCGTGGCCGCATCCGTTAACTCTTGACCCTCTGGAGTAATAACTTTTACAGTGGCAGTGGGACAAGCATGATCACCACAGGACACCTGTACTAATTCTAAACGGAATAACTCAGGAGGTTGTTGGATCTCATCATTGACGATCGCCTCTAGATCCCAGTCAGTAATAGTTTTCTTCTTATCAGCAACATCTTTAAAACTTAAAAAGGCTTTATTTAAGTCAGTTTCCGATAGTTCAAAACCTAATTCTTCTAAACGGGTACGGAAAGCATGACGGCCAGAATGTTTACCCAATACAATCTGATTATCCGTTAAACCGATGGAAGTAGCGTCCATAATCTCGTATGTGAGCTTATTTTTTAACACCCCATCTTGATGGATGCCCGACTCATGGGCAAAAGCATTCGCCCCTACGATCGCCTTATTAGGCTGGACAAACATCCCCGTTAAGTTAGAAACAAGGCGAGAAGTTTTATAGATCTGTTGAGTATCAATATTAGTTAAAGGTGCTTCAGAATTGGCCGGACGACCTAAAAAGGGATTAAAATATTGACGGCGCACATGGAGAGCCATGACTAACTCCTCTAAGGCCGCATTTCCGGCACGTTCGCCAATGCCGTTAATAGTACATTCTAACTGTCTTGCTCCATTTTTCACCGCTTCAAGGAAGTTAGCCACCGCCAAACCTAAGTCATTGTGACCATGTACGGAAATGATCGCTCGATCGATATTGCGTACATTTTCCTTAATCCCTTTAATTAAAGCACCAAACTCGGCCGGGGTAGTATAACCCACCGTATCAGGAATATTAACCGTTGTTGCACCCGCATCAATCACCGCCTCTAACATTTGATAGAGGAACTCCGGATCCGACCGTCCCGCATCTTCGGGGGAAAACTCCACATCAGGGGTAAAAGTTTTAGCATAAGCCACCATGTCCGGCGCGATCGCTAACACTTCCGCGCGAGATTTTTTCAATTTATATTCTAAATGAATATCAGAAGTAGCGATAAAAGTATGGATCCGCCCCTTAGCGGCCGGCTTGATCGCCTCTCCTACACTCTTAATATCAGCTTGAGTTGCTCTAGCCAAACCGCAGATCGTAGGCCCGTGTTCCGTGCCTACCGCTTGAGCAATTTTTTGTACCGCCTCAAAATCTCCCGGACTTGCATAAGGAAAACCAGCTTCGATCACATCTACTCCTAGTCTTGCTAAAGCCCGGGCAATGGTTAACTTTTCATCTACATTTAAAGTAGCACCCGGAGACTGTTCTCCGTCTCGTAGGGTGGTATCGAAAATAATAATGCGTTCTTGTGATTTATCCATAGCAAAGCCCTTTGATTCAGCGAGGGAATGATTATTCTATACTTGATCTAGGATAGCTTAATTTTTTCCTTTTTTAAACTAGATTAGAGAAAAGCCCCTCTCCTTAGTAAGGAGAGGGGTTTGGGGTGAGGTTAAATCAATTTAATCCTAACTTAAAAAACGCCCTGCTAAGGGGAGAGGGATTTAGGGTAAAGTTAGACTAATTTAACCAGTGGTTTACTGAGGTTATTAGTAAACTTCAACGTGCCATCTATGATTTTTCTTGAGATCTTTGCGTAGATCATCCCAGTTAACACCACGTTTTTCGGCTTCCTTGGTGAAAGTCTCAGAAATAGGAGGCTCCATGCCTTTTAAACCGCACATATAGAAGTGAGTTTTCGGTTTTTGTAACATTTCAAAAATCTCGTCAGCATATTCAACCACTCGACTTTGAACGTACATTTTACTACCGTCAGCATTTTCCTGTTCACGGCTGATGGCATAAGTTAAACGGAAATTATCAGGAAATTCTTGGGCAATTTTTTCTAATTCTTCTTTATAAAGAATATTAGCACTATAAGGAATACCAAAAATTAACCAAGCTAAACCTTTAAATTGATAATCTTCATGTTTTTCTTTAAACATCCGCCATAAAAAGGCTCGGAAAGGTGCAATACCTGTACCAGTTGCTAACATGATCACGGTAGCATCTTCATCTTCAGGTAATAACATTTCTTTACCCACAGGGCCGGTAATAGACACATCATCACCCACATTTAAGTTACATAAATGGGTAGAACATACACCATAAACGGTTTCACCACTTTCGGGGTGTTTATATTCTAACTGACGTACACATAAAGAAACGGTTTGATCGTCTAAGTGATCACCGTGACGGGTGGAGGCAATGGAATAAAGTCTAAGTTTATGGGGTTTTCCGTTTGCATCTGTACCAGGAGGAATAATACCAATACTTTGACCTTCTAAATATTCTAAGTCACCGCCAGAAATGTCAAAGGTTAGGTGTTTAACTGTACCCACACCACCTTCTCTAACTAATTCCGTATTTTCAATACATTTACCAATATAGGGTTTATTTGGCTTATAAATATTAACGGGAACTTTAGTGATTTTTTTAGCTTTAAAGGGGGCGGCAGTGCTGGAAGTAGCTACAGGGTTAGACTCAGTTGAGATTTGAGTTTGTGCCTGTGTCATGGCGGCGGCTGTTTCAGCATTTAAAGGTTTAATACTAATAATTTTGCCACCTAAACGCAGAATACGTTGCATTTCTTGGTTCATTCTGGCGTAGGGTACGGTGAAAAATTTACTACCACTACGGCGGGTTAGATCATTACAATCTAAACCGATTACTTCATAAACAAAAATGCGACTGTTAAACTCTGTACCGTAGGATCCAGCGTTTGGATTGTACATTGTGAGATAGTCTCCTATAGTTTGCTTAAAAGATAAAATTTTTTGATTATTATATAGACTATCATTGCTTTACACTTTGATCTAATAAAATCTTAGATTTTAATATTAGACGTTAATCATGATTTTAACTTGTTGAAAAAAAGTAAAAGGAAAAAACAGGTGTTGAAATTTGCATATTCTACTGATTAGTTATTTAATTATAATCAAATTTTGATGGTTCATAACTTATGAAAAATAAAAATAATTGAAGCGATCGCTAACCAGATTAAACAACAATAACGGGTTAATTGTAAGGCTTGATCAATTTTTTCAGGTGTAATAGGTTCAATGTTATCACCTAATAAGGGTTTTTCTTTGATGACACCTTGATAAGTATTAATTCCTCCTAATTGTACCTTTAAAATGGCCGCATAAACCGATTCACTCCAACCAGAATTAGGACTAGGATCTTTAATACCATCTCTTTGACAAATTTGTAAAATTTGTTTGGTATTTGGCGAAATTAATGCTAAAGTTAATACGGTTAAACGACAAGGAAAATAGGTTAAAATGTCCTCCAATTTTGCGCTAAACCAACCTAAATCTTTAAATGGTTCTGTTTGATAACCAATCATTGAATCTAAGGTGCTTCCTGCTTTGTAGGAAATGGCGAAAGAAACGGCAAAAATTGGATCAAAAAATAAACCAATTAGGGCATAAAATAAAGGTGCTGTTACTCCATCGGTAGCATTTTCCGCCACTGTTTCTAAGATCGCCCTCATCATTTCATTTTCGTTTAAATTTTGGGTATCTCTACCCACATATTGACTGAGATTTTCCCTTGCTTTTATGATATTTTGTTCTAGTAAAGGGGTTAAAACATCAAGGGATGCCAGTCTTAAACTACGTCCTGCTAAACAACTAGCCAGTAAAATTATCTCTAGGATTATAGCTAACCAATGCGCAATTTGATCAACCAATTGTAAAAACAAACCCGTTAAAATTCCACCGCCAAAAATTAAACTAATGCCTAATAAAATTCCCCCTAGACGGCGTTGCCTAGAGTTAGAACAATATTTTAAGATTAATTGTGTGCAAAAATTAATGATCATCCCCATCACTTGTACAGGATGAAGCCAATTTTTGGGATCAGCTAGAAGATAATCTAAGGCACAAGCAAGATATATAATAATAAGGGGGAGGTAACTATCTAAAAATTTCATTTATTTTTTAATCTGATCAATCAGACATTCCCTATTTTGTCTATTCAATAATTGTAAACAAAAATAGCTCTTAAGATCCTCATCTGAGATCAAAAGATTAACATTTATTCCCCCCCGATCAAAGACAGGGTAATTAAAACGATCGATCTGATAATTTGACTTAAAAGTATCTTTAGCCTTGAGACTATTAAACATAAGGGTAATTAAATTTTCTCGATCTTCAAGTATAATAAAATCCCGTTCACAATGGCGATCATCAAGCAAAGCTTTTTCTATAAATATCATAATTACCTGAAAGGCCACAGCTATAATAAAAAATTACCATAAAAGCGATCAGCCTTTAATCACAAGCAGATTGGGCAAATTGACCTTCAATTGCTTGTTGATAATTATAGCGGTTGAGTATAAAATGATCCACAAAATTTAAGTTAAATGATAAAACTGGTTTTTTCACCTTGCGCCGCTTTCCAACTTCGAGCATCATAATAAAGATCCGCTAAAGTTATACTATAAAGTGCCTCTTTTAATTTGTGATCAATTCTTCTCCATAAACAAATTGTTACCCAATCTTCAGCCTGCGCCATATTAACTTCATAATGAGGTAAAGGATCTATATTTTCTCCCACAGCTTCTAATATTTGTCCTAATGAAATATGACTAGGATCGAGGGCTAATTGATAGCCACCTTGTACCCCTCTAACTGATCTTACAATACCCGCTTGACGCATTTTAATCAATAATTTTTCCAGATAAGGTGCGGGAATATCTTGTCGATCTGCAATAGATTTTACAGACACAGGACGGTGTTTAGACTGTAGACTAAGATCAAGCAATGCTTTAACACTATAATGTCCCCTAGTTGTTAACTTCATTTCTCCTTTTTTATGTCCCAACTTTAGCTTTTGTCCCTTGATTGATTTAATTTTAGTTTACCGTCAAAAAGTCAAAAAAAAAACTTTTGTAAATAATCTCAAAAAAATATTTTAAAAATGTCCAATCATCGTTTATTATAAGAATAGGAAAATCAATAAAATAACTTGACTTTAATGAAGATTAGATCAATAATATTGATGTTATACTTGACAGGTGGATCCTCTGAGTAGTTATTTCAATGATCTATGTCAGCGATCGAGCTTAATTTAATCAAGATTTTCTCAAAATCTAGCTGATAAATTTAGCTGATAATAAATTTAGCTGATAGTTGAAGCCTAAAACTAATCAACATTAAACCTACAACAATTATTAGTAAGACAATCATTAATAAATGATATTGTCCTATATTAATAAATTGTTATAGTATTACTAAAATCTTTAAAGTCAATTGTGACCTGATTAATTCCTATTTTTGTAACATTAACAAGTAAATTACAACATAACAAACAACTAATATGAATAAAAAAGCTCAACCCGCCCCTTTAACGGGTCAAGATTTATTAGATAAAGTCAATCAACTTGGCAACGCTAGTAAAGAAGAAAAAGCTCGTCAATGTGGTTACTATACCACCACAAAAAACGGAATTGAACGAGTTAATATGATGAAATTCCTCAATGCTTTAATTGATGCGGAAGGTATTGAATTAGATAGCACTGCTAATGGCACAGGCCGTGGTGGACGTTCTGCTAGTTATAAAATTAGTGTTCAGTCTAATGGTAATCTGTTAATTGGTTCTGCTTATACTGGCAAAATGAATTTAAAACCCGGTGATGAATTTGAAATTACCCTCGGCCGTAAACATATTCATCTTAAACAAGTAGAAGAATCTGAAGAATAAAATCTAAAAAATAAGCTTTTTAGCTGATCAAAGGTTAAACCCTGATTCTTACTAAAAAGCCTGAAAAAGTAAACAATAGTAAAATTATAACATCTTTGGTCATTTTGAGTGCAGAGTGACCAATAATCATTAATCTTTAAAACAGTGAAACGGGCATCTTGCCTATTTTACCAAGCCTAAACCCAAAAAGTTAGGGCGATCTAAACAGAGTCTGCACAGGCAGACTTTGTTTTTTTTTCATAAGGCTTAGGCCTTAGTGAAACTTAAAGAGGCTTTACGGCGATCGAATAGTTGGATTAACCCTTGGGTAACCACCCGCAAAGTCTCATGGTTACAACCTGCTAAAAATTCTTCTCCTGAAATTTTTTTGTCAAAAAAAGCTTTAACTCGCTCATTTTGTTGACGCATTTGGGCAAAACCCATCACTTTAACCATATAAGTAGTTAAAGGAGAATTTTTTAAATCATAATTGGAATTTTTAGTGCGGCCAAACTCTAATAAATTTAAAACTTCTTTTTCGATTTCGTCTTCGGTTTGATAACCTTGATCAAGATGGGGTATAAAATCTTCTAATTTATCGGAAGTAAAACCTTGGGTTGGTAATTCTCCCATCATACTAGAAATAGGAATATCACGCCCCAAACGCAAAGATAAGGCTTCTAAAAAGCCAATACTCAACAGTTTACAACCTAAATATAAACGTCCTATTTTTAAATTGCGATCGGCTAATTCTAACAATCTCTGATATTCTTGATCATCTGGAACATTGCGATAATGTTGGAAAATAACTTCTGGTTTTAAAAAATTCATAAAACCTTCCATTTTTTGTAAGGCAATGCGATATTCCGAAAAAGTATAGGAGGCCGGATTGTGAAGATTATGATTTGTTTCTGGTAATAAACTCCATGTCCCATCTAAAAATTTAGCGGCACTAGGGTTGGCAAAACTACCCACATCACGATTAGCCATTTTAACAGCACGTTGAATTGTGGTAACAATTTCTTGATCACTTAAGCCAAGGTTAAATTTTTCGTTGGCCATTTTCACCCTTTTATAAAGCAGATGACTGGCACTTTCTCCATCTTTATTTTTTGCCCTAAAAGGAATTGTAGCTTCAATACAAGCTGTAATAGGTAAAATTAAATTTAAAGGCAGAAAAGACTCAAAAACTTTGGCCGCTACCACCGCACTTAAAAATTCATTTTGACCCGCAAAAGGCGAAAGGGCTTGACCTTGACTAAAACCAAATACGGTTAAAACTAGATCAAAAATAGGGTCTTGAGGTAACTCAGATTGTTCTCTAATTAATAATTGTCCTCGGTATTCCTTCACAAAAGGAATGATATAATAACTCAGATTAAAATTAACACTTTGGTCAACTTGAACATAGACCACATCATGAAATAAAGCGGCTAAAACCTCGATGGGGTGGTCTTCTCCCCCCACTTCAAAAATATGCTCAGGAGTATGGAAATATCGCCAAGGGCCAGTCATAGTCTGGACAATTAACTCAGCGATCTTATTCATTTGAGCTTCTTCTATCTTAACCTGTAGTTTGTTGGTAGCCCAGATTAATTTATCTAAACATTGTTGACGATCCTGATCGAATAAACTCACAAAATCTTTCCCCTTTGACGAATATTGTTATTAATATTTATTTTAATTATTAGTTGACAGTTGATTAATTAGTTTAAAACCCTGCTGCCCATTGTCAATTGTTGAATCTTAATTTTTCATTGTACCTATTTTTGTCAAACAGGATGGTGTTTTGGTAATAAAATTTTACTTGTTAGAGATGGGATCATCCCTAAACCTGAAAACAAAGACAGAAAAATATTACAATAGAGATCAATCAACAATAAATTAAAAATTTAAGATTAGTTACGGATTAATAACAATTATGTCAATTTTAGCGGCGATCGCTGTTTTAGGAATTTTAATCGTGGTACATGAATTGGGGCATTTTGCGGCGGCAAGACTACAAGGTATTCATGTTAACCGTTTTTCCATTGGTTTTGGCCCGGTTTTACTTAAATATCAAGGCGAACAAACCGAATATGCCTTAAGAGCCTTTCCTTTAGGGGGTTTTGTCGGTTTTCCAGACGATGATCCCGATTGTGAAATACCGGCCGATGATCCTAATTTACTACGCAACCGTCCTATTTTAGATCGAGCCATTGTCATCAGTGCGGGGGTAATTGCTAATTTAATTTTTGCTTATTTTGTGTTGGTAGGCCAAGCCAATTTAATTGGCATTTATCCACCCACTCAAGCGGGGGTATTAATACCTCAAGTGGTGGAAAATTTCCCCGCCGATCAAGCCGGAATTAAGGCTGGGGATGTTATTTTAAAAGTTAATCAACAGGAATTAGGTATTTCCCCCGAGGTAAGAGATATATTTCAACAAATTATTCAAAATTCAGCCGATCAAAAGATTAATTTAACGGTAAAAAGAGGAGATCAAACTCTTAATTTACAAGTTATTCCCGCCGCAGATGGTGAAGGAAAAGGAAAAATCGGAGTTTCCCTTGACTTCAATCGAGAATTAATCCGTCAACGCTTAACTATTACTGAGGCTGTCAATTTTGCCAGTGATGAATTTCAAAGATTAACCAGTTTAACTGTACAAGGTTTTTGGCAATTAATCACCAATTTTCAAGAAATGTCTCAACAGGTTTCTGGCCCTGTTAAAATTGTTCAATATGGAGCAACAATTGCCCAACATGATGCGGGAAGTTTATTTGAATTTGCGGCTTTAATTAGTATTAATTTAGCAATTATTAATATTTTACCTTTACCCGCTTTAGATGGTGGACAATTAGTTTTCATTATGATTGAAGGTCTATTGGGTAAACCTTTACCTTTAAAATTACAGGAAGGAATTATGCAAACTGGTTTAGTTTTATTGTTAGGTTTAGGTATGTTTTTGATTGTGAAAGATACTTTAAATTTACCTATTTTTCAAAGTTTAATTTCTCGTTAAGTTCATTATTTTTTATAATAGTTAACCCTGGCCAAAAAGGTCAGGGTATTTTCATTTTTAGGGGTAATTTTAGTTATATTTACTAATAGTATTTTGAGAAATTTGTCCCTATCAACTAATAAATATTATCCTTTTTGCAACAGTAATAAAAAAGAAGATACAATCAATTATTTAATAGTTTTAATCAATTGTTATCCCTTTTTCCTATATTGTGCAAGAAGTCTATTTTATAAATTAGCTAAAACTTCTTTCGCCACCCCTAAAGTTTGATCAATATCTTCCTCGGTATGTGCTAAAGAAGTAAAACCAGCCTCAAACTGAGAAGGCGCAAGGTAAATACCCCTTTCTAACATTCCCCGATGAAAACGACTGAATTTATTGAGATCGGCTTTTTTCGCATCCTCATAATTATGGACGGGATCCCCTGAGAAAAACATCCCAAACATGGCACTAATATTACCACCAGTCACCGCATGACCAGTTTCTTTAGCAATACTCAGTAAACCCTCAGATAATTTCTTAGTAATTTTCTCTAATTGCTCATAAGTGCCGGGGCGTTGTAATAATTCTAAGGTCTTGATCCCGGCCATCATGGCCAAAGGATTACCTGATAATGTTCCGGCTTGATACATAGGCCCGGCCGGTGCTACCATTGACATAATATCCTTACGTCCACCATAAGCACCTACGGGAAGCCCACCGCCGATCACCTTCCCTAAAGTAGTCAGATCGGGGGTAACACCGAATTTTTCTTGAGCGCCACCGTAAGCAATCCGGAAACCGGTCATTACTTCATCAAATACTAATAAAGAGCCATTTTCCTCGGTTAAAACTCTTAAACCTTCTAAAAATCCTGCGTCTGGAGGGATAAAACCGGAGTTACCCACCACAGGCTCTAAAATGACCCCTGCAATCTGATCTTTATTTTCCTCAAATAAAGCCTTAACTGCCTCTAAATCGTTATAGGGAGCGGTTAAAGTGCTACTGGCGGTGCTTTTTGGTACTCCCGGAGAGTCAGGTAAACCTAAAGTTGCGACTCCCGATCCCGCTTTTACTAGGAACATATCAGCGTGACCATGATAACAGCCTTCAAACTTAATAATTTTTTCCCGTCCGGTGAAGGCGCGGATCAAGCGTAAAACGGACATACAAGCCTCCGTTCCAGAGTTGACAAAACGCACCATTTCAATACTTGGCACGGCATCAATCACCATTTCTGCTAAAGTATTTTCATGGATACAGGGAGCGCCGAAACTTGTACCCTTATCTAAAGTTTGATGTAAAGCCGAAATTACGTCAGGATGGGCATGACCACAGATCGCCGGCCCCCATGTGCCAACGTAGTCAATATATTTATTTCCATCCACATCCCACGCATAAGCCCCTTGAACTCGATCGAAAACGATGGGCTGGCCGCCAACGGATTTAAAAGCGCGTACAGGGGAACTAACGCCTCCGGGCATTAATTTTTGGGCATTAGCGAAAATTTCTTCTGATTTAATGGTATTGAAAGAAGTCAATCTTTTTCTCCTTGAGTTTAATTTAATAAATTTTTAACTTTTTTAAGAATAAGCTATTTTGTCATTTTTTAGATCATAGTTTTTGAGACTGTTCTTATTATCTCATTTTTGTGTCATTGAGAACTTTAATTTTAAGTTGAAAATTTTACTTTGATCCTATTAATTAATCATCAAAAAGATTAGATTAAAATGTTAGTTGAGATTAAGGAAAATCTTACAAATTTGATTAGCATAAAAAAGTCTTAAGATCAAGTTGATTATTTTTAATAAAACAGTTTTAATAAAAACTGTTCATTTATAATTTTGTTCCTTCAATAAAAGATCAAGAAACTATGACTAATTATCACAAAATTAGGATTAATCCTATTTTTAATCCTCAAGGCCAAGATGATGTAGCTCATCGTTCAATTTGGTTTGGAAATACCACCAATTTAATGAATTTAAACAATGTGCGCTATGACTGGGCGATCGGGCTATGGCGACAAATGCGCGAAAACTTTTGGGTAGCGGAGAAATTGGATATTTCCCAAGATGTGAACGATTATTGGAATTTAACTCCGGCAGAAAGACGGGCATTTGAGGGAATTTTAAGTTATTTAACCTTTCTTGACTCAGTTCAAGTGATGAATATTCCTAACTTAAAATTACCAATTACTGCGCCTGAATTACACATGACTTTCAGTGAACAACAATCACAGGAAGCCTTACACGATCAGAGTTATCAATACATGATTGAAACTATTATTCCTAGTGAAAGAAGGAATCAAGTTTATGATTTTTGGAGGGAGGATCATGTATTAAGAGAAAGATGTAAATTTATCGCTAGTTTATATCAACAATACGTTGATGATCCCACTGAAGAAAATTATTTTATTGCTTTAATGGCTGATTATTTATTGGAGGGAATTTACTTCTATAATGGCTTTATTTTTTATTATAATTTAGCCTCTCGTCAACTTATGCCCGGCTCGGCTGATATTTTTAAAATGATTAACCGTGATGAGTTATCTCATGTACGTTTATTTCAAAAATTAATCCCTGAAGCTATGTCTATTTTTCCTTATTCCGTTGAACAAATTTATGAAATGTTTAATCATGCGGTTAAACATGAAATTAAATGGACTAACCATATTTTGAATAATGAAATATTAGGAATTACGGAAAATAGTACGGAGCAATATACTAAGTATTTGGCTAATAATCGTTTAAAAGCGATTGGTTTAGAGCCTTTATATAAGGATGAAAAATTTAGTAAAAGTCCTTATAAACACTTAGAAAGATTTGCTGATACTAAAAAAGAGGCTCACACTAAAGCTAATTTTTTTGAGGCAGGTGTTACTTCTTATGTGATGTCTTCTGGGATTGGTGGTTGGGATGAAATTTAAGTTTTATTTTCTTAAATTTACATTTACTAGCACTTAAATAAAATTTTAAAAACAGGTAGATATTTATTAAAAAATCTATCTGTTTTTTAAACCCGATTCGTTTCTATTACCCACCTAGCCAATTCTGTGCGATTGTGTAAATGGGTTTTATTTAACATATTTGAAACATGACTTTCGATCGTTCTTTGACTAACTTTTAATTGTTTAGCTATCTCCCTATTTCCTAACCCTTTGGCCACTAATTGTACAACTTTAATTTCCGTTGGTGTTAATTCAATATTGGGGGGAACTGATGCGGAAATTTGAGATTCTTTTCCTTGATTATTATGATCTAAAATACGTTTAATTTGTTTTAAGGAAGATTCAACTTGCGCCACTAATTCTTCAGGCTCAAATGGTTTAATTAAATAAACATCTGCCCCTTTTTGTAAGCCTTTAATCCGATCTTCAGTTCTCCCTTTTGCCGAGAGAAAAATAATCGGAATCCAATTAAAATTATAGTTATTTCTTAGATGTTCAATTAAAGTATAACCATCCATTTCTGGCATCATTACATCACAGATAATCACATCGGGAATAAATTGTTCTAAAACGATTAAAGCTTCTTTGCCATTATTAGCTGTTTTAACTTTATAACCTTGAAATTCAAGATAATCTTGAACTAATAAAATTAGATTGGGATCATCATCTACTAATAATACTTGTTTAGATTGATCTAAATATTGATTAATGTTCATATAAATTGATTATTTGTTATTGTTTTTTAATCACTGATTACCGGTCACTTTTTACTGAAATAACGTATTCTTCCACAATTTTATTATTAAGTAAATGCTCTTGAATCACTCTTTCTATTACTTCGGGAGTCGCACTATGATACCAAACTCCATCGGGATAAACTAATAAAATAGGGCCGGCTTGACAAATTCTTAAACAATTAGCTTTTGTGCGAAAAATATAAGGATTTGTGTTAGAATGGGGGGTATCTAATCCTAATTCTTTTAAGCGTTTTTTGAGATAATTCCATGATTCTAAACCAATTTCTTGAGAACAACATAACGGTTTTGTTTGATCCGCACATAAAAATAAATGTTTTTGGATTTGATTTAAACTTAATTTGTTGACCATATCATCTAGTCGGGAAAAATTGTTTAAAATGTCTTGATTTAGAGTTGGATCATTCATAAGTTTATGTTCATTAAAGATGAATAATAAAATCTGAGTAATGAAATACAATAATTTTATCTTAATTGGTTGACAATTGACAATTAACAATTAACAATTAATTAACAAAGTTTAAAATCCTTTACTTTTAAGTAAAGGTAATTGTCAAGGGTTGAAATTGTGATTTGTGATAAAAAAATGACTATTGAAAAGATTAATCTCATTGTTAATCAAAAATGCGAACGTTTAGATCTTTATCTTGCTCAACAATTGGCAGAAATTTCCAGATCTCAACTACAAAAGCTGATTGAACAAGGTTATGTTACAGTTAATCAACAAATTTGTCTACAGAAAAAAAGAAAACTTCAATTGGGTGATCAACTCAAAATCGAAATTCCCCCTCCTCAACCTTTAGATTTAGAGCCTGAAAATATTAATCTTGATATTTTATATGAGGATGATCAGTTAATTTTAATTAATAAACCTGCGGGTTTGGTAGTTCATCCTTCCGCCGGACATGAGGGGGGTACTTTAGTTAATGCTTTATTATATCATTGCGATCGCCTAGCGGGAATTGGCGGTGTGGAGCGCCCAGGCATTGTCCACCGTTTAGATAAGGATACTACGGGGGTGTTAGTGGTGGCAAAAACCGATTTAGCCCATCAATCTTTACAGGCTCAAATTAAGGCAAAAACCGCTCAACGTGAATATTTAGGGCTGGTTTACGGCAATCCAAAAACGGAAACAGGAACGATCGATCAACCGATTGGCAGACATCCGAGCGATCGCAAAAAAATGGCGGTGATCCCGGTAGGGGGGAGAAAAGCCGTTACCCATTGGACAATTAAGGAAAGATTAGGTAATTATACTTTAATTCATTTTCAATTAGAAACGGGGCGAACCCATCAGATCAGGGTTCACAGTAGTTTTATGGGACATCCGATCGTGGGGGATCCCCTTTATTCTGGGGGTAAAAATTTAAAAATTAATTTATCAGGGCAGGTATTACACGCATGGCGCTTAACTTTAACCCATCCGGTAACGGGGGAAATTTTACAGGCGATCGCGCCTTTACCTCCAGAATTTGAAAAATTATTAACAATTTTAAGGCATAGATCATAGCAATTCCGATGTTAATAAAAACAGATCGCAATTGGTTTTTAAAAATAACAAAATTGAGGCTAATTTCTCATTTCGTTATCCCTAATTATTTTGCCAAATTGTTAAATAACCTTTGCCATCTCCTGCTACTAAAAATTGACCATCTTTACTTAAACTTAAAGATAATAAGCGTATTTGTTCGCCCTCTTGAATTTGAGTAAGATTTAAAGTTTCGATAATTTCACCTTTTTCAATTGACCAAATTAAAATAGTCCCATAAATATCTGCGCTGATTAAAAATTGACCACAGGGAGAAAAAATTACATCTTTAATTTCGCCAAAATGTTCAGTTAAAATAGTAGTAGGTTCAGCTTGAAAACCATCTCGAAAAATTTTTGGTTCTAAACGCCACAATTTAATACTACCATCGTTACATCCCGCCACTAATAATTGACCATCACCACTAAATTCAAGGGCTTTTACTGCTTGATTATTACCACTTAAAGACCCCCTTTTGACACCTGTTTGAGCTTCCCAAAAATAGATTTTACCACCTTCCCCACCACTGGCAATAATTTGACCATCATAACTGAGGGCAATACTTTGAATAGAACTTAAATTATCAAAGGAATTTTGAATTAAATTACCGTCATTAATTGACCATTGTTTAATAGTTTTATCATAACTTCCACTAATTAAAAGTTTACCATCAGGACTAAATTTTAAAGCCCGAATTGAGCCTAAATGTCCGTTTAAAGTTTGCTCTAAACTGAGATTAAAACTTTCTATTTGATCGGTTGAAAATTCCCAAACTTTAATTTTATAATCAAAACCACCTGTCGCTAATATATAACGAAACATTCCGGCTTGATCTGAATTTTTAATCTCAGAAGCAATAACTAAAATTCCTTTTTCATGGGCTAAATTAGAATGTAATAATTCTCCATTTTTTAAGCCCCAAATTTTTAAATTTTGATCTAAACTAACGGTAGCAATAAAATAGTTATCTGGGCTAATAATTAAATCTGTAATTCCATTTTCATGGGCGGAAAACTCAGTTATTTTTTGCCATTGATTAGGTTTATTATTTACAATTAGTTCTCTTTGCGTTGGTGATTTTTCTGTTATTTTTATGGGTGTTTCTTCAGAATTAATTAAAGAATTTTCGCCTAATTTTTCCGCTAAATTAACAGTTGGAGACTGGGTATTTTGTCCAAATAATAATAACTGAGAAGGCTGAGAATTTTTATGATTAACTAATTCAAAGTTATAATTTAATTTTCGAGTTAAATAGGCCAGATCATTACTTAAATTTTGATAATATTCTTCTATTTGTTCAAATCTTTGATTAATTCCCGCTTGATTCAAATATTGAATAACATGATTAAGGGATTCTTCTAATGATAAAATATATTGTTCATAATCTTTAATTAATAATTGACTATCCTTATTTGAAGTATTAGAAGTATTAATATCACTATTTAAGCTTGATATTTCTGGAATTTCTTGATCATTTTCAACGGAATTTTTTGCTATAACTTGTTCATTAAAATCATGTTGCTGTAAATTTTTGATAAATTCTTGTAAAGATTGGAGTTCACCCCAAACTTGACTTTGTAAATGCTCTAATTTACCTAAAGTTTTATGATAAATTTGTCTTTCTTTAGTGGTTCGATTAAGTTTATTTAAAATTAAGGTAGCGATCATTGGTAAAATAACAAACAATAAATTATCAGAAACTAGAGTTATAATTGCACCTAGTCCAACTAAAAATAAAGCCAAATTTTCCGAGAACTCTAACCAATAAGAACGATTCATTTTAAGGGATAATTGATAATGGATAATGGATAATTAAGAATTGACAAATGACCAATAACAAATTAAATTATAAACCTAAAATTAAACGGGCAATATTAAAATAAATCAACACTCCTAACACATCAACGGCCGTGGTGATAAAAGGGGCTGACATTAAAGCCGGATCTAAGCCGATACTGCGAAACAAAAAGGGTAAAGCCGATCCCGCCACCGAAGCCAACAAAGAAATAGCCGTTAAACTAATACCCACCGCCACTGCCACCGCCAATTTTCCCTGTAGCCAATAAGCCCAGATCGTTGCCACCGTGCCTAAAATTAAACCTAATAAAATTCCGGCTAAAGCTTCTCGAAATACAACTTGGCCAGGCCCCAAAGCATTAATTTCTTCAGTGTTTAAGCCCCTAATAACAACCGTAGAAGACTGCGCCCCTACGTTTCCCCCCGTACCCGTTAACAAAGGAATAAAAGCGGCCAAAGCCACCACCTGTTGTAATAAACTTTCTTGGGATCTAATAATTGTACCCGTTACCGTGTTGGTAATTAATAACACAAATAACCAAACAACCCTTTGACGGGCAACGGTTAATAAGTTAGTCTGAAAATAATTATCACCGTCCGACTGTAAACCCCCTAAAGCATAAATGTCTTCAGTGGTTTCCTTTTCTAAAATATCAATTACATCATCAACGGTAACAACTCCTACTAAGCGTTGCTCTCGATCGACTACGGGAAGTGCCAATAAATCATATCTTTGAATCATTCTAGCCACTTCCTCTTGATCGGTTTCCGTATAAACACAAACCACATCGGTGGTCATTATATCACTGAGGGTTTTTTCAGGTGCGGAAATGACTAAATCCCTTAAAGAGACGATGCCCGTTAAATGACGAGACTCATCGGTAACATATAAATAATAAACCACTTCTGAAGCATTGGCTAAACTGCGGATCCTCTCTAAAGTTTGACTAACAGTTAAAGTTTCTTTGAGGGAAATATATTCGGGAGTCATGATCCGCCCGGCCGTATCTTCCTCATAGCCCAATAATAAAGCGGTGGCTTTGCGTTCATTGGGGCTTAATTCTGATAATAATTGTTTAACAACTTTAGCAGGTAATTCATCAAATAATCTGGCGCGATCGTCAGGAGACATTTTATCCACAATATCAATCACTTCCTGACGTTTAAAATCTTCAATTAAGGCCTGTTGAACGCTAGAATCTAAATATTCATAAACCTCGATCGCCTCGGCTTTGGATAAAAGGCGAAAAGTCATTAACTGCATGGCTTCAGGTAGATCCCCGATCGCTTCTGCAATATCAACAGGTTGAACGGGAACTAATAAGGCTTTCGCACCCTCTAAATTGTTTTTTTCTAAAAGCAATTGTAATTGGGTGCGCACCAGTTGACGCAGTTCACTTCTGGAAATAGTTTGAATAGGTGTCTCGTTAGTCAAAATTCACCTTCTTTAGCCTGTAGTTGAGTGATTTAGATTGATTTTAAACCATTATTGGCCATTAATTGGTAATAAAATCCTAATTTCTCTTGCTTGATTATTTTCTAGTTTTGGCTGTTGTTTTTGCACAAGTGGGAATAGTTCGATGGACACAAGTTCAACTAATTGTTAATTATAATATTGTTTCCATCAATTCTTACACTTATTAGTTATTATTTATTGGTGATTAATTATTACTTAACTTCGACCAAAATTTTAACAATTGACAATTGATAACTAAAGATAGACAATAGATGATTAAGATTAAAATAATTATTAATTATTAATTTTAAGTTTTTCTGACTTTATGGCTTTTTTCCCTTTTCTTAGCGACTCAAAATCTAGTAGAAATAATCGTACCGTAGGGCAACAACATCAATCATTTGTAATTATGTTTCTTGTAACCCTGTTTTTTGTGGGTGGTATTGGAGGTCGACTTTTTTATATACAGGTAATGAATGGTCAAAAATATCTTCAATTAGCCAATGATAATCGAATCCGTCCCATTCCGAAAAAGCCAGTTAGGGGTAATATTTTCGATCGCAACGGAAAAATTTTAGCCACCAGTCACCTTTCCTATTCCGTTTATATTTGGCCTTTTGCCCAAAGTCAACCGAACTGGAATCAAACTAAAAAACGATTATCTTCAATTTTAGGGATTAATGCAGAAGAATTAGAAAAATTAGTCAGAAAAGCAAGAGAAGATTCTCCTAATATTATCCGTTTAGCCAGAAATTTAACCCCTGGCCAAATTACTGCTTTAGAAGAATATCGTAGTGACTTAGAATGGGTGGAATTATATATTGAACCCACAAGAGACTATCCCAATGGAGAATTAGCCTCCCATATTTTAGGTTATACGGGAGAAATTAATGAAGAAGAATTGAAAAAACGCAAAGGGGAAGGTTATCGTTTAGGGGATGTGATCGGGAAAATGGGGGTGGAAAGCTATTTTGAAAAGGAATTGAGAGGAAACTGGGGCGCTCAACAAGTGGAAGTTAATGGAAAAGGGAAAATTGTGCGCCTCTTAGAAGAAAAACCCCCCCAAGCCGGACAAGACTTAACTTTAACCATTGATCTTGAGTTGCAAAAGGCCGCCGAAAAAATCTTAGGGGGTAAAAGAAAAGCAGGTATTGTGGCCATTAACCCCCAAAATGGCGAGGTTTTAGCCCTTGCCAGTAGTCCGACTTTTGATCCAAACATTTTTTCAGGGCGCATTAGTCAAGCCACATGGGATCGCATTAATAGTTATGGAAATCCCTTTGTTAACCGTGCTTTACAAGGTTTTCCCCCCGCCTCTACCTTTAAAGTTGTCACAGCTACCGCCGGAATGGAAACGGGCAAATATCCCCCCAATACCTATCTTGGTACATTTCCCTATTTAAGTGCGGCCGGAGTGCGTTTTTATGAATGGAATAAAGCGGGTTTTGGGACTCAAGGTTATGTTGGGGCTTTACAATGGAGTAGTAATACCTTTTTCGGCCAGATCGGCCGAGGAATAGGTGGTGAGAACTTGATCGATTGGTCAAGGCGTTATGGTTTTGGCTCAAAAACGGGCATTGAACTCTATGAAGATACGGCCGGCTTGATCGCCGATCCCGAATGGAAAAAAGAAAATTATAATTTAGATTGGAGTGTGGGTGATACCATCAATATGTCCATTGGTCAAGGTTTTACCCAAGCGAGTACCTTACAAGTGGCCATTATGTTTGCAGTTCCGGCCAATGGCGGTTATAAAATCACTCCCCATCTTTTAAAAGGTAGTGATAACTCAAAATATCGTCAATCTTTAAATATTAAACCGGAAACATTAAAGACTATTAACAAAGGATTAAGAGCGGTTGTTTCCGCAGGTACAGGGACAAAAGCTCAGTTTCCGGGAGTTCCCCCCGTAGCCGGAAAAAGTGGTACAGCCGAAGCCCCACCCCGTCCTTCCCATGCTTGGTTTGGCGGTTTTGCCCCCTATGATAAACCGGAGATCGTGGTGGTGGCCTTTGTGGAACATTCCGGTGGTGGTGGTGGTAAAGTGGCCGGCCCAATGGTAGGCCAATTATTAGCATCTTATTTTCAGTTAAAATCTGAAAATAACAAAAAATTACCAATTAACAATGATAACAATTAATTGAATTTATTGATTAAATTTTGTAGAGACGTAGGCTCTTTCGTCTCTACAAATATTATGATAATCTGGAAAAAATTGAGTATTATTTTGCCTCCATCCAATTATTTCCGGCATGAATATCTACTACTAAAGGAATAGATAAATTAACCGCATTTTCCATCGTTTCTTTGATTTTTACTTGCAAAATTTCCCATTCTTCAACGGGCATTTCAAAAACTAATTCATCATGAACTTGTAATAATAATTTAGCTTGAAAATCTTGTAATATTTGATCAATTTTAATCATGGCTATTTTAATTATATCAGCACTTGATCCTTGAATGGGTGCGTTGGCCGCCCCCCTTAATAGTTGAATATCATTGTAATTATCTTTAATACTATCTAAATTAATGTCAGAAATGGGCTTATTTCTTAATAATTTAACCGCCTCACTTTCAAAATTAAGATAACGTCTTCTGCCTAAAATTGTTTCTACATAACCATTAGCAATAGCCGATTTTTTAACGGTTTCTAAATATTCAAAAATATTGGCATAACGGGAGCGATATTTTTCAATAAATTCCTTCCCTTCTTGCACCGAAACACCCGCTTCTTTAGCAAATTTTTGCGCTCCCATGCCATAAATTACCCCAAAATTAATAATTTTACCTAAACGTCTTTCTTCTGATGTAATGTCATCTTTTTCAAATAATAATTGGGCGGTTACTTTATGCACATCTAGGTTATGATAATAAGCATCTAATAACACAGGTTCTTGACTTAAATGGGTTAAAATTCTTAATTCAATTTGGGAATAATCGGCCGATACTAATAACCAATTTTCCCTTGGAATAAAGGCTTTTCTGATCTGTCTTGAAAATTCGGTGCGGATGGGAATATTTTGTAAATTTGGATCGCTAGATGATAGTCTACCAGTGGTTGTAATGGTTTGATTAAAGTTAGTATGAACTCTATTTGTATCTTTCCTCACTAACAAAGGTAAAGCATCAATATAGGTTGATTTTAATTTAGCAAGGGTACGATATTCTAAGATATGATCAATAATGGGATGATCTCCTTGTAACTTTTCTAAAATAGCATGATTTGTCGAATAACCTGTTTTAGTTTTCTTAGTTTTTTTCTTATTTAAACCTAATTTTTCAAACAAAATTTCCCCTAGTTGACGAGGGGAAGCAAGGTTAAATTTTTCTCCCGCATCTTGATAGGTTTTTGTTTCAATTTCTTTTAATTCTAATTCTAATTGTTGGGATAATTGTTGAAGATAATTAGTATTAATGGTAATACCTAAATCTTCAATTTTTGCTAAAATAGGTTCTAAAGGTTGTTCAACTTCTAATAATAGTTTTTCTAAAGTGGGAATTTCCTTAATTTTGGCTTGTAATTTTTCCGCTAAGAGGAAGGTTGTATAAACATCCATGCCACAATAATTAGCCACAATATTAATATCTAAATTAGCAATAGTTTGACCTTTAGGAATCGCTAAATCTTTATAACTTAAGGCTATCATATTATCTAAATATTGATAACATAAATCGGTTAAATTATGTTTTCCTTCAGGATTAAGTAAATAACTAGCTAACATTGTATCAAAAACTACGCCTTTTAAATTAATACCTTGATTGAGAAAAACTAGGCGATCAAATTTAGCATTTTGAAAAACTTTAGGATAATTTTCACTTTCTAAAATGGGGGCTAATTTTGTTAAAACTTCCTCTTGTTTTAAACAAGTTCCTGATGTATGATAAAGGGGAAGATAGGCCATATCGGTGATATTTTTACCCCAACAACAACCAATTCCAACTAATTTTGCATCTTTAGGCTCTAAAGCGGTTGTTTCCGTATCCCAAGCAATATTAATATTAGTCAATGTTTTAAGATTACTGACTAATTGATCTAATTTTTCAACTGTATCAATAATAGTTGGTTTAATGGGGATATTTTGCCTAATTTCAGCTAAAGTTTCCTGATTATTATTAATGGAATTAAATAGGGATAATTGGGTATTACCCTCTAAATTAGTTTTACTTTCAACTAATAAAATTTCTTCTTCAATTTTAACCGATTCTCCCCCTAATTTTTGTTGTAATTTTTCAATTTCTTTTAAAAATTTATTTAATTCTAATTCTCCTAAAACTGGTCTAATTTGTTCTAAATTAAACCCTTGTAATTCTAAATTTTTAACATCAATTTGTAAGGGAATATCCGTGATAATTTTGGCTAACATTTGGGAATGTAAAGCATTATCTTTCCCTGCTTCTAATTTCTTATTAATTGCACCCTTAATATTAGCAAGATTTTGATAAATATTTTCTAAACTTTCATATTCTTGTAATAACTTCACTGCGGTTTTTTCCCCTATACCCAACACTCCGGGAATATTATCAGATTTATCACCACATAAGGCTTTATAATCAACTACTTGTTGTGGTTTAATTCCTAAACTTTCTTCAACTTTAGCAGGATTAAATTCAGTAATACCTAATTTTGTTGTACTTTTAACTGCATTTTTATCTAGGTATAAAACTTCTATATTTTGTTGTTCATTCACTAACTGAAATAGATCTCGATCTCCGCTTACAATTTTAACATTATATCCGGCTTTACTACCTTCAATTGCCAAAGTTCCTAAAATGTCATCAGCTTCATATCCACTATAGGTAATAACAGGTAAATTAAAAGCTTTTAATAATACTTGAAGATTGACTAAATCAATGATAAAATCTTCAGGAGTTTCTTTTCGATTGGCTTTATAATTAAGATCAGATTCATGTCTAAAAGTTGGCTCAGAAGTATCAAAAGCAATGGCGATCGCTGTGGGCTGATAAGCATTAATTACCCCAAATAAAGAGTTTAAAAAACCAAAACAAACGCTAGTAGGAATACCTTGGCTAGTGCGTAGGGGATTTTTAATAAAAGCATAATAAGCCCTAAAAGCGAGGGAATGTCCGTCAATTAATACTAAAATCTGATTATTCATTAAAAATTTAGGTTAGAGATAATAATTTTTGATTAATTTTAATTGTTAATTGTCCATTGTCAACTGTCAACCGATCAAAATATAAAGTTTTGTAACAAAATTGATCCATTGGGCAAAAAAAAGATTATATTAAAAATCAAGGCACAGGGGAGAAACAAGAACTCCCAAAGAGGAAGGGATTAGAGTTTGTGCCATCGGCTCGAAGTCCACTCAATATTTTCTTTACTAGATAAACCTTTCAATATAATCAGTGCCTGAGTTGGCCTGTTAATAATTAAAAAACCGGAAAATGTTGAGATCGTTTTGTTTAACTAATTTATTCTATTTTTTGTTTTACCAATTTTTTCAGGAGTCCAAATTAATCACTTGTTTATTCCTTGACCTGTCCCCTTGGACGGGTCTCTTGGCGTTTTATGGTAGACTTATGGTGAGAATGGTAAAAAATTAATCTTTTAAGCTTTATTTCTTTTTAAATTATTGATGATTTTGATCAAATTTTTACTACTGCGAAAAGTCAAAAAACCTAATGCAATTAAAAATTGAAATATAGGATTAAAAACTGTTAAATTTCTAGTAGCAATTAATAAGGTTAAAGCTAAAAGGACAAAAATAAATAAGCAGATCAATCGAGAAGAAATAATGTCTCTTTTCCCACCATATCTATATACTAAATAAGGTGTCCATTGATTACCTATTAAGTGAGAGGTTAGGAAAATTGCTCCAGTAAAATTAGTAATAGTAATTAAACTAAATCCAAATAATCTTAACATTTGTAAAATTGGATAAATTCCGATTCTTATTCCTACTTCTACTCGATTATAAATCCAAAAAATTAATCTTGTTAACAGTAAAAATCCACCCCAAGAGGCTAAACCAATCAATAAATTATTAATTAATTTTTGCTCATTAAATAGGTTTAAAATTTGCTCAAAAGGTAAATTTATCTTGGTTTTTTCTAAAATAACAATCCCTAAAAATGCAAAGAAGAAAGAAAATAACCAAGGTGCTATTCCAAATTGAATTTGATTTTTAAATTTTTGATAGGCTTCTGATAAAATTGGTTTTTCTTCATAAAGCTCTCCCATTAAATCATTTTCATAATAACCAATTTCATAAATGCACCAAAAAGATAAGGTTAATAAGATCATACTTAAACTATGGAAAATTGGCTGATTACTTAGCCAACTAAAAGAAATTAAAATAATGGGTAAGTCTCCCAATAAAATATGTGTTAAAACATATTTTTGATTAGGTCTTTTAACTTTTTCCATGTAGTAAAATGGCAAATAAATATTACTTAGAGGATGGGTATAAACTGCATTTTCAAAAGTAATTAAATGGAGTGATTTTACGGTAGCTAAAATTTGAACGTCATTGTTATCATTATCTGTAATATAAAGAGTATTTTTTAATTGATTTTTAGTTAAGTATTTCTGTACTAATTTATATTTTCCTCTTTGACGATCTTTAAAGCCTTGCCAAAAATCGCAGGAAATAACCTGATCAATTTTTAAATTAAGATGTTTAATGATGGGATTAACTATTAAATTAAATCCTAAAGTGGCCACAATAATTTTATGATTTGACTTTTGTTTAAGTAAATCTGCTAATTCTTGATTGATAAAATTAATCGCTAATTGTTTAGCTCGATCTTGCCATAACCATAAATTCCAAGGTAAAATTAAAGTTAAAATTATGATTCTTAACCAATCTTCTGAGATTTTTCCTTGATATGGTTTGGGTAACAAATTCCAAGGTTTAAGATAGGAAAGTAAAAAATATAAAATTGCTCCGATCAATCTTGGTTGAATTTGATTAAGATATTCGGCCGTAGAATTTCTTAATAATAAAGTTTCATCTAGGTCTATAATGATTAAATCATCTTTTTCTATTGATTCAAGTGATTTTTCTAATGATTCAAGGGATGAATTGAATGAAGATTGAGTATAATAATCTAATTGATTTTCCATAGAATTTTTTGTTAATTATTTTGATTTCTGTGGTAATTTTAAATCAAAATTTAATTTTTGATCATTTTTATTATAATTTTTTTAGTAAAAATAATTATTGATAGCTGAAAATGAATAAATTACAAACTTTTTGGCATTTTTTACGATCGAGTTTAACTAATTGGCATCAAAATAATGAAGATACGGAAATATTATTAGAAAATTCTTTTTTTAAAATGCAACAGGAGTTAATTTTAATTCGTAGTGCCATTGCTGGAGCGATCGCTTCTTTAAAACGGACTGAACGCCATTATAATCAATATCAAGAGGATGCTCAAAGTTGGTATCATCGAGTTAATTTAGCTTTAAATCAACACAATTCAGAGTTAGCACAATTGGCCTTAAGTCGTTGTAGATATGATTTAGAAATAGCTCAGAATTTACAAAAACAAATTAATCAACAAAAAGATGTGATTGAAAAATTAAAAGTTGATTTAAGTAATCTTGAACTGAAAAATAATCAATTAAAAAGAAAAAAAGAAATGTTATTAGCTCAACATAAAAATGCTTTAACATTTCAAGAAATTGAGGCTTTAAAAATTGAATTAAAACAAGGTCATTCATCTAGGGCTTTAGAGCAAATGGAGGAGCGGGTATGGCAATTAGAAACCCAAAATAGTTTATTATCTAAAAGGCCTTTAGATCAGGTTGAAATCGCTTTCCAAAAATTAGAAAATAAAGATCAAAATCAATGGTTTAATTTTGAAGAAAAGATTAATTTAGAATCAAATTTTGCGGATCTGAAGATTAAAATAGAAACTCAACTTCAACAAATTCGTTGGGAATTAGAAAATCTTGATTAGTTGACAACTAAAAAATTAAGCTTGTCTCAGACGTTGCAGGACAAGCTTAGATCGTTTTTGGTAACTAAAATTAGTTGCTACCAGCGAATACAACGTCAGGGAATTTTTCTTGCGCTCTAGCGAAAGAGGTGGTTTTTCCATGTTCTTGCCAGAAGTTAATTACTTCTGTTGCTTTGTTGAGAACTTCAATTTTTTCTGACTCGGCGATCCAATGTTTGGCATCCATTTCATCTTTTAATTGTTGCCACGCATCGTTACGAGGCCAAAAGAAATAAGCTGTTAAAGGACTTGTTCCTTTTCCTACAACTTGATCAACGGCGATCGCAACGTCTTTATCTAACCAGAGAACTTTTAATAAAAATCTTGACAATTAAGCCTCCAAATATAATTTAATAAAATGTAAAATTGACAACTCTTAATTGTAACCTATCTTGTAATTTTCCAGAATGAATAACCTATGACAAATTTAGCAACGATTGTTTTTGATATTGACGGGGTGATCCGAGATGTGAGTCAATCCTACCGCCGAGCGCTTGCCGATACGGTTGAACATTTTACCAATCAAGCTTATCGCCCTACCATGACCGATATTGATCAAATTAAATCAGAGGGAAAATGGAATAATGATTGGAAAGCGTCAGAAGAATTAACCTATCGTTATTTTGAACAACAAGGCCAAACTCGTCAAAATCTTAACTTAAATTACGAACAAATCGTTAAATTTTTTCAAACTCGTTATCGTGGTACGGATCCGGTTAATTTTAATGGCTATATTCTCAGTGAGCCTGTGTTAGCGACTAAAAATTATTTTGAAATGTTAACGGATCATAACTTTGAATGGGGTTTTTTCAGTGGTGCGACTCAAGGATCGGCGGATTTTATTTTGAAAAAAAGAATCGGTTTAGAAAATCCTGTTTTAGTGGCCATGGAAGACGCACCAGAAAAGCCAGATCCCACAGGTTTATTTATGGTGATGAATCAACTTAATTGTGATCACAAAATTCCCGTTATTTATGCGGGGGATACGGTGGCGGATCTTTATACTGTTAATCAGGCCAAAGAAAAAGAGCCTGATCGTTTATGGATCGGTGTTGGCATTTTACCGCCCCATGTTTTAAAGGATCAAAGTCTGAAGGAAAATTATGCCAATCTTTTAAAAAGTGTGGGGGCTTGTGTGGTTTTAGAAAATGTAGAAATGTTAACGCCAATGGTGATCAAGGAATTAATCAATAATCACTAGATGAGGGGGCTTAGGAGGTTCGAGACTTGAGCCTCCTACACCCGTAGTATGAGAGGAAATGACCTTAAAACCATGATCATAGAATGGTGACAATTAATGGTAAGATTGACTCAAATTATTTTAAGTATGGAAATCAACAATGCAAAACGCAGTAGGAGTGATTCAAACTGTAGGTTTTCCCGCCGTCTTAGCCGCCGCCGATGCGATGGTCAAAGGTGGGAAAGTTACTCTTGTTTATTATGGTTTGGCGGAAAGGGCTGAGTTTATGGTGGTGATCAGAGGCCCTAACTCTGAAGTCCAACTAGCCATGACTAAGGGCATCGAAGCGGCCAATAATACCTTCGGTGGTGAAGTGGTATCCCATTATATTGTACCTAATCCACCGGATAACGTGGTAGGGGTGTTACCCATTGAATATTCAGATCAGGATCTTCCTTTCCGTTTCTAAAAAATTGCCAATTAATGATAAATTGAAGACATTTAGATTAAATATTAAAGGAGAAAGTTTATGCCAGCACAATCTGCGGTTGGATCAATTGAAACAAAAGGTTTTCCGGGGGTATTAGCGGCGGCTGATGCAATGGTGAAAGCGGGACGAGTTACCCTTGTGGGTTATATTAGAGCCGGAAGTGCTAGATTTACGGTCAATATTAGAGGGGCTGTTTCTGAAGTTAAAACGGCAATGGACGCCGGAATTGAAGCAGTTAAACGTACTGAAGGTGCTACTTTAGAAACATGGGTGATCATTCCTCGCCCCCATCAGAATGTTTGTGCTGTTTTACCAATTGATTATACCAAAGAAGTTGAACCTTATCGTCAAGCGGTTGAGGGTGGGGTTTTACCTAATTAAAAGTCAGGTAATAGGAAATAGGTAAGGCTATTATGACATCATCTGCAATTATTATTTTAAACGAAACAAGTATTAAGATTGCTCGACAGGTACAAATGGCTTTACCTTCTGCTATTATTTATGGTTTGGCTAGTCGTACTGTGTCGGCCGATCGCACTTATGACCAGTTTGGCGAGTTAGTCAGGGATTTATTTATAAATGGCACTCCCATTATTGGTATTTGTGCTAGTGGCATTTTAATTCGCACTGTTGCCCCTTTATTACAAAATAAATGGCAAGAACCCCCCCTCATAGCGATCGCAGAGGATGGTAGTGCGGTCGTTCCCCTCTTGGGAGGTTTACAGGGGGTTAACGATCTCGCCCGTCAAATCAGTGTGATCTTACGGGTTGATCCGGCCATCACCACTAGCGGAGAGATTCGTTTTCAAACAACCTTACTTAACCCCCCTAAAGGTTATCATTTAGTTAATCATGATCAGGCTAAAGGCTTTATTGCTGATTTATTAAGCGGTAAATCAGTTAAATTAAGAGGTAATGCTCCTTGGTTAGAAAATAGTCAATTAAAATTTACCGAGGATGGTGAGTTAACTATTGTTATTTGTGAAGAAGATCAATCAGAATTTATCCCCTCAACTAATTGTTTAATTTATCAAAAAGATACAAGGGAAAAAACCGGAAAGTTAACCATTGTGGGGATCGGGCCAGGTAGTCGTGAATGGATGTCACCCCAAGTTTATCAAGAATTACTCCATGCTACCGACTGGGTAGGCTATAAAACCTATTTAGATTTAGTGGAACACCTCAGAAACCCTCAGATTACTCGTCATGAGTCCGATAATCGAGTAGAATTGATCAGGGCTGAAAATGCTTTAAATCTGGCTAAAGAGGGGAAATCAGTCGTGATTGTTTCCTCTGGCGATGCGGGTATTTATGGCATGGCGGCCGCCGTGTTTGAAGTTTTAGATCATCAAGCCGATCCAAAATGGCAGGAAGTGGAAATTAAAGTTTGTCCGGGGATCTCAGCCATGCAGGGGGCGGCCGCCTTAGTGGGTGCGCCTTTAGGTCATGATTTTTGTGTGATTTCTCTTTCTAATATTCTTAAGCCTTGGGAAGTGATCTGCGATCGCATTAATTTGGCCGCTCAAGCGGATTTGGCGATCGCCTTTTATAACCCCGTTTCAAAAGAAAGAACTTGGCAACTAGAAGAAGCGAAAGCAATTTTATTAAAATGGCGAAAACCAGAAACACCAATCGTTTTAGCCAAAAATTTAGGTAGATCAGGACAAAAAATTATCATTAAATCTTTAATTGATTTAAGGGTATCCGATGGGGATATGCGCACCCTAATTTTAATCGGCTCAAGTCAAACTCGCCTAGTTAAACAGGGCGATCAACAATGGCTTTATACCCCCCGTCATTACGATTTAATCATTAATAATTAACAGATAATTTGTAATTTAATTATCTAATTTAATCATCATCCATAATCGTTTCACTATTTAATAATAATAGATTTCTTAGTTGATCAGTATCCATTTCTGTTAACCAATTTTCCCCCGCATCAACTGTTTGTTCAGCCAGTTGTTTTTTACTTTCAATCATATCATTAATTCGCTCCTCTAATGTGCCTGTACAGACGAATTTATGCACTTGAACATTGCGTTTTTGGCCAATGCGAAAAGCTCGATCGGTTGCTTGATTTTCCACTGCTGGATTCCACCATCTATCTATATGAAAAACATGATTAGCGCGGGTTAAATTTAAACCCGTTCCCCCTGCTTTTAAGGATAGTATAAATAAGGGTGGACTTTGGGGATCATTTTGAAAGCGATCGATCATTTCTTGACGTTGTTTTCTGTTAGTTGAGCCGTATAAAAATGGAATTTCAAAATTAAATTTTTTGGCTAAATAGGGTTGTAAAAGTTTACCCCATTCTGCAAATTGGGTAAAAATTAAAGCTCGATCGCCCTCTAAAACTAATTCTTCTAACATTTCTTCTAAACGTAATAATTTACCCGATCTATGGCTATCTTTTAATTGTTTTTCTTTTAATAATAAAGCGGGATGATTGCATAATTGTTTTAATTTTAAAAGTAAATTTAAGATTAAACCATGTCTTTGAATACCTGTGGCTTCATCAATTTTAATTAATGATTCATTGACTAATTTTTGATATAATTGGGCTTGTTCAGATGATAAACCACAAAAAACATTCATCTCTTGTTTTTCGGGTAAATCTTGAATAATATTAGTGTCGGTTTTTAAGCGTCTTAAAATAAAAGGTTGCACTAAAGATCGTAAAGTTTTTAAAGAATCTTGATCACCAAATTTTTCGATAGGAATAGCAAATCTTTTTTGAAAAAATGTCCGATTTCCTAAGATCCCAGGGTTAAGAAAATCTAAAATTGACCATAATTCAGAAAGTCTATTTTCTACCGGAGTTCCTGTTAAAGCAATACGAAAACCGGCCTTAATATTTCTAATCGCTTGAGACTGTTTTGCTTGGGAATTTTTAATATTTTGAGCTTCATCTAATACTATCCCTTGCCAATCTATTAAATTTAAGGTTTTCTCATCCCTAAAAACTAAAGAATAGCTAGTTAAAATTACATTTTTTGAGCTAACTTCCTTTACAAAATCTTGATTTTTCTTTCTATTTTCCCCATGATGAATTATTACTTTTAAAGTGGGAGCAAACTTTTTAATTTCCCTTTCCCAATTGTTTAAAACTGAGGTAGGGCAGACAATTAAAACGGGATTAGTTAAAAATTCTTCTTCTTGTAATGTTAACAAAAATGAAATTAATTGAATTGTTTTTCCTAAACCCATATCATCAGCTAAACAAGCCCCTAAGCCCCATTTTTCAAGGAAAGATAGCCAACTAAAACCTCGATTTTGATAGGGTCTTAAAGTGGCTTTTAAAGTTTCAGGAGTATCTAAAATTTTGATAGTTTCATTATTAATAAAAGCATTGATCAATTCTTCTAAAATTCCCTCAGCTTTAAAAGTCGCTACAGGCAATTTTGCTAAAGTTTTAGTGTCTCCGGTGGCAATTCTTAAAGCATCTTCTACGGATAATTCTATTTTTTCATTAGTTTTATTTAAAATACTTTGAGCCGCCCTCACATCGGCCGGTTGTAAGGCAATCCATTGACCATCTATTTCTACTAAAGGTGATTTTTGATCCAGTAATTTTTGGAAATCTTCTTGAGATAAAATCTTATCACCAACGGCCAAATTTAAGTTATATTTTAATAAACTTTTTAAGCCTAATCTTGTGCCTTTTTTCTCGATGACTTGAGCATTAATATTAACACCTAAACGATTTTCTTGACCTCCAGATTCTAAACCTTGTGGTACAATTACCCCTAAACCACTATCTTTTAAATGCCAGACAATTGTTCTAATAAATTCATAAACTTGAATGGGATCAAGTTGACAGAAATTAGGGCTAGAACTTTCTAAACTTTGAGCAATTTGGGGATAAATTCTTGAGGCTAAACCTAAACCTTTTAAGAGGGTTTCTTGGGGGTTTTTAATAATTCGCTCTTGATAGATAAATTGATCTACTGGATGTTGCCAAATTTGCTCGGCTGATATTAATAAATCTTCTTGATCTACCGCTTGTAAATAATAGTTTAACTGCCAATTAAATTGTTTATTATTGATTTGTTTTTCGGTGGGGGGAATTAATTTTAAAGCGGTACGAAATTCCGTTTGATTAAGTTGAAATGTTTGAGGATTTGGGATATAATCTTTAATGGGAAATACCCAATTATAAAAACTATTAATTAATCTATTACTGTCTTTTTGATCTAGTTTAAAATTAGTTAAATTATTTTTACTTAAGGCTTTCAACCAAGGTAAAGTAATTAATTCTTTATTAACAGGAATATTACAGTCGAGACTATCTTTTAATTGACTGGTTAAAATATGACTTAAATAATTTAATAAAATTGCTTGATCATCTTTAATTTGATCCCAATTATTGAATTTATGATTAGGCGGTAAATTATCATTTTCTAGCCAATAACTAACACAAATAGAGGGCATTTGTTGAGTAAACTTTGCTAAACGAGTTTGATCAATAAAACTATCTAAAATCGGCAACCAAATGGCCTCATTTTGTTCATCATTTTTATTAATTAAAGAAGGAATAAATTTACCCCTAGCCAACAAGTCTAAACTCCAGCGATAAACTTGACACCAAAAAGAGATTTCTTCCCCCCAAATAGGATTATTTTTTAATTCTCCCATTTTCAAATTACTAATTAATTTTACTGTTTCTTTGGGAGTTAAATATAATCCTTCTATTTGCCAATTGGCTAAAAATAATTGATCTTCTGTTATTTCTAAATTGTTCAATTGCCCTGATAATAAGGGTAAAGCATAGTTTTTTTTCTTTTTATTAATGATGTAACTAGGCAGGGTAATAATTTGTTGTTTCTGTCTTTCTGGTATTTTTTCTAAAGGGAAAATGTCTTTATTTAATAAGTTATTATTATTAATAATTTCTGTTATTTCTTCAATATTTAAAGTTAAAGGATGGGCAAAAATTTGAGATGATTCTTGCTTATTTAGTTTAGAATTAATGAGATTATTCTCGATAATTTCATCATCTAAATTACGCCAAGTTTCACCCCAGATCAAAAAGTATTCTTTGCCGTGATTACTAATCCAATTCCCGTGTATTATAGCCATATCAATAATTCAAAATAAACAACTTATATCATAGAATGACTGATTACTGTTCAAGCCAATCATATAAACGGTCTAATTGTTCAAGGGTAATTAAACCATATTGCCATAATACCATAGGTAAAGGCCCTAAATTTTGTTCCATTGTTCGTTGAGCGATGGCAATGGAATCTTGAGAAATAGCCAATTCTTTCTGCAAAAAATCAATTAATTGTGTTTCTTTTCCTGATGACATCTCATTTCACCTATCCTTTTTTAACAATAATTTATAATCAGTATTTTTTATTTTAAAAAGTGATCCCTTTGATCCCTAATTATTTTTCTTCAATTTTGATGATGTTACTGCTATAATACCAGATTTTTTATGACTGACAAGAGTTTGTTACTAAATTTGCAACAAAAATATATATAATGGGTTATTAGTCATTTGTTATTATTAATAATTAATTATTACTTATTAATTATTTTTATTTTAAACGGCCTGATCTAATAATTTTAATAATCAACCAAAAACCCAAAAAACTAGCAATTGTAAACAAAATATTACTAATTAAAATAAATTTATTAATATTACTACCAGTGGAAATAATCGCCGCCCCCATGATTAAAGATCCCACCACCACACTGAAGGATAAACGATTAGCAGAATCATCAATACTTCGTCTTAAATTATCCAATTCTTTAACCTTGAGATTCCACTGTAAAGTTTCCGAACTTACACGATCTAATAATACCTCAATTTGACGGGGAGATCTTAATGATAACGCTTTCAGATCTAAGGCTATTCTTAATAAACTTTGGGTGGGGGTATCTCCAAATAATTGACGCGCAAAAATATCAGTCATTAATGGTTTAAATTCATCAATTAAATTAACTTCTGGGTTTAAACTTCTAGTTACTCCTTCTAAATTTGCTAAACATTTGGCATATAATCCTAAATTACCTGGTAACTGAATTTTATTGTTTCTTGCTACCTGTAAAATCTCATAAAATACCTCACTAAAATTTAATTGAGATAGGGTTAAATTATAATACTTTCTTAACAGTTTTTGATAATCATGTTTTAATCTTTCTAAATTAGTAGTTTCTAATTCAGATTCTGATAATTCCACCGTTAATTCACTACATCTTAACGCATCAAAATCAACTATAGCTAATAGTAATTCCGTTAATAATCGTTGAGTTCTTGGATCCAATCTGCCAATCATACCACAATCAATCATCGCAAGTTTACCATTTTCTAAGTAGAAAATATTACCCGGATGGGGATCGGCATGAAAAAATCCATTAACATAAATTTGTTGAAAAAATGCCCTAAATAAAAGGGTTGTCACATCTTTTCTTTGTGGATCTATTCCTTGATAAGGGCTTATTTCTAAAAAATTAGCCTCTAAAATTGGCTTCCCATTTAACCATTCTAAACCTAAGATTTTTTTAGTCGTAATTTCCCAATAAATTTTTGGTATTACTAAATCTTCAGGATTAAACCATTTACTTTGTTTTAAATTTTGTCTTAATTGATTAGTATATTCTCCCTCTTTTCTAAAGTCTAATTCCGCCTCAACCGCACTGGTAAAATCATTAGCTAACGCCACAATATCATAATCTTTTCCTAGATCCGTTAAGGCGATTAATTCCGCAATTGCTTTAATTAATTTTACATCCTGTGCTACTATTAAATCTATGCCCGGCCGTTGAATTTTAACCGCAACTTCTTGCCCATTTTTTAAAGTGGCCCTGTGAATTTGAGCGATCGATCCGGCGGCGATCGGTTGTTGATTAATATTAGAAAAAACCTCCTCTAAAGGTAACTTTAATTCCGTCTTTAAAACATCTTCAACTTCACTCCAAGGTAAGGTAGGCACTCTAGCCTGTAATGCCGTTAAAGCAGTGATATATTGGGGAGGTAACAAGTCAGGGCGAGTGCTTAAAAGTTGCCCAAATTTAACATAAAAAGGGCCTAATTCTACTAATATTTTACGCAACACGGCCGGAGGCGGTAAAGTAGGTTGATCGGCTTTACCTTTGGTTAAAATTCCTTTCATAAAATCCCAGCCATTGCTGAGGATAATTTCTAATATTTCTCTTTGACGGCCGCTGGTTTGAGTTAGGGAAAATACCATAATAATTTAATTTAAAATTCACTTTAATTATTAGCTTTAATATATCAACAAATCTCTAACTTTTTTATTCTATCAAAACCAAAAAAATAAACAAGAGAAACCATCTATTTTTCGGTGATGGCTTCACCTGCTGTATCCTTGAGAGAAGAACAATCTTTTTTTGATATAACTACTATAGGCTTATTAATAATTTTTGTCAAGATTATTGCAAATATATTTCAATAAGTTATTTGCTTCCCCTGAAAAAAGGAATTTTTGAGCCATTGACGATTATTGACGATTAAAGATTGATTAACTCCTAAAATATCAATTATTTTTCCCAACTTTCTGAGCAATTATATAAATAATTTTGCGAGAAAAGAGAATACTTTTACCTCCATATTGCACCCGAATAATCGGTAAATGACCGAAAGGAGCTTGTAAATTAAAGCTTAAATCATTGTAATTTAACCATGAATTGCGCCGTTTCCAACCAACCCGATCCCCAAAAATCTGAGCAATATTATCTTCATAAACCTCTGTTTTTCCTCCACAATCCAACCAAATTTCTTTTTGTTTCGTAAAGCCAAAACGCCCTTGACTGTGCTTCATCCATAACTGATCAATGATCAAAAAATCTTCTGAAGGAAAATTGAGCAATTCTTCTTGATAAATATTATCACCTTCTTTTTTGTTTAAAACTTGGATCATTAATTTATAAGTTTCAAAATCAGCCTCTTTCCACTTATTTTGTGATAATAATTCTTCTAATATTTTGTAATTAATACCACTTTTACTTATTAAAGGAATGGATTGAGAATTGACTTCAGGTAATGAAGAATTAGAATTAGAATTATTTTGATTAATTGGTTGATTATTTGAAGTTAATTTAGGAGAATTACCCTGATATTTTTGAAAATTTTGAGTCAAATAATCTTGAAAAGTTTGAATTGTTTTAATGAGAGAAGGTAGATCATTAATTAAGGAAAATTGATCAAGATTAATGTCTTGGGTAGGAGAATCTTTTAATGCTAAAATCAATTTTTGTTGACTAAATTGATTGGTAATTAATAGTTTAATTAATTGATAGGAAATTTGATCAGATTCAAGTCTTAGTAAGTCTTCTGAATCTAAATCAGGAAAATTACGATCTAAACTATCTAAATCTTTAACTATTTGTTGTAATTGCCCATCTATATTAAGTAATTGATTAGTTAGACTTTGAAAATCTCCTAAAATTGGGCTTAAATGTGCTTCAAAATTAACGATATTTTGTAACTTAATTAAAGCCTGATTTTCCTTTTGTTGAAATTCTGATTGAAATTGATAAAATTCATCATATTCATTCACTTGTTTTTTCAAGCGATCGCCCAATTTTTGTTGAGATTGATTAGCTTGAATTAAGACGTTAATTCTCTTATTTAATAAATCAATTTTGGCCAAACTTAATAAAGCAATTCTCCCTAAACGAAAGAGAAATTTTAAGATTTGTTGTTTATGTTTATTTTTCAAAGCAGAGACTAAATTATCCGTTTGAAATCTTTGCTCCATTTCTTGACGTTTCTGCTCTTTTTCTAATAAACTTTCAATTTCTTGTAGAAAATTAGTTTGTAAATATTGAATTAATTGATCCACAAATTTTTGATAATTTTCTCGATGTTTCTTGACTAATAATAAGCAATTATCATAATCTTGAATCAGATTTTTTACCGTGTCAAAACGCTCTTGAAAATTAACATTTTCAGCTTGACGCATCAAACCAAATAATTCTCGCCGATATTTTTTCCCATCTTGAATTATTTGACAACGCTCTTTAATTTTTTCCTGAAGTTTGCCAAAATCAATATTATTTAAAACGGGATAATCATAAATAGAATTATGATCGCAATTGGTTAAATAATTATGATGATTGTCTCTGTTCATAAATGTAAGTTAATGGCTAAATTTCTATCAGTTAACAGTGGAAAATTGACAATTGTTTAAGATTAATTATGACTGATTAATTTTGGAATTTTGAATTTTAAGAGAGCATAGTTGAGATTTTAACTATTTTGATCAAAAATATTATAATATTTCCCTCAACAATTTGTTAATTTATTTTTCCTAAAATCTGATCTTGTCACCGAAACATACTATATTTGAGTGGTAGAATTGTTGATGATTTATAACCAAGATGAAAAAAGTTAAATTAAGAGATCGGTTTCATTATGCTTTTGATAATTTTATGTCAAAAGGGACAGTCTCTTTGATCGGTGGTTTAGCGTTAGTTTCCGCTATTTTTATTGTGGCTAATGCCATTTTTATTGTAATTACAGGCATTTCAGCCCCTGATGCCCCCCGTTATAGTTTACCTGAAGCGATCTGGGGGGTGTTAATGCGTACCCTTGATACTGGCACGGTGGGGGGTGATGAGGGGTGGATATTGCGACTATTTATGTTATTTGTGACCTTTGGCGGTATTTTCATTATTAGTACCCTGATCGGTTTACTCAGTAGTGGTATTGAAGCCAAATTACAGGATTTACGCAAGGGTAGATCAAGGGTAATTGAAGATGATCATATTGTAATTTTAGGTTGGTCTTATCAAATTTTTACTTTGTTATCGGAATTATTAGCGGCCAATGCTAATCATCCTGAAAGGGTAATTGTTATTTTAAGTGAAGAAGATAAGGTAGAAATGGAGGAAACGATCCAAAAATGGTTAAACTTTAAATATCCCAATCGGATTGTTTGTCGTACTGGTCAATGTACAGATTTAGGTGATTTAGGCTTAGTTAATATTCAAAATTCCCGTTCAATTATTATTCTTAATCCCCCTTCTGAATATAGTGATATTAATTTAATTAAAATCCTTTTAGGTATTACTAATATTCCTAGAACTGACTCTAAACCCTATCATATTGTAGCGGAAATTCAAGATAGTAAAAGCTTAGAAATTATTAATATTATTGCAGGAAATCAAGTAGAAACTTTATTAACAAATGATATTATTTCTCGCATTATTGTCCAAACCTGTCGTCAATCGGGTTTATCCTCTGTTTATATGGATTTATTTGATTTTAGCGGTAATGAAATTTATGTTCAATCGGCCTCGCCTTTAGTGGGTAAAACTTACGGTGAAATTCTTTTAGCTTATCAAAATGCGGCCGTAATTGGTCTTAAAAATGCCCAAGCTGAAGTTGAAATCAATCCCCCATGCGATCGAATTTTATCGGCACAAGATCAGGTAATTTTATTAGCTGAAGATGATGATACCGCTCAAATTACGGCTTTAAAACCTCAAATTGATGCCAGTGCCATTCAAACTATCCCCCCCTCAGCCCCTCAGCCCGAACATACTTTAATTTTGGGATGGAATTTAAGAGTTCCGGCCATGATTAAACAATTAGATGAATATGTTAAGGCGGGATCTTCTATCGCCATTATGGCAGGTTTACCTGAAGATCAAACGATTAAACAAATTAATTCCTGTGATCTAGTTAATCAAGAATTAACCTATCATCAAGGAGAATCCACTGAAAGTGAGATGTTAGCACAATTAGATATACCAAAATATAATCAAATTTTGTTAACGGCTTGTGATTATCTTGAGCCAGAATTGGCTGATTCTCAAACTTTAGTTACTCTGTTACAATTGCGTAATTTAACTAAAAATTCCCAGCGATCACAGTCAATTATTACAGAAATGTTAGACGCGCGAAATCAAGAATTAGCTTCAGTGGCTAGACCTGACGATTTTGTAATTAGTGAGCGTATTGTGAGTTTACTCATGGCTCAAATCTCCGAAACTAAAACCTTAAATCAAGTTTTCCAATCCTTATTAACCTCTGAAGGCTCAGAAATTTATTTAAAGCCCATCACTAATTATATAATGGTGGAAAAGACTGTTAATTTTTATACGGTGGTGGAATCGGCGAAAAGACGCAATGAATCGGCGATCGGTTATCGAATCAAAGCCGATGCTAATAATAAAGCTAAAAATTATGGTATTGTCTTAAATCCTTCTAAATTAGATTTAATTAAATTTAGCCCTGAAGATAAATTAATTGTATTGGCTGAATTTTAATTATTTAATAATTCTCCCTCCCTTGTTGAAGGGGGTTTTTTCTAAACTTGAAAACTCCCCCAAACTAAGGACTTAGAGTATTTTTTTTCGTTAAGATTAGGCAATTTTCAAACAGTTGAAAAACTTTATTTAGATCTTTATTTCCGGGAGATTTTTCTACTCCACTAGATAGATCTATTCCATTAGGAGAAAGTTCACTTAAAGCCGTTTGAATATTATCAGGAGTTAAGCCTCCTGCTAAAAACCAAGGCAAGGCACAATTAAACTGTTGTAAAATTTGCCAGTCTACTGTATGACCCGTACCTCCTAATAATTGGGGATGATAAGCGTCTAATAATAATGTGTTGACATGATTATAATAGTTTTCAACGATTTTTAATGATTTAGAATTTTTAATTCTTAAGGCTTTAATTAACTCAATTTCTGGTAGAATGTGACGAATTTGATCACAATATTCGGGCGTTTCATTTCCGTGTAATTGTACAGCTGTTAGGTTAGTTTCTTTAACAACTTTTTCAATAATTGTTATATTTTCATTAACAAAAACTCCAATTTTTCCTATAGATTGGGGTAAGTTTTTAATAATAATTTGGATTGATTTAAGCTCAAGATAACGGGGAGATTTGGGATAACAAATAAAACCGAGATCCGTTGCTCCCATTGAACTGATCGCTTGAGCCTGTTCAATATCTGTAATCCCACAAATTTTAATTCTCATATTTTGATTAGTCATTGATCATTAGTCAACTTTTAACTTAATATTTACTACTTATTACCTATTCCCGATTACTTATTCAACTATTTGCTAATTTGACAAAATTGGAGAGAATTTGTAAACCTTGATCAGACGATTTTTCAGGGTGAAATTGTACCGCCATTAAATTATTTTGAGCGATCGCCGCCGTGACGGTTTGACTACCGTGAGTAGTTTGAGCGCTAATTACTTGGGGATCAACGGGATCAACATAATAGGAATGAACAAAATAAACATAGGGATCCGTGGGTAAATTTTGCCACAAAGGGCAATCTTTTTGTTTTAATTCTAATTGATTCCAACCCATGTGAGGAATAGTTAAATTAGGCTCAGACTTGAATTTTTTGACCTTTCCCGCAATAATTCCTAAGCCTTTTTCCTGCCCTTCTTCTGAGGCTTCAAATAAAATCTGTAAACCTAAACAAATTCCTAAAAATGGTTTACCACTGGCGATCGCTCTTTTAATCGGTTCTTCTAAACCCCGATCTTTTAAATGTTGCATAGCCGGATCAAACGAACCCACACCGGGTAAAACAATAGCTTGGGCGCTTTCAATATCTTCAGGGCGATCGGTGATGTTTGTAGTCGCTTGGGCTTTTTGTAAACCCTTACAAACAGAGTGCAAATTGCCCATATCATAGTCTATAACTGCAATAGATACCATTTTTGTTTTAAGGTTAAATTAACTTAATTCTATTTTAAAGGAAAAAGTTAAAAAAATTTTTTAAAAAACCCTTGACAAAACCCCAGTAGGTTGTGTTATATTAATCAACGTGAAAGACATCAGTGGGGTGTCGCCAAGCGGTAAGGCAGCGGGTTTTGGTCTCGCCATTCCTGGGTTCGAATCCTAGCACCCCAGTTAAATTAAAAAATAAATTAAAAAACAAATTTAAAAATAAATTAAAAAACTTTTTGATTAATAGTTTTTTAATATTATTAAAAATAATAATTATGATTAAGATTAGGGATCAACCTCCGTTGATCCCTATCTTATTAGATTGCATATTAAAAATTTATTTCAGTCATCATTTTCATTGGTATCTGAATTAATGAAATCCTGTTGATGGGCGGAAAAACCTAAACCTTGATTTTTTGCCGATTTTAAGGGTTTGAGTTGTTTCTTTGTGCCTTGGCCTTCGTGTTGCCATGTTTCATAGGCGGCCTTAACCCCTGCGATCACTTGACGAGTGCCACGTTTAACTTTATTAAGTTGCTGTTTGGTTTCGCTTAAGCTTTGATCTACCTGTTTGACTACATTGGAAGCATTTTTCACCCCTTCATTGAGATCATCTGTCAATTCACTAATTTCTAAGCCTGTTAAACGGATCGCTTCTAAAGTGGGGGGAAATTCCCTTCTGAGGGTATCAAATAATTTTTCCGCACTACGGGCGGCTCTACCTAACTCTTGTAAAGCAGGTAAAGCCGCCACTAAAACGGCGGTTAAACTCATGGCCACTAAACAAATAGATAAACCTAACCAAAAAATGGGATCATTCATTATGATTAATTATTGATTAAAGGTAATTGAATTTCAACTTTTGTACCCAATTCATGATTACTAACAATTGATAATTTTCCTTGATAAATTTGAAGAATTAAAGAAGCAATTTTTAAGCCTAATCCTACTCCTTGTTGTTCATAATATTGACGTTCAAATTGTTTAAAAGGGCCAATAGTAGCGATTTGTTCTGTTGTCATAATTCTACCTTGATTAGTAATTGTAAGATTAAATTGATTATTGACAATTTTACTAATGACTGTCACTTGAGTGCCAACTTCAGAAAATTTAAACGCATTATCTATTAATTCCATAATCAGATGTTGGAAATCTTTACTTTTAATAGCTGGTGCTTGAAAATCGTTAAAATCTATTAATAAATCATTGATTCTTTCATTTTTATTAGCTTGGTAGCTAATAATATCTTCAATTAAACTCTTAGTAGTAATATCTTGAATTTCTAAATCAACTGATTGCTTAGTATTAATTTTACTATTTTTAATTTCTAATTGACTATAAATTAAAAATCTTTGGGTTAATTTTCTTAATCTTTTAACGGATTCAAAGGCTAGTATTAATAAATCATTTATTTCTTCAGAAAGTTCTTGTTTTTTATTAATTAATAGATCTAAAACCCCATAAACACCGTTTAAAGGTGTATTGATTTCATGGGGTAAGGTTGTGGTTAAATTTTTGCTTAATTCTTCTAAATTTTTAGTTAAAACAAGTATGGTATTCTCCTGTAGAATAGACAACATTTGAATATTTTTATATTGTTCTTGGAGTCTTAACATGGAATTGACTCTAGCTCGAAGTTCAATTTGATTAACGGGTTTACTAATAAAGTCATCAGCCCCCGCATCAAGGCATTTTGCGAGATCATCTTTTTCAGTTAAAGCTGTCACCATGATAATAGGAGTATGTTTAATCTTAGGATTGGCTTTTATTTTCAGACAAACTTCAATCCCATCCATTTCTGGCATCATCACATCTAATAGGATCAGATCTACAGACATAATATTAAGAAATTCAAAAGCATCGGCTCCACTGGAAACATAATGTAAATCATAATTTTGATTGCTTAAAAATGCCTCAATTACATCAAAATTACGAGGCTCATCATCTACAATTAAAATAGAAGCTTGATTCATAATTGATTTGTTATTAACTCATTTTGATTAATACTTCTTGTATTATATGAAACAATTGAGTTAATTTGATCGGTTTTGCTAGATAATCATTAGCTCCCGCTTCAAGACATTTTTGTCGATCGCCGGGCATGGCCAAAGCGGTTAGGGCGATAATGGGGATATTGGCAAGATCCGGATTAGAATTTTGACGAATGGTTTGAATAGCGGTGAAACCATTAACTTTGGGCATGGAAATATCCATTAAAATTAAATCTGGTTTTTGGGAATTAACTAGATCAAGGGCTTCTTGACCATTTTTAGCTAAAATCATTTGATAACCTTTTGCTTTGAGATAACTAGATACGGTTAAAATATTGGCTTCATTGTCTTCTGCTAATAGGATTAAAGGATTTTGATTAATTTGATAATTAATTGGATTGTTTTCTAATTTTTTTAAAGTAATTTGTTTTAAATTTTCAGTCTTTTCTAAGTATAATTGATCACAAGGTAAACAAAAAGTAAAACTACTGCCCTCTCCAATTTGACTTTCTACTTTAACTTGCCCATCATGGAGTTCAACTAATTTTTTAACAAGAGCCAAACCTAGGCCTGTCCCGTTATATTGGCGATTTAAAGAGCTATCTATTTGCATGAAAGGTTGAAATAATTTAGCTATATTTTCTTCACTAATTCCAATGCCATTATCGGTAATTGTAAAAGACATTTGACGCTTTGATTTTGAATTTTTAACTATTAAACTATCATTATTACCTGAAGAAAACTCAACTTTTAAAGAGATTTTTCCTCCGGTGGGAGCAAATTTAACGGCATTATTTAAAAGATTAATTAAAACTTGACGGATGCGCCGTTCATCTATTAATAAATCTGGTAAATTTTCGGGAATTTCCTTATTAAGAGTAATTCTTTTTTCTAAAGCCTGTTGTTGAATAAATTTTAAACTTGATTGGCATAAATTATTGATACAAGTGGGAGCAAGATTAAGTTTAATTTTATCCGCTTCAATTTTAGCCAGATCCAGAATATCATTAATTAATGCTAACAGATGATTGCCACTTTCAATAATAGTTTTAATCGCCTTTAATTGTTGTTCATTCATTGTGCCAAAAAGTTGATCTCCTAATGCTTCTGATAGGCCTAAAATAGCATTAAGAGGGGTGCGTAGCTCATGACTCATGGTAGTTAAAAATTCATCTTTGAGACGGGTAGCCCTTTGTAATTCTAAATTTGTTTGTTGTAATTTTACCTCATATTCTTTACGATCGCTAATATCAGCACAATAACCAACTAATTCTAAAGGATTACCTTGATCATCCCTAATTAAACGTAATTCATCTCTGATCCAATGATAAGTTTGATCGGCACATAAAAAGCGATATTCACAGGAAAATAAACCTTTTTCAAAAATCTGTGTAAAATCAAGTAAAATCTTACTGGCATCCTCTGGATGAACATGATTAAGCCAAAAATTTTCTTCTAATAAAAAATGTTCTGATTGATAGCCCGTAATATGATAAATATTATCACTAATAAAAGTGATTTTAGAACGGGAATGAGGTTGACAAGTATAAATAACGGCCGGAGTTGTACATAAGATCCATTCTAATCTTTCTTTTAACTTTTGATTTTCCTGTTGAGCGATTTTCTGTTGAGTCAGATCCACGATCACGGAAATAGTCTCATGATCTGACTCTGGCAAGAGTGCCACCCCGATTAAAATGGGAATACGAGAGCCATCTTTGCGGTAATATTCCTTTTGCCAAGGATTAACATAACCATATTTTTTAAAATGTTCAACGGCCGCTTGATCTTGGGTGTGATATTCTGGAGGGGTCATTTCATTCCAGCGGATCATTCCCGATTCTAACTCCGCCCTAGTATAACCAAGCATCTTTAAAAAACAATCATTAGCTTCAATCATATTACCTTGAAAATCGGCGATCACCATTCCTACCACACTGGTATTAAACATTTGACGATACCAATTTTCACTGATTTTAAGGGCTTTTTCCGCTTGTTTTCTCTCGGTAATATCCTGCATTAAAGCCATAATATAGGTGCGCTCATTATAAGCGGCCAAAATGGTTGTAGAAATAGAGATGATGTGTTTTTGCCCGTCTTTAGATTGAATTTCCCATTCTTCATTTTTAATATTATCCCCTTGGCGCATTCTGTCCATTCGAGCGATGACCTTCGCTTGAATTTGCGCATCAGGGTATAATGTTTGATACCAACCTAAACGATTAATTTCCTCAATGGTATAGCCTGTAATCTTTTCCATTTGTTGATTCCAGACGGTAAAATGAACATAAGGATATTCGGTGATGCTTTGACAAACACATAAACCTTCTGCGATATTTTCCATAATTTTACGCCGGAAAATATTTTCTTGATCAACGGCTTTTTGTCCTAATTTTGTAGCGGTAATATCAAAACGAATGGAAAGATATTGAATCGGGCGATTTTTATGATCTAAAAAGGGGACAATTGTGGTTTCTACCCAGTAGAGTTTACCAGATTTTGAGCGATTACAAATTTCTCCTTGCCAAACTTTTGCGGATCTAATCGTTTGCCAAAGTTGTTGAAAAAAACAAGGTGAATGATAATCTGATTTAATTAATTGATGAGTTTTACCGATTAATTGTTCTTGAGTATAACCAGAAATTTGACAAAAATGCTCATTAACATAAGTTATAATACCCTGAGCATCAGTCATTGAAACGATGCAGGCCTGATCTAAAGCATATTTTAAATTGGATAATTCTTGTTGTAATTTTTGTTGTTCTAAATAATTAATTTCTTGTAGGTTTTTTGATGTTAATAAACCAATAATTTGTTCTTCTTGATTAATAACGGGTAAATGATTGATTTGATGTTGTTTTAAGATTTGCCAACAGTGTAAAAAATCAGCTATTTCAGTTTCAAAAATAGTAATCAGGGGTGATTTCATTACGTCTTTAACTGTTAAAAACTCAAGAGATTGTGGCTGTATTAATAAATCTATAATATCACTATGGGTGATAATGCCGATCGCCTTTTCTTGTTGTTTGATTAAAACATAATCTGATTTTTGGCCTTGACTCATCAAGGCGATCGCCTCTGTTAAAAGACGATCCGACTCGATCATTAAAGGATTGGTGATCAAGGCTGATTTTAAATCAAAATAAGTCATAATTGAGAAATTAATTAGTTGAATTAATCATGTTTATTTTCGGCCTCTTTTTGACTGGCGGAAATTCCGGCGGCGATCGCTTTTTGTAAACGTACTACCGTATGATCCCATTTTTTCAAAGTATTTTTTGATAAAATTTTAGTCTGTAATTGTAAATTATAACTTAAATCTTCAGATAATTGTGGCAAAGATTCTATTGATTTTTTAATAATTTGGCGATTTTTCCTACCCTGATGAGGAGAAAATAATAAACCAATGATAGTACCAATCGCACCACCTAACAAAAAACCTTTAATTAAGTGATCATTTGATTTTTGTTTATTCATAATTAATTTGATTAATATTATAATTTTAAATTAGAAGATGTTTTTATTTTAGTTTGATGGGACAACCATATTAATAAATTAACTAAATTTTGTAATAGTTGCCATTGATAGGCTAAAATTTGTAAGCGAAAACGTAAATAATTAGTTCCTTTTTGGGCGATCATAACAGATTTTGGAGCAGGTTTTAAGACTCGATCGATCTGATATTCCACGTTAGTTAATACTTTCTTTGTGATGTTAAGATTTTTTGTCCATTGTCTAACTTTGAGTAAAATATAAATATTTATTACCGTTAAACTAAGATTAAAAATAATTACAAAATATAACATTGTTTTATGATAAAATTTCCTTACTTATTTGACAATAACAGTTAAAATTTTTTGCCCCAAAACAGACAAAGATAACCTTTTCAATTGTAGAATTTTGCTCTAAAAATTGTTTAACTTCTGTCATTGCAATTCTAGTTGCTCTTTCTAAAGGAAAAGAATATATACCCGTACTAATGGCCGGAAAAGCAATAGTTTTAATCTCATTTTTTACCGCTATTTCTAAACAATGATGATAACAATTTTGTAATAATTGATCTTCGTTATTATGGCCACCTCGCCAAATTGGCCCAACGGCATGAATTACCCATTTAGCAAATAAATTATAACCTTTTGTGATCTTCGCTTCACCAGTTTTACAACCGTTTAAAGTGCGACATTCTGCTAATAATTCAGCCCCGGCCGCCCGATGAATAGCACCATCAACCCCACTTCCACCTTTTAAATAAGTATTAGCGGCGTTAACAATAGCATCTACTTTTTGTTGGGTAATATCTCCTTGTAAAATTAAAATTTTTGGATTATTTGTATTAAAAATAGACATAATTTTTTGATTGATTATTGGTTAAAAATTTAAAAAATATTAACTATAAAGAAAGCGCAATTTGATAAATATGACGGCGGGAAAGATTAGTTAAATTAGCTAAATGACGACTAGCTTGAGATGTACTCATTCCCTCCTGTAATAATTTAATCAATTCTAACTTAATTTCTTCATCGTCAAGGGAATTATTAACTATTTTTTTTCCTTCTAAAACAATAGTATATTCTCCTTTCGGTTTTCGTTCATTGTGATATAAATTTAAAGCATTTTGTAAACTACCCCGCCAAAATTCTTCATGAATTTTGGTTAATTCCCTTGCTAAAACAATTTTTCTTTCTGGCTCAAATACTTTTAAAAAATCCTCTAAAGTATCTATTAAACGATGGGGAGATTCATAAAAAATTAAGGTTTTTGTTTCATCTTTTAAAGTTTGAAGATAATCGCATCTAGCTTGAGTTTTTGGGGGTAAAAAGCCCTCAAAAATAAATTTTTCGGTTGATATTCCTGAAGCGGATAAAGCAGTTATCACCGCAGTAACCCCCGGAATAGGTATTACTTGAATTTGATTTTCAATACAACTTTGAACTAACTCAAAGCCGGGATCTGAAATTGAGGGCATCCCTGCATCACTAACTAAGGCCAAGGTTTTCCCCTGTTTAATTAAGTCAATTAATTCACCAATTCTTTGTTGACGATTATGGTGATGATAACTAATTTGGGGGGTGTCAATTTGAAAATGATGGAGTAATTTTCCGGTATGACGGGTATCTTCAGAAGCGATTAAATCAACCTCTTTTAAAATGCGTAAAGCTCGAAAAGTAATATCTTCTAAATTCCCGATTGGTGTACCTACTAAATATAATTTGGTCATTGGTCAATTATCAACTGTTATTTGTCATTTGTAAACTATCAATTATCAATTATTAATTATCAATTAATTTAAAGATGTGTTCCGCCTTTAGGCATAATAGCACCACTTAAATTAGCATTGCGAAAATTAACCATATCTAATTGAGCATCAATTAAAATAGTTTCTTCTAAGATCGCTCCGGTCATATTTGACCAATATAAAGTAGCACGAAATAACTTAGCTTTAGTAAAATTAACACCCCTTAAAGTCGCCCATGAGATACTGGCCGCACGAAAATTAGCATTAGTAAAATTAGCATTTGTAAAGTTGCCACCACTTAAATTTGCTCGACTAAAATCTGCATCACAACCGTTAACACCAGAAGCATTAACACCATGTAAAATAGCATCAGTTAAATTTGCACCTTTCAAATTTGCATCAATTAAAATGGCATTAGTTAAATTTGCACCTTGTAAATTAGCACCTTCTAAATTAGCTTTAGTTAAATTAGCCCGACTTAAACTAGATTGAATCAGTTTAGCCCGACTTAAATTAGCATCTCTTAAAATAGCCTCATTAATTAAAGCACGACTAAGATCCGCTTTGGTTAAATTAGTGCGAGTTAAATTTGAAGCTCTTAAACTCACGTCTAATAATTTGGCCGCCGTCATGTTAGAATCACTCAGATTAACCTGAATTAAATTCGCTTGGGTAAAATCAGCTTGTAAACTAGAGCCACTTAGATCCGTCTCCCGAAAATTAGCTCTAATAAGGGATGCACCAACCAAATTAACACGAGTCATCACCGATTCTTTTAAAGTTATTTCAGATAAATTTGATCCACCTAAAAACGCTCCTTCTAGGTTGACATCTCGAAAATCTCTTTCTCCGGCCGCATATCGTTTTAACAGTTCTCCCGCATCCATTCTCGTCTCCTTTAGTTACCTGATAATTTCCAATAATATCGAGCCTGTAGCTTATTATGCCCTATTCTGGGGTAAAAAATTAATCTATCTTTAATTTTTTGGTACTTCAACGATCGCAATTTTCCATGTGCCTGTTTCGCTAGTTTGAAAAGCCACTTGAGTGCCATCGGCGTTGATGGTGGGATGACGTACTGAGCCTTTGATATTGCCTGTTAACAGGGTTGATCTTTGGCTTTGACGATTGTAAACCAATATATCAGATTTTCCCCTTTCATTAGACACATAAACTAAATAAGTCCCATCTAAGTTTAAGGCCGGTTGATCTTGAGTTGAGTCTCTACGGTTTAAATTAGGTAAATTAATTAGTGTTTTTTGTTGTAAATCATGTAAATAAATATCTTTTTGTCCGTTGCGATCGGAGGTAAAAGCTAAAAAACGCCCATCCCCACTGTAGGATGGTGATTCATCTGTACCATTACTATTAATTCCTCCCGATGGAATAGTTGGAGTTAAAAAAACAGCGGTATTACAGCTAGATATTAGGAAAAATAAAGGAATTAAAAGATAATTTTTCATTTTTGCCCATTTTGGCGTTTTTTAACCTAATTAAATTAATATTATTTAATTAATATTAACTGTTCAAACATTGACAATTGTTAAATGTTAATTGTCAATTTTTAACTGATAAAGTTATGACCTACAACCGAATAAAATCTAATTACTTGTGACATTAATAACTTGAAAATCTGAATTTCTAAGAAACTAACTTTACCCAACACAGTCACAACTTTTGGAAATTTAAAAGAAACAAAACAAACTGCTTTTTGATAACTTTTCAACTTGTTTAATTAGGATAACTATTAACAGGATTTTATTCCTATCACAATTTTAACAAGTTTTGAGAGAAATTATCAAAAAAATAGTTCAATTTTGCCAATTATTTTGGTGATAACTGATAACTGATAATTGATAACTGTTTATTATTTATGGTTTATGTTCCCACTGTCCAAGAATTAATATATTCAATTTGTTCGGGGGTTAAACTATCAATAGAAATTCCCATTGCTTGTAATTTTAAACGAGCAATTTCTTTATCCACTGCTTCAGGAATAGAATGAATACCTGCGGTTAAATTACCTTGATTTTTAACTAAATATTCACAAGCTAAAGCTTGGTTAGCAAAACTCATATCCATTACAGCAGAAGGATGTCCCTCGGCGGCCGCTAAGTTAACTAAACGTCCTTCTCCTAATACAATAATTGACTTACCAGAGGGTAATAAATATTGTTGAGTGAAGTTACGAACTTCTTTAATTTCGGTTGCTTTTTCCCCTAAAGATTTAAGATCAATTTCAATATCAAAATGTCCAGAGTTACAAACGATCGCGCCGTCTTTCATCACATCAAAATGTTCTTGACGAATAACGTGCTTATTCCCTGTTACGGTAACAAATAGATCACCTTGGGGCGCGGCCTCACTCATGGGCATGACACGAAAACCATCCATTACCGCCTCGATTGCCTTGGTGGGGTCAATTTCAGTTACAATGACATTAGCACCTAAACCTTTAGCGCGCATGGCTGTACCTTTACCACACCAACCATAACCCACTACAACGATCGTTTTACCTGCTAAAAGGATATTAGTTGCACGGATGATCCCATCAAGGGTAGACTGGCCAGTACCATAACGATTATCAAAGAAATGCTTAGTATCAGCGTCATTGACATTCATGGCGGGGAAACTTAACACCCCATCTTTAAACATGGCTTGTAAACGTACAATACCTGTGGTAGTTTCTTCTGTAGTACCAATAATATCTTTAATCTGATTCTGTCTATTTTTGACAAGGGTAGCAGTAACGTCACTACCATCATCAATAATAATATTGGGTTTGTGATCAAGGGCGATCTCCACATGACGGTGATAGGTAGCGTTATCTTCGCCTTTGATGGCAAAAACGGGAATGCCGTATTCCTTAACTAAAGCCGCCGCCACGTCATCTTGAGTAGATAGGGGGTTACTAGCGATCAGTAAAGCATCAGCACCTCCATTTTTAAGGGCGATCGCAAGGTGTGCTGTTTCGGTGGTAACGTGACAACAGGCAATTAAACGAATACCAGCAAAGGGCTTTTCTTGGGCAAATCTTTCCTGAATTTGCTTTAAAACGGGCATTTCACGTCCGGCCCATTCAATACGTTGTTTACCTTGATTAGCGAGATTAATGTCTTTAATTTCGTAATTAAGACGGGTTGCGGTTGCAGTCATTTAGATTACAATTTTACATAAATTAACATTGTTGATTGTAGCAAACTATCAGATCAAATCTTCAACTTTTTCAAAAATATTTTTTTAGATCTCATCTAAACAATCATAATTAAATGTTTATTTAGTAATTTTATAACTGGGCAATTTCTGCAATAATTTGTAATCTAATTTATTCTAAGAAAATCATAATTTATTTGACTAGATTAATCTATATTCTGGGAGGCCTCTGGTTTAAATTATGGATTAAATTAATAACTCAAAAGAGGCCATAACCCAAGAATAAAGGGCAAAAAAGTTAATTTTAATTAGGAGTAAAAGGTAAAGAAGAATGATGAAGAATAATGCGTAATTTACCTTCTTCATCTTTGATAAATTGCCAAGTTTTATCTACTGTTGTGACTTTACCATTTTTATCTGTAATCATAACATTGCCCATTGTAGTTGCCACATCTCCAGCAATAATAATTCCGGCATTTTTAATTTCAACATCACGCCAACCTTTTAAGGCAAAACCATTATCTGATGGGAAATTGGGATCATCACCAACAAAATAAGCTAAAGCTCCTTCTTTTGTCAGGCGAAAAGTTTGAGGGGCAGTGGTTAAAGTTGGCTTGAAAAGCACAGCGCCATAGTCATAACCATAAGCTTGATCAATAACTTGCTGTGCTAACTCTTTGGCCGCTTCTAAGCCTTTTTCTTCGTAGGTGGTGGAAATTTTGACTAAAGCATCACCCCACGCTTCTTGAGCCGCTAAAACTTCGGCCTCAGTAATTGCTAAATTAACTAAGGTTGTGGTGGAGGCGGAGGGTGACTCCATCGCCAAATTATTGTTATTGGTTAATTGCTGCGCTACGGAAATAGAGCCAAATGTTAACCCTGCAAGGGAGGTAATCAGAGCAATTTTGAGTTTTAGCTGTTTCATTTTAGTAATCTCCAGATAAATTGTTAATTGTTTTTGTTTTTGTAATTGAGGTAATTATTTACTAATTAAGATTTTAAGCTTAGTTAATTAGAATGTATTACTATAATTTTTTTCTCAATTGACCATTGAGTTTTATCAATGTATAGTTACAATTCATTGATAATTTTCAATCATAAACGAGAAGTGACAAAAAAGATCAATTTTTTTTGAGAATTTCTAATGAGACAGTAAAGTTAAACTTATGGGTTTAAAGGCTGTTTTGATCGGAGGTTATACTGAGCTAAAGCCCCTGTGGGGAAGTATTACTCCTGAGTCTTCCCTCAATGGGGGCTTTACTTGAGACTAACAGAACTTTGTATTTTGGTAAAAAGTTTTTTTAATATAAATAATGGGGTTGATAATAATAATACATCGGTTGTTTTTGATGCTGATTATAATAGTAATAGGGTAAATAATATTGTTGAGTTAAAGAGGATTGAGTAATTAAATTATTATTATTGTTATAACAATTGCAACTATCCCTTAAAACTCCTCCCGCTTCTACGACAAAATCATCAAAATCTAAATCGGCTCGGAGTTCTTCTCCTCCGTCTTCCCATGCGATACTACTACCAATAATATTGCGCCCGTAGCGATCGCTCATATTCCCTCCGGCCAGATCCCCATCAAACTGAGTATAAGCTTGAGTGGATAAAAAAGTCCTTTGAACTTGGCCATAAGGTGTTCTTGACTCTAAAAAAAAGACATAATTCTCATTTTCTTTAAATAAAAATTCAATTACTGCTCCGTTGGTTTTATTTGGATAATTAACAACCGTCACATTAGGGCCGGATATAACTGAATTACCGATTGTTCCTACATAATCAATTGATTGATTGGTATTATTTTGTCCTTCTATTCGGAAATCACGGCGATAACTGCCATATTGATCATAGGGTTTAATTTCTTGAAAGAAAACAGTTTCAACCCCTGTAGTAATGTTTAAAACCCCAAAAGTTGATTGATTTGAACCGTGAGAGCGAATAAACTCAAATTCAACAATGGTATCCTGACTAAAAGATATATCATTATTATCAAATTGATCTTGTGCGTGGGCGCTGGAAGCTAAACTAGCAAAAAGCCCAGTTATTAAGCTTAAAATCAATCCTTTTTTTGTCCATTTTGTTAACATTTTAGCAAACTCCATTTAAAATTTAATAGTTCTTTTTCAAATGTTATACCTGAAATACCGGAAAAAATACAATTATCAATTGACAGAATTAGGTTTAAGTTTTTTCGGGAAAAATCTACTCAAACCATAAAATAATTCAAAAATAAGAAAATTGACTTAGTTAACAATTGATCATGAAACTTATTATTTTAGATTAACGTCTTTTCTCACAATCAATCATTAATTCATTTAGAGGTTTACATTTATGATCAATAATTTTAATCTAAAAAAATTATTACTTTTTGTTAGTTTAAGCTTATTTACTATTAGTAATTCTTTGGGAAAAAAGTCTATAGCCCTTAATTTTGATAATGCACAATTGAATCAAAATCAAGTAATTGCAATTGCTCAACCCTCTGCCAGAGGCTCTTATAGTTTAATTATTATTGAGCAAATTAGTAATCAACGTCCCTGTTGGCAAGAAGCCGGAAATAATCCTATTACAGTTGTACCTTTATTGTTACAATTTGATTTTACAGGAATTTGTGAACGGAGTACGGATAGTAATGGTTATTCTATTAGAATGGGAGGCCAAGATATGGCGGATCAATATCGTTTACAAATTATCAAAGTGGGAAATAATCTTAAATTATTTGGTATTCCTTTTAAAGATCGTTCTTTACCACGTTTAGAAATTGGTCAAACTAATGGTATTAGTAATGATCTTTCTAAAATTATTTTAAATCAGGGTTGGACTTTTACCAAAAGGGTTTATGAAGGTCAAACTTTAGGTCATTTTTATTTAACAAATGACGATAATTCTAATACTTTAATTGCGAATGTTTCCACCGACATAAATCAAAATTTTACTTCAAATTTTAACAATAATTCTAATTTTAATCCCTCTAATAATTTAACTCCTAATATTCAAGTTACTACCAATACAAATCAAGACAATAATTGGGTAGAATATAGTAATGATTCTAATATAAATCAAGATAATTATAACAGTAATAACCAAGAAAATCAAGATTATGGTAATAATAATCAAGAGAATTTAAACAGTAATACTGATTATAGTAATCAGCGTACAATCCCCGATTTTAGTGCTAATCCTAATGTTGTACCCGTTCCCCAACCGCCACCATTAACCCTTAATTCTAATAATAATACCCCCTCTCCTTCCCCCTTAGCTTCTACTTTAGGATTTAATTATCGGGTCATCGTTTATACTCGTAATAGTGCAGAAGAAACTAAAGTTAAAACCATTGCTCCCGATGCTTTTCGTACTAGAATTGATAATCAAGTTGTCTTACAAGCAGGTTTATTTTTAGATAGACAAAGTGCGGAAAATTTACAACAAGAATTAACAGAACAGGGTTTAAATGTGCGGATTTTATCCGTTAATTAAAATTACTAAATTTTTAATCATCTTCAAAATAAAAAATAGTCGGTAGTATATAACTTGTTTTGTGATATACTACTGACTATTGTGTATTAAATCCTGAATATAGCAATCCTAAATTATTTATAGCACATATTAAATATTAATAAAAAACCACTCAGCCAAAACTTATTACCCCAAAATGTAACAAAATAATCATTATTAATCAATTATCAATTGATAATTATGATTAAATTCATTTATTATTTATTAATATCCCTAAAATCTTTAACTCAAAGAATGAAATCTGTTAATCTTATGTTGTCATTACAACTAGAACAATTGAAAAATAATTTTGTGATGGTCACTTTTGATACTTCAATTCTTGATGCAATTACAATTATGACCAATACATCTTTTGTTGTTGATTTGGAAGAAAAATCAATTATCAATCAAGTAAAACCTAGTTGTATTTTAGTCATGGAAAATAATCATTTACAGGGATTAATTACCCAAAAAGATATTGTTAATTTAACAGCCCAAGGTTTTAATTTAGAACAATTAAAAGTTCAGGATATTATGACTAATCCAGTTATTAGCTATTATCAAGATCAATTAACATCAATTACTCAATTAATTGACTTAATGGAAAGTTGTCAAATTTGTCATTTACCAATTTTAGATCATAATAATCAACCCATTACAGTGATTACTCCTGATAGTATTAGAAAAACTTTAAAAACTCCCGAACTTCTTAAAACTCGTTATGTTAATGAAGTTTTAAATAGTGAAGTTATTACGGCAAGAAAACAAGAACTATTAATTACGATTGTTAAATTAATGGTTGAATATCAAGTTGATTGTATTATCATCACGGAAAAAAATCAATTTAATCAACCTATTCCTGTTAGTATTATTACGGAAAAAGATATAGTTGAATTTCAAAAAAGAAGATTAGATTTTACAAAAATTAAAGTAGGGGAAGTAATGACAAATTGTTTCAATTTAACCTATCCCCATGAATCACTTTGGACAGTTCATCAAATGATGTTAGATCATCAACTTAGGCATTTAATCGTAGTAGATCAAAGCGGAATTTTAAAAGGATTGATCACACAAACTTCAATTTTACAAGCAATTAATCCTTTACAATTATATGAAATTATTAATAATTTACGGGAACAAGTTCAACAATTAACAATAGAAAAAAATCAATTATTAGAACAATTAAATCAAAATTTACAACAAAAAGTTGATCAACAACATAACATTTTACAAATTCAATCAAAACAGGAGAAACTATTATCTGATATTGCTTTCAGGATTCGTTCATCTTTAGATTTACAAACAATTTTACAAACCGCCGTTAATGAAGTTCACGAACTTTTAGGCACCGATCGAGTCTTAATTTATCGTTTTAAAGAAGATTGGTCAGGAGAAATTGTAGTGGAAGCTTTTAGTAAGCCTGAATATTCCGTAGTTAATCAAATTATTAGGGATTTATGTTTTGAAGAACAATGTACAAAACATAAATATAATTACGTTAAATGCAAAGCTATTTCTAACATTTATCAAGCCAATTTAAGTGATTGTTATATTAAATTTTTAGAAAAATTTAAGATCAAAGCAAATTTAGTTATTCCTATTATTATAGATGATAAATTATGGGGGTTATTAGTTGCGCATCAATGCGAGAAATTTCGTTATTGGTTAGTAGAAGAAATGGATTTTTTAGAAAATTTATCAATTCAGTTAACAATTGGCATTAAACAAGGGATGTTAATTGAACAATTACAACTGGCACAACAAGAATTAAAAATTAAATATGAACAGGAACACTTAAAATATGAAAAAAGTCAATTTATCCAAGCACAATTAAGTTATATTTTAGATGCTAGTCTCAATGAAATTTATGTCTTTAATCCTCAAACTTTTAAATTTGAATATGCTAATCAAGGAGCTTTAAAAAATTTAGGCTATGAGTTAGCAACCTTAAAGAATATGACCCCTTTTGAATTAACTCAAAATTTAACCATAGAGCAATTTGAAGCCAACATTAATTTATTAATTGACCAACAACAATCTATCGTTATTTTTGAGACAATTCATCAAAGAGCCGATCAAACTTCCTATCCCGTTGAAATTAATTTACAGTTAGTAAAAATTGGTGATGATAGGGTATTTTTAGCCATTGTTTTAGATATTACAGACAGGAAAGAAAAGGAAAAAGAATTACATAATTTTATTCAAAAATTAAATTATCATACTGATAATTCACCCCTAGCCACCATTGAATGGAGTTTAGGCTCAAAAGTAGCAAGATGGTCAAAACAAGCAGAAGTAATTTTTGGCTGGTCAGAACAAGAAGTTTTCAATAAAAATTGGAATGATTGGCATTTTGTTCATCAAGAAGATCTCAAATCCGTTGAAGAAATAATTACCAATTCATTAAATACAAATACCATTCATTTTATCTGTAATAATCGTAATTATACAAAAGATAATCGGCTGATTTATTGTCAATGGTATAACTCAATTTTAAGGGATCAATTTGGTCAAGTTGTCTCCATTCTTTCCCTTGTTCAAGATGTTACGGAAAAACAAAAAATTGAACAAGCTTTAATCGAAAGTGAACAAAAATTTAGGGAATTAGCTGAGAATATTAATCAGGTATTTTTCCTCACTGATTCTACTCGAAAAACGCTTTATATTTCCCCCGCCTATGAAAAAATTTGGGGTCAATCTTGTGAAAGTTTATATCAAAATTCTTTATCTTGGCTTGATTCTATTCATCCCGAAGATCGACTCACAGTTATTAACAATACACAAAATGGATTTGAAACTGGACAACAAATTAATCAAATTTATCGTATTATTAGACCTGATGGTAATATTCGTTGGATTCACGATCGCACTTTTCCCGTTTTCAATGAACAGGGACAACTTTATCGAGTGCCGGGCTATGCAGAGGATATAACTGAGCGTAAAGAGAGTGAAGAATTATTAAAACGCCAATTTGAAAAAGCCCTACTCTTAAGGAAAATTACCAATGAAATCCGTCAAAGTTTAGATCCTGAAACGGTTTTTCAAACTGCCGCTTCTGAATTAGGGAAAGTTTTTAAAAGTAATTATTGTACTATTTTTACCTATATTAATGATCCTGAACCTCATATTTTATGCGTATCTGAGTCTTTAAATGGAAATTATCCCTCTTTAATTGGTTTAAAAATAGCAGTTGAAGGCAATCCCCATTTACAACAAATTATCTCAGAAGATCGAGCAATTTGTGCTTCTAACGTCTATGATTGTCCTTTATTACAGCCAAAAAAAGAGTTTTTAGAGGCATTGGGAATTAAATCCTTATTAGCGATCGGGACTTTTTACCAAGGTCAGATCAACGGTGCGATCAGCTTGGATCAGTGTGATCGCTACCGTCATTGGACAGAAGATGAAATAGAATTATTAGAAGAAGTGGCCGCCCAGTTAGGCATTGCGATCGCCCAGTCAAAACTCTTAAAACAAGAAAAAATCCGTTTAGAGGAATTAGCCCTCAAAAATGAGGCTTTACAACAAGCCCGACAAGAAGCCGACAATGCCAACCGAGCTAAAAGTGAGTTTTTAGCCATGATGAGCCATGAAATTCGCACCCCCATGAATGGGGTGATCGGCATGACAAATTTATTATTAGACACCTCTTTAAGTGAACAACAACAGGATTTTGTGGAGACAATTCGTAATAGTGGAGACGCATTATTAACTATTATTAATGATATATTAGACCTATCAAAAATTGAATCAGGAAAACTAGAATTAGAGAAAAATCCTTTTAATTTACAAGATTGTATTGAAGGTGTTTTAGACTTATTTGCCCATCAGGCCGCCCAGAAAAAATTAGGCTTAGGTTATTATTGGGATTTTTCCATTCCTAAAATACTCATTGGAGATGTTACTAGAGTTCGCCAAATTTTAGTTAATTTAATTGGTAATTCCCTAAAATTTACCGAAAAAGGTGAAATTATTTTAGCTATTTCTAGCCCTAGTTGTAATCCTAATACCTGTGAATGTGAAATTAAATTTACCGTTAAAGATACAGGAATAGGTATATCTGAAGAAGGGCAAAATAAACTGTTTAAATCATTTTCTCAAGTTGACTCTGGCCGCAATCGAAAATACGAAGGGACAGGCTTAGGCTTGTCTATTAGTAAGCGTTTAGCAGAATTAATGGGTGGACAAATGTGGGTAGAAAGTGAACTAGGAAAAGGCTCAACTTTTTCCTTTACACTCATGAGTAAAATGAATTATTGTGAACAAGAAGTAACTTTTAATTCTGAAATTTTTAAGAATAAACAAATTTTATTTATCGGGGAAAATTCCCTCATTCGTAATTTAATTACTCAACAAATTGCAAAATTAGGTATGATTTATACTGAAACAAATACAGTTAATCAAGCCTTAGTAATTCTCGCTCAAAAACAAGATTTTGACGTAATTATTTTTGATTGTCAAGATTTTAGTTTAGACAATTTAGAGACAATCAAAACCATCAAAAATAGTCCTAAAACTTGCCATTTTCCTATTATTATTTTAAATGCTTTTACCCATCTTTCAGATTCAATAAAATCTCAACTAAATTTAAAATATATTTTAACTCAACCAATTAAACAATCTAACCTTTATGAAATTTTCTTACAAATATTCAACGTCAATCAAACTCAAAACTCTTTAAATTCTTCTTTTGTTGCGACTATTTCTGAGGAAAACAATTATAATTTAAAAATATTAGTAGCAGAAGATAACAAAGTAAATCAGAAAGTTATTTTATTAACACTCAATAAACTCGGCTATTCAGGGCAAATAGTAGGTAATGGATTAGAAGTAATTAACGCTTTACAAAAACAATCCTACGATTTAATCTTAATGGATATGCAAATGCCTGAAATGGACGGCTTAGAAGCTACTCGTTGGATTCGTGAACATTTTGACGATTCAACTCAACCTTATATTATTGCCATGACGGCCAATGCGATGGAAAGCGATCACCAAATTTGTTTAGAGGCCGGAATGAATGACTATCTCAGTAAACCTCTTAAAATAGAGGCTTTAAAAGAAGCTTTATTAAAGATTATTAACTATTAATTAGGGTTTATTAAGTAAACTGTTGACTTAAAGCCACCGGATTATGAACTGTTATTTTCTTCTTATAAATAGAAATCATATTATCCTGCCTTAGATCCCCTAATAACCTTGTCACCGTGACACGGGTAGAGCCAATGGCCTCAGCGATCGCCTGATGAGACAACTTTAAATCAATGCGGATCCCCTCATTGGTGGGAATGCCGAAATCACGACATAAAATTAATAAAAAACTCACCAAACGTGATCCCATATCCCGATGGGCTAATGTTTCAATCATCATTTCCGTCTGTAAAATCCGAGAAGACAACCCCTTTAACATCAACATAGATAACTCAGGATGTTCATTTAAAGCCTTTTCCACATGATCGATCGGCGCCGATAACAACTCCACTGGAGTAAAAGCCACCGCATGATAAAAGCGATCGGATCTTTGCCCCGTCACCAAAGACAACACCCCAAACACACTATTTTCCCGCAATAAAGCCACAGTAATCTCCTCCCCCGCCTCATACACTCTCGATAACTTAACCGCCCCCTTCATCAAAAAATAAACCTTTTCCGCCGGATCCCCCGGAAAAAAAATCGTTTTACCACGCTCATAAAATTCCACCACCGGAGGATAACCACCACTACTGATTTGACGAAAAACCGTTTCTAAAGTTGTTTCTGAAATTACTGAAAGACTCATGGGGATTCACTCAAAAACTGGAAAAATTAAATAAAAAATCAAAAAATTATTTTTTAGCTATCTTAAACTAGCATTTACAAAATAACAAGATATGCGCCATTTTTGCTTAAAAATACTGATCAAAAAATAACAAACTTAAGCTACTATCCACTGCTCCCAATCCCCAAAAAACCTTTCAATCCCTAAATTCGATTGCTATTGACAAAACAATGATAAAATTCTACTCACCATCCTAACAAAAAACATTATTTTTTTTCATTATATAAAAACTATGTTAGATTTAACCGGAAAAAATGCCCTTGTCACAGGCATTGCCAACAACCGCTCCATCGCTTGGGGCATAGCCCAACAACTCCATCAAGCTGGGGCTAATATTGGAGTCACCTATTTACCAGACGAAAAAGGACGCTTTGCCAAAAAAGTAGGAGAATTAGTAGAACCCCTTAAGCCTACAGTCTTCTTACCCTGTGACGTTCAAAACGATCAACAAATAGCCGAAACCTTTACCGAAATTGGCAAAATTTGGGATAAAATTGACATCCTGATCCACTGTCTAGCCTTTGCCAACAAAGACGACTTAACCGGAGAATTTATTAACACCAGCCGAGAAGGATTTAAAACCGCCCTAGACATCAGTAGTTACTCCCTTACCAGCCTCAGCAAAGCCGCCGTTCCCCTTATGACAGAAGGCGGGAGCATCGTCACCCTATCCTATTTAGGGGGAGTCAAAGTGATCCCCAACTATAATGTTATGGGTGTAGCCAAAGCCGCCCTAGAAATGAGCGTACGTTACCTTGCCTCAGAACTAGGCCCTAAAAACATTAGAGTTAACGCCATCTCAGCAGGCCCGATCCGCACCCTAGCCTCATCAGCCGTTGGAGGTATCTTAGATATGATCCACCATGTAGAAGCAACCGCACCCCTTCGCAGAACAGTTACCCAACTAGAAGTAGGTAACACCGCCACCTTTTTAAGTAGCGATCTAGCCAGTGGCATCACCGGACAAATAATTTATGTAGATAGTGGCTACGAAATAATGGGAATGTAAAACCCAATCAGATAAATTAACTTGCCCCAAGCTGAAATTGACTTGTATCAGATTTCAGCTTTTTTTTGTTTCATCGCACAACCAAAAAAATTTTCTAAAAAATTTTAAAACCCTATATTGCTTATAAATCAAGCTTTTTAACCACAAGCTTACCTAACAAATAAAAAAAATATTCTCAAAAAAAAGGAAAAAAGAGGAAGAAAAAGCTTGAAAGGCTTACACAGAGACAGAAAAAAGAAATTTGTCAAAAGTGTTGACAAAACCAAAGAGGTAGGCTATATTGATAAATGCGCGGTTGAGAGAGACAAACGAAGCCGAGCGCACCGAACCTAGACAAATCAATATATTGAAAACTTATTACTAGCCCTTAGTCAAACTAATTTAACAAAAAACTTGACTAAAGTCAAATTAAAAAAAGAGCTTAACAACTCAAACCAAAAACTAAACTTAAGAAATTAATTTAGTTAAAATGGAGAGTTTGATCCTGGCTCAGAACGAACGCTGGCGGCATGCCTAACACATGCAAGTCGAACGAGACCTTCGGGTCTAGTGGCGCACGGGTGCGTAACACGTGGGAATCTGCCCTTTGCTTCGGAATAACAGTTAGAAATGACTGCTAATACCGGATGATGTCGAAAGACCAAAGATTTATCGGCAAAGGATGAGCCCGCGTAGGATTAGGTAGTTGGTGGGGTAAAGGCCTACCAAGCCGACGATCCTTAGCTGGTCTGAGAGGATGATCAGCCACACTGGGACTGAGACACGGCCCAGACTCCTACGGGAGGCAGCAGTGGGGAATATTGGACAATGGGCGAAAGCCTGATCCAGCAATGCCGCGTGAGTGATGAAGGCCTTAGGGTTGTAAAGCTCTTTTACCAGGGAAGATTCTGACGGTACTTAAGGAAGAAGCATCGGCTAACTCCGTGCCAGCAGCCGCGGTAATACGGAGGATGCAAGCGTTATCCGGAATCATTGGGCGTAAAGAGTCCGTAGGTGGTTAGACAAGTCTGCTGTCAAAGGATGAGGCTTAACCTCATAAAGGCAGTGGAAACTGTAAAACTAGAGTGCGGTAGGGGTAGAGGGAATTCCCAGTGTAGCGGTGAAATGCGTAGAGATTGGGAAGAACACCAGTGGCGAAAGCGCTCTACTGGGCCGAAACTGACACTGAGGGACGAAAGCTAGGGGAGCGAAAGGGATTAGATACCCCTGTAGTCCTAGCGGTAAACGATGGAAACTAGGCGTAGGCTGTATCAAATCAGACTGTGCCGAAGCTAACGCGTTAAGTTATCCGCCTGGGGAGTACGGTCGCAAGATTAAAACTCAAAGGAATTGACGGGGGCCTGCACAAGCGGTGGAGCATGTGGTTTAATTCGAAGCAACGCGAAGAACCTTACCAAGACTTGACATCCGATGAATTTCTCTGAAAGGAGAAAGTGCCTTAGGGAGCATCGTGACAGGTGGTGCATGGCTGTCGTCAGCTCGTGTCGTGAGATGTTGGGTTAAGTCCCGCAACGAGCGCAACCCTCGTCCTTAGTTGCCATCATTAAGTTGGGAACTCTAAGGAGACCGCCGGGGAGAACTCGGAGGAAGGTGGGGATGACGTCAAGTCAGCATGCCCCTTACGTCTTGGGCGACACACGTACTACAATGGTAGGGACAAAGGGTAGCCAACTTGAGAAAGTGAGCGAATCTCAGCAAACCCTACCTCAGTTCAGATTGCAGACTGCAACTCGTCTGCATGAAGGAGGAATCGCTAGTAATCGCAGGTCAGCATACTGCGGTGAATCCGTTCCCGGGCCTTGTACACACCGCCCGTCACACCATGGAAGTTGACCACGCCCGAAGTCGTTACTCTAACCGAAAGGAGGAGGATGCCGAAGGCAGGGCCAATGACTGGGGTGAAGTCGTAACAAGGTAGCCGTACCGGAAGGTGTGGCTGGATCACCTCCTTAAAAGGAGACCTCTTGTCAGGGAAAAGTAAGAAAGCTAGAACTGACAACAAAACAAAGGTCAGGCAAGGGCAGTAATCAAGTTTTCAATAGATTAGGTCGGCAGATTAGGTCGGGTACGACCAAAGGGGCTATTAGCTCAGGTGGTTAGAGCGCACCCCTGATAAGGGTGAGGTCCTTGGTTCAAGTCCAAGATGGCCCACTAAGGGGGTTTAGCTCAGTTGGTAGAGCGCCTGCTTTGCAAGCAGGATGTCAGCGGTTCGAGTCCGCTAACCTCCACCAAAAGAACCTTCAGCACCGTTTTTTTTAATTGTAAAAAACGAATGCTGGGTGTTAAATCCAGTCAAGAACCTTGAAAATTACATAGAACTAAAATAAGTCAGAAAGAGTCGAAACAGAGTAACAAAAAAACTCAAAGAACGAAACTCAAAAAACAGGTCAAGCTACAAAGAGCTAACGGGGAATACCTAGGCACACAAAGGCGAAGAAGGACGTAGTTACCGACGAAACGCTCCGGGGAGCTGGAAACAAGCATCGAGCCGGAGGTATCCGAATGGGGAAACCCCTTGTACGACCCACTGAATCCATAGGTGGGAACGAGCGAACCTAGTGAACTGAAACATCTTAGTAACTAGAGGAAGAGAAAACAAAACAGTGATTCCCCAGTAGCATGAGACGAAGAGGGAAGAGCCTAAACCAATGTCTAAGGAGATTGGGGTCGTGGGACACTCAAAACGGCTTAAAACAGTTAGACGAAGTAGTTGAAAGCTACACCAAAGAAGGTGAAAGTCCTGTAGTCGAAAATTGAATTAAGTTAGAGTGAATCCCGAGTAGCACGGAACTCGTGGAATACCGTGTGAATCAGCCAGGACCACCTGGTAAGGCTAAATACTAATGTGTGACCGATAGTGTAAAGTACCGCGAGGGAAAGGTGAAAAGAACCCCGTTAAGGGAGTGAAATAGAACATGAAACCGTTAGCTTACAAGCAATGGAAGGACGATTAAACGTCTAACCGTGTGCCTGTTGAAGAATGAGTAAGCGACTTATAGTCAGTGGCAGGTTAAGTTAGAGAACGAAGCCAAAGCGAAAGCGAGTCTGAAGAGGGCGTAGAGTCACTGATTATAGACCCGAACCCGGTGATCTAACCATGTCCAGGATGAAGCTTGGGTAAAACCAAGTGAAGGTCCGAACCGACTAATGTTGAAAAATTAGCGGATGAGGTGTGGTTAGGGGTGAAATGCCAATCGAACCCGGAGCTAGCTGGTTCTCCCCGAAATGTGTTTAGGCGCAGCGGTTAAAGTAAGACTGGGGGGGTAAAGCACTGTTTCGTCACGTATCGCGAGAGCGGTACCAAAGTGAGGCAAACTCAGAATACCCCAGAGGAATTAACCAGTAAGACGGTGGGGGATAAGCTTCATCGTCAAGAGGGAAACAGCCCAGACCACCAGCTAAGGTCCCAAAATAATAGCTAAGTGATTAAGGAGGTGGGAGTGCATTGACAACCAGGAGGTTTGCCTAGAAGCAGCAATCCTTAAAAGAGTGCGTAATAGCTCACTGGTCAAGCGCTCCTGCGCCGAAAATGAACGGGGCTAAGCTATTTACCGAAGCTGTGGGATTTAGTATAACAACAAATCGGTAGGGGAGCGTTCTATATGGGGTGAAGCATTAGCGGTGAGCAGATGTGGACTGTATAGAAGTGAGAATGTCGGCTTAAGTAGCGAAAATATATGTGAGAATCATATACCCCGAAACCCTAAGGGTTCCTCCGCAAGGCTCGTCCACGGAGGGTTAGTCAGGACCTAAGGCGAGGCTGAAGAGCGTAGTCGATGGACGACGGGTCAATATTCCCGTACCCTTTTTAATTGAAGCAGGAGGACGGAGAAGGAATCAAGTGGCTAGGTGTTGGAATACCTAGTGCAACCATTCGAGGTGATGAGGTCTGGAGAAAACAGACTGAGCTAAGGTGGGAGTCCGACCCTCTAAGGAGGGGAAGTGCTATGATTTCAGGCTTCCAAGAAAAGCCCTAAACTTCATAAATTAGAAAGGCCTGTACCCGAAACCGACACAGGTAGGGAGGTAGAGAATACCAAGGGGCGCGAGATAACTCTCTCTAAGGAACTCGGCAAAATGACCCCGTAACTTCGGGAGAAGGGGTACCCCCTGAGAGGGGGTCGCAGTGAAGAGATCCAGGCGACTGTTTACCAAAAACACAGGTCTCCGCCAAGTCGTAAGACGAAGTATGGGGCTGACGCCCGCCCAGTGCCGGAAGGTTAAGGAAGTTGGTCAGGAGCAATCCTGAAGCTAGTGACCGAAGCCCCGGTGAACGGCGGCCGTAACTATAACGGTCCTAAGGTAGCGAAATTCCTTGTCGGGTAAGTTCCGACCCGCACGAAAGGCGTAACGATCTGGATACTGTCTCGGAGAGAGGCTCGGCGAAATAGGAATGTCTGTGAAGATACGGACTACCTGCACCTGGACAGAAAGACCCTATGAAGCTTTACTGTAGCCTGGAATGGTGTTCGGGCTTCTTGTGCGCAGGATAGGTGGGAGGCGTTGAAGTTTTCCTTGTGGGGAAAACAGAGCCAACGGTGAGATACCACTCTCAGGAAGCTAGAATTCTAACTCACCCCCGTCAACCTGGGGAGGACAGTTTCAGGTGGGCAGTTTGACTGGGGCGGTCGCCTCCTAAATGGTAACGGAGGCGCACAAAGGTTCCCTCAGGCTGGTTGGAAATCAGCCGTGGAGTGCAAAGGCAGAAGGGAGCTTGACTGCAAGACCTACAAGTCAAGCAGGGACGAAAGTCGGTCTTAGTGATCCGACGGCACTGAGTGGAAGGGCCGTCGCTCAACGGATAAAAGTTACTCTAGGGATAACAGGCTGATCTCCCCCAAGAGTTCACATCGACGGGGAGGTTTGGCACCTCGATGTCGGCTCATCGCAACCTGGGGCTGAAGTCGGTCCCAAGGGTTGGGCTGTTCGCCCATTAAAGCGGTACGTGAGCTGGGTTCAGAACGTCGTGAGACAGTTCGGTCCATATCCGGTGTAGGCGTAAGAGTATTGAGAGGAGTCTTCCTTAGTACGAGAGGACCGGGAAGGACGCACCTCTGGTGTACCTGTTATCGTGCCAACGGTAAACGCAGGGTAGCCAAGTGCGGAGGTGATAACCGCTGAAAGCATCTAAGTGGGAAGCCCACCTCAAGATGAGTACTCTCACAGGGTTAACCTGGTAAGGTCACGGGCAGACCACCCGTTGATAGGAGTTAGATGGAAGTCCAGTAATGGATGAAGTCGAGACTTACTAACCGACCGAGGGCTTGACCTAATTTTAATTTCTGACTTATTGTTCACTCTATGTAATCTTGAGGGTTTTTTACCCATTGCTTGGTGTCTTGAGCCTTTTGGTCCCACCTCGATTCCATCCCGAACTCGATGGTGAAACGAATGCGCGGCGAAGATACTTTCCGGGTTGCCGGACGGGAAAATAGTTCGATGCCAGGCTCCTTTTTTAACACAAAAAAACCATCCCTACGGGTGGTTTTTTTGCTATATTCGTGTAATGATCTACTTTGTCGGCATTTAGATAGAAGAAAGATAATTTTTTAATTTTTATGTTAATTCCTCTTACTCGTCAATCTTTTGAAGATGTTGTGCCGTTAATTGCCACATGGCAACAATATTTATTTTATTGGGGAAAATTAAATGATTTTTTACGCAGATCGCTGGTTTCATTTGTGATTGTAATTGTTTTATTGTTATTAGGTATTCCTGCGGGTAAAACAGCAGAACAATTTATTTTATTATTACAAATAATCGGGGGTTTATATTGGTTTTGGTCGCCTATTTATTGGGCTAGTATTAAAAATAGTAAATCGAGAAGTTTTGCCTATAGTGGTTTTTTAAGATGTCAAATTTTAGATGTATTTATCACAGAAGAATTGGTGCAAGAAGTGGAAAGAATTAATCAAAAAGGACAATTAGTTATTGTGGAAAATAGAGAAAAAAAATTAAACTTAGAAATAGTTGATAAAACGGGATTTAAAGCAAATATTAAAGCACCTTTAAGTCGTCTTCATAAAGTTATTAAATCTGGAGAAAAAGCGGAATTAATTGTTTTATCAAATCAACCAGATTTGGCTAATATTAAACAAATTACTGATGCTTATTTACCCCGTTATAATTTATGGATTGGTGATTATCCTTTTTTAAAAAGAGATGCTTTTTTACGATTAAGAGAAGATTTAAGAGATGCTTATAATGCCAGAAAAACATATCAAAAACGTGGCAATGGCTTCTAGTGTGTTATCTTAAATCAATTAATATTTTTCTGTAAAATGATCGGAAAAATTAAAAAGTTAAGTATTCAAAACCTAACTTTTTAATCAAAAAAATTAATCTTTTAATAACCAAAATCCTGCAAAAGATTCAGCATTAGGATCGCTTTGTATTGCTAAAAAATGTACCCCTTTCGCTTCTTTTTTTGCCTTTTCAAAATTGTGGGCTTCTGTTAATAAATCGTTATTAATTAAATTAGCTAAAATCCAACTATCACTTACTCCGGTTTCTAAACGTATTCGAGGAAATTTACCTTCTTCTAACATTAAATAGCCTAACTCTAAGCCAGACATCCATCCTGCTAAGGGTAAAGCCCGTTTTGAATACATAATTAAACCCGGAATTTTAAGATTAGGAGTAATTCCCATCATTGAGAGGGGGAAACCTTCACCAAAACTAATATCCCATTCTGGCATTTCCTCAAAAGCCTCTGCCTCAAGACTCATAAAACTCCATTTATCTCCTTTATCTCCTCTAACTGCATCGGGTAAAGCAACGGCGTTTAAATCTGGATATTGAACCGATGGAGAGTTGGCCGCTTCTTGATTATAACCCTGTTGTAAGGGATAAAAATTTTCGGCTCTGTCTTTTAACCATTTTTCTAAAGTATAGGTGTGACGACTAGGTGCGGAGGTTATTCCGGCATCTTCACAGGCTTTAGTAATCATATTATTCATTTGACGGCGAAAAAATCTGATTTTTTTGGGAGTAATACCTGATAACTCAATTGCTTTTTCAATAACAGAACCTAAAAACACAGAGTTAACTTCATTACTAGAACAAAATTGAGAATATTTAAACAGATTATCCTCTGGAGTATTAACAGTTAAAGGGCTTTCACAGATTAAAACTTCCCAAATTTTTTTATTATTTTCATCAAAAATTGGACGTGAATAAAAATCGAGTTCCCAAATATTAGACATAAATGATTAAATTTGATTAATGTTAATGAAATTTGTTAAAATTTAAGTTTATCATCTAAAATCAGGTTATTGCTAATTAAAGCTAATTGCTAATAGCTATTTCAATTTTGAATTGTCAATTTTAAATTTTAATTGTGGATATTACTTTTTTAGGGACAAGTTCAGGCGTACCAACAAAAAGCCGAAATGTGTCGAGTGTGGCGCTCAGACTGCCTCAAAGGGCGGAAGTTTGGCTGTTTGACTGTGGGGAAGGCACTCAACATCAACTTTTGCGCAGTGACATTAAAACCTCTCAAATCCGGCGTATTTTTATTACCCATTTACATGGTGATCATATTTTCGGTTTAATGGGGCTGTTGGCCAGTTGTGGATTGGCGGGAAATGTGGAAGCGATGGATATTTATGCCCCCCCCGGATTAGAGGCTTATCTGAGTGCTTGTACTAAATATTCTCAAACTCATTTTGCTTATCCTATAAAAGTTCATGTATCACAAACGGGAATTTTATATGAAGATTCAGAATTTAGTGTGAGTTGTTTACCTTTAAAACATCGGGTGACGGCTTTTGGCTATCGAATAACGGAAAAGGATCGGCCGGGTACTTTTAATCTGGAAAAGGCGAAGGCGTTGAATATTCCCCCCGGCCCTGTTTATGGCAAGTTAAAACAGGGTAAAACTGTCACCCTTGAGGATGGGAGGGTGATCAAGGGTACGGATTTTTGTGGGGAAACGGAAATTGGGAGAAAAGTAGTCTATTGTACGGATACAGTGTTTTGTGAGTCGGCGATCGATCTAGCTCAAAATGCTGATGTTTTAATCCATGAGGCCACATTTTCCCATCAAGATGCTCAAATGGCTTTCGATCGCCTTCATTCAACGTCAACGATGGCGGCGCAGGTAGCTTTAGCGGCACAGGTAAAAAAATTAATTTTAACCCATTTTAGCCCCCGTTATGCCCCCGGAAATCCGATTCAATTAAATAATTTATTAGAGGAAGCGAGGGCAATTTTTCCTAATACCAAATTAGCTTATGATTTTTTAACCTATTCTGTAAAAAGAAATAAATAAATTAGTCATTTGTAAACTATTGATTATCAATTATCAATTATCAATTATTGATAGTATAGCCTTGATTTTCTAATTGATTTTCTAAAGTTCTAATCATCACAAAATTAAGGGTATCTTCTTGATTTTGATTAGCCTGTTGTTGAGCTAAATATTGTTCCCTTAAAAGGGATAATTCCCTGATTCTAGCTTGAATTTGCACCCTTTGATCTTGTTTTTGTTCTATATATTCTCTTTGTTCATCTATTGTCATAGTTTGCATTTCAAGAGGTAATTGATTCGCCTCTAAAGTTTCTAAATTAACTGCTTCTTCTGAAATAGCATCTAATAAGTCCCAAGAAGCATTATTATAAAATTCAGAAACTTTAGATGTTCCCCTTGTCACGATTTGAGATCCAGCATTGGCATCGGCCATAGCTTGGCGAGTTAAGCCGATTTCCCCTTCCACACCGTAGGGAATATAGGTGGTATTTAATTGTTCATTTAAAGCGGTAATTTCGTTATCATAGGGGGATTCTACGAAAGTAAGAGTTTCATTTTGATTAATAATTACATGACTACCGCCACTTGTTTCAGCCCCCATTGCCCACAGCGATCGCTCGTCACTTTCTTCATTTCCACAATAAATTGTATTAACTAAAATTTGCTGATCTTTTGCTAAATTAACAGCTTCTTGCCAGTCAACAGAGCCTTGATTAAAAGGCTCATTTCCGGCGATAAAAATAGCTTTAAAATCCTGATCAGAATTACTCCATTCTAACTGATTGACAGCAGATCTGATCACCCATCCGGCGTATTCTTCACCACCATTTGTTTGAATTGCAAAAAGATTTTCTGAGATTAGATCTAATTGGGTTGTAAAATCATTTAATAACCTTAAATAACCTTCACTAGAGGGTAAAGAATCATTACCATAATGATATAAAGCTATTTCTAATTCAGGTTTTTCATCATTTTTAGTAACTTTAGTTAAAGAATTAATAATTTCCCATAATTGATAACGAGTTTGATCAATTAAGCCATCCATACTATTACTAGAATCTAGTAAGATTGCTATTTGAATTTTTGGTTTAGCTGTTTCCACCGCTTTAACGGGATTAATTAATGCTAAAAATGATAAAGATAAGGTTAAACCGAAAGTAATTAATTTAATTTTTTTCATAACAAATGAGACATTTGAATATTAATATTTTTAAATAATATTGATGTAGATACATTCCAAGTTAAGATTGTATGAATTAATACTTATTAAAGATTGATCACGATTTGATTATAACAATTATTTTTTAATTTCAGTTATTTTTGATGATACTACTTTAATAGTAGAAAAGTCGGAGACTTTTACACTAATTTAAAATACCCTTGATTTTTTGTCAAAATAAATCAGAATTTACAGATAAATTAATTTAATTCTGACTTAAATCTGATGAGTAAATCCTCTCGATTAAGAGTTAATAATAAAATACTCAATTCCTCAATTGATAATTTGTTAATTCCCTTGAAAAGTTGCCCTTTAAAGGGTAAAATTTAAAAAAATTTTCTTTATTTTCAATCTTTTACTTTTAAGTAAAATTAATTATCAATTGTTAAATAAAAATAAAACAGTTTCAACAATTATCTTAAAAACTTAATAGATCATCAAAAATAAATCGAATTTATGAATGTATTAATCAGTTTTATGATAGGATTAGCCATAGGGATCGATTCTATTTGGTATTTTTCCTCAATCAAATATCGAAAAGCCATTTTTAGGCTCGATCGCAATTTACAAGAATGTCGGGAAAATTTGAGAAAATTATAAAATACAACTATTAATTATTAATTATTCACTTAATTTTTATTCCATCATTATGTTAACAGAAATTAAACCTTTAATCACAGAAAAACCCTTATTAGGTCAAACTTTAGAAGAATTAACTCAATGGGTGATCTCCCAAGATCAACCTGCTTATCGTGGTCAACAATTATATCAATATATCTATCAAAAAGGGGTCAGAAATTTACAAGATATTTCTGTTTTTCCTAAACAATGGCGCGAACAATTAGCTAATTATTCGATTGGTAGATCTACCATTGATTATTGTAGTATTGCACCGGATCAAACTCGTAAATATTTATTAAAATTAGCTGATGGTAAAACGATCGAAACGGTGGGTATTCCCACGGCCAAACGCTTAACCGTTTGTGTATCCTCTCAAGTTGGTTGTCCGATGGCTTGTGAGTTTTGCGCCACAGGTAAGGGCGGTTTTACTCGTAATTTAAAAGCCCATGAAATTATTGATCAGGTTTTAACCGTACAGGAAGACTTCGATCGCCGTGTTACCCATGTGGTATTTATGGGCATGGGTGAACCTTTGATGAATTTAGATGAGGTGGTTAAGGCTTTAAAATCATTAAATCACGATCTGGGTATTGGGGCGCGATCGCTGACGGTTTCCACCGTTGGCATCCCCGGAAAAATCCGTCAACTGGCACAATATCAGTTACAAGCCACTTTAGCGGTGAGTCTCCATGCCCCCAACCAAAATTTAAGGGTCAAATTAATCCCAACGGCAACTCATTATCCTCTGTCAGATTTATTAAATGAATGTAGGGAATATGTTAAAATTACCAAAAGACGAGTTACTTTTGAATATATTTTACTCGCAAATGTTAATGATTTTCCTACTCAAGCGGAGGAATTAGCCAGACATTTAAAAGGATTTCAGAGTCATGTTAATTTAATCCCCTATAATCCCATTAGTGAAGCCGATTTTCAGCGTCCAACCAAAAACAGGATTAATGAGTTTAAAGAGGCTTTAGAAAAATCTAAAATAGAGGTTTCTGTGCGTTATTCCAGAGGCTTAGAAGCCGATGCGGCCTGTGGGCAGTTAAGATCAGAAAATTCGATTTGAGTTGTTCAAAAATTTTGATAACTAATTAAATCGCTCCTTGATAAACAAAAGACTATATAAATTGATTTTTATATTGACAAACATCAATATATGTACTAAATATATCAATAAATAACAGAAAAAGTTAAAAATTACGGAGGATTTTGTTTTGAAAAAAGCGACTTTACATCAATTAAAAGTATTTGAAGTATGTGCTAGACAGGGCAGTTTTACGAAGGCCGCAGAAGAATTAATGATTACTCAGCCTACGGTTTCAACTCAGATCAAACAGTTAACTCAAGCGATCGGTTTGCCGTTATTTGAACAGATCGGAAAAAGACTTTATTTAACAGATGGAGGTCAAGCTTTATTAGAAACTTGTCAAGAAATATTTAGCAGTCTTGATAATTTTGAAATGAAAGTGGCCGCCCTTCAAGGGATGCAAAAGGGAAAATTAAGTTTAAGTGTAATTACTACTGCTAAATATTTTATTCCCCGTCTATTAGGTTTATTTTGTCAAAAGTATCCAGATATTGATATTTCTCTACAGTTTCTTAACCATGAAAATTTACAAAAAAGAATGTTAAAAAACCAAGATGATCTATATATTTTAAGTAATATGCCTCAAGAAATAGACCTTTGTGGTGAGGCTTTTTTAGATAATCCTTTAGTGGTTGTAACCAGAAAAGATCACCCCTTAGTTAATCAAACAAATATTCCCATTACTGCTCTTAATAATGAGACTTTTATCATGCGTGAAGCAGGTTCTGGCACAAGAAAAGCGATTCAAAATTTATTTAATAAACATAATATTGAAGTTAAAGTTAGGTTAGAATTAGGTAGTAATGAAGCGATTAAACAAGCAATCGCTGGAGGTCTAGGAATTTCTGTGTTATCACGTCATACTTTAATCAGTGAAGGAAGTGGGGAATTAGCAATTCTTGATGTGCAGAATTTTCCCATTAATAAAAATTGGTATGCTACCTATTTAACGGGAAAACAATTATCAGTTGTGGCTCAAGCTTTTTTAAAATTTATATTAACTGAAAGTAAAAATATTCCGGTTTATGAATCAAAATAAATATTAAAATTTACCTTTAATTTTAATCCTAATGAGGGTTTTTTATGGCCTGTAAAACTCTAGGGTTGCACGGCATTTTCACCCGTAGGGGGTAGCCATCAACTTTTAATAGTGTTTTACCTATGGCTTTGCTTATGATATAAGAAAAAATTATATACTTAAAAATCTATCAATATAAAAATAAGTATTGACTTTTATCAATGTCTATTGATAAAATAAAAGCAAATCAATCAAAAAAATCTTTCAGTTAAAACATAACCCCCATGTTTTAAATGTTTTAAAAAACGGGGGATGTTTTAGTCATATTTAAAATCATAAATAATACAAAAGAGAATATTACTCTAATTGTATCAATTTTCTATGTCATTTTTTGATTTTTTTCTATTAAATAAAAATCACATGAATTATTTTTTTAGTAACAGTATTTGGTTAATTCCGATTTATACTTTAATTGGAATTTTACTTTCTATTTTCTGGTTTCCTGGAATTATCAGAAAAACTGGCCCAAGGCCTTCTGGTTATCTTAATATTGTGATGACCATAGTTGCTTGGGTGCATAGTTTATTAGCCTTAAAAGAAATTTGGGGAACTCCTGCTCAATTAATCTCATTTTCTTGGTTAAAACTTAATACTTTATACCTCACTTTTGATATAGAAATATCAACTTTAACGGTGGGGGCTTTAGTATTAATTACAACCTTAAATTTAGCCGCCCAAATTTATGCGATCGGTTACTTAGAAATGGATTGGGGTTGGGCTAGATTTTACGCTTTAATGGGTTTATTTGAAGCGGGAATGTGTAGTTTAGTTTTATGTGATAACCTCTTTTTTAGCTATGTAATCTTAGAAATTTTAACTCTAGGAACGTATCTTTTAATTGGTTATTGGTTCAATCAATCCCTTGTAGTAACGGGAGCTAGAGACGCATTTCTAACAAAAAGGGTAGGAGATTTATTCTTATTAATGGGGGTAGTAGCACTCTTACCATTAACCGGAACATGGAATTTTCATGAGTTAGAAATTTGGGCAAAAACTGCCGATATTTCTCCTACAATTGCTAATTTATTATGCTTAACTTTAATGGCCGGCCCTTTAGGAAAATGTGCGCAATTTCCCCTTCATCTTTGGTTAGACGAAGCGATGGAAAGTCCCGTTCCTGCGACCATTTTAAGAAATAGTTTAGTTGTGGCGGCCGGTGGTTGGGTTTTAATTAAATTACAGACAATTTTTACCCTTTCCCCTGTAATTTCGACTGCTATTATTACCGTTGGTGCTATCACTGCGGTGGGGGCTTCTTTAATTGCCATCGCCCAAATTGATATTAAAAGATCCCTGTCCTATACTGTTAGTGCTTACATGGGTTTATTATTTATTGCCGTAGGGACACAACAGGCTCAAACAATTCTTTTAGTATTACTCACCTATGCCGTAGCAATGGCACTTTTAGTAATGAGTGTCGGCTCAGTTGTGTTAACAAATATTACCCAAGACTTAACCCAATACGGAGGGCTATTTTCTCGCCGACCACTAACAGGAATTGCCTATTTAATAGGGGCGGCTTCCTTAGTCGCATTTCCCCCTTTAGGCGGGTTTTGGTCTCTAGCACAAATTAGTAGTAATTTATTAACAGAAAACTATCCTTTTTTAGTAATAGTTATTAACCTAGTTAATGGCTTAACAACTTTCAGTGTTACCAGAGAATTTTGCTTAATTTTCTGTGGTAAACCTAAAGAAATGACGGTGAGATCACCTGAGCCTTTATGGGCTTTAGTTTTACCTACTCTGATCACCGCCGGAATTTCAATTCATGTACCTATTATTTTATCAGAATTAGGGGTTTTACCTAGTTTAAATGAATTAAATTTAAGCGTAGTAATAAGCTTAATTATTTCTACTCTCTTAGGAGCGGGAATTAGTGCTTATATCTACTTAAATGATAAAATTCAAAAACCAATTCAACTTAAGCCAAAAGCATTACAAGACTTTTTTGCTTATGATATGTACACCCCAGAATTGTACCGTTTAACAATTGTGGCCGTGGTAGGATTCATCTCCAAAATTATTGATTGGTTTGATAAATATTTTGTAGATGGAGTAGTTAATTTTGTGGGTTTAGCAACTGTTTTTAGTGGACAAAGTTTAAAGTATAATGTTTCAGGAAAAGCTCAATTTTATGCCCTTTCTATTGTACTTGGACTTGCCCTATTTATCTTGTTAATTTGCTTTCCTCTTTTTCCTAATTTAGTTTAAAAAAAAGCCTTGAAATTAATTTCAAGGCTAAGATCAAACCTTATTTTTAGCTTTGAAATTCATTTAAAAGCAATCTAAATACTAAAAACCTTAACTTAATAATAGAAAAAAATGACATTAAGTTTAATTCTTTGGCTACCCTTGATCGGGGCTTTAATAGTTGGTTTTTTACCCAATCCCATAAAAACCAATACTTTAAGAAATATCACCACCTTATTTATTTTTGTTGCCCTTTGTTTAAGTATTTATTTATTAAGTCAATTCGATTTAGGCATCTCAAAAATGCAATTTACCGAGTATGTAACATGGATACCTCAAATCGGATTAAACTATAGTTTAGGAGTAGATGGTTTATCCTTACCCTTAGTATTTTTAAATGGATTATTAACCTTAATTGCTATCTATAGCATCGGGGAAAAAGTAGAACGCCCTCGCCTTTATTATGCCCTAATTTTATTAATTAATTCGGGAATTTCAGGCGCATTAATGGCGGGTAATTTATTATTTTTCTTGATTTTCTATGAATTAGAATTAATCCCTTTTTATCTAATGATTGCCATTTGGGGAGGAGAGAAAAAAGGCTATGCTTCCATTAAATTTTTACTCTATACAGCCGTTTCTGGACTATTAGTATTAGCCGCTTTTTTAGGCATAACTTGGTTTAGTGGATCGGGCAGTTTTGATTATAGTCAAATTCATACTTTAGCTTTATCTGCTAATACAAAATTCATTCTTTTAACCCTATTATTAATTGGATTTGGGATCAAAATTCCCCTTGTACCTTTGCATACTTGGCTACCAGATTCTTACGTTGAAGCATCACCAGCCACCACAATTTTATTAGGAGGAATTTTAGCAAAATTAGGAACTTATGGCTTAATTCGCTTTGGTTTACAATTATTTCCTGATACTTGGAAATTAGTCGCTCCCGGACTTGCTTTAATTGGCACAATTTCCGTATTATATGGGGCTTTAGCTGCTATTGCCCAGAAAGATATTAAGCGAATGGTAGCCTATAGTTCTATCGGTCACATGGGCTATATTTTAGTAGCTTGTGCGGCCGCAACCGAGTTAAGTTTATTAGGTGCAGTAGCGCAAATGATTAGTCATGGATTAATTTTAGCTTTACTATTTCATCTAGTAGGAATTATCGAAAGAAAAACAGGTACAAGAGATTTAGATAAACTTAACGGTTTAATGAATCCGATTAGAGGTTTACCATTAACAAGTGCCTTATTAATTGGGGGAGGAATGGCAAGTGCAGGTATTCCGGGATTAGTTGGTTTTATCTCAGAATTTATCATTTTTCAAGGTAGTTTTATTATCTTTCCCATCGCAACCTTAATATGTATTATTGCATCGGGTTTAACTGCGGTTTATTTCGTCATACTTTTAAATCGTACCTGTTTCGGAAAACTGGATAATAAACTTGCTTATTATCCCAAAGTTTTATTATTAGAAAAAATCCCCGCATTTGTGTTAGCGGCCTTGATTTTATTCTTAGGTATTCAACCTCAATATTTAACCCGTTGGATCGAACCCACAACGGATCATTTAATTGCAACTTTAACACCTATTAATGTTGAAATTGCTCAAAAATAATTAATTAATGTGACATAGGCATCTTGGCTGTGAAAATTGTAAAAAATTAATTTAATTTAAAATTATTAATTATTGATTGTGGTACAGACATCTTGCTTTCTAACTAACTAAAAAAGATTTTTGCAATCAATTAATCCTAAAAAATTCATTTTTTTTACAAGCAAGATGCCTGTTGCACACCAATAATAATAATTGTAAATATTCAATTTTTAATAATTAACAGGAGAATCAAAAATGACAGAAATATTAACCAAAATTCCCCCATCAACTCACGAATTTGCTGATATTATTCATCGCTTAGAAGCAGGTGGCTCAATGTTACCAGATACCCCTGAAAATCTAATGCAAATTATCGGCATTTATAAAGCTTATGCTGTGCCAATGGACTTCTATTGGCGCGACTTATTATATATAGCTGAAAGAGTATTTTTAAACCCCTTACCCTTCTTTAAATATTTCCTACCTAAAGAATATTTAGACTTAAAAAATCACTACGCAGGAGACACAGCAGACTTAAGAATTTGGCGAGGTATTGCTGAAGCCCATCCCGAATTAATTGAGTTTATGGAAAAAGGGGAAACTATCAAAGGTTCAAAACTTTTTCATCATCTCTGGCATGACCGAATTAATATGGAATTTGCCGAAGCTTGTATGAGGGCAATGTATTGGCACGGTCGTGATATGGGCATGGGTAAATTTGATTCTTACCTAGACAGTGACGAATATAAACATAACGCAGATCTAGCAATTAAGGCTTATTTTAAAGGAAATCCTGTAATGTTAGGGTTATATAAATTATTTCCTGAAATGTTCTTAGAACAGGTCAGACAACTTTCTTATTATTCTAACTTAGGCCTATTTTGGGAAGTAATGTGTCCTGTGTTTTACGAAATGTCAGATATTTATGATGAAGGAGGTTTTAAAGGCGTTCCTGATGCTATGAATTTCTTAGTTAATGGTATTTTTGCCATCGCCGGAAGACCTATTTATCATCATGTTTATATTGATGGAAAATGTTACGAAATCATCTCAAAATCTAAAGGTTTTACATGGTTATATGAAGCGGCATTACCTTATGTAGAAGCAGTATTTTATCGCACCGCACCCTTCCGAGGAACTAAGTCTTATAATGCCCAAGCAAAACAAGTTCCCGAACATCAAAAAGACTTTCATTATGGCATTTTATATGCTGATGTTTTCCCCGTTGGAACAGCAGGAATACCACCAACATTATTAATGGATGATATGTATCATTTTCTACCTGATTATTTAAAAGAATATTACAAGAAAAATTGTCGAGGAGAAGATGATGAATTGATCCAATTAGGTATTACTTTTCAGCGTTCAATGTATAACGTAACTTCCGCAGTTATTCAAGCATTAAGAACAGCTTTATTATATCCCTTAGATGATCCAAACCCGAAACATTTAATGAAAAATCGTCAATTTTTCGAGGCACAAATGGATCGTTTTAAACGTCCAGAAGCTCGTTTAAGAGATATTCAAAATCCTGATTATAGATAATAAAAAGTCGGGGATTTTAAAAATCTCCGACTTTGAGGTAGTCAAAAATTAAACATTTATTCAATCTGAAAAAATCATTAACAAGGAGTTTTTAAAAATGCCTACAATTGTAGATATTGCTGTTAATAATGATAACTTTAAAACCTTAGTTACTGCCGTTAGTGCCGCCAATTTAGTTGATGTTTTAAATAGCCCCGGCCCCTTTACAGTCTTTGCACCAACGGATCAAGCTTTTGCTAAATTACCACCCGGAACTATCACCACTTTAGTGCAAAATATACCCCAATTATCACGAATTTTAACCTATCATGTAGTACCCGGAAAATTAATGAAAGCCGATTTAGAAAAGGTTAATTCTGTGATTTCTGTGGAAGGATCACCAATTTCTATTGATTGTAGTGATAATTTTGAAGTTAAAAATGCTACGGTAATTATGGCGGATATTGAAGCAGATAACGGCGTAATTCATGTAATTGATAATGTTATTTTAATGGGTTAATTTAATATTAATATTATTAATATTAAATTAAATATAACAATAAAAAGTCGGAGATTGAAAAAATCCCCGACTTTTCTTTAAGGATAAAAATATGTTAAAATAGAAAAAAACTATTTTTTGATCATGATAACATCGAAATTAAATATTTTTAATACACCAAAATTTATTGACTTATTTGCAGGTATTGGGGGCTTTCGTTTAGCTTTTGAATCTTTAGGATGTGAATGTGTTTTCGCATCAGAATGGGATAAATTTTCTCAAAAAGTTTATCAAGATAATTTTGGTGATTTACCCGCCGGAGATATTCAAAAAATAGATGCTAAAATGATACCAGATCATGATATTTTAACTGGTGGTTTTCCTTGTCAACCTTTTAGTATTGCTGGAGTAACTAAACATAATGCTTTAGGTAATGCTCATGGTTTTAATCATCCTACACAGGGAACTTTATTTTTTGAAATAGTCAGAATTTTAAAGGAAAAATTACCGAGAGCTTTTTTATTAGAAAATGTTAAAAATTTACTCAGTCATAACAAGGGAAAAACTTTTAAAATTATTGAAAAAACTTTAACCGAGGAATTAGGTTATTATCTTTATTATCAAGTAATTGATGCTAGTTTATTATTACCTCAACATCGCAAAAGAATTTTTTTAGTAGGTTTTAGAGAACCAATAAAATTTGAATTTCCTAATATAAAAGAGATAGATATTAAGATTAAAGATATATTAGAAAATAATGTAGATCAAAAATATACATTAACCGATCATTTATGGCAATATTTACAAAATTATGCTGAAAAACATAAAGTAAAAGGTAATGGTTTTGGTTATGGTTTAGTTAATTTAGAAGGAAAAAGTCGTACCCTGAGTGCGAGATATTATAAAGATGGATCGGAAATTTTAATACCTCAAAAAGATAAAAATCCTCGCAGATTAACGCCTAGAGAATGTGCGAGGTTGCAAGGTTTTCCTGATAGTTTTAAAATTACAGTAAGTGATACTAGAGCTTATAGACAGTTTGGAAATTCTGTTGCTGTACCTATTGTTAAAGAAATAGCTAAAGCAATGATTCAATCTTTAAATAAGTCTGAAATAGTTAAATTTACTCAAGTTAAACAATTAGAAATGCCTTTAGTTTTTGCTTAATTATTATTTTAAATAATACCATTATGACTTATCAATTAAATCAACAAGAACTCAAAGAATTAAAAAAAATTCAATCTGCATATTATATGCAACCAACTTTATCAAGAATAGATAATTTTATCCAATCATTTAAAGATCAAAAAGAAGGCTGTAAATTAGTCTTTAATGAATTAAATAAAATTATTACTTCTGCTCATTCAGAAGTTGATCAAATTTTAGATAAGCGTTTAAAAGAAAACATAATTAAAGATAAAAGTCAAGCAAAAAAAACCGTTGTTGGAAATACATTTCCTTTTGCTGTTATTTATATTTTTCTGAAAAATAAAATAGTTGGTAATATTAAAGAAAAAATTTTTATTACCAGTCAACCATCTGTTATTGATGGATTTCAAAATATTGCTACAATTAATATTGGTGGAGAAACTCAAAAACCAGATTGTGATTTAATAATTTATTCTCTAAAAGAAGACAATAAATTAGATCAATGTATCATTTTATCTTTAAAAACTTCTTTAAGAGAAAGAGCGGCACAAACTTATAAATGGAAATTATTAATGGAAATTGCCACCTCAAATGATTGCTCTGTTAAAGATAAATATGATATTTCTTATAATGTAGATAATTTACCTAAAATTTGTTTTGCAACTATTAATTTTTATGACGAAATTAATAATCCTCAACAAAGAGGGATGTTAAAGTTTTTTGATCAAGCTTTTATTGCGAAAAATATTACAGTTAATTTGCCTGATTTTATTGCTCCAATGTCAAATTTAATAACTTTTGTTAATAATTTAATCTTATAGTAATATGTTTTATAATTAAAAATAAATAACGCATAATCAATAATCATGTTAAAAAATATTTTAATTTTATTAATTAAAGGTTATAAAGCTTTTATTTCACCTTTATTTCCTCCTAGTTGTCGTTTTAATCCTACCTGTTCTCAATATGGTTTAGAAGCGATCGCCCGTTTTGGAGCTTTCAAAGGCGGTTATTTGACCATTAAACGCATTTTACGCTGTCATCCTTTCCATCCGGGAGGTTATGATCCCGTTCCTCCCTTACTTGAACCTCACAATCATCATTAACCTACCAATCAACAATTTAATATGAAATTTCTTAAAAAATTATTCTTAATCACTTTTTTTACTATCTCCGCAGCCTATCCCGCTTATGGTGAAATAATTAATCTTAATTTGTTACAGGTTAATGACATTTATGAAATAACACCTGTTTCCGGTGGCAAAGTGGGCGGATTAGCTAGATTAGCTACTTTAAGAAAGCAATTATTATCAGAAAATCCTCACACTTATACTATATTAGCCGGAGATTTACTCAGTCCCTCCGCCTTGGGAACAGCTAAAATCAATGGAGAAGCCATCGCCGGCCAGCACATTGTAGATGTGATGAACGCAGTTGGTTTAGATTATGCTACCTTTGGAAATCATGAATTTGATCTCAAAAAAGAAGAATTTTATCAACGCTTAAGAGAATCAAAATTTACATGGTTTTCTAGTAATGTTTTAGATGAAAATGGCCAATTTTTACCAAATATTCCCCAATCTTTAATTTTTGAAATAACAGGAAAAGAAGGTAAAACTATTAAAATAGGGTTAATTGGAGTTACATTACCTAGTAATCCAGCTAATTATATTACCTATTTAGATCCTATTGAAACAGTCAAACAAGAAGTTAATAAAATTAAAGATCAAACTGATATTATTATTGCCGTAACTCATTTAGCTTTAGCACAAGATCAGTATTTAGCAGAAAATATCCCCGAAATTGATTTAATTTTAGGCGGTCATGAACATGAGAACATTCAACAGTGGCGAGGCTCTGATTTTACTCCTATTTTTAAAGCTGATGCCAATGCAAGAACAGCTTATATACATCAATTAAGCTATGATACTGACAAAAATAATTTACAAATTAAATCATATTTACAACCTATTAATGAACAAATACCAGATGATTCTCAAGTTGCACAAATCGTTAATCAATGGTTAGAAAGAGCTTTTAACGCTTTTCGTATCAATGGTTTTGAACCAGAGGAAGTGGTGGCAGATATTAGTGAGCCTTTAGACGGTTTAGAAGCCAGTGTGAGAAATCATCCCACCGGTTTAACCGAGGCGATCGCCCAAGGAATGTTAGAAACCATCCCAGAAGCAGAAATCGCTATTTTTAACGGCGGTTCGATTAGAATAGATGATATTTTACCAGTGGGTATAATTACCCAATATGACATCATTCGGATTTTACCCTTTGGCGGTCAAATTTTATCAGTAGAAATCAAAGGCAGTTTATTAGAAAAAATTTTAAATCAAGGGTTAGCTAATAAAGGCACAGGGGGCTTTTTACAGACGGCGAATATTAGTTTAAATCCCCAAACAAATCAATGGTTAATCAAAAATCAACCCTTAGATATAGAAAAAATCTATCGAGTAGCAATCAATGATTTTTTATTAACAGGGAAAGAAATCGGCTTAGATTATTTAACCTTAGAAAATGCTGAAATCAAGTTAATTAAGCAAGGAGAGGACATTCGATTTAGTTTTATTAACTATTTAAAAAATCAATTTTAAAAAAATATCAAAATATCTTAACTAAACACGGTTTTTTTTTAGAAAAGGTGTTAAAATGGAAAAGTCAGAAAAAAAGAATGGTGATCAATTTTGTTAGTTTGTTTTCAAGTGTTGACAGGTTTGTTCTCCCCAATCTTCTTATCTCGACACAATGTTTAATTTTGATAAATGCCTGATTAGGAGACAATTCATGTCAATTTATGTTGGTAATCTCTCTTATGAGATTGAAGAGAATGACCTCAGAGAGGTTTTCGGTGAATATGGAACAGTTAATCGAGTTTCTATTCCTACAGACCGTGATAGCGGTCGTAAAAGAGGTTTTGCTTTTGTGGAAATGTCATCACCTTCTGAAGAAAATGCCGCTATTGAAAAATTAGATGGTGCAGAATGGATGGGTCGTGACTTAAAAGTCAACCAAGCCAGAGAACGTCAACCCCGTAACAATTCCGGTCGTGGTGGTTACGGTGGCGGTAGAGGCGATAACCGTCGTAGTAGATACTAAAATCAATTCTGCTCATTTAAAAAATTTAAGTTCCCCTTGAATCTTGGTGAAATAATAAATCTGGAATACTAAACCTTATCATCTTAAATAACTTTGATAACTTTGTTTGATATGATAGGTAGTTAGATTGAACATCAATTTTTACTCTTAAAAATTGATGTTCTCTTAAGTTTAATCTTTGATCTGCGTCTAATCTTAAAATTGATGGGAGAATGAAAGATTAAACTTTTGGGGAGAATCCTATTTACTGATATTTCTCACCAAGTTTTTCATTTTAATTCTTTTATGAGGACAAAACAGTGGCTAAACGTCGCAATTTAAAAAAAGAAAAAGCCCTAAGAAATCAGGCTTATGCACGTCATTTCCGTAAACAAACTAATGTTTCTTCCAGAGGAGGAAGTGGTAGACGTTATAACAGCGATCGCAAGGATGATCTTGATTCTCAGGATCAAGATGAAAACTAAATAATTGTGGTATTTAGTTTAACCTTTGCCTCACACCTATTTTTTCCCTTGGGTGTGGGGCTTTTTACGTTTGAGAAATGGGTTTATTGGTACTGTAAAGGGATGTTATCAGGTATGGGATAAGGAGGATTAAGTAAATTTTGCCAGGCCTTGATCTGGATCTGAGCGGAACTATAGGCCGCCGTATAGGAAGGAATTAATTTAGAGATGGTTATGGCATCTTCTAGGGAAATGGTGGCTTGTTCCTGAGCGATGGCTAAGATTTGATAACTCCAACGATTACTCAGTTCCGACACTTGAGGGCTAACACTTGTATTGCGAGGGATATTATTTAAAGTGCGAATAGCTTGGGAAAGGGCTTGATAAGTACCGGCCGAGGCTGTGCGGTTAGCCCTTTGTAAAGTTTCGATCGCCGTCACTTCCCTTCGCCAACTGTTAATTTTACCTTGAGCCTCACCGTATAAAGCTCGATCGGAATTAATATTTTGAGCCACTTGAATGGCTTGATAAAAGTCTTGGGCATTAGCTAGGGCGATGGCCTGATCTAAAATAGGGCGATCCTGTTGGATTTGAATTTGTCCTTGCCATTTGCGAATTAAATCTTTTGCCTCAGAATGGAGAGGCCGATCCACGCCGATCAATCTAGCCTGATCGATCGCCCGTTGTAAAGAATCTATATTGCCACCCCGCGCCCATTGTTTCGCTAAATCTAAAATGGGTTGATCCTCAATAACCGCTATTTGACGAGTCCATGAACGAATTTGATCCTGTGCTTCCTCGTAACGGGGATTACTGGAAGGAATTAAACTGGCTTCAGCAATGGCCGCCTGATAATTACTTTTACTTTCCACCTGTGCATATTCGCGCGCTTGATTTAAACGGGTAACACCGTCAATTTCATTTTGCCATCTATTAATTAAATCCTGTGCATCTTCATATAAAGGATTGCCGATCGCAATTTTTTGAGCCTCATTGATGGCCTCCTCCAAACTTGCCACCGTACCGATTTGAGCCTTAATTCCCGCATTAGCCAGATTACTCCAATTTGTAATTTGATCTTCTAACTGTAAACTAGAGGGAATTTGATTGGAAATTCTAGCTAAAGTATTCCATTGACGATTATCAACAAAAGATTGCATCTTTTTTAATAATTTATTTTGAGCATCACTAATTAATTCTTGAGCCTCTTTATAAGCATAACTATCTTTCTTAAATTGACTAGCAATTTCGATCGCCGTTAATAAACTATCCGCATCCCCATTGCGCAAAGAAACATAAGCCGAATCTAATTTAGCACTTTCATCCTTAGCTAGTTGAATTTTACTAACTAATTCTTCATATTTAGTAATAGCCCAATAACGATTTTTCAAATTAGTTAAATTAACGGCATCACTAAAGGCTTTATTCCATTCAGAAGAACGTAAATTAAATTCAGCCTCTTTAATAATACTTTCACCTTTTGACCAAATTTCACGCCATGTTTTTAATCTTTCTTCTACCACTTGATAAGCTTGAGAATTAAAAGGTATTTTTTGGGCAATGGCGATGGCCTGATCTAGTCTGCCCTCTTGAAATTCTTTTTCCCCCAATTCTAAAATTTGTCCTGCCCATTCTTCCCGATATTTTTGAATATTTTTTTGTAAAGGATGATCACTAGGAATTTTATCCATTAAAGCAATGGCATTGAGCAGATTTTCCACTCCCCCTTTCTGTGCTTCAAGTTCAGCACAATAAAGACGAGTGGAAGCAGAGGCAATTGGTAAATAAATGGTAGCACAATTAGGATTAGGAGATAATTTTAACAGAGTAGCAGTAGCAAAATAGCCAATACTACCTGAAATTAAAACTAAAATAATCCCCCATAACTGCCAACTAAATAACCATTTATTTTGTACTTTTGAGGCAGTAGAATCATCAACATTTGGCATAATTTTAATCATTGGTCACTGTTCACTGTTCACTGGTCATTGGTTAAGTTGTGTATTCAGCATTAATCTTGACATAATCATAACTTAAATCACAACCCCATGCGATCGCTGATCCCGATCCATTACCCACAGAAACGGAAATTAAAACCGTATCATCCTGTAAATAAGCACCTTGGGAAGCCTTTTTCATATAGTCACTGGCCGCCTGACGATCGAACGTTAAAGGTTGACCATTTTCCATCATTAAAAACTCACCTAGTTTAATCTGTAAATTATTTTGATCAAACACTACTCCCGCACGGCCGGCCGCCCCTGCAATACGTCCCCAGTTAGGATCCCGTCCAAAAATAGCCGATTTAACCAACGATGATCCCACAATGGTTTTAGCGATCGCAGCGGCGGAGGTTTCATCCTGTGCGCCCGTTACCTGTACCTCCAATAAACAAGTTGCCCCCTCACCATCACGAGCGATCGCCTTAGCCAAATGTTGACACACAGCCGTTAACATAGCCTCTAACTTTTCGCCATTAGCATTCATCTCGGTGATCGTAGTGGTGCGAGATTGACCATTAGCTAAAGCAATTACGGTATCATTGGTACTGGTATCACCATCTACGGTAATTTGATTAAAACTCTTATTGACCGCCCTTGTTAACATTTCCTGCCATAAATGGGGAGAAACGGCCGCATCACAGGTAATAAAACCTAACATTGTCGCCATATTGGGGTGGATCATGCCCGATCCCTTACAAATACCGCCGATCCTCACCGGCCGCCCCTCAATGGTGGTTTCTAAGGCAATAGACTTAGTAATTAAATCAGTGGTAATAATAGCTTTAGCCGCCTGATCTCCCCCTTGGGTGGATAGGGTTGAGACGACTTGAGGGATACCCTTCAACATTTGATCCATTTTGATGCGATGGCCGATCACCCCTGTGGAAGCCAATAAAACCGCCTCTGGAGAAATATTTAAAGTTTGTGCCAAGGTTTGGGCGCATTGTAAAGCATCTTGCCACCCCTGTTCACCCGTGGCCGCATTAGCTTGACCCGCATTAACTAAAATTGCCTGTGCGTAAGGCTTTGCCTGTAATCTTTGTTTACAATAGTCCACACAGGCCGCCCTGACTTGACTTTGGGTAAAAAGTCCGGCGGCGATCGCTTCGGTTTCGGAAAAAATTAAAGCCAGATCCGGTTGTCCTGAAGGTTTTAGTCCGGCAGTTATTCCGGCGGCCTGATAGCCTCTTGGTGCGGTAACATTACCTTGTATTGCTGTCCAGTCTCCCATTGATGTTATACCTCAACGCCTTTTTAATTGATGGATTATTATAGTCTATTTTGGATCATAATTCTGGGAAAATAAACTTCAAATATTGTTCCTTGATTAAGTTGTGTTTGAAATTTAATTTGTCCCCCCTGTAATTCTACTGCTTTTTTGACAATTGATAAACCTAATCCGTTGCCTTTAATTGTACCCACATTTTCCGCTCTTTGAAATAATTGAAACATTCTTGCTTGATATTCAGGAGGAATACCCATGCCCTGATCCTCAACTGAAAATTTAATTTCTTCATTAGTCCATGTTAAATTAACATTAATTTCCCCGCCTTTGGGTGAATATTTAATCGCATTAGATAATAAATTATTTAAAATTGTGCGCGTTAAATTACGGTCTATATCCGTAATACATTCTTGAGATTGTGAGGAAAAATTAAGGATTTGATTTGGGTCTAAATTAGGATAAAATCCATCAATTATTGATTGGAAAAATTCAACTATATTAATAGTTTCTCGATAAATTTTTAATTTTCCTTCTTCAGCCCGACTAATTAATAATAATTCTTCAAGGGATTCATTCATATTAAAAACTGCTTCTTTAATTTTATCAAAATAAAGTTGTTTTTTTTCCTCTGTAAGTTGATCGCCATAATCTTTTAATAATTCTGAAAATCCTAAAATATTAGTTAAAGGGGAACGTAGATCATGGGAGGCCACTGCTAAAGCATGGGTTTTCATTTGATTTAATTCTTCTGCTTTTTTTAATAATTCTTGATATTTTTTTTCGTCTTCATATTTTTGCAAAGCAATTTCAATAACGGCGCTGAGATCTTTTAATTTATATGGTTTAACTAAATAACCGTAGGGTGAAGTTGTTTTCGCTTGTTTTAAGGTATTAGGATCGGCGTATGCTGTTAAATAAATAATAGGAATATTCAGGTTTTTCCTAATTTCTTCTGCTAATAAAATACCATTATCATTACCCTTTAATTTTATATCCATTAAAATTAAATCTGGTAATTTTTCAGTTAATTTTTTAAGAGCTTTTTGATGGGAATTAGCGATTCCTGTTACTTGATAGCCTAATTTTTCTAGGTCAATTCTTAAGCTATCGGCGGCGATTAATTCGTCTTCAACAATTAATATTTTTGTAAGTTCTTTCATAACAGTTAATAGAAAATAATGAATAATTGACAAATAACCAATAACGAATAACCCAAATTATGATAAAATTTCTAAATGAAAAGAAGTCCCTTGATTTGAAGTTTGAAAAGTTAATTCTCCATCTAATTGTTCAGTTAAAATTCTAACTAATCTTAAACCTAAAGAATCGGCTTGTTCAATATTAAGATTTTGAGGCATTCCTTGACCATTATCTTCTACCATTAAATGAATTTTTTGGTGATTATCTTGATGTAAACTAATGGTTAATTGTCCTGATTTTTTCTGCGCAAAAGCGTGTTTAAAAGCATTTGTTACTAACTCATTAATTAACAATCCACAGGGAATAGCTATTTCAAGATCAAGATGTAATGATTCTACATCTATAATTGCTTTAATTCGATCGGGATCAGGATTATAAGATGATAATAAATTATTAACTAAACGATGTAAATATTCTTTAAAATCAATTTGTGCCAAATCATCTGATTGATATAATTGTTCATGAATCATGGCCATAGTTTGAATGCGATTTTTACTATCTTGAAAAAACTCGATTACCTCCGGATCTTCAACATAAGTAGACTGAATATTTAATAAACTAGAAATGACATAAAGATTATTTTTTACTCGATGATGAATCTCTTTTAATAATACTTCTTTTTCGCTTAAACTTGCTCTTAATTTTTCTTCAGCCTGTTTTCTTTGGGTAATATCGCGCATTACGCCGATCACCTGTCTAGGCTGGCCTTGATATTGGCCGTGCATGACTCCACGATCATATACCCAACGGTAACTGCCATTTTGATGTCGTAAACGATATTCTAAATCATAAAGTTTATCTTCAGAAAATGCACGTTTAATTTCACTCATTACTAGGGGCAGATCATCGGGATATATTCTTTCTAACCAACTATTTTCATCAGTGCCAATTTCATTTTTATTATAACCTAAAACCTTCTCATAATGCCCCTCCCAATGGATTTTTTTCTGAGGAATAAAACGATCATAAACTATTTCACCTAAGGCTTCAACTATTGATTTATTTCTGCGCATTAATTCCCCTTGTAATCTTTCTGCTTCTTTACGATCGCTGATATTTTCTACTACATAAATAAAATATTTTGGTTGACGGGTATGATCTCTCATTAAAGACACCAAAACATTAACCCAGCGTACCGTGCCATCCTTACAAACATAACATTTTTCCATACTAAAATTCTCTCTTTCTCCTGCTAATAATTGAGCAATATATTCTTGATTTTTTTCCCGATATTTAACCGCCGTAATATCATAAAAAGTACGTTGTAATAACTCAAAATGGGAATAACCCACAATCTCACAAAACTTCTGATTAACTCGGAAAAAACATCCATTTAAGTTACAAATGCTCATCCCCACCGCCGCCTGTTCAAAAATAGCTCTAAACCTTTCTTCACTATCCCACAAAGCCTCCTCCGCAATAAAACGATCATTAATATCTTGAATAATGCCAATAAAATATTTAGGAAATTGGGGAGATTCCCACACTAAAGACATGGTTAAATTCACCCATCTAATAGTTTGATTTTCGCAAATAACACGAGTTTCAATAGAAATATTAGATTGATTTTTAGTTAATAAATCACTTAAATACGTTAAAGTTTCCGACACATCATCGGGATGAATTAAATCTTGAAAATTGAGTTTTTTGAGTTGTTCTTCTGAAAATTGAACAATCTGCATAAATTTATCATTTATTACGAAAAATTGACCGGAAATTGACATTTGTACAATGCCAACGGCCGCTTGATTAAAAATACTTCTAAATCTTTCTTCACTTTCTTTTAAAGCTTTTTCTGTTACAGTTATTTCATGGCCACAAATAATTACTCCAACAGCGTTATTATCCCCATTTTCTAAGGAATTAAGATTCCATAACATTAATTTTTGACTGCCATCTTTCGTTAAAAAATTACTTTCATAATGTTTAATTTCCGAGCGATTAAACATGATTTCTGTGATTAATTTAGTCGTAACTTTTCGATCTTGAGGTGATAGAAATAATAGTAAATAATTCTCTCCTAATACTTCATCACGAGTATAACCAGAAATATTTTCCGCCGCTTCATTCCATTCTAAAATTAAATAATCAGAGGATAAAACGATAATAACCGTCCCTGCGGTTTGAATAAAAGTGCGGAATTTTGTTTCACTTTCCCTTAAGGCAATTTCTACTTTTTTGGTATGGGTAATATCTCGATATAACCATAAATCACCGGAATACTGATGATTAACCCAAATTGGAACATAACTTTGCTCAATAATTGTCCCATTATTAAGCCGATATTCTTCGTCCATCACCACTTGACGTTGAGCTAAAATCTCTTTTTGACGGTGTAAATAGCCTTGAGGATCAATAAAAATAGCTTCATAACTTTGGCCACAACAATAAGAATCTGATTGATTAAGATTTATATTAGGAATAAATGATTTAAAAATTTTATTTAAAGCTTGATTCGCTAAAATAATCTGATTTTTTTCATCTTTTACTAAAATTCCCATTTGTAAATTTTCCATTAAAGCCATTAAGCGTGAAGTGGTATTTTGTAAGTCTTCCGTGCGTTCTTTAACTCTTTTTTCTAATTCTTCATTGAGAGTTTTTAGTTCTTCTTCAGCGATTTTACGTTGGGTAATATCCTCAGCAATACCTACAATTCGATAAACTTCGCCCAAATGATTATGAACTGCAAAAGTGCGACACCACAGCCACCGAATTTCACCGTCAGGGCGAATAATGCGATATTCTTGATTATAGTGTTTGTGAGCTAAGGGATGGTCAAAATACTGTTTAATTTCTTCTCGATCTTCGGGATGAATCCTCTCAATCCACAGGGAAGGATTAAGATATAAATTTTCACAGGAAATACCCCACACATCTTCAAAAGCAGGGCTAATATAGGTTAAATTTTGAGATTGACTGTCTTGAATAAAAAAGATTTCCCTGATATTTTCGGCGATATGACGGAATTTTTGCTCACTAGCATTTAATTTTTCCTTTGTTTCTTTATTTTTGGTAATATCTCGCCCAACGGCATAAATTAGGTTATCTTCGTATGGATAAGCCTTCCAAGAAATCCAACAGTAACTGCCATCGGCTTTACGATAACGATTTTCAAAATGATGAGAGGAAATACCCTGACTAAGTTTATTAATTTCCGTAATAGTTGGGTTAATATCTTCGGGATGTAATAAAGAAATAAAAGAGGCTTGAAGTAAATATTCCTCTGAATAACCTAAAATATTAACGAAACTAGGATTAATTCTTCTAAAATAACCATCAGTTCCCGCAATACAAAATAAATCTAATGATAAATTAAAAAAGCGATCCAATTCTTCTTTGGCTTGATAGCGTGACACTTCCGAGGCCAAAATATTGGCCACTCCCTCCAAAAATTTAACATCTTCTGAAGAAAAAGAATGTTTTTGATTGGTATAAATATTTAAAATTCCAAAGGGATTTTTTTCCCCTTCAATTAAAATAATAATGCCACTAATTAAATTTTCATTATGTAAAAAAGGTGTGCCACTAAAACGAGTTTCTACCCTTAAATCGTCTATAACAATTGGTTTTTTATGAAAAAGAATATAGCCGGCCGGAGAGTGGGGATCAGCAGTCATGACTATTTTACCAATCCATTGTTGATTCCAACCTATTCCTTCTCTTAAAATAAATGCTAATCCATTAGGCAATAATTCTAAAATACTACAATAAGCAATTTTAAAATATTTACTAACCACTTTGATGGCTTGTTTCATCAATTGATTAAAGTTATCATTTTTAATAGCAAATTGCCTTAACTCCGCTAGGAGATTTTGGATTTTTTGTTGGTGTTTTAATTGCTTTTCAAATTGGGTTTTTTTAACTGATTTTTCCGTTAATTCCTGATAGATTTTACCCTGTTGAATGGCGATCGAAAGATGAACAGCTAAATTTTGTAATAATTCTAATTCTGAATTACGCCAATAACGAATATGGGAACATTGTTGGGCTACTAATAAGCCCCAGAGCGATTTTTCTTGATTTTTCCGATCTAAAATTTGGGGCGACATTTCCACAATGGGAATAACCAAATTAGCTCGAACTTGCATTTTTGCTAACAGTTCGAGATAACAGGAAGATAAATTAGCCTCGTAAATATTACTAATTGCTTGAATCCGGCCATTTTGATAAGGTTCGAGCCACTTTTGAGCAAAACAATAATCATAAATTTTATGGCCTAACAAATGATTCCATTTTCCCGTCACAGCTTCAGCCACCACCATGCCACTACCATCATTTTGTAATTGATAAATAATGACCCTTTCTGTTTTCAGAAATTGTTGAATTTCCGTGACAGTAGTTTGTAAAATTTCATTGAGATTAAGTGATTGACCAATTCTTAAGGCCAAATCAAATAATAGTTTCTCGCCCTTAACTGGAGGTTTCACCGTGACATTGGGAGCAAAATTTTTCATCATCTTCACCCGATGTAATTCTTTTTTGATCAAATTACCCTTTAATATTATAATAATGAATTTGGGGCAAAATTTAGAAAATAACATAGGAGAATTACAATATATGTCTCGATATAGAGGGCCACGTCTTAGAGTTGTACGGCGTTTAGGGGAATTACCCGGATTATCTCGCAAAAATCCTCGCCGCGCTTATGCACCAGGACAACATGGACAAAGTCGCAAAAAACGCTCTGAATATGCGATCCGTTTAGAAGAAAAACAAAAATTACGTTTTAACTACGGTGTTACCGAAAAACAGTTAATTCGTTATGTGAAAAAAGCTCGTCGTGCTACTGGTTCAACGGGTACAAGCTTGTTACAATTATTGGAAATGCGCTTGGATAACACGGTGTTCCGTTTAGGGATGGCAGGGACAATTCCGGCGGCACGTCAGTTGGTGAACCATGGACATATTACTGTTAATGGCAAAGTGGTGGATATTGCTAGTTATAATTGTCGGCCGGGAGATGTGATCACCGTCAGAGATCGGGATCGTTCTCGTCGTCAAGTTCAAACCAATATGGAATATCCGGGTTTATCTAATTTACCAAGTCATTTAGAATTTGATAAAAATACCATGATTGGTAAAGTTAACGGTGTGATCGAAAGGGAATGGATCGCTTTACAAATTAATGAACTGTTAGTTGTTGAGTATTATTCTCGTAAGGTATAAACGCTATATAAATTTATTAAAAAATGCTTTTATTTTAAGGGAATCCGTCAGAACATAACCTTAATTATTTATATTTATTAATTCGTAGGGGTCAACCATTGTTGACCCCTACAGTCTTTTTACTAATAATTGATATTGAATAATTGACTATTTTAAAACATGGCTAAACCTACGGTTTTTCTTAATCTAATTAGTTGATAAACTCCTTGTTGATCAATGAGATCATAACTATTTTTAGTTAAATTTAATTCAGCAATTTTTTCCGGTTGGGCAATAATTAAAAAACTATTAGCTCCTTGATTGGTGGCATGATTAAGATAGCTTAAAGCTTCCGATGTACTATTAAAAAATTTTACCGGATGTTGACTATAAAATACTAAACTAGGGCGAATAAAACCAATTAATAAAACTTCTTCTTGAGTCTGTTTCATTTGTTGAATTGTTAGGCCTAATTTTCTTAAAGGTAATTGGGCATCAAGATCATAAATTTTCGCATTAGGTAATAGAAAAGTGGGAATAAAGATTAAAAATCCTAAAGCATTTGTTAACCATAAATAACTTTTTTGTTGAGGTTTAAATAATAAAATAATACTAATAATTGCCATTAATATCCATAGGATAGAAGCTATTTCTGGGGTAGGGGATAAAGTTAAATCTTTTTGAAGATTAGGTGTTAAAGGATTATTTCCTAAAAAGTTAGGAAGATTAAAACTTGCCCAGGCCATTGCTATTAAAATTATAATGTTAAAAATAGCGGTTAAATTATAAGCCCATGTAGGAAAATTTGGTTTTGATTTAGTAATTATTTCTTGCCATGTGAAAGTAATTAAAATTGCTTCAGCAGGTAAAACTGGTAAAATATAACTAGGTAATTTAGTAACAGAAATTGAGAAAAAGGTAAAGATAACAACTAACCAAATTAAAGCAAATAAACTTAATTGATTTTCTCGATTTTGCTCAATATAATGGTTTCTTTGCCAAAATTTTAATCTAATAATTGCTAAGGGTAAATAACATGACCAAGGAATTAAACCGCCAAATAAAACAGGAAAGAAATAATACCAAGGGCCGGGATGATTACTGACTACGGTTGTAAATCTTTCAAAATTATGATAACCGAAAAAAGTATCAATATATTCCGATCCATGTTTAAGACTAATTAAAATAAACCAAGGTACTGTTATAATGATAAATAATGGCATACCTAAATGTAATTTTAGTTCCCTTAAAACTGGTTTCCATTGTTTAACATAAATGGAAAAACTTGCAATAATAATGACGGGAAATAAGATACCAATAGGCCCTTTTGTTAAGACAGCTAAAGCGGAAAAAACATAAAAAGCTAAATACCAAAAAGTTTTAATTTTCGGTTTTTCTTGATGATGAATATAACCAATAAAAAATGATAATAAAGCTAAACTAATATTACTAGATAATAACATATCTGAAACCCCTGTTCTTGACCAAGCAATCCAAGCTGGATTTAAGATGGTTATTAATGCTCCAATGGTGGCAATTAAGAGATTTTTATGATTAGTTAAATCTGGATTTTCTTGAGTAATTAATATTTTTTGATTGACTAAATAAATGAGATAAAAAACTAATAAAACTGTAAGTAAACCAAACAAAGCTGAGGGTAATCTAGCGGCCATTTCATTAATACCAAATATTTTAAAAGAAATGGCCATTAACCAATAAATTAAAGGCGGTTTATCAAAACGAGTCGCATCATTCCAATAGGGAGTAAGCCAATCTCCTGTAATAACCATTTGACGGGCGGCCTCCACAAACATTGGTTCAGTTTTATCTATTAAACCAATATTTCCTAATTGATAAAAAAAGGCGATCAAAGCTGTCAAAATAACTATTAAAATAGCAATAATTGTTGCTTGTTTTTGAGTTAAATTAAGATTTTTGAAGGTTAACATTTAGCGAAAAAAATTTTTTAAAATAAAAATTATTATACATTCAATAATTGACAATTGATTAATAATTAATCAAAAATTTAACTAATTTAAAAACTAATCTGTTTTTTATAATATTTTATTTATTATATAGTATTTTTACCGAGTTTTTAATTATATTAAATTTTATCATTTTTCCGTAGAACAGGTTAAGCTAATTGTAGATAGATTTTAGTTAAAAAATATAGCTTTTGATGGTTATTAATTATGGTTAATCTGATGGAAGATCAACATAAAGAGCGTTTTGCGATCGCAACTTATGGTTTAACTAAGCAATTTGAACGACAAATTGCCGTTAATGATTTAGAATTACAGGTCGATCGGGGTGAAGTATATGGCTTGATCGGGCCTAACGGTGCGGGGAAAACCACCTTGATCCGAATGTTAGCGGCGGCGGAAGAACCCACCACAGGGGAAATCTATATCAATGGGCAACGATTATTAAGGGATGACAGTAATCCCCGTTTAAAGCAAAGTTTAGGTTATTTACCAGATGATTTTCCCCTTTATGATGATTTAACCGTGTGGGATTATTTGGATTATTTTGCGAGGCTTTATTATTTAAAACAGCCTAAAAGACGTTTAAGACTCAATGAAGTGTTAGAATTAGTTGATCTTACTAGCAAAAGAAATAGTTTAATTTCCACTTTATCAAGGGGCATGAAACAGCGTTTAAGCTTGGCTAGAACGATTATCCATGAACCTGTATTATTATTATTAGATGAGCCTGTTTCCGGTTTAGATCCTCGCGCTAGAATGCACTTTAGAGAAATTATTAAAGTTTTGCAAGAAGTGGGCATGACAATTTTAATTTCTTCTCATGTTTTATCAGATTTGGCAGAACTTTGCACCTCGGTGGGTATTATGGAATTAGGGTATTTAGTAGAAAGTTGTTCACTTGATGATTTATATAAGCGTTTATCTCATCAACAAATTATCATTTCTACCCTTGGCAAAATGGACGCTTTAGAAAGTGAATTAAAAAATAATTCTTCTGTTCAAGGTTGGGAAAATTTAAACAAAGATAATACTTTAAAAGTTAATTTTTCAGGTACTTCTGAAGATATTTCTGTCTTATTAAAACAATTAATTAATCAAGATATTCCTATTACAGAATTTCATTGTAAAACAGAAGATTTAGAAACAATTTTCTTAAAAATGGGGCATCAACAAGTCAGTTAACAGTAATCAGTAATCAGTAATCAGTTATTAGGAGTACAGGCATCTTGCCTGTAACAATAATGTTTTTTAATAGGCATCTCATCTGTAATAATAATATTTTTTAACAGGCAAGATGCCTGTATCACTTTAAAATAACTAATAACTAATAACGAATAAACAATAACAAATAACCAATATTATGTTTACAAAAATATTAGATCAAATTGGCGATTTTAACCCTCAATTATTCCGAGAGTTAAAAGGTAATTTTAAAAATCGCAATCTTATTTTAAGCTTAACGATTACCTTAATTATACAAGTATTAATGTTTTCAACATTTTCTGAAAATAACTGTATTCAATACGATCCAGTTAATAATATTTGTCAGAAATCAGTCTGGAATATTGAATGGCAATCTCTCTTTAAAAGCTTCAATTATTTAATTCCTTTTATTGCTTATTTAGGCGGAGTTTATCAAATTACATCAGATTTAAGCAAAGAACAAAGCCGAGGAACTTTAAATTTTATTCGCTTAACTCCCCAATCAAGTTATCGAATTTTATTAGGTAAAATCTTAGGCGTTCCCAGTTTAATTTATCTTGGTATTCTCTTAAGTATTCCTCTCCATTTTATCGCCGGAATTAACTCGCAAATTTCCATTTTTTGGCTATTGGGAATGTATAGTTTATGGATCGCAGGAGGTTTATTATTTGCGATTTTCTCAGTATTTTATACCCTTTTAATTACCTCAAAAAATAACTCTTTTGTTTCTAGTAATACTATTACAGGTTTTGGTTGTTTGATCCCTTTTTTATTGGGGATTCCATACACCCAATTAATTGATTTTAGTCATCAATTATATCACCCGGAATTATATCCCGACTATTATCATTATTATCAACCTGATTTAACTTGGTTTACATGGTTTTTATTACCATTAGGAAGCATTCCCTTTTTAGCTTATTTATGGTTAATAATTTCAATTTTAACTCTTACCTATTGGTTTTGGGAAGCTGTTAATAGAAACTTTAATAATCCTAACAATACACCCCTAAGCAAAATTCAAGGTTATGGTTTAATCAATTCTTTTCAAATTTGGTTATTAGGCTTTCTTATTCCCACTTATCAAGGAGGAATTAAAATAGATCATTTTGCATTAGGATTTGCTTTTATCTTTACTTTAATTCCTATTTGTTATTTAATCTTAATCTCCTCAATTACGCCCCACCGTCAAAATTTATTAGACTGGGCTAGATACCGTCATAAAATGAATGAAAATCAACCCCTTTGGCAAGACTTATTAATAGGAGAAAAAAGCCCCTCTTTTCTAGCGATCGCTGTTAATGGGTTAGTTACTTTTATCCTGTGGAGTAGTTGGGTTTTCTTAATACCAAAAGAACAAGGATTTAATCTGGATGAATTTACAATTACTGAAATAATATTAGCATTAATTTTAACCATAAATATAGGTTTAATTTATGCTATAATTATTCAACATTGCCTACTTATGAAAACCAATAAAAGAGAAATTTTCGCCGCAATTATTTTGGGAATTGTGATCATTTTACCCGTATCATTAAGTATTGCTTTTACCCTAAAAATACCAGATTTTACCTTAATTTGGACTTTATCTCCTGTTCCAATTTGTGCCTTTATAAAAGGAGGAATACCTACATTTATCGCAGGTTTTTTTATTCAAATTGGAATTTTAAGTTGGTTAACTTCCTCTTTAATTAAAAAACTAAAAATTGCAGGGGAATCGGAAACAAAATCAATTTTAGCTAGTCAATAATAAGCAATCAGTAAAAAGTAAAAAGTAAAAAGTAATAACCAATAACCACTAAGCAATAAAGACTATGAAAGAAAAAATTATTAATCAAATTGCAAATTGGAATCCCCAATTATTTAGAGAAATTAAAGGAAGAATTAACAAAAATAATTTAATTCTGGCCTCTTTTATTTCGATCATTGGACAGTTTTTAATTTATATCTTGATGCAGGGTAAATTACCCCAACCTTACGATAATTTTCATCGTTATTGTGTCGGTATTCCTCCCACAAATACCTATCCAGATTATTACTATGGAAATTATGGCAATCCTAACAATTATTGTGTCAGAGATCAATTAGGAAATATTGTACATCTTTTCCATCAATTATGGTGGTTAGATCTATTTATTACCTTAAGTATAGTGGGAATATTTGTGTTATTAGTTGGCGGTACATATACGTTAATTGCTGACTTATCAAAAGAAGAAAATAAAGGCACATTAAACTTTATTCGTCTTAGCCCTCAATCGGTCAAAACTATTTTTCTTGGTAAAATTTTAGGTGTGCCAAGTATCATTTATTATACCTGTTTCTTAGCAATTCCTTTTCATTTGTGTGCCGCTATCTTTGCCCATATTCCTATACATTTAATCTTAGTTTTTTATTTAGTAATAATATTTAGTTGTGCTTTCTTTTATCATACCGCTTTAACTTATAGTTTAGTTAGTTCAAATTTAATCGGTTTTCAAGCTTTTTTAGGAAGTGGAATTGTTTTATTATTTCTTTCAATGACTACTACCATTTTAGTTAATAGTTATAATAGTATAATTGTGGGAAATGCTATTGATTGGTTAATGATTTTTAATCCTACAATCTTTTTAACATTTTTAGTAGATGCCACTAAAATTAATCCCGATACAGTCAACTATTTAAGTTTAAATAAATTACAAAATTTACAATTTTATAAACAACATTTCTGGCAAACTATTTGGTCTAGTTTTGGATTTATAATTATTAATTATTCCCTCTGGACTTATTGGTTAACTCAAGGAATTAAACGGCGTTTTCATAATCCTTTAGGCACATTAATTACAAAAAAACAAAGTTATTTAATCACCATTTGTTTTATCATTATCAATTTAGGTTTTAGTTTAGAAACTAATCATTCTTCTTTCTATGAAAATATTACTTTAGCACTCTTTTTAAACTTAATTTTGTTTTTAATTTTAACAGCCGCTTTAAGCCCCCACCGCCAACAATTACAAGATTGGGTAAGATTTCGCCATCAAAATATCAGAAAATCTAGTTTACTTCAAGAATTAATTTTCGGAGAAAAAAGCCCCTCCATATTAGCGATCGCCCTGAATATTACCATCACAATTACTTATTTTTTAGCGATGATTTTCTTATTAAAAATTAACTCATCTCCAATTAATGATCAAGATAAATTAGGCCTATTTTGGGGGATAATACTTAACGCAATTATTGCTGTATTATATGCAACAATTACTCAATTTATTCTCTATCAAAAAACAGCAAAAAGAACTATTTTGGCCGGTTTTACTATTATTACAATGATGATTTTACCCTATCTAATTTTAGGAATTTTAAATATTAATCCCCAAAACCATTGGTTATGGTTATTCACTCCATTACCAATTGTAGCAACTAAATATTGTCTTTCCGAAGTAATTTTCTTTAGTATGATCACCCAAACTTTTGTAATTTTAGTATTAACAAATCAGATCAAAAAACAATTACAAAAAGCCGGAGAATCAGAAACAAAAGCACTTTTATCAGTTGACAATTGACAGTAAACAGTTGACAATTACCTTTCAACAATTGTCAATTGTCAATTGTTGAATCATTAATCTAAGACTCGGCCTTTTCTAATTGCCATAAAATTTGATTACCTTCTCTGCGAACTCTTGAAACTACCCAGTTACGCCAAGACCAATGATCACCTCTACTGGTGACAGCACTGGCATTTATATCCATCAGATCCGCCAATTCTGAACTGGTAATTAAATAGCCTTTGAGTGCAATTTCCTCAGCAATACGCAAAGTTTCGATTAGATCCTCTAAATTTGCAATTCTGTCCCCTTGAAAGGAACGAATTTCATCATTTTCTACTATAGATTGTTCATTCATAGCTTAAAATTCTAAATCTCAATTGTTTGTTTTCAATAAATTATGCTTAAATTTTACCGTAAAAATGGGGAAATCCGATACCGACATCTTACTTAATTTTTGTTAAAATTTTTGATCAAAAATTACAAAAATTAATTAATTAACTTTACAATCATCTCAGGAATTTGATCAAAAGGTAATTCCCCGATCTGAGTTTGAGTGCAATTTTCTTGATCCCTAACATAAATTTGATAACCTTCCACTAATTGGCCTTGATCTTCAATCATTGTACCTAAAAGGGTAATTTGGGCTGGACTTGGCTGGGCGCAAGATTTTGGACAGGCTGTTAAATGAAGATTGATCGGCTTTTTGGGCTGTAAATGTTGTTGGAAATAATTGATTAAAATTCGGCCATGATCTTGGGTGTTAGTTATGGCACGGCCACAGCCAGATCGCCCTGCACAGGCTACGATCGAGCTTTGGGGATTATCTGGATCAATTGATAAATCTAAATTTTCTAATTCATTAATAATTTGATTAAGTTTAAAATTAGGAACATTAGGTAATAAAATTGATTGCCAAGGGGTTAAACGAATTTCTTGAAGGTCAAAATTTTCTAATATTTTTAATAATCCTTGCCATTGTTTTAATGTGATTTGACCTAAAGATAAACTTAAGCCAAGATAAGATAAATTTTCTTGTTTTTGCTGATGAATCCCTAAATAACTATAGGGTAAAGTCGCTGCTAAAGAAACTTTTTTTAATTGATATGGAAAAGTTAATGATTTTGTAATTTGATCAATCACAAAAGTTAAACCTTTATCTTCTAAAAGATTTCTTAAACGTGGTTTTTTTGCACTATGATTATTAATAATATAATCAAGATAAAGATTAGTTAAAACCTCAAAACAGGGGATTAAATTTTCCGGTTTTATTAGAATTTTCGTATCAAATAACTGTTTATTTCCCCCTAAAGCTAAATGTAAATAAATTTCTCCCTCTTGTTTAATTGCTGAAAATTGAAGATCATTATAACGATGTTCAAAAGTGAGGGGAGATCGAGTACCAATACCCACTTGGCCAGCCCCATCAATGCCCACACTAAACTTAGCAGAAAGTTGATGTATTTGGGGGTGATTTTCGATGTAATTAATAATAGATTTAACGAGGGAATAACTATTAATTAATTCCTGTGGATCAATAGCAAAAGTGGGGCTAGTCATCACATTACGCAAATGATCTAATTCCGATTTTTGACTAGCTAAATCTAATTTTTGTAAATCTTGATAAATTGGTAAAGATGGGGCAATTTTAACGCCTCTAAGCTGTAAATTAGCGCGATTTGTAACTTGAATTTGATTTTGCTCAGTATATGCCATTAAAGAGGCGATGGCTCTTGCTTGTAAAGGATTAATCACACCCCCTGGGACCCGCAATCGAATCAAAAAACCATCTTGTGCCGAAGTCCCGTAAAATAGACCCGGACAGCTAATCGCATCATATAACCAACTCAAAATTATTTCCTCCTGTGTGCAACCCAGAGATTAGATCATTCAACAATTGTCAATTATCCATTGTCAATTGTCAATTGATAACATATTGCTAAAAGTTAAAGAGAGATGTAAGATTACATTTTGCTAGTTTTTTTTACTAGATTTTCAACAAGTTCAAGTAACTAAACAAAATATTATTTATTGTATATTTAATTTTTATCAAGAATTATCAATTATGCGTACTAATTACTGTGGTCAATTGGGATCTAATCAAATAGGCGAAACTGTTACCCTTTGCGGTTGGGTGGATCGTCGTCGGGATCATGGCGGCGTTATTTTTATTGATTTGCGCGATCGCACTGGTATTGTGCAAATAGTAAGCGATCCTCAACGCACACCAAACTCCTATCAAGATGCCAATAGCCTCAGAAATGAGTATGTAATTCAAGTTACAGGTAAAATTAATCAACGTCCTGAAGAATCATTAAACCCCAAATTAGCTACGGGAGAAATTGAAATTTATGCTGATCAAATTAATATTTTAAATAAAGTAGAAAAACAACTGCCTTTTGCGGTGTCTAATGCGGATTTAGAAGGGAATGTTAGAGAGGATTTACGGTTAAAATACCGTTATTTAGATTTAAGAAGGGAAAAGATGAATCAAAACTTACAACTACGCTATCAAGTTGTTAAGTCAATGCGCCGTTTCTTAGAAGATCAAGAAAACTTTATTGAAGTAGAAACCCCAATTTTAACACGCTCTACCCCAGAGGGTGCGAGGGATTATTTAGTACCCTCAAGAGTTAACCTCGGAGAATGGTACGCTTTACCCCAATCGCCCCAACTTTTTAAACAATTATTGATGGTTTCAGGATTCGATCGCTATTATCAAATAGCTCGTTGTTTCCGTGATGAAGACTTACGCGCTGATCGTCAACCAGAATTTACCCAGTTAGATCTGGAAATGAGTTTTATGACGATGGATCAAATTATTGACCTTAATGAAAGATTAGTTAGTTATATTTTTAAGACCGTTAAAAATATAGATTTATCATCTCCCTTTCCCCGTTTAACCTATCAAGAATCAATGGCAAAATATGGCACAGATCGGCCAGATTTGCGCTTTGGTTTAGAATTAGTAGATGTTTCTGATCTGATGAAAGATTCAGGTTTTAAAGTATTTTCTGGAGCGGTTAAAAGTGGCGGTCAAGTGAAAGTTTTACCCATTCCTAACGGTAACGAATTTATCTCTAATGTACAGATTAAACCGGGTGGAGACTTATTTAAAGAAGTTACGGATGTGGGCGGTAAAGGGTTGGCTTATATTCGAGTTAGGGAAGATCATCAAATTGACACCATTGGCGCGATCAAAGATAATTTAACAGAAGAACAAAAGTTAGAATTATTAACAAGAACTAACGCTAAAGCAGGGGATTTATTATTATTTGGTGCGGGGGATACTGCCACCGTTAATAAATCATTAGATCGCTTACGTCAAGTAATAGGAAATAGACTAGGCTTAATTGATGAAAATAAAATCAATTTAGTGTGGATTACGGATTTCCCAATGTTTGAATGGAACGAAGATGAAAAACGCTTAGAAGCCTTACATCATCCTTTCACCGCACCTAAACCAGAGGATATTAATGATTTAAAAACCGCTAGGGCTTTAGCTTATGACTTAGTATTTAATGGTATTGAAATTGGGGGAGGAAGCTTAAGAATTTATCAAAAAGATATTCAAGAAAAAGTATTTGAAACTATCGGTTTATCCCAAGAAGAAGCTAACAATAAATTCGGCTTTTTATTAGAAGCATTTGAATACGGAACTCCTCCTCATGGCGGTATTGCCTACGGCTTAGATCGGCTAGTTATGTTATTAGCAAAAGAAGATTCAATCCGTGATGTAATTGCCTTTCCGAAGACACAACAAGCTAGTTGTTTATTAACAGATGCCCCCGCAACTGTAGACGCAAAACAATTAAAAGAATTACAAGTTGCTTCCACTTATAAACCAAAAATTAAAGAATAAATTTTAAGTTTTGCTAAACATAATTATCAAAAGGCAAAACAAATAAAAGTCGGGGATCTGTGACATCTCCGACTTTTATTTATGTGTAAAAAAATTTAACATTAACAAAATTTTTTTGTCATTAATACTCTGATCTGAGATAATAATAAGATATAACTTTATTGCAATTTTGAGAATATGACACAGAAAACGATAGTTAAAGGCTTAAAAGGTACGGATTTTGAGAATCAAACTCGTTTATTATTATTTTTATGGAATTTAGGTGGCGTTAATTTTGCGGTTAAACAGAGTGAGTTAAATAAAGTTTTAACTCGTACCAATGAGCGTAATCAAGATTACCAGAAAATTTATCAACAATTAGCAGAAATTAACGCTATTACGTTAGAAAAACAGGGCAGAAATCAAACTATTTTATTAACAGAAATTGGGTTAGAAAAATTAAGGAAAGGCTTAACAAATCCTGAATTTATATTTACTGGTCAACAGGTGGGATCAAGGGTTGCTAATGCTTTATTAAAATGGATCAGATCAGCTAATTTACAACCAAGAAATCAAGTAAAAACTACTCAATCTGAAGTAGCTAAAATCGAAACATATCAAGAGTTTGAAAAAGTTATTTTAGATATTTATAATCGTCTTAACCGAGATTATAATATGGATGATTTAGTGCCTATTTATCAAGTACGCCGAGAGTTAGGTGAGTGCTTATCACGCTCTCAATTTCGAGATTGGCTTTTTGAAATGCAAGGTAATGATTTAATTCAATTGATTGGGGGTGAAATGAGCGATATTTCCCAAGATAAAATTGAAGATTCTGTCCAAAACTTTATGGGTGAAATTCGCTATTATATTCAACTTTTATAGCTTATTCTCCATTTCTCAAATTTTATTTTCTGTTAGTTAACTTTTCATTTTTATTAAGATTATGAACACAGCACAAGTTTCTCCCCTTGATCAAATCAATAAAACCCTAAAAGAGCAGAATCCTTTTGCCAAGCCTCCTTTTATGAATGTTAATGATGTGTGGGGCGATGGTTTTGTTGATTTTCCCGCCATTAATGCCCATGCTTCCGACTTGGTATTTAAGGCATTGCAAAATATTCATAACGGTTTATATACCACTACCTCGCTCTTGATCACAGCACAAGATGGCACAGGAAAAACCCATGTGATTGGGCGGATCCGCCATCAACTGCAAAAAGATGGTAAAGGCTTATTTGTCTATGTGAATGAGCATGATGTCAACCGTCCGATTAAAGAGCAGTTTCAACAAAAATTAAGCAATAGTTTAGGAAAAATTGGTAGTTTTGGCGTGATGCAATGGCAAGAGATTGCGGCATTAATGGCAAAAAATTGTCATCCACAACTGAAAAATTTAAGAAATCCTCAACAACTTTTAAATCTTTTAGCAAAAGATCCAGATCAAGATAAAGTTAACCGAATTTTGAAAGACTTAGTTAAGCGTTATTGTCATAGTCATGAAGTGGAAGATCCAGACATTGTACAGGCAATTTTTTGGACTCTTTCTCCTAATAAAATGTATCAATCGTCAGCGATTAAATGGTTAGGAGGTCAGGAACTTGCGGAAAAATTTTATAAGATACTTGATTTACCTTCTCAAAATAAATCTTTTGATGCTGTAATTGAAATTTTAAAGATTATTGGTCAATACAAAGAATTAGTTATTTGTTTTGATGAATTAGATACAGTTGAAAGTATTAATACTGATACTGGTTTACATATTAGTGTGATCATTGCAGGATTAATCAAAACTCTTTTTGAAAACTTAAAAAAAGGAGTTATTTTAAGTGTTATGATGCCTGATACATGGAGAAATAAAATTAGAGAAATACCAAAAGCAGATCAGCAAAAAATTAATACTGAACTGCCAGAAAAACCACTAAAATTAAATTATATGAATCAAGAATCAATTATTGATTTTGTAAGCTGGTGGTTAAATTCTTATTATCAAAAATATCAACTTATTCCACCCTCACCTACTTATCCTTTTGAATTTACAGAAGATCAACTTAAGAAATTAGATCAAGCCAGACTTTCTGTAAGAATGTTTTTAAAATGGTGTAAAGAAAATTGTCATCCTCCCAATGGCAATGGTGTTCAGCCCATAGAATCAAAGATTGAACCTTATTTTTTGAATGAAATGGAAGGAGAAATAGATGACAGTGAACTAGATAATAATAATCTCATTGCTGATGCTCTTTTATTTAGTTTAAAAGGTTTAATTGGTAAAACTATTGAAAGGGTAAAGATTGAGAAAGTTACTGATCGAGTTATCCCAAAAAATAAGAAGGATAATTATTTAAACTTTAAGATTATTGGTAAAGAAAATAATCATCAAGTGGTGATCGGTGTCGCTGTTTTACAGCAATTAAATGGTAATTCTTTAGCGGCTGGATTAAATCGTTTAAATGATTATGAAAAATTTAATTTAACTCGTGGTTGTTTAGTTCGTTCTGAAGATCGAAAATGGGGAAAAGCTATAGAAGACAAGTGTATTACACCTTTAATTAAAAATAAAGGTGGCGAATATGTACCCCTCAAAAAAGAAGAATTTAAACCCTTATTAGCCCTCTTAAGAGTTCATAAAAAACAAGGTGTTGATTATGATTTTACAGAGCAAGAATTTCAAGAATTTGTCAATACAAAAGGTCAACAATATTTCTTAGGAGAATATAACGCTTTACTCAAAGAAATTTTAAGTGATCCTTCCCATGAAATTCCTACTAATTTAGTTGAAGATGAATCGGAAAATCAAGAGGAAATTATTAATAATAATGGCAATGAAACTGATGATTTCTTTTCGGATTTTTCGGGAATTGATCAATAGTTAATAATTTAGTAATAGAATTAATTTTATTACTAAATTCAAAAATCTGCTAAAGGGATTATGCTTTTTAGATTAATTATTCTTAAGTTAGTCGCTTTAGCTTTCCAAAATTGATATAATTAAATTTTAAGCAAAATCTTAAACTATTAATGATTAAAAAATAGCTTATGTTAATCAATTATACCGCACAATATATTAAAACCGATAGTGGTTATATGGGACAATTAATTGAATGGCAAGAAGTCATTACAGAAGGTGAAACCATCGAAGAATGCAGAGAAATGTTAAAAGATGCCACCATGGAAATGATACTTGCTTATCGTCAACAAAATAAAGAAATTCCATTAGGAAATTCTTTATTAGAACAAATACCTGTGGAGGTTTAATCGTGTCAGTTAAACGCTCAGATTTGATTAAATATTTAGAACAAAATGGATTTTATCTATTAAGAGAAGGTGGTAATCATTCTATTTATACTAATCAAATTAAAACAATTCCTATTAAGAGACATCGAACTTTTGATCGCATTACGGCCAATGCTCTTTGTAAACAAGCAAATTTACCTCCAAAATTTTAGTAAAAATGATAATTATTAAACTATGAATCATCAAAAATTAGATACAGCTTTAAGATTGCCGATTGCAGATTTAAGTGCTTTAATACAAGGTAGAAGTATTGCAATTTTACCCCGTCTTACTTTAAGAGTTGGTCAATCTTTTGCTCTTTATCCTGATCTTAATTTAAGCTTAAAATTAAATCCTCAAAAACATTATTCTGCTTATTTTTCACCTATTGCTAATCTCGAAAGAGAATCATTAGATTTAAAAAATGGCATGATTAAAGCATGGGCAAAATGTGAAAAATGTCAAATGTTTGATGAGTCTGAATCTTTAGAAAGTTTAGCAAATTCAACTATTTGGAAACCGGAATTATTTAAGGAAATTTTACAAGATCGCCCCTATTTATTTGTAGCTTATTTAAGAGTTTATCAATTATCTGAAAGGTTACAAATTCCTCAAAATTTAGAAAATAATAAACAATTTTTAGTTTTACCTCATCCTATTAATGCTTGTGAAGATAAACCTATTTTAGAAGATGAAATTTTTGAGCTACGTTGTCAAGAATTAGAAAATCAAACCCCTGTTAAACATTCTAACCTTGAATATTTATATAATGAATTATATAATGTTAGTTTAAATCAACAAAAAGAAAATTTATTATTAACAGATTTACAAACTTTTTTTAATTGGTCAAATCTTGATTTATTTGAGAGTAAAAAACCAGAAAATGATTGGCTTAAAACTATTTCTAGTTTAGGTAATTCTAGCGATGGTGATAAATTTGAGAAAATTGTGAGAAAAGCTTTACAATTTTTGGGGTTTCAAAATAATAGTAATGATCCTAATTTAAAAGATAGTTTAAATCCAGAAAAAACCGGAGGAGCAGGAGGTTTAGATGTTTATGCTGATTTTCCTTACCCGATTGTGGGAGAATGTAAAGCAAGTAAATCTACTAAAATATCTGATAATAAAGATGGTGCGGCTTTTCAATTAATAAAATTAGGAAATAAATATTTACAATCAGAAAATTTTAATAATTGTCTTAAATTAATATTCGCTTCTGGTGAATTTACAAAAGATGCAAATTTAACTGCTATAGGTAACAAAATGAATTTAATTACACCCGAAATTTTAGAAAAATTAGTAGAAATTAAAGCCAATTTTCCGGGCTTAATTAATCTATTTGAATTAAAAAATATTTTAGAAAAAGAGCCTTTTGGGGAAGAATCTGATAATAAAATTAATCAATATATTGATGAGCTTTTAAATCAAATTAACATTAGATCAAAGATTATTAATTTAGTCAAAACATTAAAAGAAACTAATCTTGATCAGTTAGAAGGTGCTTATAAAGTTAATAATCATAATTCTCCTTTAACTAGAGAACAATTATCGGAAATTTTAATTGAACTTTCCTCTCCTTTAACTGGTTATTTAGGTAGAATTAAAAGGGGCAATATTAAAAGCGATCACTTTTATTTTGTGCGAAATTTAGAGATATAATGACATGATATTTTATGTTAAAATACCCTTAGCTAAATAGGCATTATTCTTCTAAAAAAATTAGATTAGATCAGAGTAATTTTTAATATTTTCATTACAAGAATTAAAACACCCTATTAAAAATAATAGCATTTTTGAAAAATTGAGGTCAAATGAAAATTAGGCTAATTTATTAAATTATTAAATAAATTTAATCAATCATAAGATGAAAAAAACATTTTTAGATCGCATTCAAGGCTCATTAATGGGTTGTTTAATTGGGGAACAATTAATCTATTCACCTAACATTTTTCAAGGTGATCAATCTCATAAAATTCATTTAGCTTCATGGAGTCAATTACAATGGCAAATTATTGAAGATTTAATTATTAATTATGGTTGCTGTTTAACTAAAAAAATAGAAGATAAAATTAATAATTTTGAACAATTAAATCATAGTCCAAAATTAGCTTTGGCTAGTCTAGGGCTTAACCTTTATTATCAAGAAAATTTAACTTTGTGGCAAGAGCAATTAAATAAAATATTTCCGAAAGATGATAAATTTGAAAGTATAAAACTTGATTTAATTATTTATGCTGAAGCGATCAATTTAATTATCACGGAAAAAGTTAAAAGTCAGTTTTTTTTAGAGCAATTATTAGAAAAAATTAGTCATATTCAAACACCTTTGAATGATAAATTAAGAGTGATTAATCAACAGAAAAAAAAGGCTCAAACTTCAACTAAAATTATTAAAATTCTGCAACAATACCCCCAAAGTGAAAATAATCCTTTAGCGATGGCAATTTATTATTTTAGCGATACAATAGATAATATAGAAATTAGTCTAGCTAGAGCTAAACAAAGTAGTATTGATCCTTTAATTACCACTAGCTTAACTGCTAGTTTAGGCGGACTTAATCAGGGTTGGTACGGTTTACCTTTAAAATGGAGAATGATCATTAAACAACAACCTATTTATCTCACTTGTGACAAACTTAGTCGACAATTATTTTTACTCTGGGCTGGTGTTTATGATCCCCAATTAATTAATAATTTTAATCCCTCAGTTGCTGTTGCTTTACCTCAGATTATTCAATCTCGTTAACGATTTTATAAGTTGACATTTTACAATCAAAAAAACTCATTGTCAATTGTCACTTATCAATTTTGTTTTTACTTTTCCCTTGAAAAATAATCAATAAGAAATGGATAAATTACAATTAATTCTCGAAAAATTAAAACAAATTAATTTTTCATTATTAGCGCAAAAAGATCAAGATCAACATCATCCTTTGCCATATTCGGATATTGAATCAAACAAAAAACCTAATCTTGCTTATCATATCAAAAAAACCCATTCGCCTGTTATTTTTATTACGACAATTGTTAGTTTTACCAGTATTGTTGGTTATCGTTTTTATAATCAACCAAAATTAGCAGTTAATACTATTGCTACGGAAACAATTATTGCTCCAACCGATGGATTTTTTGAAGATTTACAAACTACGGAAGAAAAGCGTAAACAAGCTAAAACGGGAGTAATACCTGTTTTAAAAGTTGATCCGATCATCAATCAACAAATTCATAATAATTTAAAAAATGCGATTGATCAAATTAATTTAACTCGTCAGGCAATCGGTTTTTTACCTTTTGTTACCTTAGATATTTTAAGTTTAAAGACTCAAGATTATTTAAGATCCTGTAGTGAAAAAGATTGGCTTTATTTAGATAATTTAATTAGACAGTCAGCCCCCCTTTTAACTAATAGTAATCATCAATTAATTCAGGCATTTTTTGAGCTTAAAAGTTATCAAAATAAAACTTCTCCCTTAGAATTTTCCGACTTTTTTAATGAGATTAGATTGATTAGACAACGCTATCAAGAAGGATGGCATCATTTGGCGGAAAATATGCGTATTGATTTAACTTTAGAAGAAAAAGAATTATTATTAACTCTCAATCATCAAGCTTATCAAGAAATTCAAAGCCAAATTTTTGAGATTACTCAAATGATTTTAACTCAAGGTATTCCCGAAGGTTTGCCTAAAAGTCAACTGGAAGAAACTATCGATCTTCAACTTCATTGGCGTGTTAAAAATCCCACTACTTCTATTTTAAAAAAAATTTTATTAGCTACTTTACAACCTAATTTAATTGAAAATACTGAAGAAACTAAAGCCAGAGCGCAAAAGGCAGTTGAAGAAGTGGAAACGGTCATCGTTAAAATTAAACAAGGTGATATTATTGTTAAAAAAGGTGATGTGATTAATCAGTCTCAATTTGTGCTTTTAGATGGTTTTAATTTGAGTCGCCGTACTGTTCATTGGCAAGGTTTAATTATTACTGGATTATTTGTTAGCTCTACGGTGGGGCTATTTGCTTTCATTCTTCATAAAACTCACCGTAGTTTGCGAATGCGTGATTATGTTTTACTTTTTTTATTGAGTTTAGCCCCCCCCTTAACGGCGATCGCCAATATTCCCTATAGCCCCCTTCCGGTAATCGGTTTTTTAGTCAGTAGTTTTTATAATCCCGTTGTCGCTATCACCCATGTTAGCCTTTCTACTACCTTTGTGGCTTGGACAACAGGGGGAGTGGCTTGGGATTATTTAATGGCCGGTGCGATCGGAGGCATGGTGGCCGGTGCGATCGCATCTAATCTAAGATCAAGAGAAGAATTAGCCTTTTTAGGCATGGGAGTGGGTTTGGCACAGGGGGGAACATTTTTAATTTTAAATCTGATCCCCAGTGCGGCCATCAAAAGTATTTGGACTGTGGTTTTATTAGAATCAGGACTTTATGGCTTATCGGGCGTAGCGTGGTGTATTCTTGCTTTAGGAATTTCACCCTATTTAGAAAAATTATTTGATTTAATTACCCCCATCAGATTAGCAGAATTATGTAACCCCAATCGCCCCTTATTAAAACGCTTGGCTACTGAAACTCCCGGCACTTTTCAACATACTTTATTTGTGGCTTCCCTCGCCGAGGCCGCCGCGCGTGAATTACACTGTAACGTAGAATTAGTCAGAGCGGGGACTTTATACCATGATATTGGCAAAATGCACGATCCCCTTGGCTTTATTGAAAATCAAATGGGGGGGCCGAATAAGCATGATCAGATCTGCGATCCTTGGATCAGTGCGCAAATCATCAAAAAGCACGTTTCCCAAGGCCTAGTTATGGCCAAAAAATACGGACTACCTAAAGCGATCCGAGACTTTATTCCCGAACATCAAGGTACTTTATTAATATCTTATTTTTATTTTCAAGCCAAAGAACAAGAAAATCAAGGGCATAAATCAGTCTATGAAGGGGATTTTCGCTATGATGGGCCGATTCCCCAATCCAGAGAGGCGGGAATCTTAATGTTAGCCGATGGTAGTGAGGCCGCCCTGCGTTCCTTAAAAGATGTGACCACTGATCAAGCCTTAAAGACTCTTAAAAAAATCTTTAAAACCCGTTGGCAAGATGGGCAATTAGTAGATAGTGGTTTAAAATGGGAGGAATTACCGATTATTGCTGATGTATTTGTTAAAGTATGGCAACAATTTAATCATCAAAGAATCGCTTATCCTAAAGCGGCCTTAGAACCTTTTTCTCAAAAATAAGGATTAATCAGTTGTCAGAATGGTTTTAAATGGGGGATTATGGCTCGATCGTAGCAATAATTTTGTAATTTCGTTAAATTAAAATTAAATAAATTTATTTTAAAATTACAAAGTTATTTTATGAGTCAACTTACTCTCGCTGAAATTTCAGAAAAATTAAATAGCCCTAACTCCAAAGATCGTCTTTTAGGATTGGTAGGCTTAAGAGCTTATTCCCCTGAAGAAGCCGTGCCTTTAATTAAAAAAGTTTTATATGATGAAATGCTCCCCGTACGCTCAATGGCGGTTTTTGCTTTGGGCATTAAGGTGACAGAGGAATGTTATCCCATTTTAATTAAACTATTAGAAACGGATCCTGACTATGGCATCAGGGCTGATGCGGCAGGTGCTTTGGGTTATTTGGAAGATCCACGGGCTTTTGATACTTTAGTCAGGGCTTTTTATGAGGATACTGAGTGGTTGGTGAGGTTTAGTGCGGCCGTCTCTTTAGGGAATTTAAAGGATCCCCGTGCCAAAGATGTGTTATTAAATGCTTTAAAAAGTGATGAAGTGGTGTTACAACAAGCGGCCATCGCCTCTTTAGGGGAGATTAAAGCAGTGGAAGCCTTAGATGACATTTTAAATTTTGCATCCTCTGAAGATTGGCTATTAAGACAGCGTTTAGCAGAAGCTTTAGGTAATTTTGATACTCCTAAAAGTAGAGCGGCTTTAAACTTTTTAACTAAAGATAATCATGAACAAGTTAGACAAGCGGCGCTTTATGCTCTGAATAAATTAAATCAAAACTAACCTTTTTAATTTTTTTTACTGTTAAATTTTTAATGTCACCTGTCAAGTATTAAAATTGTTGCTTAAAAATTGAAATATCGCTAAAGTTAAGATATATAAACTTTTTTAACGAAATCTTAAAAAAATAATTAATCATTCATCATTGACAATGACTCAACGCATTTTATATGTAAGGCTTCCCTGTAACCCCATTTTTCCCATCGGGGTTGTCTATTTATCCGATCATGTTCACAAATGCTTTCCAGACATTGAACAGAAAATTTTTGATCTTGGCACAGTGCCACCCCTTGACTATTCAAAAGCTTTAGATCAGTGTATTGATGAGTTTAAACCGACTTTATTAGTCTTTTCTTGGCGAGATATTCAGATTTATGCTCCTGTCGGTGGTAGGGGGGGCAACCCTTTACAAAATGCTTTTGAGTTTTATTATGCTAATAATCCTCTGATTAAATTCAGGGGAGCGTTAGGAGGCTTAAAGGTATTTATTAGTTATTACAGTGAATTATGGCGTAATGAAGGTTTAATTAAACGGGGTTTAGCTAGGGCTAGAAAGTATAATCAAAATGCCCGTGTAATAGTTGGGGGCGGGGCTGTGAGTGTTTTTTATGAACAGTTAAAAACCCAATTACCCCAAGGTACGATTGTGTCAGTGGGTGAGGGTGAATTGTTATTAGAAAAACTGTTAAAAAATCAAGATTTTAGGGATGAAAGGTGTTATGTGGTGGGGGAAAGTAACCCCAGAGAGGGTCTTATCCATGAACAACCCACTGCTATCGAAAAGAGTACCTGTAATTATGATTATATAGAGAGTATTTGGCCGGAATTTAATTATTATTTTGCAGAAAGTGATTTTTATATCGGAGTACAAACTAAGCGCGGTTGTCCTCATAACTGCTGTTATTGTGTTTATACCGTAGTTGAAGGGAAACAGGTGAGAATAAATGAGGCGGATGAAGTTGTTAAAGAAATGCGTCAACTTTATGAGCGTGGGATCCGTAATTTTTGGTTTACCGATGCCCAATTTATTCCTGCTAAAAAATATATTAATGATGCGATCGAATTATTAGAAAAAATAATAGAATCAGGCATGAAAGATATACATTGGGCGGCCTATATTCGGGCGGATAATTTAACTCCAAAATTATGCGATTTGATGGTAAAAACCGGAATGAATTATTTTGAAATAGGTATTACTAGCGGTTCACAAGAATTAGTTAGAAAGATGAGAATGGGCTATAATTTGCGTACAGTTTTGCAAAATTGTCGAGATTTAAAAGCGGCTGGTTTTAATGATATAGTATCAGTTAATTATTCATTTAATGTAATAGATGAAACCTTTGATACTATCCGTCAAACTGTTGCTTATCATCGAGAATTAGAGCGTATTTTCGGAGTAGAAAAAGTTGAACCTGCCATCTTTTTTATCGGTTTACAACCCCATACCCATTTAGAAGATTATGCCTTTAATAATAATATTTTAGAAAAAGGTTATAATCCGATGAGTTTAATGCCTTGGACAGCGAAAAAATTGTTATGGAATCCTGAGCCATTGGGGTCATTTTTTGGGGAAGTTTGTTTACAAGCATGGAATCAAAATCCCGATGATTTTGGGCGCGAAGTAATGAATATTTTAGAGAAAAGATTAGGTTGTGCAACTTTAGAAGAAGCTTTAAGTGCGCCGATCGAAACAAAAGAAAAAGCTTTAGTTTAACTAAAAAGTCGGAGATTTTTAGTCATTTTTAGAAAAAAAGATACTAGGAAAAATCTCCGACTTGTTAAATATTATCAAATAAATTAAATTGTTAAATAGTCAAGGTTAAAATTAATTAATATTAATGTTTGACTATAACCTTTTTTGAAAAAAAGGTTGTTTAAGTTTTTTACTCAAATGACAAATTAATAAATTAATTGATAATGATAAAAATATTCTAACTTAGGGTACAATATTATTAACTAATCAATCAAAACTAAAAATACAATTTATGTTAATGAGAAACTTCTTAAAAACCAATCGAATGCTATTATTTATAATCGCATTTTTTACTTTTTTGTGTATAGGTTATGAATTAAATCATCAACCTGCAAAAGCTCAAACTAATCAATTACCTTCGGCTTATTTATCTTCAATTTATGACGCAAGTATTGATGAACAAACTGAAATTATTAATGATTTAACTGCGATTAATTCTAATAATAATAATTTGGTTTGGGAAAATCCTCAAGATCGGGAAAATAGTCGTATTTTAGTTGCCACATGGAAAGGGGAAGGCCGATTCAAACAAGGTGATATTTTAAAGAGAGATAATGAATCGGTGATCGCATGGGTAACAGTCGTACCAGAATTGAAAGATTTTTGTACAAAATATCAGCAAACAGGGGGAGATTTAAAGTTAAGATTGGAACAATTATTAGGCTTAACTCCTAATACTAATTATCAGGAAATTGTGGAAATTTGGGTGTCTCCAAAATATTTATTAAGGCCTAGTGCAGATCCGGAAATTACTGATAGTATTGCCGAACTTCGTAACTCCGAAAAATTAAAGCAAACCAGTCAAGCTTATCAAAATTGGTTTCAACAACAACGGGATCAATTTATTAATTTACAAGCTCCGATCGACCCCCAAAATGGTTATACGAGGGTCTATCCTTGGACGGGTTTAGGCTATACTTATGATTGGGGTGATCCTAAAACAGAAGTAGGTTTAAGTGAGTTTATTATTTGGTATAATCCTAGTTTAGAAAATCTCCCTCCCATTGAAGTTGCGAAGGTTACAAAAACCGCCAATTATTGTGGAATGTAATTAATTATTTTGTCATTGGTAATTGGTCATTAGTCCTTTGTCAAATTGTACCTGATAATAAGCAAAACTTTTATTACAAATAACAAATAACGAATAACAAATAACTAAAATTATGACGATAAAAAGACTTATTTTAATTTTATTAACTATTTTTGCAGTGGTTAAAATGTTTCTATCTTTAGGAAGTAGTTTAACCGAACCGCAAATTCAAAGTCAATTAGAATTATATCAAACTAATTTTATTTTACAAGGTGCGCAATTAAAAACTGAAACATTAGTTGATAATAATGAAATTAATCAGGAAAATTTAACTAAAAGTTTAAATACTTTATTAGGTGAAAATCCCTATACAAATGTTCAAAAACAATATGAAAAAATTAAAGAAACAACTTTAATTACGATTAATAATTATCAAAATCAATTAAATACAATTAAAAACAGTTCTTTTAATAATTCTAGTCAGGTTAAACAGTTAGAAATATTAATCAATAAAAGTAATCAATTTATAGACGAAATTAATCTTAAATTAGGTATTTTAGAGGCTCAACAGGGTAAAATTGATCGAGCTTTAAATATTTGGCAAAATTTAACGGAAAAATCTAATTTAGCACCAATTTTAATTAATATTTGGCAAAATTCAACTAATCTTAATCAGGAAAATTTAACTCAAATTAATCTTAATTTAAAAGGCTGGTTTAAAGATCGAGTTTTATATCAATATTATCAAGTAACTAATCAAAATCAGGCATTACTTAATCTTGAAGAAAAGCAACAAACAAAAGCTCAACAAGCGATCATTAAACTATTAATTTTATCAGCTATTCCGGCGGTTGGTAGTTTTTTGGGTTTGGGTTTAATTATATTTTTAATTGTTCAATTTTTCCTAAAAAAAGAAAATTCAATTTTAGCAGTTAATCAAGGTAAACTATGGGAAACTCCTTGGAATGGTGAAACAATTTGGTTTGTTTTTATTATCGGTTTTTTTAGCGTTCAACAGTTAATTTTACCCTTTGGTTTAAGCTTTATTTTTTCACTTTTAGGGCTTGATCCTAGCACTTTTTCAATCAGAGGTAATGCTTTATATGTGTTAGTTACCTATCTTTTAATGACGGTGGGAGGCCTATCAATTTTATATTATTCGATTCAATCTTTTTTCCCTTTACCATCAGATTGGTTTAAATTTAAAGGTGACAGCAAATGGTATTTATGGGGCTTGGGAGGTTATTTTGTAGCCTTACCTTTAGTCTTAATTATCTCTTTAATTAATCAACAATTTTGGCAAGGGCAAGGAGGGAGTAATGATTTACTTTTCTTAGCCTTACAAGCACAAGATAAATTAGCTTTAAGCATCTTTTTCTTTACCGCTTCGATCGCCGCTCCCTTTTTTGAAGAAATTATGTTTAGGGGCTTTTTATTATCATCTTTAACTAAATATGTACCCCTATGGGGAGCAATTTTAATTAGTGGTTTAATCTTCGCTTTAGCACATCTTAGTTTATCGGAAGTTTTGCCCCTATTAATGTTAGGAATTATCCTTGGGTTTGTATATAGTCGCAGTCGAAATTTATTAGCATCAATCTTACTTCATTCTGTCTGGAATAGTGGCACTTTATTGGGTTTATTTGTGTTAGGAAGTGGGGGAAATTAATATTTATTTAATAAAAATTATTTTTATTTTTTGGGCGAGATTAATCTACTAAACTCACCTCTCCACTATCTAAATCATAGTATGCACCTACTAACTTTAATTTATCCTCGGCGATCGCATGGGCAATAACCGCAGAATTTTTGAGTCGGGCTACCTGTATTCTGACATTTTCTTTAATAGCGTTAGTCAGATGATCGCCGGGTTGCCCTTCAGAAGCATCCACCGCAGGTTTAATCCCATAAACCAGAGACTCGATCACCCCCGGTAACTCTCCACCCGTCAGAGACGCTTTAACCGCCCCACAACCCTCATGCCCTAAAACCATCAGTACAGATGCACCAATAACTCCAACACCATATTCCTCACTGGCAATGCCCTCAAGCATGGCAATATTTCCGGCCACTCTCACCACAAATAAATCGCCGATGCCTTGATCAAAAACGATTTCAGGCACTACTCTGGAGTCAGCACAACTGAGAATAGCGGCAAAGGGAGTTTGAGCATCAGAAACCTCTTTTAACCTCATAAAATCTTGATGAGGATTAACTCTTTTTTGCTCGACAAACCTCTTGTTTCCGCCCATTAATTGGGCTAAAGCCTGATCAGGTGTTAAATTTGAGCCAGTAGGTTGAATCTTGTCAGCAATTAAAACTTCCGGCTCAGTAATTGGTTGTGCTAAAACTTTACTGCCGATCCAGCCCGTTAATGTGCCTGTACCAACTAATCCCACCCCTAATTTAAGTAAGTTTCTGCGACTTAAATTAAGATTACATTTTTCCGTCATTTTTTAGTTTTCTAATTAAAATAATCAGTTAAATTTTAAATTATCTTGCCGATAAAAAACTAATAATTTTAAATAGTTTGAACTAAAATAATTGGAATTAATAACGCAAATCGAAAAATTAACCAATTGCCTCCTTGACTTAAATTAATCTTAATTTCACCTTGATTATTAAATAATTGAGGTAGTGAAAATAATAGGCTTATGCCATAAATTAAGACAAAGAAAAGAGTTAAAATGATTTTCATGTCAGCAATATTTAACATAACTTATGTATCCTCTTTTATTGATGTAATTAGATGGTTACTGCTTAAAGCATTGTCTTTAATCTATAGTAATCTAAAACGGTCAAAAAAGATCGCAATTTTGAGTTAATTTTTATTTATCAATTAATATAATATATATTTATTAATTAAATATGTATCTTGGAAAAGTATGGCGTTTTTTCTATTTTCACAAGATATTTTTCATAAAAAAATACTAATTAAATCACTTAATCATAAAATTGTTGAGCATAAAATTGAGCATAACGTCCATTTTTATCTAATAATTGTTGATGTGTTCCCGATTCAATAATTTCCCCTTTATCCATGACTAAAATACGATCAGCACGGCGCACCGTAGCCAAACGATGGGCAATTACAAACACCGTTCTGTTCGTCATAATCCTCTCTAAAGCCTCTTGTACTAATGCTTCTGATTCTGAGTCTAAAGCTGAGGTAGCCTCATCTAAGATTAAAATTCTCGGGTTGAGAAAAATCGCCCGTGCGATCGCAATGCGTTGACGTTGCCCTCCAGACAGATTAATTCCCCTTTCCCCCACATAAGTATAATAACCTTGTGAAAGTTCGTTAATAAATAAATCAGCATTGGCAATTTTTGCCGCTTTTTCTACCTCTTTTAAGTCAAAATCTTGTTGTCCAAAAGCAATATTTTGGGCAATAGTTCCCGAAAATAAAATCGTTTCTTGGGGAACAATTCCTATTTGTTGACGGAGGCTTTTTAAGGTCACATTTTTAATATTAATACCATCAATTAAGACCTCTCCTGCTATTGGTTCATAAAAGCGAGGTAAGAGATTAACTAAGGTAGTTTTACCTGCTCCAGACGCTCCCACTAAAGCAATTAATTCACCCGAATTAACAGTTAAATTAAGATTACTAAAAATAGGCTTATCTTCCTGATAATAAAAGGAAAGATTTTGATATTCGACCTTTCCTGTGATTTGTGGTAAAGCAGTTGCATCATTTTTTTCTATGATTAAAGGTTGTAATTCTAATAATTCAAAAATGCGATCAACTGATGCTTCACCTTGCTTAAATTCATTATAATTACTGGTAGTAATTGCAATGGGATCAATTAATAAAGCAACGGCCGCAACGTATGCCACAAATTGACTTCCTGTTAAACTTCCTTGATTAATTTGCCAAGCCCCTAAAAAGAATAGAAAAATGACACTCATGGCCTCTAAAAAACCCACTACAACAAATTGCAAAGCCTTAACTTTTTCTGTGGATAATTTAGCACGGCGGTTTTGTTCTGACTCTTGGGTAAATTGATTTAACTCATAATCCTCTGCGACAAAAGCTTTAATTAAACGAATACCACTAAAACTTTCCGTTAATAAAGAAGATAAACTAGAAATTTTGCTTTGACTTTTGCGACTATATTGTAATAGTTTTTCCCCAAAAAAACCAATTAAAACTGCCATTAAAGGGGCAATAATTAAGGTAGCTGTGGTTAATTTCCAGTTGATATAAAACATATAACCGATTACTACAATTACCTGTAAAATACTAGGGATAAATTGATGAAAAACTTTATTAATTACTTCTCCAATGCGGTCAATATCTTCAGTTAAACGATAGGAAAGATCACCCGTTTTTGCTGTTTCAAAATAATTTAAACTTAATGTTTGTAAATGAGCGAAAACTTTACATCTTAAATTGAGAGCAATTTTTAATGCGGCCTTAGCCATTAAGGTATCTTGACCATATTGTACCGCACCCCGAATTAAAAAAACAATGGCCGCAATACCTGCATATTTAATGATTTCTTGTACATTTCCAGCCCCAATAAACTCTGCCATTTTTCCCGCTAAACTAGCTAAAATTGGCCAAAAAATTGTAAAACCAATGGTACAAATTAAAGCCTGAATAATAGTATTAATTTGAGGGCGAATATAGGGAATAAGTAATTTATAACTTGATGTTTTTTGAGATGACATTAAATTTTTATTACAATAGTTTTAACTTAATTTTTATTAATTATAAATGAACTTTCTTGTGATGATTAGGAAAGTTATTGGGGGTAAGTTAATCAATTTTACCCCCGATTTTTTGATTCTTTTTTAATTATTTTTGAATATCATCTAAATTAAAAATAAAAGGCACATTTCCAGTTTGCCCTCCCGTGACTAAAACTTTAGGCATTTGTGCGCCCCCAGACTTCCAAGCCTCGATCGCCTCTTTTTGGAGTACCAACTCGCCACCCTGAGCTTTCAGAGTCTCCGCTAATAATCTTTGAGCTTCTGCCTTACCTTTTGCTCTATTAACATCAGCTTGAGCTTCTTGTTCCGCTTCTCTGGCAATATAAACAGCCCTTTGCGCCCGTTGTTCAGCAATCTGTTTTTCTTCCACTGCTTTAGCAAATTCGGGGGAAAAATTGAGATCAACAACGCTAGTATCTAACACAATAATTCCATACTTTTCTAAACGAGAATTGAGGGCATCATCAAAATCTTGTTTTAATTCGCCTCTTTGGGTGATAGCCTCCTCAACTGTTCTTTTAGCGGCCGCAATTTTAAAAGATTCTTGAGTCTGAGGTGCAATAATTTTAGTAACGATGTTAGCTAATGTACCTTGAGTTCTTCTTACTTCAACAATTTGAGTGGGATCTAAACGAAAATTAATCGCAAAACTAGCGGTTAAATTTTGTAAATCTTTAGTAGAACTTTGAGCCGGAACTTCAAATTTTTGAACCGTAACATCATAAATATCTACACTTGAAATAAGGGGAGGACGAAAATGTAAACCTTCTAATAAAGCACCATCTTGAGCCTTTCCTAACACACTTAAAACCCCTGCTTGGCCGGGATTAATAATAATAAAAGAATTAAAACCAATTAAAACAATTAAAGCGGCTATAATTCCGCCAAATACTGAAATAAAATTATTAGTAAAAGAGTTTTTCATATTTATAATTTATTTTTGAGCAAAAAAATATAGTTAAAATCAGATTAAAATTAATCAAATAGGAAAAAGGGAACGAGCGATCGCCAAAAAGCTGATCTCATTCCCTTTTGTTCATTGGTCATTGATATGGGTCATTAGTCATGACCTATTAATCCCCATTGTACAGTATAATAGTATTTTTGGCTAGTATTTTTTCAACATCAGTAACTGATAGGGAAAACCGTATCAAGAAAGGGGGGTAAATGCCCGACTCAAAATGTTACTTGATGGTTCAAAATATTAACATAATTTCATTAGTAAAATTCATTTGTAAAAGTAAGATTAAACTATGACAACTGTACTTGAAAAAGGTAATATTACGATCCATACTGAGAATATTTTTCCCATTATTAAAAAGTCTCTTTATACCGATCATGAAATTTTCTTAAGAGAGTTAATTTCTAATGGGGCTGATGCTATTTCTAAACTTAAAATGGCTTCCCTTGCGGGTGAATTAAAGGGCGAGATGGGCGAACCCGAAATTATTATTGATGTTAATAAAGAAAATAAAACTCTGTCTATTTCCGATAATGGCATCGGGATGACAGCAGATGAAATTAAAAAATATATTAACCAAGTTGCTTTTTCTAGTGCCGAAGAATTTATTACTAAATATGGTAAAAATGCTAATGATTTAATTGGTCATTTTGGCTTAGGTTTTTATTCTGCTTTCATGGTGGCAACTAAGGTTGAAATTGATACTTTATCCTATAAAGAAGGGGCAGAAGCAGTACATTGGAGTTGTGATGGATCGCCTCAGTTTGAGTTATCCCCCAGCGATCGCAAAACTAGAGGTACAACCATTACTTTAACCTTAATGGATGAAGAAACGGAATATTTAGAAAGTCAAAGAATTAGACAATTAGTAAAAACTTATTCCGATTTTATGCCCGTTCAAATTCGTTTTGAAGGGGAAAGAATTAACCAAGAAAAAGCATTATGGAAGCAATCTCCCCAAGATTTAAAGAAAGAAGATTACCTCGAATTTTACCGTTATTTATATCCTTTTCAAGAAGAACCTTTATTATGGGTTCACTTAAAAACTGACTATCCTTTTATCCTTGATGGTATACTTTATTTTCCCAAATTAAGACCAGATGTAGACGTAACAAAAGGCCAGATCAAACTATTCTGTAATCAGGTATTTGTTAGCGATCATTGTGAAGAAGTAATCCCAGATTTTCTAATGCCTTTACGGGGTGTTATTGATAGCACTGATATACCTTTAAATGTGTCCCGTAGTGCTTTAACTAATCATCGTACAGTCAGAAGAATTGCTGATTATATTTCTAAAAAAGTCGGCGATCGCCTAACATCTTTATACAGTGAAGATCGCTCTGAATATATCCGTTGTTGGGAAGATATTGGCACATTTGTTAAATACGGTTCACTCAAAGATGATAAATTTAAAAAGCAAGTTGAAGACTTAATTATTTATCGTACAACCTTTGAAGGTGCGGCCATTAAAGCTAATAGTAATGAGCCAAAAGTTGAAGTGGACTCTGGTGATGATGTTTGGCATGATGTTAGTCAAGAAAATAAAGGAGAGGGAGTTAAAACCTCTGTTGATACAGCACCTTACACCACTTTAAAAGAATACTTAGAACGGAATAAAGAAAAACACGAAAACCGAGTATTTTATACCACTGATACAGGTAGTCAAGCCACTTATATCGAGTTATATAAAAATCAAGGTTTAGAAGTATTATATTTTGATTCTTTCATTGATACAAATTACTTTATTCCCTTCTTAGAAAGAGAATATACTGATGTTAAATTCTGTCGAGTTGATTCAGAATTAGATCAAACTTTAGTAGATCAAGATAAAGCTAAAGAAATCGTTGATCCTACTACTAATAAAACGAAAAGTGAAGTGATCAAAGAGTTATTTGAAAAAGCTTTGAATAAACCCAGAGTTAACATTAAAACTGAATCTTTGAGAACTGAAAATGCTCAAGATACTCCTCCTGCGATGGTATTATTACCCGAAGCTATGCGCCGGATGCAGGAAATGACAGCTATGTTACAACAAACTACAATGACTTTTCCTGATGATCATGTGTTAATGATTAATATTAGTCATCCTTTAGTAGAAAATATTTACAATTTAAGTAAGGGAAGTATCATTCAAGGTGATGGAACTTCACCCAATCAAGAGTTAGTAAATATGATGTGTAATCATGTTTATGATCTGGCATTAATGGCACAAAAAGCCTTTGATGCGCAAGGGCTGAAAAACTTTGTGCAAAGATCGAATCAAGTGTTAACAAAATTAACAGAAAAAGTTTAATTTTAATTTAAAATTTTTGATTCAAAAGGGGAGGTTAAATTTCTTAACCTCCTTTTTTTCTTAATAAGAGATATAATCAATATAAATCTAGTTAAAAATTTATTATGACAATCAAAAATCAATTAAAAACTTTAGCTCAAACTTATGCTAAAAAATTAAGTAAACAAATTGATGCTAGAATTGAAGAAATGAAATTAGATGATCAATCTCATTTCTTAATTTATCAAGTTTTAGGTGTAAGTATTGAAGAAGGCAAAAAGATAGATATTTACCAAAATAAAGGCCGTTTTCTTTATAAATATGCGGGTTCTTTTCTTGAAGAAGCCACTAAATTATGTTTTAAATCTAAATTTCCTGAATCTGATTCTATTAAAATTCCTAATACAATGGGAAAAAGACCAAAAACTTTTGAAATTGATTGTTTAGTTAATTCAGATGCGATCGAAATAAAATGGCGTGATGCTACAACAGACGGAGATCATATTAATAAAGAACATACGAGAATTAAAGTTATTGCTGATGCAGGTTTTAAACCAGTTAGAATTATGTTTTATTATCCAAATAGACAACAAGCTAAGAAAATTCAAGAAACATTAGAAACTCTTTATAAAGGTATTGGAGGTGAATATTATTGGGGTGATCAAGCTTGGGAATATGTAAAAAATCGTACCGAAATTGATTTAAAATTATTATTAGAAAATATTGCTCAAGAAAATCAAAAAAAATGAAAGAATATATCAATCAAATTCATTTAGGTGACTGTTTAGAAGTTATGAAATTAATTAAGAAAAATTCAGTGGATTTAATTTATCTTGATCCACCTTTTTTTAGCAATAAAATTCATAAACTTAAAAATAAAGAGCGCACAAAAGAATTTAGTTTTGATGATATTTGGCATAGTGAACAGGTTTATGGTAATTTTCTTTATGAAAGAATTAAAATAATGAAAGAATTACTGTGTGAAACTGGCTCGATTTTTGTACATTGTGATCAAAAAGCTCAACATATTATTAGATTAATTTTAGATGATATTTTTGGAGAAGATAATTTTCAATCAGAAATAATTTGGACTTATAAACGCTGGTCAAATTCTAAAAAAGGTTTACTTTCAACTCATCAAAATATTTATTTTTATTCTTATTCTCAACATTTTAAATTTAACACTATTTATACTGATTATTCCGAAACAACAAATTTAGACCAAATTTTACAAAAAAGAGTGAGAAATCAAGATAATAAGTCTATCTATGAAAGGGATGAAAACGGAAATTTTAAACATAGTAACCAGAAAAAAGGTGTACCCTTAAATGATGTTTGGGAAATTCCTTTTTTAAATCCTAAAGCTAAAGAAAGAGTAGGTTATCCAACACAAAAACCTGTACTCTTATTAGAAAGAATTATTGAACTTGTAACAGATGAAAATGATGTTATTCTTGATCCTTTTTGTGGCAGTGGAACAACTTGTGTAGCGGCTAAATTATTAAAGAGAAATTTTATCGGAATTGATCAATCTTCTGAGGCAGTAGAATTATCAAATATTAGATTACAAGAATTAATTAAAACTGAATCAAAGTTATTACAAAAAGGCAGAAAATCTTATCTAAATGCAGATCAAGAAGCCCTTAGTTTATTAAAAGGAATAAACTTTTATCCTGTGCAAAGAAATAAGGGAATAGATGCTATTTTAGGGCAACAATTTGAAAATACTCCTGTTTTAGTTAAAGTTCAAAAAGATAATGAAAGTTTAATAGAGGCAATTTCTCACTTATTAAAAGCAAAGGAAATTAAACAAGCAAAAATAGTTATTTTAATTCAAACTAATGATAATGATTTATTAAAAGAATATTTATCTTTTGATGGTTTATTTATTATCCAATCTCCAGCTTTACAAATTCACACTACTCTCAACAACAAATTAGATTTATTTGATAAGATAAATATTAAATATCAATAATTACAAGAAATGAAAAATTTTGTGTAAAATTAACAGAAAAAGTTTAATTTGTTGAGCTTATATTAGGGGATGGCATTTTCAATAAAACCCTATCCCCTAATTAAATTATTGCTTTAATTTAAAGTAACTAATTAAGAATTTTTTTTAAATATTTTCCGGTGTAAGAATTGGGATTTTTAGCCACATTTTCCGGTGTACCTTCGGCAATAATTTCACCACCTCGATCGCCGCCTTCTTTACCTAAATCTATAATCCAATCACTACAACGAATCACATCTAAATTATGTTCAATTACAATTATACTATTACCTTTATCTACTAATCTTTGCAAAACATTTAATAAATGATGTACGTCATAAAATGATAATCCTGTAGTCGGTTCATCAATTAAATATAAAGTTTTACCCGTTGATCTTTTGGATAATTCTGTTGCTAATTTAACCCTTTGTGCCTCTCCTCCTGATAAAGTTGTGGCATTTTGTCCCAGTTTAATATAACCTAAACCCACATCAATTAATGTCTGTAATCTTTTCGATGCTTGGGGGATATTTTGGAATAGTTCAAAGGCTTCTTCAACGGTCATATTTAACACATCTGAAATCGAAAAACCTTTATATTTAACTTGTAAAGTTTCCCTGTTATAACGGCTACCTTTGCACACATCACACTGCACATAAACATCGGGTAAAAAATTCATTTCGATCACGTTAACTCCCTGCCCTCCACAGGCTTCACAACGTCCTCCTTTAACATTAAAAGAAAATTGTCCTGCTTGATAACCTCTTGCTTTTGCTTCGATGGTTTCTGCAAAAATATTTCTAATGGGATCAAAAGCTTTTGTATAGGTGGCGGGGTTCGAGCGAGGGGTGCGGCCAATGGGTGATTGATCAATAATTATCACTTTATCAATGTGTTCAATTCCTATTAGTTGTTTTAACTCTTTAGGGAAGGGATAATTGCCGTTTAAATGGTGATGTAAGGCGGGATAAAGTAAATCATTGATCAGGGTAGATTTACCCGATCCTGATACTCCGGTAATAGCTACTAATTTTCCCAATGGTAGGTTAACATTTATATTTTTTAAATTGTTTTTATTACACCCTTTTAAGATTAAATTTTTACCGTTGCCCTCTCTCCTAACTTCGGGAGTTTCTATTTTTAATTTTCCTGAAAGATAAGCACCTGTTAAAGAATTTTTAGATTTTAATAAGCCTTGAAAATTTCCTTGATAGATAATTTCTCCCCCATGCAGTCCCGCTTTTACTCCTATATCAACAATGTGATCAGCCGATTTAATTGTATCTTCATCATGTTCAACTACGATTAAAGTATTACCTAAATCCCTTAATTTTTTGAGAGTTTCTAATAATCTTTGATTGTCTCTTTGATGTAAACCGATGCTAGGCTCATCTAAGACATATAAAACACCCGTTAAACCTGAGCCGATTTGTGTTGCTAAACGGATCCTTTGTGCTTCCCCTCCAGATAAAGTCATGGCACTACGATCAAGAGTTAAATAATCTAAGCCCACATCTAACAAAAATTGTAATCTTTGTTTAATCTCTTTTAAGGCTAATTCTCCTATTAATTCTTGACGTTTTGTCAATTTTATATTATTAATTTTATCTAAGCATTCTTTAATAGAAACATGGGTTAAATCTATGATATTATACTGACCCAATCTAACGGAAAGAGACTCAGGTTTTAATCTTTTTCCTTTGCATACTTCGCAAGGTTGATCTATCATAAATTTTTCTAATTTTTCCTTTAATACTTCAGAGGAAGTTTCCTTATATTGTTTCTCTAAAATGGGAATAACACCTTTATATTTACGATAATAACCACCTTCACGATAACGGGTATCTAAATCAAAATAAATTTCTTCTTCTGTACCATATAAAATTGCTTCTTTTTGGGCAAAATTTAACTCATACCAAGGAGTATTAACTGTAAAATTCAAAACATCTCCTAAACCTTCTAATAAACCTAAATAATAACTCTTATCTCCATCATTCCAAGGGGCGATCGCATTACCTAATTTTAATTTAGGATCGGGTACAATTAAATCAGGTGAAAAAGTGCGTAAACTGCCCAAACCATGACAATGACTACAAGCCCCATAAGGTGAATTAAAAGAAAATAAACGGGGTGATAATTCTTCCATGACTGCCCCATGATCGGGACAAGCAAATTTTTCAGAAAAGGTAATATTTTCACTATTTTCTGATAGAATATCTACTATTACTAAACCTTCTGAATGTTTTAAACAAGTTGTTAATGAGTCAACTAATCTTTCCTCAATTCCTGCTTTTTTAATTAATCTATCTACAACTATTTCTATATCATGATTATGATTTTTATTTAATTCAATATTATCAGATAATTCCCTAATTTCACCGTTAATTTTTACCCTGACAAAACCCTCACTTGCTAAACTTGAAAGTAACTTTTTATGTGTACCTTTTTTCCCCCTAATAACGGGCGCAAGTAAATTAAATTTAGTTTTATCAGGTAATTCCATGATGCGATCGCACATTTGATCCACCGTTTGAGGCTCAATATTTTGATCACAAATGGGGCAATGGGGGCTTCCCGCACGGCCGAATAATAATCGAAAATAATCATAGATTTCCGTAACAGTTCCCACCGTTGATCTAGGATTATGAGAAGTTGATTTTTGATCAATAGAAATAGCGGGGCTTAAGCCTTCTATAAAGTCAACATCGGGCTTATCTAACTGTCCTAAAAATTGACGAGCATAGGCACTTAAAGACTCAACATAACGCCTTTGTCCTTCGGCAAAAATGGTATCAAAAGCCAAAGAAGATTTACCACTTCCTGATACTCCAGTAAACACAATTAATTGATTTCTAGGAAGATCTAAATCAACATTTTTTAAATTATGTTGTCTCGCCCCACGAATACGAATCAGATTAAGATCACTCATTTCTATTAATATTAATTAAATAAATTACAACAAATCTAATGATTATTAAATATCATACCTAAATTAAGTTTAATTCCCTAATTTTTGTAATTGATATAAACTCGAATATAAACCATTTTGTTCTAATAAACTTTCATGGGAGCCAGACTCAATTAATTCTCCTTTTTTCAGCACTAATATTTGATCTACGTTTCTAATAGTAGATAAACGATGAGCAATAATAATTGCGGTACGTTCTAATAATAACTGATCTAGTGCATTTTGGATTAATTTTTCCGTTACTACATCTAAACTAGAGGTAGCTTCATCTAATACTAAAACATGAGGATTTCTAATGGCAATTCTTGCAAAAGCTAATAATTGTTTTTCTCCTCCTGATAAGTTAGTTCCTCTCTCTCTTAAAATTGTATCATAACCTTGGGGTAAAGCTTCAATATAAGGAGCAACATTTGTCATTTCCGCCGCCTTTTTAATCTCCTCTAAACTATAATTTTCCCCTAATGTAATATTGCGTTTAACATCACCTGCAAAGATAAAACTTTCTTGTAAAATTACGCCCACATATCTTCTTAAATCTGTTTGAGATAAATCTCTAATATCCACTCCATCTATTAAGATTCTACCTTGTGTTGGCTCATATAGACGGCATAAGAGTCTAATAATTGAGCTTTTTCCTGCCCCAGTTGGCCCGACTAAAGCAACTTTTTGGCCGGCGGGAATTGTAAAGTTTAAATCTTTTAAAACATACTCATCATTTTTATAAGCAAACCACACATGATCAAAGATAATTTCTCCTTGTTTAATGGGCTGATTTTTGGCATAATAAAAACCATCTTGATTTTGCACTATTTTTAATTCAATATTGCTATTTTTTTCTAATTCATCTAAGGAAATTGTCTCTTTTCTATCTTGAATTTCAATAGGTTCATTCATTAATTCATTGATTCTTTCTATGGCCGTAAAACCTGATTGAAACATGGTAAATTTATCGGCAAATTGTCTTAGGGGATTAAATAATCTTTGGGAATATAAGATAAATGCTGATAATGTACCAAAGGTTAAACTATCATTTAAAACATAGTTTCCACCTAACCATAATACTCCGGCGATTGCTATTAAAGAAATCCATTCTAAAGTAGAAGATATGGCAGAATCATGAAAAATTGTTTTGTTAACTTCTTGTTGATAACTATGATTAACTTTTCTAAAAAGTTCCGCATTAAATTGTTCTCGTCTAAATAATTGAACAATATTAATACCTGTTACATTTTCCTGTAACATTGAATTTAATTTTGATAATTCATCCCTTGAAATATAGTTAGCTTTACGGTATTGATGTTGAAAATAAATAATTAAACTGCTCACCGGAATTAACATTAAAACTAACATTAATGCTAATTTCCATTGTAGGGAAAAAATGGTTATTAAAATCACAATTATATAAACAACATCGTTAATAATACCGATCGCTCCTGTGGCGAAAACATCCCCTAAAGCCTCCACATCATTGGTAATACGGGTAACTAAACGCCCGACAGGAGTGCGATCGAAAAAACTAGAAGCTAAGGCCGTAATATGATTAAATAGATCTTGACGGATACCAGTTGTAATTTCTTGGCCTACTTTTTGCACAATATAACCTTGTAAAGAGAGGAAAATTAAGCGAGTAATAATACTACCACTTAAAATAATTACTAATACATTTAAACCCTGATCTAAAGATAAATTTTGTAAAAAACTCCATGTTTTTTCTTTTTGTAATAAAGAGACTGCTTCCCCTATAATTAAAGGTTGAATAGCCCCAGTAATAGAAATAGGAATTAATAAGACAAATGAGAGAATTAAACCGATTAAATTTTGACGGGCATAGGGGAGTAATTTTAAGAATAAACCCCAATCATTTTCTTTTTTTTTGTTAATAATATTCATTTAATTTTAATTTTAAAAATGTAAGTTTGATCGAATAATATTTCATTAAGGCTAAAGCCTTATGCTATAAAAACCAAGCCTGTCTGCACAGGCTGTGTAATAGTCTGGGAGGGTTTGGGGCTTGTAATAATTTTATAACAAATAACAAATAACTAATTATTAACTACTGCCATTTCAATAACTCGATCGTCAAGATCTTTAACTAAAAAATTAAGCGGCCGATTACTTCTAACTTTATATTTTAAACGTCTAGCTTGTATTCTTAATAAAATATCACCTAAACATTTGTCATCAAAACAGACATGACGCTGTTGATTTTTTTCCCCTAAATTCGCCCCTGCGATAATATGTAATTGGGAATTTTTCTTTAATTGATACCATAAACCCTCATTGCCCTGTAAGCCCCTTGGGTTAGATACCATCGGGTTAGCCGCCAGATAGTTAGGATCGATCGCTCCTAAACCTAAAGTTTGTTCATAATTGTAATAATAATGTAAAGGAATATCCGCCACAGGTAAATTTAATAACCCCTCATAAAAACCCTTAGCAATGTTAAGATCGGAAACCATAATAGTATAAACTTTAGGGGCGCTACTTAAAAACATCCACATTGCCCCCGCATAAGCCATTAAAAGCATCACCATGATGCCTTGGGTAGAAAATAAACTATCTAAGGGTAAAGAGGGTAAAAATGAGCTAAAATAATAGGTAAAATTAAAATTGATCATGGTCATTAATAATTAGGTAATAATAAGTTATTGTATTGTAATAATATTTGATAGTTAGATAAACTAAAATCTGATTATCTGAAAAATAGTTAAGAAACTGATTTATAAAAATGCGAATCCCTCATTTTCCAGAAGCCAATCACCGTTTAGTCAAATCGCTGTTTCACTATAGCGATCGAGATTTATTAACCCTTTTTCAAAGATACCCAGAGCAAAGTAAATATTTTATCACGATTGTTTGTCGTTATAGCCCGATCGTTTATACCCTGATCTCCCATAGTGCCAGATCACCAGTACAAGCGGACTATCTTTTTGGCTTAACATGGAGACATATCTTTTATGAAATGAGGGGCTTAGTCTTACCGCCAGAAGATGAAGGAGAAACAAGCTCTTTTCAAAATTGGTTAATCAATATGACGGCCTTATGTCTCAATCAATTTGATTTACCGCCCGTAGAGGCCATTAATTATAACTTAAATGAAGCTCCACCGCCGTTATGGTGTTATTTAGAACAGGCATTAGAGTTAATAGCGCCGGATCTACGTTTAATGTTAATTATGTCAGAAAATTACCATTGGAGTGAAACCCGCATCGCCGCCTATCTTCAGGCAGAGGGGCAACTTTGCACTCCGGCGGAAGTTAAACAAAAATTAGAAAAAGGACAAATTTTATTAGAGCAGTCACTCCCCGAAGACTTAAAAATTATTTACGGGATCACCCCTGAAAACCTTGATCAGAACAGGGTTTTAGAAATTGCCTAAATTAAATTTAAAAAAAATTTAAAATTTTTTGAAAAAACACTTGACGAAATGAAGGGATCTAAGGCATTATAGATTAATGAAAAAATAAAAAGGGGTTATAGCTCAGTTGGTAGAGCACTGCAATGGCATTGCAGGGGTCAGGAGTTCGAATCTCCTTAGCTCCATTAATTCAAAACATTAATTCAAAACATTAATTCAAAAAGTTAAATAGTTAATTTAGCAACGAAAAATTAAAAGATAAGATTACTAATAATTAATGACTATTTTTGATTAACTGTTTTAAAAATTCCCCAATTAATTAACGGATCGATCGCTAATTCTTGAGCTACTTGATAAGCTCCATAACGGTTTAAATGACTGGGATCTGAAAATAGATTATATTCTTTTTGCCATGATTTTCTATTTACAAAATTTTTAACTACTAGGGGATATTTTTCACTAATTTTTTGCAGATAAATATTAAATTCTTGTTCATATTTACTTCTAATTGGATCTAAATAATTATCAGTTAAAGGTTGATTTATAAAGACTATTTGAACATTATGTTGTTGTAAATAATTAATTAAACTTAATAAACTTTCATGTTGTTCTCCTTCTAAATTAAAGTTATGATAATCACTATCATAAGCACCCATTACTAAGGGATGATCTTGATAATAAGTATTAGGATTAAATTTAATAGATAAGGGGAAAAATCCATCATAATCTATTCCATTTGGTGTTACTATTTGTCCATTTTCTTTTGTATTTGAATTGTGTTTATTTTTGATTTTAGGTAGATCAATAAATTTAAAAAATTTAACAAATTGATCCCTAAAATTAGTTTTAATTTCATCTCGGTGGGTATATGCTGAAGATAGTTTAGATATATTATTATTTAACCATTGATCTACGGCTTGATATTGTTGGGAAAAGCTAGGTTTAATTAAATTAGAATTAGCTGAATTATTGATGTTATTTTCTTTCACGGGAGGAAATATTCCCGCTAATAATTGTTGATAACCTTCTGATTTTTCAATCATTTGATAAGTGGTGTCATTTCTTCCACTATTAAAAGCCCTCGCACCATCAGCAAAAATGACAATTTTTGGTAAATCTTCAGGGGTTAATAATTGTCTTAAAATTAAATCAACTATTTTTACTGTTGCTCCATTAACTCCAAAATTAAAGATATTTAAGTTACCATAACCTTTTTGTTTTAATGCTATTTGTAAAGCATATGGATCCACTCCACGCATGGCTCTTGAGCTTCCAATAATAATAATATCTGCTACACCTTCATTTTCAATTCGATGTTGATAAAGGGCTAATTTTTCTTCTAAAAATGGATTGTTAAATTGAGGATTTTTCTTTTTATAAGTTGCTAAAATTTCGCTGACTGACTGTTGCGATCGCTCTTGATCTCTTGTTTCTACTTCTGCAATAATTTCTGTGGATCCCATCTGGGTAAAACTATTTTTTTCTGCGGAGTTTGCACTTTTCCAATCTGATTTTTGTAAGGATAATTCAGGTAAATTAATATTTTGATTAATCGTTTCAGTTGTTGCTTTAGTAATAGTTAGATCGGGTTTTTTACTTTCAATTTGAATGGGAATTGTACGCCCTAAAACCCAATCTAATTGTAAGGTTAATAAAATACCTAAAATGCCCCAAACCGTAGCGACTTTTAATCCTTTGTAGGCTTCTAATTCCTTTTGATCTATTGCATAAGAGACTTGAAAATCATTAGTATTATTAGTAATAAATAGGCCTGATTTGGCTAATAAATATTGAATTTTTAAACTTAATTTTTGTAAATAATTTAATTTAGTTATTAATTGGCGGTTATTTTGATTGCTTTTTTCCGTTGAAGGAGAATTATCCTCTAAAAATTCTGGTGATATATCTAAATAATAATTGTTAGTAAATTCTGGTAATAACTCATGATTAGATGATTTTCTCTTAATAAAATCAATATTTTCATGCCAAAGGGAGTTAATTTGACCGGATCTGCGCCCGTAAATGCGGATCCCCCTGACTCCCGAAATGGTTAAATTACGGAATAATTTTCCGAGGAGAGGTAAAACCTGACTTTGTGCGGGGCAAACCACTGCTTCCGCTAAAATGTGCAGTAGATCGTTTTTCTGTTTAAGTTGAATGCGAATGCCCCCAGTTTTTAAACGTCTGTCTAAATTATGATTTAAAGCCCGATTTATTAAAAAATTCAGAGCATCTAAGTTGTCTTCCTGAGCTAATTCTGATGGTGTTTTCTTTAATTCATCGCTAAAAGATGCGGGTAATTTATACCATTCAATCCAAACTGGTTTTTGTTTTTGCTGATTAAACTCTATTGAAATCTGTTTTTGTTTAATTGGTCTAATCCCATAAATACTAACTGCCTCTATTCCTTGGGGGGAAATATTATCTAAATAATCGGTAATTTCTTTGACAGTATTTTTTTGATCTGGACTTTCTTTTGAGGCATGATAACAAAATAAATGGAGTGTTTTTGCTTTTAATTCGCCTTGAATAGTTATTTTTTTATCTTTTAATTCTTTATTTAAAAGTCTAATCATTGATTCTCCATCTCCCCAATTTGCCCATTCTTTCAGCATTAAATCGGGATGGGTTAGGTCAATTTTTAAAGTCCAATCTGGCTCATTTTCTCCCAAAACTTGGGCGTAAATAAGCCCTTCAGTAAAACCATGTAACTCTAATTTTCTTAATTCTTGGGTGATGGGTTCAGCCAGTAGGGTCGGTTCGGGACTATAATTACACTCACAAATAACTTTGAGCCTATATTGAGCTTCTTCTTTTTGCTGTTTAAGAGGTAATTTCTCTCGCCTAACTTTAATACTGACTCCTAAATAGCTAAATTGATGACTCAGATAACGGGCGATCGCTTCGGTTGAGCCAGACTGGGCTAAAGTTTTATAGGAAATAATTGCTCCGGCGATCGCTTCTACCTCTGAGGTGGACGCTTGTTTAAGAGGATTAGGATGGTTAATGTGAATTGTTTTAACCCAATCATGTTTTTTCTGGGTAAAAACTTTACCATAGACTACGATCTGATAAATAGGGGGGGAAAAATGATGATTAAGCAGGGAAAAATGATGGGGATCAAGTTTAAAACTTTTTTTAATCCCTGCAATTAAATGGGGTAAAATGGTGTCAGGTTGTGTGGGGGTGGCAGTTTCACATAATAAGTGTAAATTATTACCCCGTAAACGAACTTGTAAACGAATTTTGGCTGATTCCCCTACCGCCTTTTGCATGGTTTGGATCACCCACTTTTTAGGGCTGAGTGATTCGGATGGATTAGATGTTGTGGGGCGTTGAGTCTGTTTCAACATACCGTCAGAAGTTAGCGTAATATTTTAAGAATACTTTAATCTAATTTTGATCAGACTACAAGTATTATTTTAATTATAAATTCAAAATTGACAATTTAAAATTATGAAAAGGGGGTTAATTTATGTTTAATTTTGTTCAGGAATCACCTAAAGATCAAGGTAATTTTAATCAACAAAATTGTTTTGCATCTGATTTTAGTTTAAGTTTGATCACTTTACCTTTTTTAATAAGTATAGGGATGTTTAATCAACTTGAAGATAATTTAATTGAATGGGGTAAAATGAGTGAAGAAATTTTTAGGGGCAATCGTTTACCTTTATTGTCAATAGATGATTGAGAATAGACTTTTTGCCCAAGTAATGAAAAAAGAAAAAAGGGGAAAAATCTAATAATTTTTCCCTATTTTCAATCATCTATTTTTAAGTAGAGTTAATTATTAAATCAAAATTAATAATTACTTATTAAAATTTAACCTTTTCTGCTAAAAAAACCTGTTTGTGATCTTCCTGTTTAAATTCGTAAAATTCTACTATTTGATTAATTAAATCAACAACTAAAAAACATGGTTTACGATGATAATTAGTTTTTATTTTTAAACTTCCGGCATTAATAATTGTTAAATTCCCATATTTTTTAACCATTCTTAAATGGGTATGGCCATTAATTACATATTTATATTTTTGAGATGTAATTAAATTTTGTAAAGATAAATTTGATTCAATTGCAAAACCACAATCATCAGGATTTAATTTAATCATATCATCCCGATCCAAACCATGACATAATAATAATAAACCTTGGGGGGTATTCAATACTTTAGTCGCTGGTAAATTAGCTAAATATTCATAAGAATTAGGATTAACTTCTGTTAATTGAGTCGCATTTTTTAGGTGTCTTAAATGATTCTCAAAAAACCATCTTTCATGATTTCCTTTAACGGCAATAACCTGAAATTTTTGTAAAATTTCACAACATAAATTAACATCACCTTGCCCATCAACAATATCACCCACTGTTAAAATATGATTAAGATTATTTTCTTTAAAAAAATTAACAGTTATTTCTAATAAAATTGATTCACAGTGAATATCGCCAATGACTCCAAATTTTGTTAACATTTAATTACCTCATTTTTGCTAAGTTTTAATAGGTATCATCTAAAATAAAAGTATTAACTCAAAAAATTTTTTTAATATTTTAATTTATATTTTTTTTATAAAAAATGGATCTTATTTCATTCCTCTTTGGTTTATTATTCGGGATTAGCATTTTGATTTGGCGACAAAATTATTTTAATCAAAGACTTAAACAAATATTAGTGTCTTTTCCCTCTCATCAAGATGAAATTCCCTCTTTATCGAGTTTATCACTTTTACGTCGAGAATTAAGTCAACTTCATCAAGATAAAGCCACTCTCAATCAAGAAATTCAAGAATGGGAGGATTTAGTCAATTTTGCGCCGATCGGCTATTTACAAGTAGATCAAGAAAATCAATTATTATATTGTAATCATCAGGCTAAAGAATTATTAAATATTAATCGTTGGAAATCTGGACAAATTCGTTTATTATTAGAGTTAGTTCGCTCTTATGAGTTAGATCAATTAATCGAAAATACTCGTAAAACTCAAAAAAAACAGGAGATAGAATGGGTTTATTATACTACTAATTTTGAACCAATACAGGAAAAAAAAGAGCTTAATTCTTTAGCTTTAAAGGCAATTAGTTTTCCATTAACGGAGCAACAGGTGGGGGTTTTTTTAATTAGTCAACAACCTTTAGTGGATCTATCTCGATCGCGCGATCGCGCAATTTCTGATTTAACCCATGAGTTGCGCACACCATTAACGGCAATTTATTTAGTAGCAGAAACCTTAGAAAAAAGATTAACACCCCCCGATCAAGATTGGGTTAAACAAATGTTAAAAGAAATAACTCGTTTAATTCAATTAGCCCAAGAATGGTTAGAAATAAGTCAAATTAGCGAAAATCCAAGTCAAAATCTTCATTTTGAAATGATAGAATTAAGGGAATTAATTGATTCTGTTTGGAAAAGTATTAAACCGATCGCCGATCAAAAAGAAATAAAAATAGAGATTTCAGGATTAGAAAAAATTGAATTAGAAGGGGATCATAATCGTTTAACTCAAGTATTTATTAATTTATTTGATAACAGTATTAAGCATAGTCTAAAACAGGGAATTGTTAAATTATTAATTAATAATCATAGCTTAATTAGTGAAAATGATAGTGTAGAAATTAATATAATTGATTCAGGAGAAGGCTTCAAAACAGAAGATTTACCCTATATTTTTGAAAGGTTATATCGTGGGGATACTTCCCGTCAAAGACAATCTAATTTAAGTCAAGATCAAGCTTTAATTACTCAAGGAAGTGGTTTAGGTTTAGCGATCACTCAAAATATTATTCAGGCCCATCAAGGTATAATTAATGCTCAAAATCATCCCGAAACAAAAGGAGCTTGGCTTAAAATTATTTTACCTTTAAAACAGCCAATTATTAATTAATACCAATAAAAATAACTAGAGGTGAACGGCCGTTCACCCCTAGTTATTTTGATCAAGTTAATTGTTAATTTTTAAAGAATTAATTATCATAATAAAACATCCCTTTGATGCCTTCAGGATCAAGAATAAAACCTAAATTTTGATAAAAATTAACCACATGGGGATCGGCAAAAAGGGTAATATTACAAATATCTAATTTACGCAACTTTTTGATCATAAATTGCATCATCGCTTTACCTAAACCTTTTTTTTGATAGTGCGGATCTACCACCACATCCCAGATCGTAGCATTAAAAGCATGATCCGAGGTAGCACGAGCAAAACCAATTAAACGGCGATGACTACCACGCACCTCCCACATACAAACCACTAAAAAACTAAATTTTAGTGCCTTTTTAACCTTATGGATCGGACGGCGCGCCCAGCCTACTCGATCGCATAACTCCTCTAATTCATAGACATCAATTTCGCGCTCAGTGCTAAACCAAATTTGTCGCCCATGTTCACGATAAATACGCTGATCTAATAACTCCCCTTTAAAGGAAATTTCTTTAGATTGTGGTTTTTCTTTTGAGGGATTAAATAGCTTGTTTAAAAACCCCATGCCATTTCATTCAATAAACTATTATTTACAATAATCAACAAATAAACTCTTGTCAATCAAACTTAATTTAATAAATTAACTGGTGGTGTGCTTGGTGTTATATTTTGTTGGGAAGGGGCGATCGTTTCACTAGGAGGCATCGTTTGAGTCTCATTAACGGAGTTAATTTCCGTTGGCATTGTTTGCACCCCAACGGGCAATGAATTTTGATCATCAGTCTTAGGTGGTATTTCTGGAGTTGAAGTAGTTGAAGGCACGGGGGGGGCTGAAGGCATGGGGGGGGTAGTAGTTGAACCCTGACTATAACTTAAGCACACATATTGTCCCCCCTCCATCATCATATAATTTAAACAGTCACTACTTACCCCCGGAATTGTGCGTTGAGGTCTATATAAGATTTGAGCGTTTGTCTGTTTTAATGGATAAAAAATATTTAAACTTAATATTATACTCGTTAAAATTAATGAGGTTTTCATTTTTTATTCTCCTTTTTTTATAATTAAATCAGAATTAAGTTATTAAATCTTTCTATTATTTGCACCTAATCGTTTTAAGAAAGGGAGTTATAACTGATATTTTACGGTAATAATTTAGTTAATTTCTTAATATTTTGGTAGATTTCAGGTAAACGCTTATAAATAGCCGAAGCTTTTAAATAAAGATGATGGGGCATAGCCGGATAGCCTGAGATCACCTCACCTTTCCCCACATTATGATGAATACCCGTTTTAGCCGAAGCGATCGCTCCATCTCCTATTATAGCTTGATTCGCAATTCCCACTTGACCTGCTAAAATTACATTATTACCCACTGTCACCCCCCCAGCAATGCCAACTTGGCCGGCCATGGCACAATTTTGCCCGATCTGACAACTATGGGCGATATGTACCATATTATCTAATTTTGTATTTTTCCCGATGTGAGTCGTGCCAACGGAAGGGCGATCAACCGCACTATTACAGCCTATTTCCACCCCATCCTCTAAAATGACATAGCCTGACTGTTCCATTTTATACCAGCCTTGGGCTGTGGGTACAAAACCAAAACCCTCAGCCCCGATCACCGCCCCACTATGGATCACACAATGATCACCGATGTGGCTTCGCTCATGGATAGTACAATTACTATGTAAAAGGCTATGTTTACCGATTTTCACATCAGGATAGATCACCACATTGGGCATAATACAAGTATGATCGCCAATGACTACATTTTTTTCAATCACTACATTCGCACCAATATATATTTCCTCTCCTAAAATGGCACTAGGATCAATAATTGCACTGGGATGGCGTGAAGGTTGAGGGCGAAAAGGTTGATAAAATAAAGCTATTACTTGAGCAAAAAGTAAGCGAGGATTTTCCCCCGCTAACCATGCGATCTTTCTTTTATCTGCTTCTTTTTGTAGATTTTTATTATTAGGTAAAATTAAAGCAATGGCCACAGTATCATTAATTTTATTAGCAAACTTATCTCCTTCAATATAACTAATCGTATCTTGTTCGGTTTTTTCGATGGGTGTAACTTTGATAATTTCTGGATCAAAATGATGGTAATTTAAACTATGATCAGTAATTAAAGGTTTAATTTTGTCAACAATTTGGCTAAACTTCATAAATAGTTAAATTTTAAAAATAACAATTTTTAATAGTTAAATTTGATAGTTAAAATTTAAGAACAAATTTAATAACGATGGGATAAAGCGGAAGTTAGGGGAGTGGCTACCTGTGCTAAATTCCAGTCAGGCCGTAAATTTTTTGCTCCGTTTAAATAACAATGATACATTTCAATTTGAGGTTTAGGTGTATTAACATGAATTAAGACTCTAATACAGCGTTTTAAACTGTTTTCCACAGCCATTTGTTGTACATCTAATAAAGGCACATTTTCCCAGTGGGGGCGTTGACGAGCGATCGCCGCCGGAAAAATGGCATCAAGATCAGCCGTAGCGGTAAAAATAACGCTCACTACTTCTTCAGGATCAAGATCATTGCGCGCTTCAATTTCATCTAATAATTGTTTGACCGATTCCTCGATCGCCTGTATACTATTAGTTTGTGCCGTTGTTGCCCCTCTTATTGCTCTAACTTTCCAAGTCACTTTGCAAATTCCCTCCTTGAAAATAATTGATAACATTATTGCCCCAAACCCGTCAGGGTTTGGCTATATAGACAAAGTCTGTCTGCGTAGGCAGACTTTGTTTTTGTAGCATCAGGCTTTAGCCTTAATGCTCATTCAACTCATAACCAATAACTAATTTCGATATAACCATAAAGGTTGACCATTAGTTTCTAATTCAAATTGTACCCAATTAATCGTTTGATTCAATGAAGAAATATTAAGAATATTTCGAGATAAAAATCTTTGAATAAAAGGTTTAGGTTCTTCAATGGTGTAACATTCCGTTTTATCAGGATTTAATTTAACCATTTCAGCTAACCACCGCCGAGCATCTTCTTCCGTACCTAAGCGATCTACTACTCCTAATTCTAAAGCCTGTTGTCCGGTAAAAATGCGCCCGTCAGCAAATTTTTTCACTTCTTCAACTGCTAACTTTCTACCCTCGGCCACGGTTTCCACAAATTGTTGATAACTATTATCAATCATATTTTGTAAAATTTCTTCTTCTTGTGGGGTTAATTCTCGATCAAATGACAAAATATCCTTATAAGGGCCAGATTTTATCACCTTAAAAGATACGCCAATTTTATCTAATAAACGCTCTAAATTATTACCCCGTAAAATAACCCCAATACTACCCGTAATTGTACCCGGATTGGCCACAATGTGTTGCGCCCCCATGCCAATATAAACGCCCCCAGAAGCGGAAATATTGCCAAAACTAGCCACAATTTTGACCTTTTCCCTTAACTTTTTCAAGGCTTCATAAATTTCTTGGGAGTCGCCTACCGTGCCTCCGGGGGAGTCAATCCGCAACAATAAAGCGGGAAACTCCTTTTCCTCCACCTCTTTTAAAGCTTTTAAAACTTGTTTGCGGGTATCAGAGGCGATCGCACCGTTAATTTCAATTCTTGCAATTTGTTTTTTTCGTTTCGATTTAAAAAACCAGACCATAAAAGTTTAAATTTTGATTAAGTTTACAAAACTATACAATTGATTACAATAATGTTAAGACATATTAAGACCCATTATAAAAGATAAGATCATCAGTATTTATGCAAATTAGCCCTAAAGCCTCAATTTTTTCAGTAACTGCACTAATTTTAATCGCTCCTTTCTTTTTTTGGGGAACGGCTATGGTAGCCATGAAAGGGGTTATGCCCCACACCACCCCCTTATTTATTGCGGCTTTTCGCTTAATTCCGGCGGGAATTTTAGTTTTACTCACGGCGACTATTTTAGGCCGAAAACAACCCCAAAGTTTAAAAGCATGGTTGTGGATCGCCCTATTTGGCTTAATAGATGGCACAATGTTTCAAGGTTTTTTAGCGCAAGGTTTACAAAGAACTAACGCAGGTTTAGGATCGGTGATCATAGACTCCCAACCTTTAGCAGTGGCCTTATTATCAGCATGGTTATTTAGTGAAATGATCGGTTTTTGGGGAATTTTAGGCTTATTAATTGGCATAATTGGTATTAGTTTAATTGGTTTACCAGATCAACTAATTTTTGATCTATTTCAAGGTAATTTTAACGACATTTCTTTTACTTGGTCAAGTGTTTTTAATAGTGGTGAATTATTAATGTTATGGGCTTCTTTATCCATGGCCGTGGGTACAATTTTAATTAAATATGTAACCCGCCATGTTGACCCCATTATAGCCACAGGTTGGCACATGATTTTAGGGGGTATTCCTTTATTAATTCTATCAAATTTGACCGAATCAAATCAACTAATTAATTTAACTTTTAGTAATTGGTTAAGTTTAACTTATTCTACACTTTTTGGTAGTGCTTTAGCTTATGGAATCTTTTTCTTTTTAGCAACAAAGGGTAATTTAACCAGTTTAAGTGCTTTAACTTTTTTAACACCAGTTTTCGCCTTACTTTTTGGGAATTTATTATTAGATGAAGTTTTAAGTAATTTACAATGGTTTGGGGTAAGTTTAACCTTAATTAGTATTTATTTAATCAATCAAAGAGAACAATTAACTAAACAAATTCAATTATTAATTAAATCAGTCTCTTTAAAAATTGGCCATTGGGCTTTAATTTTAATTGGAGGTTAAGCTCTTGATTGATCAACAAAATCAACAGTTAAAATCAAAAAATTTTTGATCCTGAAGGCACTGGTTTATATTGCCAAGCTTAGGTATTGACATATTCTTCAATTAAATTAGCTAATTTTTCCGCACTATCTTTTAAAATTAACTGGCTAGTTTTTCCCTTCATTTCTGTTAATAATGTGGGATTATTTAATAATAATAAAACTTTTTCTTTTAATAAATCAAAAGTTAAATTTTTCTGCTCATAAAGATAGGCCGATCCAGCTTCGGCAAAAACCTGTGCATTATAACGCTGATGATCCTCGGCGGCGTAGGGATAGGGGATTAAAATAGAAGGGGTTTGGGTGAAGGCTAACTCGGTTAAAGCACTCGCCCCAGCCCGACTGATGGCTAGATCAGCCCTTTGTAATAATCCAGCCATATTTTCATAAAAAGGAAAACAAAAATACTGAGGATGGTGAAAATTATCTTTTTCGAGGTCTTGTGTTCCTGTTAAATGAACAATATAAGCCCCTTTTTCTAACCAACTTAAAGCGCATTCTCTTACTATTTTATTAATACCAACTGCTCCTTGTGAGCCTCCCATAACTACGATTAAAGGCACATTTTCGGGAATGGGTAACTCAAGAAGCTGAGGCTCTAAAAACTCAGTTCTGACGGGGGTACTTAACCATCGGGTGTGAATTTTTGGTAAATATTTACTACTTTGTTCAAAGCCAAGGGCAACTAAATTACAAAAACGCCCAAACACACGGGTTACTTTCCCCGGTAAACAGTTAGATTCATGTAAAATGACGGGAATTTTGGCCATATAAGCCGCTAAAATGGCAGGTGCGGCAATATAACCGCCCGTTGTTAAAACAAAGTTGATTTTATTGTTTTTTAAAAGAAAATAAACTTGAAAAAAACTTTTAATTAAATTAATAATAGTTATGAGGGTATTGAGTCCTAAAGGTTTTTGAAACCCACTGACAGGAATTTTATGTAGAGGATAAGATTGAGGAACTAAAGTCGTTTCAAGGCGGTCTGGAACGCCCAACCATTCAATATGATAATGGGGTAATTTTTGAGCAACAGCAAGGGCGGGGAAAAGATGGCCACCTGTGCCACTAGCCGCTATTAATAAACGTGGTTTAGATTCCATAAACAGTTAAAAATTAAAATTCAAGATTGATAATTATTGGTTAATAACAAATTACAATATAAGTAATTAATTTACAAGAAAAATATTTATTAATTATGAAATTTCCCTATTTTAAAAAGTCTCTTGTTTCTTTTTTGTTAGGAATTGGTTTAACTATCAGTTGTGGTCAAATTTCTAGCGCTCAAACGGCGGACAATGCTCCTGCTGAGTTAAAAACTTTATTAGAACAGATTGAAAGTGCGGCCAATGAACATAATCTTAATCAGGTTTTAGCTTTTTATAATACCAATTTTACTAATTCTGATGGTATTAACACTGATATTTTATCTCAATCTTTAAATGCTTTATGGTATCGTTTTCCTAATTTGAATTATCGCACACAATTAAATTCTTGGGAACAAAATGGTAATCAAATAATTGTTGAAACTTTAACAACTATTCAAGGAACACAAATTTTAGATGGGCGTTTAGTGTGGCTTAATTCTACTTTAACATCTCGCCAATATATTGAAAATCAACAAATTATTCGTCAAGAAATTTTAGCGGAAAAAACTCAATTAACTTCAGGAGAAAATCCTCCACAAGTAACAGTTAATTTACCGGAAAGAGTCAAACGAGGAGAGAGATTTCCCTTTGATGTTATTGTAAATGAACCATTAGGAAATGACCTTCTTTTAGGGTCAGTAATTGAAGAACGTACCACTGGAAATCTTTATTTAAACCCTAGTTCTTTTGATTTAGAAATCTTATCAGCAGGTGGTATTTTTAAATGGGTAAAAGCTCCTTTAGTAGCTGATCAGCGTTGGTTATCTGCCCTTTTGGTGAGGGGTGACGGCATGACTTTAATTACTCAAAGAGTAATTATTGATGAATAGTAAGATATAGAAATTCTTTATCGTTAGCAGTTTTAATAATAACAGTTTCTTCTACTGCTAACGCTAAAATTTCATGAATATTTGATGTATTTGTTGTTAGATCAATATTTTTCATGATTGAAACTCCTTAAAATTCATTATCTATTGTATTTTTACAATTATTAAAACAATAATATGATTCGCAAAACCTTACAATTAAACAAAAATTCTCTTTTTCAAATTGAAGAAGTTTTAGCCCTTAAGCAATTAACTAGAAAAAAAATTGCTGAAAATTTACAAATTTCTGTTGATTCTGTTGCTAAATTTCTTAATAGTAAACCTGTGTCTATCAACACTTTTATTCGTCTTTGTCAAGAGTTAAATTTGGATTGGCAAGAGGCTTCTAAACCTGAAAAAGATTGGAATGATACTATTAAAAATTTTCAGTTTAAACATGGTTATTTTAAGGCAAATCCGGGGGGCGAAATTGCACCACAGGAAGTAATTGGCAGGGATCAATTTATTCTTAATTTATGGGAAAGATTGCGTCAACAAAGTTTAATTTATTTGGGGGAAAGGCGAATTGGTAAAAGTACGGTTTTAAAAAAGATGAAACTTCAAGCCCCCAGCGATCTTTTAGTTATTTATCGTGATGTGGAAAATATTAGAACTCCTATTGATTTTGTGGAGGCGATCTGGCAAGATTTAGAAACCTATTTGCGCGATCTTGGCACGGCCAGAAGGGTTCGGGACTTTGTGAGTCAAATTACTGGATATTCTTTTAATGATTATCGTTTTCCCGTTGGTTTAGATCAATATTGGAAGATTTTACTCATAAAAACTCTTGAAGATTTATTGACAATTCAAGAGCGTCAAGTCGTTTTTATCTGGGATGAAATCTCCCATATGTTAGGGAATTTTTCTAATGAGGCGGCGATGGAGTTGTTGGATACCCTTAGATCGGTGCGTCAAACCTATGCCGATGTGAGGATGTTATTTTCAGGCTCGATCGGGCTACATCACATTATCCGTCATTTACAACAATCGGGTTATCGTCATGATCCTACCAATGATATGTATGCGGTTGACGGCCATCCGTTAAGTTTAAGGGATGGGATTGATTTAACTTTAAAGTTAATGGAAGGGGAAAAAATTAACTGTCAAAATCGAGAAGCAATCGCCCAAGAAATAGCTCAGGCGGTGGATTGTATTCCTTTTTATATTCATCATTTAATTCAACAAATTAAACCCTTAAATGAAGAAATCAATCGTAATAAAATATTAGAAATAGTGGATCAATGTTTAAGAAATCCTTTTAATCCTTGGAAAATGGATCATTATCGAGAAAGAATTGACAATTATTATAGTGAAGAAGAAAAAAATTATGCTTTAGATATTTTAGATATTTTGTCAATGAATCCGCCTATGTCCTTTCAAAAGTTATGGCATTCTATTAATACAAAACCAAAAACTAATAATGAAGAAATTACTATTTCTGTGTTAAGAATGTTGATGAAAGATTATTATTTAATTCAGATGAAAAATATATCTGGAAATGTTTATAGTTTTCGTTATCCTTTAATTCAAAAATATTGGCGTATTTCTAGGTATTTTAATTAAAATTAAGGCTTAAACAATTGACAATTAATAATTATATTAATTATCAATTATTAATTATGAATTATTTGTTTAAACTTAATTCATTTTTATTACCTAAAATTCCTTGGGGACGTAACACCATTAAAACCATTAAAATTAAACCAATAATCATAATGCGAAAAGCCCCTAAACGAGCATCATCAACAAAATCGGCTATTCCTACTCCTTTAAAAACTTGATCTAAAAACTTTACTAATTGGGGTAAAGCAAAACGGGTAATTGAGTCATAAGCCCAGAAAATTGTTGCCCCAATTAATGTTCCGGGGTTACTGGCCGCACCTCCGATCACCACAATTGTCCAAGCATTAAAAGTTACTAAGGGTTCAAAGGCTTTGGTGGGATAAATACTGGTTAACTGCCAAGCATAAAAAGAACCTGCTATTCCGGCGATCGCACCGCCTAACATTAATGCTTGAAGTTTATACCAAAAAACATTTTTCCCTAAAGCTTTTGCAATTTCTTCATCTTCACGGATCGCTTTTAAAACCCGTCCCCAAGGGGAATTGACTAATTTTTCTAAAGCCCAATAAACTAATGCTACGGCTAATAAAATTAATAACATTAAACCTGCTTTATAAGTATAATCAAATAATGCAATTACACCACTAATATAAATAGTTAAAATAAATAGACTTGAAATAACAGTCCAAAGGATTAAACTAAGGGGTTTTTTAGTTAATTGAAGATTTTTAGTTTGATGTTTCAAACCTTTCCATAATTGCCATAAAGCAAAGATTCCTAACATACTTAAAATAGCGATCATGATGATTTTACCAACGATTGTGGGTTCAAATTGATCTAAAGGGAGGGGATAACCTTGTACGCCAAAAGAACCTTCCGTTAACCATTCTTCATTTAAAGCAATTAATCTTATTAATTCTGATACGCCAATCGTTACAATGGCTAAATAATCTTCCCTTAAACGTAAAGTTGAAGTGCCAATAATTAAACCTAAAACTGTTGCAAAAATCACGCCGATTAAACTTGCTAAAATGATCGGGATTGAATCTGGCATGATGGAACTAAGTTGAAGTAAAAAATCTTTGATCAAAGGATTTTGATTGATCCAATCAAAATTTTCTAACATTTTTTGGGGTAAATTTTCCAAATAACCCGATTTAGTGAGTAAAACAGTAGTATAAGCCCCAATGGTCATAAAAACCACATGACCAAAATTGATTAAACCTGCAAAACCCCACTGTAAATTTAAACCTAGTGCGAATAAACCAAAAATTCCCGTAGAAATTATTAAAGAAACAAAATAACCCGTCATAATTAATTATCAGTAATCAGTAATCAGTCAATAGTTTAATCTGTTCTAGGGAAATTTGATCAATGGGTAATTACAAAAATTATTCCTGTTTTTCCCCGAAAATCCTGAAAACAGTTTTAAAATTAAAGAAATATCAATAAAATCATCTCATAATCAAAATAACATGATTCTTAAGATCTAACTTGGTTAGAACATTCTAAAATAAAAGCATATAAATTTAATTTAAAAAATATATAAATAATTTACGCAAAATGTATTCCTCAATCATCATCAGTCAACCACTGATCGCACAAAAACCATCAACACCCCCTCAGCCCCAAGCTTCAGGGGGGATCCCTTGGACAATCATTTGGTTCTCCACTACGATTATCTTTGCGATCGCACTGGTGGGTTTATCTATTTATGGCAAACTACAACTACAAAAAAAAGATAAAACAATTCGTTTAGAACAGTATAAAACCGCCGATATTCAGAAAAAATTAAAATTGGCACTCAATACGATCAAGAAAATGGAAACTAACCCAGATCTTGTCCATTCCCGTGAATTTAACCTTGATTATCTTCGCATGAGAATGGATGAACAGGTTTTCCATTATGCCATTATTAACCAAGTTAAAGTTCAAATTAAACAATTAATTACAGTGGCTTTACGGCCTAATACCGCTAGTGCGGCCACTGTGGGCATGGCTAATACCAGTGGCCGAAATATTGATGAGGTGTTTGAGATTTTTTATGAAACGGAAAGCCAAGGTAAACGCACCAAACGGGTGTTATTCCGTGTGCAAATTAAATTAACTAAGTTGCCCACTCAATCTACTTCTAATACGATTCAACAAATTATTATGTGTATTGAGAAATATTTGAATCCGTCAGAAGTTGAAGATACTTGGCAACCTGCTATTCAAGGCCGAGTAGTTGCTATTCATTGGGATCAAAAGGCGAAACCCACTCCCCTGTTAGTTTTAGAACAATCGGCCGAAGGCACAAATGTTAGTTTTCGTTCCACCCCCGCCGCCAGACAACAAGGCACTTCTCACGAGGAAAAAGATCAAATGATCGCCCAAGCAAAAGTTAGAAAAGCTCCCCCCCCTAAACCTCGTTAGTCAAAATTAAGCCCGACCACAATTGACAATTAATAATCTTTCATCCTAAATTGAAGGCTCAAATGAAAATTGCACTAGCACAATTAAACCCTATTATTGGCGATCTTAGTGGCAATGCTCAACAAATTTTAGAAGTTGGTGAAATTGCCGATCAAGCAGGGGTTAAACTGTTATTAACTCCTGAACTTTCTTTATGTGGTTATCCTCCTAAAGATTTATTATTAGCCCCTAGTTTTATTGAATCTGTTGAAAAAACTTGTCAAAAGTTGGCACAACAATTACCCCCTAATTTAGCGGTTTTAGTGGGAACTATTACTCGGAATTATCATTATAAAGTTCAGGGGGGGAAACCCCTTTTTAATAGTATTAGTTTATTACATCAAGGTAAAATTGAGCAGGTTTTTCATAAAAGTTTATTGCCTACTTATGATGTTTTTGACGAAAACCGCTATTTTGAACCAGGCCACACAGCTAATGTTTTAACTTTACATTTTGATTCTACTGCGATTAAAATTGGTGTTACTATTTGTGAAGATATTTGGAATGATGAAGAATTTTGGGGACAGAAAAATTATGCCCTCAATCCTTTAGAAAAATTAGCTAATTTAAACGTAGATTTTTTGGTTAATTTATCCGCTTCTCCCTATACGGTGGGGAAACAAAAAATTAGAGAAGAAATGTTAAATCATGCGGTTAAACGCTATCAAAAAGCAATTATTTATGTTAATCAAATTGGCGGTAATGATGATTTAATTTTTGATGGAAATAGCGTTGCTTTTAATAAGTCAGGTGATTTAATTTGTCGGGGTAGTAGTTTTAAATCTAATCTTACTATTATTTCCTATCATCATCATCAACAGGATCTTTTTGCGGTCAAAAAAACCCAATTATCTAATCATAATCATTTAATTTCTAATTTACCTGAAACTCAAGAAGAAGAAATTTGGTTAGCTTTAGTTTTAGGGGTAAGAGATTATGTTAGAAAATGCGGTTTTTCTAAAGTTATTTTAGGGTTAAGTGGGGGTATAGATTCGGCTTTAGTAGCGGCCATAGCCGCCGAAGCGATAGGCTCTCAAAATGTTTTAGGAGTATTAATGCCTTCTCCCTATAGTTCAGAACATTCGATCACTGATGCCCAACAATTAGTTAACAATTTAGGTATTAATAGCGAAATTTTACCCATCGAAAAAGCAATGTTAGCTTATGATCAAATGTTAGAAAAAATGTTTGAAAATACGGAATTTGGCATTGCAGAAGAAAATATCCAATCACGGATCAGGGGAAATCTTTTAATGGCGATCGCCAATAAATTTGGTTATTTATTACTTTCAACGGGCAATAAATCAGAAATGGCCGTAGGTTATTGTACCCTCTACGGGGATATGAATGGAGGCCTGGCCGTGATCGCCGATGTGCCAAAAACCCAAGTCTTTGCCCTGTGCCGTTGGTTAAACCGTGATCAAGAAGTAATACCCTCAAATATTTTAAGTAAAGCCCCTAGTGCGGAATTAAAACCTAATCAGGTAGATCAAGATTCATTACCACCTTATGATCAATTAGATGATATTCTCTATCATATAATTAATGAACATCAATCCCCACAACAACTAATTGAAAGGGGGTATCAAGCGCAAATTGTCAATCAAATTACAAAATTACTGTTTCGAGCAGAATTTAAGCGTAGACAAGCCCCTCCTGGCTTAAAAATTACTGATCGGGCTTTTGGCACAGGTTGGAGAATGCCCATTGCTAGTCAATGGCAATTTAATCAGTTGACAGTTGACAATGGACAATTGACAATTAATTAATTAGGTTCAAAACCTGCCCCTTAAAGTTGACTGAAGAATTAAAAATTTGAATTTTAAATGTTAAAAATTAAAGTTTCAATTGCAAAAATATGACTACTTCTGTTGAAAAAACATCACTCTGGAGTCACCTGCTTAAAGGTCAAACAATTGTATATATAGGCATTATTTGGTCTTTTATTGCGCTGTTATTCTTTCTATTATTCAGCGTTAAACCACCAGAAGAAGATTATCCTTTATGGTATTCCATCGGGACTTATATCTTAGAACTGATCCCCTTTTTAGCGGCGGCCTTATTATGTTATCGTAACTGGCAAAGTCCCCAGATCGCTAGTGGGCGCAATGTTTGGTTAGGGATCGGTTTGGGAATGCTTTGTTATTTTTTAGGGGATCTAGTCTATGGTTGGTGGGAATTATATTGGGGCATGGATCCCTATGTTTCACCTGCTGACCTGTTTTATATTGCTTTTTATATTCTAGTGGGTTGGGGAATGTTATTAGCCGTTTTACCCAGACGTTTAAATTTAGAACTCAAACAATGGATAATTGTAGGAGTGATCGGCATTTTAGGAATTATTATCTCAGTTTGGCTCACTGTTATCATTCCGGCAGGGGCGCAAAAAACCCCTGAAACTTCCCAACTTCCTTTTAATGATCAAAGGCAAACCTTGATCGCCTCGGCGGATCTTTCTTCTTTTAATACAAAACCATTTTTAGCACAAACAAAAAAACCCGCCCCACCAACCGCAACACAACAACCTACTCCAACGGAAAAACCCGCCCAGATAGAAAAAACCGAACTTAGTAACGCCGAGTTAAGAAGGCCAAAATGGGTAGATAGTTTAGATCAATTTCTGACTAAATTTAAAACTCCGGTTAATTTCTTTTATATCATTGCCGATTTAATTTTATTAATTATTGCTACTACTTTATTATTAGCTTTTTGGGGAGGACGTTTTTCCCAGTCATGGCGTATGATCGCATTGGCTACCTTTAGTCTTTATTTAGTTGATACTTGGAATAAATATAACTATGCCATTATTGAAGCCCAAAAATTAGACTATGAAAGTGGCTCATTGTTTGAAGTTTTATTTATTATTTCAGCAGTTTTATTTGGCATTGGAGCGGCCTTTGAATATGATATTTCTAGTGCTACTCGCACCAGAGGTAGACGCAGACGGGGAGCTAATTAGTTATTAAATATTAGTTATTAGTTATTAGTTATTAAAGCTATTTAATTATAGCTAAATCTTTTTGAATTTCAGCTTGTAAAATACGATTATAAGGATCTGTGCGCAAAGCCTTTTGAAAATAAGTTTTTGCTTTTTGAATTTGTTTTTGCTGTAAAAATTGTTTTCCCTGATGTTGATATACAATGGCCTGCCATTGACGCACTTCAGGATCATAAGGCAGACGATAACTTAAACCCTCAACCAAAGTGATCGCACGCGCAAATCTTTTTTCTTTCATCATAGTTCTTAATTGATCATAACATTGCCATTTTAACTTTTGATCTTGTTCGGTATTTTTCTCATAATTTCTATTAGTATTCTGATCAAAATTAATCTTAGCAAAAGGTTGTTGATCAGTAGTTTCATTCTGAAGGAAAGAATTAGGCTTTTTACGTTTAAAATTAGCGGTTTTTGTTGATACTTGATCCCCATTTTGAGAATGAGAAAGATGGGGTAAATTAATCTCATCGGGAGGGAAAATCTCCTTAAGAAATTGATAAGCTTCCGTCAGACGAATAAAATGATTTTGAGCTTGTGGATTATTTTGATTAAAGTCAGGATGATATTGTCTTGCTAAACGCCGATAGGAGGCCTTAATTTCTTCTAGCCCCGCCGTAGAATTTAAACCTAATAAACGATAACAATGAACTCGATTCATTTTGCTCAGTAAAAACTTGTTGACATTCAATTTTTAAATAATTGATATTTTAAGCATAACTGATTTTATCTAAAAATAGTCAATTCACAATAGCAGTCCCCAATTATTCTTAGCAAATAAAGTTAACTATTTTATGATTTATTACTTATTACTTATTACTGATTATTTATTACTTATTGTGCTGAAGAACGGCGGCGGCGGCGGCGAACAATTGGACGTTGATCTTCATCATCACCTTCTAAATTATCATCCTCAATTTCCTCAATTTCTGGAGTTAATTGATCAGTTAAATCTTGTTGCAACTCCTCAAAATCAGATAAATTTTCAGCCCCTTTTGACACTGAAATTAGATCAGATTGATCTTCATCCTGTTGATAAAAACTATCTTCCACTAAAGACTCCGCCTCAGTAGAAATATCCTCAACAATTTCTTCCCCATCATCATCACTTAACTTTTGATAAGGTTGATTTTCAACAGAATTAATCGTTACCTGCACACAGCGAGGATTTTTAAACTGTTGCTCCACCCGAATTAAAGGCGAAACACCCATTAACGCATAAAGTTCCTGCTCTAGTGGTGTCATATCAATCGTTACCTTTTCTACGGGTATTTCCTCTCGACGGCCTCGATAACTAATATGGCGATCGCGCTGCTCTCTGGGCGTAGGCACTTCAATTTCCTTCGGGATCGGACGACTGGGAATTTCCTCTTTCTGTTCTTCCCCAATACGGCGGCGGCGGCGGCGAATATTACTGGCCGCACCCTGCTCCTGATAATTGGGATGGTGTAATAAGTCTATATTACTGGGAGTTTCCTCGGCCACCTCAAAACCTTTTTCCCCATTATATCCACCTAAGTCCTTACTATCCTCAAATTCAGATTCCACAAAACGACTAGGGGGAATAATCGTTGGAATAGAAGGAATAACCACCGAAGTCTCCAAACATTGTAACTCAGGCTCTCCGGGTAAATGGGCTAAATAACCTAAACCTCCACAAGTAGGACAAGTTTTACCAAATAATTCATAAATATTTTTACCTTGACGTTTACGGGTTAATTCCACTAAACCTAACTCAGAAAGTTGGGCAATTTGGGGACGGGCTTTATCCGCTCTTAAAGCCTTATTAAAATGTTCTAATAACTTTAACTGATCGCGCCGTGAATCCATATCAATAAAGTCCACAATGACCACACCGCCAATATTTCTCAATCTTAATTGACGGGCAATTTCCGTGGCCGCTTCACTATTTGTCCATGCCACCGTTTCTCTAGCCGTGGCCGACTTGGTAAAAGAGCCGGAGTTAACATCAATCACCGTTAAAGCTTCCGTTGGTTGAATAATTAAATAACCCCCTGAAGGTAACTCAACTCTAGGCCTCAAAGCCTCTTTAATGGCCGCATTGACCCGAAAATAATCTAAAATCGGTTGACGTTCACGGTGGGCATCAATAAACACCCCTTCTAAAGCCCGTCCCCCTTCCCAGTTCATTAACTGCTGTTTGACCCTTTTTACACCATTCACCGAGTCCACCACAATGCGGTTAACTTCCCCACTGTACATATCCCTCAAGACTCTTTGAATAAAATCATCATCCCGATTGAGTAAAGAAGGCGGCCGCAGGGAATTGGCTTGGATCTGCACCACTTCCCATTGTTTTTGGAGAAATTCGAGATCCTCCATGATCGCTTCCTCTTTTTGGCCTTCCGCTTCCGTGCGCACTAATAAACCCATGCCGGCCGGTTTAATTAAGACGGCTAAAGCTCGTAAACGGGAGCGCTCATCTTCACTCTTAATCCGGCGGGATAAATTAACCCCTCGGCCGTAGGGCATTAAGACGAGATAACGACCGGGTAAACTAATATTACCAGTCAGACGAGGCCCTTTATTGCCAGTCGGCTCTTTCATTACCTGTACTAAAACCTTTTGTTGCGGAGCTAATAACTCAGTAATTGCTCCGGCACTTTTCTTTAAACGTAAAGGGCCAAGATCGCTAACGTGAATAAAACCATTTCTCTCGGCATCACCGATATTAACAAAAGCCGCATCAATTCCAGAAAGCACATTTTCAACAATTCCAAGATAAATATCACCCACTTGTTGATTACCAGTGGCTACCACTAATTCTTGAATTTGATCTTCCCAAAAAACGGCCGCAATATGATGTTGTTCCGCAATAATAATTTGCTTTGGCATTCAATTTCCTCAAAATTCTTTTGATAAAAACAGGATTTGGAACAAGACTTTTTAGGTTTTCTTTCTTAAATTTTAAGAATATTGATCAATTGACAATTGGTAATTAACAATTGTTTAACCCCTAAATACTGAGTCTTTTCCTATTGATTAAAGGTAAAAAATTGTATATAAACAGATATTTTTTTACTAACTTGTCGTAGAGAGGAGTTTTAACTATGACTCTCTTTCTTCGATTCGGAGAACAATTCTCTTTGATCAGCCTTCATTGATTAAGCTGTTCCTTGATTTTACATTACAAAGATCACTTTTGTTGAAGTTTTTTGCTTAGAGTGCCACCGATCAAGATCAACTTCAATTTAACTGCAAAAAATTAGCAATAATTAATGTTTGTCTGTATCAAGGCTTACGATTTAGAACTTATTTTATTCCATACCACATTAATATTAACAAACGATTAACATATCAAAATATATAAATATGTTTTAGATAAATGATAAATAATTTCAATAAATGAAATGTTAACGAAAAGGTTATTTTGATTCATAATGGTTTTAACATTTAACTTGATTAACTTTGTTCAATCGTTGAGTTAAATCATTAAAAAAGCTAAAAACTGATGTAATGATTGTTTGTGCGATCACCATCAATTTTTATTTTTAAATAATATGTGAGGAGTGTTTAATTATGTCTAAAAAAATTTGGAATCTGTTAAAAGTAACTCCGGCTGTTGTTGGTTTATCTTTATTTGCTAATAACGCCGTTGCTCAAAATGTTGCTGAAAATACAACTGAAAATAACAATTCATTGTTAGAACAGATTGAAAATTATAATAATGATACAAGTATTGAGACAAATACTATTAATCCCGAAATGGGACAAGTTAATAGTATCTCTCAGTTAAGAGATGTATCTCCCAGAGATTGGGCTTATCAGGCTTTACGCAATCTAATCGAAAATTATGATTGTATTGAAGGCTATCCCGATGGCACTTTCCGAGGAAATCGTCCTTTAACTCGTTATGAATTTGCGGCTGGCTTAAATGCTTGTTTAGAAAAAATCAATGCTCCGGGCGGAGATTTTGTGAGTCGTGAGGAATTTGATCAATTACAACGCTTAGTAGATCAATTCAGACCTGAGTTAGAAGCTTTAGGCGCTCGTGTGGATAGTTTAGAAGCGCGTGTGGACGAGTTAGAAGCTAACCAATTTTCCACTACTACCAAATTAAAAGGGGAAGCAATTTTTACCCTTGCTAATCAATTTGGTGGGAGTGTAACCGATGATAATGCCATTTTAGCCAATCGAGTTCGTTTAGGCTTTGACACCAGTTTCAATGGTAATGATCAATTATACACCCGTTTCAATAGTGGTAATTTTGGTCAGTTTAGCGCTCCTACTCAAATGGCTCGTTTAGGTCATGATGATAGTAATGGCAATGATGTGGTTATTGACAGACTTTGGTATAACTTCAAAGTAGGTGATAAAGCTAAATTATGGGTAGCACCCTTAGCACAATTTGAAAATATTGCTTCAAATCTTTATAACCCCTACATGAATAGCAGTAGTACCGGCGCATTAAGTCGTTTCTTACGCTATAACCCTGCTATTTACCGCATGGACGTGGACAATACAGGGGTAGGTGCAAATATTGAGTTTAGTGATACCTTTGGGCTTGATCTAGCCTATTTAACTGGTTCTGGTTCAAATCCGGGAGTTGATCGGGGACTTTTCAACGGTTCTTATGCGGCCGTAGCTCAATTAAACTGGGAGCCTAGTGAGAATTTTGGTTTAGGTTTTGCCTACGCTCACTCCTATCATGATAAGGCCAGTGGTGGGGCTTCTGATGTTGATTTAACAGGCAATACCGGAACGGCTAGTGGAGATGAGCCTTTTGGTAAAGTCCCAACAACGGCTGATCGCTTCGGTTTACAAGCCAATTGGGAAATTAGCGATCGCTTTAACTTTGCCGCTTGGGGTGGTTATGTGGACGCCAATGCAGAAACCACTAATCAAACAGCAGAACTTTGGAACTGGGCGGCTAACTTTTCCGTTCTTGATTTAGGAAAAGATGGCGCAGTGTTAAACCTTGGTGGTGGGATGTTACCCCACATGAGCCGTACTGGTGGAGCATTTTTTGCTTCTGATGCTACCACTTCTTACCTTGTGGAAGCTAATTATTTTTACCCCATCAATAAAAATATCAGCGTTACCCCAGGTGTTTATGTCGTATTAGATCCCGAAGGTACGAATGCTAGTGAGATTTGGGTGGGTGCGATCCGTACTACCTTTAAATTCTAATCAATTCTTAACATAAATTTTAGGAATTAGGTTTTTTAGAGTAATTTAGTTTAAGTGCATTAATAATTAATTAATGCACTTTTTCTTATTTAAAACTGTTTTAAAAATCTTAAATCACTATTATATAAACGCCGAATATCATCAATTTGATGTAATACCATCGCAAATCTTTCCACCCCAAAACCGGCCGCAAAACCTGTATAAATTTCCGGATCGTAGCCCACCGCTTTTAAGACGTTGGGATCTACCATGCCACAACCCATCACTTCTAACCATTTTCCCTTCCATTGTACATCAACCTCCGCCGAAGGCTCAGTAAAGGGGAAATAACTAGCTCTGAATAAAGTAGGTAAATCATCACCAAAAAATTGACGAATAAACTCTTTAATTGTACCTTTTAAATCGGTAAAAGTTAATCCTTTATCTACGGCTAATAATTCTACTTGATGGAAAACGGCTGAATGGGTTGCATCAACAGTATCTCGGCGATAAACTCGGCCAGGCGCCACAATCCGAATAGGAGGTTTATGATTCTCCATATACCGAATTTGAACAGAGGATGTGTGAGTGCGTAATAAGTTGCCTCCAGCTAAATAGAAGGTATCCTGCATATCCCTAGCAGGATGATCTTGAGGAGTATTAAGAGCCTCAAAATTGTAATAATCGGTCTCAATTTGAGGGCCTTCCGCTAGGGTATAACCTAAGCCTGTAAATATATCTAAAACTCGATCAATTGTACTATTTAAAGGATGAATACGGCCTAAAGGACGACTGACTCCGGGCATTGTTACATCAAGGGTTTCGGCTTCTAATTTAGCTTTGATCTGTGCCTGTTGTAAATCTTGACGTTTTTGATCTAAATTATGTTGTAATAACTCTTTTACCTCATTTGCTAAACTACCTATTTTTGGTCTTTCTGTGGCTGAAAGTTTCCCCATTCCTTTTAATATGATAGATAATTCGCCTTTTTTACCTAAATAATTTACTCTTAATTGTTCGATTTGTTCTAAACTAACCGCCTCGGCGATCGCACCTAAAGCTTGAGTTTGTAAAGTTTGGAGTTGAGTTTCAAGAGATGTCATAATAATAATTGAAAATTTAAAAATAAAAATAAAAATTAAGGCTTGAGCCTTAATCAAATTTGATAAAATCATCAAAATTAACTTTTAATTATCTATGGTTTACTGTCAATTGTCAAAAATTGATTTTATTAAAAATTTATTTTGGTAATTTATATTGGCTTACAATTTTTTTCGCATATTCAGGCACTAAACTCTCTAATTTTTCAGGATGATTTCTTTTTACATATAAATAATTGCGAGTATAATGGGAATCAATGGTAAAACGAGCATATTCTAAACCTTTAGGCCCAATTTTATCGATCACTACCCCCATCATTTTCGCCACCCACATGGGCAATGTTACCGCCTGATCATAAGCGGGGATACTTTGTTGAACGGCTTGTTTTCGATCACCCTTAGACATTACGCCCTGAGTCTCAAGTTGATCTTGAACTAAATCTAACATTTCCTGACCCGTTTGATTACGCACTACGATCCACTGCCACCCAAAAGGTGCGCCCATATAGCCCACCACCAAGTCAGCAAGGGAGTTAACATAATCAAAACAACTCATACAGGAGGGGGCGAAAATATCCTTTAACTGATTGGTTTTTAAGCCGAAAAAGGGGACTTTTTCAATACTGCCATCCTCATGTTTAAAATGTACTCTGAAATCCTGCATAAACTCATAATGTACCACTGTTTGAGGGGAGTGACTGGTAGTTTCTAAAAACTTTTGTAAACCTGCTCTTGTCACATTATCCACACAAGGAGTACCTAAAACATAGAGTTTTTCTAAGCCTAATTTTTGTTCAACTGCTCTTAAAGCTTGGATTTGACAACCTACTCCAATCACTAATAATCGTTTTAAATTACTTTTTTCTATCTGTTCTAATACGGATAAATTAGGGGATAAAGTTGGTTTATTTACCTTTGCGGCCAAAACTTCTTCGGGAGTTCTGGCGATCACAGGCATGGGCTGAAAGCGATCTTCTGGGGTATTTTGCACACAGACAACCCCCTCAACTAAGCCTTTGGTGAGCATTTCACAGGCAATACTACTGACTATTCCCGTCCATTGTGCGCCCTCGATCGGTTGTTTTTTCTTGGCGGCCATCATCTGAAGATGAACGCCGAAATAGAGATCATCCTCACTATTTAAGTTACGACTTCTACCATGAGCTTCTTCTTCCAGTTTGGCTACTTGTTGATTGAGAAAAGCACAGGCTTGTTTAACATAATGAATATAATAAGTATCGCACAGGCCGCACTCACTACAAAGGTCTTTAGCGGGGCGGCGGCCACCAGTTTTTAAAGCTTTGGCTTTTTTATGTGTGGGAATAGTTGAAGTCATTTTAATAAAAATTAATGATTAATATTGATAATTTAAAATTAAGTTTTTTATTATAGCAATTATTAGTTGATAATTAAAAATTTGAGGCCAAATTATTTTTTCCCTAAACCAAATAAACCATAACCTAAATGTTGATAAGCCCTTTCAGTCACAATTCTTCCTCTAGTGGTACGATTAACAAAACCAATTTGTAACAAGTAAGGCTCATAAACATCTTCTATGGTTTTGGCATCTTCCCCCGTTGCGGCCGCTACTGCCTCTAAGCCCACCGGCCCGCCATTAAATTGTTCAATCATACAGTTTAACACCAGTCGGTCTGTCCAGTCTAAGCCCATTTTATCCACATTATAAACATCCATTGCCTCTGAGGCTGATTCTTGGGTAATTTCTGCGATTTTTTTGACTTGGGTATAGTCTCTCACCCTTCTCAATAAACGGTTAGCTATTCTGGGTGTGCCTCTGGAACGACTGGCGATCTCCATTGCGCCCTCTTGTGTGATAGTTAAGTTTAAAATATCGGCACTACGTTTAATAATGAGGGTCAACTCATCAACCTCATAAAATTGTAACCTCTGAATCATCCCAAAGCGATCGCGCAAAGGTGAGGTTAAAGAGCCTACTTTCGTAGTTGCTCCCACAAGGGTAAAAGGAGGTAAGGGAATGCTCCGAGTGCGGGTAGCTTGACCTTTGCCGATGGTAATATCTAAACGTCCATCTTCCATCGCCGGATATAATAATTCTTCGGCCATGCGATTAAGACGGTGAATTTCATCAATAAAAAGAATATCTCCTGGTTTTAAATTGATTAATAATCCTGTAATATCTCTAGGACGCTCTAAAGCTGGGGCGGCTGTAATCTTACAATTCACCCCCATTTCTGATGCTAAAATGAGGGACATCGTAGTTTTTCCGAGTCCGGGAGGCCCATATAAAAGTAAATGATCTAATGTTTCTTTTCTGGCCTTGGCCGCTGCGATCGAAATTTCTAAAACGCTTTTTAAATCTTTTTGGCCGATATAGTCAGCTAAACGATGAGGCCTGATTTTTTCTTCGGTTTCATTATTATCTATTTCATCAAACATTGCCGTAGCAATGAGTAACTCATCATCTTCACTATGTTGAGAACTATGTTGAGATTGTTTGAAAGTTTTTTTGGTTTTTGTAGATTTTTGATCAGGGTTTGATGATCTTTTAATAGCCATTTTTCTCAAAAAAATTAATGACAAACTGATTATAAATTAATTATAACCATTAGTCAAGGGTTATGAAAAATTAATTATTTTTACTAATAGCAATTTCAGCTTAAGTTCAACCGCAAAAAACAATATGTTCCTTAGTAAAAAGAAATTCTGTACAATCTATTAAATCATCTATGCCTAAACAATTTAAAAAAAGTTCGAGGCCAAACCAGATTAATAATGTAATTAATAGTTTTTGCCAATTAAGGCCAGTGGTTATTTCAGTTATATTTATGGTATTCATTATATTCCATCTCCTCCCAACCTAAAGTTTATCAATTGTCAATTATCAATTGATAAATAATCTCCGGCTGTGTCAATCTAAATATTTAAAAAAGTATTAATTTTTTTTGTTAATTATGTTATATTTTTTTGATGAAATTACAGTCTTAAAAACAAATAATAAATAACAAAGTTTGAAGATTATTGATATTTTTAGACTACAGCTTAAATATGTAAAAGTTGTGTAGATTAATTACTTAATTGATTGATCATTTGTGCAAATTCTGTGTATTTGATCATGGTCAAATTTTATTTTAAATTACCAATAAAAAGAAAAATTTAACGGGTAATATTGATGTATTTCAAGATATTTTTAAACCTAAAGCTTAATGCTATAATAAAGAAGTCTGCGTAGGCAGACTTTGTTTAGATAGGAGTAAAAACCCCTTTAATTATGAGTTATTTTAATTTTGACAGTTATTACAACAGCCTTTTACTGTAATTTCATAACTTGTGCTTGTGAGTCCTTGGGGTAATTTTGGTAATGGAAAATCCTGAAAATAGTCCCATTCAACATCTAAAATTGAGCCACAATTCAGACAAACAAAATGATGATGGGCATCGGTGCGGCCGTCATAACGAGTTTTCCCTTCATCTAATAAAATTTCTCTGACTAAGCCTACTTGTCTTAACACGCTTAAAGCTGTGTAAACACTGGCTTTAGAGGCGATCGGTAAATCTTGATTTATTTGCTCTAAAATTTGTTCTACGGTGGGATGATCACAACGGGATAATAAGTTAGCATAAACAGCATAGCGTTGAGGGGTAATTCTCAAGCCTTTTGCCTTCATTTTTTCTTGAATTAAATTTTGGGTTTTTTCCATAATTAAAAATTTAAAAATTTAATTGATCTATTTTCTTTTCTATTTAATCTTGACTATATCACTTATTACTTATTATTTATTACTTATTATTTAATATTGAGATTAAGCGACATTTTCACAATAATCTTGGGCAATATCAGAAGCGATGGCCGCTAAATTATAAAAATTATGACAAATTCCTTTTAATTCATCATTAGTTGTACCATCTAAACCAACTATATTAACTTGTTTTCCTTGTTGTTGAATTAGATCAACTGGATAGACAAAATCCTGATCTCCACTAACTAAAATTGCCGTATCATATTCGGGGGCTAATCTATACATATCTAAGGCAATTTCTACATCTAAATCTGCTTTTTTTGTGCCATCAAAGCGTTTTAATAGTTGTTTTGCTGTGACTTGATAACCGATATTTTTTAAGAAAGAAATAAAACTTCTTTGATGAGTTTGACTGTAATCAACTCCCATATAAAAACCTGCATAGATTACTCTATGATTACGGCTTAAATAGTTTTTTAATTTTAAATAATCTATAGTTAAATTTATTCTTTTGGCCGCATAAAGTAGATTAGACGCATCTACAAATAGAGCTAATTTTTTGATATAGTTTGGTCGTTGTAAAGCTTTATTATTCATGGTTGAAAACCTCGTTAATTAAGTAAAATTTTCAGATTAAGTAAAAAAATTTGTTCTCAAATTAACTTGAGAAACTTAAAGAAGATGTCCAATAAATTGAACAAAAAAGTGTTATTTAATTATCAAAAAGTTAGGTTACTAAACACTTGATCTTTGTCTTGAAAATCAGTTCAAGATGGGTTTAATGATTAGACAAAATCTTGATTCTTATACTTTAGCTTATAAACAGAGAATTTGACCAGTGGCAAAAAAGTTAGTTTTACAATTTCCCGATTTGATGGTAATAAGCAAATCCTATCCCATTTTGATCATAGTGTGATAAAAATATTTGTAGGGGTGAACGGCTGTCCACCCCTACAAATTCTTGTATTTTAATCCTATGTCTATTAAATTAAACCTAGCCATGACAAAACGCCATGACCTGTTAAAGCTTCAATAGCGATCGCAATTATTAAACCGATCATGGCCGCTCTCCCATTTAAACGCTCGGCATAATCATTAAATCCAAATTTGGGATCTTCGATTTTAGGATCAACATTGGGCTGAGGTGTCTCAGTCTTAGCAGTTTCAATAGTTTGAGCAGTAGTATTTTCAGTCATTTATTTATTTTGAGAAAAGTTTACAATTCTTTACATTTTCAATTATAGCAATGATTTTTGATTAATAAAAGTAGTAAAATCATTAAGGTAATTAATATTAAGACTGAAGATCAATAAATCATTGTCAATTGTTGAATCAATATAATAAGATAGTAAACAAGAATTAATCATTAAGAAAAATGTTAGAACAATTAAATTATCAATTATATAATTTAGCTCAATGGTCAAATAATTTAGTTTTAAATCAATTAAATCATTTAAGTTTTTTAAGTATTTTGTTGATATTTTTAACTGGATTATTAACCAGTTTAACTCCTTGTATGTTATCAATGTTACCCATTACAATTGGTTATATTGGGGGCTATGAAGCTAAGGGAAAATTAACAGCTTTAATTCAATCTAGTTGGTTTGCTTTAGGGTTAGCCACTACCTTGGCCGCCTTAGGAATTTTAGCGGCTTCCGTGGGTAAAGTTTACGGTCAAATTGGTTTAGGTTTGCCCATTATTGTTAGTTTAATTGCGATTATTATGGGATTAAATTTGTTAGAATTAATCCCCTTAAATTTTCCCTCTTTAGGTAATACAGATTGGATCAAAAATGATTTTCCTCCCGCAATTAGATCCTATTTAATAGGGTTAACTTTTGGCTTAATTGCTTCCCCTTGTAGCACACCTGTTTTAGCTAGTTTATTAGCATGGATTATTAGCACTCAAGATTTAATTTTAGGGGGGGGGTTATTATTAGCTTATACTGCTGGTTATGTCTGTCCTTTAATTATTGCAGGTACATTTACCGCTACTATTAAGAGTATGTTAGAATTAAGGCGTTGGTCAGTTTGGATTAATCCAATTAGTGGAGTATTATTATTAGGATTTGGTGTATTTTCTCTGTTATCTCGTTTACCTAATAATGTTTTTTAAAACTTAATTTTCAATTCTTTACTTAAGGGTAAAGAATTGAAAATTGGCCGCTATCAATTGTCAAATTTTTAAGTTAAATTTTGCTTGATCTTTAATTATTTTTTAATCGCTAAAGTTAAACCATCGGCAATAGGAATTAAAGTAATTATAACTCGATCATCTTGATAAATTTGATTGTTAAAATCTCTAATAGCTTGAGTTTGCTTATCTTGAATTTCTCGATCGGCAACTTTGCCCGACCATAAAACATTATCAACTGCTATTAAACCGCCTTTTTTGAGTAATTTTAAAGATTTTTCATAATAATTAGGATAATTTCTTTTATCCGCATCAATAAAAATAAAATCAAAAGTTTCAGCCTCACCTTGTGCTAATAATTGATCTAATGTTTCTAAAGCAGGTGCAAGATGTAAAGTAATTTTGTGATCCACTCCGGCTTTTTGCCAATATTGACGGGCAATAGCGGTATATTTTTCATCAAGATCACAGGCAATCAGTTTCCCATCTTCAGGTAAGGCCATGGCCGTAATCAGGGAACTATATCCGGTGAAAACTCCGATCTCTAAAGCCTTTTTAACTCCGATTAATTTAATTAGAAAACTCATAAACTGACCTTGTTCTGGGGCGATCTGCATTTGAGACATGGGAAGTTGAGCCGTTTCTTGACGTAGTTGGGTTAAAATTTCAGCTTCATGAACTGAAATCGAAAGCAAATATTGATGAAGTTGATCATTGAAGCCTAGAGTTTGATTGGACATAAATCAAAAAAATTAAATTAATTTTTAAAAAAAAGTTATCAATTAAAGTCTAATCTTAGTTTAAGATGATGAAGTTAGTCTATAAGGATAATTTTGTATGCCAAGAACACCGGATGAATATGCAGTATTTCTTCTTCTGTCTGGAGGTCACAAAGAAGAAGTCAGATTTGCTAATATCAAAGACTTTCAGAAGTGGTACAGTGCTGAATTAGTGCCAAAATCTGATTCCAATGATTTTATCAATGTACCGATCAAAAATCTCCAAGGGGAATATATGGTATTACGCCCTTCCACTGTGGTGGCGATCCGAGTTGAGCCTGTTTTCCTTGGCAGTGTGGAAAGATATGCGGAAGAATAAATGATCAGATCTAAAGATCAACAGTTATTAGTTAATTATTTTTTAATTGTCAATTGTAAAAGTTGAATGACCAGTGCTTATATCCTAGTGGCGGCAGTTTTAGTTTTAGGTGGAATTATCGCCACTTTGGGCGATCGCCTTGGTTCAAAAGTCGGCAAAGCTAGATTAACAATTTTTAATCTTCGTCCCCGTCAAACGGCTGTTGTAATTACAGTCATGACGGGCATTTTAATTGCGGCCTCTACTTTAGGGTTATTATTTGGTTTAAGTAGTTCTTTGCGTGATGGTGTTTTTAAGTTAGATGATATTCTTAAACAAGGGCGCAAAGACTTAGAAAAATTAAATCTGGAAAAACAACAAATTCAACAGGAATTAGATCGAGTTAAAATTGAGGCTCAACAAGTTCAAAGCAGTTTAAGTAATGCTAATCAAAAATTTGAAATGGCGAAAAAGCAGTTAAAAGATGTGACAAAACAAACCAGTAAATTATATGATGAATTGCAATTATTAAATCAAGAAAAAACTCATTTAATTAAAGAAAGGAAGATTTTAGAAAATCAAAGTAAAAAATTAGAAATGTTAGTTAATCAAAGAGATGTTCAATTAGCTCAACAAAATTCTACCATTAAAAATCAGGATTCTATTTTAAATTCTTTAAAACAACAACAAGCTGATTTAGAAATAGAAATTAATCATCAAGATGATTTAATTTTTAATTTAGATCAGGAAATTTCTAGTAAAGATCAGGCTTTACAAGATAAAGAAAATCAAAGAGAAAAACTTGAAGAACAATTAAATTTTTTAGAAAAACAAGTACAAATTTTAGGGCAATATTATGAAAATTATCAAGTTTTACGTCAAGGTAATTTGGGCTTATTAAGGGGTCAAATTTTGGCAGTTGGTGGGGTGAGAATTGAAGACCCTAATATGGCTCAAAATGCCGTAGATCAATTATTACGTCAAGCTAATGTTAATGCTTTAGAAGCCACAGCCAACACAGATCAAAATCAACAAATTGTTCAAATTACCCAAGCAGAAGTAGCTCAATTAATTACTCAATTACAAACGGGAAAAGATTTTGTAGTCAGAATTATTAGTGGAGGTAATTATTTAAAAGGTGAAACTCAAGTGAGAGTTTTTGCTGATATTACTTTAAATCAAAGAATTTTTCTTCAAAATCAAATGATTGCATCGGTTTCTTTAGATAAGAATAATTTAACTCAAACTATTTTACAACAACAATTAGATCTACTTTTAGCTACAACTCAATTTCGCGCCCGTAGTGCGGGAATTTTGGGGGAAATTCAAGTAGAAGAAGGGAGTATTACTACTTTAAGTGATTTTGTGGAACAATTATTAAAAATGGAGGAAATACCCGATCAAATTCAAGCAGTTGCTATTAATACAACTTATACGATCGGGCCTTTAAAATTAAAATTAATTGCCCTGCGTCAAGGTCAAATTTTATTTAGTACATCTTAAATTTATTAAAATTGGGTGAGGGTTTTTTGACATTGCCAAAAACTTGCGATCGCACTCAAGTCAAATTATAAATTTTGATCTATATTTATATGTTATATTTTATTTGATTAATCTAATTATATTCTAATATTAAATAATCCTATGAACTTATCAACCATTTCCCAAAGTAATCTTAATCATAATAATTTGAATATTCGTAATTGTGGAATTAATCCTAATCATTGGTATGTAGTAGCCACCAGTGGAGAAATTAAACATCAACCTGTAGCTGTTACTTTATGGAAACAAGAAATAGTTATTTATCGAGATCAAGGGGGTAAAATTTACGCTTTAGAGGATAGATGTCCCCATCGTCAAGTCAAATTAAGTTCAGGTAAAATAGTAGAAAATAATTTAGAATGTGCCTATCATGGTTGGCAATTTAATGGGGAAGGAAAATGCGCTTTTGTTCCCTATTTAGATGAAAAACAAAAACTTCCTAGTTGTAAAATTCGCTCCTATCCGGTACAAGAATTAGATGGTTTTATTTGGTTATTTTTAGGGGATGAAGATCATACTTTAATTAAACCAATGGGTTTACCTGAATGGGATCATTTGAATTATATAGCCTCTTTTGCTGAACTTAATTGTCAAGCTCATTTTTCCTATTTAATTGAAAATATTATGGATATGTATCATGGACATTTACATGACAATTATCAGGCGTGGGCGAGTGCAAAATTACAAAATATTTCGGCAAATCAAGATCGAGTTGATGCGCATTATACAGCACAAAGTTATTATAAAATAGATAAAATTTGGTCAATTTCCCAGTTATTTTTCCCTGCTTTTAGAAAGTTACATCCCGAACCTTTAGATGTTAGTTATATTTATCCCCATTGGGCTTCTAGTTTAGGTAATGATTTTAAAATTTATTGTCTTTTTTGTCCCATTAATGAAACTCAAACTAAAGCTTATTTAGTGCATTTTACTTCATTAAATGCTTTTTGGAGATTACATAAATTACCTGTTAAATTTCGTCTTTTTGTGAAGAATAGTTTATTTAATAGTGCGAAAAAATTATTAGAAGGTTTAATTATTCAAGATGTGGAAATGATTGAACAGGAACAAAAATCGTTTTTAGAGAATAAAAAATTGCGTAATTTTGAATTAAATCGCACCATTGTGGAGGTACAAAAATTAATCCGTCAACAGGCAATTAATTATTAGTAATTTCATCAATTTCAAAATCAGGAATTAATTGTTTTTGTAGATGATGAATTTCCTGATTTTTGATATAATGAGCTATTGTTTCTAAATCTTCTTGGCTAACGGTAAATACACCATAACCGCCTTGCCATTTAAAAAATTCATTTGGTTTAATTTCATGGGTGATCAAATGAGATGAACTTCCTTTGACTTCTCCGATTAATTTAGATAGGCTTAATGTTGGGGGAAAATTGACTAATAAATGAATATGATCGGCTATACCACCAATGGCTAAAACTTTACAATTTAATTGTTCACATTGTCTAATAATTCCTGCATAAACAATTTTTTTTAGATCAGGTGTGATCAAGGGCAACCTATCCCATGTTGCCCAAATACAATGGGCATATAATTGGGTAAAATTTCTCGGCATTTGTTTTAATTGATTTACTGTTACATAGGGTTATTATACACATAATTGACACAGATTAATTAAATAAAATCAAACATATACATATACAGACAGGCTAAAGCCTTCTGCTACAAAGACAAAGACTGCCTACGCAGTCTTAACATTAGTCTGTGCAGACAGACTTTGTTTTTGTAGCCCTAACCCTTCAGGGTTAAGGTGTTGTCTTGATGGGTACACACAGGCTAAAGCCTTCTGCTATAAAGACGAAGACTGCCTTCGCCGTCTTAACATTAGTCTGTGCAGACAGACTTTGCTTTTATAGCCTTAACCCTTCAGGGTTAAGGCGTTGTCTTGATGGGTACACACAGGCTAAAGCCTTCTGCTATAAAGACGAAGACTGCCTTCGCCGTCTTAACATTAGTCTGTGCAGACAGACTTTGCTTTTATAGCCTTAAACCTTCAGGGTTAAGGCGTTGTCTTGATGGGTACACACAGGCTAAAGCCTGATGCTATAAAGACGAAGACTGCCTTCGCCGTCTTAACATTAGTCTGTGCAGACAGACTTTGCTTTTGTAGCCTTAACCCTTCAGGGTTAAGGCGTTGTCTTGATGGGTACACACAGGCTAAAGCCTTCTGCTATAAAGACGAAGACTGCCTACGCAGTCTTAAGATTAGTCTGTGCAGACAGACTTTGCTTGTATAGCCTTAACCCTTCAGAGTTAAGGCTATAAAAACGGTTTAGCCAAAAAGAAACTAGCGATCGTTTTAGCATCTACCGAAAGCCCATTTCTAATATCTTCTTCTAGTTCATCTGGACTCATAAATAAAACTTCTATATCCTCATCTTCATCTTGAGAAGGGGGATCCGGTAATTGTTCTAAGTCGTAAGCCACAAAGACATAAATATATTCATCGGAATACCCTGGGGCAAGGGGAAATTTCCCCAGCGATCGCCAGTCATGCGCCCGATAGCCCGTTTCCTCTTGGATCTCCCGTTTGACCGTTTCAAGGGGGTCTTCCCCATGTTCCACCGTTCCTGCGGGAAACTCAATTAATCTACCCTGTACTGCAAAACGATATTGTTTAAGTAAAATTAAGCGCCCGTCCGCCGTAACTGGTATGACTAAAGCACCCCCCGGATGTCTAATACATTCCCATTCCCCTTGCGCACCATTCGGCAAGCGCAAAAAGTTGACATCAAAACCAAATTTTCGCCCTTGATAGGACATTCGATGTTTTAGTAATTGGGGGGGATCGTAATCTAAAGTCATAATATTAGTTTGTCTATTTTGAATTAACAGATATATTTAAAATATAACATTTAAAAGTTAATTAAACTCAAAATAACTAGAAACAAAAGTTTCCACTTCATTTAATAGTTGTTCTATTTTATTTAATTTAGGTGGAATTAAGTCTAAATTATTACCAACTGCCTGTTTTTCAATACTACGAGTAATTTCCATCATTACATTAACTCCCGCATGACCAGAAGCACCTTTAATTTTATGAACTTTAAATAATAATTCCATCACATCTTGATTATCAATCGCTTTTCTTGCTTCTTCAAGATTAACTTTTGTATCACTCACAAAACAAGTTAATAATTCATGTTGAAAATCCAAATCACCTCCGGTAAATTTATAAAGTCTTTCCATGTCTACCGGATATTTAATATTTTTAATTCTGTTAAGGGAATAGGATTCTAAATTCAATTCTTGATCTTTAATTTCCCCTGAATTATTAATAATTTTTGACCATTTTTTTAACACAATTTCTAAATCATTAGTTGACGCTGGTTTTGTAATATAATCATCCATGCCGGCCTCAAAACATTTTTGTTTATTTACTTCCATAGCTGAAGCAGTTAAACCTATTATAATAATATGTTGATTTTGATTTTCTTGCTTTTCTTGTTGACGAATTTGTTGGGTAGATTGATAACCATTTAAGACAGGCATTTGACAATCCATTAAGATTAAATCATAATTTTCTTTTCCTAATTGATCGATCACTTCTTGGCCATTTTCAACTAAAAAAGCTTCATATCCTAAATTTTTTAATTGATTCATAATGACTTTTTTATTAACAGGAGTATCTTCTGCTACTAAGATTTTTAAAGGGGAAAATTTAGAATATTGATGATCTTGATTGGTTATTTCTTTAGTTAAATTATCATTTGGACTTTGGACAAAAAATTAGATTTAATGAAGCTCACATCAGACCGAAAAAATTAAAATAAGATATTTATATTAAGAGAAATTGAATATTGTCTAATAGCATAATGTCAAATAATAAACTTTCTTTCTCAACAAGTTTGTTCTATAGATTAGAATAAATAGATAGTTTATTATTCAAAATAATATGAAAATCAAAAATAAAAATTACCAAGAAGTTGAACAATTTATTCAAGGTCGTCAACGATTATATCAAAGTCTTGGTTTAAGAAAAGATGCCTTGATGAATTTACTCGATGCTCTTAGTAGTAATCAAGATGCTAAAACAGTCGTGGAATTAAGTTTAAATCCTCTATTTAAACATAAATACCAAAGTATTTATCGAGCAATTGCTGATTTTAATAAAGCGGGAAAAAAGAAATCACAAATCACAAATAAAGCCGAAATATCTAAGATTATTTTAGAGAGTATTCCTCAAAATAATCAGCGAAAGTTTCATCTATTTGGCATTGATGTAACCCCTAATTCACGCCAGTTTTCTCCTACTGTATCTGATAAAACGTTTATTCATCAACCTAACAGTATTAAAGGCAATAAACCCATCAATATTGGTCATGCTTATTCTTGGCTTTTTACTTACCTGAAAAAATATCTAATTGTGATGCTTCTTGGACAATTCCTTTATCAGTTCAACGAGTAAAAAGCGATGAAAAAGATGTTTCTGTTGCTCATAAACAGATTAATAAAGTTTTGACAGATTCATTATTATTTAAGATAATTCTATCAGTTATTGTCGTAGATTGTCTTTATAGTCAAAAAGATTTTATTGGCAAACAAGTTCTTAATCAAGATCGACTTGTTGTCACCAGAGTTAAAAGTAATCGTGTTTTTTTTCGTCCTTTTGTCAAAGATTCTTCTGAGTTAAAAAGTGGACATCCACGTTGGTATGGTGATAAATTTGATTTAAAAGATTCAACTTCTTGGCATCCCCCTGATGATTTAATTCAAACTAATTTTACTACGAAACGTGGTAAATTATTAAATGTCAAAATTAAGGGTTGGAATAATATGTTAATGAAGGGAACAAAGGAACATAAATTGCATGATTATCCCTTTACATTATTGGAAATTACTGTTACTGATCAAGAAGGTAATTCTATTTGGAAACCAATGTGGTTAATTGCCATTGGTAAACGCCGTAACGAATTAACTTTGCTTGAAATTTATCAATCTTATCGTCAACGTTTTGACTTGGAACACTTTTTTCGATTTGGCAAACAAAGATTATTAATGAACGACTATTTAACCTCTCATACAAGTTATGAAGAAAACTGGATGAACCTAATTTTAATTGCTTATATTCAATTGTGGAATGCAAGGAATTTAGCTGTTTGCTTACCCCGCCCTTGGGAGAAATATTTGCCTAATTTTCGTGAGAGTAAGATTACCCCAGTGCTGTTCAGAGAGACTTTTATAGAATTATTAGCACCATTGAGATCAATTCTAATTTTCCCAAACCCCGTGGTTATTCTTCTGGACGGAAAAAAGGTGAAATACAAGTGAAAAGACCACGTTATCAGGTTATAAAAAGAATCAAAAATGTCAACAAAATAGCTAAATTGCTGTTAGAAACGACTGTTAATTAATCTTTTTTCCCCTAAAATTATTTTAGGTTAGTTTTACTTTGTCTATTTTTTTATCTTCTATTTTAACCTCTACCAATTTCTTTTTGTCCAAAGTCCAATTAGAAACGACTGTTAATTAATCTTTTTTCCCCTAAAATTATTTTAGGTTAGTTTTACTTTGTCTATTTTTTTATCTTCTATTTTAACCTCTACCAATTTCTTTTTGTCCAAAGTCCAATATCATCAGAACAAGTAATTATTTGATCTGAAATTTCTAAATTTAAAGTAAACCAAAAAGTTGAGCCTTTTCCTTCTTCACTTTCTACCCCAATTTTTCCTCCCATTAATTGTACTAATTGTTGACAAATTGCTAATCCTAAACCTGTCCCTTCATAATGTTGTCCCATCTGATGGGAAATTTGACAAAAAGACTTAAATAATTGGGTTTGATTTTCCGGTGAAATACCTATACCTGTATCTTTAATTGTAAATTTTAAATTCAAATTTCTCTCGCTTAAATTTGCGTCAGTTTCTGTTTCTAATACCACAGTTTCAATTTTAAAAATAATTTCTCCCCGTTGGGTAAATTTAATCGCATTACTAATTAAATTACTAAAAATTTGACGTAGGCGAAATTCATCACCAATCAACATTAAATTGTGAGAAATTTCTGGGCTAATTTCTAATAAAAATTTGACATTTTTTGGATTGGTGCAAAGCTCAAATAGATCATAAATTTCTTGGCTCATTTTTCGTAAATTTAAAGGGGCTTTTTTCAGTTTAAATGCACCAGATTCAAGTTTAGAAAAATCTAAAATATCATTAATTAAATTAAGCAGACTTTCTCCACTATTTTTTAAAGTCATGACAAAATCAGTTTGTTCATCATTCAAATAGGTATTTAATAATAATTCTGTCATGCCTAATACTCCATTCATTAAAGTACGAATTTCATGGCTAGTATTAGCTAACATTTGACTTTTAACAGTTTCTGCTTCTAATGCTTTATCCCTCGCAATAACTAATTCTGTTAGGGCTTTCTTTAAATAATTTTGTGAATTTTGGAGTTTATCTTGAGCGTGTTTTAATTCTAAATGAGTCTTAACTCTGGCTAATAATTCCTGTGATTTAAAAGGTTTAGTTACATAGTCTACCGCCCCCATTTCAAAGGCTTTTAAAATATGTTTTTCTTCGTGACTAGCCGTGAGAAAAATAATCGGAATATCTTGATACTTTTCATCTGATTTTAAATATTCACATACGTCAAAACCATCCATATCTGGCATCATTAAATCAAGCAAAATTAGATCGGGTTTGACACTTTTAACCCTAGTAATTGCCTGTTTTCCACTATTAGCAAAATTAATTTTATATTGATCTTTTTTGAGAATATTAATTAAAACTTGCAGATTCTCAGTCACATCATCCACTACTAAAATAATAAAGTTTTTGGGGTTATAAGTTGGCATTTGCATCATAATTTTAATTAACTAATAAGATATTTTTAATTAAGAAAATTAGAGAATATTAATTATTGTGAGGGTGATGATTAGATTGAGTTGAGAAGAATAATTAATAATTTACTCATGGAAATTTAATTATTGATTACTTGATCAGTTGACAATTGAAAATTGGTTAATTAGCTTTATGGTTTGACTTTGCTCACCCGCCAACCTGCCCTTGATTGGGCAAAAATAAAACATTTTTCCTTATTTTTAATCCTCTACTTTTAAGTAAAGGTTAATTGTCAATTGTTAAACTATTATTATCTTTTTATTATCAATTGTCAAGAAAAATCAAATCTTAATTACAGTAGATAATTGTAGAAGTAAATCTGGCATATTAAGATAGTGATTATATGGTTAAATTACAAGTAATTTTTAGTTAATTCATCTATCTAAACTTAAATATTTTTCAAGATTGGTAATAATTTCTGGATAATTATTAACGGTGTTTTCTAAATGAATTAAATCACATTCATCTAAGGCAATTTTTAAAGATTTGGCATATTCTAATACAAAATGATAGTGATATTTTGTCCCTAAATCTATTAAAATTTGACAAAATTCTTGGATTTCTTCAATAAACATTGTCTCTTTAATTTCAAGCCAAATTGATTGTTTAATTTGGCTTAATTCAATTAATAATTCTCTTAATAAAGGTAAATCAATGGTGTTAAATAATTCAAAATTAGAATGAGAATTATGGGTTAAAATTGCATGATTTTGATCAAGAATTGGGAAAATTTGTTTTAATTTTTCCACTACTTCAGAAATTTTCATTGGTTTATGTAAATATCCTTGACAAATATCTTTTAATAATTCTTCTTCTTGGTGAAAGGCTGAGGCGGTTAAAATAATAATTGGAATATTTTTGGTAGAGGGATCATTTTTTAAAATTGTGGCAACTTCCCCACCACTAAGATTAGGCATAACTAAGTCTAATAAAATTAAATCTGGCTGTTTTTCTTTCGTTATTTTTAAAGCTTCAAAGCCATCTTTTGCTAATAAAATTTGATGTTGGGTATTTCTAAAATAACCCTGAATTAAAGCCAAATTCGATCTAACATCATCAACTACTAAAATTTTAATTGGTGCAAATTGATTTAAGTTTTTATCCTCTTGTAGCAACAATTTATTTACTTTTTGATCTAAAATTTTTACGCAGGGAAAAATGAATTTAAAACAACTACCTTTCCCCAATTCGCTCTTAAGTTGAACTTCTCCTTTTAACATTTCAACTAATCTTTTTGTAATGGCTAAACCTAAGCCAGTTCCCCCATATTTGCGGGTAGTTTTACTTTCACTTTGCATAAAAGCATCAAAAATTATTGTTTGTTCTTCAGGTGCAATTCCTATTCCCGTATCTTCTATTGTTAAGATCATTTTTAAGGTAATTTGATCTAAATTAACTTCATAATTAACAGAAATTTTAACATGACCTTGCTCTGTAAATTTGATGGCATTACCCACTACATTAAATAACATTTGTCTAATTCTTACTTCATCAATTTCAATTTTTTGGGGAAAATTGGGTTGATATTCTGTCAAAATAGTTAAATTTTTTTGTTTAGCTTTTTGGGAAAAAATTTGTTTAATTTCTGTTATTAAAATTCTTAAATCTACAGGTTCATAATTAATATTTAATTTTCCTGATTCAATTTTTGAGAGGTCTAAAATATCATTAATTAACGCTAATAAAGTTCTCCCACTGGCCACAATTGAAGCTAAATAATTTAAGGCTTGATCTTCAGTAATTAAGTCTTTTAATAAATCAGTAAAACCCAAAATTGCATTCATGGGAGTTCTAATTTCATGACTCATATTTGCTAAAAATTCACTTTTAGCTGAATTGGCCGCTTTTGCTTCTTGAGTTGCTTTTTCTAACTCAAAATTTTTAATTGTTAACTCCCTTCTTTGTTGTTTTTCTTGTTTCAAAAATTTGGCTTGGGCGATGGCTATTCCCACTTGGGCAGACACGGATTCTATTAATTCAATTTCTTCTTGACTCCAATAACGATAAACGTCACATTGTTGCAAACAAATTAAGCCATTTGGTTTATTTTGATAGGAAGTTCTGACGGCTAAAGTTGATTTAATTTGATAATTTTCATACAAACTAATAGAGTTTTTTAATAACATTTCTTCGTCAATATTAGCACAAGCTAAAGCCTGATCTTGTTTTAATATTTGTTGTTCCCAAAGATTATTTTTAATCGGTAATTCTAGGGATAACATTGATTTAAAATTACCGTTAATATATTCCGCAATTACCCGAATATTGGGATCGGGTTGTTCTTGATAACTATGAATTAAACAACGACTAACTTTAAAAATTTTACCAATTTGATTAGCGGTAATTTGCACAATTTGTTCAAGATCTAAACTGGAGCGAATTTCATCAGTAATTTTTTGTAAAAGTATCGTTTTTTGTAATTGATGATTGAGGGCTTTTTCCGCTTCTTTATTCTGATTAATATTCGCCCAATAACCAATAATTTCCACTGGCTGATCTTCAAAATCTCTAATTAAATTAACTTCATCATGAATCCAACAATAATTACCATCAGGTAACAAAATTCGATATTCTTGACTTAAATTATTATAAATAAATAACTGTTCATAATTACTTAAAACATAATCTTTATCTTCAGGATGAATATTATTTAACCAAAAGTTTTTATTTTCTAAAAATTCCTGTGCTTCATAACCAAAAATATCTTTAATATTGGGGCTGACAAATGTTAAATGATAATAATAATTGGGATCAAGAGTATAAATAATAGCTGGAGAACAATTAATTAAAAATTGTAATCTTTGAGTTAAAGATTTTAATTGTTTTTGATCTTGATTCCATTGGGTTACATCAGTTAAAACTGCTAAAGTTCTCATCACTTTTCCCTTATCATCTTTTTCCCCAAAAGCGGATAATAAAACATCAATAGTTTGACCATTTTTACAAACCAATTGATAATTAATATCTGAAACAACCCCTGTTTTAATAAATTGAGGAAGTACCATTTCTTGAGCATATTGACGAGATTTTGCCGTTAAAAAATAGGTTGATTTTCTACCAATTACTTCATGACGTTCATAACCTAATTTTTTTAACCAATAATCACTGACATTAATAATTTTTCCAGTTTGATCAATTGAATGTAACATGACTGGAGTATTATGATAAATATAACGGTATCTTTTTTCACTTTCAATTAAAGCTTTTTCTATTTCTTTTCTGCTGGTTATATCTTCAGCAAAACCCCCCGTGCGATAGATATTTTTTTCTTTATTTTTAATAGGAAAACACCGAACATTAAGCCAACGAATTGAACCATCTGATCGAATAATTCTATATTCAATATTCACATAATCATCGTGATGATTATAAAATTTATCTTCCACATTTTTTCAATCTTCAGGATGAACTGCTTCGATCCATTGATTGGGATTTTGATATAAACTTTCACAACTAAATCCCCAAATTTTACTATAGGCTGGACTAACATAAATAATCGCATTTGTAGCTAAATCTCTAATCCAAAAAACTTCATTAATCTTATCACTAATTTGATATAATGTTTCTTCACTTTCTTTTAAATTAATTTGTGCATTTTTACTATCTGTGATATTTTTAGCAATTACAATTAATTCTTTAATTTCATTTTGATTATTTTTAATAGGACTAATTGAAGTTGACCACCAAGTAATAATTCCATTTTCATTATAATATTGTTCAAATTGAATAGTTTGTTGACTTTTAACACATTTTTGATAACGTGGTAGCCAAAGATTGATCATTTCAGGTGATAAAATTTCCGTGACTTTTTTACCTAAAACTTGTTCACTGGAAATAACATTATGAAGATTAAAAGCAGGATTAATATATTTAAAACGAAAATCATCCTGTTTTAACACTTCTAAAAAGATAATAACTTCCTCTACATTTTCATAAATGTTTTTTAAAATTTCTTCTTTTTCCTGTAGTTCAAGTTCTATTTTTTTTCTAGCAGTAATATCTCTTAAAATAATAGTTAAAATTGTTTCATTTTTAATCCTAACTTTAGAAATGGTAGCTTCTGCCATAAATTCCCTGTCATCGGCACGTTTTGCATAAATTTCCTGATCTTGTTTTCCTACTGAAAGTGTTTGATTTTCAGCAAAATTATTGACATATTTTTGATAAGATTTAATAAATCTTTTGGGAATTAAAAGATCAAGTGATTGACCTAAAATAGCTTCAGCTTTATAACCAAAAATTTCCACTGCACTTTGATTAAAAAGGATAATTTTTTGCTCCGAATTAATGCAAATAATGGCATCTTGAGTTACATCTAAAATACCTGAGAGAATCGCATTTTGATCTGCTAAATTTTCTTGATCAATCATTTTTTTACTTCAAAAATAATTTTAATTTATATTAACAATTGACACCTAAAAAATTAATTGTCAATCATTAATTGTCAATTGTTGACTGGTTTTCGTAGGCCGCTACAATTCTTTGTACTAAAGGATGTCTAACCACGTCTTTTTGGGTGAGATAACAAAATCCGATTCCCTCCACTGATTTTAAAATTTTACTGGCTACAATTAAACCAGAATCTTGATGGGGGGGTAAATCGGTTTGGGTGATGTCTCCCGTTACCACCATGCGAGAGCCAAACCCAAGACGGGTTAAGACCATTTTTAATTGGGAGGGGGTTGTATTTTGGGCTTCATCCACGATGATAAAGGCGTTGCTTAAAGTCCTTCCCCGCATATAGGCTAGGGGGGCGACTTCAATTTTTCCTTTCGTCATTAAATCGGGTAATTTAGTAGGCTCAATAAACTCATATAAAGCGTCATAAAGGGGACGTAAAAAAGGATTAACTTTTTCCTGTAGATCACCGGGTAAAAAGCCCAATCTTTCCCCTGCTTCCACGGCCGGACGGGTTAAAATCAGGCGATCGCACTGGTCATTCAATAGGGCTTGAACCGCTAAAACCGCCGCTAAATAGGTTTTTCCCGTACCTGCCGGCCCGATTCCAAAAGTAATATCATGATTGCGAATCATATTAATATATTGACGTTGGCGGAAGGTTTTAGCCCTAATGGTTTCACCCCGTCTGGTGGTAGCTAAAACGTCTTTTTGTAAATCTTGATAATCTTCCATTCTACCTGAGTCTAAGGCCTGAAAAGCCGTGTGAAAATCAGGTAAAGAGAGGGCTTTCCCCTGTGACCAATAGGGTTTTAAGAATTGAATCACTTTAGCACAACGCTCTACAGGTTTATTTAACCCAATAATTAAGAGTTCTTGGCCCCTTAAAATCAGTTTTACTCCGGTATGACGAGCTAAAAAATTAAGATTTTCTTCCCCTGATCCGGCTAAGGCAATAGCACTATCAATAGAGGGTAGTAGAAAAGATTGAGAAATTTCACTCATTTATTTAAGTTAAGGTTGCAAAAGATGAAAACATTTATCTTTACATTCTGTTTTTTCTATGATACCATCAAAACTAAATCAAATTTGGAGAAGTGGCAGAGTGGTCGATCGCGCCCGACTTGAAATCGGGTGAAGTGAAAGCTTCCGTGAGTTCGAATCTCACCTTCTCCGTTGCTAAAAATTAATCATGCCTCTTTACCTTTGGGAGAGGGTTTTAAGGGGTTAAGGTTAACATTTTTACCCCTAATTTTAAAAACTCTACGGCAAAATAAACGGGTGAGGAAAACTGTACTTTAATCAAATAAATTTTATTGCTAAAATAGATTGTTAACTATTAATCCAAATTGATAAATTATGTTAACTGAAACTAAATCTTCAATTGCTGAAATTATTTCTCAACAAAGAGAATTTTTTGCTACGGGGAAAACAAAAGAGCTTAACTTTAGAATTGACCAATTAAAAAAGTTAAAACAGCTAATTGTTGAACATCAAAAAGAAATTTTACAAGCCTTAAAAGCTGACTTAAATAAACCAGAAATAGAGGGTTTTTTTGAAGTAACAGTAACTCAAGATATTGATTATGCTTTAAAACATTTAAAAGCGTGGATTAAACCAAAAAAAGTTAAAACTCCTTTCATAGTTTTTCCGGCTTCAGCTTATATTAAACCCGAACCTTTAGGGCAGATTTTAATTATTTCACCTTGGAATTATCCTTTTTCTTTAGCAATTTGTCCCCTAATTGGAGCGATAGCGGCTGGTAATTGCAGTATCATTAAACCATCGGAAAATTCCCCCCATACCTCCCACATTCTTAACAAGATAATTAACGAAAATTTTGAGCCAAATTATCTTAAAGTAATTGAAGGGGGAGTGGAAACCAGTCAAGCTTTATTAACAGAAAAATTTGATCATATCTTCTTTACAGGTGGCACAAAGATTGGCCAAATTGTGATGGAAATGGCCGCTAAAAATTTAACTCCTGTTACTTTAGAATTAGGGGGTAAAAGTCCCTGTATTGTGGATACAAATATTAACTTAAAAGAGGCGGCCAAGCGGATTACATGGGGTAAATTTATTAATTCCGGTCAAACTTGTATCGCCCCAGATTATTTATTAGTTGATCGTCAAATTAAACAGGAATTAATCACGGAAATAAAAAAATGTATCGTTAATTTTTATGGTGAAAATCCTGAACAAAGTCCCGATTATGCTAGAATTATTAATCAACAACAATTGAAAAGATTAAGTAATTTATTATCACAAGAAAATATTATTTTTGGCGGACAAATTAATCATGAAACTAACTATCTTGCCCCCACTTTATTAGATCAAGTTGATCCTAATTCTCCAATTATGCAAGAAGAAATATTCGGCTCAATTTTACCGATTCTTGAATATAATCAATTAGAAGAAGCAATTAAATTTATCAATCAGCGTCCGAAACCTTTAGCTCTTTATATATTTTCAAATGATCAATCTTTTCAAGAAAAAATCTTAAATTCTACTTCTTCGGGAGGGGTTTGTATTAATGATACAATTTTCCAAGTAGGAGTTCCAGAATTACCTTTTGGTGGGGTTGGAAATAGTGGAATAGGTGCTTATCATGGTAAGACAAGTTTTGATCTATTTTCCCATCAAAAAAGTATCTTAAAAAGATCGTTTTTATTTGAGTTTAATTGGCGTTATCCTCCCTATGAAAATAAAATTGAACAGATGAAAAAATTACTTTAAACAATTGACAATTGACGGTGAACATTTGACAATTATTTTTACTGGAAATGAAATTTTTAATTAAAAAACTTTTAAACTTAATAATTTAATTTTTGATTTTGTCATTGGTCATTAATAGCTCATTAAAACGAGAAGATCTAACTTTTTTACCTCTACAAATTGATGATTAAGTCAAGTCAAATAAAAATATTTTTACAAAATTATTTGTTTACTTTAAGCATTTATACTTAATTACAAAAATTAGATACACCAGTCATTAAAAATAACAGTTGAGCCACTTTAAGATATAATAAAAATTAGATTTCAATTAACAAAAACTATTAAAAATAAAAAAAATTATGAAAGCTGAACAAATAATGACTAAAGATGTCGTCAGCATTCGTGGCTCGGCGACAGTGGCAGAGGCGGTAAAACTCTTAAAAGAGAAAAATTTACGCGCTTTAATTGTCGATCTCCGTCATGGTGAGGATGCTTATGGTATTGTTACCGAAACGGATATTGTTTATAAAGTAACCGCTTTTGGTAAGGATCCAAAAACAGTAAGAGTTTATGAAATTATGACTAAACCTTGCATTGTCGTTAACCCTGATCTAAGCGTAGAGTACGTTGCACGTTTATTTGCTAATACTGGCATTCGCCGCGCTCCTGTTATTAAAGATTCACTTTTAGGGATTATTTCTATTAGTGATATTTTACGCAAAAGTAATTTTGTTGAAGCCCCTAAATCTGTAATTTTAGAACAAGAAATAGCAAAAGCAAGAGATCATGCTCGGAAAATTTGTCAAGAAAAAGGAGCTTCTTCCCGTGAATGTGCTTCAGCTTGGGATATTGTAGAAGAATTACAAGCAGAATTAGCTCACCAAAAAGCTCAGAAACCTGACAAAACTTTTTTTGAAGAATATTGTGAGGAAAATCCTGAGGCTTTAGAAGCGAGAATTTATGATACTTAAGTTTTGAAAACTTAATTTTAAAAAACGCCCTTACCCTGAAATGGGGTGAGGGCTAAAACAGATCACAATAATTAATTTTTGTATAATTTTTGATTTTAGAAAAAACAATTAAGCTAAAAGTTTAATGCTCCCTAAAAACTCGATGAGGAAAACCATGAGTCACCAGATCAATAGGGCATTGATAGGTTTTTTCTAACATTTCAGAAGTGATTAATTTATCTTGATGATAATATAAACGGCGGTTTAAACAAGCCACTGTTTTAACATAAGTTGAAACCGCCCCCATATCATGGGAAATCATGATAATTGTAATACTTTGATTTAAGGTTTTTAATAATTCATAAATCTCTTTTTGTGACTGAGGATCTACACTGGCCGTAGGCTCATCTAATAATAAAATTTGAGGCTCACAAGCCAAGGCACGAGCAATATATACCCTTTGTCTTTGACCGCCTGAAAGTTCACTAATTGAGGTTTGACGTAACTTGAAAAGTCCAACTTGTTCTAAAGATTTTATCACCTTTTCTTGATCTTTATGATTATATCTTTGAAATAGGCGTTTTCGACTCAAACAACCCATTTTTACCACATCTTCTACTTTTAAAGGAAAATTACGATCAAATTCAAAAATTTGTGGTACATAACCAATATATTTACGTCCTTTTTCTGGGCTATAACCCATGATATTAATGTTACCTTGAACTGGTTTAATTAAGCCTAATAATACTTTTAAAAGAGTGGTTTTTCCTCCCCCATTAGGCCCAATAATACCAAGAAAATCCAGTTCATTTACTGTTAAGTTAACATCTTGTAAAATCAAATTTTGATCATAACCCGCCCAAATATTTTCTAATTTAATCATCATTAATAATTGATAATAGATAATTGATAATTAATAATTGAAATTTATAAATTCTCTTTAAAAATTTCTGATACATTTAATAAATTTTCAGCCCAATTAGGATCATTAGGATTGATCATTATCACTTTCCCATTAATTTCTTGAGCAATAGTTTCTGCATTTTTAGTTTTAAATTCAGGTTGAACAAAAATAACTTTAATTTGCTCATTTTTCGCAGTAGTAATAAGTTTAGCTAACTCCGCCGCACTAGGCTCTTGCCCATCCACTTCTACTGGTATTTGCTCTAAATTATACTCATGTGCAAAATAAGTCCAAGCCGGATGAAAAACAATAAATTTTCGATTTTTAACCCCTGCTAAATTTGCTCTAATTTGTTGATCTAATTGATTAATTTCTAACAGAAATTTATCTAAATTTTGACGATAAAATTGCTCATTGTCTGGATCAATTTGTTTTAATCCTTCATAAATATTCTGAGCCTGAGTTTTGACTAAAGACGGAGACAGCCAAATATGAGGATCTAAATAAGCTCCATTTTCCTTTGTTTCTCCGTGATCATGACCATGATCATGTTCACTCATTTCTAAAAAATTAATTTTGTGATCTGAGTTAATAATGCTCATTTTAGGATTAACATTTTTAAATTTATCTAACCATTTATCCTCAAAGGGAAGTCCTATGCTCACATAAGCCTCGGTTTCAGTTAAAGCCGTTAACTGTTGAGTTTTCGGCTCATAAATTTCCGGCTCAATGGTAGGATCAACCATCACATTAACTTGAATGCGATCTGCGCCAATTTTTTGGGCAAAATATTTCTGAGGGGCAATACTAACCATCAGATCAAGGGTTTTGCCCTGATTTTGGGAGGCAGTAGACAAGCTAGTTTGATCCAAAACAGATTGAGGTTTGAGAGACGTTTGAGTACATCCTATTAAGCAAAACCCACAGCTAAAAACGCTCAATATGATCTTTTTGAAGGAATAACTCATGATTGATAGAAAGAATGATCAATACAAATAATCACAACTTAATTAATTGAGATTATATCAATAATGATAACCGTTCTCATTCTAAAAGACAAGAATCTTAACAAAAATTATAGTTAAAAGCAAATAGCAACGGACTTTTGCCGTTGCTGACTCAAATTATGTCATCAAAATGAAATTAAGCAGAAATAGGATGATATTCTTTAATCATCAGTAAACAATTTCTATTAGGCTCAGTTCTTGTATAATCGAGATAATCTGTTATTTGCTCAAGAATCAGTAAACCTCTTTTCCCGTCTGAATTATTATCGTGCATTTTAACTAAATTTTTAATTTTCTTTTTTAAATCAAAAGGCTCTCCATAATCCCAAATTCTCATTTCGAGACGATCAGAAAAAAGAGTAATTTTAATTTCAATTTTAAGGGCAGTATCTATGTTTTTATGGGCATGACGCACAGCATTGGTAAAACCTTCAGCCAAGCACAATTGACAATGTAACCAATCTTTTCGAGAGATAAAAGAATGATTACACAATTCAAACCAAGACAAGACTTGATCTAATTGATTTAAGTCTGTATCAAATGTTAAAGAAGTTTGTGTGATAACCTCTGATGATTTGGAATTATTCACCTTAATTTTTTTGATAGTTATAATTTAGCAAAAGTAAGGGTTTAACCTTCTGCTATATTCTTATGTTACTAGGATTGTTTTCTTTGTCATCTTTTTTATTACAAAACTCAATATTTTAACAATTGACAATTAACCTTGGATAATTGACAATTACTTTTAGTTAAAAGTAGAGGATTAAAAAGAGTGAAAAATTTTTAAAGTTTAAAAGCAACTTAATTAACTTTCAAATGATAAACTATAGTAAAATATTAATTGTCAAATAGACAAGCTAATCAAAAATTCGTTTTAGGAGGAATTACATAATGTTTAGTCGTAAATCTAATGATGATCAAATCAGCAATGAACAAAATCAAAATCTTAAAATTGACCATGATACAGTTTCAGAAAATACACAATTAAAAATCCCTTCACCCTTAACAGAAAAGAATCCTGAAATTGTCAATGTTATGGAAAAAATCAGTTCAATTATCTCACCTTATTTTATTGCAATTGTAGGATTATATCTTTATGATCGCAATATTATTATTGGATTTTTATTAATTACAATCGGGATGATTTCTCTGTTAAAACTTACCTTCAAAGACATTGAAGAATTATTGAGCAAAATCAAAAACTTTTTTAGTTTAAAAGAATAACCAAAAATTATTAATTATTAATTATTGATTAGCCATGACCACCGATTTAGAAGAATTATTAAAAGCCGTAGCTAACGGCCACATTTCAACAGATCAAGCCCTTGAAAAACTCAAATATTTATCCTTTGAACCAGTGAGCGATTTTGCCAAAATTGACCATCATCGTCAATTAAGAACAGGTTTTCCTGAATTTATCTGGGGTCAAGATAAAACAGTTGATCAACTTATTAAAATTATTTATACCATTAAAAAACATTCGCCCCTTGTCATAGCTACCCGCATAGCACCCGAAATTTATCAACAATTAAAAGCCCAAATTAGAGACCTAAAATATTATCCAGTTGCCCGTATATGTACCCTCAATTCCTCAGAAATTCCCCCTAAATATGAAGGATTAATTTCCATTTTAACCGCCGGAACAGCCGATTTACCAGTGGCAGAAGAAGCGGCCGTCACCGCCGAACTGTGTGGTTTTAGGGTAAACAGACTCTGGGATGTGGGAGTAGCGGGTATTCATCGCTTATTATCCCATCGAGATTTACTCAATCACAGTGACGTTTTAATCGTGGTAGCAGGAATGGAGGGGGCTTTGCCCAGTGTGGTAGCGGGAATGGTTGACTGCCCCGTGATCGCCGTACCCACCAGCATTGGTTACGGTGCGAGTTTAGGAGGTATTGCCCCCTTATTAACCATGTTAAACTCCTGTGCCACAGGGATCGGAGTGGTTAACATTGATAACGGCTTTGGGGCGGCCATTTTAGCCGGACAAATTTTAAGAACTGCCCACCGTCTCAAATCTTAAGCTCAAATCAAGTTAGCATGGGTAGGAGTGAACAACGGCCGTTCACCCCTACGGAAAACATTTATAACTTTTTTTGAAGAAAATTAGATAAAATACTTGACAATTAACCCATACTTAAGCTATGCTGGTTAAGCAATTAAATATTATCTCTAGTGGAGAGATGGCCGAGCGGTTGAAGGCGCAGCACTGGAAATGCTGTTTAGGGGAAACTTTAACGAGGGTTCGAATCCCTCTCTCTCCGTTTTTTATTTTTAATTAAGATTTATTAATTACAGGCATAAATTTTACGGGCATAACACTTTACGGGCATAGGTTTACTATGTCCGTAAAGTGCTATCTGGATAAACTTTAGGTTTTATTAAACATTTTCAGAATTTTCAGAAAATGATCAGCATTGAACTTGAGTTCAATGCTAAATAAATTAAAAATATGATAATTTAAAAAATTAACATTTATTCAAATTAATACCAGCTTCAGCCGCCATTGCTTGTAAACCTTTAGTTTGTAAAGTTTTGATCGCTTTAGTGGATAAACGTAGTTTTACCCAACGCTTCCCTTCAGCCCACCAAACTCTTTTCCATTGTAAGTTAACTTGTTGTAACTTTTTAGTACGGCGGTGAGAGTGAGAAACCGCAAAACCGTTATTAGCTTTTTTTCCGGTCAATTGACATCGGCGTGACATAATTTTTTCTCCTATATAATTTTTGAGCTAAAATAATATTCATTCGGCTATAATCAATCAAAATTCTTTATAATTAGGTTTTAGCCTAATTTTTTAACTATAGCCTAACCATTTTATAATATTTCTCCTCAAAAAGACAATAAAATTATCAATTGATAATTTTTAATGGTTAAATCTCAGGTAATTCTAGGGGTACAGCCCCCATTAAACCTTTGCGGAAATCGTTTAAAATTTGACACGATGCCCTTTCTACATCACCTTTATATTTAGTTTGACCTAATTGATAAACATAGTCTTCTCCGGTCATTCTCAAGGGATCTAAGACATATCTTTTTTGCAAAACTTCCCCTAAATCTAATTCTACTAACAGATCCACAAATTTAGCTGTGACAATTTGATTATCATAGGAAGCCTCGCCAATATCCTGACAAATAGCCAATTTTACCGCATGATCCTGATTTTCTAATTTCCAAGGAATGACTCCCGGAGCGTCTAACATTTCAATGGTTTCAGATATTCTCACCCACCGCAGTTGACGAGTTACCCCCGCTTTCCTCTCGCTTTTAACTACATTTTTCCTCACTAAACGATTAATTAAAGCTGATTTTCCTACATTGGGTAAACCGATAACTACTGCCCTCACGGGGCGGGGTAACATTCCCCTATTTTTCCGGCGTTGGTTCATTTGTTCTCCGGCCTTTTGTACCGCTTGACTGAGAATGCCCACACCTTTACCCATTTTAGCATTAGTAAAATAGGCGGTTTGGCCGTGATGTTTAAACCATTCGCGCCATTGTTGACAGAGTTGATCGGGGATCATATCTTCCCTATTTAAGACTAAAATTTTAGGTTTATCGCCGATCCATTTTGGGATCTGGGGGTGTTGGGAGGCAAGGGGGATCCTTGCGTCAATGACTTCTAAGACTACATCAACTAATTTTAATTGTTCTTGTAATTGTTTTTCTGCTTTGGCAATATGGCCTGGATACCATTGAATTATTGACATAATAAATAATTGATAATTAATAATAAATAATTGATAATTAATAATGGATAATTGATCATAAAAAATCATTGTCAATTGTCCATTGTCAAGGGTTAATTGTTAACTAATTTGGTGTTAAATTACGGGGTAAAGTAATTTGAAAAGTTGTACCTTGACCTGCTAAACTTGTCATCATAATTTTACCGTGATGTAATTTTACATAAGTTTGAACAAGATGTAAACCAATACCTAAGCCTGTAATAATATCGGTATTTTTAGCTCGATAAAAAGGCTCAAAAATATAAGCTTGATCTTCGGTGGGAATGCCAATACCTTGATCTTTAACTAAGATGATAACCTGATCTTCTTCATATCTTAAATGTAATTCAATATAGCTTTGATCTTTTGAATATTGGATGGCATTACTTAATAAAATATTTAACATTTTCCAGATCATTTTTTCATCTAAATACATCAAAGTTTTATCTTTTGATGTACTAGAAATAATAGTAGGAGAAGTTTGAAGGGCTATCGTTTCTTGAATTTCATCATCGGCGATAAAATTAATTAAATGATTTCTACCAATGCCAAATTTTAAACTTTTGACTAAATTTTGACAAATTTTATAGAGATTAACGGGGACAAGATTTAATAAATTTTCACCGTCTTTGGCTTTAATAATAAATAATAAATCTTCCAATAATTCCTGAGTATCTTTAGTATAATTTTCAATTCTTTCAATATGATTTAATAATTGTTCTATATTTAATTTTTGTTTATAGAGTCTAACCATTTGAATAGTACCAGAAATTGAATTTAAAGTATTTTTAATCTCCCCAAAACAATCATTAATAAATTGTTTTTGAAAGTTATTTTTTTCCTGTTCCTTTTCTAAATTTCGCCGCAGGGCTAACTGTTCTCTTTTTTTATCAGTGACATCATAACTAATCGAAAAATAACCGATGGGTTTACCTTTTTGATCTGTTCTTAATGTCCAACGGTGATAAGTAATTAAGGATTTATTTTGTTTATTTGTTAATAAAAATTCGCCATCCCAAGTTTCAGTTAAGATTAATTTTTTTTTAATTTCTTCTAAATATTCAGTAGATTTTGCTTTCAAAATTTCATACCAATTTTGACCTATAATTTCATTTTTACGCCACCCATAAAGTTGATTTGATCCTTTATTCCAAAATTCAACTTTATGATCTAAATTACAAATCATAATTGCTTCTTGGATTAATTCTAAGAGGGCAGATTGATCTTTAATTTGTACTTCTTGTTTTTGTAAATTTTCGCTAATTTGTTCAATATAAGTTGTTTGGGAAGTAATAAAATTATTTTGTTGATAAAGTTCAATAAATACGGAAACTTTTGATTTTAAAATAAAGGGGGGAATTGGTTTTATTAAAAAGTCGACTGCCCCTTGATTATAACCTTGAAATAGTTTAACATCACTGGTTTCCATGGCCGTCATAAAAATAATTGGAGTTGTTTGAGATCGCTTAATTTCTCTCATTTTAGCGGCGGTTTGAAAACCATTCATTTCAGGTAAATTAACATCAAGTAAAATCACAGCAAAGTCTTCTTGTTTAACACATTCGATCGCTTCTTCACCAGAATTAGCAGTAATGATCGTCTGTTTCAGGGGTGTTAAAACGGCCTGAACAATTTTTAAATGGGTTCGACTATCATCTACTACTAAAATGTTAACTGGTTGTTGATCTTTCATGGTTATTTTTTATTAGTTATTCGTTATTTATTAAATTATCAATTATCAATTATTACTTGGTATTCTTCCTCAAAAATAGGTTTTTCAAGGTTTAAATTCCAAATTTCTAAAGCACAATCATCGGCAATATTAGCGGGAATTAAATTTAATTTTAAGAAGCGTTTAACGGGATCATAAACACAAGTTAAATCTTTTATTGCCCCAATTTGACGGCGATCTAAAGCTACGGCTAATCTTAAAATTGCACTCAATTGTTTAATCGTTTTTTGATGAATTAAAGATAAATTTTTATAAGGTTCATGCTTTCTTTTTGGCTTACTTTTACGGTGATAACGGGCAATATTAGCCATCATTTCAATCTCAATTTCTGTAAATCCTAAAAATTCAGCATTTCTGATTAAATAATAACTGTGTTTATGATAGGCAGAATGACTAATATGTAAGCCACAATTATACAAAATGGCCGCCCCCCATAACCATTCCCGTTCCATTTCCCCCCATTGATGTAATTTATTTTCCATACTATCAAATAATTTAATGGCAAATTCAGCAATCCTCTGATTAGAGTCTAAATTTACTTGATATTTATGGGCAATTTTTAAGATACTACGGGGTCTAATTTCACTTTGATAACGAAAATGACTATCAATATAACCATGAGTTAACATCCAGTCAATGATCACCCCTTCCCTCAAAGCCCTTTCACAGACGGTTAATTCATCAATATTTAATAATTCCATCGCCTCTAATAAGACTAACGCCCCCGCCACAATAATTTCCGCACGGCGATCGTTCATCCCATTCACATTATATCTTTCTGCACAGGTCATCAATGAGAGTTTTCTGAGCCAACTTTTAAGATCACGCTTACTGATTTTATAACCATTCAGAGGATTAGGTTCAACTCCCGTCTGTTCTAAAGCGATAATCATAGCTAAGGTCTCCGCCGTGCCTGATGTAGCAATTAAGCGGGGCTGTTCATTGGTTTTAAGATAGGATAACAATTCATCGGTGGTGCGTTCTAACATTCCCCGAATATAAGCCTGTAAATAGCCGTATTCATAGTTACTAATGGGATCCGTGGTTACAAATTCTTGGGTTAAACGCACCGCCCCCACCTTGGTGCTACTTAAAAACCTTGCGTCATATTGATCTGCTAAGATTAATTCAGTTGATCCCCCTCCAATATCTATTAAAATATGGGGTTGATCATTAAAATCCATCCCCGATAATACGCCTAAATATATCCTTCTGGCCTCCTCTTGACCAGAAATTAAATCTACTTTTAACCCGATTTCCCTCTCAATTTGTTCTAAAAATTCAGAGCCATTGGGAGATTCTCTAGTGGCACTGGTGGCTACGGCTACGATATGATCAACATTTAAACTTTTGGCCAGATCTTGACATCTTTTTAAGGCCGCCAACGATCGCGCGATCGCTTCGGGAGTTAATTCTTTAGTTTTCGGGTTGCGATCGCCAAGTCTAACCGTATCCTTTTCCCTTGTGACAATGGAAAAAGTTTTGAGACGGGCATTAATTTTAACCACCACCATGTGAATGGAATTAGTACCAATATCAATGGCCGCTAAAGTACAATCTTGTTGAGGGTTTGGCTTGGCAAAAGTACCCAAATTCGGTTTAATTTGATAGAGAGAATCCACCATAAGAATTACCAATAAAACAATTAAGAATTAACTATCATTAAAGATAACCTTTAACTGTACCAAAAATTTAAAATTATTAATCTAAAATCAAAATGACTCAATCTCAAATTAAAATAGAATCCACATGGTCAGTTTTAATCCGTTTATTACGTTGGGATAAACCGGCTGGGCGTTTAATTTTAATGATACCCGCTTTATGGGCGCTGTTTTTAGCCTCGGAAGGAATGCCCCCTTTACCCCTTGTGGGAGTAATTATTTTAGGAAGTTTAGTCACCAGCGCGGCGGGATGTGTGATCAATGATCTTTGGGATCGAGACTTAGATCCCCAAGTAGAAAGAACAAAAACCCGCCCTTTAGCCGCTAGGGAGTTATCCGTTAAAGTGGGGATAATTGTGGCTTTGTTAGCGATGGTTTGCGCGGCCATACTAGCATTTTATCTTAATAGTTTAAGTTTTTGGTTATCGGTGCTGGCCGTGCCTTTTATCGTCTGTTATCCCTTAGCTAAAAGATTTTTTCCCATCCCCCAATTGGTGTTATCGTTAGCGTGGGGCTTTGCAGTGTTAATCAGTTGGAGTGCGATTACACCAAATTTAAGCCTTGAAACATGGTTATTATGGGGGGCTACGGTCTTTTGGACATTAGGTTTTGATACGGTTTATGCCATGTCCGATCGAGAAGATGATCGTAAAATTGGGATTAATTCTAGTGCTTTATTTTTCGGAAAATATGCCCCTTCTGCGGTGGGAATCTTTTATTTTTTAACGGCAATATTATTAGGTGATCTAGGCTTTCAACTAGGTTTGAATTTAATATTTTGGCTATCTTTAGTTATTGCAATTGTTGGTTGGATCAGACAATATTTACAATTAAAACAACCAGAAATCCCCCGAATTTTATATAATAAAATGTTTGGAGATAATGTTACTTTAGGCTTTATTTTATTAACAGGAATGATTTTAAGTCAGTTTTAAAAGTGGGGGGGGAAAGGGTGTATCAGATAAAAAAAATTAGGGAAAATATCATTTTTTATTGGTCTGACATACCCTACTAAACTTATTTTACAATTGAGAAATAATTTTATCATAATCAGCATGAGAACCAATCCAAAACCAAATAATTGTATTACCTTCTTTAATGCCAACAGCCCTCCACTCTAAACCAATTCTAACAGAATAAATCGGTTTTATTGAGTGAATTTGCTTAAATTGCAGACTAGAATTATAAGGATCATTTTGCCAAATTTGATAAGCTTTTTGTGCGGCTTCCTGAATTTGTGGAGGCAGTTTATAATAAGCTTTCCAAAATTTAGGAGTAGTTTGAGATTCCATTAAAATTCTAAGGGTAAAGTTTTTCCTTGTTTAAAGTCTGCTAAAGCTTCATCTGCTAGTTTTGCTAGTTGATCTTGTGATTCTTGAAATTGTTGATGCCAAAGTTTTTCATCTTCTATTTCTGCTAAAATACGATTAGCGATGGCTTCTTGATCTAATTCGGGAAGTTCTGCTAATTTAGTTAATGCTTTTTCGAGTTGTTGAATCATAGTTAAATTATTTACTAAAATTTTAGATTTAAAATAATTGTAATTCTAACATAAAATCGCCCTAAGTTTTAGCTAAGGATTATCTGTTTGTAATTCATGGACTTTTTCTAATGCCGATCCAATTTGATTAATATATTTTAAAGCTTTTTCTTCTGTTAAAATCCCGTTATTTTCAACATAATAATAATGATTAAAATTAATATGTAGAGCTTCATAAGTAATACCAAAACCACCTACACCAATAATTCTTTTAATCAGATATTGTTCTTGTCTTAAAGTATCATTAAGTTGAAAATTCATAGAACTCATATTTTATTAGTTTTTATGATTATACACTGCTTTAATTATAATAATAAAATAATCAAAAGTCGGGAATTTGTTAAATTCCCGACTTTTTGTATTAATATAATAGCTTTTAATCAGATAAATCTAAGCTAAAATTAAAGAGTTTGATGAGTATAGGCGTGTTGTTTCACATTATCATCGGTTGTTACAACATTTTCCATGTTCAATAAGCGTTTTTTCTCTGTAGAATAATTAAAACTTTCATAAATAATTCCTAAAGGAATATGACTTTGTGCTTCCGTGCGTCTTTTATAAGTCCGTGCGGCCGCAATCACTCGATCGTTAAAATCCTCACATAATTTAGTCGTTTCAGGAAATTCAACGGGAATTTTAACATTGTCTACGGTAAAAATTTCCCCTAAAGTTTTAGCAACCGCTTTTTGATAAGAGGTGGGAATACCTTTAATTAAGGCCTCTAAAGCGGCCGAGGGGATCGGCTCTAAAATTTCCACTTGATGTATTTCCCCATCTTCCCTGAAAAAACAGGTTGCCAAACCAAAAACACAATAGTCATCGGTATAAAGATCGGGTATTGAAGGAAATAGGGTAACATTTGCCATAAATTTTCTTTTTGATAATTAAAATTTAATCAATTTTTCTGATGTCGAATTTAGATCCTAGCAAAATAAGTCAGTGATCACAAATCAATTCTAGTGGACTGTTACATTGTCAGCGTTTCTTGACAATTGATCAATGTAAAGCTTTCAATTAAATCCTCATCTGTGGGAATTGGCTTGATTTGTAGGTTTTGATCCCATAAACCTTTTTAACTTTAAACTGTTAAATTCTCAATTTTGTGTTAACTTTTACGAAATTTTTGGTACTGATCTTGTAGATAGTGTAAGTATAACCTTAATGACTAATCAATTTTAATCCAAACACTTGAATGAGTGGCACATTCAAAACCTAGATTAATCTGATTTTAGAATTAAGGTAGTTATTAACACCCATTTTGATTCAAGGGAATAATGGTGATGAATACTAATCAATCTACACAATCTGCCTGTGATCATAAGTCTATAACACAACGGTTTTCTGTGGCACAATTGCGTTCTGTTGCTTCTTTTCAAGCTAAACAGGGGGCTTATGATGAGGCGATCGCCCTTTTAACCTTAATTTTGAATCAAGAACCAAATAGCAGTATAGATTATAATAATCGTGGGTTAATTTACTTTAAATTAGGACAATATCCTCAAGCTTTAAAAGACTATAATCGAGCTATTTTTCTCAATCCTCGTTTAGATAATGCCTATAATAATCGTGCTAATTATTATATTGCAGTGGGTAATTTAAGCAAGGCCTTAAAAGATTATCAAAAAGCTTTAAATTATAATCCTACTAATTTTCGGGCTTTACTCAATTTAGGTATTACTTATCGGGAGTTAGGTTTATATGATCTGGCTTTAGAAAATTTTGATTTAGGTTTATTACTTTCCCCCTCCCTATGGGAAAGATTTTACGCCGAAAGAGGCCACACCTATCATCTTAGAGGGGATTGGAATAGCGCGATCGCTGATTATCAAAGAGCATTATTACAATTATCTTTATCTTCTTCCCCCTCAGTTTACCGTCAAAAAGTCTTAAACTGGTTACAACAGCTACAATCGTTAATAATTGATCATGGATAATTGTTTGAGCCAAGGGAAAAGAAATTCTCCATGATCAATTATCAATTATCAATTGCCAATCAGACCCCTTTAATTATAAAATAGGGAGTTCGTGTAACTTTTATATTTAAAACTAAAAATTTACGAGGTTAAAAAATATGTCTAAAAGATCACAAGTTGTATTAACTAAAGATGTGCGTAAACTAGGAAAAAGTGGCGACTTAGTTGAAGTAGCACCAGGATACGCCCGTAATTATCTGATTCCTCAAGGCTTCGGTAACTATGCTACCCCCGGTATTTTAAAACAAGTAGCCCAAAGAAAAGAAAAAGAACTTCAACGCTTATTAGCCATCAAAGAAGAAGCTAAATCTCGCAAAACTGCCCTTGAAACGATCGGACGTTTTGTGATTCGTAAACAAGTGGGTGAAGCGGAAGCAATTTTTGGTACTGTTACCCCTCAAGATGTGGCAGATGCAATTAAAGAAAGCACTTCTCAAGAAGTAGATCGCCGTGGTATTACCCTCCCCGAAATTAGTAAAGTTGGCTTTTATAAAGCCGATGTTAAATTACATCCTGAAGTTACCGCTACTATTGAAATTCAAGTAGCACCACTCTAAAAGTCAATAGTGAACAGTAAAATTTGGTAGATCAACATCACACTTAACCCCTAGCCCTCTGTGGGCGAGGGGGTTTTTTCAATGAAAAATTGTCAATTATTTAAGCGTTTTGTTGTTGATACATTGCCCGTAAAACGATCGCCGGATCTAAATATTCCCCTTGATATTTTAACCCCCAATGGAGATGAGGCCCTGTAGTACGTCCAGTCATGCCAACTCTGGCTATTCTCGCCCCACCTTGAACTTGTTGCCCTTTCATCAATGTAATACCACCTTGAGGATCAACTAAATATAATTGTTCTCCACTACTTTCCACATGACCCATTAAATGACAATATAAATGAGTCCATGACCCCGATTGAATTGTGATCATTGTACCACAAGCGCTATGATCCGATAAATCAATCACTTGGCCATCCCACCAGTTACGGATGTAACTACCAAGGGGGGCGGCAATGTCTAAACCACGATGAAACTCCGTACCACTGCCACCCGTAGCCGATCGCCGATAGCCATAACCTGAAGTATAACCTTGGAAATTTTCCACTGGAAAGGAGGCATTTTGCCAACCCGTAGCAATAATATTTGAAGATGGGGGGAAAGCTAAAACTGATTGATTTTGTGAGTTAATTAATTGAGAACTAATAATAATTAAAAATGAGCTAATAATTACTAAGAAAAAACGTAAAAATTTCATATCATTAAATTTATTTAATTAGATTACAATTAATAGCTATTTATGGTGTTTTTGATAGGCTTTAGCCGAGGCTTTTAACCAAATTACCGCACCAATTGTTAAAGGCACAAGTAAAAATAAAGCGCCGGAAATAAAAGCGTGTTCTCTGACGGTTTCACTATTAGCAATAATGGCGATTCCTATGCCACAATAAATCAATCCGGCGATCGGTAATCCCATCACTAATAAAACAAATTTTGTGTCTGAATCCATTTTTAATAATTAATAGTTGATAATTGATAATCTAAATTTTTACAAATAACAAATAACCATAATTACAGCATCATATTAGATAAATTTTGACGGGGATTATAGGTTTTAATTGAGCGTAATTTTTCATAATATTCTTTTTCTTGAGCGCTAGGATTTTGAGGGGTAGCGATCGCAATTTTTACCAGTTGATCACCCCTTTGGCCTTTGGGTAAATGCCATCCTTTCCCTTTTAAACGCAAAGATTGACCCGATTTTATGCCAGGGGGAACGCGCATTGTTACCATTCCATCGGGAGTTGGTACTTCAATAGAAGCCCCTAAAACCGCCTCATCAGGGCTGATCGGCACTTCACAAATTAAATGATCACCCTCAAAATTAAAAAAGGAATGGGGCTGTAACTCCACATTCAAATAAAGATCTTGCCGTTTACGGGTAAAAGGATCGATCGAGCCTTTTCCCTTAATGCGAATGCGACTGCCTGGTTTAGCACCGGGGGGAATCCTCACATCTACAATTTCATTAGCAAGATTAAGACGCTTTCTCGTCCCTCTGAAAGCCTCTGAATAAGTCAATTGAATAGTCGCTTCCTGTTGAGGGGTGGAAGTTCTCTCCGTATAAGAACTATAACCATTATTACCACCAAAACCCTTGGCAAAATCTTGATAAGGATTTTGATTGACATTAACATTCGTAGTCCGATAATTATAATTAGTTTTTCTTTGCCCTCCAGTAGTAGAAAAACGACCTAATAACTCATTAATAAACTCATCAAAATTACCATATTGACTGAAATCAAAGCCAGAAACATCCGTATTAACTCCACTTCCTGACCAGCCGCCATTTTGTGAAGCCTGTTTCCAATATTGGCCAAACTGATCATATTTTTTCCGTTTATCTTCATCGGATAAAACCTCATAAGCCTCACTAATTTCTTTAAAACGCGCTTCGGCTTGTTTATCATTAGGATTACGATCGGGATGATATTTTAATGCTAATTTGCGAAAAGTTTTTTTAATTTCCTCCGCACTGGCGGTTTTATTTACCCCCAATATGGAATAATAATCTTTAAAATCGGTGGAAGCCATTAATCATAGTCTCCTCTTATTTGATATTTTGGGTATAAAGTAAATTGATCTTAATCTAATTTTTTCAAGTTAGCAATATGGTTTAACAATTGACAATAGACAATGAACACTTCCACAAGCTCAGTGTATCAAAGTTGACAATTATCTTTTAAGTCTTGATCAAAACTATTTATGATTAATAAATATAATGAAAAAAATTAAAATTATTTTTACAGATTTAGATGGGACAATTCTACCCCATAACCGTCCCATCAGTCAAACAGATTTAGAAACTTTTAACTTACTTCAACAAAAAGATGTAATAAAAGTGATTGCCACAGGGCGCACTTTACATTCATTAAAAAATGTGATTAGTTTAGATTTTCCCATTGATTATGTGATCTTTTCTTCAGGGGCTGGTATTATTAATTGGCACAATCAACAACTAATTCAAGATTATAATTTACCCCAATCTACTATTAAAGAAATTACTAAAATTTTATTAGATTTAGATCAGAATTTTTTAATTTATGATCCCATCCCCCATAATCATTATTTTCAATATTATCAATCAACTTCAATCTTAACTGATTTTGCCAATTATTTAACCCGAAATCAAAAATTTAGCCGTCCTTTTGATCACAGTAAATTTAATCAGTCAGCGACTCAAGCTTTAACCATGTTAAAAACCCTAGACTCTTTTTATCATCTTCAAAAATTATTAAACCAATTAAACTTAAAAATTATTAGGGCGACTTCACCGATCGATCATCAAACCATTTGGATGGAATTTTTTAACCCAGCGGTTTCCAAGGGGAATGCGGCCAATTTCCTCTGCCAAAAATTAGGAATTGATCCCCAATTTAGTTTAGGTATTGGTAACGATTTTAATGATATTGATTTATTAAATTTTACCCATTACAGTTATGTAGTTGATAATGCCCCCTTAGAATTAAAACAACAATATCAAATAACAGCCAGTGTTGATCATAACGGTTTTTCTAAAATTATTTATGATCTTTTAGACATCAAAAACACTCGACTTTAACTTATTAAAAGTAAAATAATTGTATTATCAATAATAATTAATTACTAACACCAACTAATTGTGATTCAAGATTATCTTTACTTTCAAAAATTTCAAAAACCCGATCCAATTGAGTTAATTCAAAAATCATGCGTACAGAAGGAGCTAAAGAGCAAATTATAAAACGTCTGCCTAAACTTTTTGCCAAACTAAAACCATTAATTAATACCATTAAACCCGCACTATCTAAAAAGTCGACTTGAGCCATATCTACAACTAAAATAGGATTATTTTCACAAGAAACCGCCTTATTTAATTCCTGTTGAAATTCGTTAGCATTGGCTAAACTAAAAGCACCCGAAGGTTCAAAAGTGGTAATCTTAGCATTATTAGTTAAACTCATAATCTTATTCTCCCTACACTTTACAATGTTAAATAACCTTGTTCATACTAATTAATTTAACATTTAAATGTGTAGTTCTTGTGAATTTGAAAATTAATTTTTTCCTGTGATCGATCAATTGTGCAAATTTTGTGCAACACAGATCCCACCTCAAAAACTATAAACTAAAAAACTACAAAATAGACTAATCTAATTTTAAAATTGATCTGTTTTTAAGAATTTTTATAATTTTGATCTTATTTCCCTAACTTAAATTTCTCAATGACTGCTATCACCTCTACTCTAACCGTCTTTTTTAGTTTATTATTAGAATCCACCCCTTTTATTTTACTCGGTGTAATCGTTTCTAGTGCTTTATTGGTATTTATTGAACAAAATCAATGGCGATCGCATTTTCCCCGTCATCCCCTACTAGGAGCATTAATTGGTAGTGGTTTAGGTTTATTTTTCCCAGTGGGGCAATATGGTATTATTCCCATTGCCAGACGCTTTTTTTTACAAGGGCTACCCCTACCCATTATCATTAGCTTTTTAATCGCCGCCCCCACCATTAATCCCATTGTTTTATACTTATCATGGAAGATTTTTGCTCAATACGGATCGGTTAATCTTTTTTATTGGCGTATTATTTTTACCAGTGCGATCGCCATTTTGATGGGCAGTTTATTTGCTTTATTGACACCCCCAACCCCCCCCAAAATTGAAGAAAATTCAGAAAATGTTAAAGCATTAGTTATGTCTTCACCCCAACCAAAATTAAATCAAGCTTCCCGCCTAATTTATACCGGATCTTCCCTCTTATTTCCCCTACCCTATCAGCCTTTAGAAGCACTCGGTAAAATTATTTATCATCCCCACAAACAAGACGGCACAGAACTCCCAAAATCCCTACAAATTAAGCTTTTTCGAGACAATATCAGTCGAGAATTATTAGAATGGGGTAGTTTATTAATCATTGGTTGCGCGATCGCCAGTATCCTCTCAACTTTAATCCCGCAAAATCAAATTTTAACATTAGGTACAACCCCCAAATGGCAAATAATTTCATTATTAATTTTTGGCGCGATCGTCTCCGTTGGCACAATCAAAAATTCAGTCTTAGCCACCAGTTTATTATCAACCTTTTCCAGTGGCTCGATTTTAGCATTTTTACTAACTAGCTCAATCATTGATCTCAAAACATTAACCTTTCTATTCGCCAATGTTAAATTAAAATTTGCCGTTTACTTTGTAGTAATAACCAGTCAATTAATACTACTTAGCAGTTTATTTTTTGACTTTTATTTAAGTTAAAATAACGAAAATTACCACTTCTAACTTGCCTCTCCACCCTCAGGAGAGGTATTTAAGGCCAGATTAAAATACCTACAATCAGATTAGAAATAATCCATCACAATTGAAAATGAATTGTAAAGATTTGTATCAAAAATAAACCTAAATAAAAACAAGTGTTATATTAATAATAGAAGCAATCAAGAACGCTTCCCTGACAGATACCACAAAGGTATGAACAGGCAAACCCTAAAACAGAGTTAACAGGCTAGTAAAAAAAACTAGCACCGATGGCTTATTTAGGTAGCTTATTTCAGTCAAATTTCCCGATAAGCTCAGATAATAGGCTTAAAAAGTTGACTTAAGGTAACTCTAAGTAAATTAAAAATGAATCTAGGTAAAGATCGAATTCCAATATCAAAAATATCAAATTTCAAATAAACGATCAAACTAGATCATGATCAGATCATAATTAGATCAGCAGGTAGAACCTGATGAGAAGACTTGATGAGATCTAGTCATCAAATAGAATCATCAAAGAGAGTCAAATCGAGTTAACGTTATAATAAGAGAGGTAAAATAGATCGAAACGTACAATACACAACCCATAAACAGGGAGTGTAAAGAAGACAAGTTAGTCCGAAGCCTGTTTATTTTAAATCTGTCTCGTCCGAACGCAATAGCAACGATCAATTTCTTGAATACTCAAATTTCCTAAGCTGATGAATGGGAGCAATGCAAATCGGTTAAAGTGTGATTAAAGGCATCTCCGCACAGGATCATAGAAAACAGGAAGTCTCTGGGTTACAGTATAAGATCGTTGCTATTGTTGTTGTGAGGATAGCATTGGGCATAATAGAAATTTATTTTTTAAATATTAAATAGATTGATCGATTAAAAATAGATCGATTAAAAATAGTAGGTTGATTTTGATTTAATCCAACCTACTAAGTCTAATTATTAAAAAATTTGGGGATTTTAATTAATAATTAATGATTCAAATAATCTTCTTCCATCGGTAGCTTTTAAAATTGGATCTGCCGCCCTTTCGGGATGGGGCATCATGCCTAAAACATTGCCTTTTTTATTGACAATTCCTGCGATATTATTTAATGATCCATTGGGGTTTGTTTGTTCATTAATTTCCCCTTTTTGATCACAATATCTAAATAATACTTGATGATGATCTTCTATTTCTTTTAAGGTGTCTTGATCGGCATAATAACGCCCCTCTCCATGGGCGATCGGGATGGTAATTACCTGTTGATTGTGATAGACTTTTGTCCAAGGTAATTTGTTATTTTCTACCTTTAAAGGGGTACGATCGCAGATAAAATGTAAATCACGATTTCTAATTAAAGCCCCTGGTAATAAACCAATTTCTGTTAATATTTGAAACCCGTTACAAATACCTAACACATATTTACCTTGATTAGCGTGTTCAATCACACTTTTAATAATAGGAGAAAACCGAGCGATCGCTCCACAGCGTAAATAATCTCCGTAACTAAAACCCCCCGGAATGACAACCACATCAAGCTCATTAATTTCCGTTTCTTCATGCCAGATCATGCGAGTAGGTTGATTAAATAAATCCTGTGTTACCATGGCCACATCTCGATCGCAGTTAGATCCGGGAAAAACGACAACGCCAAATTTCAACATAATTGAATAATTAATATTTAAAATTAATCTTTAGTTAATAACGAATAACCAATAACGAATAACAAATAACTATTTTTCAGTTAATTCAAAAGAATAATTTTCAATCACAGTATTAGCTAATAATTGATCACACATTTGATCTAACTTTTGTTTAGCACTATCAGGATCGGAAGCAGTGAGAGTTAACTCAATATATTTTCCAATTCTCACACTTTCTACCCCCTCATAACCCATGTGTTGTAAACCAGATTGAACCGCCACACCGGCCGGATCTAACACAGAAGGTCTCAGGGTGACATAAATACGAGAAGCATAAGTAGGCATAAAAAATATCAGAAATTTGAGATACAATGAGTTTAATTTTTGTTTTTAGTGTACCATTGTTAAACCAAAATATCTTTTAAATTAAGTTGAAAATTATAAAATTAAGATAAGTTAAGATCAAACTTATCAAATGACCAGATGAAAACTAAACGCACTCGATCCCAAGAAAAAATATTTGATTTAATCAAAAGTTTAAACCGCCCCCTTTCGGCGCAGGAACTATTTATGGAATTACGCCGCCGTAAAGATCAGATGGGATTAGCCACAGTTTATCGTTCTCTTGAAGCCTTAAGATTAGAAGGGGTAATCTCCATGAGACTTTTAGCTAATGGAGAATCGCTTTATAGTTCTATTCAAAGTGATCAACATCATCTTACTTGTATTAATTGCGGTCAATCAATCCCGATCGATCAATGTCCGGTTCATAAACTAGAACAACAATTACAAAAATCCTATCAATTTAAAGTATATTATCATACCTTAGAATTTTTCGGCCTATGTCATCAATGTGATCTTAAGGGAAATGACGATGGCTTTTTTCTAAGGGTGAGGGATAAGGGAAAAGGAAAAAGCGATGATCATTAATTAAAACGGTTGAAGAATTGATTAAATTGAGTTTTTTTTTATTACTTTAACAAATGACCAATCGCCAATGGCAAATGGCCAGAATCTGTTTTTTTTATAAAATCAGGAAAAATGAATCAACAATCTTCTAAAATGAGAAGTATAGTAATAGTTAAAACTGGTCATTGGTTACTGGTTACTATTCACTGAAAAGGCGCACTCAATTTGTGATTATGTTACAACAAGCTCAAGCAATTCGTCATTACCAAAAATTAACCGATATGCTGGTTGATTTATGGAATAGGGGTCATCGTTATGAGGATCTGAGGATGTTTATGGATGGCTATGTGTGTAGTCTTCGTCATAGTAATTCTTTAGAACCTTATCAGATTCATCGTTTAGAGGAAGAAGTATTCCGTTTTTTGCGTGATCCTTCTAATTTTGAATTACTTCCCCTTGCCCAAGTAGATTATTATTAATTGTTTTTTGATTTTCCCCACTCAATTTTTGTCAGATTTTGTAGGGGCGAAAAGCCCTTCTCCCCTACAGATTATCAACTTTTGTCTTAACTAAAGTCTACGCCATTGACGACCATCACGGTTAATTAAATCTTCGGCTTGTGAGGGTTGCCATGTCCCCGCTTCATATTGGGGCATCAGGCTGGGATCCGTTGGTGCATCCCAAGCCGCTAAGGCCGGTGTTACCACACGCCAAGCCTCCTCCACTTCATCGGCACGGGTGAACAAAGTTTGATCCCCTAACATACAATCTAATAATAATCTTTGATAAGCGTCTGCCGTTGTCATGCCAAAGGATGAACCATAGCTAAAGTCCATGTCAACGGTACGGGTATGGAGATCAGCCCCTGGTGTTTTGGCTTCAAATCTTAGGGAAATTCCCTCATTTGGTTGGATTCTGAGGGTTAAAATGTTCGGATTGGTTTGTTGTGCTACTGACTGGAAAATTAATAAGGGGACGGCGCGAAATTGGATCGCAATTTCTGAAACCTTTTTCGGAAGGCGTTTTCCCGTTCTTAGATAAAAGGGTACACCTTGCCAACGCCAGTTATCAATCATTAATTTTAAGGCCACAAAAGTGGGAGTAGTGGATAAGGGATTGACTCCGGGTTCTTCCCGATAACCTGTGACTGGCTTCCCTTTCATCCATCCTTTACTATATTGTCCTCGAATGGCCGAATTTTGTAAATTATGAATATCCGCCAAGCGGGTGGCCTGTAAAACTTTAACTTTTTCATTGCGGATACTGTCAGCATTGAGGGCGTTAGGGGCTTCCATGGCCGTTAAACAAAGTAACTGGATCAGGTGATTTTGCACCATATCACGCAAAGCTCCAGAAGTGTCATAATAACCTGCCCTTTCCTCTACCCCTACCGACTCAGCTACGGTTATTTGGACATGATCCACAAACTGACGATTCCATAAAGGCTCAAAAATGGCATTAGCAAAGCGAAAAACTAATAAATTTTGGACAGTTTCTTTCCCTAAATAATGATCGATCCGGTAAACTTGTTCCTCTTTACAAACTTTTTGCACAGCCCGATTTAAAGTTTGGGCTGAACTTAAATCTTTGCCAAAAGGTTTTTCAATTACCAGACGATTTTTAATCGGATCATCTAACATTCCGGTTGCCCCTAAATTATTAAGAGCAGGGGCAAAAAAGTTAGGGGAAACTGCTAAATAAAAAACCCGATTGCCCCTTGTTCCCCTCTTTCCATCTAATTGAGATAATAATTGATTTAACTTTTCATAACTTTCTTTTTCATCCATATTTCCCGAACAATAATATAAACCTTCGGCAAAATCTGACCATAATTCTTCACTACCGATCCCGTCAGAAAATTCCTCAATACCCTCTTTCATTTGTTCCCTAAAATAGTCATCACTCCAATCCCTTCTTGCCACACCAACGATCGTCATTTCTGGGGGTAATCTACGCTCTTTTTTTAATTGATAAAGAGAGGGAACTAACTTACGTTTAGTAAGATCGCCCGATGCCCCGAAAATCACTAAAATTAAAGGTTCTGGAGTTCTTTGTTGTTGAAGTCCCACCCGTAAAGGGTTTTCTAATAATGTCACCATAAAGATTTTAAATTTGTCTGATCTAATCAGCTAAAAATAACACTTTTTCAGTATTTTGTCTTTTGTCATTTTAGTAGATCTATTAAAAATTGCCCAAAATCTTAAGTTACCTTTACATAACATTAGATTTGTTCCCAAATAGTTTTTTTTGCAAAAATCCCTCTGATCTAACAAAGCTTTCAGATATAAAAAACAACTTAAAATCATTTTTCTTGATCTTTTAAAAGTCTATAGTGTGATCTTTATCACATTCTTTTATAAAAAAAACACTGGTTTAATGTGACTTTTATTGAACATTTTTGTCAAAGTGAAGTTATATTAAGAATATAAAGTTAATTATATTTAATAATTTGGAGAGTGTCAAAATGATGGATGATGCAAAAGCCGTAGGTGCAATTGTTGCTGGTGCAAGTTCAATGGCAGGTGCAGGTTCTGTAACAGTAGCTACTGTAACTACTTCTGCACCCGGAATTTTAGGAGCTATCGGACTAACAACAACAACAACAGTTGCTCTACCAGTTGCAGGAGTTGTAGCTGTGGCAGGATTAGTTGGTTTTGGAGTTTATAAAGGGGTAAAATTTGCAAGACAAAGCAAATAAATGAGCAAAATGAGATCTCTCTTTTGTGCAACTCATTTTGGGCAAAAAACGGTAATATTGCCCTTTTACGACTCTGAGCCAATCTTGATCATTTCTGAAGTTTAAAACTATTGTACAGATGGCGATCGCTTCTTTACTTTTTAAGCGATCGCCAAAAAATTAGTAATCTAAAATCTTATTTCCCAGCCGTGCCGATCGCTTCACAAATGTGTGTAAAGCCATTTTCTTCTAATTTTTTCAATAAGCCTTCTTGAACATTTTTTACGATCCAAGGCCCTTCATAAATCATTCCGGTATAAAGTTGCAATAAACTTGCGCCGGCCGTTATTTTTTCCCACGCATCTTGGGCATTAAAAATTCCTCCTACCCCAATAATGGGAATTTTTCCTTGGGTTTGTTGATAGATAAAACGAATTATTTTTGTTGAAATTTCTTTTAAGGGTAAGCCACTAATTCCTCCAGCTTCTTCTGTCATTTGATTGCCTGTTTCTGGCAGAATTTTTGTTTTTAAATTGTCTTTTTTGATGGTAGTATTAGTGGCCACAATTCCCGCTAATTGATAGTTTTGAGCTAGTTCTATAATTGTCTTAATTTCTGATAGTTCTAAGTCGGGAGCAATCTTAATTAAAATGGGTTTTTCTCCTTGATTTTCCCGTTGTAATGTTGATAGAATTAACTCTAATTCTTCTCCCCCTTGAAGACTTCTTAAGCCCGGAGTATTGGGTGAACTAACATTAATAACAAAATAATCAGCTACATTTTTTAATAGTTGAAAACTCCCTAAATAGTCTTGATGAGCTTGTTCTAGGGGTGTAATTTTTGATTTACATAGATTAATTCCGATGGGTATTTGTCTTACTTCTCGCTTCCATGTTTGTGCTAAAGTTTGCGCGATCGCTGATGCACCGAGATTATTAGCCCCCATACGATTTAAGGCGGCCAGATCTTCGGGTAGACGGAATAAACGGGGGCGAGGGTTGCCCGTTTGGGGGTGTAAGGTGACAGCCCCTAACTCGGCAAAACTAAAGCCAAAACTTGACCATATTCCCGCCGCCAAGCCATTTTTATCAAAGCCGGGGGCTAATCCTAACGGGGTATGAAAATTTAAACCCCATAATTTTTGAGCTAATTTTTCGGGTAAATTTTGATTAGTAACACAGAAGGTTTTTTCTAACTGTTGACGGATGAATCTAGCCCAAGGGCTATGATATGATTGATCGAGATTAGAGAGCATATTTATTAATTGTAAATGTGCCTGTTCGGGATTACTTTTAACGGCACTCAGAAACAAGGGGTAAAATGGTTTTGTATAGTTGAACATAGAGCTATTTTAATAAGAATAAATCTTATTTATTATAGCAGTTTAATTTAACTTTTTACTAACAAATGTTTAATTTTTATTAAGATTTTCAGACATTAATTAAATTGGAAATATGATAGGGAAAGAAAACATAATTACATTAGTTCAAATTTATAATTAAGGAAGATCATTATATAATGATTGATAATCGCTCTCAAGTACGCAAAGTTTTAATTTTAACTCTATTATTGAATTTATTTGTGATGGCATTAAAAGCAGTTGTAGGGTTTGCCACTGGTTCATTAAGTTTACAAGCTGATGCTTTACATAGTGTTACAGATAGTGCTAATAATGTCTTAGGATTGTTTACAAGTCGTTTTTCTTCTCCCCTTCCTGATCGGGATCATCCTTACGGACATCAAAAGTTTGAGGCGGTGGGAGCGTTAGGAATTGCCGCTTTTTTAGGAATAGCTTGTTTTGAGATTTTACAAGGTGCAATTGAGCGAATTTTACATGGTGGAAAAATGATTGAAATTTCTATTCCTGAATTAAGTTTATTATTAATTGTCTTAGGTGTTAATATTTTTGTGGCACTTTATGAAAGAAAAGAGGGTAAAAGGGTACAAAGTCCGATTTTAATTGCCGATGCTTACCATACCATGAGTGATGTTTGGGTGACAATTGTGGTTTTAATTGGTTTAATAAGCGTTTATTTATCTAATATTTTACATATTGATTATTTGCAATGGTTAGATATAATCTTATCATTTCCTGTTGCTTTATTAGTTTTTAAGAGTGGTTGGCAGGTTTTAAAAGAAAATTTACCTTGGTTAGTAGATGAAATTGCGATCGCACCGGAGTTAATTCATCAAATTGTGATGGAAGTACCTGGCGTGATCAACTGCCATGACATAGCCTCAAGGGGTTTATTAGGGAGACAGGTTTTTATTGAAATGCACTTAATTGTAGAAGCACAAGACATAGAAAATGCTCACAAAATTACTGAGGAAATAGAGGAACGATTAAAAGAAAAATTTGAGCCTGTGAGGGTGATGATCCATATTGAGCCGCCTGAATATCAATCAAAAAATATTAGTTATTAATCAAAAAGTGGAGAATTTTGCCGATTAACTACTTTTAATTAGGTTACAAAAACGACAATTTTTATCAGTTTGAGGGGCATAATGTTAATAATTTGTGTGATTAATTATTTAATAGTAAAATGTGAGGCTATGCCCCTACAACAGATAATTTTAATTGCCTAGAGAGTCTTTATGTTGTATTGTTAACATAGTTAGATTAAATCAACTATTTAATTATTTTAAGTTTAAATTAAATGTTAACATCATTAATTTTAATCCCTCTGATCAGTGCCATTGCGATCGGATTCTTACCAAAAGAATTTACATCTCAAAAAATTCGCACTACCTCTTTAATTATTTCATCAATTATCTTAATAATTAATGTTATTTTAGCTTTTCAATTTAATCCTAAAATTCCTGATTTGCAATTTACAGAGCATATTTCTTGGATTCAATGGTTAGGATTAAGTTATAGTTTAGGCTTAGATGGCCTATCTTTTCCCCTGATCGCTTTAAACAGTTTTTTAACCTTAATCGCTATTTTTAGCACTAATGAAATCATTGAAAGACCTCGTTTTTATTATTCAATGATTTTTCTTTTAAGTGCCGGAGTAGCAGGTGCTTTTTTAGCACAAGATTTACTATTGTTTTTCTTATTTTATGAGTTAGAATTAATCCCTTTATACTTTTTAATTGGGATTTGGGGAGGGCAAAGACGGGGTTATGCGGCCATGAAATTCCTTTTATATACAGCCCTTTCAGGAATTTTAGTTCTAGCCTCATTTTTAGGGTTAGTTTGGGTAACGGGTGCTAATACTTTCGATTATGAAACTTTAAGAGGGTTTTCTGTGCCTGTGGATCGGCAAGTTCTACTGTTAATCCCCCTCTTAATCGGCTTATTAATCAAAATTCCTATTTTTCCCTTCCATACATGGCTACCCGATGCTCACGTTGAGGCTTCTACCCCCATTTCCGTCCTTTTGGCGGGTGTCCTCTTAAAACTCGGAACTTATGGTTTATTACGTTTCGGTGTAGGTTTATTTTTAGAAGGATGGGTACAGTTAGCCCCTTGGTTGGCAATTTTAGCGGCCATCAGTGCTTTATATGGGGCTTCCTGTGCGATCGCTCAACAAGATATGAAAAAAGTTGTCGCCTATTCCTCGATCGCCCACATGGCCTATATTTTACTGGCCGCCTGTGCTTGTACCTCTTTGGCTTTAACGGCCGCCGTTTTCCAAATGGTAAGTCATGCCTTAATTTCCGCCCTCTTATTTTTATTGGTGGGGGTTGTCTATAAGAAAACGGGAACTCGCAATGTTACCGCATTAACAGGTCTTTTAAATCCAGAAAAAGGCTTACCTTTAACTGGTAGTTTAATGATTTTAGGAGTAATGGCAAGTTCAGGTATCCCCGGAATGGTAGGTTTTATTTCTGAATTTTTAGTATTTAGAGGTAGTTTTCCTATTTTTCCTATTCCAACTTTACTCTGTTTAGTAGGGACAGGATTAACCGCAGTTTATTTTTTATTAGTTGTAAACCGAGTCTTTTTTGGTAGATTATCTGATCAATTAGGGAATTTACCCCCCGTGAGTGTGGTTAAAGATTTATCCCCCGCTTTAGTGTTAGTCGTTTTAATTATTTTGTTTGGCTTACAGCCCAATTTAGTGATAGATTGGAGTGAAATTCAAGCCTCATCTTTAGTTACTGCTGACTGGCAATATTTGACAAAACTTTAAATGATTTGATTAAAATTTTTAGGTTGGGTTACTATTATTTAATCCAACCTTTTTTTCTTAAAAAAATTGTTGATCCAAAATCATGTAAAATTATTATAGATAATATAGAAAACTTAAATAATAATAAATATCAAATGAATAACATTACATTAGAACCCTCAAAACATCCTTTAGCCGAATATATTTATCATTTAGAGTCAGGAGAAGCCCTCTTAAAAGATTCACCTGAAAATGTCTTAGAAGTGGTAGGTATTCTTAAAAGTTATGGAATTGTTTTAGATGCCTATTCGATTAATCTGTGTTATATTGCCGATCATCAATGGTTTAACTTTTTTCCCTTTTTTAAATATTTTAATGGTCAAATTACCACCGAAAAATTATTAAAACATTGGTGGCATGATCGCATTAATTATGAATATGCAGAATATTGTATGAAAGCCATGATGTGGCATGGTGGAGGCAATTTAGATCAATATTTAGATAGTGATCAATTTAAAGCAATTACTGAAGAATTAGTCAAAGCAAAATTTAAAAATAATTTATTTATTTTAACCTTACATAAAATATTTCCTGAATTTTTAGCCGAACAATTAAGACAAATGTCTTACTACAGTGCTTTAGGGCAATTTTGGCGCGTCATGAGTGATATTTTTATTAACCTTTCTGATCGCTACGATCGAGGGGAAATTAAAACAATTCCTGATGTAGTTACCCATATTTTAAACGGTTTAGTTGCTGATGCTAATAGACCAATTACTTACACCGTAAAAGTTAAAAATCAAACCTTTGAAATTCTGCCTAAAACAACAGGATTAACCTTTTTACAAGACACAGCAATTCCTTATGTAGAAGCCGTTTTTTTCAGAGGAACGCCTTTTCCGGGGACAATTTCTTACAATGCTCAAGCATATCAAATACCCTATGATCAAGGAATGTTTGCTTATGGTGCATTGTACGCAGATCCTTTACCCATCGGGAGTGCAGGGATTCCTCCTACTTTATTAATGCAAGATATGAGACATTTTTTACCAGACTATTTAATAGAAGTTTATCAAAAGGGTATTCGTGGGGAAAATGACTTAAGAGTAAAAATTTGTCAGAGTTTTCAAAAATCTATGTATTGTGTAACTACGGCCGCTATTAAAGGTTTAGCACCTTATTCCGTAGATAGTGAAAAAATTGAAGAAAAAAAAGCCAATCGAGTTTATTTTGAAAAGTGGATGAATCGCTTTTTAACTTCCCGTTTAACTAATATTAATAATTAAGAATTAATGTTAATCTATTTTTACTTAAAAATTTAAGTTTGTAGTTAGGCTTTAGCCCTAAAAAACAGGGTGTTTTCAAAGTTGGTTATAAAATACAATTCTTAGTTCAATTTATTGAACGATCGCTGTTAGCTTTGAAATTTATTTCAAAGCGGGTTAAATCCTAAAAGCCTTAATTCCCATTGAACTTCAGTTCAATGCTAACAAAAATCGTTCAATAAATTGAACTAAATTTCTATTAGAAACTATCCAGTTTTTAATAATTTTTGATTTATTAATCTTAAAATTAAGCTAAAAAGCTAATCAAAAAAGGGCTAAAGCCCAACTACAAACAATCTTTTTGATCAATATTACCAAATTAATTCAAGATTTAATGTAAAATCAGGTAAGATATTTTCCCCTGATAAAATTTGAGGATTAGTTAATATTTCTACTTCTTTTCCTTGACGATAAATTTCTACTTCTCTCTTTTTACGATTAATTAACCAACCTAATTTTGTCCCATTTTCTATATATTCATTCATCTTAATTTGTGTTTGATCTAATTGATCCGTAGGTGATAATAATTCTATCACAAAATCAGGGGCAAAAGGTAAAAATTTTCGTTGTTGTTGGGGTGTTAAATTTTGCCATTTTGTTAAAGGGATCCAACTAGCATCAGGGGATCGATCGCTACCATTTGGTAACTTAAAACCTGTAGAAGAATCAAACACCATACCTAACTGAAATTGATGATTCCATAACCAAAGTTGAGCCGTAATACCTGCATTTTTATTACCAGTTTCTCCGCCAGTGGGTGACATAATAATTAAATCTCCTTTGTGATTTCTTTCAAAGCGAAAATTACGGTTATTAAGACATAAGTGAAAAAATTGTTCATCAGTTAAATTAACATTTTGACAATCAATTGTTAAATTAGTCATATTTTTAATCAATAAATCTTGATAATTGATCTAAAAAAAAGATTAAATAATAATAAATAACCAATAACAAATCAAAAAATAGTTGTTTTTATTTTAAATCAATATTATGATAAATAACAAGCTATTTTAATTCTATTTTACCCATAAATTTTAAGACTAATGACCTTAACACTTCTTCAATCTTCCAAAATCAATCAACCCACCATCGTCACTTTACCTAATGGTTTAACCATTATTGCCGAGCAGATGCCCGTTGAAGCAGTTAACTTAAATGTGTGGTTAAATGTGGGATCCGCCTTGGAAGCCGATCAAATTAATGGGATGGCTCATTTTTTAGAACACATGATTTTTAAAGGTACAAAAAAACTGAAAATAGGTGAGTTTGAACGGTTAATTGAAGAAAAAGGCGCGGTTACTAATGCCGCTACCAGTCAAGATTACACCCATTATTATATTACTACTGCCCCCCATGATTTTGAGTTTTTAGCACCTTTTCAATTAGATATTTTATTAAATAGTAGTATTGATCATGATGCTTTTGAGAGGGAAAGATTAGTCGTTTTAGAGGAAATTAGAAGGTCAGAAGATAATCCCAGAAGACGCACTTTTTATCGGGCGATGGAAACCTGTTTTGCTTCTTTACCCTATCGTAGACCCGTTTTAGGCTCAACGGATGTCATTGAAAATTTACAATCTCAACAAATGCGAGATTTTCACCAATATTGGTACACTCCCTCCTCCATGACGGCGGCCGTAGTGGGTAATTTACCTGTAGAAAAGTTAATTGAAATTGTGGCCAATGGATTTTCTGAGCATTATGTTAATTTTGAGCAAGAAGAAACGGAAGAAAAACACCCTCTTAAATCTCCCTTTCCCGTAGCACTGCCAGACTCAGAAACTCCTTTTACAGAAATTGTGAGGAAAGAATATATTGATGAGAGTTTACAACAGGCTCGTTTAATAATGATGTGGCGAGTGCCGGGGATGAATGACTTAGAGGAGACTTACGGCTTAGATATTTTAGCGGTAATTTTAGGGCAGGGTAAAATGTCTCGTTTATTTCGAGATCTGAGGGAAGATCGGGGTTTAGTCACACAAATTGGGGTTAGTAATATGACTCAAGAATTACAGGGAGCTTTTTATATTTCGGCGGTGTTACCATCAGAAAATATTGAAAAGGTAGAGTCGGCAATTATTGATCATATTCAAAAGATACAATCAGAATTAATTGATCAAAATGAGATTTTACGCATCCGTACCCAAGTGAGAAATAGATTTATTTTTAGTAATGAAAAACCGAGCGATCGAGCTAATTTATACGGTTATTATTATTCCCAATTAGGTAATTTAGATTATGCTTTAAATTATCCCAGTTTAATTGAGAGTATTTCGGCCGAAGATTTATTAAAAACCGCTCAAAAATACTTAAATACTTCCGCTTATGGGGTAGTAGTTGTTAAGCCAAATGATTAACAATTGATAATTGATAATTACGGATTATTTCCTCTTGTTTTTCTTGAGGATCTAAATGATTTAATGGATTAAACACGATTATTACTCCTAAATTTTAATCAAATGTAAATTAAAAAATTTGATAACTTTAATATTAATAGTAACTGAATTTTAAATGATAGTTAATAAGGTTTATATTCTTGATAAATTCTTTCTAACATTCGTTTTAATCCATCAGTATGAATCCAACCAACATAACCACCAAAGATCATATTATCATTAGGATCACTCAAAAAAACGTGCAATACTCCGGCCGGATTAGTCCATGTTTTTAAGATTGAACCATCTGGTAAAAATATATAAGCGTTTGCTCTATGAAAATCTCTAGGATCAGCTTTAGTTATTCCGGGAACTGTCTTTAATATTTCAATTACTTTAATCGCATCATTTAATTTTACTTTTGATTTTCTACTACGATTTTTAAATTGAATTGGTGGTGTTTGTTGACGGCATAATTCTAATATTTGATCTAGTTTATTCGGATAATCACCATGATGAGGAGAAATATTTGATACATCTAAATTAGTTACTTTGTGATGATTAATTGGACTTAATCCAATCGGTTCATCACCTAATTCTGCTGTGCGATAAACATAAGATAAAACTTCATCAAATTGAGAATAACAATTAAAGATATTATTAACGACAACTGAATCTAAATCAACACTATTAAAAGTGTAATGTTTTTTGCTTACTGCACCTGCCATTAAATAAACATCAAAAACTTTACCATAATGACCTTGTTTTTGCAGATATTCAAGGGCATAAGCTATTACTCGACTACCTAAAGAATAACCTAATAAAGAAACAGGATAAGGTAATTGTGAGATCGCTTCTCCTAAAAGTTTACCTGTTTTTTCGGCTCTATTTTTAGCAACAAACCAAGGGTTATCAATAAGTTTTAAAATTGATAATGCTGTAGCTGGAAGTGCTAATAAACCCCCTGCTGTTTTTAATGCACTTTTCCCGATAAATCCCATTAATCCACTTGTTGCAAATTTTGAACCTATATCATTAAACAAAATATTGGTGACATCTTTTCTTGTTTTAGATTCCCAATTTAAACTCCAAAGATCACTTTGATGATCATATCTCATAACTGCTCCCCAACCTTGCTGGGGAGAATCATCTTGTTGTAAAAATCCATGAATACAAATTAAACGATGACAAGCATAACGATTAGGACTAATGGGAATAAAGTTAAATTCTTCTAAATCTCCATATAAATTTAAGCCTGATTTTAATGCCTGACCACCACCTCCTAAACCAGCAATTGTTGTAATAATAGCAGAGCCTCCTACCGTACCTAAACCACCAGCCGCTAAAGAGCCTCCGCCAATGGCGGCTAAACCAGAAGACACAGCCGCTATTCCACTTAATCCAAAAATGTGAACACCAATAATTCCACCCACTACCGGAGCGGCTATTCCACCCGTAACGGCAACGGCTAAAGCACCTACACCAACTAAACCTGCAACCTTTAAAGCTTTCCCATCATTTATATCTTGTTTTGGCTGTATTGTCTGATGATTGATATTTGATAATAATTGAGGATTATTTTGTAACACAATAGAAACTTGTTTAATATATTCACTTTCTACTTCGGCGACAATATTTTCTGATTCACCTAAACCGATCGCAATTTCATATAAAGCTAATCTTTCACTAGCTAAATATTCATTATCACAGAAACAGAAATGTATTAATAATTTTAATAAATATTGTTTAGATTCACGGGAAGATAAATACTGAAGAATAGGATTAATTTCTTTAGGTAAATTTTGTAATTCTTGCTGAGGATTATAATTTTCAATGCAAAAACTACGCGCAATGTCTAAAATATTTTTAATTTCTTCTTCTGATAAATTTTCATCGGCATAAGATAGCCATAAGATTATTTTTAAAATAGCATATCTTTCTTGCTTATTGATATATTGTAAATAATGATTATGGTTTTTTGTAATATTTTGTAATTCAGAAGAATTATTATAATTAGTTAAATTTGTATCAGATGTACCTTGACGATTCAAATTATAGTCTACTGAATTTGATTGTTGAATATCGGAGATTTTACTTGATATAAATTGACCAAATCCTTGAACATTTTGGCCAATTTGATTACCTAAATTTGATTGTTGAAATTCAGAAAAATGACCTGATAAAACTTCCCCAACATCAGAAGCTTTTTCAGTAATAGCTCTCCATAACTTAGTAGTATCAGGAGGAGCTTTTAAATTAATTTGTTCAGTCCAAACACAAGAAGAATCACCTTTACGCCAAGCCAGAATTTGTAATTTTTCAGCAGAATTTAAGTTTAATTCCTTAACAAAATTACTAATTAATTTAACTTGCTTTTCTTTATTTGGGATAGTTTCTCCCACTATACTTACTTGTAAATATTGATTTACCAGATTAACTTCAGCAAAAATTTGATCATCTTTCAGTAAATAATTTAATACCCCTTGAATCGCCGTTACATCACCTGATTTTGCTTTATTTAATAAACTAGAACCATTGTTATTATTAGTTAATTGATTTGACGTTTCAGCCTTAACTAAAGTTGAAGATTGATTAATCGAATTATTGGCCGTTTCAGTCACAAATTCTCCCGTTACTTCCTCAACTTTTAGCGAAAATTCTTGATGCCATTCAGGAAAATCCTCCCCTATTTTTTGAGCATAAACCTTAACAAAATTACAATTTTTAATATTAAGATTAATCAATTCCTGTTTTAACTTAGTCATGATAAAATCAGGATGGGGTACATAACTTAAAACAATTAAAATATTTAACTTTTGCTCCTTTAAACTAGCTTTTAATTTGACATCTTTTAAATTTAACCATTGAATAATTAACTTTTCAATCGCACAAAGATCGCCCTTTTTAGCCAAATCATTAAGATTAGGTTGAGCCTTAATTTCTAAGTTAAATTCCTCATGCCAAGCGGGAAAATCATCCCCTATTTCCTTACCATAAACTTTAACTTTAGTAACACAATTAATTTTAATTTTCTCTAGCCATTGACGCAGAAAATCAACTATTTTTTGTTGAGGAGGAATAGTAACAGCCGATAACATCAACTGTAAACAACCCTCTTTAATCGTACATTTAGAAACGCTAATCTTATTTTTATTTAAAGTTTGACTCAAAAGTTGCATAATAGCCTCACAATCCCCTTGTTGAGCCAATTTAATCAGATTCGCTTGATCCATTTTAATTCTCCTTATCATCAAATTAAGGGAAAATATTTGTCCTAATTATAAAACTGTTATCATCGTTAAAATCATAAACTTAACATTAATTAATATTACAGAAGATAAGATCAATAACTTAAAATATCTTAAAGTCGGGGATTTTTTAAATGTAGTGACTTGAGGAGAAAACATGATTAAATTGCTCACACCACTCAATTATTGTATAATTTTAAAAAAGATATTTACAGTAGAAAATGCTACAAATTAATCAAAATTATGTTTTAGATCAAAATCAAAATGTGGAAAGTTGAATATACTAAAAAATTTTTCCTTAAGTTTGATCTTAATAATAAATAATATTCTTGTATTCTCAAATTACCTTATAGCTCAGTGGCTAGAAGGGTTTATTTGTAACAATTCCATACAAAAGCTGGTGACAAGATTTGAACTTGCGACCGGCTGATTACAAATCAGCTGCTCTACCACTGAGCTACACCAGCATTAAAGTTAATTTTAATAATCTCAACTTATTTTTTAACTCTAATCTACGATTCTAAACTAATAAGTTGAGATTGTCAAGTGTTTATTTATCTTTTTCTCGCCACTATGGTACGATGGCGAGGGCTATTGGTTTTAATCACGGGTTGTTCAAATCCTACTGAAATTAAGGCTTTTTCGATGTCAAAGGTCATATAATCATCTAAATAGGGTTCGGTGCTTTTTAACAGGGTAAAAACGTAAGGAGGAAAGTTTTGGAATACTTCTGAATAGGGGTTCATATCCATAATAGTTAAATAACCACCGTGACTCAATAAACGCCATGCTTCTTGAAAAATCTCTTGTGAGGGTTTTTGAGGTATTTCATGAAACATTAAACAAGCTGAAATTAAATCATAACTTTGATCAGCTAAACCCGTTTTTTCGGCGGGGGCGTGTACCCATTGACAGTTATAATTTTTTTCTTGTGCTTGATATTGGGCTACTGCTAGAAAATAGGGTGATAGATCTAAGCCTGTCACTTTCCCACTGGGGTATAATTCCTGTAGGGCAAAGGTACTCATGCCTACACTACATCCTAAGTCTAAAATCTGTTGAGGATTGATGGAAATTTCCTCTTTGATCACATTATGATAGCTTTCTCTTAATTTGCGATCGCCATCTTTGTGGTCTTCCCCCCAAATTTTAGCATGGACAGCGTAGGCGGCCGACTCCACTTCCCATGCGGCCTCCCAGCTTAAATTTCCCCTATCATAGGAGTGAAAAGTAGTTAAATAATAATCAGGATATTGTAAATTGGGATTTTCGACTTGAGTTTGTTCTGTTTTCCAGTCACGTTGGGATAATTTTTGCACATTTTCTGTCCAAGGTACACCAATTTTTTCCGCACGTTTGACCATCATCTGATGTGCCTGTGCTTTCATAAAATTAGCTAAGGGTTTAACGGATAAAATGAAATTAATCAAACGAGAAGTAAAATCAGTTTGAGATGTAGCACTAACAGCCATAATGTTTTTTTGATCTAAAATATAAATAAAATTTTATTATATAGTTACATGGTAATAGAAACTAGCCCTAAGCATAAATACTAGAAAGTTGATGATAAAAAGAAAACAGAAATTAAACATTAAGTCATTGGATAATCTAAACTACAAATATAATAAAAATATTTGATCATGTTAATTTAATAGGGATTTTTATGGATAATTTACAATTGTGGCAACGCTATCAAGACTGGTTATATTACAATCAAGATTTAGATTTTTATCTTGATGTTAGTCGCATGGGCTTTGATGAGGCTTTTCTTGAGCAAATCAAACCTAAGTTTGTCAAAGTTTTTCAAGATCTGAAAGATTTAGAAAGCGGCGCGATCGCAAATGTTGATGAACAGAGAATGGTAGGGCATTATTGGCTCAGAAATGTGGCGATCGCTCCCGATCCAACGATTAAAAAAGATATTTTAGACACCCTCGCACAAATTAAAAATTTTACTCAAAAAATTCATTCTGGGGAAATACACCCCCCCAATGAGGCAAAATTTACGGATATTTTATCGATCGGCATCGGTGGATCGGCTTTAGGGCCTGAGTTTGTGGCTGAAGCCCTTGCGGATGTTAACGCCCCCTTAAATATTCATTTTATTGATAACTCCGATCCCCAAGGGATCGATCGCATTTTTCAAAAAATCGGCGATCGCCTCAAAACTACCTTAGTTTTAGTTATTTCTAAGTCTGGGGGTACTCCCGAAACTCGCAACGGCATGATCGAAGCCCAAACCGCCTATCAAGCCAAAAATTTAGATTTTCCCCAATATGCGGTAGCGGTAACGGCCATCGGGATGAACTCTAAACTGGAAAAACAGGCAGAGGAAGAAAAATGGTTAGCTATTTTTCCCATGCACGACTGGATCGGGGGGCGTACATCTGAACTATCGGCCGTGGGTTTATTACCGGCCGCTTTACAGGGGATAGATATAGATCAAATGTTAGAGGGGGCAAAAAGAATGGATCTTGCTACCCGTCAAGAAGACATTAAAACTAATCCCGCCGCTTTACTGGCCTTAAGTTGGTATTATGGCACGGGGGGCAAAGGTGAAAAAGATATGGTAATCTTACCCTATAAAGATAGTTTACTGTTATTTAGTCGTTATTTACAACAATTAGTAATGGAGTCTTTAGGTAAAGAAACAGACCTTGATGGTAATAAAGTTTATCAAGGGATAGCGGTTTATGGCAATAAAGGCTCAACGGATCAACACGCTTATGTACAACAGTTAAGGGAAGGTGTGCCGAACTTTTTTGTAACATTTATTGAGGTTTTAAAGGATCGTCAAGGCTCATCGGTGGAAATAGAAAAAGGAGCGACTGCGGGTGATTTTCTGTCAGGATTTTTATTAGGAACTCGTCAAGCTTTATGGGAAAATGGACGAGATTCGATCACTTTAACGATTAAAGAAGTTAATCCTTTTTCGGTGGGTGCATTAATCGCTTTATATGAAAGGTCTGTTAGTTTTTATGCTTCTTTAGTCAATATTAATGCTTATCATCAGCCCGGTGTTGAGGCGGGTAAAAAAGCGGCTCAAGTGGTGTTAGAGTTACAAGGAAAAGTATTAGATTTATTGGCTAATCATCAAACTCCTTTAACTTTAGCTCAAGTGGCTGAAAAAATAAATTCAAGGGATTCTATTGAAACTATTTATAAAATTTTACGGCATTTAAGTGCCAATGATCGAGTTAGTTTAAATCAGGAAAAATTCCCTAATCTTGAACTTTTAGAAGTTAATTTAAAATAAAATTTAGTTGTTGGTCATTAGTCATTAGTCATTATTTTTAATTTATTACTTATTACTTATTACTTAATATATTATGAGTCAAGAAAGTTTAGAGCAATTTTTTCAAGATATTTTACAAGAAGAATTATTACAAGATCGCCTTAGTCAAGCGAAGGATCTAAATGCTTTTGTTGAGATTTCAATGGAACTAAGTCAACAACAAGGTTATCATTTTACAAAAGAAGAAATAATGGCTAGTATTGAGGCCACACAAAATCAAGATGATATTTTATTATTAACAGAAGATGAATTAGAAGCAATGGCAGATAATAGTAAACCTTGGAAACATTTAGTTAGTCAATTGCGTTGGGCTAAGGGTAAAAATAATGATTTATGGGCTAAAATTCAAAAATTAAAAAATTAATAGTTATTGGTTATGGGTTTTAAATTATCAATCATCAATTATCAATGAATAAGTTTAACATAATTGAGTAAAAATATTTAGAAAAGATTAAGAAAGAAAATCATGATTGGACGTTAGAATAACAAGGTATTGTAAAATATTCACAATCTGGTCAGAGTTTAAGCAAAATAGGCCAAATACTTAACTGGAAAGAACATAAACTGATTCAACAATCAGGTAAAGTGTATCAGATAGCCCAATCTTTGCGTAATCATTAAGATCAATTAAACTCCGATCCAAGATTGATAAATAAGATATAATAGTTAGTGACAGATTCACAAAAATATGATCTAAAACAAAACTTAAAACATTAGTAACTCTTTTTGGTTAATAAAAATTTTTCTTTATTATTGTGAAACGAAATAAAAATGACTCATTCCCCTCATTTATCCTCAATGTCAAATGATCCGATTGAAAACCTTGATTCTACTGGTTTTCAATTAAATGATATTAACTTAGAAGAAACATTTGAATTAATCCAATCATTGATTCCATTAAAAACCTGTCAATATTATCAATTATTACCGATTAAATTGGCAGAAAATTGCTTAACTTTGGCAATGGTTAATATTCATGATATTCTAGGATTAGATCATATTAAAATTTTGATCACACCGTTTAATTATAGCTTAAAAATTAAACAGATTGATCAACAAACTCATCAAATAATTATTTCATCTTATCTTAATTATAGTCGAGCCATTATTTCTGAACAAAAAATGTTAGAAGATGAGCAAGAAGAACATGAAACAAAAATCGAAGTAGATGACAGTGAACTTGAACAATTACCCCCTGAGATTAGAAATAAATTTCAAAAATCATCTTCTGATCTTACGGCTTCAGACTTGGAAAATACAGCTATTTTAATTGATAAAAATATTGACAAAAATGAAGATATTTCTCAAATACAATTAAATCAAACATCTTCATCTTTAAAAGTAGAAGCTCGTTATTTATCCGCTCCGGCTGATTTTTTGGCCACTCTAGCCCCTGCTCAAATTTGGCGAGAATTATTAGGCCGAGTTTTATTAGGAGGAATTGGGCGTTTATATTTTGAACAAAAAGCTAATTATGGCCGAATTTTATGGAGTCAAAATGGGGCTTTACAATTTGCAGTAAATGAAATTTCTATTGATGTTTTTCGAGAAGTTTTAACGGAAATTAAAAGAGTAGCCCATCTTCCTCCGGTAACAGTGCATAAAATTACTAAAGTTGAAATTGAAAAATATTATCAAGGAGAAAGATTATTATTTCGCTTAAGATTACATCCGGGGGAACATGGAGAAGAAGGAAATTTACAAATTTTAAGAGGTAAAGCTTTGATTTTTTATCAACAAAGACAAATGAATGATATGGCGACTCAAGCTTTACAAATGGCTCAACAATTAGAAAGAAAATTAAGACAAATTCGAGCGCGCAAAAAAATTAATCCTTCTCCTATTACTAATATTGCTGAATTATTAGAATTACAAGAAAGTATCCAACGTCAGTTAAAGTTATTACAAGAATCTTAGTAATATTTAATTAATATTTAATTGTAATTAAATATTAATTAAATATTAGTTTTCAACTAATGAATGTTTGCTTTTTGAAGCCAATCTTCACCCACTCTAATGGTTAAATCAGAATCTAAACTACCAGTAGAATTACTTTCTAAATGGCCTATTCCTAATAAGTCTTTTAAATTATTAGCTGACTGAAAATCTCCTTTTTGAACAATAATTTGACTTTCTTCTAAGGTCTGGTGATAATCTTCAATTACATAAACATTTGTATAATTATTTTGAATTAAATAATTAGCAAATTGATGGGCTAATTCTTTTTCATTAGTGGCATTTTGTACGGCAATTCTAACATTTGTCTGGGAAGATTGATCGGAATTATTCCAAGTTTCTGAACTATCGAGATCTTGATCAAAAAATTCTTCCATAATGATATTTTTTTGATGTTTAGACATGATCCAATAACTTAATTCATATTCCGTTGGTTGACTAAAACGGCCGGGCAATAAGACCATTTTAATATTATTATTATCTACTTGTTGCCCAAAGTTAACTAGGGCAAACATTTCTTCTAAAGTTAAATTTGTATCTACATATTTTTGTAATAATTCGATAATTTGGGGTATGCGAGGAAGGATCATCGGACTTTTTAATTTATCCCCTAAAGCTTTTAATAATATTTGTTGACGTTGTACCCTCCCAATATCACCATTTTGATCTTTGCGAAAACGCGCAAAACCCTCTGCTTCTTCTCCGCTTAAAGTTTGCCAACCTTCTTCTAAATCAATATGTAATTTCTGAGTATTATCATCATATTTCATAGTTTGAGGGATATAAACATCTATTCCCCCTACTAAATTAACTAATTCAATAAAAGCATCGGTTGTCACTCTGACATAGCGATCGATCTGAATATGATTAAAGTTTTCACTCACAATAGTGGCGGCTAACTCCGCGCCCCCCTCCACGTTAGCTTGATTAATTTTCGGGGTAGAAAGTCTGGAGTCTTCGATGCGGGTATCTCTAGGAATAGATAAGACTTTCAAGGATTGATCCGTTGGATCAAATCTGACTAATAACATAGTATCACTGCGGCCGGCAAATAGATCCGTGGCGAGGGTTTTTTCGTCTGGAGGCACTCGATCGATCCCTAAAATTAAAATATTAACCGGACGGGAAATTTTATATTGTAAAACTGATTTTAAATTTTGAAGGCTTAATAATTCTAAGGGATTTTGAAATAAAGAGCCATCGGAGTTAGCATTATTTAAAGGGAAAAAAGGAGTCATCAAGACAACTAAAGCCCCGATCGCACCAGAAAAAGTAGCGGTAAAAGAAAAAGCCATTCCCCACAAAATACCTTTAAAAAAAGGATGCCAAGTTTGAGCAGAAAAATTTTTAACAGTATAAGACGGCTTAGAAACACTAGGTAACTGGAGACTTTCTTCTAAGTTGGCTTTAATTTCTTGTTTAGAAATTGGTTTAGCTGTTTCTGTGCCGGATTCTTCTAACATAGTGTTTTTGATTTCATTAACTTGATTGGTTAAAGTTATATTTAATTTGTTTAAATGATTACTAATGGCTTTAATTGATTCTTTCACATTAACCTCATTACTGTTAAAAATAAAGCTGTTTTTATTTTAACCTTATTTTGTCATTAGTCATTGGTCATTTGTTACAAATTAATTATCAATTATAAAATTATTTCACCTTGAAATACTTTTGCAATAACGTCTTCTATGGGTGGATCATTAACGCTAAAATCAATTAAATCTAATTCATCCAAGATCCGCGCGATCGCTGGTTTAAGTTTTTCCCTTTTAATCAATAATCTCACCACTTGACCATCAATAGCCTCCACCTCGCCATATTGTTCTAAAATATCTTTAGATTGGGGTGAAACTAACTCTATTTTAACCTCTCGATAAGGGGAAAATTGAGCCAATAAACTATCTAAATTACCATCATAAATTAACTTACCTTGGTAAATTAATAAAACCCTTTCACATAAAGCCGTAATATCGGCCATATAATGACTGGTTAATAAAATTGTAGCCTGATAACGCTGATTATATTCCCTTAAAAAATCCCTCACCGCTACCTGTGCATTAACATCTAAACCTAAAGTCGGCTCATCTAAAAATAATACTTGAGGATGATGTAATAAAGCCGCTAATAATTCCGCTTTCATTCTCTCACCAAGGGATAATTTACGCACAGGTTTAGTTAATTTTCCCTCTAAAGATAACATTTCAATTAATTCATCTAAACGCTGTTGAAAAATTGGTTCAGGAATTTGATATACTGCCCTATTAATTCTAAAAGAATCTAAAGCAGGTAAATCCCAAATTAATTGTTGTTTTTGTCCCATAACTAAACTCATTTTTTTGAGAAATTTAGCTTGACGATTAAAAGGAATATCCCCTGCTACGGTGATTTTCCCACTAGAAGGATAAATTAAACCTGTTAACATTTTTAAAGTCGTAGTTTTACCCGCCCCATTAGGGCCTAAAAAACCAACTACCTCCCCCGTATTAATGGTAAAAGAAATATCTTCTACTGCTTTTACTTCTTTATAATTTCTTTGAAAAAAATGTTTAATTGTTCCTTTTAATCCAGATTCTTTAACTGAAACAGGATAAACTTTTGTTAAATTTTCAACTTGAATAATAGACATAAATTTTAATTGATAATGGATAATTGATAATTAACAAATGACCAATGACTAATAATTTTTTGAATTTTAATTAACTATATGGATCTTAATTATATTTTAATTTGGACTGTTTGTTTATTCTGTTTGTTTCTTTTAATAAAAACTGTTCCCACCTCATTAAAAAAAAACTTAGGTTGGGTTATTCTTGTTACTTTAATTTTATTAATAACTTTAACCTTAACTTATTTTGTCCCTAAATTCGCAGGAATAATCGGCGGGATTATTTGGATTTTATTGATCTTAACTCCTTTATCAATTTTAAAGGAAATTAATCAATTATTATATCAAGAAAAATACACAAAAGCAAGAAAATTATCTCTTTATTTAAAATATTTACATCCCTTTGATGGTTATTTAGAATTACCTCAAATATTAAGGGCTTTAGAGATAGCCCATCAGGGTAATCTCGCTACAGCTACAGGATTAATTGATCAATACAAGCAATCTCATCCTTTCTATAATTTCGCTAAAATTATGTTATTTTGGCTGAAGGGAGATTGGCAGAATTGTTTAAATTTTTTTGAAAATCAATTAACTTTAAAACAAATAAATCAAGACTCAAATTTATTAATTTATTATTTACGTTGTCTAGGGGAAACAGGTCAAATTCAACTATTATTAAATCACTTTGAACTGGTAGAATCAATTTTAGAAAAAACAGGGGATCAAAATAATCTTAATCTCACTAGAATGATGGTTTTAAGTTTTGCAGGGGAAGTTGAATTAGTAGAAAAAATCTTAAAAAATTATTTGAATTTTGCTCCTAAAACTACTCAACAATTTTGGATCGCAACCGCTCAATTTTATCATGGGAATCAAACTCAAGCCCTACCAGTTTTTCAAAACTTAAAACAAATTAGCCATCCAGTGTTAATTAACAATATTAATTGGCGATTATCCCACAATTTCATTCAAGGTAAAACAGGTAATAATCAAAAATTTATTGAAGAATTAAATCAAAAAATTAATTATAATTTAGCTGATCGCAAATTATATCAAAAAATTACTAATATCAACAATAAGCAAACTTATATTACGAAACTTTTAATTATAATTAATCTGATTTTATTTAGTTTAGAAATAATCAAAGGAGGATGTACTAATCTTGAAGTATTAGAAAAGTTAGGGGCATTAATTCCCCAATATGTGATAGAAAATAGAGAATATTGGCGTTTAATTACAGCTAATTTTCTTCATTATGGTTGGCTACATTTAAGCATGAATATGTTAGGTTTGTGGCTAGTTGGTACATTTGTGGAAAAAATAATTGGCCACTTTTTTTATGGTTTAATTTATTTAATTAGTGGCATGGGGGGAATGATTATTTTTACCTTACTTTCTCCTATTATTGTTGATCCAAATATTCCCATTTTATTAGTAGGAGCTTCGGGGGCGATCATGGGTTTAGTAGGTGTAATTTTAGCAATTTTTATTAAGCTGACTTATCAGCAAAAATCTCGAATGTTTGGCGAAAGATTAAAATTGTTATTATTAATTATTTTATTTCAATTTATCTTTGATTTTTTGACTCCCCAAGTTAGTTTTTTAATTCATGCTTTAGGTTTTATTTTAGGTTTAATTAGTGGGTTATTTATCCCTATTTTAATTTAAGTTAAGCCCTTACCATCTAGGACATTTTTTAATAATTGAGCTAGAATTATTAAATAAAAGGTTAGCGATCGCCTCAGAAATTGGAAAATAGGGAGGGAAAAGTTCCAACCAAAAAAACTCACCAACGGGGTTAATTTCTAAGAAAATATGACGTTGATCAGGTGTCACAATCATATCAATCGCACCATAATTAAGCCCAAAATAAGCCATTAATTGTAACAATTTTTCTTGTATTTCTAAAGGTAAATTATAAACTTCCCATTGTTGATGTAAAGCCCTACCTTCTTTGCGCCAATCGTAAGTTGCCCCCTCTAATTTTTGAGAATTAATAGCCGCCGAAAATACTTGTTTTCCCACAATTGTAATGCGTAATTCTAAGGCTTTAGGTATCTTTTCTTGAAAGGTCATAGGACAAAATTTTAAGCCCTCAAGATGGTTTAAATCAGCCTCAGTTACTGGGCTAGTAAAAACCACCATTTCCTCATTATTTTTGCCATAAATTGCAAATTGAGACAACATTTTTGTTACCATTCCAGTGCCTTTACATTCTTGAGCAAATTGTTTAACTGCAATGGGATTATTTGATGTTAAAGTGCGAGGAATTAATAATCCTAATTGTTGAGCAATTTGTAATTGTAATTGTTTTTGATTGGCTCGATCCACATTAGCCATCGGATCTAAATGAAAACAGGGCAAACTAGCGATCATTCCCCTAATAGTTAAACGGCATTCTTGAAGAGCCGCTTCTCGCATTTGTTGATCCATCTTTTGGGGTAATTTATGTCCATATCTCATCCGGCGATACCATAACGAAGATACTTCATTGAGGTTTAATTTTTGTTCACCATCAATCAAAAATCCTCCCCTAATTTCTCCTGAATAAAGATCAACTTTTACCTCCGTAGGATAGCGATCTGTATCAAAACGAAAAGCTTTTTTTCCCTGATCTTTTAACGCTTTAATCACCAGATCAATACTTTCATTATCCTTACTATAAGTAATAATTAAAACTGTCATAATTTTCTTTTAATTTAATAAAATAATTTAATTTTAAGCAACTAAAAAATCGGCGATCGCCTCGGAAATAGGTAAATCTAAATCCCTTTCTAACATTCCCCATTCCCCTTGAGGATTAACCTCTAAAAAAACATATTCTCCCGCAGGATTAACAATAAAATCAAATGCCCCAAAATTCAAGTTTAAACAACTCATAAAAGCCTGTAATTGTTGAATTAAAAAATCAGGTAAATGGTGATTTTGCCAGACAACATTAACCCCAGATCTACGCCAATCTACGGTAGAATTTTGATAGATAGAACTATCTAAAGCCCCTACAAAAACTTGTCCATTCACAAAGATAATTCTTAACTCTAATTTTTTGGGAATTTCTGCTTGAAAAACCATCGGACAATAACGCAAAGAATCGGCTTGTTTGAGGTCTTCTTTCCTTACTTTTGTAGTATATATAAAAAAGTCCGGTTTTTCCATACTACGGGAAACATTTGTTAATAATTTACTAACCATTTTGCCCTCAACTTGTTCAAAAAAATCTCGCACTGATTGAGGATTATTCGTAACAATTGTAGGGGGAATTATTAAGCCAATTTCTGAAGCTAAACGTAATTGTAATAACTTATTATTAGCTCGATCAATTTGAGCTAAATTATCAAGCCAAATTGCCCCTCTTAAACTATCCCAAAAACCTGTTAAAGTTGCTTGAGATTCTCTGAGACAAGCTTCTTTAAATTGAGGTGCTAAATTAGGAGAAATTAAGGGTTGCCAAATGCGTCTAGTCCAAACAGAACGCACTTGTTCACTATTAATAGATTGATTATTATAAATTAATTCATGAGATATTTTAGGGGTAAATTTTGCAGTTAATTTAACATCTAAAGGAAATTTATCCGTATCAAAACGAAAAGGGATAGCCCCTTTTTTTGCCACTGCTTCGGCCACACGATCAATCGTAAAAAAATCTTGACTATGAGTTAGTAATAATACAACATTTGATAAATCTTTTTTCATAGTTTTACTTCGGCTCAACTTAAGATCAGTCTATCTTAAGTTGAGTAAATAAGTCAAGTTATTTTAATTAAAAATTAGCTATTAATTATTAATTATCAATCGTCAATTGATAATCTTCTATTCTTGAAAATTGCCATTGAGAATTATCAGTTAATTCTAATACCCATTGATGATAATTAAATAAACTTTTTCGATGTCCCACGCTAATAAATGTGGTCTCCAATTCTTGTAATTGTTGATATAAATTAGCTTCATTTACTAGGTCTAAAGCGCTAGTTGCTTCATCTAAAATTGTAAAAGTTGGCCTAGTAATTAACAATCTCGCAAAAGCCAATCTTTGTTGTTCTCCTAAAGATAAAATTTGTTCCCAATTAACCTCTTTATCAAAAGTATTTTTATCTTTTAGTAAATGTTTAAGATTAACTTTTTCTAAGATAGTTTCTAACTCCCAATCATGAATTTGATTTTGAACATTAGGATATAATAATTGTTCTCGTAAAGTGCCTAAAATAATATAAGGACGTTGAGGTAAAAATAACATTTTTTTCAACGGAGGACGCACTAAACGACCATTTCCTGACTTCCATAAACCAGCGATCGATCTTAATAAAGAACTTTTCCCACGACCACTAGCACCAACAATTAATAAACCCTCTCCCAATGTAACAGATAAAGATAAATTTTCTACAATTATTTTTTGATAATCAGGAGTTTGTAAAGTAAAATTTTCAAAAGCTAAACGATGGTCTTCAATTGTTATAATTTGACTTAAATTTTCCCCTTCTTCCTTAACTTGTGTTAACGCATCAGTAAATTTTGCTAACCGTTCAATATAATTAGAAACTTTGCCCGAAGTTCCCCAGTCACTAATTAATTTTCCTAAAGCACTAGAAAAAAGAAAACAACATAAACTCGCTTGACTAATTTCACCATAATTAATCTCATCATTAATAAACATAGGGGTTAAAATAAACATTGAAAAGATAGAAATTGCCAATTGATAACCTCGATTAAAAACATTATTAAGACGTTCCCAATTAATCAAATTTTCCTTACTTTCAATAACTTGATCAAAACGCCGTTGAATAATTTTTGCTTCTTGATTTTCACCTTGAAAAAAAGCAATAGATTCGCTATGATTACGAACATGAGTTAAAGCATAACTATAACCAGCTTTGGCATTTAATTCCCTTTGATTAATTGTACTTAATTCTTGACTTAAATAAATGGCCGCAATATTTCCCAAAATACTATATATTATTAAATAAACTGTTATTTGTTGAGAAATTGTCCAAAGAATTATGGAAAAAGTAATTATTTGTAAACCCTTCTCTAAAACAGTCATTAAAAATTGAATCGTTAAAGTTGTAATTGGTTCAATTTCTCTGGCTAATCTTTGATCTGGATTTTCTAAACCTTGGGTATAATTAAGATTATAATAAGCTCGTTCTCCTAGATATTTCTTAACAGTTTGATTACTTAACCATTTATACCAATTTAAGGCTAATTTATTGCGAACAAATTGAGAAAAAGCAAATAACAAAGTAACAACAATAATAATAGCACTAGAAATCCATAAGGTATTAAGATATTTAGATAAATCCTTTTCTTCAATGACAATATCAAGTACATAGCGATTCCAATAACTACTAAAAGCCTCAACTGCTACGGTGGAAAAAGTTGCTATAATGACTAAAATTAGCATTCCCCAAGAAGCAATGACATCGCCAAAAGCACGGCCATTTAACTCAGTTGGATACCAATAAGGTTGTGCTACAATTTTTAAATTGCTCCAAAATTTAGCAAAAGGTAAGGATATATTTGGGGAAAAATTATCAGGATCAATAGAAGTTTGCATAAATAATAAGATATAGTTGACAATATTATAAGTAATCTTGTGAAAATTAATCAAAAATTTGTTGTGAACAAAAATAGATTTTGATCGGTTTTTTTTTAATTAAGAATTGCTCGAACCAACTATTTAATTTGATAATAGTGTCAAAGGATAGTATAATGCAATTGGTGATTAATGGCGATCTTTTAAAACTACCACAATTGTTATTCATCGTAGCTTAGTAAAATGGTTCAATGCTTGTTGTGATGATGGTTTTCAAAATCTTAAACCGTTTTTTTTGGATTTAATTTCAAACAAAATTAAAAATTGATCTGTAAAAATCATGGAATTTGATCAAATGATTACAAAAGTTATGACAAGGTGTGTGGGTTATGCTATTATTTCCGTTATTGAAGCGTTAATTTATGAGAATATTAAACTATCAAAATAGCTTATGTTAATCCCCAAAAAACAGCAGTTGATCACCTATAAAAAGATTGCTATTTATCAACAAAGCTATCAATTACCTATTTTTAAACATAGACGTTTAAAAAAGTTTCAAAACCTGATTAAAAAACGGCGAAAATTAATTCAAGAAGGTGTCCGTTATCATTATTACTTTGGTAAATTTCTTAAAAGACGAGAAAATGCCACTCAGCAAGAAATTTTTAGCGAAACTCAACTATTAGTTCAAGATTATATTTTTTTGATTAATGGACTTGAAATTTATCAAGATAGTTATTATCAATTTTTATTAAAATTGAGTCAGAATCTTAAATTTTTATTTTCTGAAAAATATCAGCAATTAAAAATATTAGATTATGAACGCATTAAATTAACAATTAAAAATAGTGATAATCAAAAAATTATCAGTCAACTTAAACAAGAAAAAAAAGGTAATTTAGAGGCGATTTTACTATTAGGAAAAACCTCTTTTTTGATGTTGGAAAAAACTAAAATTTTAGGGGAAGGAATAAAAAAATTAACCGAAGATACTAGAAAACAAAAAAAAATTGTTGAAAAATTAATTCAAGAATTAAAAGTTTATGAAGAACTCAATGATTATCAAATTAAATCTCAGCAAGTGCGCCAAGAAATTGCCGAACTAGCTCAAAATGCCATTAACTTTGAAACCTATCTTAAAGATTGTTTTACCCCGTTTCAATCTTTAATAGAAGAAGTGATTAAAGTAGATGAAGAATTTTACGCCGCCGTAGGTCAAATTAAATATTTAGTAGATAATATTTTTCAACTTCAACTAGAGGATATTAACATCGAAAATTCAGAAATGAATGCTGAATTTTTCCTTGATTTTATGGTGACAGGATATGAAAAAGAAGATCGATTAAAAGATGTTTTTCAAGAACTTACATCGGGAGAATGTTTTGCTAATTACTTTTCAGAACAATTTACTAATCAACAAATATTAAGCGAAATTCCTGATCTTTCCCCTCAATTACGATTAGATCATAACGATAAATTTACGGCAAAAATTGCTCAAAATACCCCCAGTTTATTAAATCCAGAAGTGATAGACCTTGATTTTTTACAATTACGAGACTTTCTAAAAAATAAACAGTGGCAACAAGCAGATTTTCAGACAACTAAACTATTATTAAAAATCATGGATAAACCCTATTGGAATGAAGTTTATCCCGAAGATATTATTAATTTTCCCTGTCAAGAATTAAAACAAATTGATCAACTTTGGCTTTATTATAGTAACGGGAATTTTGGTTTTAGTATTCAACAAACCGTTTGGTTAAGTCTCAATGATGGAATAGATTATGAAGTAAAAAAGAAGCTAGGTGATCGCTTAGGATGGCGCAAAGAAGGTCAATGGCTCAATTATGATCAAATCAGTCAACAATTAGAAGAATTAGAAAACCCAATTGGTCTTTTTCCCGTCCATTGGTTAATTTTTGAGTCACATCGGTGTGATTTTTTACCCTCAGACAGCAATTCAGTGGCATCTTGGCGAGTGGGTAACTGGCTGATCTGGCAACTACACCTTATTTTAACTAAAGTTCAAGCCTGTGGGTTGATCCCATTTTCAGAAATTTAAGCTGTTTGGCGTAATTTTTGTTTCTGCCTTAACATTATGTCCCCTGAAATGATATACTTTATCAAAAAGAAAAATTATTAATATAAATAGTATAAATAATTTTTCTACTATTTGAAAACATCCCGTTCATTTTAAACTTATTTATTATATTTAATTTTCAGGAGGTATTTAAAGAAATGAAAACCTTAGAACTATTCTCATACTTAAACACTTTAAATATTAAACTGTGGTTAGAAGAAGATAAACTAAAATATCAAGCTCCCCCCGGAGTTATGACAACAGAAATTAAACAAAAAATTAGCACAAAAAAAACAGAAATAATTGCTTTTTTAAAGGGGACAAAACATATTAGTCAAGAGCCTCAAACTCCCATTACTAAAGTTGCCAGAGAGGGAGATTTACCCCTATCATTTTCTCAACAAAGAATGTGGTTTCTTTATCAAATGGATCAACAAAATCCCTCTTATAATGAAGCTTTAGCCATTAAGTTAACAGGGGACTTAAACCTTGAGATTTTAGAAAAAACTATTAACGAAATTGTACAACGTCATGAAATTTTGCGAACAAGTTTTCCCACGATTGAAGGAAAACCAATTCAAAAAATCTCCCCCTCTTTGGCGATCAAATTATTAATAATTGATTTAAAAAATCACACAGAAAAAGAAGTAGAAGACATCCTCATTCAAGAATTACAAAAACCCTTTGATTTAAGTCAAGCCCCTTTATTACGTTGTACTTTGTTTGATTTAGGATCACAAAATTATATTTTAATTAAAGTATTTCATCATATTATTGTAGATGGCTGGTCAAAAAATGTTTTATTTCAAGAAATATCTGAATTTTATCAATCATTGTTAACAAATAAGCCTATTTCTTTACCAGAATTATCAATTCAATACGCTGATTTTGCTGTTTGGCAAAGACAATGGTTACAAGGTGAAATATTAGAAAAACAGTTAAACTATTGGAAAAAACAACTAGCCACAGCCCCCCCATTATTAGAATTACCAACGGATCAACCTCGACCTGCTATTTGTAACTTTAAAGGTAATACTCTTTACTTTAAAATTGACTCAAATTTAACGGAAAAATTAAACAATCTTAGTAAGAAAACAGGGGTAACTCTGTTTATGACATTACTATCTGCTTTTTATACTTTATTATTTCGTTATACCAATCAAAATGATATTTTAATTGGTACACCCACCGCTAATAGAAATCGCCAAGAAATTGAACCTTTAATCGGCTTTTTTGTTAATACTGTAGTTATTCGTAATTACCTCAATGGTGATCTTTCTTTTGTAAAATTATTAGAAAAAGTTCGTCAAGTTGTTTTAGAGGCTTACGCTAATCAAAATGTTCCATTTGAACAGGTATTAGACGCTTTAGAAATTGAACGTAATTTAAGTTATAATCCCCTGTTTCAAGTCATGTTTGCCCTGCAAAATATCGCCGATAGTTCTTTAAATTTACCGGGAGTAAATGCCAAACATATTTTAATCGAAAATAAAAGAATTAAATTTGATTTGACTTTAGTTATAGAAGAAATAGCAGGGGAAGAAGGCTCATATTTAAAAGGGTTTTGGGAATATGATACTGATTTATTTACACAGGAAAGAATCAATCGTTTCAATGATCATTTTCAAATTTTATTAGAGGGAATTATTAATAATCCCGAACAGACTTTAGGCACTTTACCCATTCTCACAGCGAAGGAAAAACAACAATTATTAATAGACTGGAATCAAACCAAAACTATTTATCCTAAAGATAAATCTATTCATCAATTATTTGAAGAACAAGTTATTAAAAATCCCGATGCAATAGCAGTTATTTATGAAGAAGAATCCCTCACTTATCAACAGTTAAATGAAAAAGCCAATCAATTAGCCCATTATTTACAAAAATCAGGGGTTAAACCCGAAGATATAATTGGAGTATGCCTAGAACGCTCTGTGGAACTAATCATAGCCTTTATCGGGATTATCAAAGCAGGGGGAGTTTATCTACCCATAGATCCCAATTATCCGCAAGAAAGGATTAATTATGTGTTATCAGATGCTAAACCCTCTTTAATCCTCATAAAAGAAAAACAAGGCTATCTATTTAGTCAAGAATCAACACCAATTATTAACTTAGATAGGCATTGGCACAAGATAACAGAAGCTAGTAGCAGTAATAATCCAGAAAATCGGATTAAACCTGAAAATTTAGCTTATATTATCTACACTTCAGGTTCAACCGGAAAACCAAAAGGGGTAATGGTATGTCACCAAGGATTGCCAAATTTAGCCCAAGCCCAGATAGAAACATTCAAAGTAAAGGCCAACAGCAGGATTTGGCAATTTGCCTCCTTAAGCTTTGATGCTTCAATTTTTGAAATTTTGATGGCTGTGATCACAGGTGCTTCTTTATATCTAGCAAGTTCGGAATCCTTTATACTGGGAAGTGAATTAAGGGAGGTAATTAATAGACACAAAATCACCCACATAACACTACCACCTTCAGCGTTGGCCACATTACCTGAAACTCAATTACCAAGTTTAGAGGCAATTATTATCGCCGGAGAAACTTGCCCCATTGAATTAGCCAAAAAATGGTCAGTGGGAAGAAGTTTATACAATGCTTATGGGCCTACGGAAGCAACAGTCTGGGCAACTACCTATCAGTGCCAACCAGATGACAACAAACTACCTATTGGCCGTCCTATTCCTAACACACAAATATATATTTTAGATGAAAGTTTACAGCCAGTTCCCATCGGAGTATCAGGGGAAATTTATTTAGGTGGGATCGCCATAGCAAGAGGTTATTTGAATCGCCCAGAGTTAAGCGCACAAAAATTTGTAAATAATCCTTTTGGAGAGGGTAAATTATATAAAACTGGTGATTTAGGCCAATATTTAGCTGATGGTAATATTGAATTTATTGGACGAATTGATCATCAGGTAAAAATTAGAGGTTTTAGAATAGAATTAGGAGAAATAGAAGCAGTTTTACTTCAGCATTCTCAAGTCAAAAATGCAATAGTTATTGCCAGAAAAGATCAATTTGGAATTAATCGTTTATATGCTTATATTGTTCCCAAAACTAAACAACTAACTGAAGCAGATTTAAGAAATTTTCTTAAAGAAAAGCTTCCTAATTATATGATTCCTGCTTTCTTGATTTTCTTAGATTCTTTTCCCCTTACTCAAAATGGAAAAATAGATCGCAATGTTTTACCTATCCCAGAAATTGAGAGCAATGAATCGGAAAATTATCTTCTTCCTAGTACGGAAAAAGAGATAATTCTTGCTCAAATTTGGCAGGATGTTTTAGGCAGAAAAAAAATCAGTATAAATGATAATTTCTTTGAATTAGGGGGCGATTCAATTATCGCTATTCAAATTGTCGCTAAAGCTAATCAAGCTGGATTAAAAATTACTCCTAAACAACTATTTAGTCATCAGACAATTGCACAATTAGCTGTCGTAGCACAAACAACTAATTTCAATGAAATTAATCAAGGCTTAGTAACAGGAAATGTTCCCTTAACACCCATTCAAAAATGGTTTTTTGAGCAAAATTCTCCCGAACCTGAACACTTTAATCAAGCCATGATGGTAGATATTTTAGATACCCTACAACCTGAACTTTTAAAAACAGCAATTAGTAAATTAATCTATCATCATGATGCCCTAAGATTGCATTTTCAACAACAAGATCAACAATGGCAACAAGCCTATAGTGAACAAGGAGATTTTTTCAGTTTTGAAGTAGTTAATTTGGCTGATCTTTCTGAAAATGAACAGTTAATAAATATCGAAAATATTGCTAATCAAAAACAGCGATCGCTTAACCTAGAAAAAGGCCTATTAACTGCGGTTGTTCTCTTTCAATTAGGTAACAGAAATAAATTATTAATTATCATTCATCATTTAGCCGTAGATGGGGTTTCTTGGCGCATTTTATTAGAAGATTTAGCCACTGCTTATCAACAATTAGAACAAGGTAAAACCGTAGAATTACCCCCCAAAACTAGCTCTTTTAAAGATTGGTCAGAAGCATTACAAATATACGCACAACAACCAGATTTAAAAAGCAAATTAAATTACTGGTTAAATCAAGATTTAAGCAAAGTTAATCCCCTACCCCGTGACTATCAAAACGATTTAAGCTTTAACACCGTTGGCAATAGTGACAAAGTGTGGGCTAGTTTAAGCGAAGCTCAAACACAAGCACTATTGAAAGATGTACCTCAAGCTTATAATACACAAATCAACGATATTTTACTTACAGCATTAGTTCAAACTTTCTACCATTGGACAAATTTTTCCAGTTTATTGCTTAATTTAGAGGCACATGGACGGGAAAATATCGTTGATTACTTGAATCTATCTCGCACAGTGGGCTGGTTTACTAGCATTTTTCCGATCTGTTTAACCCTGAAAAATCCTGATGATCTTGAAGAAAGTGTGAAGTTAGTTAAAGAGCAATTAAGAAGCATTCCTAATAAGGGCATTGATTATGGAATTGGTGATTATCTCAAATCGGGTTTAAACTTGAATGTAGATAACCAAGTTCAACCGGAAATTAGCTTTAATTACTTAGGACAATTTACGGAGGAACAAATAGGAAATCTAAAATGGCAGTTTTCTCAAGAGTTAATCGGTTCTATTCACAGTCCATTAAGCAGACGTTCCCATTTAATTGAATTTAATGGAATTATTATTAATGGAAAACTAACAATGGAATGGGCATATAGTAAGAAATTTCACCAAAAAATTACCATAGAAAAATTGGCTCAATCCTATCAAAATTATTTAGAAAATTTGATAGATCATTGCTTATCAGCAGTAGGAAGTTATACCCCTTCTGATTTTCCTGATGCAGATTTGAGTCAATCTGAATTAGATGAATTATTGTTAGAATTAAATTAACAATTCTCTCATCAAATAATTTTTCTTTACCATAATTCAGACAAAATCTTATTAAAAAAAATTCTAGGAGTCACTTAAAACATGATCAAATTTGCAATGGAATTTTGTTATCCTAACAATAACAAAAAAACCTTAAAAGTTGGTACACTAGGCCCAAAAGATACCAGCAGTGAACACACTTTAAATTATCTAATTAATCAATGGCAATCTTATGATATTTCTGTCACAAGTCATTTATTTAATACTTTTACAGAATCAAAAGAAGCTTTACTTCAAGAACAAATTGATTTAGCATTAGTTCCCCATGCTTATGAGCGAATTAATGATTTTTATATGGAGCCAAATTTAGGATTAGGTTTAATTTTTACTTATCCTACTCCTATTTATGGATTAGCCAAGCGCAAAAATGATAATTTAGTCCTCAACAATTGTACCATTGTAACTCATCCTGCCCCCCTTCCTTTACTGCCTTATTTATTGCCAGATTCTCTTAATCAAAATAATATTAAAGTCGAATTAGTTAATTCTACAAGTCTTGCGGCTATTCAGGTAAAGGAAGGAATCGCAGATTTAGCAATTACTAATGAGACTGCTCTGGAAGATAATAATTTAGAATTTATTACCCAATATGGTAAGATTAATATGAGTTGGTCAATCTTCTATAAAAAAGCTCAAGAAATTACTTAATTAAAGTGTGTAATTAATCTACAAATTAAGAACAACTATCGCTTTTTTTCTCCTTAAACATTAGAAAATAAACAAACAAAGAAACATGAAAATCCAACCTGAAAAATTATCAAAAATTATTAATTATTATCCCCCTAGAGACATCCCTAGTTTTCCCATAACCTCCTTTATTAGAAATATTATTACTATCTGGAAAACCAAGCGTCAATTACAACAAGAGCTTCTCAATCCCTCAATAATATTTGTTTATCAAATGGGAAAAGTTGGCTCTGCGGGTCTTTATTTAAACACTAAAAGTCATATTCCCGATCAACCTATTTACCATCTTCATAATTTAAACCCAGAAAATTCTGCTCAAATTTGGCAAGAAATTAACTTGACTAAACCCTATTATGAAATTACATCTGTTCATTCTTTTACTACTAAATATTTAAGTGAAAAAATTAAAGAAATTAAGCATAATAAAAAGATTAAAATTATCACCGGAGTGAGGGATCCTATCGCTCGTAATATTTCTTGGTTTTTCCAAATAATTGACTGTGGTGTTATTTTCCCATCTAATTTTTTCCGAAAATTTAAACAAGGCTCCATCACAATGGAAGATGTAATTCAAAAATTTTGGGAACAGGATTTTCTCTATTGTAAACAATTTGATTGGTTTGAATTAGAATTAAAACCAGTTTTTAATATTGACATTGGTTCTATTGAATTTCCAAAAGAAAAAGGTTATACAATTGTTGATTTTCCTGATCAAAATATTGAATTATTAGTATTCAAATTAGAAAAGTTAGATTCTTGTGTTCACGAAGCAATGCAAACTTTTTTAGGCATTGAAAATTTTAATAATAAAAAATACGCAAGAACTGAACTTTTAGAACCCCATGAGTATGCAATTTATGATAATTTAAGAAAAAATCTTAAATTTAGTAATGAATATTTAGATCAAATTTATGATCAAGCATTAGTTCGACATTTTTATACTGATGAAGAAATCAACGCTTTTAAACGTAAATGGTCTAAATAGAATCAAAATATCCGGCTTTAATGTTGGAATTCTGAAAGGAGTTCCTATTAGTAAAGGAGCGATTATCGGAGCAGTATCTGTGGTGACAAAAGATGTAGAATCTTTTACTGTTGTTGCAGGAAATCCGGCCAAAATGATCAAAAAATTAGAACAATTAACCTAAATTTAAAACTTAAATTATGTCTCTATTTTTTCCAATTTCTGATTCAAAAAAGCTCAATCAAGATGTAGAATTAACAATTTTTGAATGTCAAGATACCATTTTTCAACTAGCATCAGTTGCCCCCCTAGCTAAACTTGAAAAACATCAACATCCAGAAAGTCAAATTGGCATGGTTATTTCAGGTGAATTAGAAATGTATATTGACAATGTTGTTAAAAATTTAAAACCTTTAAAAGATGTTTATGTAGCTGATGCTAACATCTTTCATGGTTGTATTAATCCCTTACCAGAAACTATGATCGGAGTTGATCTAAAACAGATTTCTTCCGCTCCACCATCACCCGATTATATGTTAACTATGACCAGTAATCAAGACTCAATTACAAATTTACCTTGTCAATCAGTCAAAGGGAATTGGTTTGAAATTTTATTAATTAAAATTCCGCCGAGTTATGAGATAGTAGAACATCAAATTGAACAAGAAACAATTGGACTTATTCTTGATGGTGAATTACAAGTAACTATCGAAAATCAAACTCAAAAATTAGGGTCAAATCAAATTTTTTATGCCCCGTCAAAAGTTACCCAAAAATGTTATAATTCATCAGATCAAGAAATTTCTTTACTGAAATTTTTAATTTAAGTTAATTAAAATTTAATTAAATTTTTAAATTAACTTACTTTATGATCAATTTATTAATCTAAACAAGAGAACATAATTATGGATTTAGGATTAAAAAACAAGGTAGCTTTAATTACTGGTAGTAGTGCGGGAATTGGTTTTACTATCGCTGAAACATTAGCTCAAGAGGGTTGTAATTTAGTGATCTGTGGTCGTAATTCCCACCGTTTAGAAGAAGCTTATCAAGCGTTAAGTAATGCCTATCCTTCACAGTCAATTTTAAGTTTAACGGCTGATGTTCACCAAGCTAATGATTCAGAAAAATTAGTAAAAGAAAGTTTAAATAAATACGGCAAAATTGACATTTTAATTAATAATTCTGAAGGGGCAAATTTTGCTGAAAACTTAATCGAAAATCTCTCAGATGAAGATTGGTTTAAAGTATTTCAAGGTAAATTAATGGGTTATATTCGCTTAACCAATTTAGTATTACCAATTATGAAAAATCAACAGTGGGGACGCATTATTAATATTATTGGTACATCGGGAAAAGAACCTTCACCCCGTTTAGTTAAATCGGGAGTTGTCAATGCGGCTTTGATGAATTTTACTAAGTCAGTTGCCAGACAAACAGGGGCATCCAATGTTTTAATTAATAGTATTAATCCGGGCATTATTGATACCCCTAGACATCGAGAATACTTAGAAATTTATGCTAAAAAAGAAGGAATTACCCCCGATCAACTCAGACAAGAAATTATTAAAACAATTCCCATAAATAGAATTGGTACTGCGGAAGAATTAGCCAATTTAGTAGTTTTTTTAGCTTCAGAATGTGCCAGTTATATAACAGGAATTACAATCCCCGTAGATGGGGGTTCATCAGCTTCGGCATTTTAATTTTATCTATTACTAAAATATTAGGAAAAAACTATGGTAACATCTCAAAACTCTAACCCGACAAAAAAAGATATTGAAGCAATTTATCCTTTGTCTGCTATGCAACAAGGAATGTTATTTCAATCTTTATATAATCCTGAATCAAAGGTTTATTTATCCCAATTACAAATTAGTTTAGAAGGGAATTTAGACATTAATGCTTTTCAATTATCATGGCAAAAAGTAGTAGATCGTCATGGTATTTTTCGCACTTGTTTTGCATGGAAAAAAACAAAACAACCTCTACAAATTGTGAGAAAAAATGTTGATTTACCTTGGTTTAATTATGATTGGCAACAATATTCTGCGGGTGAACAAGCTTTCAAACTAACTGAATTATTAAAAAGTGATCAAGACGCTTATTTTCAATTAGATCAAGTCCCCTTAACTCGATGCCATTTAATCCGTTTAGATAAGGAAAAATATGAGTTTATCATCACAGGACATCATATTTTATTAGATGGTTGGAGCACTGCCATTGTGATGGATGAAGCTTGTAAATTTTATGCCGGAATTATTAACAATCAAACTGTAAATTTACCTAGCCCTCGGCCTTATCAAGATTATATTACATGGGTTTTAAAACAAGATCAAACACAAGCAGAAAAATTTTGGCGAAAAAATCTTCAAGGCTTTACTTCTCCCACTCCTTTAGTAGTAAATAAACCGTTAAATAATCAAGTAACATTAAGTAAAAATTATGTTAATCAAAAAATTTATTTAGCTTCAGAAATAACCAATAATTTAAGAAGATTAGCTCAAGAAAATCGTCTTACTTTTGCTACTTTAATTCAAGGAGTTTGGGCATTATTATTACATAATTATACGGGTGAATTAGACATCGTTTTTGGAGGAACAGTATCCGGCCGGCCTTCTAGTTTTGCAGGGATTCAAACGATGGTAGGAATCTTTTTAAATACCTTACCTGTTCGCATTAAAATTGATCCTGAAATTGAATTATTAGATTGGTTTAAACAATTACAAGATGAATATTTAGAAAGAGAACAATATTCCTATAGTTCTTTAATTGATATTCAAAAATGGAGTGAAATTCCCCCTCCTCAATCTGTTTTTGAGAGTTTTCTAGTCTTTGAAAATCTACCATTTACTGAACAAGAACCTGATCAAATGGGGGGGTTAAAAATGGGAGAATTGCAAGATCATGGTAATGCGGATTATCCTTTAACAGTAATTGTTACTCCTACCCAAAATTTAAGTATTAAAATTATTTATCCTCGGGAAGAATTTGAAGATGAAACTATTACTAGAATGTTGGGTCATTTTGAAAATTTACTAACAGAAATTGCCCTCAATTATCAACGTAAAATTAAAGAATTATCAATTTTAACTGAAAGTGAACGTCAATTATTATTAGTGGAATGGAATCAAACTATCCCAGAAAATCCCCTTCAACATTGTGTTCATCAATTATTTGAACAACAAGTAATCAAAACACCAGAAGCGATCGCTGTGGTTTTTCAAGAGGAAAAATTAACCTATCAACAGTTAAATGAATCGGCGAATCAATTAGCACATTATTTACAAAAAATTGGCGTTAATTCAGAAACTTTAATCGGCATTTGTTTAGAACGATCTTTAAAGATGGCGATCGCTATTTTAGCCGTTTTAAAAGTAGGTGGAGTTTGTGTTCCTTTAGACCCCAATTATCCCCAAGAAAGATTAAATTATATCCTCAAAGATACCCAAATAAAAATATTATTAACTCAAAAAAATTGTCAATCAGTTTTAAATGGTGAGTTAATTCCTCACTCTATTTTACTAGATGAAAAATGGTCAGAAATTACCTTAGAACATAAACAAAATTTAGATAATAAAGTTACTCTTGAAAATTTAGCTTATCTTGTTTATAGTTCCGGTTCTACAGGTGTACCTAAAGGTATTATGATTGTGCATCAATCATTAACTAATCTTATTGAACATCATCAGGCGAAAATGTCATCAGAGCGAAATTTTTTACAATTTGCTTCCTTTAATTTTGACGTTAGCTATCATGAAATCTTCGCCGCTTGGTGTTTAGGAGGGACTTTATTTATTGCTACAGAAGAAAGCCGTTTAGACTTACCCAAATTAACCAATTTATTAGCAAATAATCCCATTCATAAAGCTATTTTACCAGTAACATTATTACAACAATTAATCGAAACCTACAGCGAAGAAAGTCATTTATTTATTAACTTACGAGAAATCATATCTGCGGGAGAACAGTTACAGATTACTCAACCAATGATTGACCTATTTAAACAACTTAAAAACTGTAAACTCTATAATTTTTACGGCCCCACAGAAGCCGATTTGGTGACGAGTTACGCCTTTGATCAAAACCCTGAAAACTGGTCAAAATATATCCCAATTGGTAAACCTGCGGTTAATGTAAAGGTATATATTTTAAACTCTAATCTTCAACCAGTTCCCATTGGAATTACAGGGGAATTATATGTGACAGGAGGTGGTTTAGCAAGGGGTTATTTTAATAATCCTGAATTAACCCAAGAAAAATTTATTTCTAATCCTTTTAAAGCTAATTCATTCCTCTATAAAACAGGAGATTTAGCTCGTTATTTACCTAATGGTGACATCGAATATGTAGGAAGAATTGATGATATTGTTAAAGTCAGAGGTTACAGAATTGAATTAGGAGAAGTGGAAGCAATTTTAAATCAATATCCCCAAATTGCTCAAGCTGTTGCTACAGTACAGGGTGAAAATGCCAGAGAAAAATATTTAGCGGCCTATTATATTCCCCGTCACAATGAAATAGTAAATCTCCTTGAATTACGTTCTTTTTTAGAGAAATGGCTACCGGATTATATGATCCCTTCTACATTTGTAGAAATGACATCTTTTATACTTAGTCCTAATGGAAAAGTTGACCGTCAAAAATTACCAATTCCTGAAAAAAATTCCCTATTATCAACTCAAAATTATCTTCCGCCTCGTAATGCCATTGAAGAAGTAATGACTGAAATTTGGGCGGAAATTTTAGAAGTGGAAAAAGTAGGAATTGAAGATGATTTCTTTATGTTAGGAGGCCATTCTTTAAAAGCAATTCAACTTATTAGTAAAATTCGCCAAACTTTAGAAATAGAAATTTCTGTACGTCAACTTTTCACCAATCCAAAAATTAGTCAATTAGTAACAGTAATGGGTGAAATAGTTGGAGGTGAAGAATTGCTTAACGAAATTGCCTTAACATTTCAAGAAATTTCTAAACTTTCACCAGAAGAAATTAAAGCATTATTAGCTCAAAACTAAACAAAATAAGCTATTATATTAAGTTCAATCTAAAAATTACAAAAAAATATGATTTATAATCTTTTTGATTTAACCGGAAAAGTCGCCATTATTACAGGTGCGGCCAAAGGAATTGGTAGAGTTTTAGCCAAAGGATTAGCCCAAGCAGGTGCTAAAGTCGTTATTGCAGACATCAATCAAACAGGTGGCGAAGAAACTGCTCAATTAATTAAAGAATTAGGTGGAGAATCTATCGCAATTCATACCGATGTTTGCAATCGTCAAGATTGTCTTAATTTAATTGAACAAACTGTTAGTTATTATGGGCAACTTGATATTATGATATGTAATGCAGGTATTGAAATTCTTAAACCAACTTATGAATTAGAAGAATCACAATGGGATGCGGTAATTAATGTTGACTTAAAAGGTTATTTTAATTGCGCTCAACTAGCAGCAAAACAAATGCTTAAACAAGGTACAGCAGGTTCAATTATTATGAATTCTTCTATCTGTGCTTTCGTTGCTGTTCCCAAATCTTCGGGAGCATATAGTGCCGCAAAAGGTGGTGTCAATCAATTAGTAAAAACCTTAGCTGTAGAATTAGCTAATCATAAAATTCGAGTCAATGGTTTTGCTCCTGGCTATATGAATAATATGATGGAAGGAACAGAAGGTTTACGATCTACTCCTGAAGAAATGAGGGAATTATATACAAGAATCCCTATGAAAAGGACAGGAAACCTAGAAGAATTAATTGCACCCGTGATCTTTTTAGCATCAGAAGCTTCCTCATATATTACCGGAACAATTTTAATGGTAGATGGAGGTTATACCGCTATTTAAGATTAAAAAATAATCTTAAATATTTAAGGTTTTAACATAAATTAGCTCTTTATAATTCTAAACTAATTAATATTAAATATAGTTAAAATAATGGCAAATAATACTCAGGATAAACAAGAACTACTCAAACTTTTACTCAAAAAAAAAGGAATCGGTTTAAAAAATAATCTAATCCCAAAAAGAGAGCCAAATCAACAGATTCCCCTATCTTTTTCTCAAGAAAGACTTTGGTTTCTTTATCAATTAGAAGCTCAAGGTTATACTTATAATATGCCATTTCAATTTAAAATTAATGGCAATTTAGATGTAGAAAATTTCAGAAAAGCCTTAGAAACGATTATGCAACGCCATGAAGTTTTGCATACCAGTTTTCAAATAATTGATGAAATTCCCCAGCAAATTATCAGCCCAGAAATTAAATTAGATTTACCATTAATTGATTTAGAAAAATTATCTGAATCCGAACAAAATCAAGAATTAAATCGCTTAATAGATCAAGAAGTTTATACTCCTTTTGATTTAAGTAAAGCTCCCTTAATGCGTCCCTTTTTGGTCAAATTAAAATCAGATTCCTATGTTTTATGCTTAAGTTTACATCATTCTATTTTTGATGGTTGGTCAATGAAAGTTTTATTAAAAGAACTTACCATTTTATATCAATCTTTTCTTAAAAAAGAAGCCCCCCCCTTAACAGATTTATCTATTCAATACGGTGATTATGCTGTCTGGCAGAAACAACAAATTCAAGGAGAAAAATTAACTAAATTAACCAATTATTGGCAACAACAACTAACAGGAATCCCACCATTATTAGACCTGCCCACCGATAAACCACGCCCCCCTATTCAAACTTTTAAAGGTAATAGTTGTAAATTTATTTTAAATCAAGAATTAAGCCAAAAATTAAAACAGTTAAGTCAAAAATCCGCATCAACTTTAAATATGACGATGTTAACAGCTTTTAATCTGTTACTTTATCGTTATTCTTATCAAGAAGATATTGTAATTGGTATTCCTACAGGTAATCGTCAATTTCCAGAAATTGAGCCTTTAATTGGGTGTTTTATTAATACTTTAGCCATTCGTACTCGTTTAAAAAATAATCTTTCTTTTCAACAATTATTACATCAAGTTCAAGGGGTTGTTTTAGATGCTTATGATCATCAAGATTTACCCCTAGAAAAAGTTGTAGAAGCAGTCAAACCCCAGAGAAATTCAAGTTATACCCCCTTATTTCAAGTAATGTTTTCTTGGGAAGATCAGCTCCATATTGATTATATTTCCATCGCAGATTTAGAGTTAACTCCTATCAAAATGAATGCTTTAGTTGCTCAATTTGATTTAACTTTAGCAATGCAAGAAACCCCCGAAGGTTTAGTAGGTTCTTTTGATTATAATTCTGATTTATTTAATCAAGAAACCATTGAAAGAATGACTGGGCATTTTCAAGTTTTATTAACGGAAATTGTTAATTATCCCCATCAACCTTTGGGTTTATTAAAGATGTTAACCCCTTCTGAATCTGACCTATTAAAACAATGGAATCAGTGCAATATTAATCCAATTCCAGACTGTACTATTCAAGAATTATTTGAACAACAAGTTACGCAAAATCCTTCAGCGATCGCCATTGAATTTGACCAAGAAAAAATCAGCTATCAAGAATTAAATCATCGGGCTAATCAATTAGCAACTTATCTCCAAACTAAAGGCCTTAAAACAGAATCTTTAGTTAGTATTTGCCTAGAGCGATCGCCCGATTTAATAATCGCATTATTAGCAATCTTAAAAGCAGGTGCGGCCTATATTATTTTAGACCCTAAATATCCTCAAGATCGCCGAGAATATATCTTAAATGATGCTCAAATATCCGCAATAATAACTCAAACAAAATTCCGTAATTTCTTTAATCAATATGCAGATAAAATTGTTGATCTTGATCGGGAAAAAACCATAATTAATCAGCAAAATCAAGGCAATTTAACTAACAATTATCACGCTCAAAATTTAGCCTATTTAATTTATACATCAGGCTCAACCGGAACACCAAAAGGCGTTATGATTGAACAAAAAAGCTTAGTTAATCATAGCCTCGCCATCATTAAAGCCTATAATTTAACGCAAAAAGATCGGGTTTTACAATTCGCTTCTTTAACATTTGATGTAGCCGCCGAAGAAATTTATCCCACCCTTGTTAGAGGTGGAACTTTAGTAATGCACCCAACAAATATCTTTTCTTCTTTAAAAGAATTTAGCCAATTTATTGATTATAAAAACCTCACCGTTATCAATCTACCAGCAACTTATTGGCATGAATGGGTATTAGAATTATCTCAATCTTTAACCCTATTACCTGATAGTTTGCGCTTAGTAATTACAGGTAGTGAAGAAGTGCTACCAGACAGATTATTTTTATGGCAAAAAATCCTCTCCAGTCAATACAGAAATGATCTAGTTTGGCTTAATGCTTATGGGCCTACAGAAGCAACAATTACTACTACAATTTTTAATCCTAATTTGAGTCAACAAAAGCCCCAAATTCATGCAGTTTCTATTGGTAAACCAATTACTAATACTCAAGTTTATATTTGTGATCAAAATTTACAACAACTTCCTATCGGTATTCCTGGGGAATTATTAATTAGTGGTTTAGGTTTAGCCAGAGGATATTTACATCGTCAAGACTTAACCAAAGAAAAATTTATTACCCATAATTTTGATCAATTTCAAACAGTTCGTCTTTATAAAACAGGGGATCTAGCTCGTTATCTTCCCGATGGAAATATTGAATTTTTAGGAAGAATTGATAATCAAATAAAACTACGAGGTTTTCGCATTGAAATAGGGGAAATTGAAGCAGTTTTAGCAGAAAATTCTGACATCAAATCCCATGCAGTTATTGTTAGGGAAGATCAACCAAATAATAAACAATTAGTCGCCTATATTGTTCCCAAAAATCAAGGCATCGATCGGCAAAAATTAAGGAATTTTCTTAAACAAAAATTACCCGATTATATGATCCCCTCTTTCTTCGTAGAATTGCCAGAATTACCCCTTTTAAGTAGTGGTAAAATTGATCGAAAATCCTTACCCGCACCTCAAACAAATAACTCAATTCAAACTATCAATTTACCCCAAACTAAAACAGAAAAAATAGTTGCTGATATTTGGCAAAAAGTTTTACAATTAGAAGAAATTTGTATTTTTGATAACTTTTTTGACTTAGGCGGCCATTCATTAAAAGCAATTCAAGTTATTACTAAATTACAAGAAAAATTCTTAATAGATATTCCTTTAAACTATCTATTTTCTGAACCTACCATCGCAGGATTAGCAAGTAATTTAGATAATTATTTATCTCAAAATACCTCTGATTTTTATCAACAAAAAACCCCTAATTGGCCGCAAGAAATTATTTTAAATCAGTCAATAAAACCACCTCATCCCTATCAATTTAAAAGCCAACCTATTAATATTTTCTTAACGGGAGCAACGGGTTTTCTAGGGATTCATTTATTAGCAGAATTATTAAACAAAACTTCAGCTAATATCTACTGTTTAATTCGTGCCAATAATCCAGAAAAAGCCCAAACTAAAATAGAAAATAAACTGAAAAACTTTCAATTATGGCAAGAAAATATAAGTCATAGAATTATTCCGGTAATTGGTGATTTATCTCAAAAAAATTTCGGTATTTGTGAAGCAGGTTTTCAAGAATTAGCACAAAAAATTGATCAAATTTATCATAATGGAGCGTGGGTAAATGGACTTTATCCCTATTCTATTCTTAAACCAACTAATGTTTTAGGCACACAAGAAATCTTAAAATTAGCTTGTTTAACTAAAACAAAACCCGTTCATTTTGTGTCAACAGTATCAGTTTTTTCTTCAAGTTATGCCCAAGGTAATATCATCAAAGAATCAGATCAACTAGGTTTAGAACATGGCTTAAATGCAGGTTATACCCAAAGTAAATGGGTAGCAGAAAAGTTAATTTTAGAAGGATTAAAACGTGGGATTCCTATTACAATTTTTCGAGCATCTCGCATTATTGGCCATAGTAAAACAGGAATTTGTAATACTGAAGATTTATTTTGTCGGATGTTAAAAGGTTGTATTCAATTAGGAATGATCCCTGATTTTGGTGATAGTACAGAAGATTTAACTCCCGTTGATTATGTTAGTTCAGCAATTGTTTATTTAGCAAATCAAGAAAATTCTTTAGGTAAAGCTTTTCATTTAATTAATCCTCAGCCAACATTAAATAATTATTTATTTAATTGTGTTCAAAAAATGGGTTATGATCTCAAATTAGTTGATTTTGAAACTTGGCGATCGAACTTAATTAAACAATGTAAAATTAATCCAGATCAGGCTTTAGCCGCAGTTTTAGATAACTTTTCAGATCAAAATTTAGCGCTTAGTGGGGTGGTAGAATTAGATAGCCAAAATACTTTAATAGGATTAAAAAATACTAATTTTAATTTTCCACCCATAGATCAAGAAATATTAACAAGATATTTTGAGTTTTTCCATCAAACTGGTTTTTTAAATTAAGGCCTCAAATTTACCTGTCAATTATCAATTATGAATTGATCATAATTTTGTAATATTTGCCAGTAAAAATTTGACTATTTTATGATATGCTTAATTACTTGACTTAGTAATTAAGCATTGTCCATTATCAGCTTCCTGTCTTACCAGAGGAAAATTCAATGAATGTTTTAGAAAAAAATCCAGACAAAAATAATAAAAAAGAAAATTCACAATCATTTATCCAAAGTGTCTCCAAACTATTTTCTTTTCTTCAAGTATATTGGTATCCAAAAGATGACCAATCCAGAGCATTCTCCGATGTAATTCGCTCATGGGGGCTGTTATTTTTATTAATTATATTATTAGTTCTTTTAGTTAGTTTTAACGCTTTCAATAGTTTTATTTTTAAAGATTTAATTGACGCTACCGAAAACAGAGATTCAAGCACACTAACTAAATTAGTGATCGTTTATGGCATAATTCTTGGGCTTATGACGATCTTAAAGGGATTCTCCAAAAATTTAAGACAAATCATCACCCTAGACTGGCATCAATGGATCAATAATAAAATTTTGAATAAATATTTTAAAGATCGTGCTTATTATCAAATCAATTTTCAAGGGGAAATTACCAATCCAGATCAAAGATTAGCTCAAGAAATTGAGCCTCTAGCTCGAACAACTATGGACTTTTTAGCCATTTGTTTTGAGAAAATATTAGAAATGACATTTTTTATTATCATTCTGTGGTCAATTTCTAAAACAATTTCTATTCTCTTGATTATTTATACAATTTTTGGTAATGTTATTGCCACCTATATTACTCAACAATTAAAAGTAATTAGTAAAGAACAATTAGAAGTAGAAGCAAACTATAATTATGCCCTAACTCATGTTCGTAATCATGCCGAATCAATTGCTTTTTTCAGAGGTGAAGATAAAGAGTTAAATATTATTCAAAGAAAATTCGCTAATTTTGTACAAGTTTTCAAGAAAAGAATTGATTGGGAAAGAAATCAAGAATTATATAATCAAGGTTATCAATCCCTAGTGCAATTGTTTCCTTTTATCATAGTTGCTCCCTTATATATTAGTGGTCAACTGAGCGAATTAGGAGACGTTAATCAAGCCAGTTATTCTTGCTTTTTCTTTTCTACAGCCTTATCTATATTAGTAGAAGAATTTGGTAAATCAGGGGAATTTGTTAATTATATTGAACGCTTAGAAAACTTCTCAAAAGCTTTAGATTCATTGAGGGAACAACCTAAAATAATTAGTACCATTCAAGTAATGGAAGATGATTATTTAGCATTTGATGATTTTACATTACAAACACCTGATTGTGCTAAAGTAATTGTCGAAAACTTATCAATTTCGGTTAAACCAAGTCAAGGTTTATTAATTGTTGGGCCTAGTGGAAGGGGGAAAAGTTCCCTATTACGCGCAATTTCTGGTTTGTGGAATACGGGTAGCGGCGAATTAATCAGACCTGCCCTCAATGATATTTTATTCTTGCCACAACGCCCTTATATTATATTAGGAACTCTGCGAGAACAATTAATTTATCCTCAAACACAAAATTCTATTACAGAATCACAATTAAGAGATATTTTAAAGCAAGTTAATCTTCAAGATGCACTAGAGAAAATTAAAGATTTCGATGAAGAATTACCTTGGGAAAATATATTATCTTTAGGTGAACAACAACGTCTAGCTTTCGCTCGTTTGTTAGTTAATCAACCTAATTTCATTATTTTAGATGAAGCAACTAGCGCATTAGATTTAAGAAATGAGGATAATCTATACAAAACATTACAACAAATGGGCAAAACTTTTATTAGTGTAGGCCATCGAGAAAGTTTGTTTAAATATCATCAAAAAGTATTAGAATTATCGGAGGATTCTAGTTGGCGTTTAGTTGAGATGGATGAATATATTTCACGCTCAACTTTTTCTCATTCTAGTAACAATAAAAACCACCAACCAACCTCAACAGAAATTGTAATTGAACCTCAAGAAATTGAGCCGAAACTAGCAGAAATTATCATTGAAGATCAAGCAATTGAGCCTGAAATTGAAATTGAAATTGAAACAAATAACTATCTTAGTCATCAAGAAATGCAAAAATTAACCGATTATGCTCTTAGTACCGTAAAAAATAAAGGTAGTCGGGGGCAAACTATTAGCGCTAATGACGGTTTTACTTATCGTTATGACAAAAACCCTGATATTTTAAAATGGGTTAAAGTGTAAAACAGAGTGTTTTTTTATTAATTACCAATAAATTTATTCGTTCAAAAATAATTCAAGTAAGTTAATTTTTTCCATGATTGCTAACACAAAAAAACTCTTAAATCATCAAGAAATAACATCTACTATTTTATCCAATCCTTTAGTAGAAGATTGTTATTTATTAACGAGAAATCAACGATTAATTGCCTATCTTGTTTATACAGGAAACTGGAATCAAGAAGAAATAGCTAATGATTTAGAATCAAAATTACCTAATCATAAACTTCCTGATTACTATATTCCTATTTCTACCATTCCTTTAACTAATACGGGAAATGTAGATGAAAATATTTTAAAATCTATCCCAATTATTGACGAAAATTTAGCGCAAATAGCCGAGAATACAATCAAAAATTTTCCTCAAATTGATCAAATTGCTACCCTAATTACACCCGCCGAAAAAGAAAATAAACCGCTCCATCTTTCAGATTTGTTACCCTTAAAATCTCAAAATAATTGGCAACAAAATCAAGAACAAGAGACAAAAAATGAGATTAATTTAGCTTCTCAAACTGCTTCAAATCAATTAGCTTTAAGTCAGGGAAAAAGTTTAGTAACATCTTTATCTCAACCCCAAACTTTAGCAGAAAGCCTCGAAAATGCCGTTAAAAATTATCCAAATCAAACTATTACTTATATTCAATCTAATGGCAATTTGTTAGTTCAAAGCTATCAAGAATTATGGCAAGAAGCCCTAAGAATTTACACCGGATTAAAACAACTTAATTTAAAACCTCAATCCCAAGTAATTCTACAATTATCTGAACATAATGACCTAATTCCTGCTTTTTGGGGCTGTATTTTAGGGGGAATAATTCCTTTAATTATTTCTGTCCCCCCCACCTATAAAGATTTAACCAATGATGTTAAAAAAATTGCTCAAGTTTGGGAGTTATTAGATCAGCCTTTTATTATTACTAATAAAACTCAAGAAACCGAGATTAAAAAACTTGAAAAATGGGTATCTAATCAATCATTAAAGTTAAGTTATATTGAAGAATTAAAAACCCATCAACCAGCACCAAATTATTATCAAACCCAACCCGATGATGTGGTTTTCTTTAACTTAACATCGGGAAGTACGGGAATGTCAAAATGTATCACTTTAACTAATAAGAATTTACTCTCTCGTGCTAGGGGAACAAACATAATTTGTAACCATAAAAATGGGGATATTATTCTTAATTGGTTGCCCTTTGAACATATTGGTAGTATCTCCGATTGGCACATTCGCTGTATTGAAATTGGTTGTCAAATGATTTATGTTCAAACTAAATATATTTTAAGTCGTCCTCTTAACTGGTTAGACTTAATTAATCAATACAGAATTACCCACAGTTGGGCGCCTAATTTTGCCTATAATTTAATTAATGAATCCCTCAAAAAAGAACCTCATCAAATTTGGAATTTAGACTGTGTAAAATTCTTTTTAGTAGCGGGAGAAGCAGTATCAGATAAGGCTGTAAGTGATTTTATTGAAACCCTTAATCGTCAATATAATTTACAAAAAACCACAGTAAGACCTGCTTTTGGTATGGCTGAAATGGGATCAGGAATTACCTATTTTGAACCTACAAAAGAACAACCTTTACTCTTTCATACTGTAGATAAAAACTCCTTAAATCAGACTTTAAAAAGAGTCCATCCTGACCATCCTCAAGCAACAACTTTTACTGATTTAGGATTGCCAATTGCTGGAGTTTGTTTGCGAATTGTTGATCATGAAAATAATTTACTTCCCGAAGAAACTATCGGTAATTTACAAGTAAAAGGCGATCCAGTTTTCCCCGCATATTATAAAAATTCATCCGCAAATCAAGAAGCATTTTTAGCAGATGGTTGGTTTAAAACAGGGGATTTAGGCTTTATTAGTAATGGGCATTTAGTAATTACTGGAAGAAGTAAAGAAACTATTATTATTAATGGAGTTAATTTTTATAGTCATGAAATTGAAATAATTGTTGATAGTATTGAATCGGTAAATCCTTCCTATACAGCCGCTTGTGCCGTCCATGATGCCCATAGTAATACCGATCAATTGGCCATCTTTTTTAGTCCAGAAACTTTACCCCAAAATAAGTTAAAAAAATTAATTAAAACAATTCGAGAAAAAGTTATTAATAGTTTTGGCGTTAATCCTCAATATTTAATCCCTTTAAATCAACAGGAAATCCCCAAAACATCTATTGGTAAAATTCAGCGATCGCAGTTAACAAAACGCTTTGAATCTGGGGAATTTACCCCCATTCTCAAAGAAATTGATCTACTTTTAGAAAATGCAAATACTATTCCAAATTGGTTTTATCGTAAAATTTGGAAACAACGCAATCCTATTAATTTAAAATCTGAACTTTGCGGCCATAATACCTTAATTTTTCTCGATCAGTTAGGTTTGGGAAATCATTTAGCATCTGAAATTAAAGCCCAAAATTTACCAGTAATTACGGTAATTCAAGGAGCTAAATTTGCCCAAATTAGTCATAATCATTATGAAATTCAACCAGAAAGCAAAGAAGATTATGAACTTTTATTTAATACTTTAGCCCAACAAAAAATTAATATTGATCAGATTGTTCATCTTTGGAATTATCAAGAATATCAAGGAGAAATTACTAATTCTAAACAGTTAGAAAAAGCTCAAGAAATCGGAATTTATAGTTTATTATATTTAGTCCAATCCCTTGCTAAAATTCAAGGTTCTAACCTCAATACTCAATTATTATTTGTTTCCAGTCATAGCCAATTAGTCAGCCAAAATGATGAAATTGCTTATGAAAAATCGCCAGTTTTAGGATTAATTAAAAGTATCAATGCTGAACTTTCTTGGCTCAATAGTCGTCATCTTGATTTAGAAATTGCTCCCCCGAATATTAATAGTGCTTATCTTATTGAAGAACTTAAAGTGATCTCACGGGAAAAAGAGATCGCCTATCGTCAAAACAAACGCTTTATTTCCGGCCTAGAAAAAGTCAATTTTTGCCAAGAAATACCCGAACAATTACCTTTTAAAAAAGGCGGCATTTATGTCATTACAGGAGGTTTAGGGGGAATTGGGACACCAATTGCTGAATATTTATTAAAAAATTATCAAGCTCAATTACTCTTAATTGGTAAAACACCCTTACCCCCCAAAACAGAATGGGATGATTATCTCAGACAAAATCATCAATTTTCTGCCAAAATTCAGACCTTAGAAAGTTTAGAAAATATCGGGGGAAAAGTGATTTATCAAGCTGTAGATATTTGTGATTTTAACCAATTAAAACAAACAATTACACAAGCTAAAAACCAATGGCAAGGTGAGCTTGATGGCATTATTCATTTAGCAGGAATTTATCAAGATGGATTAATCCTTGAAGAAACAAAAGATAACTTAGCAAATATTCTTCGCCCTAAAATGTTAGGCAGTTGGAATTTACATCAAATTTTGAAAGAATCTCAGGGAATTTATATTAGTTTTTCTTCCCTAGCTAGTTTTTTTGGAGGGGCGGCCATCGCTTCTTATTCTGCTTCCAATACTTTCTTAGAACAACTAAATTCCTATCAGAATGCTAAAAATTTATTTCCTAGTTATTGTTATAGTTGGACAACTTGGCAAGAAACAGGTATTAGTAAAGGTTATCAAGCACAACAGTTAACTCGAAGTCAAGGTTATTTCGAGATGACAGTTCAACAAGGATTAGATTCATTTTTGGCTAATTTATCCCATCATCATAATCAATCAATTATCGGTTTAGATGGTAATAATGCCAAAATTAAACGCTTTCTATCCTTAGCAGAAAATAATCAACAATTAACAGCTTATTACACTGTCAAAGATGATGCTAATTCTGTTAATTTAGATTCCCAGATCTGCTTATCAGATCCTTTTGAAAATCTCTATCAATGTGCTTTATTTAGACAAGAATCTTTCCCTTTAAAAGACAATGGTGAAATAGATAAAGAACAATTATTAAGAGAAATTCAAGGTCAAGACAATAAAAATTGGATTTTACCAAGAAATGAAACGGAATTTCAAATTAGTCAAATTTGGCAAACCGTTTTAAAATTACCAAAAATTAGCATTAATGATAACTTTTTTGAACTTGGGGGTCATTCCCTCTTAGCAAGTCAAGTAATCTCCCGTTTAAGTGATATTTTCTCCATTGAATTATCGTTACAAAATTTGTTAGAATATGCGACTATTGCCGATTTAGCAGAGGCGATCAATGTTCTTAAAACAGTTGAAAAAAATCGAATTGTGACGACAAAAATTGAAGAAGATTATGAAGAAGGGGAACTATAAAAATTAGTTATTTCCATGATCGCAAGATGATTTATAATAAAAAAAGAAAATTTTGCAGGAGCAAATACCCTATTTTTAAGAGCTACTAGAAAATAGATCAAAAATCTATTTTTTGTTCAATTTGTCAAAAATCAGGGTATGCTATAATCAGTTTCTGAATTAAACTTTGTTAATCAAAAAATTAGAGGGACTTAAATATGGCTTATATCAATAGCTTAGAAACAGAAGGAATGCCTTTTTTCGCTCGTTTTTTAGAAGAAGCGGCGGAAGAACCAACACCTAATCCAGACGAAACTACCGAATCTGACGAATCCAATCCTCCCCCTATTTGGACTTTAAAATGGCCTTCTGACTGGGAAGATTGTTAATTAATTCATATTAGTAAATTTTGCCAATTTACTAATATAAAAACAGTCCTACAAACCCTCGCTTTGTAGGACTAAATTTAATTAAAGAACAAGGATCAAATTAAAAAATTATTCTTCAATAATTTCAACTTGTTTAGGGCTGACAGGTTCTTCTGTATTTATTTCTACCTCAATACTTTGTTTAAGATGAAGTTTAAGAATTTCGGAAATTGGTAAACTTTCTACTTCCTTAATTAAACTTTCTTGAGTTTCATTTTTACGGCGTTCTTTATAAACTAATTTTAATACAGTTTCAATGCCATAACCTCCAATTACATCCCCAATAACTGTTGATAAACCCAGTAGCCCTAAGCCGCCAAGAATACCTAAAGGCCCACCTAAACCTGCAAGGCCAGCAACGACAGGATAAGTCGTAGTGCTTGATACAGAAATAGCAATGATCAAGATGATCCCAGGCAATCCGAGGGAGGAAATTTTCTTAACAATTTCATCAAGAGAAATACCCCATTCAAGTAGTTTTTTATTAACCTCATTAGGGTCAATACCCATAAAATTCGTAGCGGTAGTTTCACTCATTATAATACTCCAAAAATCTGCAATAGATTAACTAAAATTTTAGTTGATTTTTTATTCACTATATCATTAATTTTAGCTTAATTGTTAATAGTAAATAGAATTAATCATTTAATTGTTAGTTGTTGAGCTTTAACAAATAATTTAACACGAAAAAATCACAACTAACAATTTTTTAATTAAATTAACTAATTAGTGACAACATTAGCTAATTTTGCAAAAATCATCCTTCCGGCAGAAGTTTGTAGGGCGGAAGTTACTATGACTTGTAACTCATCTCCTACATAGTCTCTCCCTTCTTCGACTACCACCATTGTGCCATCATCTAAATAGCCTACGCCCTGTTGGGATTCTTTGCCTTGTTTGAGTATTTTTAAGTCTAAATGATCACCGGGTAAATAGATCGGCCTCACGGCTTGGGCGAGATCATTAACATTTAAAATGAGTATTTTTTGTAAATTAGCAACTTTACTTAAGTTATAATCATTGGTTAATAATGTGCCGTTAATTTCTTGAGCTAAACGCACTAATTTATTATCAACGGTGGAAATATCTTCATAGTCGGCCGGATGGATCATAATGCGATCGGGGAAAGCCTCTTGCATTTGATTTAAAATATCTAAGCCCCGTCTTCCCCTTACTCTTTTTTGATCATTACCTGCATCTGCTAATTGTTGTAATTCCTGTAATACAAATTGGGGAACTAATAATTGACCTTCAATAAAACCAGTTTTAATTAATTCTTCAATTCTACCATCAATAATACAACTGGTATCAACGATTTTAGTGGAAGCGGGTTTTAATGTACCCTCGGCAACTAATAAAGTTTCAATGCTATTAGGATTAATTAAACGTAAAAAAGTGCGGCCATGGGTATCAGCTAAACTAATACCTAAAAAGGCAAAAATCACACTTCCCAAAATAGCGATCATTGGTTTAATAAAAGAAAATTCTTGGGGAATGGGCAATAGGAAAATTGGCGCTAACATTAAATTAGCCAATAATAAACCGATTACTAAACCTACTGATCGAGTTAAGATAACTTCAATGGGCGTATTGCGGATTTGGGCTTCTAAACGGCGGTAAGTGGTTTGAGCTACTAAACCAATCACAAATCCAATTAAACCAAAAAAGCCACTAAACACTAATTTTAAGGCTTGAAGGTTAGAAACTTGATCTAAAACAGGGGAGGGTAAAAGCTTGATTCCATCAATGCCTACCCCCACTCCGGCGATCGTAAACAGAAAAATAATAATTACATCTAACATAGTTTGTAAATATAAGAAACAATCAATAATACTAAGGTCTACCTATTATATCTGAATAATTTGATCTCTACTCGATTTTTTAATTTAAAATCATAATTTAGTTGAGCTAAAAATTTAAAGACAACTTAATCTTTCTTTACAAAACAACTTATGCCGAAACAATTTTCATCAGAATTACTTTTTTTTAGTTACAATGAATGAACTACCAAAAAAAGTTTACATTCTCTAATTTTTCATTTAATTTTCATCAGCAATCAGTTGACTCCATTATGCTAAAACACAAAACTCAAACCTATCAAAATGTAATGGAAATTTTAGTGCGTGAAGAAGTACAAAAACAGTTAAACAAACAACCGCCTAACTTAAGGGAATATATTGATCCCCTTGAGGTGGAAACCTTTGCTTTAAATCGTTTACCGCCCATGTATGCTTCTTCTGTTAAAGGAAAGCGTCAACAGGAAATTAAGGCACAACAAAAATATCTTCAAGATATTCAAACGGCTGTGCGTCAAGGTATTTCGGCTGTGACAAGGGATCCTCTAAGATCATCTGATCCTTTACCATTACCAATTAATAATAATATTCACGAAAGTTATCAAGTTTTAAAAGAATTAGAAATATTTTTAGAGCAAAAGAATTTATTATTATATAAACATTTAACATGGGTTAATTTAATTGATTCAATTCAATATGTGATTGATCAAGTATCTGAACAAAAAATTCCCAGTATGGAGGAAAAACAAGAAACTATTAATCGTTTTAAAGCATGGCAAAAAAGACAAAATGAAACGAGAATTTCTAATCTTGGCGAATGGGCTGACGAGCGTTATCATTTATAAATAATCAGTAATAATTAACTGATAGCTAACAAATTACCAATCACTAATAATTAATCATAAATAACTAATTTTGACTAATCCGACAGCCGTTTATCTTCATATTCCTTTTTGTAAAAGACGTTGTTTTTATTGTGATTTTCCCATAACTGTTTTGGGGGATCATGCCCCTTATAATTCCTTAAAATCTATTGAAAATTATGTTAATATGCTCTTAGCAGAAATTAACATTACTGCTAATTTAGGGAGTAGTTTAAAAACCATTTTTTTTGGTGGTGGCACTCCCTCTTTATTACCTATTAATTTATTAGCAAAAATCCTAGAAACTTTAGATCAAAAATTTAGAATTGAAAAAGATTGTGAAATATCTTTAGAAATTGATCCCGCAACATTTGATTTAGATCAGTTAAAATTTTATCAAAAATTAGGGGTTAATCGCATTAGTTTGGGAGTACAAGCTTTTCAAGATAATTTATTAGAAAAAATTGGCAGAACACACCGTTTAAATGATATATTTAATGCCATAGAAATGATTAATCAAGTTGATTTTAAAAACTATAGTTTAGATTTAATTTCCGGTTTACCAGAGCAAACTTTAAAAGATTGGGAATTTTCCTTAAATACTGCTATAAAATTAAACCCTAAACATCTATCTTGTTATGATTTAGTCTTAGAAGAAGTTACCCCATTTGGTAAACAATATCAACCCGGCCAAAAACCTTTACCTAGTGATGAAATAACCGCTAAAATGTATTGTTTAGCTCAGGAAATTTTAACCAATTACGGTTATAATCATTATGAAATTTCCAATTATGCTCAACCTAATTTTCAATGCCAACATAATCGAGTTTATTGGGAAAATAAACCATATTATGGTTTTGGCATGGGGGCGGCCAGTTATACTAATAAGATTAGATATACTCGCCCTCGCACCCGTCAAAAATATTATGATTGGGTACAATCTTTAATTAATAATCATGGTATCATTAATGAACTAGAATTATCACAAGAAGATCAGTTATTAGAAACTTTAATGTTAGGTTTAAGGTTAAAAGAAGGAGTTAGTTTAAATTTAATTAATGATCAATTTGGGGAAAAAACAGTTAAACAAATTTTACAAATATTAGACAAATTTAGGGAGCAAAATTTAGTAAAATTAGATCAAGAAAAACAAAGATTAAGTTTAACCGATCCCCAAGGATTTTTATTTTCTAATACGATTTTAGCGGAAATTTTTAATCTATAAACTTTATTGTTAACAAATAGATAATAACTAATATGATCAAGGAAAAATTAAGTATTTTATTAGTAGATGATGAAGCGGAATTAACCGATCCCCTCAGTCAAATTTTAAGCTGTGAAGGTTATCATATAGATGTAGCTGATCAGGGCATGAAAGGATTACAATTAGCTTTACAAAATGATTATGATCTGTTAATTTTAGATTGGATGTTACCCTATATTTCCGGTTTAGAAATTTGTCAAAAAATTAGAAGTCAAAATAAAACAACTCCTGTCTTATTTTTAACCGCTAAAGATACGGTAGATGATCGGGTAATGGGCTTAGATGCAGGGGCTGACGACTATTTAATTAAACCTTTTGAATTAAAAGAATTATTAGCTAGAGTAAGGGCTTTATTAAGACGATCTTCTCAAGTTGAAAGTAATATTAATTCTCAACATTTAAAAGTAGGAAATTTAGAATTAGATCGGGAAAATCAAATCGCTACTCGTCATGGTAGAATGATAAAATTATCAGAAAAAGAAGTACAATTATTAGAATATTTAATGACCAATCAAGATCAATTATTAACCCACGAACAAATACATCAATATTTATGGGGTGAAGAAGAGCAACCAAGTAGTAATGTTTTAGCGGCCTTAGTGCGTTTATTAAGAAGAAAAATTGAGGTTTCAGGAGAAACTCCTCTTATTCATACTATTTATGGGAAAGGTTATCGTTTTGGTAATGTTTAACCCGTTTTTTCCTGTGGGAGAAGGGAGCATTTTTTCTATTATGAAATCAAAAATTTTTAAAAACTAGATTAATACAAAAGTAGATGAGTTCAATTTAGATTAGAAATTATCTTTTTTTTAGTTTATTTTTGATTTATTAAGATCAAAATTTATTAAGATCAAAAATAAACTAAAAAATTGATTATCAAAAGCTCACACAGATCATAAAATTTGACTTTGAAAATGCTCTGCTTAAAAAGGGGAGAGTTTCTATTAGTAATTAATTAAACATTGCTATTTTCAGAATTACTAGAAAGCATAGTTTTTTGCATAATTTTACGAACGTAAGATAATTCTTCTTGTAAACCCTGTAAACTAGCCAAATACATCGCTTGAGTTTCCGCTACCGTAAGATGGGCGGCTATTTGTAAAGCAACGTCTGGGGGAATATTTTTATATTTTTTTGATACTCTTTGATAATGATTCCCTAAAGTATCATGTAATGATGTTTCAAAATCCATAATTATTCAAAATAATGTGGTTATTTGTTATTAGTTATTTGTTATTAGTTATTTATTATTAGTTACTAATTTGATAAGTAATGTTCACCTTATATTTAATAATAATCACCTACTTACAAATAACTAATAAGTAATAACCAATAATCAATAACTAATTAATATTTAATTCGCACAGGCGGCGCAGGTTTCATTTAATTCTTTAAAATCATCCTTTTGCACTGTTCTTATATAATAAACTGCTTTACAGCCTTTTTCCCATGCTAAAAGTAAAGTTTCCAGAATATCTTTAGCTTTGAGCGCCCTTTCTGGCTCATCTTGAAAATAAATTCCTTGGTTTAAGTTGAAAATTAATTCCATTGAAATGCCCGTATCTATCCATTTTTGAATAGTTGCCACCGCTTCTACTACTACTTTTTGATCAAGGGTTTTATTTTCTTGATAATACCAAAAAGCCGTATTAATGAAAGGAGGCGCGATCGGCACTGTGCCTTTTGCCCATTTATCATAAAAGAAACGGCTATACACGGGTAATATACTTGCACTACAACCCTGTACTAAGGATGATGAGGTATTAGGAGCGATCGCTGTGATATGGGAGTTACGAATGCCGTATTTTTTCACATTATCGCTTAATTCTTGCCATTTTTGAGGATCAGAGCCATTTTCTAAAAACCACTCTAAAGGTTTTGCACCGATTAAATTACCTTTACTCCATTCACTACCTTTAAAAGCAGGATAAGCTCCCCTTTCTTGGGCTAATTTCATACTGGCATTAGTACAATGATAACCAATATTTTCAAATAATTGGTTAATTTCCTCTAAATGACGGTAGGATAATTGGCGTTTAGCTAACCAATCAGCTAAACCCATCGCCCCCACGCCAATGGTGCGATATTTTTGGTTATGGTTGGCACTTTCCGTAAAAGGTGCTTTTGTAATCTCGATCGTATTATCTAAAATCCGCACCGCCACATCACAAACCTCTTTAAGCTCGGAATCTTCAATATTAGCTAAATTGAGAGAATCTAAGTTACAGGTGTGAGCCTCTTTCCCGGGGGAAACATTTGACCAACTTTCACAACATTGACCAGTTAAAATACCATTAAACATTCCTAAATTACGTTTAGGCTCAGTAAAACAATAAGTATCATCACGACGGCAAGTTAACTCAACACTTGTTACTTGAATAAATTGAGTGGCTTTTCTTTGCGGTTTTTTGATTTTCCATTTTAAACGGTTAGTTTTCAATCCTAATTTTGCTAACTGAAATACTCCATTAGAATTAATTAATAACCGATAAGTTTTTTGGCAAAAATATTCTTTTTGCCCACCTTTTCCATTTGGCATTAATTTCAAACCTTCATTGGACATTAATGTTACTTTGGAGTCAACTCCCAATGTTTGAAGCATTAAGCGAATATCTAATAGAAATTGCTTGTGAATTGAGCTTATCGCAAAGCCTTCATTGTCTCCATTGCAATAGACTGTGCCATCAGTATCTAATAATCCTGCTAACCATTCTAAGCGAGATTGAACGGTGTAACCATTAATAGGAACGGTGTATTTTTTTGGTAAATCTAAAGGTAATTTACAAACTATTCGATCTTGTTTAACATCGTGATAAATAGCTATTTCATCTAATACTTTAGTGTGATTTTTACTACCCCAAAGTTTATTACGAATAGCAATAAAATCAACTAATTTTTTCTTTTCTCCATAAAGATCTAATTCGGGGTGATTTTCCCCTGAATAACTACCATCCCCAGAAAAACAGCCCGATGTATAAGCATAAGGAAAATCAACATCGCTGTCATTACTAATCAAGGGTAATTCATACTTGATTAATTTATCTCCAACATTGAGATCTTTTGCTTCTACTTTGATCGGTTGACTACGATAGGTTTTTTTGATCCAGAAATGATGATAATAAGTGCATTCAAGAGATTCTCCATTAGATAAATTAACTTTTAACAATGGTTGGTTAATTCCTGTTTGCTTAACTTGCACTTCAGACCATTCAAAACCATTCCATACTTTTACCCATTGATTAACTAGATCAATGATAGGAAATTGACCTTTATCTGTTAATATTTTGGTTTCGGGAGCAACACAAAGGTTAACTCCGGGGATATAACCCTCATGTTGATTGGGATTTTCACGGTTGATCGTATCTTTAAATGCTAAATAGGGCATCCCTGTTTCAACCTGCGATCGCATGATTTCCTTAAATAATTCTCTAGCATTAACTTTTCGATAAAGTTTCAGAGTATCATGGGAATTGTTATTATTAACAGCTAAAGAAGCCTCGATTTTTTGATAAGCAGATTCAAACTCTTTACTCCAAAGTTCAGCCAAATCAATCCCTAATTTCATCTTAACTTCGTAGGGATCAACTAAAGTCCAATCTTCTTTAGTGACTACCCTACGCATAAACTCATCGGGTATAACTAATTGGGGAAAAATATCATAAGCTTTACGACGTTGATCCCCGTTTTCAGTCTGCATTTCTAAAAATTCCGGCACATCTAAATGCCATACATCTAACGAAACCGTAATCGCTCCAGCCCTTCTGCCACCTTGGTTTACAGCGATGGCGGTATCGTTGAGTAATTTAATCCAAGGGATCACCCCACCAGAGGCGTTTTCCTTACCCATTACCCAACTACCCGTAGCGCGGATCCGACTCACATTAATGCCCACACCACCGCCATTTTTAGAGATACGGGCGGCGTTGGTAATTTCCCCAAAAATACTTTCTAAATTATCGTCAATGGCACAGATGAAACAACTAGATAATGAGCCATTGGGGATTCTTAAATTGGCTAAAATGGGTGTAGCTAGGGAAATTTTGCGTTTAGCGATCGCCTCGTAAAATTGACGGGCATATTTTAAACGCTCTTGGGGTTTTTCCACCACCGCCAACAATAAAGCACAAGTCAGAAAAGCCTCTTGAGGTAACTCAGTGGGCAAGAGATAACGCTTACTTAATAATACTGCCCCTGCATAATCATAATCCGTATCCCAGTCAGGATTAATCCAACTTCCCGCTTCCTCTAACTCCGCATTAGTATAGGTGAGGATCCGCTCATCATATTGTTGGGCGGCCACCTTCATCTGTACAGTTTTGGGATAATTGCTATATTGATAACCCCTTTTGACGAGGGTATCTTTCCACAAACTCCATATATGTAATCTTCCCGCCACATAACGCCATTCCGGCTCATCAGGGCTACACATTTCTAAAGCACAATGAATTAAATTATCTTGAATTTCCCTAGTGGTAACTCCATCCTTTAAACGGGTATCCAACCCCGCCTCCAATTCGATCGAATTGACATCTAAATTAAGACAAGCCCATTCTACTACGGAGCGAATTTTGGCAATATCAAGATTTGCTCTTGTACCATTGCGTTTAATCACTTGAATTTTAGAAGAATTGATCCCAGACGGGTGGGAAAAACATGAAGGATTTTCCAAAGTAAGAGTTTGTTGCATAATAAGCTTCGTAATGATTTGACTGAATAAAACACTAGCTGTAGCGTTATTATTACACAGATATTGAAAAAGAACACTATATAAACTTTTGTTATTTTATGTTAAAATACTGTTTTTTTTGTTGATTTTGCTCAAGAGTTTTTTTTAAAATGTAAAACTCGATACATTATTAATAGACAATTGACAAGGCCATTAAATTTAATTAATTTAGTTTAAAACACCTGTAGAGACGTAAAAATTTACGTCTCTACACTTTCAATCGGATTTAAAATCCCTAAAATTTATTGATTCTCAATTGAGAATTATCTTAAAATTTCTAAACTAATGGGTGCAACACCACTAGAAATCATGCCGATCTGTTGCGCCGCTCCTGCGGAAAGGTCTAAAATACGATTGCCAACATAAGGGCCTCGATCGTTAATGCGCACAATCACAGATCTGCCATTATTTAAGTTCGTAACTCTCACCATTGTACCAAAGGGTAAACTCCGATGAGCCGCCGTCAAAGCATTTTGATTAAAGATTTCACCATTGGCACTTTGACGACCGTTAAAGCCCGGCCCGTACCATGAAGCCATCCCCGTGATCTGTCTAATTACCTCTACGTTTGGGGTTTGGGGTTCGGCTTGGGGTTCGGGTTGGCCTTCTATTTCCGATAAATATTCAACGGTATTACCGCTTAATAAACGGCGTAAACGGTTAGCCACTTGGAGGCTATCTTGTGCGGGATCTTGGGTTGTATCCGCAAGGATGACATTATTATTAATTGTGATTAAAACTTGATCACCCACATTGATGGTATAGGATTTATTTTCTTCATTCCATTGAGCCGTAATCGTTTCAGGATCAACATTGTTGCGGTGAAGTTGATTGAGTTGATCGCTCAGTTGTGTAGCGCTAAGGTGGGCATTTTGATTGAGAAAAGTTAAAACAGGTATTTCTTCAACATAAACGGTAGCAACTGCTTTACCATCTATTTGATAATCATAAACAGAGGAGATAACACCATCAGACTCAGGCTGAGTATCGGTAGGGGGGAGGGGATGTTTAATTGGATTAAACGCTTCTAACCAAAAAGGTTGAGTTAAATTGTCTTGATTTAAGTTTTGTTGATTTAAGTTTTGATTCGAGGAGAATAAACTCCTATGATTGGTATTTTTGGTTTCATCTATTTTAGCATTAGTTCTAAAATTGGTAGAGCTATGCACGGGAAGGGCATGAGTAGCCGTTAATAAAATAGCCGTAAGGCTAAGTCCTAATGTTTTGTTCATAATTTATACTTTGAATTGGGATACTTTGAGTCCAATTATGTCTAACTTCTAAATTGAGTTAGTCTTGTGACTCTTTCAAAATTGCAAATTAATTTTTGTAATAAGTTGACAGTTTTTAAACTAGCACAATCTTAAACATTGTGAACAAATGTAAACAGTACAAAAGTATTTACTTCTATTAGTACAACTGACCAAAGAACTAGCTATGCAATAAATACAGCCTTTGATTAGAATTTTTTATATAAATTTTTTTTATATAACTTTAAGTTTTGTTAAAGTTAAGGCCTAATCCGTTAAAATAGTTTGTTTAAGCTGAATTAGAGGAAAAAATATGGATTATAAAGATGCAGGTGTGGATATTGAGGCCGGACGTTCCTTTGTGCAAAGAATCCGTCAAGGCGTACAAAGTACCTATCGCCCTGAAGTATTGGGAGGTTTGGGAGGATTTGGAGGGTGTTTTCAAATTCCTACTGGTTATCAAGAGCCTGTTCTCGTTTCAGGTACGGATGGAGTCGGTACTAAACTTAAAATTGCCCATACTCTGAATACTCATCACACGGTAGGAATTGATTTAGTTGCCATGTGCGTCAATGACATTCTCACATCTGGGGCTGAACCTTTATTCTTTTTAGATTATTTAGCTACTGGTCAATTAAATGAAGAACAATTAGCTCAGGTAGTGACGGGAATTATTGAGGGTTGTAAACAGAGTAATTGTACCTTATTAGGAGGTGAAACTGCTGAAATGCCCGGTTTCTATCAAAAAGGGGAATATGATTTAGCAGGTTTTTGTGTGGGTATTGTGGAAAAATCTAAAATTTTAGACGGTTCTCAAATTAAAATTGGCGATGTGGCGATCGCCTTGGGCAGTAGTGGAGTACATAGTAATGGCTTTTCTTTAGTTAGAAAAATTATTGAAACTAATAATTTAAGTTGGGAAAATTGCCCTCAAGAATTTGAAGGAAAATCATTAGGAGAAATGTTTTTAACCCCGACTAAAATTTATGTTAAACCTGTATTAACTGCCTTAAAATCTAACTTAAAAATTAAGGGTATGGCTCACATTACCGGAGGAGGTTTACCGGAAAATTTACCCCGTTGTTTAAATCAAAATCAATCGGTTAAAATTATTCCTAATAGTTGGGAAATACCCCCCATTTTTCAATGGTTACAAAAGATGGGAAATGTGCCTGATCTGGCCATGTTTGATACTTTTAATATGGGGGTTGGTTTTGTGTTAATTGTATCACCAGAAGATGCAGACCAAACTATTAACTATTTTACCAATCAAAAGTTAATTGTCAATGTGATTGGTGAGGTTATGGAAGGAAAAGGAGAGGTTATTTTTTAATATTATTAATAGGATAGATGTCTTTGAAATTAATTTCAAGGCCATCTATACTTTAAGCAATAACAAATTAATAATTAACGCCCAATGAAATTAATTTCATTGTTACCATAAACCCTTCAATAAATGACACTTAATTTTTAAGTTAAAAATTAAAATAAAATGCAAAAATCAGGCTTTATTAATCTTAATAAACCTTTAGGTTTTACCTCCCATGATTGTGTGGGAAAAATGAGACGTTTATTACACTTAAAAAAAATTGGACATGGCGGTACACTTGATCCTTTGGCGACAGGAGTTTTACCTTTAGCCGTTGGAAATGTGACTCGTTTATTACAATTTTTACCGGAAACTAAGGCTTATATCGCTAAAATTCGTTTTGGTATTTCCACAAATACTGATGATTTGGAAGGAGAAATTTTAAAAACGATTTTAAGCCCCGATTTAACCCTTGAAGAAGTAAAAAATCATTTACCTAGCTTTTTAGGGGAAATAGAGCAAATTCCTCCGGCTTTCAGTGCGATTAAACAAGGGGGTACACCCCTTTATAAATTAGCTAGAAAAGGCAAAAATATAGAAGTCCCAAAAAGAATAGTTAAAATTGAAAAGATTGAAGTTTTAAATTGGTTTTCAGGGGATTTTCCTGAGTTAGAATTAAAAATTACCTGTGGTAGTGGCACATATATCAGATCGATCGCAAGGGATCTGGGTTTTTTAAGCAAAAGGGGGGCAACTTTAGCCAATTTAAAAAGGGTTGTAAGTTGTGGTTTAATGATAGAAGAAAGTTTAACTTTTGAGGAAATAGAAAGGAAAATTCAAGAGGATAATTTAACTTTTATTTCACCAGAAAAAGTTTTAGATCATTTAACAGTTATTACTTTAAAAGATGAGATTGGAAAAAGATGGTGTCAAGGGCAAAAAATTGAGATAGATGATTATTCAAATTTACCATTTGATCGAGGTATTAGGGTTAAAAATGAAGAAGGTTTACTGTTAGGAATAGGAGAATTAAATTTAACAGAAAATGAAACAATTTTAAAGGCTAAAGTAGTTTTACAGGGTTTTTAAAAATTGCCTTTCTATTTATATATGTGAACTTCCCTCTTTAACTTATAATCTAAATTAGTAATAGTTATATGATCAAGAATTAACTCAAGTTGTGCCAAACCATCAATGGAAGAATCAATAAATCTTGTCTTAAAAGCTTGTTCTTTTAAAAGTTAAAATTGGGAATGTAATCAAAATTATTCGAGTCTGGATTAATTTGAAAAAGCTCTAAATCGTTTTTATTATAATCTTTATCTTCATTAACTCTTACTATAAAATCTTCAGGTAAAAAAATATTATTTTTTAATTTAGTTTTGTCAAAATCAATATTTCTGATTGGTTCAGGAATAATAAAATAATTTTGTAAATTTTCCCAATCTTGATCTCTAATTGTGACAATTTCATTGAGATAAAAACTAACAAAAATATCATTAATTTTATAATTAGCTTCTGTTAATTGTAACTTATCTTGAGCAATTTTAACATAATGAGGTGATAATTCAAACCCGATATATTTTCTACCTAATCTTTTAGCAGAAATAGCGGTAGTACCTGTTCCAGAAAAAGGATCTAAAATTGTATCATTTTCATCGGTACAAAGTAATATTAATCTATCTAGCAAATGAATAGGTAATTGACAGGGATGGCAGTCTCTTTTTTTATTATGTTTAATTCTGTGAATATCTGTCCAAACATCAGAAATTAATGGTCCATAAGGATGTAATTTATCTTTTTTGCCTCCATAATCTTTTAATAAAAAACCTTGTTTCCTGTCTCTTTTATGGGGTGATCGCAATTCATAAATTTTCGTTTCTTTTGCTGATTTTCCATAAAATAAAATGCCATAATGGGCTGGTTGTAAGGATTTTCCCATAGGGGCAGTAGGGGCATCCCATGAAATCCAATGTTTAAAATAAGCAATTTTATTAAGATAACTAGCGTAAAAAGTTAACCATTTTGGAATATTATGTAAAAAAATTGATCCCGTAGGTTTAGTAACTCTAACCATTTCAAAAATCCATTTTTCACACCAATTCAAATATTCTTGAAATTCTAAACTATCATGATAAGTTGCATATTTTTTTTTGAGGTTAAAAGGGGGATCGGCAAAAGTCATATCAATAGAATTATCAGGAATATTTTTAAATAATTCTAAACAGTCTCCCTGATGTATTTGATTAATAAAATTTTCCATATTTTTCATTATTTTAAAGTTTTTTGTAATAGTTTTTCAAATCTTTTTAATTCATCTTGATGAAAAGTAAAAACATCATCATAAGCTGTTACTATTCTTTTTAAATCACCTTTACGAACATACCAGCCAATACCATCAATAAAACCAATAAATATAGCTTGAGGATAATGTTTTTTAATGAGAGTATTGATCGAAATTTCTGTTTTAGATTTATCACCTTGTCCTGATGAAGTTGTAGCTAAAAAAGAACTTTCTATAATAATCAAAGGATTTTTCTTGTTAGGAATAATAAAATCCATTGTTCTTTTTTTATCGGGAACATTATCTATTAATTCGGTTAAATCACCTGTTTCAAAAGTAAGATTAAATTTATCTAAAATTTCTGCAATTACAATTTCAGGATTATTTTGTTTATTACCAGAATAACTACCTTTTTCTTTATAACGTATGATCGTGTCTAGTAACTCTGGTATTTCAAATTTTAATTTAGAAATACTTAATTTTTTCAGTTCAAATAATGGTATTGTTTGTGCTAAAAATTTAATTGATGCACCTTCAAAAAATAAATTAACAATACCTTTTCTAAAATATTTATTGTTTTTGATTAAGGACAATATTTGATTATCACTCCATTCTTTGATATTATTACCATCATTTTCAGGAGACCATTGTTGTTTGTAAAAAATCTTATTTAGCTCAGGATGATCAATTATTCTAATAACAGTTATTAATCTTTTTAAAGATTCATTTGATAAACCAGATAATGCTAATAATGCTTTAAGTCCATTTTCTTTTTCTGAGATTAATTCCTCAAAAATTTCTTTTTTTAAACCTTCAATTTCAATTCTATTTTTGACATTCAATAATGTTTCTTTAATAGAATTGATATAACCCTCATATTTTTCCTCAAATTTCGCATTGAAGAAATAAAATGTGTTTTTATTAATAACTGTTTGAAATTTATCTTCAGTTGTTCGCTTCATTAAATTTACAAATTATTTAATTAATGTACTCTTGATCCATTTTTAAAAATCAGAGATTTAATAATATTAAATCCCTGATTTTTGATGATTGAAAAACTAATCTAAAGTGCGACAAGCCACACATTGACTTAAACGATGATTTAATGATTCAATGGGTAATAAATCTAAAATTTCACCCGCAAAAGCATCAATTAATAAATGACGTGAATCATATTCATTTAAGCCCCGACTGCGCAAGTAAAAGATTTCATCATCCTCTAGTTGACTCACCGTTGCACCGTGAGAACATTTGACGTTATCCGCCGTGATCTGTAACTCTGGCTTGGTATGAATCCGAGCTTTCGGAGATAATAATAAATTACGGTTTAATTGACTCGCATTAGTTAACTGTGCATTCTGAGGAACAAACACTTTTCCACTAAAAATACCCTGAGCAAATTCATCAATAATATATTTATGTAATTGATTAGTTGTGCCATGAGGATAATTTAATTGGATAATACTGTGAGTATCTCCTACCTGTCTTCCTCCTAAAATGGTTAAACCATTAAGATTAGTTTCCGTTTGTTCTCCCTGTTGATTAACTTCTAAGTTATGACGGAATAACTTTGAGCCTAGATTAATCTCCACACAGGAATAACGGCTATCCCTTGCTTGAAAAATTGCCGTTTTCCCAATATGAAAACCATCCCCCGACTCCCTTTGTACTCGACTATGTTTAATTTGTGAGTTTTCTTCTAAGAAAATTTCGGTAACAGCATTGGTAAAATAGGGATGATTCTGAGGGCGATCTGAGCATCCTAAAGTAATCGCTCCGTATTGCTCAATCACTTCAATTTGTGAGTTAGGCTCAGAAACGATTAAAGTACGAGGTTGATCAATGGTAGGATGATCAAAAGAGGGAACAGATAAAAATAAGAGATGAATAGGAGTTTTTACCTCTATATTGCGGTTAATCCAAATAATAGCAGCATCTTTTAAGCCAGAAGTATTTAAAGAGGTGAAAACATCATTTGATTCTTCTTGTTTCCCTAAATATTTAACTAATTTTTGACTATTTGTTAAGTCTAAATTTTCTAAATTTCCTACATAAATTCCTTCAGGAAGTGCGGAAAGATTTGATAATTTAGGGGCATAAATTCCATTAACAAAAACCAGTCTACTTTGATTAGCTTCAGGATAAATAAAAGGCTCAATATCTAACAATGAAAGTTTACTTTCTTCAGCAATTTTAAATTCATTTTCTAACAAAGAAGATAGATCGGTAAAACGCCATTCTTCATCTTTAGTTGTGGGTAAATTTGATTTTACCACATCATAAGCGGCTTTTTGACGTAATTCTTGAAGCCACCCTGCTAACTCCACATTAAAAACAGGTTTTTGTTCTTCACATTGTCTTAAAATTTTGCCTAAATAGGCCTCTTTTAAAGATATTTCTTCAGGCTTAAAGATTAAATCTTGTGTTAATGTCATGATGATTAACCTCCCACTCCAACTAATTGTTTTTCGGCAATTTCATCTAAGAAATCATAGCCTTTTTCTTCCAATTCTAAAGCCAATTCTTTACCGCCACTGGTGATAATTCTACCATCATACATTACATGAACAAAATCAGGTTCAATGTAATCTAATAAGCGTTGATAATGGGTAATAACTAAAGAACAAGTATGGGGGGTTGCTAATTGATTGACACCGTTAGCAACTATTCTTAAAGCATCAATATCTAAGCCGGAATCAGTCTCATCTAAAATAGATAAAGTAGGCTCTAATAATGCCATTTGTAAAATCTCATTGCGTTTTTTTTCACCACCGGAAAACCCTTCATTTAAACTTCTTTGAAGAAAGGCGGGATCCATTTTTACAACGTCTAATTTTTCCTCTACTAAATCTTCAAATTCAAACACATCTACTTCCTCTAAACCTAAATATTTTTGTTTAGCATTGTAGGCAACTCTTAAAAATTCTAAGTTACTAACTCCCGGAATTTCTAAAGGATATTGAAAAGCTAAAAAGATACCTGCTAAAGCTCGATCTTCAGGCTCTTTTTCTAATAAGTTTTCCCCTTTATAAATAATTTCTCCGCCCGTTACTTCGTAGGCAGGATGGCCGGCTAAAACTTTAGAAAAAGTGCTTTTTCCTGAGCCATTGCGCCCCATAATAGCGTGAACTTCTCCCTCTTTAACTTCTAAGTTAAGCCCTTTTAAAATGGGTGTACCGTTCACATTAGCGGTTAAATTTTTAACGGATAAAATTAATTTGCTATTTTCTATAATCATAATTAAATTGTGTTAATAAATTAAGGTTGTAAGTTGATTTAATAATCTTTTTAGATTTTATCATAAAATGTATTTTTTGTCATTATTTTTTAGTTTAATTTTAACTGTTGAATTTCAGCTAAAGTTAAGCCAGTAGTTTGAGAAATTGTCTCATCATCTAACACATTAATTAATTTTTGAGCAATGTCTAAGGCTTTTTGTTTTTCACCTTGTTTAATTCCCTGTTTAATTCCTTCTTCAATACCCTGATTTTTAGCTTTAAGAATGGCATTTTTTTGATCATGAATATAGATTTCTCTTTTCTGTAAATCTTCTAATTCATCTCTGGTTAAGCCTGATTCATTAGCAATTTGAAATGCTTTTTTAATGGGTTTAATTTCTTCCATATTAGCAGGTATTTCTTCTAATTCTCTTGCCATTTTTAAAAAATAAATCCATTTATCCGTTACTGTTTCTAATTCTGTTAATTCTTTCTTAAATTTTGGTAATTCTACAAACACTAATTCTAAATCATCTATGGAATAATCAACTAAATAATCTTTTTCTTTTAAGATAAATTTCGAGATAACTTTTTCCATTTCAAACATATTAAAATCAGTAATTGTTAAGGCAATTACCGGATTTAATAGGGTATAATCTTCCCCTGTTTCTAACTGAATGGAATAGGCTTTAGCCGCATTATATAAAATGCGTTTTTCAAAGCCTTCTACATTTAAAACTTGCATTTCAATAATCACAGTTTTATTACCTGTAATTTTCGCCCTCACATCTAAATAAGTATCTTTAATTCCTCTAATAGCAGGGGCTTGATAGGGATTTAAAATTGTTAAATCTTCAATGATATTATTACCTTCATATAAAATACTATTAAGAAAACTGATCAAAATATCTTTACTTTGATCCGATCCAAAAATTTTTTTAAAGGCAAAATCGGTTTTAGGGTTAATAAATCTCATATTTGTTCTAATTTTGCTTGTGATAAAATAAGATTAATTTCTATTGTTTAATAATTGGTATTTGATCGGCTGATAAAATGACTACTTGATCATCTTGCCAAATTGCAATAGATTCACCTAATTTTTTATGTTTTTCTATTGCAGAATTAATGGCTTTTTTTACTCCTTGATCTATTTTTTGTGATAATAATTCAGTTTTTTGATTGTTCATTATTTACCTTAATTATCTTTGAATATATTTGATTATCATAAATAATTATTTCTTGATTAAGTGTTTTTTCTGATATTAATTGAATTGGTAAACTAGAGTTATCATAAATAATCCATGTATCACATAAGGCTAAATAGTTATTAATTAAGTTTTTTTGTCCTCTGTAATATCTACGAATTATCACATCTTCTGGAATATTATGTCCTCCGCTTTTAACTCTTTGTTTTACCCTTTCTATAGCAAGTTTAGGGCTTTTTAACCAAAAATAAATTAAATTTATTTGATAATTTTGATTTTGACATTGTTTTAAGAATTTCACATAATTTAAACCTGATAATGTAGTTTCAAAAGCAAAATCTATTTGATTTTTGACTAAATAATCTAGTCGTTTTAACATTAATTTTCCTGCTTGTATTGCTACATTTTCAGGGCGAAAAGGTGAAATTCCTTTGGCTATTTCATCGGCATTTACATATTCATAAACATCTAAAAAATAGGGTAAGATTGTTTTAGCTGTGGTGGTTTTGCCTGAACCATTTGCACCGCTAATTATATATAAATTAGGCATTTTATACTGATAAAATTTTGATTTTTTAACAGGCAAGATGTCTGTTCCACAGATTAATAATAACTATTAACTATCAACTATTAATTATCCCACAGTGCCTTCTAATTTTAAGCTTAATAATTTATCGGCTTCGGCGGCAAATTCCATCGGTAATTCATTTAATACATCTTTACAGAAACCTCCTACTAACATTGAGATCGCATTTTCTTCAGAAATACCCCTTTGAGCAAAGAAAAATAATTGATCTTCTCCTATTTTTGAGGTTGATGCTTCATGTTCAACTTTGGCAGTATTATTATCAACTTGTATGTAGGGGAAAGTATTAGCTGAAGCTTGATCTCCTATTAACATTGAGTCACATTGGGAGTAATTTCTTGCTCCTTTTGCTTTAGGATTAATTTTGACTAAGCCTCGATAACTATTACTTGATTTTCCCGCAGAAATTCCTTTAGAAATAATTGTACTTTTCGTATTATTTCCCACATGGATCATTTTTGTTCCTGTGTCAGCTTGTTGTTTATTATTTGTTAGGGCGATCGAGTAAAATTCCCCTACAGAATTATCACCCACTAACACACAACTGGGATATTTCCAAGTAATAGCTGAACCTGTCTCAACTTGTGTCCAAGAAATCTTAGAATTTACCCCTTTACATAGGCCTCTTTTTGTTACAAAATTGTAAATTCCTCCCTTGCCATTTTCATCTCCAGCATACCAATTTTGCACCGTAGAATATTTAATATCAGCGTCATCTAATGCCACTAATTCTACTACGGCCGCATGAAGCTGATTGCTGTCATACATGGGGGCTGTACACCCTTCTAAATAACTAACTGATGCTCCCTCTTCTGCTACTATTAAAGTGCGCTCAAATTGTCCGGTATCACCATTATTAATTCTGAAATAAGTTGACAATTCCATTGGACATTTTACCCCTTTAGGAATAAATACAAATGAACCGTCACTAAAGACCGCAGAATTTAACGCAGAAAAGTAATTATCGGCAATGGGAACGACAGAACCTAAATACTTTTTAACTAATTCTGGATGCTCTTGTAATGCTTCGGAAATTGAACAGAAAATAACCCCATCTTTAGCTAATTTTTCTTTAAATGTGGTGGCTACAGATACACTGTCAAAAATTGCGTCCACTGCCACATTTCCTAATCTTTTTTGTTCCGATAAGGGAATACCTAATTTTTCAAATGTTTCTAATAAAGTGGGATCAACTTCCTCTAAACTATTTAGTTTTTCCTTCTTTTGTTTGGGTGCAGAATAGTAAATTATATCTTGATAATTGATCGGAGGATAGTTAACATCAGCCCAATTTGGTTCGCTCATTTTTAACCATTGATGGTAAGCTTTTAAGCGAAATTCTAACATAAATTCTGGCTCGTTTTTCTTAGCAGAAATTAAGCGGATAATATCCTCATTTAAACCACGAGGAATAGTATCTGCTTCAATATCAGTCACAAATCCATATTTATATGGTTGATTTACCAATGTTTTTACTGTTGTACTCATAATAAAAATTGTTCTCTTGTTTAGGATAACTAAATAGTTAAAAAGTCAGGAAATTTTTAAATTAGCTCTGGGGGAGAAGTTAGGGTTAAAAACCTTGATTAGTAAGGCTTTGACCTCTGCTTTTTCTCGGCTTGTCCTCATTTATGTATATATGATTACCATAGCTAATTATCTATCATGCACTAAAATAACAAATAAAACTGTTTGTTAATGCTAAAATCTTAATCTACTGTACTATAATCATAGTAAAGCAATTAATTTGTTGTTTTACTCTTATTGTAGAATATATTAACAACAAATATGTTGTCAAACGAAAAAATTTTTAGTTTCTATAAATTCATCTTGAGATAGTACATTTTTTCTAGGATAATATGACCACCACTCAACACGCCTCCACTAAACAGGATATTTTAGATTATTTACTCAAGCAGGGAGAAGGTACGGCTTTAGAGTTGGCTGAAACCTTTGATATTAGCCCTCAAGCTACCCGCCGACATCTCAAAGACCTTGAAGAAATGGGTTTAATCGAGTTTAAGTCGGTACAGACTGGCATGGGGCGACCTAACCATGTTTATCAACTCAGTCGTTTAGGGCGCGATCGCTATCCCCATCGTTATGGAGAATTTACAATTTCCTTTTTAGATACTTTAATGGAGACGGTAGGAGAGGAACAAGTTGCAGAAGTTTTGCAGAAACAATGGCAAAGAAAAGCATTAGAATATCGGGAAAAAATAGGTGAAGGAACTTTAAAAGAAAGGATTAATAATTTAGTTTCTATTCGTCAGCAAGAAGGCTATATGGCGGAATTACATATTATCAAACGCTCTCAAGAATTGGAACAATTTGTATTAGCTGAACATCACTGTGCGATCTCAGATGTGGCGGAATCTTTTCCTAATATTTGTGGTCATGAATTAGAGATGTTTTCTGATATTTTACCTGATTGTGTTGTAGAAAGAACCCATTGGATTAATAATGGTGAACATAGTTGTGGCTATTTAATTAAAGCTAAATAGATTTATTATTTGTTATTGGTTAGGAAGAAAATTCGGGGATTTTCTTTAAAGATAAAAGTTAGTCTTTAATTATCTAAAAAATCTCCGACTTTTGAATCACAAATGTAGCTTTTTATTATATAATAAATAACAATTAATCATTAATAATCAATATGTCAGAAAATCCTGCTCAATTTTTAACTTTAGAAGAATCACAAAAAGTTGATCAAGCTTTGCTTACTTCTTCGGAAAAATTTTTAACTCGTTTAACTATTTCTTCTTTAAAACTTTTAACTATTATTGCTCAAGAATATCAAGTTAATCTGGAAAATTTAACTTGCGATCAAATTATTCAATGGTTTGAAAAAGAAGCTAAAATTAGATTTGAACAGGGAGCGGATGCTTCTGTGTTAAAATGGTAATTAAATAATTGACAATTGACAATTGACACTGGACAATTAAACTGGAATTAATTGTACAAATAACAAATAACAAATAACTAATTATGATTACTTTAAAAGTGCCAACGATCGCCTGTGAAGTTTGTGCAAATAATATTACTAAGGCCATTAAAAATAATATTAGTAATGCTCAAGTTTCTATTGATATAAATAGTAAAATCGTGACAGTAGAAAGTGACGATATTACTGAAGATCAATTACAAAAAATAATTACTCAAACAGGTCATGAAGTGGCATAATTTCAGAAATTAGCCACAATGACTTAAACTATGATACATTATTGAAATGTAAACTTTTAAATAAAAAAATAAATCTAAAAATTATGGCTGGAAAAGGATTTGGTTTAGGCTTAGGAAAAATGAGGGAAATTGCTGAGGCATTTAAAAAAGCACAGCAAGTTCAAGAAGGGGCGCAACAACTTCAAGAAGATCTGGAAAAAATGGAAATTTCCGGTAAAAGTTCTGATAATTTAGTTGAAGTGGTTTTAAGTGGAAACCAAGAGCCTTTAAATGTGATAATTTCCGCAGATGCAATGGGTAAAAGTGCGCAAGAACTTTCGGTCTTGACTTTAGAAGCGATGAAAAATGCTTATCAAACTTCTACCCAAACTATGCGCGAAAAAATGGAAGAATTAACCAGTGGTTTAAATATTCCGGGTTTATAATTAATTCAGACTAATTTAAGATGATTTTATCTTAATTAATTGGCAACAGGTTAACTCCTGTTGCTTAAAAAGTAAGTTCATAGAGGTTATTGAGTGGTAAATATTCAAGTAAAAAATATTAAATTTACAGAAATTGAAGGTATTATTTTTGATAAAGATGGGACTTTACAAGACTCCCATCAGTTTTTATGGGCATTGGCGATCAAACGTGCCAGAATGGTAGATGCTCAAGTGCCTGGTATTGGTGAGCCTTTATTAATGGCTTTTGGGGTACAGGATCAATATTTGGATCCCACTGGTTTAATGGCGGTGGGCAGTCATAAGGAAAATGAAATTGCGGCGGCGGCCTATATTGCGGAAACTGGCCGCAGTTGGTATGAGGCTAAAAATATGGCTAAAATTGCTTTTGAACAGGCGGATCAATATCTGAGCGATCGCAGTGAAACTTCTCCTTTATTTACCGGAAGTTTAGAGGTAATCAGAGAATTAGCTGAGGGAGGATTAAAATTAGGGATATTATCCGCTGATTCTACGGAAAATGTAGAAAAATTCGTCAAAGATCATCAATTATCAGCTTATATTAGTTTAATGATGGGGGTAGACGGTGGTTTAACTAAGCCCGATCCCCGTTTATTTTTAGAAGCTTGTCAAAAATTGGGGATCAAAGCTCAGAAAACGCTGATGGTAGGGGATGCGTTAGGGGATATTTCAATGGCTCACAATGCTCAGGCGGCTGGGGCGATCGGTATCTGTTGGGGAAAACCGGAAGCCTCCCATTTAGAAACGGCGGATATTACCATCTCATCTTTAGATCAAATTATAATTTGTGATTAGTCATTGGTCATTTATTAACTATCAATTATCCATTATTAATTATCTATGATGTCTATTGCTGATTTAAGATTAAATTATACCAAGGGAGGCTTATTAGAAACACAAGCCGATCCCGATCCCATTGCTCAGTTTAAGCTCTGGTTTGATCAGGCTTTAAACTCAGAATTGTTAGAGCCTAACGCCATGACCCTTGCCACCACAACGTCAGACGGTAAACCTTCCGCCAGAATTGTCTTGTTAAAAGCCTTTGATCAAAGGGGATTTGTCTTTTTTACTAATTATAAAAGCCAAAAAGGACAAAAAATAAGTCAAAATCCTTACGCATCTCTTGTTTTTTGGTGGGGAGAATTAGAGCGTCAAGTGAGGATTGAAGGTAAAGTTGAAAAAATAAACTCTGAAGAATCCGATCAATATTTTTATTCACGTCCGAGAGACTCACAATTGGGCGCATGGGTATCTCAACAAAGTGAAGTGATCCCCTCAAGGGAAATTTTAGATCAAAATTTTGCGAAATTAAAAGAAGACTATGAAGATCAAACGATCCCACGGCCTGAACATTGGGGCGGTTTTCGAGTGATCCCCGATGCGATCGAATTTTGGCAGGGGCGACCGAACCGTTTACACGATCGCCTCCGTTATCGGCGGGAAAATGGGCTTTGGCTCAGAGACAGACTAGCCCCCTAAAGGTTTGAGGTCAAATTAAAAATTTTTGGCCATGCGTAAAGCTTGGATCGTGGAAACGGTTGCTTCAGCCACCTGATCAATGTCTTGTTGCGTGTTAAAACGCCCGATCCCGAAACGTAAAGAAGCATAAGCCAATTTTTCCGAATGACCTAAAGCCGTTAAAACGTGGGAAGGTGCAGAGGCGGTGGAAGAACACGCCGATCCCGAAGACAAAGCCACGATCGGCTGTAAACCTAATAATAAAGCGCCTCCGTCCACACCTTCCACACTCAGATTAAGATTACCGCTTAAGCGTTGAGTCGGATGGCCATTGAGGTGAATGCCTTGTAAATGGCTGATTTTCTGCCAAAGTTGATCCCTTAAGGCTTGTAAACGCTCATTTTCAGAGTCCATTTTTTCTAAAGCCAATTCTACTGCTTTGCCAAAACCCACGATCTGAGGGGTGTACAATGTACCCGATCGCAGACCCCTTTCCTGTCCCCCCCCTTGGATCTGGGAAGCTAACTTAACTCTTGGCTCACGACGACGCACATATAAAGCCCCGATCCCCTTCGCTCCATAAATTTTATGAGCAGTTAAAGACATCAGATCTATCTTCATATTTTGAACATCTAAAGGAATTTTTCCTAAAGCTTGAGCCGCATCACAATGGAATAAAATTTGTTGATGATGACAAATTTCTCCTATTTCTTGAATTGGTTGTAATACCCCAATTTCATTATTGGCCGCCATCACGGAAACTAAAATTGTATCAGAACGAAGGGCTTTTTTAAACTCGTTTAAATCTATTAAACCATCTTTTTGCACAGGTAAAAATGTCACCTGAAAACCTAATTTTTCTAAATATAAACAAGGATCCAAAACCGCACGATGTTCCGTTTGAACCGTAATAATATGTCTACCTTGATTAAAATAGGCCTCAGCTACCCCTTTAATGGCTAAATTATTTGCCTCTGTCGCCCCACTGGTAAAAATAATTTCTGAAGCAGTGGCATTAATGGCTTGGGCAACCATATTTCTGGCTTTTTTTACACCTGCTTCTGCCTCCCAACCATAAAGATGATTAATACTAGAAGGATTGCCAAAATGTTCAGTAAAATAGGGTAACATCGCCTCTAAAACTTGAGGATCAACTGGTGTGGTAGCATGACAGTCAAGATAAATAGGACGTTGGGACATTATTTGTTATTTATATGATTGATTATTGGTTTTCGAGATCGGGAATGGGCAGTTGTCGTAATAAAGCTTGAATGCGAGAGGTTTCAATCAGAGTTTTCGTATCTTCTAATAATTGATCCCCCCAGAGATTTTCTTTCAAAAAGTTTAAATCAGCATAACGGGAATCTAATCTTAAAGCAGATTCAGCTAAAGCAAAAGCCTTATCCCTTTGTCCTTGATCATACCATGCCACAGCAAGGGCTAAAAGGGGTTCAGTGGCTTGATCATCAACTTCAGTGGCTTGTTCCCAATATTCCATCGCGCGATCGATTTCCCCCTGTTCATAATAAATTAAACCAATATTATTCAAAGAAGGCCAAAACTGGGCTTCAAGGGAAATGGACTTTTGATAAACCTCGATCGCCTCTGGATAGCGTTTTAACATTAAATAAGTATTACCTAGATCAAATAAACCATTAACCGAGTCGGGTTTAAGTATTAAAGCATCCTCTAACTTTTGTGCGGCCATTTCATAATCAGCCGTTTGAAAATAAACCGATCCCAAACTGAATAAAATCCCAGCCTCACGGGGATTGAGAAGATAAGCCCGTTGTAAAGCTTTCAAGGCCTCGTCAAATTTTTTTTGTTGACTCAACAGAGAGCCTAAAATAAACCAACTTTCATAATTCTCAGAAGCTAATTGTGTGGCGAGTTGGGCATAAGGTAAAGCCAAATCAATTTGTTGAAAGCGAACTAACTGGATCGCATCTTCAATTAATTCCTGCCCTTGAGCCTCTAAATGTTCAGAATTTAAGTCAATGGCATAGGGTAAAAGGGCTTGAGCGCAAACCCCTCCCACCGAAAAAGTGGTAAGATTTAAACAGGTAAAAAGAGAAATTAACCAAGAGCGTTTAGGCATTTTTTGTCAAAAAATCAATAATAATTATTATATTCTTATTTTTCATTATAACTAGATGTTGACAAATCTAGCTTGGGACAATTTTTTAAGAACTTGACCATAATTTTTTTAATTATCCATTCTTGTCCACTGAATAACTAGATCTTAAATGATTCTAAATGGAACAATCAATGACATAATTAAATCTTTATAATTATTAATCGTTCAACAATTGACCATTGAGAGTGGATAGTTAATTATCAATTTTCTATTGTCAAAGATTTTTTATTTATAAATTAATTAATAAATTAACTAACTAACTATGTCTAAATTAACTTATTTAAAATCTTTATCTGATCAATTAATACAACCTCTTAATCTAGGTTTTGGCATCTCTTTTGTCTTACATGGGTTAGTCGCAGTATTTTTTCCGGCCTTAAGTAAATTAGCGGATAATTCAACCCCCAAAATCCCTCAAACTGTGCGTATTGTAACATTAAGTGAACAAGATCAAGCCCGTTTACCTAATTTAGCGGCCACTGCAAACGCTTCTTTACCTACTAATTCCTTACCATTACCCAATATTAATACTCCTTTACCCTCACAAAATCTTCTTTTACCCCCCGATCTGCCTCAAAATCTTAATCGGGGCTTTTCTTATCCTCCAATGAGACCAAATCTTCCTTCATTATCGGATAATAATAATAATATTACAGTTCCACCAACGAAGCGTTATGTAATTAATTCAGAAAATCAAACTACTTCTAATCGTCAAAGAATTAATAATAATAATTCTATTCGAGAAGGAAGTCCTTTACCACCTCCTCCCGCAATGCAAACTGCAAAAAATCCTAATAATACTAACAACAATAATACGAATACAAATAATACTAATTCTAACAATAATATTAACAATAATAATAACACACAAAGCAATGGTAATGGGGAAAATGATTACTGTAAAAATAACTCTAGTGATCCTATTTGTAACCGTGAAATAATTAATTTTAGAGGTACTTATCCTCAAGGTGCCTGTACTGAAAAACTAGAACAAACAGTATTTTATGTAGTAGGAATTGATCCTCAAGGAAATTTAACAAATATAACCTTGAGGCCTGGTGAGGGTATTTTCGCACCGGCCGCCCGTGAATTTTTGAATAATCAATCTTTTGGCAATGATACCGGACGTTATAAAATCTATGCTGGGGAAATTTCATTTACTTATGATCCGAACCGTTGTAACCAACCAACAGTAGAACCAACTCCCGAACCGACTCCCGAACCAACTCCCGAACCAACCACTGAACCAACTCCCGAACCAACTCCCGAACCAACCACTGAACCAACTCCCCCTCAAGAGACCACTTCTGAAAATAACAATCAATTATAATTAATCGTTGAAAATTGTTAACCTTATTTAATCTTTTTGATATTCTAAATTTAGGTAGAGAAGTAATAAATTACTTCTCTACAATTATTCTAAAATTAATTTAATTTTCTCCTTAAACTTTAACCGCTCGATTGACAGTTTCTCTCTCCATTTCTCTGGCTTTTTTACCACGCCAAACTATGCGAATAGGTGTTCCTTGAAAACCTAAATGTTGACGAAATTGCCGATCAATATAACGGCGATAATTTTCATTAAATCTTTTGGGATCATTAACAAATAAAGCGATGGTTGGCGGTTGACTTCTTACCTGTGTACCGTAATAAATTTTACCTTGTTTTCCTTGGCGAGAAGTGGGGGGAGTGTGCCATGTGACGGCTTCTTTGATAACTTCATTAATAACAGATGTGCTAATTCTTCTGTTATATTGTTCATAAGAAATGACCACAGATTCTAATATTTTATCAACCCTTTTTCCTGTTACTGCACTGGTAAAAATTAAATCAGCCCAATCCATGTAATAAAGGCGATCAAAAATGATTTTTTTCTGGTCATAAATTGTATAAGAATCTTTCTCCACTGCATCCCATTTATTAGCAATAATAATCACTGCTTTTCCTTCTTCAATGATGCGCCCTGCTAATTTTAAATCTTGCTCTGTAATACCATCTAAAACATCAATTACAAATAATACTACATCACAACGTCTAATCGCTTTAAAAGAACGATTAATGCTGAAAAATTCCGCCCCATATTCCACATTTTTTTTCCGCCGAATCCCTGCTGTATCAATTAAACGGAAAATTTGTCCGTTTCTTTCTACAATCATATCAATAGTATCTCTGGTTGTACCGGAGATTGGACTCACAATTGCTCTATTTTCTCCGGTGATGGCATTCAGTAAACTCGATTTTCCTACGTTGGGACGACCCACGATCGCCACTTTTATTTCTGAGGTTTCTTCCAATTGATCAGACTCAGGAAAAAATTTAATCACTTCGTCTAATAGTTCACCTGTACCACTACCATGAATACCAGAGATGGGATAGGGTTCGCCCAAACCTAAAGACCAAAACTGAGCGGCTTGGGTTAAACCATGCTCAATAGACTCACATTTATTAACGGCGAGTAAGATGGGTACGGACTGATGGCGTAGCCAGTGGGCTATTTCCTCATCGGCCGCCGTCACGCCTAGCTGGCCATCTACGACAAAAATCGCCACAGAAGCCTCATTTAAAGCCATTGTAGCTTGTTCACGGATTAGGGGTAAAAACTCAGTATCATCATCAAAAACTAAGCCCCCCGTGTCCACAATTTGAAAATCTCGATCGCTCCAGAATGCGGGGCGATAGGTGCGATCACGGGTGATCCCCGGCTCATCATGGACGATCGCCTGTTGATCTCCTGCAATGCGGTTAACAAGGGTTGATTTACCCACATTAGGGCGACCAATTACAGCAACAATCGGTAATTTTTTCATAATTAAGTAATAAATAATAAGTAACAAATAATAAGAATAAAGTATGAACGATCAACGATAAAAATTAACAAATAAAGAATAAAAAATAAATTTTTATTGATTATAGCAGAAATAGGATTGCTTTTAAGAAAATAAATTTTAGATAGAAGAAATAACCAATAAAAATTTAAAGTTTAGGTAAAATTTCGGGTAAAAATTTGCTAGGAATTTTGGATAAAGCAGAAGTTTGGCCTGCCATTCCTTCCTGTTCAAATTTAGTTTTAATTGTTTTAATAATAGCATTAAAAGCCGTTTGATAATTGTCAGTATTTATTTTCTCTCCTTCTAATACTTTAACATAACTAATTAAAGCTAAATCAAGATAATGACTTTTTTCAAGTTGGGATAAATTTAAACAGTAATTATTGGCAATTTGATAATTAATTAAACCTAAGTTATTTAAGGTTACTAAAAATTCAAAATTGACCGCAATAGGGGGTTGATTTTTGCTTAATAAATCTACAAAATAAAGGGCAATTTCATAGGCAGTAATTGACTGTTGTAAATAATTATACCACTGTTGAGAATCATGTTGATTTTGTTCAGCTAAATGCCAATAAGCAGTACCTAAATTATTTTGAGTGGCCGCATAGGCGGCTGGGGCTGTTTCAGGAGTTCGATATTTTAAAGCTTGATGATAACAATTAATAGCATTATTGAGCCATTTTTGCGGTTCTTCATAATTAGATAAATTCCAATAAGCAGTACCTATATTATTTTGAATCATTGCCCAATTATGACCATCAATTTCTGAATTATATTGCTCTAAAGCTTCTTGATAAGCTTTAATTGCATTTTTTAAATTATGAATTGATTTTGTTAATTGGGATAAATGCCAATAGGCCGTACCTAAATTATTTTGAGTTGCTCCATATTTAATTTGATCTTCATCTTTTGAACGAAATTTTAAAGCTTCTTGATAAGATTCGATGGAATATTTTAGATTAATTTCGGGATCATTATATCTAGCTAAATCACTATAAACTGCCCCTAAATTATTTTGAATCATCGCATAAGTTTGACTTAAATCTAACGGTAATTGATGAATTTTATATAACGCTAATTGATAAGATTGAATGGCTATTTTTAATAAATTAGTAATTTCTTCTGTTTGTTCAATTTGACGAGATAACATCCAATATAAATTACCTAAATCATTTAAAAGATCGGGTAAATTTTGATCCTGTTCAGGTAAATATTTTAACCCATATTGATAGGCTTGAATTGCTATTTTTAAATTTTCTTTACTTACTTCTCCTGCCGCTATGCGATCTCGATATTGATAGGCCACTTGAAAAGAAGCAGTTGCTATAATTTCAGGGGGATAATTTAATGTTTCTAAAGTTTCTAAGTCTTCAAGATTATTTAATGATAAAGATTGATTTTTCCATTCTTTTTCTATTTTTATTTCCCTTGAGTTTTCCCCTTCATTAATAGTTATTAATTGATTATTTTCATCACTTTTATCCGTTTGATTTTCAGGTAAATTAATTTGAAAATTAAATTGTAATTCTTCTTCTGAAATTAAATTTTCTCCTAATGCTTCAGCATCAACTTCTTCTAAGTCTTCTTCTGTGATTAATTCCTGACTTAAATTAGGAGGAATTACTAAATTAAATTCTTCTGCTACTTCAGATAATTCTTCATCCTGAATAATATTACCACTTTGATCATAATTAACTAAATTAAATAAATATTCATCATCATCAAGATCAACAATAGGGCTGATGGTTTCGGTCACTTTTTCCGGTAAAATTGGCTCTTGAATAAGATTAAAATGAGACTCATTTTGATAGTTAAAAACAAAATAAGAATCATGGGAATTAGAGGTTAATTCAGGCTTAGAAATAGCTGAAATTACAGGAGTAGGCTCACCTTCAAATTCAAATATTCCCGTATGCCAACACCAAAATTCAGGCACAGTATTTTGAATATAATTTAACCAAGGGCGAGACACCCATAATAATAAATTAAAATCTAAATTATGAATATATTTTTTGATATAACTTAAACTTTTAATAAATTTTCGTTGAATTTCTGGTGTTTCTTTAGTTAATTTTTCAATGCCAATAATTTGAAAATAAATTCTTTGATCTGGTAAAATATTAGATTGATTTTGTTTAAACCATTGTGCAATTTGATGCCAAAAATTAGGGGAAGCTAAATTCAAATTAATTGACACAAAAAGACTAGAATTATCATTTTCAATTGAATCATAATGTAAACTAGGATAAATTTCCCGATCTAAACTAGCCACATAATGATCCCGAAGATTAATATTCTCACAAACCGCCATTAAAATTTGACGGCGCAACCCTAAACTTAGCGCTTGTTTTAACCTTTGATATGTTTGTTGATTTTGATTCAATGTTTTAATTTATGGTAGAATGATGTTATTGGTCAATGATCAATGATCCATTATCAATTATCAATTATCAATTATTTATGAATATTTTTGCGATTTCTCCGTTAATTAGAATCACTTTAATTTTATTATATTTAGGCTTAACTTTACCCTTACCTTTTTTAGCTAAATTAACTTTAGCCCCCGTTTCCCCTCAAATATTATTGATCGCTTTAATTTTTGGTTTAATTATTATTAATGGTGCTTTAAGTGAAAAAGTTATTTTAGATCCGGAAAAAATAGGGGTATTTTATCCTCAATGGATCCCCAAATTTTTTAGAAAAGGATGGCAACTTTCTTGGCAAGAAATTAAAAATTTAAAAATGAGAACAACCGGCCAAGGAGGCTTAGTTTATTATTTTATTACCCATCAAGAAGATCGGGCTTATCTGTTACCAATGAGGATTGCAGGTTTTAATAAAATGGTAACATTAATTCAAGAAAAAACCAACATTGATACTACAGATATTCGCCCTTTAGCTCAACCTTGGATGTATTTTATTTTGTTAATTTTTAGTTTATTATTATTATTATTTGATCTTTGGATAATGATTCCCTTATTTTAAGATTTTAAGATAAAAGTCGGAGATTTAACAAATCCCCGACTTTTGAAATATAATAATAATTAATTGGCTTGAAAATTAAAGAGAAGCATCACCGAATTTACGAGCCATGTGATCAAAAGGTGCATCCACAAAAGAAGTATCTTCAATACCACTATCAGCTACTAAAGATTTAACAATATCCTTCATAATTTGAATACCCACCACCGTAGGAGCGATCGGTATCCCTAGAGAATTATAAGTTTCCCGTAGACCTTGAAGAACACGCTCATCTAAAATATCGTTATCACCTGCAATTAAAGCATAACTAGCATAACGAAGATAATAGTCCATGTCTCTTAAACAAGCCGAATAACGACGAGTCGTATAAGCATAACCACCCGGACGTAATAATTCAGGTACAGTTTCAAAAAGTTCACTACTAGATTGTTTAACAATTTTAGCCGCATTAGCATTAATAACATTAGCGGCGGTTATTCTAGCAGTACCCGATGCAAAATAGGACTTGAGGGTATCAAACGCATCACGATCGAAATAGCGTCCAGTACCATCATAGTTTCTAATGAGGCTTGTCACCTTATCTCTCATTAAATTTTTCTCCCTAAAATTAATTTAATTTTTTTATTTTAACTTAGTTTAGCTATCAGCTATCAGCTATTAGCTTTTAACTGTTCACTGTTCACTGGTCACTGTATATCTTCTCATCAAAGATGTTAAATTTTGATCTCAACCCATAAAATAAACTCATTTTGATACATTTCTTTAAGAAATGAAGATAAAAATTTTTAGTTTGGTATATTTAGTAACATTTTTATTTTGAGTAAAGATTCATTCTGTTCATAACTAAGTTATTCTTTTACAATATCTCAATATCTTAAAATCTTAGGAGCTATAAAATATAATGACCCCCCAAGAAGTATTAAAGTGGATCAAAGACGATGATATTAAAATCATTGACCTCAAATTCATTGATATGCCCGGTATTTGGCAACATTGTTCTTTCTATAAAGATTTAATTGATGAAGATGCTTTTACCGAAGGTGTAGCCTTTGACGGTTCTAGTATTCGTGGTTGGAAAGCGATCAATGAGTCCGACATGGCCATGGTGCCTGATCCTAACACGGCTTGGATTGATCCCTTTTTCAAGGAAAAAACCTTAAGCATGATCTGTAGTATCAAAGAACCCCGTACAGGGGAATGGTACAGCCGTGATCCCCGTAGTATTGCCAAAAAAGCTCTTGACTATTTAAGTGCTTCTGGGATCGGTGATACTGCTTATTTTGGGCCTGAAGCTGAATTTTTCATTTTTGATGATGCTCGTTTTGATCAAAAAGAAAATCAAGGTTTCTACTTTTTAGACAGTATTGAAGGACGTTGGAATGCCGGACGCATTGAAGAAGGCGGTAACTTGGCCTATAAACCTGCTTACAAACAGGGTTATTTCCCCGTTCCTCCCACTGACACGGCTCAAGATATTCGTACCGAAATGTTATTAACCATGGCCGAATGTGGTGTTCCCATCGAAAAACATCACCATGAAGTGGCCACAGGCGGTCAAAATGAGTTAGGGCTTAAGTTTGCGCCCATTATCCAAGCGGCTGACTATTTAATGACTTATAAGTATGCGGTTAAAAATGTGGCCAAGAAATATGGTAAAACCGTTACTTTCATGCCTAAGCCTTTATTTAATGATAATGGTTCGGGTATGCACACCCATTTATCCATTTGGAAAGATGGCCAGCCTTTATTCTGGGGTAATGAATATGCAAATTTAAGTAAAATGGCTTTAAATGCGATCGGCGGTGTTTTACACCATGCCCCCGCTTTACTAGCTTTAACTAACCCCACCACCAACTCCTATAAGCGTCTAGTTCCGGGTTTTGAAGCTCCTGTAAACTTAGCTTATTCCCAAGGTAACAGATCCGCTTCCATCCGTATTCCTTTATCGGGTACTAACCCCAAAGCTAAACGCTTTGAGTTCCGTTGTCCTGATGCTACTTGTAACCCCTATTTAGCGTTTGCGGCCATTTTATGCGCGGCGATCGATGGTATTAAAAAAGAAATGGATCCCGGTGCGTCTTTAGATGTGGATATTTACGATCTCACCCCTGACGAATTAAGTAAAATTCCTTCTACCCCCGGCTCTTTAGAAGCGGCTTTAGAAGCCTTAGAAAAAGATCATGGTTTCTTAACTGACTCTGGTGTATTTACCACCGACTTTATCCAAAACTGGATCGAGTACAAGTTAGATAATGAAGTTAACCCCATGCGTTTACGTCCTCATCCTTATGAGTTTTCTCTCTATTATGATTGCTAAAAAGTGATTGTTTTAAGAGTTAAGTTAACCCAATTCAAACCCCTTTCCTAAGTAAAGAAAGGGGCTTTTTTTCTCAATTGATAATAGTTGAATACTTTTACCTTTTCCTTGAATTGTGCAAGAAGTCTAATTAAGTTGCTAATTTTACCGCTTCTAAATATAAACCAAAACTTAAACCAATTTTAAACGAATTTAACACGGAAATAAAAACAGAATTATTTTGATCATTTTGTGGTTTTATTTTTTTTCTTCCATAAACAAAAATACTAATTAATTCTGTAAAAATGATTAAAAAAACAGCTAAAAATAAATCAATTACTGAAGTTTGACCTGCGGTTGTGGGAATGGTATTTCCCATCACTGTTCCCAATAAAAAACTAATTAAAATTAAAGCAATTCTACGCCAAGGATTAATAAAAAATAAGTCTATTTTGACGGTGGTTTGTGTTAATAAAAGATTTAAACGGGTTTTTTGCATTTTCGTTTTTGATTATTTTCTACTTTTAACTTATTACTTATTACTTGTTACTTATTCCCTATTTATTAATACGATTTAATAACCATAGAGCGATCACAATACCCGTAAAATGGGAAGTAATCGTATGGGTATTTGCTAAAATAATAAATAAATCTTTAGGTTGAATTAATTGGGATGTATTATTAAAAACCGCACCTTGAGGAATAGTTAAAGATTTTCCTAATACTAATCCTACAAAAGCTTCAGCCCCAATAATCGCAAAAGCCATCCCAATTAAATTAGCAATTAAACCTAATTTAATAATCTGTAAAGTATAAGCTTTTTTAGGTCTTAAACTTTGTTCGGTTGTTAACATATATTGGGAGATTGTTCTATATCTAAAAAAGAAGAAAATACTCACCATTAAAGCTAAAATTCCCCCCGTAGCACAAAAGATACCAAAATTACTACCTTGACTGAAATTACTGGGCTGGGGGGCTTGATTTCCACCGATCACACTAGCACTAGCAAATAATAAAATTAAAGCGGCCACAACACCTAAAACTAATTGCACCCAAAAGCCAATATTTCCTGCTAATCTTAAAGTAGCTGAGGCTCTTAACACTGCTCCCGGAATGGGTGAAGCGGCTAAATCTGATGATTTTCTGGTCATAATTAATAATACTTAAATAATAATAATAATTGGTAATTTGTAATTTGTTAATGTTAATTGTTTAAGGGATTAACATTGGTTGAATTATTAAAAGATCAGCTAAATTTTTACGAGGCGGATTCACATTAATTTGCCCATTTCTGTCAGGGGGTGGAACAAAAATCATAATTGGTTCATTGCTATTTTCTTGTGAATTTGACCCTTGATTTTCAGATAATTCTTCAGCCGAATTATCATTATTATTGATAGTTTCATCAGGAAATGTTACTGGATTTGAAGTATCATTTCGGTGAAGATCATAATCTAAAGGTACGGTTTGTGCTTGTACTTTGGTTAAATTTAATATTAACAATAAAAACCCTAATAAAAACCCTAGATACAAGTAAAAACCGGATTTTTGACGTTGAAATACAAAATAATTTTTCATATTGTTATTGAGAATAGTTGCCACAATTACACCCATAATCGTTTAAAATTAAAAATTGATGTTTATTGTAATAACTTCATTATAAATCGTGGAACTTTTCGTTTATCACACTCCCGAACAAACACCTTCTGATAGTTTACCCGATTGTGCGGTGGTCATTGATGTTTTACGCGCCACCAGTACGATCGCCACTGCTTTAAATGCTGGTGCCGACTCTGTACAAGCATTCCCTGATCTTGATCAATTGATGAGAGTCAGCGAAAAATGGCCGGCAAATTTACGCCTCCGAGCAGGAGAAAGAGGCGGTGCCAAAGTGCAAGGGTGTGATATGGGAAATTCCCCCCTTGATTGTACCCCAGCCACTGTCACCGGAAAAAGGTTATTTATTAGTACCACCAACGGCACTCGCTGTTTAAATCGAGTGGCCAAGGCTAAAACGGTTATTACAGCTTCACAAGTAAATCGTCAAGCTACAGTTAATTTTATTTTAGCTCATCAACCCCAAACTATTTGGTTAATTGGCTCAGGATGGGAAGGTACTTTTTCTTTAGAAGATACGGCCTGTGCAGGGGCGATCGTTTCTGGTTTAAAAAAATCTGTTGATTTAACTATTGGTAATGACGAAGTAATTGCCGCCGAAACTTTATATAATCAATGGGAAGATAATTTATTAAGATTATTTCACCTTTCTAGTCATGGTCAACGCTTATTAAGATTAGAACAGTATGAAGATCTTAAATATTGTTCTGAAAGTGACATTTTAGACATTGTACCAATTCAAACAGAATTAGGGGTTTTAGTTAAATTTTTAGAATAATTTAATTGATTGATGTTTGAGATTTAACAATGATTAAATAATTACCTCTGTCTTGAGAGGAGAAAGGTTAGGGGGTTAAGTTAAAACATTTTCCCCCAAATTTTAACCCTAATTATTGTCGTTCATTGATTAAGATTGAGGTTATTTCGGTCGGCTCAAAATGTTTTTTTCTTCTTTTAAATTCCTCAAAATCAATTTTATAAAAAAAGCTTAAAATTACAGGTAAAGTGAAGATTAAAACGAGAAAAAAAGCCACAAATTTAACCCATCTTGGCATTGTTCTCCCCTTTCTAGGATAACCGCAAATCAGACAAATTTCCGATTCCGTACTGGTTAAAGAGCCGCAAACTTTGCAATGTTCTAAAGTCATTGTTTTAAGAAAATGCTTAATCTTGATCAATTATGGTAAAAATCTGAGATAATAGAAAAAATTTTTTTTAATGAATCAACAATGAATACATTTAGTTTATTTAAAAATGATCCTAATTTTGAACTTTTTAAAGCGGGAAGTATCATTTTTCAAGAAGATAAACCCGGTCATATTATGTATATAATTCAAGAGGGTAAAGTTAATATTTTACTCAAAGATCAATTAATCGAAACAGTAGGCGAAGGTGAGCCTCTTGGCGAAATGGCAATGCTTGAGCCAGGAGCTTTTCGCAGTGCAACGGCTATCGCTCATACTGATTGTAAATTAGTGGCAATTGATCAAAAAAGATTTACTTTTTTAGTACAACAAAACCCCTTTTTTTCCATAGAAATTATGAAAGTTTTAGCTCGGCGTTTACAATTAATGGATCAAAAAATAGAAAAAAATTTTAATTAATTATTTCAAGCCCAAAGCCTCAAGGGTTAGGCCACATCAACAATTGACAATTACCTCTCCCTAAAGTGAGAGGATTGAAAATAAGGAAAAATTGTCAATTGTTAAGGATCAATTGTCAGTTGGTTGATAGCCCATTCCATTGGCATCAGCATAACGGTGTAAAAAACGCATTACCCTTTCTAAATGGGTTTGATCATTGACTTCAAAAGTGCATTTTACTTGTTTTAAATCATGGCCTTCATCCCCCCCAAAAATCATTTTAGTAGAAGAAGGTGAAACGGTAATTTCTCCCTCCTCATCTATTAAATGTAAATTTCCGGTAGACTGTTGAGTAAAACTATTGCCTTTTTCTAAAGCTTTTAAATTTTCAAAAATCATAACCACACTATGAACTCCTGTATTTTTATTAGTGCGCAGACGAACATCACTTAAAATTTCAGGAAGACCGACAAAAAATTCAATAGATGGTGTTACCATAATTTTGTACCAATTTTAGTTAAGATATTAATTATATTTTAACTCTTTTTTTGTTAAAAAGAACAGGGAGAAAGATTGAAAAGATCAATCTGTTATCTATCACCTGTTCTTTTTTAACACCATTGAAAGCAGTTAATTTTTCAATTATTTAGACTGGCCATTTTCAATTTTTACTAATAAAAATCCCCAAGCCATTCCGACTAAAGTTAAAACAACTGATAAAATTGCTCCATTAAATAACATTGATTCAGCAGACATTTATTAATCTCCTTATTTTTTTCATTATTAATAATAATAACCGTTTTCTGGTAACAGTTGACTGAAATAATACCAATTTGAGTGGTAAACATGAGACAATGTAAACAATCTTGTTACAAGTCCCATGATTTAACCAAACAAAAGTGTAATTTTAAGTATGACGCAAAAAGCGACCTTTTTGAAAAATACCAAGAAATGTCCCCATTTGGCAATTGCGATCGGTGATCCCTGTGGAATTGGTATTGAAGTTATTTTAAAGGCTTTAAAGGATCCCAGCGTAACCCAAAATTGTCGACTTACTTTGATCGGCAGTGCATCCCTTTTAAAAAAAGCCTATCAGCAACTCCCTGATCCCTCTATTTTGGCTGATCCCGATGATTTTGAGATCCTAGACCTTCCCTTGGAAAATGTGACTTTAAAACAGATTTTAGCGGGGCGGGGTAATGGGGCCAGTGGTGAGGCCAGTTTTATTTATTTACAAGAGGCCATTTCTCGCACTTTAATCGGGGAGTTTCAGGGTATTGTGACAGCCCCCATCGCCAAGCAATATTGGAAAATGGCCGGCTATGACTATCCGGGGCAAACGGAAGTTTTAGCACACCGCAGTGGCGTTAAACATTATGGGATGCTCTTTGTGGGGCGATCGCCCTATACAGGCTGGACTTTACGCACTTTATTGGCTACAACTCACATTCCTCTGAATAAAGTTTCACAAACCCTCACCCCAGAATTAATGTCATTAAAATTACATATTTTAATTGAATCATTAAGAGAAGATTTCGGAATTAATTACCCTAAAATTACAATTTCTGGTTTAAATCCCCATAGCGGTGAAAATGGCCAACTCGGCACCGAGGAAAAAGATTGGTTAAATTCATGGTTAGAAGAAATGCAGAAAAAATACTCAGATTCAACTCTTAAAGGTCTGATTCCACCTGATACTTTATGGGTAACACCTGCTCAAGCATGGTATGGTAATAGTGAGGTTTCTGAGGAACATTTAGCTGATGCCTATTTAGCGTTATATCATGATCAAGGATTAATTCCGGTGAAACTCATGGCCTTTGATCAAGCGGTGAATACTACCATTGGTTTACCTTTTATCCGCACCTCTCCCGATCACGGCACCGCTTTTGATATTGCCGGAAAAGGAATCGCCAATGCTAATAGTATGAAATCAGCGATTAAATTGGCTAAAGAATTAGCAGAAAAAAGAATATTAAACAGCTTGTAAAACAATCTAAAATCAAAAGCTTAAACGCCGAGACGTAAAATTTTACGTCTCTACTCTGATTGTTTTCAGATACTTATGCCTTACATTTTGGCAATAATTCGTTTCATTGCTTCTTCTACATTTTCCCGACTATTGAAAGCGGAAATGCGGAAATAACCTTCACCTGCCGCCCCAAAACCGGAGCCAGGTGTGCCTACGACATTGGCTTTTTCTAATAATTGATCAAAGAAATCCCAACTTGATAAATTATTCGGAGTTTTCAACCAAATATAAGGAGAATTAACCCCTCCATAAACGGTGTATCCCGCCCCAGTTAATTGGTCACAAATAATTTTAGCATTACCGAGATAAAAACTCACTAATTCTTTAATCTGAGCCTGTCCTTCTTCTGAGTAAACTGCTTGCGCCCCTCTTTGCACAATGTAAGAAACACCGTTAAATTTCGTACATTGACGGCGATTCCACAGTTTCCATAATTCCACATCTGATCCGTCTGAAGCCTTACCAGTCAAGGTTTTTGGTACAACGGTATAAGCACAACGAGTTCCGGTAAATCCGGCATTTTTGGAAAAGGAACGAAACTCGATCGCACACTCACGCGCCCCTTCTATTTCAAAAATGGAGTGGGGTAAGGTGGGATCGCTAATAAATGCTTCATAGGCCGCATCAAAGAAAATGATTGAACCGTGAGCTTTAGCGTAGTCTACCCACTGTTTTAAATAGGCTTTAGTGGCCACGGCTCCGGTGGGATTATTAGGATAACAAAGGTAAATTAAATCAACTTTTTGTGAGGGAATCTCAGCCACAAAATTGTTTTCAGCAGTAACAGGAAGGTAAATTAAACCCTCATATTCTCCTTTTTCATTACATTCCCCCGTATGTCCAGCCATAACATTTGTGTCAACATACACCGGATACACCGGATCAGTCACCGCAATAATGTTATCATTGCCAAAAATATCTAAAATATTTCCGTTATCGCATTTTGCACCGTCAGAAACAAAGATTTCACTAGCATCAACATCGCAACCTCTAGCCTGAAAGTCAAATTTAGCAATCTTTTCCCGTAACCACAAGTAACCTTGTTCTGGCCCATAGCCTTTAAAACTAGCTCGATCGCCCATATCTTGCACAGCTTGAGTCATCGCCTTTAAACAAGCTTGGGGTAAGGGTTCTGTCACATCGCCGATCCCCAACCTAATAATAGGTGCGTTGGGGTTAGCTTCGGCGAAAACATTAACCCGTCTGGCTATTTCAGGGAATAAATATCCGGCTTTAAGTTTGAGATAATTATCGTTAATTGTGGTCATTTTGTAATTGATAAGATAAAGTTCATTAAATATTTTATCTTATTTGTTGAACCTTAATTATTAGTTATTTAAAGTTAAGGTAAAAATGTTAATCTTTATAGCCAAACCCTTGTAGGATCAGCGATATAAGGATTATTTAATAATTTTTGATTTAATATTAGGAAAAAACCACCCTTCTCCCACTGGAGAAGGGTATTGGCAAAGTTAGGGGTAAAATACAATTTTTAGTTGATCCGAGTAATTTTGTTTTTAGATTGATTTTTGATTAATTAATCTTAAAATTAACCTAAAAATCTTATTAGAAAAAAGCTCTATAAAATTGAAAAAACTTTCAATCAAAAATTATTCTTCATCCCAAGCTTCAACAGCTATTAATTCACTAATGGGATCCTGCATTGTAAAACCAAAATCTAATAATTCTTGTTTCCAATAAGCCCAATTATCTCCATAAAGAAAAGCAATTTTCCAGATGCTATCACTAGGCTTAAGAATATTAGATGCAACTAGAGAAGAAACTTTACTTTGTAACTTCACCATTGGGTGAGCAACGGTATTAATCATATATTATTTTGTTGTGAAATACTATTCTAATTGTGTAATTTGACGTTTTTGAAATTCAACGTTTTTAGAAAACATTTGACAGCAATTTATCAATTAGATCAAACTTATAGCAGTTAATTATGAATAATTATTAACTGTCAACCGATTAATTTAAACTGATAAATACTACCTAATTAAGAACGCTAATTCCTGTTGTTTTGTTTTGTTTATGGTTATTGTTTGGAAAGCATAGTTGAGAACCAGCTTATTCGTCTTAAGATTAGCCTTGAGAGTGGGCTTATTGCTTTTTATTTTTGCCATCAAGATTTTACCAACTAAACAAAGGATTGGCAACGGAAAAAGCAATCTTACTTATCTTATACCTTACTTTTGATCTAAATGCAAGTTTTTTTAAAAAATTAAAGTATGCAAACCATTACATTATATCATTTTGATTGCTTTTGTTTTCCCAACCATAACTATTCTACCATCTGATGTAAGTCTTTCCCCTTCAAAATTTATACTAATTTTTTTGATTCTAATTTTCCGAGGTTCAGATTTTGGTGTTTATTTTGTGATTGATTTAGTTCTATACATTATTGATTTTATTATAACAAATATTAAATAATAAATCAACTTATTTATTATTAGTTTTTAGGCAAAATTATTAAGAAAGAATTTCCTTTTTTGACACCTTTTACTTGGGATTTATGATTATCTTTTAACAACAAGTTTTGATTTTTCGAGCTTTGAGCAAATAATAGCTCTCAGTTTACTCTGGTTAGCTTTTTGGCTTAAAGATCGCTTTTTTTGAGAGACATTCAGGGTTATTGTTTAGGATTGCAAAAAAAACAATAAACGGAACTACTTTAATCCTTAAACCAAAGCAGTTCCGTTTATTTAAGATTAAAAATTATTAATTAAATAAATTATTTAACAAAAATTTAATTTATTTAATTATTCTCCAGATGAATTACTATCAAGAGGACGGATGCCCACAATTTTGCCACCCATGCGCGAAATACGACGCATTTCATCATTCATCCGAGAATAGGGAACTTGTAAAAAAATGCTATCACTACTACGAATCGAGTAATTATTCCCATCATTATTATCGTTTTGTTTTAAGCCAGTAACTTCATAAACAAAAACTCGATTATTAGATGGGGAAATACAACCAGTTTGACCTAACATAGTTTTTATTCTCTCCTGAGTTGGTTTTTAAACTAGGCTAAAGTAACACTAGCTACTTTTCCACCCATTTTGCGAACTTGTTGCATAGTATCAAGTAATTGATCAAAAGGAACAAAGATCGCTTTATTGATGCGACGTGCTTTAGGGTATCTGGGTAAGTTCATAGTAGCAACTTCCACACGGTAAACACGACCATCACGGTTGGGATTTTGGAAAGCTAAGTTAGGAGTAATACCTTTAACAGATTCTTTGTAGTTCCAAGCTCCAAGAGAGCCGGAAGGAGCAACTACAGCAGAAACTTTATTGGCCGCAAGATCACCCGCTAAACGAGAAGATTTACTACCTAAAGCAGAGCGATCGCTGGTGGCATAACCACGATAAAGTTGGAACATCCGAGGGAAACCCGCCATCGTTTGATTGGTTTGAGTCTCAAAACCACGATAGTAAGGAACGATATTATCTCCAAAGTTCTGAACATACTCATCAGAATCAATGTAAGAATCAATATCAGCCCCATATCCTTCATTTTGATAGCGATCTAAATGTTCGATCACTTCAGCTTCAGTGTAAGGCGCACGGCCAAGTAAATGTTTAATATTTAACTCAATGGTGCGGGTTTGGAAACTGTTATAAAGGAATTTTTCCTTGTAAAGTTCAGATTTTGCGACTAAACGCACAAAATCACGCACGGTGATCGAACCGTTACATAATAAGGACTCAGCCGCAGTTAAACGCTCAGAGTTCATGATGTAATCATTGCCAAGCACTTGACGATAAACCGCATTAATAGCGATCTGTGCATCTTCAGCCGACCAGTTAGGGCGTAACTCTACAGGTGCGGTTTCATAAAAGGGGGACACTCCTAAACGGGATGCTTCGGTTGTAATTGCCACGTTAATTTTCTCCTATTGAGATGGTTTTTAAAAAATATGATCACCTAAAACCTTGTTGAGATTTTTAGTTAAGGTCTTAAGTACAATTATTGATTATTAGCTTAATTGTCTAACGAAAAATTAAAGATTTATTACTTTTTGTTACAAAAATTTAAAAATCAAGGTTTAATCACCTCAAAATTTATCTTTTTTTTTGGTGAGATCAATCAATTTTTTCTAATCAAATCAAGCTTTTTCCCTTTGTTCTAGGTTGATAACTAAGGCCAAAAAATTTTTTTTTAACTAGCTTAATTTAAGTAAAAATACTCAATTTTCATTGAGATATTTTAATGTTTTCTTGATTATTTAGATTGAGCCTGAAATTATGGTCAAAAAATCTATTTTTAACAGAATAGCTATAAAGCATAATTGATCGGACTCATAGCCATTTTTGATGTTCAAAAATAGAGGGCTGAAAAAAGTAGTTTGTAAAGTTGTGTAAAGTTTCTTATAGTTATTTAACAAAAATAAGCAAATAATTCCATCTTCCCTTAATCTCGAAAATGGAGATAAACAAAACCACTGTTTTAAATTTTTGCCAAGGAGCAACAAGTTAAAACAGTTTGTGGAAAAGGAATATTTTGAGCTTAGTTCAAGGGCAAAAATCACGAACAGCAAAAAATTCAACAACTACAAACAAAACTTAACAAGTTGTAACAAACAAAAGTTCATCAGTGTTGTATAAATACAATCTGAGGGCGTTGAGATTAGACTTAAGCCTTTTAACTATAGCTTGAATACCAAAGCTTTAATACCAATATTGAGTAGAATATCTCTGGTAAATCTCAGGCGAGTCTCAGGCAATAGGTTAAATAAAATGTTAAATAAAATTAAGTTTTATTAATGACTGATTGACTAAGACCCTAAAAGGTGGTGTATAATCAAAGCCGTTTTCTCAGACAAAATAAAAACTTGTTTAGGTTTCTTAAGATTCTGTTAAATTTTATTAATTTTGTTAAATTTAGTCAGATTGGTGAGAAACTAAAAAACGAAAAACAAAATTAACGTTTAAGAACAAACGTTTAACCTTAGCTTAATTTTTTGATTAAGCTTCAATCAAAAGCTCAAACGATTTAGTAGGAGATTAACTTCAATGTTCGACGCATTCACTAAGGTTGTTGCTCAGGCAGATGCCCAAGGACAATTTCTAAGCGATTCCCAAATCAATGCTCTTAAAGCTTTAGTTGCTGATAGTGCAAAACGTGCTGATGCTGTTAACCGTATTACCGGAAACGCTTCTGCGATCGTTACCAATGCTGCTCGTGCTTTATTTGCTGAACAGCCTTCTTTAATTGCTCCTGGTGGAAACGCTTATACCCACCGTCGCATGGCTGCTTGTTTAAGAGACATGGAGATCATCTTACGCTATGTTACCTATGCTATTTTCACAGGTGACGCTAGTGTATTAGAAGATCGTTGCCTTAATGGTTTGCGTGAAACCTATCTTGCTTTAGGAGTTCCTGGTGCTTCCGTTGCTGTAGGTGTTCAAAAAATGAAAGAAGCTGCGATCGCTATTGTTAACGATCCTTCTGGAATCACCCCTGGAGATTGCAGTGCTTTAGTTGCTGAAATCGCAACCTACTTCGACCGTGCAGCTAGTGCAGTTGCATAATAGATAGTTAGTTTAAACTATCTCGCACATTCTCTAACTAAGCCAAAGTTAGTTAGGAGAAATTAGCAGATTTGTCAAACTTTACTTTCAGACAGTCTGTTTTTTGGAAAACTTAAAACAATCATAGGAAGAATTAACAATGTCTAAAACACCTTTAACCGAAGCAGTAGCTGCTGCTGATTCTCAAGGACGTTTTTTAAGCAACACTGAATTACAAATCGCTTTCGGTCGTTTCAGAACTGCGGCTTCTTGTTTAGCTGCTGCTCAAGCTATCGCTGGTAAAGCTGATTCTTTAGCTAGTGGAGCTGCTAATGCTGTTTACAGCAAATTCCCTTACACCACTTCTACCCCTGGTAGCAACTTTGCTTCTACTGCAGAAGGTAAAGCTAAGTGTGTTCGTGACATCGGCTACTATGTTCGTATGATCACCTATTGCTTAGTTGCTGGTGGTACTGGCCCCATGGATGAATACTTAGTTGCTGGTCTTGATGAAATCAACCGTGCATTTGACTTAGCTCCTAGCTGGTATGTTGAAGCTTTAAAATATGTCAAAGCTAATCATGGTGTAACTGGCGAAGCTTTAGTTGAAGTTAACAACTATATTGACTACGCTATCAATGCTCTTAGCTAATTTATGTTAGCTGATCTGGCATAATCAAGGGTTAACCCCTTAAGTTAACAAATGCCCGGAACAATATGCGAATGCGATGTTTATGACTTGTATTTGTGTATTTTTCCGGGTATTGTCTTGGGAGAATGGACAATTAACTTTTTGAATCAATTATTAATTTTGCTATAATGGGAAGTTAATAATTTTTTAAGATTTTGCGATTGAAAGTAATTAATTATGACTAATCTAAACTCTGCGCCGTCCCATGAAGAAAATAATCTTGAAGATGAATTGAAGATGATTCCTGTTAATCCGTCAATGGGGAAAAAATCTTCATTTCGTTGGTGGTTAGTGTTCGGTTTTTTCTTTTTGGTTTTGATGACGGGTACGGGTGCGAAATGGTGGTTGGTTAGTCAAAATCAACAGAATAAGGGTTCTATGGCTACGGCCAAGCCTCAAGCTCAGGCTTTACCTGTAAAAATCGAGACTCTGGGCAGTGAAATGGTGGAAAATAGCTCTACGGTGGTGGGTACGTTGGATGCTTCTAGGGCTGTAACCCTTGAGTCTGAAGTTAGGGGAAGGGTTAATAAAATTTTGGTTAAAGAGGGGATGAGAGTTAAGGCGGGGCAGGTGATCGTCACGGTGGAGAGTGATGATCTACAGGCGGAGTTATTTCAGGCTAAGGCGGTGATCGTTAATGCTCAAGCTCGTTTAACTGAGTTAAAAACGGGTAATCGGCCGGAAGATATTGCTAAGGCTAAGGCTCAGTTAAATCAGGCGATCGCAAGGTTAGATAATGCGAAACAGGGGGCGCGGCCGGAGGAAATTGCTCAGGCTCAGGCTCAAGTTGACTCGGCTCAAGCGGAGTTAGATCTGGCTCAGGAAAGAGTAAAAAGATATGGTGAGCTAGAGGAGCAAGGGGCTATTTCTGAGGATCAGTTTGCGGAATATGTGAAAATTGAACGTCAAGCCAGTGCTTCTTTAAGGGAGGCTCAAAGACGTTTGGAGGCTTTAACCAAGGGCAGACAAGCTGATGTGAGTGCTTTAGAAGCTTCGGTGGAGGAAGCTAGACAGAATTTAAGACGTTTGGAAAATGGGGCGAGAGTTGAGGAAATTGCCCAAGCTGAGGCTAATGTGGCTCAGGCGATCGCCGCCATGAGAATGGTAGAGGTAAAAATTAAGAAAACTCAGATTATTGCTCCTTTTAGCGGGATCGTGGGGGATATTGCTGTAAAATTGGGGGATTATATAGACTCAGGCAATGATATTACTACAGTTACGGAGAATAATGTATTAGAGGTTAATTTATCCGTACCGATCGAACAGGCGGAAAAATTGCGTTTAGGTTTGCCTGTGGAAATTTTAGATCAACAGGGCGAAAGTATCTCCAGAGGGCAAATTAATTTTATTTCTCCTGATGTTAAGGCTCAAACTCAATTAGTTTTAGCTAAAGCGGTGTTAGAAAATAATTCAAATCTTCTTTTAAATGGGGGATCATTTCAAACTAAAATTATTTGGGAAGAAAATCAGGGAATTTTAGTTCCGGCTTCTGCTGTCTCTCGTTTAGGGAATAAAACTTTTATTTTTGTAGCGCAATCTATGGATAAATCTTCGTCAAATCAACCTCAATTAATGGCTAAACAAAAATTAGTTAAACTGGGTAATTTACAGGGTAATAATTATCAAGTTTTAGAAGGTTTAAAGGCAGGAGAAAAAATTATTACGGCCGGGATTATGAACTTAAGAGATAATACTCCTGTGATGGCTTTACCAGAGTGATTAATTAATAGTTGATCGTCAAAATATTTTATTTATAAAAAAACCCCACTTTAAGTGGGGAAAAAGTTGTTATTGAGTTTTTAAAAGAGTTATGCTAATGCTAATTTTTTAGAAAATAAGCTAAACAAACTATCTTTTTTTTCTTGAGAATTAGAAGTGGATTGAATATTAATTGTCGTTTGATTATTTAGGGAAAAATTGTGATGAATACCTAATAAAGATTTAGCTTCTCTTAATAAAGGCTCGTCAGGATTGCTTCTTTGAGCTTTTTTAATATGAATACTAGCCATAGTTAATTGCTTTTGTTTAATATAAATAATACTTAATAAACCATGAATAGCAGAATGATGAGGATTATATTTTAAAGCTTTTCTTAATTCTAAAATAGCAGGAGAATATTGATTAATTTTAACTAATTTTTTCGCTGAATTTAAAAATACTTCTACTGTTTGATTCAAATGATGATCATAAGCACAAAGATTTTCAATGAAAAGATCGAGAGTAATTTGTTTAATATAGCCCTTTTCAACCGCAATTTCACCAAAACATTTATTAGTAATTTTTTGCAATTCTAAAATTTCTTGAACTTGGGCGCGAGTGATCAAACCCGCTTTATTTAAACATTCGCCCAAACGATATTTGGCTTCACCTCTTTTGACTTCAGTGATCATTGACTGCCATTGACTAGCAAAAAAATCAGCAGTTTGTTGTTTAACCCAGCCTCTAGTGGCTAAAATTTCACCCAGTTTAAGATCATTGTGATATTTTTGATCTTCTAAGGCTACTTCAATTTCACCCGATGTAATTAACCCTGCTTTTTGTAATAATTCACCTAATAAAACATTTTTATTTTTAGTGTAAATATTTAAGTTTAAATTTTCTTTTTGTAAAGAATCAGTTTTATTTTGATCGAAAAACATAATAATCACCTCAAAAACAACTTTTTTTTATTTATGCTTTGACTATAAAAATTATTTGTGTATTTCCTGTGCAAATCAAAAAATTTTTTAAATTTTCTTTTTTGCAAAATGTGCAGAAATTGTGGAAAAGGGCTAAAATGATTATATATCAATGCTTTCTCCCCGTAATGTCTTGTAATTTTCAATCTTAAAGTTGAAATAGTAATTATTATAGAGACGTATGATAGTACGTCTCTACTAATTAAATTAGTTTAATTTGTTTTTTCTAAAAGACTATTCCAAAAATTAGTTACAGAGTTAAGAAAATTAGGTTGTTTTTGATTTTCGGTTGTTTCTGTATTTTTCATTTCAGGAATTGAAGTTTCATTGTCAATTTTAACAGAAGGTTGTGTAATTTGATCAATAGTAATAGGTTCATTGATTGGTTTTTCTTCTGTTTCAATGGTTTCTATATTTTCTTCTTTTTCTTGTAATTTAGTTTCATTTATTTCTACATCATTTATTTCTAATTTGGGTTCTATTTTGTCTGTTTCTTCCAATTGATTTTCTTCAATTTCTAATTTTTCAGTTGTTTCAATTGGTTGATCTTCGATGATATTTTCTTCTAACTTTTCTTCAATTTTAACTTGAGTTTCTGGTTGAACTTCTACAGGTTTAATTTCTTCTTTTACTTCAATTTCTGGTTGAATTACTGGAGCAATATAAGAGGGATCAACAATATCTTTAACCTGTTCAAGTGTAACATCACCTCTGAGCATTTGAGATAAGGTATCTTGACCATTTGGTTGATAGTTAATTAATCTTACCGTATTATTAAAAACATTTTTAACTTCATTCCCACTTTCATCAATATATTCTAATTTTACCCAATTATTCCCTTTATTAAATCCAGTTAAATAAATTGGTTGCCAACTGTCTAATAAGAAAGTTTGACCATTAATTGTTACTTTGATTCGCCAGTCTGTCACTTGATCTTGGGGATTTTCTTGTGCTACTAAATGTAAAGGAGTATTAGTTAAATAAAAGTCTAACATAATGGGTTCAGCACCATAAGTTCCCGTTGGTCTACTATAGGTTAATAAAGGTAAATTAGGATCGGGATTATTGTCTTCACTTTTAGTTAAAATATGGAAAGTTGTTTGGGCATAAGCACCATTATTTTTAAAACTTTCATGCCAAGGTTTAACAGGAAAAACTCTTAAAGTATGAGTTCCGGGGGTTAAATTTTCTAAAATAATTGGTTGATCTAAATTATAAATAGACCGATAGGGTTCATTATCTAAAATTAAATGTAAATGATTTCCCATTTGTTTTTCTTCATTTTTAAAGAGGGGATAATCTTCAACTTTTAATTGTACTTTAATGCTTGTTTCATCAAAATTTTGATCAATTTTTGGGCTAATAATTTTTACTTGTGGTTGATATTTTTGTAAGCTTTTATTTAATTCAGTAATAACCACAGGGGGAGATACTTCTTTTAATTTTCCTTCTTGTTTTGCTAATGGTTGAAAATCTTTTTCAAATGGTGTCACCGCCTCGATGCGATCGCTACAACTAATTAAGGTGAAGCTTAAACTAATTACCATTAAAAAGGTAATTACAGTGCGCAAAATTTGATTAAACAGTTTAATTTTAATTTTCTTCATATTTTTAAGTAATAATTGTTTAAAATTGTTATTAGTCATTTGTGATGTGTAAAAATATTTTAACTCTAAACTGGGTTTTTTTATTTAATTTTATTTAAAATTAAATAAATTATGTTTAAATAATTCACCCTCGCCCTATGGATAGGAGGTTGGGGGGTGAGGGCTAACAAATTTAAGTTCAATAAATTAAACTTAAATTGTTAATTGATAATTAATTCCATTTTTCCTGTACCACTAAACGCCCTAAACCAAAGCATAGCACCGCATTGGCCACCAAAAAGCCTTTGGCCAATGCTCCACTGCCTAAGCCCCATAACACAGGTGACATAAAGGTTGTGACGATTAAACAGGAAGCCACCCCCAAACAAGCGCCTACCCCAAACCATTTCCAAGTTTGATGGCCGGCCAATAAAGCCACCAACAGAAACGGTATTAAGACACTGGCAAAAATCGGATTTAACTCAGAATTGGCCATGACTGCATTCCCTAACTCTGGAATAGATGATCCCAGTAGGCGGAAACCCCATTGGGGCAAGTCAAACACATAAAAACCCTGTAAGGGAAATAAACCACAACTTCCCGCTACGATCCCTCCCGTTAAAGCCCAATTAAAACCGAAAGGAACATAATTGCGTAAAATAAAAGCCAATAAATATGAGCCTATAACCATTAAAATCTTAGGTAAAAATGCTATTGCTCCGCCATCAATCCAAAAAACAGGGTTTAAATAACCATTATCCCGTAACCAACGGAAAAAATCATTAACCGTGATTTGTCCTTTTAATGCGAGTTTTACTGCTTGACCTGCATCTAATTTTCCTGCCCCAAAATGATTGAGGGGATCCTGATTAACTTTAGTAGCAGAGGTTTTGAGGATTTGTAACACATCTTGGGGATCGGAAACGCCACTGGCTTTAATTAAAGCGGCTACTCCTGCCACATGGGGAGAAGCCATACTTGTACCCTGAAAACCGCCAAATATGGGCATTTCCGTTTCTGGATCAATGGTTTCTTGAATAATTTTGCCATTTTCACCACCACCTGGGGCGGAAATGTCCACACCTGCCCCAAAATTAGAATAGGGGGCTTTTTCTCCGGCCGCATCTAAAGCCGAAACGCTGATAACTTTAGGGTAACGAGCGGGATAGGTAGAGGCATTTTCATTGGAATTTCCGGCGGCCGCCACGATCACCACCCCTTTACTATAGGCATAGTCAATTGCTTCCTTCATCAAACGGCTTTCACCGCCACCGCCTAAACTCAGATTAATCACTTGAGCGCCATTATCAGTTGCAAAACGGATTCCTTCTGCAATATCAGAAATTGTACCTCCGCCATTTTTACTTAATACTTTAATGGGCATAATTTTGGCTTTATAAGCAATACCGGCCACCCCATAATTATTATTAGTTGATTGGGCGATCGTTCCTGCGACATGAGTACCATGACCTAGATCATCAATCGTATTAATTCGATCGTTTATAAAATCATAACCTTGCACAAATTTGGTTTGTTGTAAATCAGGTACAGGGCTAACTCCGGTATCTATTACTGCTATGGTAATACCTTCACCTTGAGTATCATTCCAAGCTTGTTCAATATTGATATTTTTTAAATTCCATTGTTTATGATAATCAGGATCATTTGGTTGTTCTAAGGCATTATAAATATAATTTGGCTCAATATATTCTGTCTGACTTTTAAGCAAAGATCTTTTTAATTTTTTGAGTAAATTTTGATTACCTTTAACGATATAAATTTGATCGGAAATAGAAAAAGCACTATTCAAATTTACTTGTTGATTATAAAGTTGATTAATGTTTTTTAATGCTTGAGTTACTTGTGTTGAAGATATATCTTCACGAAAATCTAAGACAATCGAATCATATTGACCTTTAGTTGCTAAACCTTGAAAATTAATTAAGGCAAAACTAATACCAATAATAAATAAGCAAAATAATAATAATTTTTTCATCATAAAATATTCTTAATTTTAATTTTTTGGCGATGATCAATTGGAGAAAATAATTTAGGAGTGCTATATTTTCTTTTATCATAATCTTACTTTTTCCAAAATAGGTAAATTCTTTTTTGTCATTAATCCCTTGTAATTTTTAGAAAAATTTTAGATTTCTTTTTTTTATCGTGTTACAATAATAATACATTGTTGAAATTTAAAATTTATATGCCATACGAACAATTAAAAATCAAAACAGAAAAGCCCGTCTTATCATGGGCGGGGCATGATCTAGCCTCACAAGAATTATTAATGGCCAAAAATGTGGCCTCTTTGCCCTTTGTGTTTAAGCACGTTTCCCTAATGCCGGATGTGCATTTGGGAATCGGAGCTTTAGTAGGCTCAGTAATTGCCACCAAAGACGCTATTATTCCGGCGGCGGTGGGGGTGGATATTGGTTGTGGGATGTGTGCGATTCAACTCCTATTTAAAGCAGAACAATTAGAGGGAAAACTCAAAAAAATTCGTCAAGAAATTGAGGAAGCGATCCCCGTTGGTTTTGCTGAAAATAAGGAAATTGAAAAAGCCGTTACCAACTGGCAAGGCTGGAGAGACTTTCAAGAATTGCATCAAGGGGTGCAAGACTTGGAAGGAAAGGCCATTAAACAATTAGGATCCCTCGGTGGCGGAAATCATTTTATCGAGGTTTGTCTCGATACAGAGGATCATGTTTGGTTAATGTTACATTCAGGTTCTCGTCATATTGGGAATAAATTGGCTGAATGTCATATTAATACGGCTAAAAATTTAGCGAAAATGGCTCAGATCGTATTGCCCGATCGAGATCTGGCCTATTTTGTAGCAGGAACTCCCGAATTTCAGGCTTATTGGCGTGATCTACAATGGGCGCAAAATTATGCCCATTATAATCGGGATGTGATGATGGCACGTTTTAAACGAATTATGGAAAAACATTTAGCAGGAGGTAAGCCTACAAAACCGGTAATTACTGTTAACTGTCATCATAATTATGCGGAAAAAGAATTGCATTTTGGCGAGGAAGTTTATGTCACTCGTAAAGGTGCGGTAAGAGCCAGAGAAGACGATTATGGCATTATTCCGGGTTCAATGGGTGCTAAATCTTTTATTGTTAAAGGTAAGGGAAATCATGATAGTTATTGTTCGTGTTCCCATGGTGCAGGCCGTTTAATGTCTCGTGGTGAAGCGAAAAGAAAATTCAGTTTAGATGATGTGATTGAACAAACTAAAGGAGTAGAATGTCGCAAAGATACGGGGGTTATTGATGAAATTCCGGGCGCTTATAAACCGATTGAAAAAGTAATGCAAAATCAATCAGATCTAGTTGAAATTGTAGCTACTTTAAAACAAGTTTTATGTGTTAAAGGTTAATTTATATTTGATAGTTAGTAGCCAAAAAATTCGGTGATTTTAATAAGGCAGTTAAAAGTTTCTAAAACTGCCTTAAATTAAGAATTTTTTAAATTTTTTTAGAGATATTTTCTTAATCTTTTTAATACTTGATCCGGTGATAAATTGGGACGTGGTAAATTTTTATTTGTACCTGCTTTAATTCTTAAATGTCCAAATTTTACTCCCTTACTGTCACAATTAATTAACTTATTAATTAAGTTTAAATCATTACCTTCTAAAGCTATTTCATAACCACAACTATGGGCAATTTTGGCAAAAGAAACTCTTTGAGAAACTGTTGCTTGAGAGCCTGTAGAATCATGTACAGAATTATCTAAAAGTAAGTGATATAAATTTCCTTTTCCATAGGTTCCAATAGTGGCAAAATTGCCCATTCTCATTAATCCTGCCCCGTCTCCATCTATGATAATTACTTTTAAATCAGGTCGCGCTAAACTTAAGCCTAAGCCCAAAGAAGACGCACAGCCCATTGATCCCACTAGATAAAGCTGATTAGGGCGATCGGCGATCGCAAATAATTCTCTCCCTGTAAAACCCGTTGTACCTATAAGCACTGTATTTTCTTCTGGAGTGAGGCTTATAATGCGTTCTAAGGCTTCTTGACGGCTGTGAAGGTCATTTTTGACCTGAAAGTAAGATTGAACGGGTTTAACATCGGTTTTGGGGGTGGGGATGCTTTCTTGTTCAAGGGGAACGGGTGCAACCGTGCCTTTACGCATCACTAAAGCATAAGGCCTACTTTCTTGATTAAAATAGTTTTCAATTCTGTCTAAAAGAGGGGGAATTTCTGTTGCTAAAGTGGGGAAATATTCCCAAGGAATTTCCATTAAATCAAGCATTTTTTCCGTAATTTGTCCCATTAATTCATGTTGAGGTTCATCTTTTAAATTAGGATCTCCTCGTAAAGTCGTAATTAAAATAAAGGGGATCCGAAAAGTATAAGCAAGGGAAGTTAAGGGGTTAATGGCATTACCTAAACCGGAATTTTGCATCATCACAATGCCTTTTTTTCCACCAATATTTAAACCACAAATTGTTGCTAAAGCATCTCCTTCATTGGCGGAAGAAATATAAGTTAAGTTGGGATCATTAATTACATAATTAATAAAAGGTGTAAGGAAAGAACAGGGTACTCCTGCATAATATTCAAAACCTTTATTTCGGGTGATTTCGACAAATTCTTGAGCTTCAATCATTGCTAATTAAAATAATTAAATAATTTTTTTATTATACCTTGTTTTGTTAACCTCCCGCCTAAAGCCTTTCTAACTCTAATTATTTTTAAAAAATTAGAGTTAGGGGTAACGGCCATTGATCCCCAAATTAGTTTACAGGATTAGATGTTATGATTTAAAAATAAAAATTTTTAAAGAAAAAGTAAAAATAGGGTTAAGATAATAACATCCATTATTAATCATAGGTTCTAAAGGTTGCAACAACTATCCTTTTCCATGGAAAACCGTCAAAGTTCTTTCCCTGCTAACATCTTCACTTTAGATCAGGGTTTAACTCTAGTGCATCAACATATTGCCGCTACCCCTGTGGTGGTAGCTGATATTTGGGTTCGGGCCGGTGCAATGGCTGAACCCCTACAATGGAACGGCATGGCACATTTTTTGGAACACATGATTTTTAAGGGTAGTAAGCGTATTCCCCCCGGATGGTTCGATCTTGCGATCGAAAATCAAGGGGGCATGACTAACGCCGCCACCAGTCACGATTATGCTCACTTTTACCTCACAACGGCTAATCACTGTTTTAAAGATACTTTCCCCTATTTAGCTGAAATTTTATTACAGGCACAAATCCCCGATGCTGAGTTTATAAAAGAATTAGATGTAGTTTTAGAAGAAATTAGGGGGAGTTATGATGATCCTGATTGGGTAAGTTTTCAGACTCTTTGTGAGACTATTTATCAAAATCATCCTTATGGGCGTTCAATTTTAGGACAAGAGGAACAATTAATCAAATATACTCCGAATCAAATGCGCTGTTTTCACCAGACTTATTATCAACCAGAAAATATTACGGTGGTAATTGTGGGGGGAATTACGGAAAAAGAAGCAGTAAATTTAATGGAAAAATATGTTAATAATCAGTTTTTAGTTAGATCGGAATCACCTGCGGCCATCGCTGAAGCTGAACCCCCCTTGATCGGTATTCGGCGCAGTGAAATACACATACCACGTTTAGAACATTCTCGCCTATCTATGGGGTGGATCGGCCCTGGGGTGGAAAATTTGGCCGATGGTTTTGGCTTGGATCTATTGTCGGCGGTGTTGGCCGGAAGTTCCACTTCTCGCTTAGTGCAGGAGTTACGGGAGGAGGATCATCTAGTTTTAGATATTTGCAGTAATTTTTCTTTACAACAGGATTCTAGTTTATTAACGGTGAGTGCATGGTTAGAATCAGAGGATTTAGAGTTAGTAGAGCAACGCATCGGCGACCGCATCCGTCAATTACAAAATGAGCAACTTTCTGAGTTAGAATTAGCAAGATTTAAAAGAATGTTATGTAATGATTATACATTTTCAACGGAAACCCCCGGCCAATTAGCTGGATTATATGGTTATTATGCTACCATTGCTAAACCTGAATTAGCGGTAATTTATCCCTCAGAAATCAGAAAAATTAATCCCTATCAGTTACAAAGATTGGCACAACAATATTTATCCTCCGAAAATTATGCTATTAGTATTTTAAAACCCTGTTAATAATAATTGATAATGGATAATTGATAATGGACAATGAAGAATTATGTAGCAGATTAAATATTAATAAAAAAGATGGTTATAATTCAACAATTAAAGATTTAGAAGAAAATTTAAAACTCTTAACTGCTATTATTAAGACAGCCAAAAATAACAATTAATTATTAATTATCCATTCTCTATTATTATGATTCATCAGTCTATTAATCGTTGTGTTTTAAATAACGGAATTAAATTAATTACCATTGAAAATAATACTGCCGATGTGATCGCCGGAAGGATTTTTTTGCAAAAGGCCGGGGCTTTATGGGAAACGAGAGAAAAGGCCGGTTTATCCCATCTTTTATCTGCTGTTTTAACTAAAGGCACACAAAAATTATCGGCGATCGAAATTGCGGAAAAAGTTGAGTTTATCGGGGCAAACTTAGGCACTGAGGCGGCTTCTGATTATTTTGTGATGGGTATTAAAACTGTGACCAAAGATTTTTTATCAATCTTAAATTTAGCGGCTGAAATCCTCAGATTTCCCTCTTTTCCCGAAGATGAGGTAAAATTAGAGAAAAAATTAGCATTACAGAGTATACGCTCCCAATTAGAACAACCTTTTAATGTAGCCTATAATCAGTTAAGGGAGGCGATGTATCCCGATCATCCCTATGGCTGTTCAATTTTAGGTACGGCGGAAACCCTTGAAAATCTGACCCGTGAGGATTTATTAAATTATCATCAAGCCTATTTTCGGCCGGATAATATAACTATTAGTTTATCAGGTAATTTAACCCATGAACAGGGTTTAAATTGGGTTAATTCGGTGTTTAATAGTTGGGAAATCCCTCAAGAATCTTTACCTGAGTTACATTTACCTCTGATTAATTCCCAACCTAGTGAAAAATTTATCCCTCAAGATAGTCAACAAACCATTATTATGTTAGGTTATCTGGCTAGTGGGGTATTAAGTGAAGATTATCCGATTTTAAAGTTAATTAATACCTATTTAGGGAACGGTTTATCGAGTCGTTTATTTGTGGAATTAAGGGAAAAAAGAGGATTAGCTTATGATGTTTCTGCTTTTTATCCTACAAGGTTAGATTCTTCTCAGTTTGTAGTGTATATTGGGACTGCTCCCCATAATAGATCGATCGCACTAGAAGGCTTGAAAAAAGAAGTAGATCGCCTGTGTCAAGACGAATTATCCCCTAGTGAGGTACAAGGGGCGAAAAATAAATTATTAGGGCAGTATGCTTTAGGGAAACAGACTAACTCAGAATTAGCTCAGATTTATGGCTGGTATGAAAATTTAGGATTAGGATTAGAATTTGATGAGGAATTTCAAGGCAAAATTAAAGAAATTACACCCCAAATGATCTATCAAACAGCTAATAAATATTTTCAAAATCCTTATATTTCGATCGTTGGTGATAATTAATCTTAAAAATTAGCTTCAACAATTGACAATTACCTCTACTTAAAAGTAGAGGATTAAAAATAAGGAAAAATTTTTATTTTGACCAAACAGGGTGAGATAAAAGAGAATTAATAACTCGACTTCCTCTTAATTGATTGGATAACGGTAGATGACCTTTTGGCGCACTGAGATCCCAAATAAATTCTTTAGGATAACGAGTCCAATTATTATTTTTTCTCCAGCCAATTTGATCCCACATTTTAACAAAATTTTTGTCAAGGGAAAGCCAAATTGAGCGCTGAACTGAAAAGCCAAATTTTCCTTGGGAATGGATCACCCATAATTGATCAATCGTGAGTAAATCTGTATGAGGAAAGCCTTCTACTTCAGTAAAATAAAGCCATTTGCGTTTAATGGCCATTTCTCCGGCTAACTCACATAATTTTTGTGAGGTAATTAGATCCGCTTCTTGAAAATTTCCCTCTGCTAAAGCTTGTTGTAAAGGAAAATAATCAATATTACGCTCTGATTTTAAAGGAATAATTCCAGTGGGAAATTGATGCTTGAGAAAATCTTGAAACTCAGGAATTTGGCTTTGATAAAGAGTTTGATAAATTTGGCCTAAGATTAAATTAGGAGTTTGTTCTTGATTTTGGGAGAGAAAATCCCTCAGTATACTTAAGCCTTCATTACCATTATCTTTTAATTCAGAGATGATTTGAAGTTGTTGTTTTTCTGAAGACGAATGGAATTTTTCTGCTAATTCCCGAATATCACCCATAATTAACTAAATTTATTTAAAGATATTTGTTATTATGTGATCATCTTATCATATCATAATCTTTATGACTAATTTTTCTCTAAAAGAATGAATCAAACTAGAGGTTTACTTTCAATAATTGTTTAAATTTTTAGGTGAATTTCCTGACTAAATCCTAATACCATTATTATGATATTTTGGTTTTGATTTTGAGAGTTAGTCAGGGTATTGTTAACGGTTTTTGATCATTCTAAATAAAGCCTTAGAAGCTTAAAATATAACTATCCTAAGAGTTTAAATTAATAATTTCCACTGGTTCAATTTGATCGGCCGGTTCAAAATTAAAAATTTTTGCATAAAAGTAAAATTCTCCATCTAATGAGCGTTTAATATTCTCTGCTTGACGAAAACCGTGTTGTTCTCCTTCAAATGGCACATAAGCAACGGGTAAACCCTTTTGAGTTAAGACTTTAACCATCATTTCGGCTTGGTTGGGGGGTACAACTTTATCTTCTAAGCCTTGAAAGAAAATAATCGGGCAGGATAAACCCTCTGTAAAATGGATTGGCGATCGCTGATAATAAACCTCTTTTTCCTCTGGATATGCTCCGATTAAATTGTCTAAATAACGGGCTTCAAATTTATGAGTATCCTGAGCTAAGGCTTCTAAATCACTGATGCCATAATAACTTGCCCCTGCTTTAAAGGTATGATGGAAGGTTAAGGCCGCTAATGTAGTATAACCCCCTGCACTTCCTCCGGCGATCGCTAATTTTTGACGATCGGCCTTGCCCTGTTGGGCTAGATATTCCGCCCCATTAACGCAGTCTTCCACATCCACTAAACCCCATTGACGGTTTAATTTTTCCCGATAGGCACGGCCGTAACCCGTACTACCACCATAATTCACATCTAAAAAAGCAAAGCCCCGACTTGTCCAATATTGGATTCTTAAATTAAAACTGGACGATGCGGCCGCCGTTGGCCCGCCATGACTTTTGACTAATAAGGGAGGTAATTCTCCTTTTGGGGCTATAAAATCACCGTTTTTGGGAGGGTAATACCAAGCATAGGCGACTCCATGATTACTGGGGAAAGAAATTTGCTCAGGAATAGATAAATATTTAGGGTCAATTTTTAAGGTTGTAGCCTGACATAATATCTGATAATTTTGTGAGTTTAAATCTAATTTAACTACGGCTGTGGGTTGAGTGGCAGATGCTCCGATAAAAACTGCAAATTGTTGATTAACTTGTAGATAGGAAATACTAGAAAAAGGCAAATTTAACTCTTGAAAATGCTTAGTTTTCCCATTTAAACGAGCTAAGTTCCAAGTGCCATTATTAGTATAAGTACAGAGTAAATCACTATCAGAAATAAAGTCAAAAATTGACTCCCCAAATACCCAATGGGGATAACCAAATTCCTTTTCTGATGGGTATAAAGGCTCAATTATTCCCCTTTCATTAAGATGGTAAAGATTCCACCATCCCGTTTTATCACTGGCAAAATAAAGTTCATGATCTAATGACCATTTTAGCTCACAAATTGATTCATTTTCACTTCCGGCAATGACTTTTATTTGTGTTAATAAACCTTGATCATTTATTTGAGCTAATGATAAAAATGTACCGTCCCAAGGCAAATTAGGATGATTCCAACTTAGCCAAGCTAAATATTGACCATCTGGAGATAATTTAGGGGATGCAAAAAAGTCGTTTCCGGTAACTATTTTTTGCACATTTCCTGTTAATAAATCAATGGAAACTAAGCAATTTTCTGGCTCTTTAAAGTTGGGATCATGGTGTTCTCCCACTGCGATTAAACGCTGTCTTTTTTCGTCTAAAATGGCATCAGCAAAACGCCAATTTTCAGAGTTAGTTAATGGTTGAGGTAGAGCGTCTAAATTTGTTAAATCTTGACGATAAATTTGTTGATCTTGAAAGTTAGAAAAATAAATTTTATTTTCCGTAATTAAAAATGCTCCGCCACCATATTCATGGACTCTTGTGCGCACATTAAAATTAATGGGAGTAAGGTCTATTTTTTCGCCATTTTGATTATATTTAACAATAACATTACGGCCTTTTTCTTGGGGGCGACTTTCTAGCCAATAAATGTTATTATTTTGGTCAATTTTAACGGAACTAAGGCCAATGAAATTAGAGACGATTAAATCTGAAGAAATGGGAGATTTCCACTCTCCATAAGATTTGATTTGAGGTTGATTCATAAATTTAATATTGATTTATTTTTGATGTTAAATGATGTAATTTTATCATTAATTTGTAAGAATTAGCCTAAACCCTAAAGGGTTAGGCTATATAAACAAAGTCTGCCTGTGCAGAGTTCATTTCAGACTGGGTAGGTAGTCTTTGTTTTTGTAGCATTAAGGCTTTAGCCTTAACCTAATGTAATGAAATAAAATCTATAATTATCAATTATTAATTAATTGTTAATTATTAATTATTAATTATCTATGATCAATTAATAATTGACTAGGGTTAAGCCAACGGATAATTTCACGATTTAATTGGGTTAAATCTTTTGATAATTCTTGTTTAAACCATTGGCCAACGGTATCAATAGGAGCAAACATTTCTTTTAATTCTCCTAAGTTCATCATGCTAAAAAAATCACCCATTTTAAAGTCTATATTTTGACCTAATGGTGTTAAATGATTTCCCGATAAATTTAGTTGAGAAACCATATTAGGAAACCGATTTTTTAAGACAGGTGTTAAGATTTTAGTTTGATCTAAAGTATCATAATGAAATCTAATTAATAAATTACGTTTAATCTTATATTCTTGGGTAATTAATTGATGAGTTTCATCGGGAGTTGGGGTAAATTCAATTTGAAAAGTTTTATCTATTTCTAATTGTTCAACTAAAGGAATTGAACGATTAATGGGAAAATTATTATAGGATATTAAAATATTTCCTGCCCTTTCAACAGAAAATAAACTTCCTATTAATAAATGTAATTTACAGCCCATACTATGGCCAACCCCATAAATAGGTAAATATCCTAGATTCAATTGATGATATAATCGGGTGGTGAGATTTTCAAAACGGTTTAAAACATCACGCGCGATCGCTGTGTGATCGAGGGTATTAATAAAAGGGGTGGTAATGACGGCATAACCCGCTTGGGCTAAGTCTTCCAATAGCCAACGATAACTTAATTGCGGTACACTGCCAATAAAAGCTCCCCCTAAAAAGTGTATAATACCGATGGGTTGATGAGGAATTAACAACCAATTACCAGAAATTTCTTGCCAGTCCATAGATCAAAATTTTATTTAACATTTATTTAATTTTATCGGAAAAAAAGGAGTATAGGAAAATGTTATCATACATTCTGGCGATCGCCGTTGGTTTGGGTAGTTTAAGCCTTTATTTAGCGACTTTTGTTAAGCCTCATCTTCATCGCAAAGATGATTTTATTTTAAGTGGACTCGGTTTATTTTATGCTTTAGTTTTATGGACTTGTGCAGGAAGGATCACCGGAGGAGTATTATTAGGCCAAGTGGCTGGAGTGGCTTTATTAAGTTGGTTTGTTTGGGAAACTTTATCTTTAAGAGGAATTTTCACCAAACCCGATCCAGAAACGGTTATTTCTGAAGTGGCAAAAAGCAAAATTGAGGAAGTTTCTTTAAGTAAATTATTTAATCAAATTGTTAATAAATTTAATCAAAAACCTGTGATTAATAATATTCCTACTCCTTCAATTTCTGTTGAAAATAATGTTGAAAAATCGGAAAATATAGCGCCAAATTTGGAAACTGCTTCCATATCTTTTGATGAAATTGAAACAAAAGTTGAACCTGCGGAGGAAATAGTTGAAATTGAGGCCGAAACTACTCCAGAAATGACAATTGATAATGAAGAAATTTTAGAAGAAAGCCCGGCCGAAATAGCAGAAATTAAGCAAGAAATTATCCCCCCTCTGGAGACTGAAACTGAAGAATCAATTGAAATTAAACCTATCCCTTCTGTTGTTAATATGGAAGAAAAAAAAGGTTTTTCTTTTAGTAAATTGATCACTAATATTTCCGGTATTTTTAATAAACCAAAAGCTGAAAAACAAGATAATATTGTAGTTACAAATGATCACGAAAATGATGATTTTGATTTAGACGAAACGGAAAATAAATCTAATATTAATGAAATGGTAAAGGAAATTGAAGAAAATTCAAGTCAAGAAATGATTAAAGATCAAGTTGGGGAAACTGAAGTAATAGAAAGTGAAGTGATAGAAATTCAACCTGAAATTAATCAAATTCCATCAGAATTAATGGAATTACAAGAAGCTAATATAAGTGAAGAAATTATAATAGAAGCCACTGCAATTGATGTTAAAGAGGAGGTTATTTTAGTTGAATCAAATGAAACAAATGCAGTGGAAGAAATTAATCAAGATCAGATTATTTTAAGTGAAGAAAAAGAGGAAACTAAAGCAGAAATAACCATTGAAGATCAAGAAATTAAAGATAGTATTAAAGTTAATGATGAGCCAACAGAAATTAAAGAATAAATAAAATTTAATGGTTTTTTCTAACAAAGAAAAAAATTAATTCCTATTAGTAAAAATTAAAAAATTTGATATTATTTAGGGGTCAAGAAAAATTGACCCCCACGCTATTTAAAACAAAATTAGATTCTGATCGCACCGCCATGAATACCCCGATCTCTGTGACGGAAATTAGCTTTAATATTCATTACAGGGTGAGGCATAGGACGATTACTATTTTTCATTTTTGGTTTACGATGATTAATTTTCATAAACATCCTCCTATTTTCAGACTCTATACTTTTATTATGACATATCAATTAATAATTAACATTAAAAAATTATGATCAATTATCAACTTTTAATTGTCAATTGTTAAAGCTTCAAAACCCGAAACTAGATCTAATAATTCATTGTTAATATCAGTTTGTCTAATTTGTTGATATTCTCGATTTAATTCTTCCAAACGATCCTCAATATTTTTCTGTGCTATTTGCATCGCACTTAAACGACTACTATTTTCACTAGCTAACGATCCCGCACAAGCTTGATATAAAGAAATAAATAAATATTGTCTAATTAAAGCAGAAAATAAAGTTTCGGCGGGTAAAGTAAATAAAGGAATCATCTTTGTTTTCCATCGAGTTTTTTCTAATTGTTTTAACCATTTTTGATCTAAAGGTAATAATTGTTTAATCGTTGGTTGATAATTATTTTGATAGGGTTGATTATAAGCTAATAATAAATAATTAATTAATTTTGTTGTTTGTAATTGATCAATTTTTATTAATAATTCTTGAACTAATGGTGTAATTCCTATCACTGAGGCCGGATTAAAAAATTGTTGATTAATTTTAATTTTTTCTATTGCTAAAGGTGCGATTAATCTTGAGCCAATGGTAATAATAATTAAATCTTCTAATTGAATGTTTAAATCTTTTATTTCTTCTAAAGTATGATGTACAATTTGATCATTAAATTGACCACACATTCCCTGATCTGAGCCAAAAATAATTAATATTGTTTCTTGATTATTTTTTTGATTAACTTTAGTGGGGATCTGATTTTTTAAAACCACTTGTAAACCCATTTCCACAGTGCGAGTATAATCAACTAATGATTCAACAGCTTTTTCATATTGACGTAAACTAACGGCCGCCAAAGCTTTCATTGTTTTTACGACTGAGTGTAAATCTTGACAAGTATTAATTTTTCTTTTAATTAAATCTGTCGTAGTCATGATGAATAATTATTGATAACAACTATCTTAATTATAACAGGCTAGAAGCCTGTTTTACTAATAGGTATTTTAAATATTTAAACACCCAAACTATTATTATTTCAATTTAATCATCCATTTGCCAAGGCTCAAGAATATTATTTTCATCAAGGATTTTTTTCGGACGTAACACTAAAACTATTTGCCCAAAAATTTGACCATCTGGTTGATTTTCAAACCATTTTATTTGTAAATTACCATCAGTTTCAATTAAAAAATAAGCATTAATATTCCATTCTTGAATACTACGATCAACTAATAATAAAACTTCCTCTACTTTCCCTGACATCGTAACGGGAAGTTGATCACTTTGCATCAAAATGGCCACGGGATCCCCTGCTTTTAACACTGACTGCCACCCCGGAATGGGAACAATACTCAGATTAGCCGGAGTTTTAGCAACTCTAAAAGGTTCTTCAGCCTCTAAACTAGGGGTTTCTAAAAACGTCTCTTTATTAATGGGAAATTTACCCGCTACTGGCACAATGCGAGGTAATTCTTCTTCAGATTCTAAACGATAGGTAGGTAATAACGGAGCATTAACTTTAGGAGTTACGGAAATATCACTTAATAATTTCTCAATTGCCTCTCTTGCACCATGAGAATAGGCATATTTTAAACCCTGTACAATTAAACGAGTTCTTTCTTGCAGATCTCGTTTATTTTTGGCTCTTTTCCATGCTAGATAAGCCATAGCGTCTCCGGCATGACGGGTAAATTCGGGGGGAAGTTGGGAAATACGATTAATTTCCTGTACTGCTTTCGCTAAATTGTGAGCCTCATCTGCTTCTAATTTTTTTTCATAAGCCACTTGAGCCGCTTCTAATCGTTGTTTTTGATTTAATACTCTTAATTCATATAAAACATCACTGCGAGGCCCTACATAATAATTTAATAATTCCTCTGAAGCATTTTCATTAATTAAACTTTGATAAACATTAAAAGCGACTATAATCAGATTTTGTTGGCTAGTTTGAAAGCCTGTTTGTTCAAAAATATCTTGAGGATTATAGCCATTTTTCTGTAAAATTTGACAGTTTTTCCCCCAATCTGTCCAATTACCTTCTTTATGTAACAACGATCGCATAATTTCTTGGGCTTGATCAGGGGATATTTGAGTAACAAAAGATTGAGTTGTTTCAGTCATAGAAATTAACAATAAAAATATGATAATAAATACTAAAATTAATTATACTTGAAAAGTTGATCAATTTATTATTTTTAATGCCTCGTTTCCATTTATGATAGTAAGAAAATAATAATAATTTTTCTTAATCAGGATAATGAAAAAGATGCGAATTTTAATCATGGGAGGCACTCGTTTTATCGGGGTGTCTTTAACTAAATTATTAGTACAACAGGGGCATGAAGTGGTATTATTTAATCGTGGAAATAAACCCGCACCTGTGGCTGGTGTTACTCAAATTCACGGCGATCGCACCGATGCTAGTCAATTAAAAGAGAAATTAGCCGGCCAAAAATTTGACGCTATTTTTGATAATAATGGTAGGGAATTAGAGGATACTAAGCCTTTAGTAGAATTATTTAAAGATCAAGTAGAGCATTTTGTTTATGTGAGTTCGGCAGGAGTCTATTTATCCTCTGATCAAATGCCTCACAAAGAGGGTGATCAGGTTGATCCCAAAAGCCGTCATAAAGGTAAGTATGAAACAGAGGCTTATTTAGAGTCAATGGGAGTTCCTTATACCTCAATTCGTCCCGTTTATATCTATGGATCGGGTAATTATAATCCGTTAGAATCATGGTTTTTTGACCGTTTAACTCGTAATCATCCGATTTTAATTCCTTCAAATGGTACATATATTACCCAATTAGGTCATGTAGATGATCTAGCGGAGGCGATGGTGAAAGTATTAGGAAATAAAACCGCTATTGGTCAAATTTACAATATTTCTGGCGATCGCTATGTAACTTTTAATGGTTTAGCGAAAGCCTGTGCCGAGGCGATCGGGCTTGATCCCAATGAAATTAAGATTGTACATTATAATCCAAAAGCGTTTAATTTTGGGAAAAGAAAGGCTTTTCCTATCAGAAATCAACACTTTTTTGCCGATATAAATAAAGCAATTAAAGAATTAAATTGGCAACCAAAATATGATTTAATTTCCGGTTTAAAAGAGTCATTTAATAATGATTATTTAGCATTAGGAAAGGATCAAAAAGAAGTTGATTTTTCTTTAGATCAGGAAATTTTAACTAATCTTGAAAATCAATAGAAAAAAGTCCGGAGGCAAAGGGTTAAAACCCTTTGCTAGATGAAACCGGCCTTCGCAGGTTTCATCTAGCCTGTGCAGACAGGCTTTGTTTTTCTAGCATAAGGCTTCAGCCTTAATGAAACATTATAAGTTGATATTTTGCTAAATATTTCTTTAATTCTTCATCCTAAAAACCTAGTTTTTAGATTAATTTTTTGAGAGTAATTTCTTCAAAAATAATTTGAAAAGAGCCAGAAATTTTAATTAATATGTTAAACTAAAAATTAAATATTACACTATCAAAATTAAGCTTATGGTAGTAACGATCGAAAAACCAAAAACTTTGACTTTGGAAGATTTCCTTAAACTTCCTGAAACTGAACCAGCATCAGAATTTATTAATGGAAAAATTACTCAAAAACCTATGCCTAAAGGAAAACATAGTATTTTACAAATTGAACTAGCATCCGCTATTAATCAACAAACTAAAAGCAAAAAGTTAGCTTATGCTTTACCTGAATTGCGTTGTAACTGTGGCGATCGCTCCATTGTACCAGATATTGCTGTGATTCGTTGGCAAAATTTACCAAGGGATAATGATGGTAAAATAGCTGATCAATTTGATCGTTATCCTGACTGGTCAATTGAGATTTTATCACCTGAACAAAATTATAGCAAAGTATTAGAAAAATTATTACATTGTTCCCGTCAAGGTATAGAATTAGGTTGGTTAATTAACCCCTCTGACGAAACAATTTTAACTATATTTTCTGATCAAAAAATTGAATTATATCAAGGTAATAGTATCTTACCTATTTTAACAGGAATTGAATTAGAATTAACACCAGAAATTATTTTTAATTGGTTAAATTTGTAGAATTATTAATAATTTGAAAATTCAAAAGTTAGGGATTTGTTAAATCCCCGACTTTTAGGTTATAATCATTAATTATTCTTCAGGTAAATCATCAATACCTGTTAAATATTGAAGTATCACTTCCATTTTACTATTCATTTGCGAAATTTGATGTTCAATGCGATCAAATCGAGTTTCAAAACCATTTAAACGCTTATTAATTACGTCAAATTGTTCATCTACATGATCTGATAAAACAGAAAATGCTTGACTAATTCTACCGTCAGGTTCAATATCCATTTCTAAAGTTTTAATGCGTTCCATCGCATTAAGCATTTGTCTTTTAAGTTGATTAATTTTTTTATTTTGTTCTAATTCGCTCATGGTATTTTAAAGATAATATTAAAATTGTACCTCAATTATAATTGTAATTTTTATTTCAATATTCACATAATTAGTTAAGTTTAATCAATATAAATAATTGTAGGGTGGGCAATACCTATTAATAACTTAAAAGAATTATCATTAATTTATTTTCGGCATTACCCACCTTACATTTAATTACAATTTAATTTCACAAGGAATTTTTTGATCAGCCTCAAATAATAACCCATATTCGATCGCTTCTACAATAGCTTCGTAGGAAGCCTCAATAATATTAGTAGAAACTCCTACCGTTGTCCACCGTTTAATTCCATCACTTGATTCGACTAATACCCTCGTTTTTGCTGAAGTTCCCTCTTTTTCATCTAAAATCCTCACTTTATAATCGGTTAAATGAAAATGCCCAATCTGAGGATAAAAATTAATTAAAGCCTTGCGTAAAGCCTGATCCAAGGCGGAAACCGGCCCATTTCCCTCCGCTACTTCTAACAAGTCTTGGCCGTTGACATTAACTTTAATCGTAGCTAAAGCGTTACTATAGGGCGTATTTACCCCCTTAAATAAATTACAATGTACCTGAAAACCTTTAACCGTAAACATTTCATGACGACAGCCTACGGATGATCTCATCAACAGTTCAAAACTAGCCTCCGCCGCCTCAAACTGATAGCCCTCATTTTCCAACTCTTTCAACTGTTCCAAAATGGTGCGACAAGTGGGATTATCCTTATTTAAGTCAATGCCAAAACTTTGCGCTTTTGATAGCACATTACTTAAGCCAGATTGATCCGAAATGACGATTTTCCTTTCATTGCCTATAATTTGGGGATCAATATGTTCGTAGGTGAGGGGATTTTTCTGTACTGCTGATACATGAATCCCACCTTTGTGAGCAAAAGCCGATCGCCCGATAAAAGGAGCATGATCATCCGGTGCTAAATTGGCAATTTCACTAATTAAACGGCTGATGGGGGTTAATTGTTGTAGTTGGGTGGCGCTCAAACAGTGGTATCCTAATTTTAGTTGTAAATTGGGGATAATCGTGCATAAATTCCCATTGCCACATCTTTCCCCATAGCCGTTGATCGTACCCTGTACCATCGTTACCCCTTCCATTACCGAGGCGATCGCATTGGCTACGGCTACCCCCCCATCATTATGAGGATGTATCCCTAATTTTACAGCATCATTACCCTTTAAATTAAGATTTAAACCTGTAATTACTTCTTGAATAATTTGACTAATTTCATGGGGTAGCGTTCCCCCGTTGGTATCACAAAAAACTAACCATTGCGCTCCCGCATTAATCGCCGCTTTAAGAGTTTTCAGAGCATAATCAGGATTGGCCTTATAACCATCAAACCAATGTTCCGCATCGTAGATCACCCGTTTACCGTGACTTCTCAAGTATTCAATGGTATCGCAGATCATGGCTAAATTTTCCTCAAGGGTAGTTTTTAAACCCGTTGTCACATGAAGATCCCATGACTTACCAAAAATTGTTACCCAGTTAGTTTGAGCCTCTAAAATTGCTTTTAAAAGGGGATCCGCTGAGGCTTTTTGATGGGGGCGGCGAGTCGAACAAAAAGCAACTATTTCTGCTTGTTGAAGAGGATATTCTTTAATTTTAGCGAAAAATTGTCCGTCTTTAGGATTAGCTCCCGGCCAGCCCCCTTCAATAAAAGGTACACCCATTTGATCCAATAAATGAGTAATTTTCAATTTATCATCTAAAGATAAAGATAAACCTTCTCTTTGAGCGCCATCTCTTAAGGTAGTATCATAAATAATAATTTGTTTTTCCATAATTGTTATTAATTATTTGTTCTTAGTTATTCGTTATTCGTTATTAGTTATTGGTTATTCTGTAATTTTTATGGTTGATCATTCATCGTTCATTATTCATTTTTACCATTTATTACTTACTAAGTATATACCATTTTTTTTGACTAAAAACAAATAACCAATCATAAATAACCAAGAACCAATGACAAAAATATTTAATTATGCTATAATCAAACTCTCATCAATAAATGAAAGTAACTCTGGGTGAAAAAATTAACAAAGTCGGTGAAACCTAATTTAGATTTAAAACAACTCTTTCCTTTTGCATTAGATGATTTTCAGCTACAAGCGATCGAAGCATTGGATCAGGAGCAGTCGGTGGTAGTCTGTGCGCCAACGGGATCGGGAAAAACGCTCATTGGTGAATATGCGATCTATCGGGCTTTAGCCCAAGGCCGCAGACTTTTCTATACAACACCCCTCAAAGCCCTTTCCAATCAGAAGTTTAGAGACTTTCAAGAAAAGTTTTCTACGGGTTTATATCAAGGTACAGTAGGATTAATTACCGGAGATATAGTAATCAATCCTAGCGCTTCTATTATCGTTATGACCACCGAAATTTTCCGAAATATGTTATACGAAACTACCATTGGTGAAGTAGGAACTTCGGTGGAAAATGTGGCAACCGTAATATTAGATGAATGTCATTATATTAGTGATGGAAAAAGGGGAACTGTTTGGGAAGAAGCGATTATTTACTGTCCTCCTTCAATCCAGTTAGTCGCCCTTTCAGCTACTATTGGTAATGCGCAAGAATTTACAGATTGGATCAATCAAACTAGAAAAGCCGCCCAGAAAAATTGCGATTTTCCCATTCAAAATTGTCAGTTAATTAATTCCGATCATCGCCCCGTTCCCTTAGAATTTTATTTCAGTAATAAAAAAGGTTTATATCCCCTTTTAAATAATAAGAAAAATGCCATCAATTCTAATTTAAAATCAAAAACTAATAAAAATCCCCCCAAAAAACGGGGCGATCGCTTTACCAAATGGGCAGATTACCCCAGTTTACCCCAAATTGTGAGTCAACTTCAAGAAGCTAAAATGCTTCCGGCTATTTACGTTATTTTCAGTCGCAAAGGCTGCGATCAAGCCGTTGATCAGGTGCGCCGCATGAATTTAGTCACATCAGAGGAAGAAGCACAATTACAATTAATATTGTTAAAATTTTTATTAGAAAATAACCCTGATTTACAAGAAAATTTACTTAATTTTGTGGCTAATTATCCCCAATGTCAAGAAAAATTAAGAAACTTTTTTGCTCAAAATAAAAATTCCGATTATGAATTAGCAGAGTTTTTATACCGTTTTCCTGAAATAAAATCAGATTTATTTAGTTATTTAGATGGTAACGCTCAAGGGGTGAGAAATGGTCATTTAGAACCATTAACAAGGGGGATCGCCGCCCATCATGCGGGGATTTTACCCGCATGGAAAGAATTAGTAGAAAGATTATTTGAAGCAGGTTTAATTAAGGTGGTTTTTGCTACGGCTACCCTTGCGGCCGGAATTAATATGCCCGCACGCACAACGGTTATTTCTGCTCTGAAAAAACGCAGTGATGACGGCCATCGAATGTTAACGGTGGCGGAATTTTTACAGATCGCTGGCCGTGCCGGAAGACGGGGCTTAGATCAAGTTGGTTATGTGGTGACAGTGGATACACCCTACGAAGGGGCAAAAGAGGCCGCTTTTTTAGCAACTAAAGAAACTGAGCCTCTGAAAAGTTACTTTACTCCTTCTTATGGAATGGTTTTAAATCTGTTACAAAAACATGGTTTATCTGAGGCTAAAGAGTTATTAGAGAGAAGTTTTGCTGAATATTTAGCGCAATTAAGATTAATTCCCGAACAGGAAGCAATTACAGAATTAATGAAGGAATTAGCCCAATTAGATATAGAATTGGCAGAAATTGATGAAAAACATTTTCAAAGTTATGAAAAATTAAATGAAAGTTTGAAGGAAGAAAAACGCTTATTAAAAATCTTAAAACAACAAAGTGAAGAAACAATTAAAAAAGAAATTGCTCCCTTTTTATTTGAAGTTCCCATCGGACAAATTTTGCATTTAAAAGGTAAACATTTAAAAGTAGCCGAGCCTGTGAGGGCGGTATTAGTTGATAAAATTAAAGGCTCAGGAAAAGCCGATGATTTTTTATGTTTGGGGGAAGATCGTTATTGGTATTTAATAACTCATGGCGATGTGGCTAATCTTAATTTAGCTCAATTAGAAGCCACAGAATTGAAAGATTTACCCTTACCTAATTTAGAAATAATGAGATTAGGTAAAAATAAAAAAATTGAAGCAGAATTTAAGCCAATTTGTGAACAAATTAAATTAAAATCAATCAAAATTGAACCCCCTTTTGAGATTATTGAACAACAAACAAAAGTCGATATTATACAGGAAAAAATTAAAAATCACCCCTTAACAAAATGGAAAAATACTAGCCATTTGATTAAACGTCATAAACACCGTTTAGAGTTAAAGAAAAATCTTTATCGCAGTCAAAGATTATTACAACAACATAAAACTCATGGGTCATATTATTGGCAAGATTTTCTCAATTTAATTAAAGTTTTAAGGGAATTTCAAGCATTAGATGAATATACCCCCACTCCTTTAGGAGAAGCGGCGGCAACTATCAGGGGAGAAAATGAATTATGGTTAGGTTTAATCCTCTTGTCAGGCTCTTTAGACGACTTACCTCCCCATCATTTAGCAGGGGCGATCAGTGCGTTTATTACTGAACCTTTACGCTCTGATATTTGGACAAATTATCAAGTTTCTCCCACTGTTTGGGAGGTGGTTCAACCTTTACAAAAAATTAGAAAACAACTGTTTAAAACTCAGTTAAATAATGAAGTAGAAATGTTAGTATTATTAGAGTTAGAATTTGTTGGTTTAGTGGAACAATGGGCTTTAGGTGTGGACTGGTTTGAATTATGTCAAAATACTAATTTAGATGAGGGTGATATTGTCAGAATTTTGCGCCGAACTATTGATGTTTTATGGCAAATTCCCCAAGTTCCTAAAATCTCCCCCGTCTTAGCTGAAAATGCCAAAACAGCTATTAAAATGTTAAAAAGATTTCCTATTTAATCGTGAAAACACCCCGTTACTAAAAGGTTTAAGTAAATTTTTAAATCAAAAAACTATCTAATAATTAACAAGTGATGATTATTTTTAAAGAAGTACAAATTAAACAAATTTATGATCATGCTTTAACAATTTATCCTGAAGAATGTTGTGGTATTTTATTTGGAAAAATAGATAATCAACCGCAGGAAAAAATAGTAATAAAAATTTGGGAAACAGAAAATAATTGGGGTAATGATCCAGAAACTTTTAACTTATTTTCCCACAATAATCAGCCAAATCTTAGTAAAAAAAATCGCTTTTCGATCGCTCCAAAAATTTTATTTAAAGCTCAAAAATACGCAAGAGATCAAGAATTTGCTATCATAGGATTTTATCACTCCCATCCTGATTATCTTGCTATTCCTTCAGAATTTGATCGCTCGATCGCTTGGCCAAACTATTCTTATCTAATAGTCAGTCTAGCACGGCAACAAATTAAGGAAGTAAAATCTTGGAGTCTGGATGAAACTGATCAATTTCAACAGGAAAAAATGTTAATTTTACCTGTTTGAGATTAAAATATTCTGATTATTTAAAGATTCATTCAAATTGAATCAAATTACCTTAAATCATTATGTTAAATCCTAATTTAGAGGAAATAAATCTAAGTAAAGACGACTACGCCCGTTATGCTCGTCATATCATCTTGCCAGAAGTGGGCGTAGAAGGGCAGAAAAAACTCAAGGCCGCTAGTGTGCTTTGTATTGGTACAGGTGGACTAGGATCCCCTTTGCTTTTATATTTGGCGGCGGCTGGGATCGGCCGCATTGGTATCGTTGACTTTGATGTGGTGGATCATTCTAACTTACAACGTCAAATTATTCACGGCACTTCTTGGGTAGGTAAGCCTAAAATTGAGTCGGCCAAAGATCGTATTTTAGAAATTAATCCTTTTTGTGAGGTTGATCTCTATAATACCCAAATCTCCTCGGAAAATGCTCTTGATATTATCCGTCCTTATGATGTGGTAATTGATGGAACAGATAATTTTCCTACCCGTTACCTCACAAATGATGCTTGTGTCCTCTTAAATAAGCCTAATGTTTATGGGTCTATTTTCCGTTTTGAAGGACAAGCAACGGTGTTTAATTATGAAGGTGGGCCTAACTACCGAGATCTTTATCCCGAACCACCACCGCCGGGGATGGTGCCTTCCTGTGCAGAAGGAGGGGTTTTAGGGGTACTTCCGGGGATTATTGGCACAATTCAAGCCACTGAAACCATTAAAATTATCTTAGGTGCGCCTAATACCCTCAGTGGGCGTTTATTGCTCTATAATGCTTGGGATATGAAGTTTAGAGAGTTAAAATTACGCCCCAATCCTGAGCGTCCGGTAATTGAAAAATTAATTGATTATCAGGAGTTTTGTGGCATTCCCCAAGCTAAAGCCCAAGAAGCCAAGGAACAGCAAGAATTGCCCGAAATCACCGTTACTGAGTTAAAAGAGTTAATGGATAGTGATCAGGTAGATTTCCTCTTAATTGATGTGCGTAATCCCAATGAACACGATATTGCGAGGATTGAAGGTGCGGTATTAGTACCTTTACCCGATATTGAAAATGGTGATGGCATCGAAAAAATTAGGGATTTATTGCAAGGTCGTCAATTAATTGCCCATTGTAAAATGGGTGGTAGATCCGCCAAAGCCTTACAAATTCTTAAACAAGCGGGTATTGAGGGAACGAATGTTAAAGGCGGTATTACTGCTTGGAGTAAAGAAGTGGATCCAAATGTGACTCAATATTAATTAATATTAATTAATTTAAAAATCGGGGATTTTAATTGATTTTAGGAAAAAAATTAGTAAAAAAAATCTCCGATTTTTGATTGATTAATTAATCAATACTAATTAAATTTCATCGGGATTAATTCCCAATTCTTTTAATTTTTCAGCTAAACGTAAAGCTTTTTCTTCTGCTAGTTGTTTTTGCCGATCTAACTCCACAAAACTAACAAATTTTTCCCCATTAGGGCGATAAATTTCTAATTCATCTTCCCCTAAAATAAATTTGATTTTTAAGCGGGGGCTGATCCATTGATCAATATTTTCAATTACTTTTAAATCTTGACTTTGATCTTGACGAATCCAACCGCTAAAATCTCTTTTATCTGGATCATAAAGATAATATTCTTCTACCCCATAATGGTTATAAAATTGCCATTTTTTCGCCATTTCTGTTAGGGTATTTCCGGGGGATAATATTTCAAAAACTACATGGGGAGCAATATTATTTTCTCTCCATTGTAGATAGGATCCTCTCTCACCTTTAGGGCGATCAAATGCTACTAAAATATCCGGTGCTACTCTAATTTTATTATTTCCCTCTACCGGATACCAAAGTAAATCTCCCGCTACAAAAACATTAGGATTATCTTTAAAAATTGCGTCAATTCCACCTTGAATTGTGACAATCCAGCGATATTGTAAAGTATTATCAGCCATCGGTTGTCCATCACTTTCTGGATAAATTATCGGTTTAATTTGTGTGACCATAAGCTTTATTTTTTTGCTTTAATTACTTGATTATAACAATAAAAAATAGGTTGTGTGTAATTATTTTTTTGACAAAATAATCTCTGTTTTTTTGTCAATCATTAATAATCAATCATAAAACTAACCGTTAACTTTTTTTGCTACTATTCAATTAAGAATGTAAAATATTTATGATTATTATTGTTAAATCATAACTTATACCTAAATCATGATCAATTTAAAAAAATTTTTAACTTTTAGCTCGATCGCTCTTTATCCTGCTTTTAACCTATTCTGTTTTAATTCCCCTGTAAAAGCAGAATGGAATGATTTTACCCTCTGTTCAATTCGCTTACAAAAAACAGGTATTGACCCCCAAAAATCCGCTAATGCTTGTGGGGAAAGTCTCGATCCCGATGAGTTATCCCTTTGTGTAGCTAGAATTAATTATGTTACCCAACTTTCAGGTAATGAGGCTTTAGAGGGCTGTTTGCGTTCCCGTAGACCCCTAGAATTGGCTCAGTGTGCCGGAGATATTCACCGAGAAACTAACGGCGATCGCCAAACCCAAAATTTACAACCTAATCTGATTTTAGATTATTGTCGCCGTAGTTTACTGCCCTTAACTTTTAGTCAATGTGTAACGGGCTTAAGTAATAGTAATTATTATGCTCAAGAAAGAGAGGTATTCCCAGTATCTATTGAAAATGCGATGCAAAATTGTCTTGAGGCTAGACCTTAAGTGAAAATTTTTTTCTGATTAAGAAAAAAGGAGTTTGGTTGATCAGGGGAGTCGAACCATAAACCTAATTAACTAATTATCAATTGTCAATATTATTAATTGTCAATTGATAATTGTCAATTGATAATTATTTATTACATAAGTACCTATTTTGTGACTCCAATTCTAAATTATTTTGTAAATAATCTTTAACCAATTCACAAGCATAATCTAATTCATTTAACTTTAAAACTTTTTCTAAATTCCAAATAATAATTGATTGATCATCACCCGAAGAAGCTAACCATTTTCCATCAGGACTAAAGGCCACACTTCTAACAGCACCATTATGGCCATTTAATGTTTTTAATAATTTCCCTTTTCGATTCCAAATTTTAATCGTGCGATCCCAACTTGCGGTTGCAATCATTTCACTATCAGGACTAATTGATAGCTCATCAACTATGCCTTGATGTCCGATTAAATTAACAATTTGATCGTTATTTAAAAACCAAAGTTTAGCCGTATGATCCTCACTACAGGTAGCAATAAAAGTCCCATCAGAACTGAAATCTAAACCCCAGCTCCAAATTTTATATCCATGATTAGTAAAACTTTTTAATAATTTCCCATCAACTTGCCATAATAAAATAGCGGGTTGTGAAGAAATAGTGGCAATTAATTTACTATCAGGACTAAATATTACCGAGTCTGGCGTATATTTTTTATGATCTAAAGTGTGAACTAAACTTAAATTTTGATCCCAAATTTTTACCGTATAATCGTTACTTGCCGTAGCAATAAATTTACCATTGGGACTAAAAACGCTTTTATAAATTATTGGACTTTGGACAAAAAGAAATTGGTAGAGGTTAAAATAGAAGATAAAAAAATAGACAAAGTAAAACTAACCTAAAATAATTTTAGGGGAAAAAAGATTAATTAACAGTCGTTTCTAACAGCAATTTAGCTATTTTGTTGACATTTTTGATTCTTTTTTATAACCTGATAACGTGGTCTTTTCACTTGTATTTCACCTTTTTCCGTCCAGAAGAATAACCACGGGGTTTGGGAAAATTAGAATTGATCTCAATGGTGCTAATAATTCTATAAAAGTCTCTCTGAACCAGCACTGGGGTAATCTTACTCTCACGAAAATTAGGCAAATATTTCTCCCAAGGGCGGGGTAAGCAAACAGCTAAATTCCTTGCATTCCACAATTGAATATAAGCAATTAAAATTAGGTTCATCCAGTTTTCTTCATAACTTGTATGAGAGGTTAAATAGTCGTTCATTAATAATCTTTGTTTGCCAAATCGAAAAAGTGTTCCAAGTCAAAACGTTGACGATAAGATTGATAAATTTCAAGCAAAGTTAATTCGTTACGGCGTTTACCAATGGCAATTAACCACATTGGTTTCCAAATAGAATTACCTTCTTGATCAGTAACAGTAATTTCCAATAATGTAAAGGGATAATCATGCAATTTATGTTCCTTTGTTCCCTTCATTAACATATTATTCCAACCCTTAATTTTGACATTTAATAATTTACCACGTTTCGTAGTAAAATTAGTTTGAATTAAATCATCAGGGGGATGCCAAGAAGTTGAATCTTTTAAATCAAATTTATCACCATACCAACGTGGATGTCCACTTTTTAACTCAGAAGAATCTTTGACAAAAGGACGAAAAAAAACACGATTACTTTTAACTCTGGTGACAACAAGTCGATCTTGATTAAGAACTTGTTTGCCAATAAAATCTTTTTGACTATAAAGACAATCTACGACAATAACTGATAGAATTATCTTAAATAATAATGAATCTGTCAAAACTTTATTAATCTGTTTATGAGCAACAGAAACATCTTTTTCATCGCTTTTTACTCGTTGAACTGATAAAGGAATTGTCCAAGAAGCATCACAATTAGATATTTTTTCAGGTAAGTAAAAAGCCAAGAATAAGCATGACCAATATTGATGGGTTTATTGCCTTTAATACTGTTAGGTTGATGAATAAACGTTTTATCAGATACAGTAGGAGAAAACTGGCGTGAATTAGGGGTTACATCAATGCCAAATAGATGAAACTTTCGCTGATTATTTTGAGGAATACTCTCTAAAATAATCTTAGATATTTCGGCTTTATTTGTGATTTGTGATTTCTTTTTTCCCGCTTTATTAAAATCAGCAATTGCTCGATAAATACTTTGGTATTTATGTTTAAATAGAGGATTTAAACTTAATTCCACGACTGTTTTAGCATCTTGATTACTACTAAGAGCATCGAGTAAATTCATCAAGGCATCTTTTCTTAAACCAAGACTTTGATATAATCGTTGACGACCTTGAATAAATTGTTCAACTTCTTGGTAATTTTTATTTTTGATTTTCATATTATTTTGAATAATAAACTATCTATTTATTCTAATCTATAGAACAAACTTGTTGAGAAAGAAAGTTTATTATTTGACATTATGCTATTAGACAATATTCAATTTCTCTTAATATAAATATCTTATTTTAATTTTTTCGGTCTGATGTGAGCTTCATTAAATCTAATTTTTTGTCCAAAGTCCAATCCCTAGTATTATCATATTTAATACTGCCTTTTTCTAAAATATTTTGATAAATTTCTAATAATTTTCCGGCTTTTACTTCATTACGGTAAATTCGATCTCGAATTGTTTTTAAATGTTCCGGTTCGTCATGGAATTGCCATTTATCAATAATGTTTGTTCTGATCAAATTTTCAATATAAAAAGCCTCATTAATTGGTGAAACGATTAAATTATCTTGGATATTTTCCACTAATAATTTACAAATTTTTTGGGTTAAAAATGGTTGTCCATTTGTCCATTTTAAAATTTCTTGAATTAATTTTTCCCTATTTTTTAAATTTATACCTTGAGTTAAAGGTTCAATTTCTTGGAAAGTAAAACCTTCTAATTCTATGGGTTTACCAATATTAAAAGGAGTTCTTTTTTTATCTTGAATTAGATCGCTAGGAGTAGCCACCCCAAAAATAGCAAAAGTAATTTTATTATATTCAGAGTCAATACTTCTTTGATTATAACAAAAACGAATAAAAGCAAAAAAATCATTAATAGAAAAAGGTAAAGATAAAATACTATCTATTTCATCTATGAAAATAATTATTTTTTCTTGTTTAAATTGGGTAAATAAAATAGTAGTAATAAATAAATGTAATAGTTGAATTGGTGATAAATTTTCCTGATCTTGAAACCACTGTTTTAAATTAACTTTAGTTAATAAATTAAAACTTCTCCACAATTGAGTAATAATGCCTTTATACCATTGAGAAGGAGTAATATTTTCACTACCTAAACTGGTAATATCAACAGAAGCACATTTAAAACCTTCAGTTTCTAAGTGATGTTTTGTTTTAACTAATAAAGAAGATTTACCAATTTGACGGCAATTTAAAACATAACAAAAATCACCTTTTTTTAAGGATTCATATAACTGATGATCGGCTTTTCTTTCAACATAACAGGGAGCATTATACTCTAAACTACCGCCTACTTTATACATAGTTTTTGTTACTTATTATTAATTTCAAAAAGTAATATATTACTAATAATTTAATGGTATAACTTTTCCCTTAATTTCTTGATTTAACCAATAGGTATTATGGGAAATTGATTGTAAATTTTCTTGATTGACTAGCCAAGTTTTTTGGGGATCAAATAACACTAATTCGGCTTTTTCTCCTATTCTAATTCTAGGAGGTTTTTGTTGTAATAAAATAGCCGGATTATAACTCATTTTTTGCCATAATTCTAAAGGCGAAAATTCACCAGTTTCGACTAATTTTGACCATAATAAAGGTAAAATTAATTCTAGCCCGATCGCGCCACAAGGGGCTTCCCCAAAAGCCACCGTTTTTTCTTCGTAGGTATAAGGGGTATGATCAACGGCGATCGCATCTATTACCCCTGTTTTTAGCCCTTCCTTTAAAGCCTCCTGATCCCAAGGATTACCTAAAGGGGGATTTAAGCGTAAATTAGGATTATAATTAATCAAATCCTCAGTATTTAAAATTAAGTGCATCCATGAAACACTGGCGGTAATGGGTAAATTTTGGGCTTTAGCTTGTGAAAGTAATTCTACTCCTTTTTTTGTAGAAAGATTCATCAAATGAACGGGGGTAGAAAACTCTTTGACTAACTCACAAATAGTATTAATGGCAATAGTCTCACAAAACTCAGGAACACTCGGAAGACCAAAACGCAAAGAAGTCGCCCCTTCCCTCATGACTCCATTGCCCTGAAAAGCTGGATCAATAGGCTTAAGCATCACAGGCTTATTTAAAGGTTGGACATATTCTAAAACCCGTCTCAACATGGGTAAATTTTTAAGGCCAGTATGATCGGTAAAGCCGATCACACCGGCCTCTGCCAATTCCACTAATTCAACCATTTTTTCTGATTTACCTCCTAAACTTATATTTCCCCAAAAGGAAAGTTTAGGAAGTTCAGGAGCTTTATTGCTTAATAAACTCACTTGAGCCGGATGATCTATATTAGGTAAGGTATCGGGTAAAATGGTTAAACGGGTATAACCTCCGGCGATCGCCGCCTGTGCTAGACTATTAAGAGTTTCCCGCTCCTCATGGCCGGTTTCGCCACTATGACTATAAAGATCAACTAAACCAGTACCTAAAATTAACCCATTACCATCTATAATTTTCAGGTTATAATCGGATAAATTTAATTGAGGTGAAAAATCTTTAATTTTGCCATCACTTAAACACAGATCAATAACTTGATCAATGTGATGGGAAGGATCAATTAATCTTACTTTTTTTATTAAAATATCAGTCATTTTTTATAGTCAAGGAATAGGGTATAGGGAATAGTTAAATCTAATTAAATCTAAATATTGTAGAGTGGGCAATGTCTAAAATAAGCTAAAAGTATTACCATAAATTTATTTTGGGGATTGCCCACCTTAGATTTAATTATAAATAGCTAAGTCGGGAATTTTTGATATAATGATCTTATCAAATTTTAAGCTTGTTTTTGACGTTAAAATATTAAAACTTTAAAAAAAATTAATCAATTTTAATATTAATTTAGTTCAATTTATTGAACGAGTTTTGTTAGCAATGAAATTAATTTCATTGCGAGTTAATTATTCACAGCTACCCGTTAAAGTATTAAAATTTAAACAGGTTCAAGTTCTGATAAAATTCTAAACCGAACATGATTAATTGCTAATGAACCGATCGAGACTTGTTCTTTGGGAATGGGTTTGCCCTCACTACTTAAAGTTTCAAAAGCGATGCCCTTACCCATTTCAGCATGATACCACGCTAAACCCATAAAAAACCTTGTGGGATAGGGGCCACCCTCCATAATATCATCAGGATTAGATTCCATCGGCAACCAACCGAAGCCCGGCACATAAAACTCCATCCACACATGATTAAAGTCTGGGATCAACTCCTCCTCTCTGGAATGGGGGTGAGCGGGGCATTTATAACGGCCAACGGTGCGGGAGGGAATTTCATTTAAACGGGAAAGGGCTAATAATACTCCTAAATATTCACCACAGGATCCCACCCCCCTTTTCAGAGCTATATCCGGTGTATCAATGGTAGGTTTAATCCCGTAGGAGAGGCGATCGTAAACATAATTGCGAATACTATACATTTTTCGTAAAATATTCGTTTCACGGCCTGGTGCATCTAAGGCCGCCCTCATAATAATATCGGTATTCATAGCTAAATTATCATTATCCATGAGGTAATGAACTTTAAATAATTCATCCATAACCGGATCATTTGATGGTAAAGTCTCACAATCTTTAGGGGTTAATTGATATTTAATTCCCCAAACTTCTAAAATTGCTTTCCAGCCGAACACATGGCGATCTTTTGAAGTAAGATGATCAAACTTAAAGACGGCAACTCTTTGCCCGTTTTGTATTTCTTCCGTAAAGGGTAGCCCGATCGCCTGAATATCTCTGATTTTTTGACGTTGAGTTTGAGCAGGTAAAGCGATGCGCCATTCTAAATTATTCAATGCCACTTGATCAAGGGGGGAAAGTTCCTCTATATAAGACATTTCGATTAAATAACCATTAGAAAGGGCATATCTTTCCTGCTCATAATAATGAAAATAAAGGGGATGAATAAAGGTGCGATCTCGGTATTGAATCTCATGATTTGGCTCAATATTCGGATTATCTCTAATATAAGGGTCAATATTAGCATAAGCTATATATAAAACCTCTTTTCCCGTTGCTGGATCCGTATAAAAACTTAAGCCAGAAGGGTTAGGAAAGGGGGTTAAAACACTGAAAACTTTATCTCCGGTGGCACGATCTAAACAATATACCGTTTGTTCAAGGGTATCACATACCCATAATTGCTCATCCCTAACGGTCAAATTTTCAATACCGATGCCGGGGGCATAAAAATGGGTAATTTCTCTTTGGGTATCCTTATTAAAAATATAAATATAGCCTCTACGATGACAACTCACATAAACTGTAGACTGATAAACGGCGATCCCGTTAGCGTTATCTGATAAACGGGTAAATAGTTGAGGGGTAAAATTTTCTGCTTTTAGATCACAATAATAAACACTCTCATCGGTGGTAAACCATAAAATCTCATCAGCGATCGCCAAACCCGTTGCTCCGATAAACTCTGACCATGATTGACTATTAATAATTTTAGTCTGATCGGTGAGGGGATCAATTTGCAATAAATAACCATTGATCGCATCGATCGCATAAAGCAGATTGTTATGAAAAGCGATGCCATGAATGGCACAGGCGGCAAAAGGGCGGATTGTTCTAAATGTTGCTGTCTTGGAAGTCATCGGTAATAATGTATAGATCTAAATTTTTAAATTAATAACCTTAGCAGTTCACATCAAACAAATCTGCTTAAATGTTACAGATCCTAATGGAAATTTGAATTGTTAAATTTTGCCCTCACCCCTTATCCCCCCTCGCCTCTTGGGAGAAGGGGTTAGGGGGTGAGGGCTAGTTTAATTTAATCAAGATAGCCCATTAAAATAGCACTATCATCAATATCATTAGAAGCCACAGGGCGATTACCGATCACAGTGCAAGTTTCACTAATTTGGAGATGACTTACGGCGATGGGACGATTACCTGATAGAGTAATTGTACTACTGACCTTCATGTCACTAGCTAAAATGGGACGATTAAAGCCAAAAGTGCTTAAAACCACCAGATTACTAGCCTCGATCGGACGATTGCCAAACAGATTAGCTAATTTAATGGTTGTAGTTTTTTGCCCCCCACTCGGCACAGATAAAGCCATAACTTCTGATTTGGGTTCGGTGGTAGTTTCTTCGCTCATGTTAAATTTACTCCTAATCTTATAAAAATCTAGTTAATGAAACTAGAACTTTGATTTTATTTTGATATTTAAACATTCATCTTATCTGATCTTAGGACTGATCTTCAGAAAATATCTAAAAGTCGGCGATCGTCTAGCCTCACCCAAGGCGATCACCTGTATGTTATAGAATTAATAGAATAATTAAGTAAAATAAAGTAACAAATTTTCTAAATGATATTAATATTTATAGTTTAAAAAATGGCAATTCTACCAAGTAATATTTTTGTATTAGTTAAAACAAATTTTAAATCTTGTAACAATTTATGTCATAAAATGTCATAATATTGCATTCTTAAAGAATAAAACTTTTTTTAATTCAGGAGTTAACACCAATGTTAAGTAACGGTCAAGTTATCGTAGCGTTATTACTTGCTTTAGTACCTGCTGTTTTGGCTTTACGCTTAGGCACAGAACTTTATAAGTAGATCATTTTTACTCTCTCAATTTTTGATTAAAAGAGTATTTTTGTTTTACTTTAATTGGGCTTTTTGACTTAATCGGTCAATTTAGCCCCGTTTTTTTTGGTTGAAATAAAAACAAGGTGCTATAATTAACTTGCCATTGATCAGAGCAACTACAAAAAAGATGAAAAAATACAGATAAATTTAAAATTTTGTTGTAAATTATCTTTAGTTATCTAAATGTTTGGACTAGAAAATTTGTATTAATAATTTTTTTTAGAATGACAATTTAGATTAATAATTGATGATTAAATTTTTATCAATTAGACTTCAATCTTTTATCTTCTAATGAATTATATGATAATCTTATGAATGCACTGCAAAAAAGTTTAGAAACCCCTACTGATCAAAGAAAACCAAAACGGCGAAAACGAACTCAGCCAAGGCCTCAGCGTTACTCTAATGGAGTTGTTGCCATAGAATTAACGATTAAAATTGTGGTTAATATTTTGTTATCTGCCTCGGCTTTGATTACTTTAGTTAAATTGTTACCTTATCAATTTTCTCAACAAACAAAGTTAAAGGAAATTAATATTGAAGTGGAAGAAACTGAGCAAAGAGTTAATCAACTTAGGGAAAATTTTAGACGTAATTTTGATCCCCGCCAAAGTAAAAAAGTGATGCAAGAACAGAATCCCCGTGTTGATCCTCAACAAAGAAGGATTATTTTTCTTGAATCTCCTACCCAAAATTAACCTTTAATTGACTTTTAACTATCATTAATTATGTTATCTCAACCTCTCAAATATGCTTATTTTCCGGGCTGTGTGGCTCAAGGTGCGGCCAGAGAACTTTATCAGTCTACTGAGGCTTTAACCAAGGCTTTAGGAATTGAATTAATTGAACTGAAAAAGGCTTCCTGTTGTGGTTCGGGTACTTTTAAAGAGGATTCACAGCTTTTAGAGGATACTGTCAATGCTCGAAATATTGCTTTAGCTGAGTCTTTAAATTTACCGCTTTTAACCCACTGTAGTACTTGTCAAGGGGTGATCGGTCATGTTGATGAAAGATTAAAAGAAGCGAAACTTAACGACTCTTTATACTTAGAAAAAGTAAATAATTTCTTGAAAAAAGAGAATTGTTCACCTTATCAAGGGACAACGGAAGTAAAACATTTATTATGGGCGTTAGTGGCCGATTACGGTTTAGAAAATTTGCGCCAAAGGGTAACAAAACCCTTAAAAGGTTTGAAATGTGGGGCTTTTTATGGTTGTTATTTATTGAGAGGGCAGAAAAATTTATCTTTTGATGATCCTTTTGCCCCCACTTCGATGGAGAATGTTTTTAGTGCGATCGGGGCAACTCCGGTGGAATATGAGGGCAGAATTAAATGTTGTGGTTGGCCTATTTCCAGTTATGCCACGAAAGAGGCTTTTTTGATGGCCGGAAATAATCTTAAAAGTGCGATCGCCGCAGGGGTTGACTGTTTAGTAACCCCCTGCCCATTATGTCATTTAAACTTAGATTCTCGTCAACCGGAAATAGAGAAAATATTGGGTGAAAAATTAAATTTACCTGTGTTACATTTGCCTCAATTAATATCATTAGCATTAGGAATTAAACCAGAAGCATTAGGTTTAGATCGTCATGTTGTTGCGACTAAATCTGTGTTAGATAAAATCGGAATAAATAATTAACAAATAACAAATTATGGCTAAATTTAATCCTTATACTTTACAAATGCAGATCACGAGAATGTTTGAAAGTGGTCAATCTTTTTTTGCGATTGAAAAAGTTAATGACTGGCTGAGGGAAAGAAAAGAAGATCCTAAAGATTATGAAATAATTTTCCATCGTCAATCACCTATTCCTGAGACTAATTTAAGTTTTAATATTTATATAGAATTAAAGCGCAAAGATGGGACAGAAGTTGATTCTTGGCTACAACAAGAAATTAATCGTTATCAATAAAAAGCTTTAAAAATTAGGCTAAAAAACTCAACTAAATTTAGTAGGGTGGGCAATATGTTTAAATTTTTGATGACTATTTATTTCCTCAATAATTTAGATTGACCACCCCATATTTAGTAAAGTTTAATAAGTTATCAAACTACATTAATTCAAAATTAGAAAATTCAAAAATTGTGGTAATATTTTCTTGATTTTGATCAATAGATTCAATTTTTTGCACCGAAGGTAAATAATAATTACCAATTTTTGTATAACCTTCTTGAAATTTTCTTTCCCCTTTTACTTCTTGAGTTTTAGCATCAAGAAAAACCGCATCATAAGTAATAGGAACATAGCCTTCTTCTGTCTCAAAAATTGAATGAGTATTAATATAAAAAGCCATTGCACCCATCACTCGATAAACTTGACAAATTTCTTTTTCTCTAACCTTATATTTTGATCCCATTGCATTACCAGAAACTAGAATTTCAATCGCTCCAGTTTCATCTTTTTCTCCGAAAGAAAAGCTATTTTTCCCATGGGTTTTTTCAAAAGAATTTCTTTGACGATGGGTAACAATATCTTTTAATTGATATGTGACACTTTCGGTAATTTTTTCATCATCAATACCCGTTACTTCTGTGGAAAAATCAGCCTTAACTTTAATTTTTCCGGTGTAAATTTCCTCCCCTTGAGTTAATTTTAAATCGGCGGTATATCCGGGAAAATTCTCATCCCAAGTATAACGATTTTCGTAAGCTATACGAAAAAGATCTTGTGCTGTTTGAGTATAAGTCATAAAAGTAAAATTTTGCAAAAATTAATTATTAATATCTATGATATAATAGAATTATAAAATTGATCAAGTTAACTGGCGATCAAACAATCAACAATAATTTATGTTATCATAAATTAATCAAAATTAATGAGCAAATTAGTTGTAGGTCAATCAGATGCGATTTATCAGCCCAAAAACAGATTTTGCTTTTAAAAAAATCTTTGGTTCACCTGATAGCAAAGATATTTTAATTAGTTTTCTCAATGCTTTAATTTATAATGGTGAATCAACAATTGAGGATTTAGAAATACTTGATCCCTATCAAATACCTCAAGTGATTGGTTTAAAAGACACCTATCTTGATGTTAAAGCAAAATTAAAAGATGGCTCTTTAGTCATTATTGAAATGCAGGTTTTAAATGTAGAATCTTTTGGCAAAAGAGTGTTATATAATGCCTCTAAAGCTTACTCTTTACAATTAGATGCGGGTCAAGGTTATTGGGCATTAAAACCTGTAATTGCTTTAACAATTACGGATTTTATCATGTTTCCTGAAACGGAAAAATTTATTAACCATTTTGCTTTTAAAGAGTTGGAAGCAAATTTCATTTATCCTGAAAATCATTTAGATTTAATCTTTGTTGAATTGCCTAAATTTAAGGCAACAATTGAGCAAATTAAATCCTTAACAGATAAGTGGATTTACTTTATGAAAAATGCTGATCATATCGAAATAATCCCTGAAAATATGGATGAAATTCCTGAATTTCATAAAGCTTTTAATATTGCCAGTCGTGCTAATTTAAGCAGAGAAGAATTAGAAGATTTGCAAAAAAGAGAATTATTTATTCTCGATCAACAAGCATTTATGATCAAATCAAAAAAAGAAGGTTTAGCTGAAGGCAAAGAAGAAAAAGCAAAAGAAATTGCTCGTCAATTATTAGGAATTTTAGATGAGCAAACTATTAGTAATACTACGGGTTTATCTCTTGAAGAAATCCGTTCTTTATCTTCTCTTTAAAATTATTACTATTAATTTTCAGCTAAAAATTTGCTAAGATTAAAATTAACTAAAAAAAATTTATTAATTAATTAGGATTAAACATGAGTTACGATTTTGATTTATTTGTGATCGGTGCGGGATCAGGTGGTATTGCCACGGCCAGAAGGGCTGCGGAATACGGCGCTAAAGTTGGTATTGCTGAGTTTAGCAGTTTAGGAGGAACTTGTGTTAATCGAGGTTGTATTCCTAAAAAATTAATGGTTTATGCCTCACATTTTCCTGAATTATTCCGAGAAGCGGTGGGTTATGGTTGGAGTGAGGTTCAAAGCACTCTTGACTGGTCAAAAATGATTACCGCCGTTAATAATGAAGTTAAACGGTTAAATGGCATCTATGAAAGGATGCTAAGTAATTCTAAGGTTGAAGTTTTCCAAGGTTTTGCCAGTTTTGTAGATACTCACACGGTGAAAGTGGGAGAAACCTCTGTTACCGCCGATAAAATTTTAATTGCTGTGGGTGGTGAGCCTACTAAACCTTCTATTCCCGGAATTGAACACGCTTTAATCTCCGATCAAATGTTTGAATTGCCTGAACAGCCTAAGCAAGTAGTGATTTTGGGTAGCGGTTTTATCGCCTGTGAATTTGCCTGTATTATGAGGGGTTTAGGCTCTGAAGTGACTCAAATTTTCCGAGCCGATCATATTTTAAGGGGTTTTGATGAAGATTTAAGGTTAACAGTTGAAGAAGGCATGGAAAAACATCATATTAAACTCTTAAAAGGTCATCAACCCACAGCGATCGAAAAAACGGCAGAAGGCTTTAAAATTAGCTTAGATGGGGCTGAAGATGTGGTGATGGCTGATGCTGTGGCCTTAGCGGCCTTAGGGCGCAAACCTAAGCTAAACGGCTTAAATTTAGAGGCGGTAGGGGTAAAAGTGGAAAAAGGTGTGGTGGTAGTGGATCAGCACAGTCGCACCTCGGTGGAAAATATTTACGCTGTGGGTGATTGCACCGATCGCATCAATTTAACTCCCGTGGCCATTAATGAGGGTCGAGCGTTTGCAGATACTGAGTTTGGCAATAAACCCCGTATAATGAGCCATGAGAATGTTCCCAGTGCTGTCTTCACCAATCCTGAAGCGGCTACAGTGGGCTTAACGGAAGCTCAAGCAAGAGAAAAATACGGAGATCAAATTAAAATTTATCGTACTAAATTCCGTCCGATGTACTACGTTTTACCTGAAAAAGAAAATAAAACTATGATGAAATTAGTAGTACATTCTGAAACAGATCAGGTATTAGGGGCGCACATGGTGGGGGATCACGCCGCCGAAATTATCCAAGGGGTAGCGATCGCAGTGAAAATGGGAGCGAAAAAAGCCGATTTTGATGCTACAGTGGGCATCCATCCCAGTGCGGCCGAGGAATTTGTCACCATGAGATAATAAGAATATATAAGTTTGTACCTTGGGCAAATAATTAATTTTTAATCATTATTTTTATAATTAAAAATACTAAATTTGCCCACTTTAATATTTTTAATGATAAAGCTATTCTTGTTATAATAGGGTTGTCCAATTTTATTGATAAATTTCAAGGAAAAAATTTCATTAATATTTGATTTATTTTTTGTTAGATTAATTGTTGTTATCCTTAAAACTCCTTAATCTTAATCAATCCACTCAACAAAATCAGAACATTGATCAGCAACTTCTTTTAAAATTAAAGCATATTCTGATTGAGGATTTTCAAGTGTAATAACTAAAGTATCAATTGCTCTTGTTAAAGGAATCATTGTCCATAAAAAAGCATTTTTTCTTCTTTCTTTTTCCTCTAATTTTTGTTTTTCTTCTTTACTATATAAACCTAATGTTAATTGATCATTATCTGATGGCATAAGCAAAGGGTTATATTTTGGATCACATTTATGTTCAAAAAATTGATCCATACAAAGACAAACTGTTGTCCAACCTTCTAAACCTCGACATGAATCATATTGTACAACTCTATGTTCATCAATACGTTTTGGGTAATCATCTCTCGTATTTTCATTTGTACCATCCCATAATTGAATACCCCATTTAGACCATTTTTCTCTTAATTTAAAGTATCTTTTCTCTTTAATTTCTTGATTTGTATAGGGATAGTATTCTCTATAAACTAAACTTGGAGGCGCTAAAAATAACATTTCATAAGCTTGATTTCCATCTTTTTTACATTCTTTAAATATTTGATGATAAAATTCTTGATTATATTTTGACATAGGTAAAATAATAACTCTACCCCCCAATAACTGTCCTTCTGATTTAATATCCCATTTTAGTTTTATTTGATCGGCATATTTTTTTACAAAATTACATAAGTTAGGTTCTTGTCTTAACGATCTTTTTTCTGAAATAATAGGTTGATGATGATCAGTATTTTTTGTCCAGTGAAGTTTTTTCTGACTTCTAATAAGTTGATCAACTCCATCCGCAATAATAAATTGTTTTGGATCAAAAATAGTAAATAAAATTTCTTTTTCATCTTCGGGAAAATCCTGACCTTCATCAATTAATATGGTATCCCAAACTACTTCATGATGACGACTTTTCATCAAATCTTGAATATCTGATTTAGTAATTAATTCATTTTTAATATAATTAATTAACTCTGTCTTAAATTCACCATATTTATCAAGAAAATCATCCTTATTTCTATCGTTAAGAATACCAAAACCAATCATTAAAACACGAATAAATTTATGTATAGTTCTAATATTGATTGCTTTTTTCCCTATACCTGTTTCAACTTGAGCTAATGCAACCATTCTTCTTAAATCATTGGACTTTGGACAAAAAGAAATTGGTAGAGGTTAAAATAGAAGATAAAAAAATAGACAAAGTAAAACTAACCTAAAATAATTTTAGGGGAAAAAAGATTAATTAACAGTCGTTTCTAACAGCAATTTAGCTATTTTGTTGACATTTTTGATTCTTTTTTATAACCTGATAACGTGGTCTTTTCACTTGTATTTCACCTTTTTTCCGTCCAGAAGAATAACCACGGGGTTTGGGAAAATTAGAATTGATCTCAATGGTGCTAATAATTCTATAAAAGTCTCTCTGAACAGCACTGGGGTAATCTTACTCTCACGAAAATTAGGCAAATATTTCTCCCAAGGGCGGGGTAAGCAAACAGCTAAATTCCTTGCATTCCACAATTGAATATAAGCAATTAAAATTAGGTTCATCCAGTTTTCTTCATAACTTGTATGAGAGGTTAAATAGTCGTTCATTAATAATCTTTGTTTGCCAAATCGAAAAAAGTGTTCCAAGTCAAAACGTTGACGATAAGATTGATAAATTTCAAGCAAAGTTAATTCGTTACGGCGTTTACCAATGGCAATTAACCACATTGGTTTCCAAATAGAATTACCTTCTTGATCAGTAACAGTAATTTCCAATAATGTAAAGGGATAATCATGCAATTTATGTTCCTTTGTTCCCTTCATTAACATATTATTCCAACCCTTAATTTTGACATTTAATAATTTACCACGTTTCGTAGTAAAATTAGTTTGAATTAAATCATCAGGGGGATGCCAAGAAGTTGAATCTTTTAAATCAAATTTATCACCATACCAACGTGGATGTCCACTTTTTAACTCAGAAGAATCTTTGACAAAAGGACGAAAAAAAACACGATTACTTTTAACTCTGGTGACAACAAGTCGATCTTGATTAAGAACTTGTTTGCCAATAAAATCTTTTTGACTATAAAGACAATCTACGACAATAACTGATAGAATTATCTTAAATAATAATGAATCTGTCAAAACTTTATTAATCTGTTTATGAGCAACAGAAACATCTTTTTCATCGCTTTTTACTCGTTGAACTGATAAAGGAATTGTCCAAGAAGCATCACAATTAGATATTTTTTCAGGTAAGTAAAAAGCCAAGAATAAGCATGACCAATATTGATGGGTTTATTGCCTTTAATACTGTTAGGTTGATGAATAAACGTTTTATCAGATACAGTAGGAGAAAACTGGCGTGAATTAGGGGTTACATCAATGCCAAATAGATGAAACTTTCGCTGATTATTTTGAGGAATACTCTCTAAAATAATCTTAGATATTTCGGCTTTATTTGTGATTTGTGATTTCTTTTTTCCCGCTTTATTAAAATCAGCAATTGCTCGATAAATACTTTGGTATTTATGTTTAAATAGAGGATTTAAACTTAATTCCACGACTGTTTTAGCATCTTGATTACTACTAAGAGCATCGAGTAAATTCATCAAGGCATCTTTTCTTAAACCAAGACTTTGATATAATCGTTGACGACCTTGAATAAATTGTTCAACTTCTTGGTAATTTTTATTTTTGATTTTCATATTATTTTGAATAATAAACTATCTATTTATTCTAATCTATAGAACAAACTTGTTGAGAAAGAAAGTTTATTATTTGACATTATGCTATTAGACAATATTCAATTTCTCTTAATATAAATATCTTATTTTAATTTTTTCGGTCTGATGTGAGCTTCATTAAATCTAATTTTTTGTCCAAAGTCCAAAATATTATAATCATTGTAATTATCTGCTGTTTTCCATTTATTATTTTGATCTTTTATTTTTACTTTAGTTTTAATGTTTCTAAATACATTATCCAAAATTCCAATTACAACAATATCTATATCTTTAACTTCTTGACCATAACAATAAACACTAGGAAGAATGATAATTCTTCCATTTTCTATAGGTTTAAAATCTCTTTCAAACATTTCTTTGAGATATTCAGCACCTTTATATTCTGGGCTATTTTTCTTATCTTCAGTAGCAATAATTTCAATCTTTATCATTGTTCTAACTATCTAAAAAATTTGATTAATAAAAAAGGATGGGTATGACACTCCCTTTGATTATACCATTAACTTAAAGCTTTAATTAATTAATTGTTAAAACAGATGCAAAGCTTTGTTAAGAAAACCAATAAGTAATAACAAATAGCAAAAGTGTTAACCTTGTTTGCTACAATCTATTTAGCATTCCCATATGATAATATCACTATTTAAAGTAAAAATACTATAATTTTAGACTATTAAAATTAAAGATATGACCAAACCAAAACAACGCACTTTTTTATTAGAGTTTGAAAAGCCCTTAATTGAACTAGAAACAAGAATTAACCAAATTCGGGAACTAGCGGCGGAAAATAATGTGGATGTTTCTGAGCAACTGGCTCAACTTAAAACGAGATATGAACAGTTACGCCACGAAATTTTTAGTAATTTAACTCCCTCCCAACGTCTTCAACTGGCTCGTCATCCCCGTAGACCTTCTACTTTAGATTATATTCAAGCGATGACGGATGAATGGCTAGAATTACACGGCGATCGCTGCGGCTATGATGATCCCGCCTTGGTGGGGGGGGTGGCACGTTTGGGCGGTCATCCCGTTGTGATGATGGGTCATCAAAAAGGACGAGATACGAAGGACAATGTGGCGCGTAACTTTGGCATGGCTTCGCCGGGGGGCTATCGTAAAGCTTTAAGATTAATGGAACACGCTAATCAGTTTAGAATGCCCATTTTAACCTTTATTGATACTCCGGGAGCTTATGCGGGTAGAGAGGCGGAAGAATTGGGACAAGGTGAAGCGATCGCCTATAATTTACGTCAAATGTTCGATTTTGATGTACCTATTATTTGTACCGTGATCGGGGAAGGTGGATCCGGAGGAGCTTTAGGTATTGGGGTAGGCGATCGAGTTTTAATGTTAGAAAATTCCGTTTATACCGTAGCTACTCCTGAAGCCTGTGCCGCCATTTTATGGAAAGACGCTCAAAAATCAGAACAGGCGGCCTTAGCTTTAAAAATTACCGCCAAAGATCTCAAAGAATTGGCTATTATTGATGAAATTGTACCAGAGCCACCCAATAGCGCCCATTGCGCCCCAGTAGAAGCGGCCACCTTGTTAAAACATCATCTGTTAAAAAATCTTGAACAGTTATCACAAATGACTCCAGAACAAAGAAAAGATTTACGTTATCAAAAATTCAGACAAATGGGAGTATTTCAAGAAAATATAATTAATAATTAATTTCAATTACCTCAAATGGTATACTAAGAATAGTTAATTGTTTCCATTCAGTGATCAGTTTTCAGTAATCAGTTTTCAGTAAGGGGTTATTCGTTTTTACGTCAAACCCGATGCTGAAACCTTTGAAGTAGGAGTAAAGTATTAGTAACTCACAACTAACAACTTATAACTAAATAACTGATTGCTGATTACTGATCACTAAAAAGTGAATCGGTAGTCTTTTAATGTTTAATCTTAATCTATCAAATCTATAGATAAATGTCTATCTTAGTTTATAGATATTTGTTTTGTTATTTTATTTACTTTCAATTATTAATTATCAATGAATCAAAATTCTACGATTATTCCTCCTGAGTCTATCCTCAAAATTAAACCTTTACCAGATCGCATTACCCATGATGGTGCTAAAGCCCAAACTCATCCAACTTCTGAAGAAGCTAAAGAAGAAATGATGAAGGCTGTACGCACAATGTTAGATGCAGTGGGTGAAGATCCTGATCGGGAAGGTTTACTTAAAACCCCCAAACGGGTGGCTGAAGCGATGTTATTTATGACTCAAGGTTATAACCAATCCCTTGAAACCCTTGTCAATGGAGCAATTTTTGATGAGGGTCATAATGAAATGGTTTTAGTCAGAGATATTAATTTCTTTAGTATGTGTGAACATCATATGTTACCGTTTATGGGACGGGCGCACGTTGCTTATATTCCTAATCAAAAAGTGGTAGGTTTAAGTAAATTAGCTCGGATCGTGGAAATGTATTCCCGCCGTTTACAGGTGCAAGAAAGATTAACTCGTCAGATCGCTGAGGCTATTCAAGAAATTTTAGATCCTCAAGGTGTGGCGGTAGTCATGGAAGCTACCCATATGTGTATGGTGATGCGTGGGGTGCAAAAACCCGGCTCTTGGACTGTTACGAGTGCGATGTTAGGGGTATTTCAAGAACAACAAAAAACTAGAGAAGAATTTTTAAATTTAATTCGCCATCAACCTAGCTTTTTCTAGTTCAAAATTAACTTATTAGTTATTAGTTATTGGTTATTAGTTGTTGGTTATTGATTATTGCTGATAAAAGTTTAATTGATCATTATTATGAACAATCCTCATCAACTTTCAACTATTCCTTTGATTCAGAAAATTCAATGGGTATTAAATCCTGTTGGATATTTGCAACAGGCAGTTAAAGAATATCCTGATTATTTTTATGCAAATGTAACGGGTTTTGGTGATGAATTAATCTTTATTAATGATCCTGCTACTATTCAATATATTTTAACTAATGATCGCAAATTATTTGAATCTCCGGGTAGTTTAAATACTATTTTAGAGCCTTTAGTCGGCCAAAATTCCGTGATGTTATTAGACGGCGATCGCCACAAAAAAGAAAGAAAATTATTAATGCCTTCTTTTCATGGAGATCATTTACAAGTTTATGGGGAATTAATAGAAAAATTAACTATAAAAATTTTAGATCGTTTAACAGTTGGACAAAAATTTACCGCTATGTCCATTACCCAAAAAATTACCATTCAAGTGATTATGGAAATAATTTTTGGGGTACATGAAAGCGAAAAATCAGGTCAAATTATTAAATATGCTTGTCAATTACTTAACTTTTTAAATAATCCTTTAACCGCCAGTATTCTCTTTTTTCCCTTCTTACAAAAAAACTTAGGAAAATTTAGCCCTTGGGGTTATTTTTTATACTTAAGAAAACAATTAGATCAGTTAATTTACGCGCAAATAAAAGAGAGAAGAAATCAACTTAATCCGGATCAAAAAGATATTTTAACCCTGCTATTATTAACTAAAGATGAACAAGGACAAACTTTAACAGATCAAGCAATTAGAGATGAATTAATCTCTTTTTTATTAGCCGGCCATGATACAACGGCTTTGGCGATGGCGTGGGCTTTATACTGGATTCATAAACAACCGGAAGTTTACCAAAAATTGATAGCAGAATTAAAAAGTTTAGGTGATTCTTTTAATCCAATGGCTGTTATAAAATTACCTTATTTAACGGCTGTTTGTTATGAAACTTTGCGCATTCATCCCGTAGCAATGTTAACTTTTCCTAGAGTACCACAAACTGAAGTGGAATTATTGGGAACAAAATTTGATCAAAAAGCAATTTTAGCAGGTTGTATTTATCTTTTACATCAAAGGGAAGATCTTTATCCTGAACCTCATAAATTTAAACCTGAAAGATTTTTAGAAAAACAATTTTCCCCTTATGAATTTATGCCCTTTGGTGGGGGGGTGCGCCGTTGCATGGGAGAAGCTTTAGCTATGTTTGAATTAAAATTAGTTCTAGCTACAATTATCAAAAATTATCAATTAGAATTAGGCGAAACAAAACCCGTTAAACCTCAAAGAAGGGGTGTAGTTTTAGCCCCAAAAACAGGGGTTAAAATGGTTTTTAAAGGCAAAAATAATTAATATAATGCTTCCGTAAAATTAAGTAAAATGTATTAATTTTGTTTGAACAACTAAATTTATTTATGATTACTAAATAGCTAATTTTTATTAAAGAAACAATTAATTTTTTGTGATAAAAATTTAGGCAATTTTCAAAACTCCTGATTTTTTTGTCTACAAGGTTTCTATAAATAAAAAATTACTCTTGTCAAATCTTAAGTTTTGTTACAAAATAATAATAATTGTATCAAAATTAAGACTTAATTACCCATTCTCATTGAATATGTTGAATTTAGATCAGAAAATGGCAACGCAAATAACCCCAAAAACCAATCAGAGCAATAATCTCCCGACTTCAGAACTCCCTCAAGATGTTTTTCTTAATCGTCATTTAGGGGTTAACAGTGAAGAAAAAGAGCAAATGTTAAAATATTTAGGTTTATCTTCCCTTGATAAATTAATTAATTTAACAATTCCCTCTGATATTTGCTTAGAAAAACCTTTAAATTTACCTAAAGCTCAGAGTGAATATTCAGCATTAAAAGAATTAAAAGTAATAGCCTCTCAAAATCAAGTTTTTAAAAATTATCTTGGCATGGGGTATTATGACTGTATTACGCCTACGGTCATTCAACGTAATATTTTAGAAAATCCGGGTTGGTATACCGCCTATACTCCCTATCAAGCGGAAATCGCCCAAGGCCGACTAGAAGCCCTCTTAAATTTTCAAACCATGATTATCGAGTTAACGGGCTTGGAAATAGCCAACGCTTCCCTGTTAGATGAGGCTACGGCGGCCGCTGAAGCCATGACGATGAGTTTAGGGGTTTCTAAGTCGAAAAGTAAGAGTTATTTTGTGTCCCAAAAGTGCCATCCACAAGTCATTGAGGTGATCAAAACTAGAGCCATGCCTTTAGAACTTGATCTGATTATTGGGGATCATGAAAGTTTTAATTTTGAGATTGAAATATTTGGGGCGTTATTGCCCTATCCGGCTACTGATGGTAATATTTATGATTATCAAGATTTTATCGAAAAAGCCCATCAACATAAGGCTTTAGTCACTATTGCGGCGGATCTTTTAAGTTTAGCTTTATTAAAATCTCCCGGAGAGTTGGGGGCTGATATTGCGATCGGGAATACCCAGAGATTCGGTGTCCCACTGGGCTACGGCGGCCCCCATGCGGCCTATTTCGCCACCAAAGAAGAATATAAAAGACAGATTCCTGGGCGGATCGTGGGCATCTCAAAAGATAGTCAGGGCAATAAAGCCCTAAGATTGGCTCTACAAACTAGAGAACAACATATCAGACGGGAAAAAGCCACCAGTAATATTTGTACCGCGCAGGTATTATTAGCGGTGATTGCTTCCATGTATGCGGTGTATCATGGGGCTGAAGGTGTTAAAAATATTGCTTTAAAAGTACATCAATTAACCTCAATTTTAGCAGAAGGTTTAAGCAAATTAAATCATCAAATTACTAACAAAAATTTCTTTGATACTGTAACCATTAAGTTAGAAACTAATCATCTTCAATCAATTTTAAATTTAGCTTACAGTCAAAAAATTAATTTACGTCATATTGACCAAAATCATCTATCTGTAAGTTTAGATCAAACTACTACTGAAGAAGATGTACTTGAATTATTAGAAATTTTTGCCCAGTCTAAAGATTTACCTTTTGACTTTAATATTTTAAAACATCAAGTTACGGATTATTTACCCCCTAACTTAATTCGTCATAGTAAATATTTAACAGAACCTGTTTTTAATCGTTATCATTCTGAAACGGAATTATTAAGATATTTACATCAACTTGAGCAAAAAGATTTATCTTTAACCACCTCCATGATCCCCCTTGGCTCATGTACTATGAAGCTTAATTCTACTTCGGAAATGATACCCGTTACCTGGCCAGAATTTGGCAAAATTCACCCCTTTGCCCCCCTTGAACAAACTAAGGGCTATCAAATATTATTTGAACAGTTAGAAAGCTATTTAGCGGAAATAACGGGCTTTGCGGCCGTATCACTTCAACCTAATGCGGGATCACAGGGTGAATATGCAGGTTTGCAAGTAATACGTCAGTATCACCTCAAAAATGGTCAGCCTCAGCGTAATATTTGTTTAATTCCTGAATCAGCACATGGCACAAATCCCGCCTCTGCTGTGATGTGTGGGATGAAAGTAATCGGTGTTAAATGTGAGGCTCAAGGGGATATTGATCTAACTGATTTAAAAGTTAAAGCTGAAAAATATAGTAATACTTTATCCGCTTTAATGATTACCTATCCCTCTACTCATGGAGTTTTTGAGGAAAATGTGAAAGAAATCTGTGAGATTATCCATCTCAATGGTGGGCAAGTATATCTCGATGGTGCGAATATGAATGCACAAGTGGGGCTATGTCGGCCGGGAGATTTCGGCGCGGATGTGTGCCATTTAAACCTACATAAAACTTTCTGTATTCCTCACGGTGGCGGTGGGCCAGGTATGGGGCCCATCGGGGTGGCTTCCCATTTAAAGCCATTTTTACCAAAAACTGATCTCACTGATCAAAATTCTGATTCCATTGGTATGATCTCGGCCGCGCCTTGGGGCAGTGCCAGTATTTTACCCATTTCATGGATGTATATTAAAATGATGGGGGGTGAAGGCTTAACAGAAGCCACAAAAATTGCCATTTTAAACGCCAATTATATGGCCAAACGTCTTGATCATGCCTATCCTGTGTTATATAAGGGAAAATCTGATTTTGTGGCGCATGAATGTATCATTGATTTACGGCCTTTGAAAAAAGCGGCTGGTATTGAAGTAGATGATATTGCTAAACGCCTGATGGATTACGGTTTTCACGCTCCTACCATGTCTTGGCCGGTGATTGGCACAATGATGATCGAACCTACTGAAAGTGAGTCTAAAGAGGAGTTGGATCGTTTTTGTGATGCGATGTTATCTATTTATAATGAGGCTCAGAAAGTGATAGAGGGTGAATATGATTTAACGGATAATCCTCTGAAAAATGCACCCCATACGGCTCAATCTTTAATTTGTGGAGAATGGGATCATGGCTATAGTCGGGAAGTGGCGGCCTATCCGGCCGAATGGACAAAAGAGGCTAAATATTGGCCACCCGTAGGCCGTATTGATAATGCTTACGGCGATCGCAATTTAGTCTGTTCTTGTTTGGGCATGGATGCTTATTCTGTTGAAAATTAATAGACTTGTGGCGAAATGGGTCATGACTGGGTTATGATTATCAGCGATCGTTAAAATAAGGCGATCGCTAATAATATAATTGGTTAAAATGCCCTATTCTACAAGGTAAATGGGGTTTAGCTGATGACTTTTTTTATGGTAATAAGTCTATTAATTTTCTAGGGAAAATATCTTTTATCTAATTAATAATTGACAATTGACAATGATTAATTAATAATAAGATTATCATTTAAGTGTTATAAGTTAATCAATCAAAAAATGACTAATATTGAGAACAATTATCTTCTTTCTGCTGATCTAAGTTTAGAAGATTTACCACTAGAAAAAACTATTAAATTAGGAGTAATGGCTTCGGGTAGTGGCAGTAATTTTGAGACGATCGCCCAAGCTATCAAAGAAGGAAAATTGAATGCTAAAATTTGTGTAGTTATTTATAATAATCCTGACGCAAAAGTTAAATTAAGAGCGCAAAAATATGGCATTCCTTGTATATTATTAAATCATCGAGAATTTAAAACTAGAAAAGCATTAGATCAGGCCATAGTTGAAGTTTTTAAAGAATATGAAATAGATTGGATCATTATGGCAGGATGGATGAGAATAATTACTGAAGTTTTATTAAATGCCTATCCTAATCATGTCTTAAATATTCACCCTAGTTTATTACCTAGTTTTAGGGGAATTAACGGTGTTGAACAGGCTTTAAATGCTAAGGTTAAAATAACAGGTTGTACGGTTCATATTGCTAGTATAGAGGTGGATAATGGGCCAATCATTATACAATCGGCCGTACCTATTTTACCTGATGATAGTCCCGAAACATTACACGCAAGGATTCAAATTCAAGAACATAAAATCTATCCTTTAGCTATTGCTTTGGTTGCCAAAAATGAAGAATTAAAATCGGTTTTTTAGTTCTACCACCGCCTATTTTAATTAAAAACTCTCTCAAGAGTATAACTTTTGGTTAACATTTGGTTAACTCAAAAAAGCTATATTTTAATCTTGCACTTATGGAAAAGTTGATTAAGATAGGTAAATAAATGTATATAAATTTACAAAAATTAAAAACATGATTATTTCAACAGCCAAATGTCAGTATTCCATCAAATTACTACAAGACGAAGCCCGTCATCTTGTGGAAAGGGGGACAGTTAGTCGCCGTCAGCCGATTTATGTTTTATGCCAACATATTCCCCCTAGAGAGTGGGTTTTTTTGGAGTCTGAGTTAGAACAAGGTGATTATCTTCTGCGCGATCGCATCGGAGATTTAATTGGTTATGAAGAATGGGATAATGACTAACTGATGACTGTTAACTGCTTAATTTTATTGATTTTGACGTAAATCTTCTAACTGTTGTCTAAGCTCAATCAGTTGTTGAGTTAAGTTTTTAATGTCTGACTCAACTGGCTCAGAAGTGGTAGAGGAAACGTCAACGGTAGTAACAGTTTGCTTGTCACCCCTTGAGGTGTTCTGTTTTTGATTCCAGATTTTATTAATGATCTGACGGGCTTCTTCTTCAGTTTGTTCGCCTTTTTTCGCCCATTCGTGAGCCAGTTCATTCCATTGGGTTTGCAGTTGGGAGAAAGTTTCTTGTCTTTTGTGAGTATCTTGTAAAGTTTCAAGTAAGACGGTAGTGGCACCGATCGTTACCCGAAAACCTTTTTGGACAAAATCAAAAATAGGATGATTGTTCATTTTTTATAAAAAAAGTTATTAATGAGTTAATACTTAATATCTAAAGTATCAAAAAGTTTTAAGCAACGCAAAATTTAAACAACAGAGTTTAAATATTGATCTAAGTCTTGGATCAGTTGAGTTAAATCGGCTTCAGTGGTAATGCGAATTTTGTCATCTCTGAGGGTTAATAAGACTTTAGCCGCAAAAGGACTAGGATAAATATTTGGATTACAAAATACTTCTAAAAAAATTTCCCCTGTATAACGGTATTCCATTGATTTTTGAGGGGAGGGGCGTTTGACTCCACTACTGGTATTGGTGGCAATGGTTTTGAGACTTTCCATTAAAGTTTGAATTTCTTGTTTTAAGTTTTTTGCACCTTCTGGAGAAAAGCTAAAAACGACTGAGCCTTGAATTAGATTTAAGGTAAGATGTGCCATATTAAGATTATTTTAAAATTGAAAATTCAAAAAAATTGTTAACCTGTTTAAAGTATAGTTGAGAATGATTAGTTTTTGAAGTTATAGATTAAATTATTATCAATTATGAATATATATTTTGTTTTTAATCATAAGATATTTTGCCAAATTAATAACTATTAACTAATAAAATCAATTTTCAGAAAGTTTTTATTAATTAATTTGTGCCTAGATTGGCCAAGATTTAGGTCATTATTTAGAAAGAATAAAAAATGAAACTATTACAGTTTTAATTGCTAATTGAAAACGGGGAGGCCTTGCTCAAAAAATGATTAATGAAGCTTGATCAAATTACAAAATTTTACTCATCTTGATTTTTCTGATTATATCCTTCTGGTAAATCAATAAAAATGCGATCGCCGGCCTTCAAACCTTGTAAAATCTGAGTTTTATCTTCTAATGTTAAGCCTAAAACTACGGGAATAAATTTAGGTTGTCCCTTTTTATCTGCGATTAATACTCCGGTTTTACCCTCTTGAGTTAGAATTGCCACCGTTGGAACTACTAATGTATTCTTAATATCCTCGCCAATAAATGTTACATCTACATTCATTTTTGAGCGTAATTTTTCTTCTCCCGTTGAGAGTGCGATCGCCACTTCAAAAGAAGTAACATTTTGTTCGACAATGGCTTCAGGGGCAATTCTCTTGATCCTCCCCTTAAAAGTCTCATCGGGAAAGGCATCCGCCAATATTTCCACCCCCTGCCCCACTTTTAACTGAGCCATATCAATTTCCGGCACTTTCGCAATAATTTCTAAGCCCTGGGCTAAGGCTAAAATTGAGGAAGAAGTGGCAGAAGCCGTGCTAGAAGCGGAAGTGGTGGGAGTGACAAAAGCCCCCACAGTGGCGAATTTTTGGGTAATAATTCCCTCAAAAGGGGCAGTGATAATGGTATCCCTAAATTGAATTTCTATCTGTTTTAACTGAGCTTTAACTGAGTTAACTTCCGCCTCTAATAATTTGATTTCTTGAGCCGCATTATCCTCTTTTTCTTTCAGAGCAATTCGAGCGTTATTAACTACGGCCTCTTGCTGACTTATTTCTGAGGGTGTAGTTTGTTCAATTTGAGCCTGTTGTTGTTGCAAATCGGAAAGATTAGCTTTAGCACTGTTATATTCATTAATCACCTCATCTAAACGATCAGTGGTAATTGCCCCTTCTTTTTCTAAATATTCATAGCGATTTAGTCTAATTTGAGCTAAATCTAAGCGAGACTGGGCTTGAGTAATTTTAGCTTTAGCTTGATCTAAATCTCTGGGTATTCTTTTACTTATTTCTTCTAACCGAGCTATTTCTTGATCTAATTTAAGTTTAAATTGCTTAATTTCTGATGGTATTCTAATTTTAGCCTGTTCTAAGTTGGATAAAGCTCTGTTTAAATTCGCTTCTGATTGTAAAATTTGAGCTTGAATCTGAGCATTTTCCATAATAGCTACGGTTTGGCCTTGCTTGACGGAATCCCCCTGTTCCACTAATAATTGAGCTAAAATACCCGGATTTTTAGGGCTAATATTAACATTTTGGATCGGCTCAACTGTGCCACTAGCTTGAACTTTGACTCCTAAACTTTGTTTTTCCACAATTACAGTCATTTCTGTTAAATTATTTTGATTTTCTGAATTTTCTAATTTAACATAAGCGGTTTTACCAATTATAATACTGGCAATGATTACAATTAGAAATAACCAAAATAAAGGGGATTTAAAAATTTTTAATTTTAGAAAGGTCATAAAAATTCAAGATTTTATTATTTATTATTTGTTGTTCTTTGTTTGTGATTGATAACAAAAGATTAGAACTTAAAAAAAATAGTTGATTGATCCCAAGCCATTAAAAATTGCTATATAATTGATCCCAACTTAATTACTGAAAAATTATAACAAATAATAACAAAAAAAACCATGATTGAAGTAATTATTCAAGAAGCACAAGAGCAATTATTAAGCGCCCATCAATTTTATCATCAATGTCAAACAATTAAACACAAATATCAACTAAACCAGCTTTATTTTTTTGCCCCTGATTTTCAGATAAATTATCCTTATTCTAGCATAAATTTAAAAGAATGGCGTTTATTTTTTGATGATTTAGCTAAATATATTTTAAATTTTAGTCAAATTGGTTTTAAAACTAATTTTATTTTACCATCGGATTATTTAACGGAAAATCAAATTAATCTTATTAAAATTTCTGTGGAAATTATTGGAGAAGGAATGATCGGCCGAGTGGCTCATTTAATTATTAATGAACAGATAAATTTGGCCTTTAAAGTATTTTTTGATCCTGAATTTGTGTGGCATCATGGTAACTGGGCGGAGATTGCTTTAGGGATTTATTTTAAAGCAAATGAAGTGACAAAAGACTTTGCAAAATTTCAATTTGCATCGGAAAAATGGGCAGTTTGGGAATGGATTGATGAACAAGAAAAACCGGAAAATAGAGCGGGTATTTATTATGAAGAATTTGCCAAAATTAATAACTTAAATTCCCTGAATTATTTAAACAAAGATAATTATAATCCCCATTTAATTCGCTTAGATCCGGGGGGTATTCAAAAGGAATATTTTGGCAGAAGATTGAATAATTTAATCAGTACCATTGTTTTTTATTGGCGTAAAATTCAACAAAAAGGGATAAAATCTTTATTGTTATATATTATGCGCTATAATATAGAAGAATATTTATTATTGATTCTTTCGATTTTTATTCCTCAAAAAAATATTTTAAAAATAACCTTAATTACTAACAATGGACATTTTAGAAAATATAAAAATGGCGACAAAAACCTTAGCCTTAAATAAGCTTAGAAGTGGCTTAACAATGCTAGGGATTATTATTGGTAATGCTTCCGTTATTTTCTTAGTAGGAATAGGCCAAGGTATTCAAAAATTTACGGCTGAACAATTTGAATCTTTAGGCTCAAATGTTTTGTTTGTTGTTCCCGGAACTCGTCAAGCTAGACAGACAACTTTTAACTTACCAAAAACATTAGTTTTAGCGGATGCAGAAGCGATTAAAAAACAAGTTCCAACTATTACAGATGTTGCCCCTCAAATTAATTCTCGTGGTATTTTAAACTATAAAAGTCAAAATATGGATAGTTTAATTTCAGGGGTAACTCCTTCTTTTTTAATTGTGAGAAGTTTTAACACAGCCCAAGGTAGATTTATTAATGATATTGATTTAAAACGTAATAAAAAGGTGGCAGTTATTGGCTCTGAAATTCTCGAAAGAGTCTTTAATAATGAAAATCCAATTGGTAAACAAATGCGCATTAATAATACCTCTTTTCAAGTGATTGGAGTGATGGAATCAAAGGGTTCTTTTTTAGGAACAAATCAAGATGAAACTGTCTTTATTCCTTTGACAACTATGGCGAATCAATTAGTAGGAAAAACCTCTCCCTATGGCTTAGAAATTTCTTTTATTTCCGTTTCGGCTCAAGATAAAAAAAGTATTAATGCGGCCAAATTTCAGATTGAAAATTTATTAAGATTACGTCATAAAATTAAAGATCAAGATGATTTTGGGGTGCAAACTCAAAAAGATATTTTAGAAACCATTGGTAAAATTACGGGCGTTTTAACTTTATTTTTAGCAATTATTGCGGCCATTTCTTTATTAGTTGGTGGCATTGGCGTAATGAATATTATGTTAGTTTCAGTGATAGAAAGAACTAAAGAAATTGGCTTAAGAAAAGCGATTGGAGCGAGAAAAATTGATATTTTAACTCAGTTTTTAATTGAAGCAATTATTTTATGTGCTACAGGGGGATTAATCGGCACAATGACAGGGGTAGGAGGACTTTTATTAATTGGCACTTTTACCAGTTTAACTCCTCCAATTTCCCCAATTATTATTATTATTTCCGTAGGAATTTCAGGGGGAATTGGTTTATTAAGTGGGGTATTTCCTGCCACTCAAGCGGCCAAATTAGACCCAATTGTTGCGTTAAGAAGTGAATAATTAATTATTAATAATTAATTATTGATAATTATTAATTGATAATGATAAATGACCAATGACAAAAATATTTAACTCATGCGATCGATTGTTCGATATTGAATAGCCTCGGCCACATGAAAAGATTGAATTTGATCGGCTCCCGCTAGATCGGCGATCGTGCGAGATACCTTTAACACCCGATCCATCGCCCTTGCAGATAAACCTAATTTCCTGATCGCCCCCTCTAACAGATTACGACTGGCTTCATCTAAGATACAAAATTTGCGTATTTGTGAGGATGTCATCTCAGAATTACAGCTAATATTAGCCATATTTATAAATCTTTCTGAGGCTTTATCTCTAGCTTTTTTAACTCTTTCTCTGATTGATTCAGAAGGTTCTCCCGTACTTTGACGAGTCATTTCTTCCGGTTTTAAACGGTTAACCATCACCTGTAAATCAATGCGATCCATTAAAGGGCCTGATAATTTAGCCCAATATTGTTCTCTTTGGCGTGGGCTACAAGAGCAACTGACTAGGGGATCACCATAATAACCACAGGGGCAGGGATTTGTACTAGCAATCAGAGTAAATTGTGCTGGAAATGTGACTGATTGACGAGTACGAGAGATTGAAACAAAACCATCTTCTAAAGGTTGGCGTAAAAATTCTAAAACATTACGCTTAAATTCAGTTAATTCATCTAAAAAAAGTACACCTCGATGAGCTAGGGAAATTTCCCCCGGACGTGGAATACTGCCACCTCCCACAAGGGAAGGCCCACTGGCCGAATGATGGGGACTACGAAAAGGACGCTCAGTTAACAGTGAGCCTTGATCCTTCAAAAATCCGGCTACGGAGTGAATTTGGGAGACTTCTAAAGCCTCTTGAAAGGAAAGGGGGGGTAAAATTCCGGGTAAACGTCTGGCCAACATGGTTTTACCGCTTCCGGGAGGCCCCACAAAAATTAAATTATGTCCCCCTGCGGCCGCTATTTCCAAAGCCCTACGGGCATGATTTTGTCCCTTTACATCTTTGAGATCGGGGATTAACTGATTTACCTTATTAAGAGTATTATGAGCATCAAATTCTACGGGTTGATAGCGATCGGGCCGATCTAAAAAATCCGCCACTTCCCCCAAATGATTGAAGCCGTAAACGTCTAAACCCTTGACAACGGCGGCTTCTTTGGCATTATCCGCCGGAACGACTAAACCGGAAAATCCTAATTTTTGAGCGGCGGCGGCGATGGGCAAAACCCCAGCCACCGAGCGTAAACTGCCATCAAGTGACACTTCACCCAAAAACAAATAATTCTCTAGTAACATCGGATCAACCTGTTCCGATGCGGCCAAAATGCCCATACTGATGGGTAAATCGAAAATAGGGCCTTCTTTTCTCAGATCCGCCGGAGTTAAGTTAATGACGATTTTCCGCACGGGGAACGCAAAACCAGAGTTTTTTAACGCCGCTTTCACCCTTTCCCGTGATTCCTGTACGGCCGTATCGGGTAAGCCCACTACCACCGTTTTTGGTAGCCCTCCGGCCACGTCCACTTCCACCCCCACCTTCACGGCATCAATGCCTAATATCGAAGCACTCCAAACTCTTGCTAACATTGTCTTTAATCAGGAATTATTAATATTTAATTATATTAATTTTAACTAAAAATAATTGTCAATTGTCCATTTTCCATTGTCAATTATTCAGTTATTCTTGAAATACTACTTTCCAAATACCAATAGTTTGATCATCACTAGCACTTAAAATATATTGCCAATCTTGACTAATTATTAAATCAGAAATAGCTCCAGAATGTGCTTCTAAAGAGCGTATTTCTTGCCCTGTTTTTAGATGCCAAATTTTAATAGTTTTATCCATACTTCCACTGATTAAAGTAGGCCAACCCCCCGGACTAAATGCTAAAGTATGAATAGTTTGATTGTGACCTGATAAAGTTAAAATTTCTTCTTGATTTTCCCAATTAAAAACTTTAATAATTCTCTCTTGATTACCACAAGCTAAATATTGATGATCTGCACTTAGATCAAAACAAGAAATATGGTTAAAATCAAGCTTAATAGTTTTAAGTTCTTTACCTGTATAACCATTCCATAATTTAAGTTGATTATCAGCACCTAAAGATATAATGGTATAGGTTTCATCAATTAATTTTAACTGTTTAATTATACCTTGATGACCTTCTAAAGTATGAATTAAATTACCCGTTTGTAAATTCCAAATTTTAATAGTTTGATCCTTACTTCCACTAATTAAACTTTGTCCATTTTTGGTAATTTTTACCGTAGAAACTTCAGCACAATGACCTGTAATTGTACCAATTAAAGCCCCATTTTCTAAATCCCAAACTTTAAGAGTTTTGTCATGACTTCCACTAACTAAAATCTTACCATTATCACTAATATCAACAGTTGAAACTACCTCAGAATGATCCCTTAAAGTATAATATTCCTGTCCAGTATTTAAACTCCAAATTTTGATACTTTTATCTAAACTTGCACTGACAATAATTCCTTGATCATAATTAAAAGAAATCGCTGTAATTTTATTATTATGACCTTCTAAAGTTTGGAAAAGTGAAATTTTAGGAGTTTCCCAATCATAATATTTACTTAACGCTTTTTTCCCATAATTTTCTTGAGCATGACTTAAAAGTTGATAGGCCATATAAGTCACTTTTGGAGAGGGATCATTTAACGCATTAATAATTAAATTAAAACCATCTTCTCCATATTTTAAAGCCTCTTTTAAGGCTAAAATTTTCCTTTCAATATAGCCCCCCGCCAACAATATTTTTATTTCTTCTAAATCTTTAATATTGAGTTTTTTTAAAGGAGTTAAAGGATAGGCTTTCCCTCCTAATGTAACATCATAATTTTGAGGTTGATCAATCATTTTTATTTAATTCTTGATAACAATTGATAATTTAATTAATTTGACTTAAAATATAACGTAGGCGATCATAATCATCTTTTAATAATAAACTTAATTTTCGACCTACTTGCACTAACCAAGCCCGATCTCGCCGTCTAAATTGATACATTTCTCGAATAGAAGCGGCCGTTAAAGCATCAGGTGAAATACCTTGTACAGCCAATAAAATATGTAAAAAATCTAAATTATTACTAAAATTAATTATTTCTTGATCATCACATAAATAAACTCCTTGATGTATTTGGGGAGGGCGTGGGGGTAAATATTGATATAAAATACCTGCTTGGGGTGTTTTGCCATTATTACTAATAGTTGGAGTTTCAAAACCAATAATTGTTGCCTTAAATTCTGTTTTTAACATAGCAAAAATTTGGGGTTGTTGTTCCCTTAATTCTTCTAAGGATAAACCCAAAGCCCTTGCACGGTGGACAGAATCAATGGGGCTAGTAGTAACAAATGTGACTACTGCTATCACTTTATTTCCTGATTCTTCATCAAAAGATTTAATTAAACTACCAAAGGGAGGAATGGAAGGAAAACTAAGATCTTCTGCGTCTAAACATTGGGCTAAAAATTCAGTTGTTGATGTTTCGATTACCTCCCCAATATGATGGGGTGGATGTTCAAATGTTGAATATTGTGGTATGGGTATCCTCATTATTTATAATTAATAATTGATCATTAATAATTGATAATTAACTAATAACAAATGACTAATGACCAATGACCAATAATTATTTTTTCTTAGCAGTTAAATTAACATTTTCTAATTCTGAAAGTTGAAAAGTGATAATTTTATCCCAGTTTCCACCTTCAAATAAAACCGCCGCTTTCCCATCAGTTACTCTTTGCACTAAACCTTCAAAACGATAATAAATATCGTCAGGATTAATCACTTTAACAGTAGCTCCGGGTAAAATCATAATTTTTAACTCCTTAATCTAAATTTTATTTAATAATTAATAACAAATAACTAATCATTAATTACTAATGTTTAAATTTTATTACAAAAAATCAAGTTTAGAAAACTTTTTTTACAAAATGTGTAGTAAATCACACAAATTTTAGAAAAATTTAAGGTATGCTAGAAGAAAATATTAAATCATTTTAATAGACTAGGAATATCAAAGAAAATGGCTATTTCAAATATGATGACAGGATTTGAACCCGATCAGGTAACAGAAAATGAAGTAATGTGGCAAAGCTTAAAAGAAGCGATCGCCAAAAGTTCTGGCTTCCAATGTTGGCAACAAGAACAAAGCGAAGTTCTGGAAACGCCCTATATGGAACTTGATCAACAAGTTCAACATTATTTAAAAGAAACATTAGCAACATTAGCCTATTAAAGCAAATTTGAGATACCATGAAAGAATAACTATGTATCTCTTGAGGTGAAGATATGACGACTTTTAATCCCCTGATTATGAAGTCAATTGAAACACTTAATTATCGTGTCACTGTGGGTGATCTTGCTTCTCATGCTGGGTTAGAATTAAATCTAACTCAACAAGGCCTTTTAGCGTTGGCTTCCGATGCCCAAGGCCATCTTCAAGTTTCAGATGAGGGTGAAGTCGTCTATCTTTTCCCTAAAAATTATCGCACGATTTTACGCAATAAATATTGGCGCATTGCCTTTCAAGAAAAATGGGCTAAAATTGCTAAATTTCTCTTTTATTTAGTGCGCATATCCTTTGGGATTGTTTTAATTATTTCTATTATTTTAATGATTTTGGCCATTATTGCCATTATGATCGCCGCCAACTCCAGTCGAGATGATAATAATTCAAGTTCTCGGCGTTCGGGCGGTTCTTTTTTTATACCTCATTTTTGGATTAGTCCCGATATTTTTTGGATTTTTACACCCGATTATCACTATCAACGCCGTCAACGCCTTAAAACTCAAGTTAATTCTAATGAAAATCAAATGAATTTCTTAGAAGCAGTTTTTTCATTTTTATTTGGTGATGGGGATCCAAATGAAAACCTAGAAGAACGCCGTTGGCAACAAATTGGAGCGGTAATTCGTAATAATCAAGGGGCAATTATTGCTCCTCAAGTTGCACCTTATTTAGATGATATTAACCCTAAATTAATGGATGAGGATGATTATGTTTTACCCGTTTTAACTAAATTTAATGGTTATCCTCAAGTCTCCCCAGACGGTGATTTAATCTATTATTTTCCCGAATTACAAGTAACAGCTAAAAAACAAGGAAAACAGGCAGTATCAGCCTATTTAAGAGAAGAAATTATTAAATTTACCGAAGCTACCGGAGGTCAAAAAGCATTAGTAATTACTTTGGGGGTAGTTAATTTTGTTTTAGCCATCACTTTAGGAGTTTTATTACAAGGAGAATTAGCCCAAGAATTAGGGGGTTTAGTCGCATTTGTAGACTCAATTTTCTGGTTTTTATTAGCTTATGCTACCAGTTTTGTCACAATTCCTATTATTAGATTTTTATGGTTAAAAGGAAAAAATAATAAAATTCAAGAACGTAACGAAAAAAGACAAAATTTAGCGATTAAACTAAATAAAGCCACACCAGAATTGAAAGCAAAAATTAATTTTGCTCAAAAATTTGCGGCACAAAAAGAAATTACCCAAGCCAATATTGCCTATTCAACGGAAAAAGATTTATTAGATCAAGACTTATTAGCCAAAGAATTTCAACAGCGTTTAGATGCTTTAGAGTAGACTTAATATTTTTTCATAATCTCGATCGAACTCTCAATTATTTCTAAACTATCACCAAGTATTATTTGATTAGCAAATTCTTTCATATCTATCAAAAATTTATCATAATTTAACCTAAAAATGACTAATTCAATAATATATCGCAGTCCTAAATTGGTCGTTACAAATAAAGTTAAAGATTTTTTTATTTGTTAATTTAGGATTGCTATAGCAATCCTAAATAGGTCATAACAGATATAATATTAATTATAATCTAAATTCAAGGAAAAAAAAATGAACATTATTTCTGAGTTAAATGATTTTATCAATCAAACAAAAGAGGCTAAAGAAATAAAAAGGGCTTTAGCTGTCAAAATGATTTTAGAAGGAAAATCATACCATGAAGTAAAAGAATTATTACAAGTTTCTCATAGCTTTATTAGTATGTGGAAAAATCAAGCTCTTTTTTGTGGAGTAGAAAGCTTGAAATTACAGTTTAAAGGAACTAAAAGTGAATTAAAACCAGAAGAAAAAGACCAAGTTATTAATTGGTTAAGAGAGCAAGAATATTTAAGATTATCAGATTTAAAAATTTATTTAGAGCGAGAATATAATATTATTTATAAATCCAATCAAAGTTATTATAGTTTGCTCAAAGAAGCGAAAATAAGTTGGAAAAAACTCAAAAAAGAATCCGGCTAAAAATGACGAATTAGTCGAAGCTAAAAAAAAAGAAATCAGTGAAAAATTAGAGATTTGGAAAAAGAAATAGAGAGTGGAGAGCTTGTAGTGTTTATGATTGATGAATGTCATTTACTTTGGGGAGACATTTTAGGTTATGTTTGGGGAAGAACAGATCAAAGAATAGAAATTCCCATTAAAAATGAAAAAAGCCGACAAACTTATTATGGGGCATTAGACTATCAAACTAAAGAATTTATTGTCAAAGAATATGAAAGTGGAAATACAGAAAATACGATCAAATTTATCAAGTATTTACTATCAAAAAGAAAAGGAAAAAGATTAGCAATATTTTGGGATGGAGCAACCTATCATGACTCAAAAGAATTTAGGGAGTATTTAACTATAATAAATCAAGATTTATTGGAAGAAGAATGGTTAATTACTTGTCATAAATTTGCCCCTAATGCTCCAGAACAAAATCCGGTAGAAGATATTTGGCTACAAGTGAAAAATTTTATTAGACAATTCTATCATTTATGTAAATCATTTAAAATAGTAAAGTGGCTATTTAAGTTTTTTGCGCATGGTCAAATATTTGATTTCCCCAAACTTTATCAATATGGAATTTTGCCACAACCTATTTAGGATTGCTATATATATTACTAACCATTAATTAATAATAAATGTACATACCAAACTAATAAAACAAAAATTCCTACTCCTAAATAGGCCGGGCGTAAAAATTCTTCTAATTTTAAGGTTTGTCTCCCGTCTAAAATGGCTACAAATGGGATAACAGAGGTTCTTTCTTTTACTTTTAAAAATGCTTCTCCATAGCGTTTTTCTAAACGGCGATCACCATGCCACACTGCAAATAAATGATGGGCGATCAAGCCAAAACAAGTTACTAACATAAAGCTACTTCCGATCCATAAACTATGCGCAATACACCAGATCACCTGTCCTACCATTTGGGGATGGCGGGAAATTCTAATAATACCAGTTTCATATAAATGGACTTCTGGTTTTTGAATGGCCGCTATTTCTAATAAATTGAAGGTAGCAGGATAAAGAAAAATAAAGGAAATCGCCGATAATCCCCAAATAATTGGTTTAATTAAGAGAAAATTCTTTAATTGCCATAAAATTAAGCCGTCATAACGATGATTTAAGAAATAAAGAATTAAAATGGTGGCAAAGGGAATACTCACTAAAGCGAATAAAACTCGATAGAGTCTCGCTCCGATTTTTTCCTCCCCCCAAGGGCGTAAGGCCGCTAAACCACTATGGGCGATCGCAAAACCTACTAATAACCCTAAAATCACAAAATGACTAGATGTTAACCAGTTTAAATTATTCATTATGTTAATTTTTATAAATTTTTAATAATTTTTTGTTACAAGTTAAATTTTATCAGTATTCTATTCTTATTACGAAATCTAAAATCCTTTAAACTTAAGATTTACTGATTATGTTATTTATACCTAATCACAAAATTAATCACAAATGCCCAATCTGTGTTACTGTCAAAGTCAGCAGGGTTTAATTTTAACTAGCATTCAATAATTTTAAAGGGCAGGTTGGCTGGTGAGTGAAGTTGAATTATAAACCAAATTAATCAATTGTCCATTGTCAACTGATCAGCCTTGTTTTTTACTCTCACGATTGGAATTATTTATTTCTCCTTACACCTCTATGACTGATATTCCTTTCACTTTAGATCAACTCCGTATTCTCAAAGCGATTGCGGCGGAAGGGAGTTTTAAAAGGGCGGCCGATAGTCTTTATGTCTCTCAACCCGCCGTTAGTTTACAAGTCCAAAACCTTGAAAAACAACTTAATGTCCCTCTGTTCGATCGAGGAGGGCGTAGGGCGCAATTGACTGAAGCGGGACATTTACTGCTTAGTTACGGTGAACAACTCCTTACCCTTTGTCAAGAAACTTGTCGCGCGATCGAAGATCTCCAAAATCTTCAAGGTGGTACTCTGATTGTGGGCGCTTCCCAAACTACCGGAACATATTTACTACCACGCATGATCGGTTTATTTCGCCAAAAATATCCCGATGTTTCTGTACAGTTACAAGTTCATTCTACTCGCCGTACCTCATGGAGTGTGGCTAATGGACAAGTAGATCTGGCTATTATTGGTGGTGAAGTGCCAGCGGAGTTACACGATATATTACAGGTTATTCCATACGCAGAGGATGAATTGGCTCTGATTTTACCGATTAATCATCCTTTAGCTAAAGTGTCTACTATTCAAAAGGATGACCTTTATAAGCTCAATTTTATCGCTCTTGATTCCCAATCAACCATTCGCAAAGTGATTGATCATGTTTTAACTCGTTGTAATATTGATCCTAAACGCTTAAAAATTGAAATGGAATTAAATTCGATTGAAGCGATTAAAAATGCGGTTCAGTCAGGTTTAGGGGCGGCTTTTGTCTCAACTACGGCGATTGAAAAAGAATTAAAAATGAATGTTTTATATTCTACTCAAATTAAAGATGTGGAAATTAAACGTAATCTTTATGTCATTATTAATCCTAGTCGTTATTGTTCTAAAGCGGCCGAAGCTTTTACGATGGAAATTTTACCTCAATTTTCTAGTAAACCTGAAATACTAAAAAAAGAGTTATTTACTAAATCTTGTGATATTACTCCTAATCTTTTGTCAATCACTAATGATGAAGAATAATTGATGATTTGTTATTAGTTGATTTTAGACTTTTTGAATATATTTTTTACCAAATAAACCTTGAGGTCTAATTAATAACATTAAAAATAATAAAGCAAAGGCGATCGCATCTTTATAACCGGAAAAATCACTGGGAATAAATGCTTCTGCACAGCCGATCAATAAACCCCCGATCACTGCCCCCGGAATATTTCCCAACCCTCCTAGTACAATAATACTTAAACCTTTTAAGCCAAAACTAATCCCAAAATAAGGGCCGGCAATACTCACACTTGAACCCACTAAAGTACCTGCTAAACCTGCTAAAAAACCACTAATAAAAAAGGTAATCATAATCATTTTTTCGGGATTAATTCCTAATAAACTAGCGGTAGTTGTATCCTCGGCCACTGCTTGTAAAGCTTTACCTATTTTAGTATAGTTAATAAAATAGGTTAAAATGCCAACAATGACACTAGAAACCACAAAAATAATGATTTGAACTGTACGAATATTAATGGGATTTTCCGCAGTTCCAAAATTAATAGCAGTGGGAATATTGCCATAAATATTATCAGGAAAAGTATAAATTTCTGCACCTACTAAATATTGAATTAAATTAACAATTACTACGGCCGATCCTAAACTAGAAACTAATGTTAATAAAGAATCTCCGCCTTTATTTCTGATGGGTTTAAAAGCAATTCTTTCTAAAATTACTGATACTAAACCTGCTAAAATACAACTTACGAATAAAGCGAGAAAAAAAGGTAATTGAAAGGGTAATTGGGCGTTAGCTAAAAGGCCATTAAAACCGAATTTTCCACCGAATAAAGTATAGGTAAAATATGCGCCAAGGGTAAAAATTGCACCGTGAGCAAAATTAATAATTCCTAAGATTGAAAATACTAAAGTATAACCTAAAGCAAAGATAGCATAAACGCTACCAATTGATAAACCATTGAGAAAATTTTGTAAAAATAAACTAAAATCCATTGTTAAAAGAAAAGCTAAATTAATGATTTTATTAAGGCTAAAGCCTTATGCTACAGAAACAAAGCCTGTGTGTGCAGACTTAAATAAAATAAAGATTTCATTAAGGCTAAAGCCTTATGCTATAGAAACAAAGCCTGCCTGCGCAGGCTTCGTTGATCTAGCCCTACCCTTTAGGGTTAGGGCGTTTTCTTTTTGTTATATTTATGTTATTTCAAAAAGACAAATTTACCATTTTTCCCATCAGGATCCATCTTAATTTGTGCAACATAAAATTGATTTTGGATGATCTCACCTTCAGGGGTAAAAGAAATTTCACCTAAGACTGTTTCATATTTTCCTATTAAAATTTCTTGATTAAGTTTAGTGCGTAATTCTTCTAAAGATAAAGTATTTAATTTAGTTTTTTGATCTAATTTTGTTAAGGCTTCAACAAATACTTGAATACCCGTAAAAGCTTGGGCGCTAAACTGAGGAGGCTCTTTGCCATTTTCTGTTTTATAAGCTTCCCGAAAAGCCTTATTAATCTCATTATCTAATTCATAATTATAAGCCTGTGCAATTAAAACTCCATCACATTTTAACTGACAAACGGGAAAAACATTAGAAGTATTTAAACCATTTCCCCCAATAATTAAACCTTGATAACCTAACTCCCTTAATTGTTTAACTAAATTACCACCATCGGAAGCCAAACCAGAAATAATAATTAAATCAGGTTTTAAATTAATAGCGGCCGTAGCTTGTGACTGAAAATCAGTATCAGTAGTTTGAAACTTTTGCACAGTTACTAACTCTAACTTTTTAGTTTTAACTGTTTCTTGAAAAGTCTCACTTTCCGATTTACTAAAAGCATCATTTTGGGCAACAAAGACCGCAACTTTTTTAATTTGAGGATTAATTTTTAAAGCTTGATCAACAGCATTAGGGGCGACAACTGCTACAGGGGCGGAAACTCTGGCGATATATTCCCCAATTTGAGGAATACCTTTAGCTGTATTTGATGGTGCTAAAACCGGAACTTTTGCCCTTTCCGCAATGGGATCGGCCGCAAAGCCTTGTTGTGATAAAGTAGGCCCTACAATTCCCACCACTTTATTTTTAGTAATTAAATTATTAAAAGCATTAATAGCGCTTTGTTCATCGGCGGCTGAGTCTTCAATAATAACGGAAATTTTGGTGCCATTTACGCCATTTTTTTCATTAAAATAGTTTTGCGCTATTTTAACACCAAGGATCTGTTCTTGACCTAATAAAGCCACATTACTGGTTTGAGAAACTGCAACGCCAATGGGAATATTATTAGAGTTATTACTATTAGTATTATTGGGAGAATTATTGTTAGTTTGACTACAGGCAATAGTTAAACTAAAAGTAATAAAAAAAGTTAATAATAGTTGAATAAAGTTAGGTTTTTTTAACATAGAAATATAATTAGGGATAACATACAATTCTGAGTTCAATTGATTGAACGATCATTGTTAGCAATGAAATTAATTTCATTGTGGGTAAATTACAAAAGATTATCAATTAAAGCACCACACCGCCTCGCAATAAATTGACGAGGCTAATAATTGACGTTCAATAAATTGAACTGAGTTGCTTTTATAAATTTACCAATAACCAATGACAAATGACTAATTACTTAAACAAAAAGCCTGTAATTTTTCGCCAGTTTCCTTTTCCAGTTTAGCGTTATCACGCACTTTTGTTATGGCAATCTTAGCTAAATTTCGATCCATTTTTTCTTTTGCCTCAATAATTTCTAAAGTTGCCTGAGCATAATTATTATAAATTTTCACAAAATTACTTTGATATTCAATTAATTCCGGCTCTTTTAAAGTTAAAGATGCGATAGTTTGTGCCGATGTTTTTAAAGCAGTAGCCGCTTGATTAAATTTCATTAAATCCTTATCATTAGATGAACTGTTTAAAGTTGTCACCTCCTTAGTCGCTTGATTAACATTAATAAATAGTTGTTGACATTGGGAAAATTTGCTCATCCCACAACTAGCACATAAAAATGATAAACTAAGACTGAATAATAATTGTTTTGTGATCGTCATTTTAGTTATTTTTAGTTCAACAATTAACAATGAACAATTGACCGTTAAATTTAGATCAGATTGAAACCCATTTAAGCCAATGGGTAAAAATTAAGATTAATTTATTTTAAAATGGATCTAATAGGATTAAATAGTAAATGATAAGTCGGGATTGTGCAATAAATCTACTTCTCAATTGCCCTATAAACATAGATAGCTAAAACTCTGATATGAAAAGTGTTCAATCAACACTCAAACCATCCACCCTTGAACTGCTCAAACGCTTTAATCGTTCTTTCCCTGAATTTTACGATCAGTTTGTCAGCAGTGATATTCAGTTGCAAAATTTACAGTTAGCTTACCGTTTATATAAAGAAAGACGAGCGGTGATCGAAATTAAACCAGAAGGCACAAAAAGTGGTTTACATTTTGCCTATCGAAATCAATCTTTTTTATTAAGTGATATTTTTGGAGTTTTAGCGGCATACGGTTTAACTATTCACAGTTTAAGTCTTTATGGTCAAATTAAGCCCCCAATGTTAGTTTTTATTAAATTGGTGGTATCTCGTGGTAGTCAAGCTTTAGCGGATAAAACATCCGAAAATCTTTGTCGAGCGATCCGTGAAGCTTTAGCAGGAAATTTTGAAGTTGAGGAAATGTTAGCAGTAGAATTTAATCTTGATGCTGGTTTAGAACAAGTAGAAACGGAATTTTATGTAGATCCGGTGTTTCATTTACCCGCTTTATTAATTGAAGCCGATAACCAACCAGGGTTATTTTATAAAGTAATGTATGCCACATGGCAAGAAGATCTGTTGGTAGTTAATGCTAATCTATTAGTATGGCGAGGCCGTACTCGTTTAATTTTATATTTATTAGGCCCTAATGAAAGTTTAATCCCTGAATATTTAGGTCAGCGTATTGCTGAAAGCATTAAACAACGTCTTTTAGGTCAAAGATATTAGTTATCAATTGACAATTGATAATGGACAATTGACAATTGATTATTGGTTATTTGATTATTTATTATAGATTATTTATTCTAGTAGTACAGGCATCTTGCCTGTTACCTATTCACTATTCCTTATTCACTATTCCCTGTTACCTATTCCCTAATAATTACTGTTAATTATGCAAACTATTAATATTTCTGGAGTTCACCATGTTTATGATTTTATACCCTCAAAAAATGCTAAATCATCAGATAATCCAGTTTTAATATTTATTCATGGTTGGTTATTAAGTCGTCATTATTGGCAACCGATCATCAATCAATTAACGGAAAATTTCTCTTGTTTAAGTTATGATTTAAGAGGTTTTGGTGATTCTTTACCGAAAAAACCACAAAATGATCATTGTAAATATGATTTAGCTTCCTACGCTGAAGATTTAAAAATTCTTCTTCAAGAGTTAAAAATTGAACAAGCATGGTTAGTTGGCCACTCTTTAGGCGGTAGTATTGCGTTATGGAATGCCTATTGTTGCCCCACTCAAGTTAAAGGTGTGATCTGTGTCAATGCGGGGGGAGGCATTTATTTAAAAGAAGAATTTGAGCGTTTTCGTAATGCAGGGGCTAAAATTGTCAAAAAACGCCCCCAATGGTTATGTTATTTACCTTTTATTGATTTTCTATTCGCCAGAACAATGGTAGTTCAACCCTTAGCGCGATCGTGGGGTCGTCAAAGGGTATTAGACTTAGTAAGGGCAGATGAACAGGCCGCTTTAGGATCATTATTAGAGGCCACCACCGAGGAACAAGTCCATTTATTACCTCAAGTTGTCTCCCAACTCAAACAACCCACCTATTTTATCGCAGGGGAACAGGATAAAATCATGGAATTAAAATATGTCCATCATTTAGCCAGTTTTCACAGTTTATTTGAGTATCAAGGTCAAAATGTGATTACATTGCCTAACTGTGGACATTTTGCCATGTTAGAACACCCCGATCTAGTTAGTTCTAAAATTAATTCAATTTTAGAAAACCATCACGGTGATCACTCAGTAGTACAAGCATCTTGCCTGTTACAATGACAACAAACAAATGACTAATAACTAATGACCAATAATGAAAAAATATGTCACAATAGTAAACAATCACTTTAACTCTGACGTTGTTTTTCAATGATTAGTTTTATCCCAATCTCAATTAATTATTTTTTCGTTGCAAAATTGCTCACAATAATGATTCTTTTGTTTGCCAATCACGATACACTGTCAACTAAATCAATTAATCTTCAGGTTAAACCTGATGATCTTAAACTTTAAAATAGAGATGGGCGATCACAATGTTGTTAAATCAAATCAACTTATTTAGCCCTGATCTAAATCAAATTATTTTTACAAAAATTTTTCAATCATATAGATATTAAGGAGAAATTAATGCTACACCGCAAGATTTATCAACTGTGTTCAGATGGGCGGGAGGTCTGTGTATTCTTGCGGGATCAGCAACGCTGGATCGAAGACGCTCGTTTTGTCGAACTAGAAGGCGATCTGGTGACGATCCGCTATGAAACTGAAGATGATGACGAAATCTGTTCTTGGGAGGAAATGGTACGTTTAGAAAGCATCGGGGCGATCACCCATAAACTTGCTTCTGTACCCAGAGGCAATGTAGATATATATACGTCCGATGATTGTCCAGATGCGGAAAAAATCTATCCCCAATCTCAAGACAAAAATCAAGAATAAAAATTAGTTTAAACAAAAAAATTGGGGATTTTTATCTTAACAAAAATCCCCAATTTTTATAATCTCATTGACATGCAACAGAAATTTGTTATAATAGCGGTAAGAATGATTAAAATTCTTATTAAGATTTCAATAGAAGTTTTAAGCGGAAGTATTTTTCCCCTTCTGATAAGCATTGAGTGAGATTAATGGGTGATGAATAGCAATAGTCTAAGCATCACTGCACCACTGATAATATTCACTAGCAGTTAAAAACTAGAATATCCTGATTTATATAAAGTTTCAGTTTTTCCTAGTAAATTATTAAGTTAACTGTAAATGCTAATCATCCATTAATATCACTCAACGCTTATTGGAAGGAAAAAAATACTTGGTTTAAAACTTTGATCGAAGCTAAAGCCCATTTTCGTGAGATTAGTTTGGCATAAACAGAGATTTTATGTCATAAAACTCAATCAAGCCACTGATTAAATGTGACTTTTAACGATAAACAATAATCGAAATATTAGAAAATAAGAATATTAATTGATTCTCATTTCTGTTTAATTTATTAAAAAATGAGGATTTTGGAAATGAAAACTCAAAAAATTGGAATTTATGTGGATTCACAAAATTGTCGGAAATTTTCTGTGTATCAGTCAGATGTATTAAACTTTGCAAAAGAAACTGGAAAAATTTTGATTGCAAATGTTTATTATAATTCTAATTGTGATAATGAAATTAATTTTATCTCAAAAATTGATTCTAATAACTTTACTTTTAAAGATGTTCCCTGTTTACTCAAAAATAGTTCTGATAATCAAATTATAGCTGATATATTGAAAGATAAAAAAAATCTTGATCAGGTAATATTAATTACAGGAGATGGAGATTTTCAATATATCGTAGAAACATTAAAAGAATCAGAAAACAAAGTAACTATTATTGCTCAGAAAGGGAATGTTAAACAACAATTAATAGAAATTGCTGATGAGTTTCATTATTTAGATGAATTATCTCAATTAACTGAACAAAAGTCAACATTATCAACAATTTCCAGTTTACAGATTAGTTATGAAGAAGCGGTTAAAATGTTAATTGAAACTATCAAAAAAGCATTACAGCAAAATCGAAAACCTTCCATATCTTCAATTTGGAATTTAATGCGAAAAATTCATAATTTACCTAAGAAATTTCCATCAATTAATAAAAATGGTCAAACTATTTATAAATTTGGTAAATTAGTAGATAATGCCGTTAAAGATGGATTATTGATCAAGAATAATGATTGTTTAATCTTAGCTAATGCTTAATTAGTAAGGTGGGCAAAATATAATAAATTAATTAATAAAATTTAAAATTTATTGTTTTGCCCACCCTACAACTAAATTATCCTCTTGATACTTAAAATTCAATGATAAACAGAAATCTACGACTTTGTATCCTATCAAATTAAGGAAAATATTTATAAATTTCTTTTCGATGTAAGAATCTTACTAAAGTTACCACATTATTATTAATAGATAATCCTAAATGATAATCACCAACTCGCATGCAATAATAACTATTAAATGTTTTCAGAAATTTTAAATTATTAATTTCTTGTAAATTATCGGCATTTTCTATTTCTTCTATGATTAATTTTAGGCATTTTAGTAATTTCTTATCTTTAATATTTTTTAAATCTTTTTTAAAACTATTTCTAAATTCTGTTTGCATAATTATGAATCTAAAATCGCAAAAATTGATTCCCGATCTATTAATTCTGTTTTTTCTCCTTCCTCGATCGCTTTTGATAAGGCAATATCTTCAATTATTTCAGTAAGCAAAGCAGAAAATTCCTCTTTATTTTCATAAAAAAGTTCTAACATTGCTTCTTTTAAAGTTTGTTTTAGTTGTGTTTGATCTAAAGATAAGTTAGACATAATCATCTCCTTTTTTTCTCTATTATAAAAGTCGGGGATTTTTTTAATAGTTTAAAGATAACATTTATATCTTAACAAAAATCCCCGACTTTTTAACATTTATTTTAATTAATTTTCGTGATCAAAACCGAATTTATCTCTGATTTGTTGATTAAAATATTGCCCCTTTGAAGGTGCATCTTTTAATCCTTTATAAATATTACTCGGTACATCGTGATATTGATAAATACCTCCATTTTCAAAGATAACTCTTAATATTTTCTTTTCTTCATCATAATCAAACTCTTGAATCGCTACACTATGACTCTTTAATAAGGGGAATGCAATCACATCACGGATACTTTCAGAATTAGTTAATAACATCACCAAGCGATCGATCCCAATGCCTAAGCCTACTGTGGGGGGCATTCCATATTCTAACGCCGTCACAAAATCATGATCCACACTGTGAGCCTCATCATCTCCCGCTTCTTTTTTCTGAGCCTGTGCCTCTAATCTTTGTAATTGATCCACAGGGTCAGTTAACTCTGAAAATCCATTCGCTAATTCCCGCCCCACAATAAATAATTCAAATCTTTCGACAAGGCCGGGCTTACTGCGGTGGGGTTTCGCTAAAGGTGAAATTTCTACTGGATAATCAGTAACAAAAGTTGGTTGAATTAAAGTTTCTTCTACTTTTTGCTCAAAACACTCATTTAATAACTCGCCAATCGTATTAAATTTCTCATAATCTTTAATACCGATTTCCTCACAAGCTTTTTTCGCTGTCGCAATATCAGTAATATTATTAAAATCAATACCCGTTTTTTCCTTCACTAAATTGTGCATAGTTTCTCGCCGCCAAGGTGCTTGTAAATTAATCATTTCACCCTGATATTCAACTTCAGTTTTCCCTAATGTTTCCTGTGCCACCGTTTGAATTAAATCTTCCGTTAAATTCATCATATCGAAATAATCTCCATAAGCCTGATATACTTCTATAGAGGTAAATTCGGGATTATGTTTAGTTGATACGCCCTCATTGCGGAAAATACGCCCTAATTCAAAAACACGCTCAAAACCGCCCACCACAAGCCGTTTCAAGTGTAATTCCGTAGCGATACGCAAATATAAATCCATTTTTAAGGTATTATGATAGGTCACGAAAGGACGTGCTTCCGCCCCTCCCGCCTCGCTTTGTAATACCGGAGTTTCAATTTCTAAAAAGTCTCGCTCCTCTAAATATCGTCTGATCCCTGCGGTAATTTTTGCCCTAATGCGGAAGGTATTGCGCACTTGGGGGTTAACAATTAAGTCAACATAGCGCTGACGGTATCGCTTTTCCGTATCGGTTAAACCGTGCCATTTATCAGGCAAGGGTAACAACGATTTTGTTAAGATCCCATATTCACCCACATAAATGGATAGTTCCCCTTTTTCCGTGCGTTTAATTGTGCCTTTTACGCCCAAAATATCACCCACATCGGTTAATTTTGTTAAATTTTTAAAGGCATTTTCTACCCCATTCATAACAGTATCAATTTTAGTTTTATCTAAATATAATTGAATTGTTCCTGTTTCATCTTGAAGGCTAAAAAAGGCCAATTTTCCAAAGACTCGCCGTGCTAAAATTCGTCCGGCAATTGATACATTTACCTCGATTTCTTCACCATCTGCTAAGTTTTTATATTGCTGTTGTAACTGTTGACAATGATGGGAAATTTCCCATTTATAAGCATAGGGATTAAATCCTAATTCTTTAATTTGTTCAACTTTTTCTAAGCGAGTTTTTCTAATTTCTTCAAGGGTTGAATTATTTTGAGGTTGGGGATTTTGTTTTGATTTTGACATAATGAATAAAATGAATAATTTTTAAGTGAATAATCTTCAGAAGAATAGAATCTTATCAAATATTATTTGATTAAAGATTCAATTTCTTGATCCGTAAAACCAAATTGTCGGAAAATTCTTAAAACATAAGCTGGGGACATCTCTTTTGCACCAATATCAATAGGAACAATTCTTTTTTGTTCCTTAAATTGACGAATATAAAGACAATGATCTCCTTTCCCTTCTCTATAAAAGGAACATCCTGCTTTTTCCAAAATTTTGATTAATTGTTTAGGCTTGAGTGAAGGTATATTTTTAGGCATAAACTTTCCTCAATTCATAAATATCTGTTTTTTCTTCCTGTTCTTCTATATTAAGAAATTCATGTAATTCTTGAATAGAAATAGGAGATGAATAAACATCATTTTCTAGCTGATAAACTTCTTCAAAAGAGGCCATCGCTTCTTGAAGTTTATCCATAGCTTCTTGTTGAGTTATGCCTTGTCCAACTAAGCCATTTTCTAAACATAATGAAACCCAATAGACTTGACTTTTTCTTAAAATAACAGTATGAAAGTCCATATTTTTATTTAATAATATTTTGATCTGTAATCAACACGGCCTCAAAATTTAATTAATTTTGAGGATAAAAAATAATTTACTTTTTAAATATATTATATCATTACTTCTTGTTTAATTGCTAAAACATGATCAAATATTTGATTAAGATTGTCTTTTTCACTTAAAATTTCAGTTAAATAAGCAGTTGATTGTTGTTCAACTTGTAAATATTCTTTATCAGAGCTTAACGGATTTTCTTTATTATTTACTTTTGGTTCATAATATTTACAAGCGGTAAATCCTACTAATTGAAATAAAGCAATATTACTAGATGCTGTAATCATTAAATTAACAAATGGTACTTGTTTCAATAATATTTCTAAACCTAATTCTTTAATTTGTTCAACTTTTTCTAAGCGAGTTTTTCTAATTTCTTCAAGGGTTGAATTATTTTGAGGTTGGGGATTTTGTTTTGATTTTGACATAATTAAATAAAAATAATCAGTTATTGATAAAAGATAGAAACGAAATTATATCATAAATTGTCTTAATTTTAAAATTTATTTAATTAAAGATTCAATTTCTTGACTTGTTTATAACTTTCTATTTTATCTTCGTGGTTTTCTATGTTAAGAAATTCATGTAATTATTGACTAAAAATCAGCTTTTAGTTTTACTTTGAAAAAAGCAGGGTATAATGGAAAATTAATTCCTGATTTTCCATGCTAATTCTAATAATTTTGTCCATTGTTTTTCCACTTTTTTCGGGGTTAAATTAATGCTTTTTGCTATTTCTAAATAACTTTTTTTCTGTTGTTTCATTGCTAAAATTTGTTGTTGAATGGGGGATAATTCTGTTAAAAATTGTTCCCATTGTAGCTGTTTTAAACCTAACTTTTGATCCAGATCCGCCCCTAACCATTGATGTACTATTTTCCAATGAGAACTTAAGGCAAATTTTTCAATATGATACTTAAATCTTTGTTGTAAATAATCCCTTTGACGAGGTGTTAAATTTAAGATTTCATCAATTTCTGAAGCACTTAAATCCTGTAATTTTAAAGTTAAATAATCCGCACAATCTTGATGTCCTTGGGCTTTAAAATATTCAAATAATGTGTCAATAATTCTATCTCTTAATACTGATTCACTGGGATCCACACTTTCTGAAACCATCAAATTTCTCACCTGTTGCATAATGGCAGAACGGCTGTACTGTTGAGCTTCTTCTCCTTTCGGAGTTTCGATGGCCTGTTCAATATCTACTACGGTTTCATCTGGTTGACGATTAGCAAAAGTTTGCGCTCTTAAAATGATTAATTGCGCCGATGATCCCCTTGGTAAAGTAATTTTTCTCTTAGCATATTGCTCTGTAAAAGCCATATATTCTGCTAATTCTAAGCGTGTTCGGGGTTGATAATCATCTTTAACATCATTTTCTCTGCGAAATACCCTAAGTGATTCTGCATAAAAATCCTGTAAAAAATCCTCAATTAAGTTATATCTTCCTGAAAAATTAAGTTGAGATTGGGAGGGGGCAATATAACGATAAATCATTACACTAAGATTACTATGCAATTCTATTCTGCCTTTTTGTGAGCCATACTTATAATAAGTTAGACATTTATTAACCCGATGACGACATAAAGAGATTTGCCAAGAATTAATATCACCGGATTTCTGAATGCGATCGCTTTTTTCACAAATACGGTGGACTTCTTGCACAATACGAAGGCTAACCTGTTTTAAACTAGGAGAATGGGAGGAAATAACCTCAAACATTTCTTGGTAAATCATTTCCTCAAGGAATTGAGTCGGAGCTTTATTATCTTCATCAAAACGCAATGAAGACTCAGAAACAGAATTAAGAGCGATCGTAGAATTTAGATTCATGGTAGAAGACCCATTAAAGGGTTCAAGAATAGATAGAATAAAAATTAAGAGGATAGTTGACTGATTAAAACAAAAGGTTGTACAATAATTGTATTGAATTGTTGTTGTAAATTTTCATTCCACTCACTCAATTGTTGTTGAGTTGGTTTAGAAATTAACCCTTGATTAATCCATTGATTCACCAAAGGAGCGTTATCATTGGCGATCGCCTCTCCCACTTCCAATAAATCTAAAGAGGGATTGACAATAATAATGCTATCTCTTTTCGCATGGGGCTGAAGATCACTCCAAGGCATAGGGGCGATTTCTTCACCCAGTTGGGTTTTTATATCTGACATTTTAATCAATAAAAATCAATTTTTCAAATATTATTATAAATCATCAACACCCGATAGAAAAGTATAGAAAAGTTTTGATTCGCGCACAATCGATCAATCAAAAACAAGGCATTAGAGAAACAATCTTTCCATTTAATTTTCCTTTCTGTTGTCCCTAAAGTTCTAAGACAATGATCAAATTCAGATTTTTTAATGCTTCCGAAGTTTAATTTTAATTGGCTTGAAGTCTTCCCATTGCTAATAATTCAGGAATTGTCACAAATTCATAACCTTGTTTTTGTAAACCTTCAATCAGATGGGGTAAAGCCACTAAAGTCTGATGACGATTTCCGCCCCCATCATGTAATAAAATAATACCCCCAGATTTAGCGTTTTTCAGGGCATTATTAATAATAGTTTGTGATTTATTACGATAATCTGTGGTATCTATTGACCACATAATTACCGCATTTTTCTTTTGTTGAGCGTAGGAAGCCAGACCATTAGTTAAATAACCTCCAGGGGGGCGAAATAACTCTGTTTTTACTCCTGTTATTTTCTTAATTAAATCTGTTGTTTGATCAATTTGTCGAGCGGCCGAGGCTTTGCTTTGTTGAGAATAGGGATGACTCCAAGTGTGATTACCAATGGCATGGCCATGTTGAACGATGCGTAAAGTTAAGTCAGGATGGGCTTTCACGTTTTGACCAAGGACGAAAAAAGTCGCCTTAATATCATAAGTTTTCAGCACATATAAAATATCATTAGTTTGATCTTGAGATGGCCCATCATCAAAAGTTAAAGCGATTACCTTGCGATCGCTAGGTGTAGTCACCTGTTTAATAATTTTCCCTTGCATTAAGGGAGGAATTTTTACTAATTTAGTTAAATTTTGTGTTTGATTACTGATTACTTGAGGAGAAATAGATTTTTGAGTCAACTCAGAGGTTTGTGCTAAAGTTAATTCAACTTCAATTTGGGGAGAAGCCTTTTTTTGAGAAGACTCCCCAAACCATGCTAACAAATCAACAGGAATTAATAAACCGATTAAAAAACTAATTCCTGCCCCCAAGATCAGAGGTAACATTTTTGTTTTGAGCCATTGATGGTTTAACACTTTAGATTTTCCTTAAATTAAAAATAAATAAGATCATAAGAAATTGTATTAATCATTATTCTTAAGATTAAGCTCACGTCAGTTTAATTTATCAATTGACAGTTGACAATTGTTGAAAGTGATGTTTACTAGACTTAAGACTTTACTAAATATTCCTACCTACTTAATTGATACTACAGTAGATTAATATAATAATAAATTGTTTATAGAATAAAAAACCGTGACTACAACCATCAATTTTCAAGTTTTAAACGCCCAACCCGATCATTTAGGACGTTTTGGTATTTACGGCGGAAAATATGTACCAGAAACCTTAATGCCGGCCTTAAGCGAGTTAGAATTAGCCTACGCTCAATCGAAAAATGATCCTGATTTTCAAACACAATTAAATGGTTTACTTAAAGATTATGTAGGTAGACCTAGCCCTTTATATTTTGCAGAAAGATTAACAAATCATTATGCTAAACCGGACGGTACAGGCGCACAAATTTATCTTAAAAGAGAAGACCTCAACCATACGGGCGCTCATAAAATTAATAACGCCCTTGCTCAAGTGTTACTGGCCAAACGCATGGGCAAAAAACGGATCATTGCTGAGACGGGAGCAGGTCAACATGGGGTTGCTACCGCTACGGTATGCGCCCGTTTTGGCTTAGAATGCGTCATTTACATGGGTGTTCAGGACATGGAACGTCAAGCCCTGAATGTCTTTAGAATGAAGTTATTAGGGGCTACAGTGCAACCTGTAGCGGCCGGAACGGGTACGTTAAAAGATGCCACCTCCGAAGCCATTAGAGACTGGGTGACAAATGTGGAAACAACCCATTATATCTTAGGTTCGGTGGCCGGCCCTCATCCTTACCCCATGTTAGTGCGCGACTTTCATCAAGTGATCGGTCAAGAAACCCGTGTTCAATGTCAAGAAAAATGGGGCGGTTTACCTGATATTTTATTAGCTTGTGTGGGTGGCGGTTCTAATGCGATGGGCTTATTTTATGAATTTTTGAAAGAACCCTCGGTGCGTATTATTGGAGTGGAAGCGGCCGGATCCGGTGTGGAAACGGGCAAACACGCCGCTACTTTAACCGCAGGTCAACCCGGAGTTTTACACGGGGCGATGAGTTATTTATTACAGGATCATGATGGACAGGTGATCGAAGCCCATTCCATCAGTGCGGGTTTAGACTATCCGGGGGTAGGGCCTGAACATAGTTTCTTAAAGGACTTAGGACGGGCTGAATATTATAGTGTGACGGATCAAGAGGCTTTAGATGCTTTTCAACTTTTATCAAAGTTAGAAGGTATCATCCCCGCCTTAGAGACTTCCCACGCTTTAGCTTATTTAGACAAACTTTGTCCACAGTTAGAAGGAACACCTCGCATTGTGATCAGTTGTTCTGGTCGTGGTGATAAGGATGTTAATACGGTGGCTCAATATTTAACCGATCATTAATAACATTAATTAAGCCAAAAATAGCCATTATCTTGTTAAAAAGAATGAATGGCTATTTTTTTTGTTAATCTTTAAATTGGCTAAAAATTTAATCAAAAAAGATTATAAAGTTTATAAAGTATTAATTAATTGGCCAACAGTTTGTAATACGATAATCGCAATAACTGGAGATAGATCTAACCCCCCTAAAGGAGGAATAAATGAACGAAAAATATTAAGATAGGGATCCGTAACTGGTGCTAAAAAACTCATAGTTTGATTAGCCCAATTTTCCGTTTGAAACCAAGTTAATAAAATTCTGACAAAAATTAATAACAAATAGATTTGAATAAATGTACCAATACTATTAGTTAATAAATAAGTTGCTGTGTTATTCATCTGATGTAAAAATGTCTAAGATTGAATTTAATTAATATTAAAAATAAAAGGTTAATTTGTGAAAAAAAACTAAACTTTCTGCTTTAATCTTCATCTAAAGAATGGTCAATTACGGTTTGTCTTTGTTGTTGACGCAGATCATCAATTGCTAAATTTAATTGATTAATTTGATCGTCAAGACTACGACTAAGACCTTTAGTTTTAGAAGATTTAAAAGTTAGATCTTCCCCTGATTCTAATAAGATTTCGTCATCTTCATCATCTTCAAGGGTATTGTTTTTGGGACGAGAGGCTAAAAGTGAGCCGATCACTCCCCCAACAACTCCTCCCACGATCGCTCCGGCTAAAAATCCGCTTGTAAAACTACCTTTATCACTCATTTTTGCTAATAATTGATCATTTATAATTGCGTTATCTTTATTGTCAATTGTTCATTGTCAATTGTCAATTTTTTTATGTGCCAAAGGTACGATCCCCAGCATCCCCTAAGCCCGGAACGATATAACCTTTATTATTATATCCTTCATCAATCATAGCGGCATAAAGATTTAATTGGGGATAGGTTTGACTCAGTTGACTTAAGGCTGGACGGGCTACCACCACGCTAACTATTCTCATTAAGGCGGGATCAGCCCCCCGTTTGGTTAATTGATCCATGGCCATCATTATTGTTCCCCCTGTGGCTAACATTGGGTCAAAAAGAATGATTCTCGTTTGGGGATTAATTTGTTCGGGTAAAGCATTAAAATAACAATGGGGTTGTAAGGTTTCTTCGTCTCTTTTGATCCCTAAATGATAGGTCTGAGTGGCAATGGGGAAGATACTTTGAGCGCCTTCTAACAGGGCTAGTCCCGATCTTAAAATGGGAACTAAAGCGATGGGCTGATCAGGTTTGATCATTGTCCCTGTCGTGTTTGTGATGGGAGTTTCAAGGTCAACTTCTTGGGTAGAAAACCAATAACGGGTAGCTTCGTAGGTCAAACAACGTCCTAGTTCTGTGATGGCGGTTTTAAAAAGGACGGGGGGGGTATGGCGATCGCGCGCGATTACTAACCAATGTTTAATTAAAGGATGTTCTGGAACATAAATGCGAAATTGAGAAGCCATAAGTAAATTTAATTTATTAATTTGATGGTAATTATTATAAAATTAGGAGGTATCTTTTGTAAAAATAAAAGTTAAATTTAGATTTTTAATAATGGGGAAAATGATGTTATCTGAATTAGATTTAAAAAATTATCAAGAGTTAAAATTACAATTAGAAAATTTGGAAAAATTCTTAGTTAATTTTGACAATAATCGAGCAACAATTGAATTAAATTTAATGGAAATAAAAAAAATAATAGACCAGAAAATTTTATTATTAGATCAAGAAAAAATCGAGGTAAAATTTAGGGGTAAATGGCAATCAATTCAAACAGAAATTAATCGTTCTTATCGGCTATTATTAAATGATTGGTTATTTTTAAAAACCGCCCTTCAACCGATGGTTATTGAAAAAAGATTAAAGTTATTTAAGCATAATTTAACTCAATTAATTAGTTTTTGTAATTTTATTTTAGAAGTTAATCAATTTTGATCATGGTTAATTAACCGTACCATCGGGCATAGTAGCACCTTCTAAAATTACATCAATCATATTGGCGCTACTCAATTCTGCCCTGACTAAATTGGCATTTCTAAAATTAGCTCCGGTTAAATTTGTACGGGCAAAATAAGCATCAATTAGATCAGATTCTTCAAAATTTACTTTATATAAATTACCACGACTAAAATCAGTGCGATTGAGTTGACAAGAGCTTAAATTCCCTTCAGATAAGTCAGAATGGCTTAATTTTGCATTACTTAAATTACTAAATTTTAAATCTACTCCTGTTAAGTCGGCCTCCATTAATTTTGCTCTTTGAAGTTGACTATTTTGCATGATAGCTCCGCTTAAGTTAGCCGCAACTAAATTAGCATCAGTTAACATTACTCCGCTTAAATTAGCATTAGTTAAGTCAACTTCGCGCAGATCCGCCCCTCTTAAATTAGTATTTTTTAAATTAGCCCCCCTTAAACAAGCTCTGGCTAGATCCGCCCCTTGGAGATCCGCCCCTGATAAGTCAGCCCGATCTAAAATTGCACCCCTTAAACTAGAAATATAAACCCGTTTTTCTTCCCTTAAATTAGCACCTCTTAAACAAGCTCCAGTTAAGTTAGCCCCACTGAGATCCGCTCCCCTTAAGTCGGCGGAAATTAAATTAGCATCTAAAAAACTAGCTAAAGTTAGATCCGCACTGGTTAAAATAGCCCTTTCTAAAATAGCACCGTGAAAATTAGTATTATGTAAAATAGCTGAAGTTAAATTGGCTTGATTTAAGTTAGCTCCGTTTAACTGCGCCCCTTCTAAATTAGCATGATTTAATTGCGCCCGATTCAAATAACTAAAAGTTAAATAAGCTTGATTTAAGTTAGCTCCATTTAAAATAATACCAATTAAATCCGCATTAATTAGATGAAAACCCGTTAAATTTTTCCCTGTAAAATTATGCTCTCCACTGGCATAACGTTCGATTAATTCATTAGCATTCATGGTTTTAATTGTACCTCAAAAAATAATTAATTGTTAATGATAATAATAAGGTTTTAAAGCCGTAATAATACCATGAGCGGCCTGTTGATATTCACTAACATCGGGTAAAGTTTTAGCCGTACTCAAGAGGGTTGATTCTAATTCTCTAATAGATTGAGTTCGATTATAAATATCATGAATTAAATCATCTAATTCACAAGTTTTTAAGGCTGACCAATCTTGCCAACTATCATCAAAATTATGATCTAAAATAGAAAATAATAGGATTTTAGCGCGCAAAGGATTGGCATATTGCATTAAAGACATTCTAATTTCAAATATATCATATACTTTCTGTTTTGTTACTGCTTTAACATTAGTATTAATATCATTTTCATTTTCCGCCGTTGATTCTTGAGTTTGATCAATAGAAGGAATTAAACCTTGTTCTTCATAAAAATAATCTAAATCTCCATCTAATAATGCCGTTTCAAAATTATCAATTGCTTTATTTTTTATACCTTGATTAGCTTCAACTTCTGAAGTTTGATAAAGAATTTGACTAGCTTGAATAATGATATTGGCAATATTAGAATAAACTGCTTGACGATTGAGAGTTTTAACCACCCTTTGTAAAGATTGTTTGACTTGATTAAGATCATGATTTTGTTGTCTTAATTCATAAATTAAATCATACAAAGAATACTGCTCTAAAATATGAGGGTTATTTTCCCAATGTTTTTTACAGGTGCAAAATATCAATTTTTTGATCCTAGTTGAATCAATATTTTCTTCTAAATTGGCAACCACTCGATCGATTAAATAATCATCAATTATTAATTGACTTGATTTTTTATTTTCCACAAAAACAATTTGAGTTGTATCTTCTGAATCATTATAGAGTTTACTTAAATTTTGGATAATAATATTAGCAATATTACTATAAATATCTTGACGATTTAAAGTTTCTACCATGCGAGTCATTAAATAACTTAACTGATCAATGCTACTATTAGCTTCCCTGAGTTTTTCCACTAGATCACGACAAGATAATCTTTCTACTTCTTGAGAGTTCTTCGCCCATTTCTTGGTATCGGCATAATACATTAATTTCTTGATCCTTTCGGCCTGATCATGATTTTTTAAATATTCTACTATTTCATCAATAATTGGATTCTTGATCATATTTTTTCTCAAAGTTTAACAATGAATAAAATCTAACTAATATGATAAGTTAAAACTGGCTTTTAGATCAATTTGATCTATTAAATCTTAATGATCACATTTTACAGATGTTTTTTTTACGGTTTCGGGAAAATGTTTAAAATTTGATTAACTTTTATTCTGAATTATCTCATGTTTACTTTATCTATTTTTCAAATTTAATCTAATAAATAATCACAAAAATAATTTTAATTATTGGTTTAAACTCTTAATTGATTATTATGAAATTCTTAAGTATTAATAATTTAATCCTTAAAGGTTACGGACACAGCATCGCCATGTCCGCACCAGATCAGTTAATTAGGGATTGCTCAATCAATTAAGCCACTCCTACGGGTTCTCGGTCGCCAATTTCGCTGGAAACTTCATAAAATGAGGTAGTAGGTGCTTTCACGAATAAATGAGCCATTTGAGCTAAAATCTCATCACAGCAATCATTTTTGTTAGCATCCATATCCCGAATATTATCCCAAAAAATAACTGCAATGCCCTTATCCGTATCCGGCTCTTGCAGTAGATAAGCTCCTTTAAATCCTTGTTTATAAGTAGAAACAGCCTTTTCAAAGAGTTGTTGTGCTTCTTGAAATTTACCCGGTTTAAATTCACCTAATGCAACGTAAGCATATTTGCGTTTGAGAAAATCATAAAATTCTGTCATATTGATCTCCTTGTGTCAATCAATAAAGTATCTATTCATACATTATAATTTTAATTGGTTATTTAAGTATAAAAACTTAACAATTTATTTAAAAGATTAAAATGAAAATTTTTATTAGTACGGGTGAAGTTTCAGGTGATCTACAGGGCGCTCTTTTGATCGAGGCTTTATTCCGTCAAGCCAAAATGCAAAATTTTGATTTAGAAATTATGGCTTTAGGGGGCGATCGCATGGAAAAAGCGGGAGCAAAATTAATCGCTAATACCACAGGGATCGGCTCAGTAGGCTTATTTGAGTCTGTTCCTTTTATTATTCCCACTTTACAAGTACAGGCTAAAGCTAAACAATATTTAAAGGAAAATAGCGTTGATTTAGTAATATTAATTGATTATTTAGGGCCTAATATTGGTATTGGTACTTACGTTAAAAAAGTCTATCCAAATATACCGATTATTTATTATATTGCGCCTCAAGCTTGGGTATGGTCATTAAATGATAAAACTACTCAACAAATAGTAGGTATTACTGATAAATTATTGGCAATTTTTCCAGAGGAAGCTAAATTTTATCAGGAAAAAGGTGCAGATGTAACATGGGTTGGTCATCCCTTATTAGATCGGATTAAAAATGTGATCAAAAGAGAAGAAGCCCGTTTAAAATTAGGTTTAGATCAAGACGATCAAGTTATTACTTTATTACCTGCTTCCCGCCGTCAAGAAATTAAATATTTATTACCTGTAATGTGTGAAGCGGCGCAACAAATACAGGCAAAAATCCCTGATATAAAATTTTTATTACCTGTTTCTTTAAAAAGTTATGAAGCACAAATTAAAGAGGTAATAAAACCCTATTCTTTAAAGATTAAACTTTTAGATTCTCAACCTTTAGAAGCCATTTCTGCTTCAGATTTAGCTATTACAAAATCAGGTACAGTTAACTTAGAAATTGCTTTATTAAATGTGCCTCAAGTGGTATTATATAAAGTGCATCCTATTACCTATTGGATTGCTTGTAATATTTTAAATTTTTCTATTCCTTTTATGTCTCCTGTTAATTTAGTTACCATGACTGAAATTGTACCTGAATTATTACAGGAAAAAGCTACTGCTAAAAATATTACTGAAAATGCTTTAAATTTATTATTAAATCAAGAAATTAAATCTAAAACTTTAACTGATTATCAAATTATGCGTCAAAATTTAGGTCAAGAAAATGTCTGCGATCGTACCGCTTTAGAAATACTTAATTATTTAACTTTAACTATTAGAAATTATAGCCCCAAAACCTAAAGGGTTAGGCTATTTAAACAAAGTCAGATTTTATGATCTCTGTGATCTTTTTATAATCAATTTTTTAGTTTATTTTTGATGTTAATAAATCAAAAATTATTAAAAAAGAGATAATTTCTAACAAAAATTAGTTCAATTTATTGAACGATTTATGTTAGCCTTGAACTTAAGTTCAAGGCGAGTTAAGGGTTTTAGCATTTAACCCGCTTTGAAATAAATTTCAAAGCTAACAGCGATCGTTCAATAAATTGAACTCAGAATTGCATTTTACCCTCGACTTTGAAAACGCTCTACTACCAAAAAGGGTATATAAAACCGATTTGGTATGAAGTCTGCGCAGGCAGACTTTGTTGATATAGCATAAGGCTTTAGCCTTAATGAAATCATTAATTTAAGTTAAATTTATAGGCAAAATTTAGCTTAAATTTACAGGCAAGATGCCTATACTACTAACAAATAACAAATAACCAATAACTAATAAAAAATAACCAATAATATGACTGATTTTTTAGCAACTTTAAACCCTTCCCAACGCCGTGCCGTTGAACATTATTGTGGCCCTTTATTAGTAGTAGCAGGGGCTGGATCCGGCAAAACAAGAGCCTTAACCTATCGGATCGCGCATTTAATCAGGGAATATAAAGTTAATCCTGAAAATATTTTCGCTGTGACTTTTACTAATAAGGCCGCTAGGGAAATGAAAGAGCGAATTGAAAATATTTTCGCCCAAGAAATGGCTTTAAAAAAATATAATCAAAGATTTGAATTATTACCAGAAATAGATCAGAAAAAAATTAAATCTAAAGTCTATCGTAATTATATTAAACCTCTTTGGATCGGTACATTTCACAGTTTATTTGCCCGAATTTTACGTTATGATATTCCCAAATTTCAAGACGAAAAAGGCCACACATGGAAGAAAAATTTTAGTATTTTTGATGAAAATGATGTACAAAGTTTAATCAAAAATATTATTACTAAAAAATTAAATTTAGATGATAAAAAATTTGAACCTCGTAAAGTTAGATATGCCATTAGTAACGCTAAAAATTTAGGTTTAACTCCCCGCACTTATGCCCAAGAAAATCAAGGTTATCAGGGTAAAGTTATCGCTGACATTTATCAAGAATATCAAGATCAATTAGCCGCTAATAATGGGTTAGATTTTGATGATTTATTATTAGTACCTTGGTTATTATTTCAACAAAATGAATCACTTTTAGCCTATTGGCATCAACAATTTAATCATATTTTAGTTGACGAATATCAGGATACTAACCGCATTCAATATGAATTAATTAGGCTTTTATCTACTAATAATGAGCCGAAAAAAAGCGACTGGAATTGGGAAAATCGCTCGGTTTTTGTGGTGGGTGATGCGGATCAATCTATTTATAGTTTTCGTATGGCCGATTTTACAATTTTACTCGGTTTTCAAGAGGATTTTGGCGATAATTTACCCGATCAACATACCTCAACAATGGTAAAATTAGAGGAAAATTATCGCTCTACTGAAACAATTTTACAAGCGGCCAATTATCTAATTCAAAATAATAATCAAAGGATTGATAAAATTTTAAAACCTACAAGGGGATCCGGTGATTTAATCTATTGTTATCAAGGGGAAACAGAGGAAGATGAAGCAAGATTTGTCTTAAATAGTATTAAAAAATTAAAACAACAAAATCCCGAATTAAATTGGGGTAGTTTTGCAATTTTATATCGTACAAATGCCCAGTCTCGCACCTTTGAAGAACAGTTAATTAAAACGGATATTCCTTACACCATTGTGGGGGGATTTAAGTTTTATGAAAGAAAGGAAATTAAGGATGCGATCGCCTATTTAAGACTGGTATCAAATCCCAATGATACTGTTAGTTTGTTAAGGGTAATTAATACTCCTAAAAGGGGCATCGGAAAAACTACAATTGATCATTTAGTTAATGCTTCTCAACAGTTAGGTATTCCATTATGGGAAATATTAACAGATGAAACTTCTGTTAATACAATTGCAGGTAGAGCGGCCAAAAAAATTAGTCAATTTGTGAATTTAATTACCACTGTTCAAAATCAATTAGAAGAATTATCTGTAGCGGAAATTTTAAACTTTATTTTAAACAATTCTGGTTATATTTCCGATTTACAAGAACAGGGTACAGATGAAGCAGAAAACCGTTTAGAAAATATTAATGAATTATATAATGCGGTGCTACAATTTCAAGAAGAAAATGAAGAAAATAGTTTAAATGATTTTCTCTCTAGTGCTTCTTTAGCTTCCGATCTTGATGATCTTCAAGAAGGAGAAGAAAAAATCTCTTTAATGACATTACATTCGGCCAAAGGTTTAGAATTTCCAATCGTTTTTCTGGTAGGATTAGAGCAGGGAATTTTACCCCATAGTCGCAGTATTTATGATCCCCTTGAATTAGAAGAAGAAAGACGTTTATGTTATGTTGGTATTACCCGCGCCCAAGAACAATTATTTTTAACTTATTGTCATGAAAGATTCATGTGGGGATCTTTTGAAAAGAAATTACCTTCCCAATTTTTAAAGGAATTACCCTCAGATTTATTAACAGGAAATACGAAAAAATCTGTTAAAAAATCTCCTTCAGGTAAACCAATTAATGTTAGTAAATCTCCAGAAAATCAAGGAATAAAAACGACTGATCATGTTAAGATTTTACCAAATAATCAACAATGGGAAGTAGGGGATTATGTTTTACATAAAATTTTTGGACAAGGCCAAGTTACCCATATTTTAGGGGATGGAAAAAAACAAAATTTAGCGATTCAATTTCCAAATTTAGGCACAAAAATTATTAATCCCACTATTGCCCCAATGGAAAAATTATAATTATTAATTGACAATTTTTCCCTAGTTTAGATTGTCAATTGTTAAATTTATTATTAGTTATTAGTTATTTAATTTATCATTGTAGTTAATCTTTAATCATCTTAAATTATGCTTTGCTATGGCTACTAAATCCTGTTTTTGTATCAATCCTAAATGTCAACAACCGGATCATATTAATAATAATAATCCTAATATTAATTATTGTCAAAGTTGTGGCTCACAATTGCTTTTAAATGGTCAATTTAGGGTTGGTCGTCTCTTAAGTAATAATAGCGGTTTTGGTGATGTTTATGAGGTTTTTAAGGGCTTTTCTGCATCTATTTTAAAGGTACTTAAACCCGAATGGAATAATCAACCCAAGGCGATCGAATTATTTAAAAGGGAATATGAAGTTTTAGCACAATTAACTAAGCAGGGAATAACGGCTATTCCTGAAGTTTTAGATTTGTTTGAATATCAAACCAGAGACGGTTTAAATTTATATTGTTTAGTAATGGAAAAAGTCGAGGGAATTGATTTAGAAAAATGGGTTAATATTCATGGTAAAATTAATCAAAATCAGGCTTTAAAATGGTTGAAAGAAATATTATTAATATTAGATAAAATTCATAGTTTAAATTATTTCCATCGTGATCTTAAACCTGCTAATATTATGATGCGAAATAATGGCGAATTAGTATTAATTGATTTTGGTACAGCCAGAGAAGAAACTCAAACTTATTTACAAAAAATACAAGGCCAAAGATCAACGGGTATCGTATCAGTAGGTTATACTCCAAGGGAGCAAGAACTTGGTCAAGCGGTAATGCAATCAGATTTTTTTGCATTGGGGAGAACTTTTGTTCATTTATTAACAGGGAAACATCCGATTGATTTATATGATAATTTTAATGATGAATTAGTGTGGCAAGACGAAACGGAAAATATTAATTCTTTATTCTTAGATTTAATTGAAGATTTAATGAAAAGATTAAAGGATCGTCCTCAAAATAGTCAAGTAATCTTAGAAAAATTAACAGAAATTGAACAAAAATTAAGTCAATCTTCAGTTAATAATAAATCACAAAAGCAACCTTTAATTATACCTCAAAATGTTCAAAATGTTAAGCCTTTTGCAACCCCTAAATTTACTCTTTTACATTCTTTAGAAGGTCATACTTATTGGGAAACAAAAATTAAACCTAAGCTATTTATATTTACAGAAGAAGAAAAAGTTTTAGTTAAATGTCCAGTTAATTCTATTGCTTTTAGCCCTGATAGTAAATTTTTAGTTAGTGGCGGAAATGATAATAATATTAGATTATGGGATGTCAGTAAAGGTAAGCAAATTCGCTATTTTTCTGGCTATCTTAATAATATTAACTCAGTAGGACATCTTGGTAATATTAACTCAATAGATTTTAGCCCGAATGGAAAACTTTTAGCTAGTGGTAGTGAGGATCAAACTGTTAAAATTTGGGATGTTAATAGTGGTAAATTATTATCTACTTTAACAGGAGATTTTAGTTGGATTCGCTCTGTCAATTTTAGCCCAGATAGTCATTTGTTAGCTGGTGGTAGTAGTGATGGTAAAATTAAGATTTGGTATATTAATACTGGTAAATTATTATCTACTTTAATAGGTCATTCTAACTGGATTAGAACCGTTAATTTTAGCCAAAATGGAAAAATTGTAGCTAGTGGTGATGGTGATGGTATAATTAAAATTTGGGATGTTAATACAGGGCAAGAATTAAAGAATTTGATTGCTCATGGTCTAGCTATTTTTTCAGTTAATTTTAGTCCAGACGGAAAATTTTTAGCTAGTGGTAGTGGGAATCATACTATTAAAATTTGGAATGTTAATACAGGGCAAAAATTAAAGAATTTAATTGCTCATAGTGGGGCTATTTTGTCAGTAAATTTTAGTCCAGATGGAAAATTTTTAGCTAGTGGTAGTGATGATCATACTATTAGAATTTGGGATGTGAATACGGGTAAAGAATTACATACTATAACCAATCATTCTAATACTGTTTATTGTGTCAAATTTAGCCCTGATGGTAAATATTTAGCTAGTGCTAGTCATGACTGTACAATTAAAATTTGGAAAGTAGAATATTAGTTTTTTTTTAATCTTAAAAGCCACCAGATTTAAGATTTAAGAAAGGTTAAATTTTAAAATCATTAGTTATAATTAAAATTTAGCCTAACTTGTTGCGTAAAATCAGTATCAATTATTACTTATTACTTTACATTTTGAGTTTTATTTTATTATGCCAATTAAACGTATTATTCAGGGATTAAACCAATTTCAGAATACCTATTTTACAGATCATCAGGAAATGTTTGCTCAATTATCCCATAAACAAACACCTGATATTCTTTTTATTACCTGTTGTGATTCTCGTATTAATCCTAATTTATTAACCCAAACAGAGCCGGGGGAATTATTTATTTTGCGTAATATTGGGGGTATGATTCCACCTTATGGAATGCCCAATAATGGGGAAGGCGCGGCCGTAGAATATGCCATTATTGCCCTAGAAATTAAACATATTGTCATCTGCGGACACTCTGACTGTGGCAGTATGAAAGGGATTTTAAAAATGGATCAAATAAAAAAAGAAATGCCTTTAGTTTATCAATGGTTAAAAAATGCCGATTCTACCCTTCGTCTTTTACGAGATAATTATTCAGATTATGAAGGTGAAGAATTATTAACTATTTCCATTAAAGAAAATGTCCTCACCCAAATCAAAAATATTGAAACTTATCCAGTCGTGCGTTCCCGTTTATATAGCGGAGACTTATATCTTCATGCTTGGTTTTATGAAATTGAAACGGGTATTATTTCCGCTTATGATGCTAACCAAGGTGAATTTGTACCATTAAGTTCTGAACCTTTCCCAGTTCCCGATCCCCTTTCTAAACAATGGACAATTGACACTGAACAGTGAGCAATAAACAGTCAGCAATGAACAATGACCAGTGACAAATAATTAATTAAAAAATTTTAAATGAACCAATAAAGTTTAAAATCCTTTTATAACAAGATTTTGATTGATCATTAATCTTGCTATGACCAGTAAAATTTATCCACTCCTATGAGGTTATTTTTATGAAAAGAGTATTAGGAATCATTTTAGGAGGAGGCGCGGGAACTCGTCTCTATCCCCTAACTAAGCTCAGAGCCAAACCCGCCGTTCCCTTAGCCGGAAAATACCGTTTAATAGATATTCCCGTTAGTAACTGTATTAACTCGGAAATTATCAAAATTTATGTTTTAACTCAATATAATTCCGCATCTTTAAACCGTCACTTAACCCGCAGTTATAACTTTGCCGGTTTTAATGATGGTTTCGTAGAAGTTTTGGCCGCTCAACAAACTTCGGAAAATCCCGACTGGTTTCAGGGAACGGCCGATGCGGTGCGTCAATATCTCTGGTTATTAGAAGAATGGGATGTGGATGAATTTGTGATCCTCTCTGGTGATCATCTCTATCGCATGGATTACAGTAAATTTGTCCAACGTCATCGGGAAACTAACGCCGATATTACTTTATCCGTTGTACCAATGGATGAAAAACGAGCTTCTGCCTTCGGTTTAATGAAAATTGACGATCATGGACGGGTAATCAGTTTTAGTGAAAAACCCAAAGGTGAAGCCCTTAAAGCCATGGCCGTGGATACCACCAAATTAGGTTTAGACCCCCAAAAAGCTCAAGAAATGCCCTATATTGCCTCTATGGGTATTTATGTCTTTAAAAAAGATGTTTTAGTTAATTTACTCAAACAAAACCTTGATAAAACCGATTTTGGCGGAGAAATTATCCCCAGTGCGGCCAGTGATCATAATATTCAGGCCTATTTATTTAAAGGTTACTGGGAAGATATTGGAACGATCGAAGCCTTTTATGATGCCAATTTAGCCCTAACTCAACAACCTACCCCTCCCTTTAGTTTCTACGATCAAAAATTCCCCATCTATACCCGTTCTCGTTATTTACCCCCCACCAAATTATTAGATTGTCAGATTACTGAGTCTATGATCGGAGAGGGTTGTATCTTAAAACAATGCCGGATCAATCATTCCGTTTTAGGAGTCAGAACTCGTGTGGAAAAAGATTGTGTGATTGAGGATAGTCTTTTAATGGGATCGGATGCTTATGAAACTTCCGCCGATCGTAAAGCCGAAATCGCAGGTGGTTCAATCCCGATCGGGATCGGACAGGGATCAACCATTCGCCGAGCTATTATTGATAAAAATGCGCGCATTGGTCAAAATGTGATGATTGTCAATAAAGACCGAGTAGAAGAAGCGGAAAAAGAAGATCAAGGTTTTTATATCCGTAGTGGTATTACCGTCATCTTGAAAAATGCCATTATTCCTCATGGTACGGTAATTTAATCGTTTAATCTAACCCCTCTCCCAAGGGCGAGGGGGTTTTTGATAACTGATAACATCTCTACAAAATGTTAGTGATCTAAACTAAGATTTAATTGAATATAATTAGATATTTCTTCACCAGAATTTTTGACTAAAGATAATAAGTAATCTTCATTGCGTCTTAATTCTTCTTGAATATTTCCTAAGGACATTCTATCTAAAATTAGCCAATTATTAAACACTTGATCTCGCCCATCTTGGGGAACATTAATTTGATAAAGACGGATGATTTTTTGCTTCAATTTTTCTTGACTAATCCAATTTAAACTATAGCCAATTTTATCTAAAAAACGGCGTAAAATCATAATCGGAGTTGACTTATTACTTAAGCCAATTTTAAAAATAGTTTTAATGACAGTTTTATTTTTTAAAGCTAACTCCGCCATCTGCTCTAACCAAGGATCGTTATTGCTTAAAATCTGCTCAGGATGGGCAATAATTTGATTAATTCTTAATAGTTCTAAAGTATTAATCATCACTCCTAATTGACAATTATTAAAGTCAGGAGTAAAAATATTTCCCTCACCTTGTTGGATCAATTGTTGGGCTATTTTTGCATCCCTTTGCGCTAAATAATCTCGCCCTTTAGTTAAATAATAATTGAGCCTTAATTTATCATACCATTTTTGATCATCTTTCATCACTAATTCAACTGTTACCGGAATTAAATAACGCTGTTGTAATTCATATTTTCTGAGCGCATATTTTTGATCAATTGTCTTAACTAAAACTTTTTTTAAACTACTATATTCAGCGAAATTTAACTGTTGTGCCTCAGCGATCGCCCCACATTCGTGTTGATAATTATAATCTCGAATGGCCTGAATTTCTGACATTAATTGATTTTGAGCTTTTTCCTTTTTTTTATGTTGTTGTACTTGCAAAAAATAAGTCAAATTTTTCACATATTCAGGATCATTTTTTTGCTGTTGATCTAAATTAAATTGATCAAGATCAAACTGTTTTTTCATTTTTTTCGGTTTAATTGTAACAGTTTGTCCCTCATTTTTCAACAGAGTTAAAACCGTTTGACGATAATTTAACATTGTCGCATTAAACCGCACCGCCATTTTAGCCCAACAATGTAAAGATTCGGCCTGAAAATTTAACTCTAACTCGTCTAAACATTCCAGATCAGCTTGTTGTAATAACCGAATATTGGCATTAGTTAAACGATGGCCATTAGTCAATAAATTAGGAATAGAAGTTGAGCCATTGCCTACCTTATTAAAACCATAAGTATTAATCCATAAATAACGATCAATATTATCACGAATCCGCCCTAAAGATTGACAAACAGAATGGGCTGATTGTACCCCTTGAGCAATACACCAAACTGAAGTAAAATAATCCTTTAAATCAATACTAATACCCGTTTCGATCGCCGGACTAGCTAATACAATATCATATTGATTTAAAACATTGTTTAAATTACCCATAATTTGATAAGCATTATGATTTTGATCCATCAAAGATTGTGCATCAATTCTTAAAATTTGATGGTGGGGAAATCTCTGTTTTAAATAAGCTTCAAAAGTTAAAGTTCCCCATTTACTGGTTAATTTTTGAGCGGATAAAAAGATAAAAGGTTTACCCCCTTGCTCAATATGATTAACCAAATCTTTAACTAATCTTTTAGGGGTATTTTCTGGATAATAATAAGCACAATAATGCTCATTTAAAGAGGGTTTCCAGTTATTCTCAATTATAAAAGGTGAACCATAATTGCCACCTAACTTCATTAAATATTCAATAGAACAATCACTTAAATCCGCATCGGAAATAACCACTTTTCCTTGATGATTAAAAACACACTGCATTAATAACTTTAAATTTTTTAAAATATTAACCCGATTTTGTTTACAAGTATCGGAATTTAAACCATGCCATAAAACCTGCTCAACTTCATCAATAATAATTAAAGCATTAGCCCAATTTTCAGGGTTAAATTTAGAGTAAGATTGGGGATGCAATGAATCAATACATAAACCATAACTTGTTAAATTACTAATAGATTTTTTCTGATAATTATGATCATAATTAATCCCAAATCTTTGACAAAGTTCCTCAACTAATTTAACTCGGTGACTAATCACTAAAACTTTTTGTTTTTTCTCAATACTTTGTTTAACTAATTTACTTAAAAATTCAGTTTTTCCCGTATTTTTAGGAGATTTAATCCCCACTAATTTAACCTGATCAGGAATGATAATTTGATCAGAAATTTCCCCTAAATAACGCTCATTAATTTCTAAATTTCTGGGATAGGTTAAACTAAATAAAGATTGAGCTTTCCAAACTTCAAAATTTAAAGCATTTATATAAGCCTGATCAAAAATTGTCGCTCCATATTTAGCAATTAAATCATCAACACCTTTAGCCAAATGATGATCCCAACTAATAATTTTAACTTCACAGCCCGATTTTTTTAATAAATACCCCGTTTTCTGAATTGCTAAATTAACATTTTTCTGAGTTTTCGGTTGTGTATCTTGATCAAAAACAAAATAAACCGATCTTTGAGACTGAATTAATTTTTTTAAGTGGGGAATTAACTCAGATTTACCAATAATATTACCTTCTTCATTTTTTAAATTACGATAACCACCATAAATTCCGGGTAAAGCAATCGCCACATAACCTGCCGTAACTAATGCCCCTGCTTTTTTAGCTCCCTCAGTAATACAAAGAGGAATCTGAGGATGGTCAATCACCCATTGCCAAAAAGCAAAATAGTCACTTTCAATGTTATAATCATTAATCCCTGTGGGAAGGGCGATTTGATAGCGTTGAGCGATTTTTTCCCATAAATGAAGGGGAACGCGCAACGCAAAAAGACTGGCCGGAGCTTTGGGGGGATGTTCATATTTAATCACTTTCCCCGTATCCCTGTTATAACGTGGATTTTCAGGCTTAAAACATCCCCAAAGATCATCTTGGCCTGTTAAAATATCCACACCTGAACACCACCAGCCACCGTTTTCCGTGTGTTGATATTGATCTAAAAACGAGTTACTAACCCTGCCATCATTCCTACGAGGAAGATCATCTGCGTAAAATAAATACTCCAAAGGGCGACTGTCTTGAAGTGAAATGACATTAAGGCGGGTCAAAGTTTCATCAACCGCACTATTTCGCCATTCGTTGAGATAATTTAAAGTCGTCATAATTAATGTAAGTTAATCCTCGAATTTTTGACTTTTATAATAAGCCTGTACTCTATATATAGAGTCAGGATTAATTATCATACATCAAAACGCTAGATCTAGCGTAAAAATTTAAAGATTTTTTCCAAATTTCCCAAAATAAAGTGGGGATGAACGGCCGTTCACCCCCAGATCAAAAAAAATAAAAATTATTCAGGAAATAGCTCAGATTAATTAGTTTTTTGAAAGAAATTATTTGTTAATTTTTTGTCTAGCTTGTTTAACCATTTCGATTAAAGTTTGATGAGCGTCCTCAGAATGAGCTAAAGTGCGATCAAAATTAATTCTAATGGGTAAAGTTTGCTCATCACAAAGCACACATAGATCCATCCCTTCGGGATCAATCGAGATCATTTCCGCCTTTTTCGCATCGGGAATATTCCCAAAAGCCTTGGCATATAAGACGATCGCCTCGCCATGATCTTCATTCATGTGTTTACAAATGCGATCGCTAACTTGAGAAGTGATTAAATCAGACATAAAATTATTTAAGATTAATTATTAATTTAAGTACCTAAGCAAAATTAATTATATAATGTGGAATGGGCATCCTGCCCGTCACAGGCTAGAAGCCTGTGCCACAATTGGGTAATTAATTACACACATCTACTTATCGTTTTAATTATATAACACTACCAACTAATATTAAGACGTTTGTAGAGAGGTAATATCTTACATCTCTACAGGATTTAACCAATACAGTCTTAACACAAAAATTGATAATTACCTCTGTTTAAAAGTAGATATTTAAAGCTAATTAATCAATTATCAATTGATAAAATCGGTTTTAAAATATCATCCATCTGAGTTAAAGCATCATTTTGTTGATTATTAATTTGTTCCATTTGACCAAAAATCTGTTTAAACTCCTTAATTTTTTCTAAAATAGTATTCAAACTATCCTTAACTGGATTCAGAATTTCCTCATAAATTCTGATTTGTTCTTGAAGTTTTACCAAAGCCAAATAATCCTGTTGTAACTGATCCTCCTCTTGACGTAACTGTTGCTCTTTTTGAGCTTGTTGAGACTGTTGTTGATGAATAATACTTTGCATCTGTTGAATACTTTGATTAATTTGCTCAACTTGAGCTTCTAACTTTGCCCTCTCCTCATCAGTTCTATTTTTAGACTCATTTAAACGATCCAACACCGGATCCAGATTCACCGCCTGAGTTGAATCTAAATCAACAATTCCCTGACGACGACGCAAAATCAAAAAATGCTGTTTAAAAATATTTTGTTTCTCCAGAAGATTACGCCGAGACCCGACAATAGACTCATCTAACATTTTATAACCTTCTTTTTCATCATATAATTCAGCCTCCAAATTGATTCTTTCCGAATCACTCACCGAATTAATTTTTTCCTCTAACTCCTTAATCGTTTGTTTCTGTAAAGTTAATTCTTCCTCTTGATCATTAACAAATCTAACTAAACGATCGAGATCCCCCCTCAAATTATCCACAATTTCTTGTAACTCACTTAAAGGCATATTTTCCAGAGCAGTAACATCAATCTTACTATCTCCGGCCGAATCGCCCTCCCCAGAAGCAATTTGACTTAAAAACTCATAAATTTCCTCCTTAGCATCAAGCTCAATATTTAATAACCGAATTGAATCCTGTTTACTATTTAATAATTTTTCTTGAATTTGTAACTGAGTTTTCGCCGTTTCAATCGAAAAAATTGAATCTTTTAACTCCTGTTTGCGACTTTTTAACTCAGCTTCCCTTTTTTGTAGCTCCGCCTCCAGATTTTGACAATAGGAGATCTGACCCTGTAAATCTTCCCATCCCTTATTTAAAAGGGATCTTTGACTTTCAATGGTTTCAACAGTCTGTTCAATTTGACCCCCAATGCCATTTTTCGGCATTTTTGAAGAAGTCAAACGGCTCATCAACTCCTGAAGTTTTTGAGAACAATCATGATCTAAAGCCGATCCAGAAGTTTTAAACTCCTCTTGTTTGTCACTTAGACGCTTTTGCTCACCCCGCAGATGTTCCCAAGCCCCCTCTAACTCCTTACTTTTTTGCTCAAACTCCTGCTTAACCTTTTGTGCCTGAGCTTGTAACTGCTCAATTTCACGGCGTTTGGCCTCCAACTGTTGAAATTGAACTTCCTTTTGTTCAAGCTCCTCAAAACGCACATCAAGCTCATCTTGACGTTCATTCAACATCTGAGCTTGAGCTTCTAGTGAACCTCTCCAAATATCAATTTTTTCTTCTTCTTTTTTAGCCTTTTCAACCTCGGAGGAAAAGCGTTGAAGAATCCTTGCCAATTGACTTGCCGCCGCTTCAGGTTTGCCCTGAATTTGCCGATTATCAGTTAAATTTACCATCACTAATGCCCCATCATTAAAAGAGGCAACTTCTTCAGTGGAAATGGTTTCTTTTGTTGGTACAGCACTCCAAGTTTGATCATTTCGCTGACAAGCCAATAATTGCAGTTTCGTTTCCGAACCGCCCATAAAACCTTTACTTTGCTTTTGAACTTCTGCCAGATAGAGCATCCTTGATGGTCCCCTTAATGTGTCTAAAAAACTAAGACTGAACAAAACTGTTTGATCTCAAAGAATCTAAAAGTTGATTCTTTATGCTCATCTTGAAAAGATGAGTAACCTAACACTATTCTAATGATTTAGACTAACATTTTTTGATAATTTTTGATAAGTTTCATCACCATTGTTCTCAAATTTCTATCCAAAATTCCATTTTTCTTGATTTTTATGATCAATTTTTTACAAAAATTTACAAACTTTTCTTGATTTTTTCCCCCACCTCGATTAAGCTTAGACAGCCTCAACTCATCAAGAGCTAGGCTATCCCAGCCCAATTATAATTCATTGACTGTAGAAAAATTAAAGATTGATCTTTTCTTGTGTCAAATCTTAAATTAAACTAAAAGAAAAGATCAATTGAGCTTAAAGTTGAAATCAACAAAAATTTTATTTTATTTGAGACCAAATCCATTGATTAACTATCTCAATCAATCTTATTCACTGTCGACACGGGAGCGGATTTTAGTCAAATGCAGGGAACATTAAATGAAATTGATATCCGCAGTATCTTACAACTGATCGCATTAGGACAGCGAACTGGGGAACTTTTTGTGGAAGCCTATCCCCTGTCTTCTCGTTTCAATTTTTTTGATTCTTTTGAGTCGGAAAATTTCTATCCCTACGGAGATTTAGGAATCCTTCAAAATGCTAAACCAATTTGGTTTGTCTTTTTTATTAATGGCAAAATTGCCTATGCGGCCGATAATACGAATAGTAGCTTAATTAGATTACAAGATTATCTCCATCGCCATAAACTAAAAGAAGAATTAAATCGCTTAAAAAATCCAACTTTAGGCACGATGAATGCCCCTGAATACGCCTATTTATGGCAATTATTAGAGCATCATATTATCACCCCCCAACAAGGTAGAAATATCCTCCAAAATATGATCGAAGAAACCCTTTTTGATTTATTTAGTTTACATCAAGGCAAATTTATCTTTGAAATCAGTTCGGCCTTAGCCCCCCAACTCACAACCTTAGACATTAATCCTTTAATTATCAAAATTATTAAACAAGTTCAACAATGGAAACAATTTCATCCCCTGATTCAATTTCCAACCCAATGTCCGGTTATTAGTGATGAGCATAAACTAAAAACCGCCCTTGAAGAAGGAGCTTTTAAAAGTATTTATCGTTGGATTGATGGCAAAACCTCCCTACGCCAACTCTCACGCTATTTTAATCGAGATCTGTTAACCATTGCCAAAGCCATTTATCCCTATTTAAAACGAGGTTGGATCCAACTATTTAATCCCACTCCCCCCCATTCAAAATTAGAACATCACAAAAAATATCACCTATCAACTACCAATAAAGTCCCCAAAGTCGTATGTATAGATGATGATCTGACCATTGGTAAATCGGTAGAATTTATTTTAGCCCCCCAAGGTTACGAAATCACAGTTTTAAATAATCCCTTAGAATCCCTCAAACAAGTGTTTGTGATCAAACCAGATTTAATTTTATGTGATATTGCCATGCCAGAATTAGATGGTTATGAAATCTGCTCAATGTTGAGACATTCCAACACTTTTAAACAAACTCCAATTATAATGTTAACAGGGAAAGAAGGTTTTATCGATCGCATTAGAGCCAGAATGGTAGGCGCAACTGATTATTTAACTAAACCTTTCGGGAAAAATGAATTATTAATGCTTTTGGAAAAATATATTGGTTCAGGATTTCCACTCAATCAAGAATTAAAGCCAATTGTAACTAATTCAAGCTCTCTAACCACAGACACCCATTCTCAAACAGTCAGCTAAAAAGCTGTTTTAATTTAGTTTTTTCCTGAGTGATTTTAAAATTTATGTAGTCAAGATTGTTTTTGAAAATATTTATGATTTAATTGAATCATTAATTATCATAAATGGTTAAGATCCAACTATTTTAGATTAACCTTCTTTTCCCCACTTAATTTAAAATTTTAATTTAAGTGAAAGGATTATTATATGTAAAAACATCTGGTAAAGTCTCATGAGTACAATTTTAGTTGTTGAAGATAGCCTTGCTCAAAGACAAATGATTTCCGATCTGCTCAAAGGCAGTGGCTTGGATGTAGCCGTAGCCTGTGACGGAGAAGAAGCTTTAGAGCAGATAAAAAAATCTAGTCCAGATCTGGTGGTTTTGGATATTGTTATGCCCAAAATGAACGGCTACGAAGTTTGTAGACGTTTAAAGGCAGATCCAAAAACCCAAAATGTCCCAGTGGTGATGTGTTCCTCTAAAGGAGAAGAATTTGATCGTTATTGGGGTATGAAACAGGGGGCGGATGCTTATATCGCTAAACCTTTTGAGCCAGTTGAGTTAATCGGAACAGTTAAACAACTCTTACGGCTAATGTGATTTATTCCTCAATCTAAACCGATCAACCTTAAATTGATGGTTTTAGCCCTGTGAGGAATAAACTCACCAACATTTTTGGCTATCGCCAGATGATTATTGAATCAGATCAGTTCACTAATACTAATTGTCTAAATTAATTAATGGTCAATCCGGCTTTTTTAACAAATACTGGTCAGGAATTACCTGATGAAATTCAAGAGTTACAGACTCCTGAAGGTGAACTACACCTGAGATTTTTCATCGCTTCTGGAGATGAGTTTGCCCTTGCGGCCAATGGCATTAAAGAAGTAATGCAACTGCCTCCCGAAAGAATCACATCTATTCCTAATGCTTCACGTCTTCTTTTAGGCACAATTAATTTAAGGGGTCAAGTGATTTGGGTGGCTGATCTAGGGCAGTTTTTAGGAATCCCAATCATTCTTAATACTCAAAGGCAGGAAATACCCATTATTGTGGTGGAAGATCAAGAAATTTTATTAGGATTGGCTATTGAAAAATTAGGGGATATAGACTGGTTAGACCTAGAAAAATTAAAAATGCCTCCTACCAATATTGCTGATAATATGGCTCCTTTCGTTCCGGGAGAATGGGTGATTGATCAAAAAGAATCCCTTTTCTTGCGTTTATTAGATCACATTGCGATTTTACGTTCCGCTCGATGGGCGGCCTAAATCTCAATGATTGACCATTAATGGTCAGGCTATCTCAAAATGTTATAAAATAATTAAAATTAAAAGTTAAAATAAAAATAAGTAACTAAATCAAAAAATTAAGGCAACAAAATTTTTTGTTCAAAATTAAATTAATTAAACTAACGATATATAAATAAGACAACCAGTAGCACAAGCGTGAAGGAGGATCAATGCCATCAGGAATAGATTATGCTCAAGAATATGGACAAGCTGAAAAAGCTTATCTTCAAGGTAATTATGAAAGCGCCGCCAAAATTATTGATCAGGTAATCAAAGATTATCCTGAAGATCCTCATAGTTTGTTGTTGCGTGGTCATATTTACTGTTATGGACTGCAAAAATATGATTTAGCTCAAGCACAATATCAAAAAGTATTAGAAATCACCAGTGATCCTGATTGTCTTGATTATGCCCAAAATGGACTGCAACAAGTACAGCATCTTAGAGAACAAGAAGAAGATAATATTAATCTTCAAGATTTTGACGATCTTGATCCGGTCACTAATTTGATTTTTGAGTCCCATGATGATGATAGTTGGATTGAACAAGAAGAATTAAATTTAGATTGGGATAATTCACAAGAGGAATCTTTTAATGGTAATTTTCACAATACAGGCTCAAGTACGAATAATCCTTTTGCTTTAGATGATGATTCGATCTCCCAGTCTCACTCTAATGGCCATGATCCTTTTTTAATTAATTCTGAGGTTTCAGGGGATAATTGGCTATCCCTTGAAGAAGAGGAATTTGGTCATTCTCCTTTTTTAGATGTGAGTGAAGAAGCTAGTTCGATCGAACAGTCTCTCTCCCATAGTGAGGAAATGACTTTAGTGGTGGGAGCAGAAGATCAATTTGCTCAAAATTATTTAAACGAAAATAAAAATAATTATAAGAATAATTATAAGAATAATCAGATGAATGATTTAGATGATGAATTAGGTATTTCTGAAGAAGATTTTAACCAAATTAGTGAAAAAATTGCTAGTAATAGTGATTTTTATGACCAAGATGATGAAAATTATATTAATTATAATGATACTTTTGCGAACAATTTAGATAATGAAGATGAGTTAGGAGATACTTTTGCTGAAAAAATATCGGAGCCGGAAAAGTGGGAGTCGCCTTCGAGGGAAACGGAAGAAACTTTTTTAATGCCTGATCAAAATTTTACCGATGACGATGACTTTAATGATAATCAATCGGAAACTTTGAATGAAAATACATACGAAGAAGACTCTGATTTTGAAACCCTCGGCCGTAAAAATGGTTTTCATAATTCTGGTCATCTTAAATTAGACCAATTTGATGATTTTGAAGAAGGGTCGACTTCTGATGATGTGTTTAGTCATCCTTTATCGGGGGGGGCGGACAGTTTTCTCGATGAGTTTGATGTGTTTGATGGTGATAAGTTAGATCATCTTCCGGCTTTTGATATGGGGGAGATAGATGAATCACTCCCAGATTCAGCTATTTTTAACGAAAGTCTGGAACAGACGGGTAGTTTTGGCTTTGATGGAACGGGTTTTGGCTCTAGTCTTGATCGTGGAGAAGATGCTTTTGGTTTGGGCAAGGAGTCTTCGGGTGTTGCTACTAATTTTACTTCGTCTTCTGAACCCATAGTTGAGGCTAGTTCTGAAGTTGAACAGGGTATTTTGGCCTTTTTTGAAAATGCCAATGTTCAGAAAAAACAATGGATCACGGCGGGGGTATCAGCGATCGCCACCATGACCGTGACGGCTTTTGTGACTTTTTTCTCCGCTTCTAATTTAATTAGTAATACGGATACTCCAAAAGAATATCAAAAATCCCTTTTATGGCATTTACAAAAGACAGGTTTGGCCACAATTGTTTTTGCGGGAGGGTTTAGTTTTGGCGCGACTTTATTCTTAAATAATAAAACTAATCGTCAGATTCAACGCACAATTTTAGACTTACAATCTCAGTTTGAATCCGTTGCACAAGGTAATTTTACTGCTAAAGCCACTGTTTATTCTGAGGATGAATTTGGCCAGTTAGCGGCCGGTTTTAACCAAATGGCACGGGTCATTTTAACTACTACCAGTGAAGCCCAAAGACGCGCCGAAGAAATGGAACAGGCGAAGGAAGATTTACAAAGACAGGTGATCCGCTTACTTGATGACGTGGAAGGGGCGGCCAGAGGGGATTTAACCGTACAGGCTGAAGTGACGGCGGACGTATTAGGGGCGGTGGCCGATGCTTTTAACTTAACTATTCAAAATCTACGGGAGATCGTTCAACAGGTAAAACAAGCGGCTCGTCAAGTGAACCAAAGTTCGGCCGATAGTGAAACTTTCGCCCGAAATTTATCGAATGATGCGTTACGACAGGCGGAGGAGTTAGCGGTAACTTTGAACTCTGTACAGATGATGACTGACTCGATCCAAAGGGTAGCTGATAACGCAAGGGAAGCGGAGGAAGTGGCTCGATCTGCTTCGGCCACAGCTTTAAAAGGTGGTGAGTCCGTATTGGACTTTGGACAAAAAATTAGATTTAATGAAGCTCACATCAGACCGAAAAAATTAAAATAAGATATTTATATTAAGAGAAATTGAATATTGTCTAATAGCATAATGTCAAATAATAAACTTTCTTTCTCAACAAGTTTGTTCTATAGATTAGAATAAATAGATAGTTTATTATTCAAAATAATATGAAAATCAAAAATAAAAATTACCAAGAAGTTGAACAATTTATTCAAGGTCGTCAACGATTATATCAAAGTCTTGGTTTAAGAAAAGATGCCTTGATGAATTTACTCGATGCTCTTAGTAGTAATCAAGATGCTAAAACAGTCGTGGAATTAAGTTTAAATCCTCTATTTAAACATAAATACCAAAGTATTTATCGAGCAATTGCTGATTTTAATAAAGCGGGAAAAAAGAAATCACAAATCACAAATAAAGCCGAAATATCTAAGATTATTTTAGAGAGTATTCCTCAAAATAATCAGCGAAAGTTTCATCTATTTGGCATTGATGTAACCCCTAATTCACGCCAGTTTTCTCCTACTGTATCTGATAAAACGTTTATTCATCAACCTAACAGTATTAAAGGCAATAAACCCATCAATATTGGTCATGCTTATTCTTGGCTTTTTTACTTACCTGAAAAAATATCTAATTGTGATGCTTCTTGGACAATTCCTTTATCAGTTCAACGAGTAAAAAGCGATGAAAAAGATGTTTCTGTTGCTCATAAACAGATTAATAAAGTTTTGACAGATTCATTATTATTTAAGATAATTCTATCAGTTATTGTCGTAGATTGTCTTTATAGTCAAAAAGATTTTATTGGCAAACAAGTTCTTAATCAAGATCGACTTGTTGTCACCAGAGTTAAAAGTAATCGTGTTTTTTTTCGTCCTTTTGTCAAAGATTCTTCTGAGTTAAAAAGTGGACATCCACGTTGGTATGGTGATAAATTTGATTTAAAAGATTCAACTTCTTGGCATCCCCCTGATGATTTAATTCAAACTAATTTTACTACGAAACGTGGTAAATTATTAAATGTCAAAATTAAGGGTTGGAATAATATGTTAATGAAGGGAACAAAGGAACATAAATTGCATGATTATCCCTTTACATTATTGGAAATTACTGTTACTGATCAAGAAGGTAATTCTATTTGGAAACCAATGTGGTTAATTGCCATTGGTAAACGCCGTAACGAATTAACTTTGCTTGAAATTTATCAATCTTATCGTCAACGTTTTGACTTGGAACACTTTTTCGATTTGGCAAACAAAGATTATTAATGAACGACTATTTAACCTCTCATACAAGTTATGAAGAAAACTGGATGAACCTAATTTTAATTGCTTATATTCAATTGTGGAATGCAAGGAATTTAGCTGTTTGCTTACCCCGCCCTTGGGAGAAATATTTGCCTAATTTTCGTGAGAGTAAGATTACCCCAGTGCTGTTCAGAGAGACTTTTATAGAATTATTAGCACCATTGAGATCAATTCTAATTTTCCCAAACCCCGTGGTTATTCTTCTGGACGGAAAAAGGTGAAATACAAGTGAAAAGACCACGTTATCAGGTTATAAAAAGAATCAAAAATGTCAACAAAATAGCTAAATTGCTGTTAGAAACGACTGTTAATTAATCTTTTTTCCCCTAAAATTATTTTAGGTTAGTTTTACTTTGTCTATTTTTTTATCTTCTATTTTAACCTCTACCAATTTCTTTTTGTCCAAAGTCCAATCCGTAGAAAGAACGGTAGCGGGTATTTTACAAATTCGGGAAACGGTATCGGAAACGGCACGGAAGGTAAAACGGTTAGCTGAGTCGTCTCAAGAAATTTCTAAAATTGTGGCGGTTATTTCTAACATTGCTTCCCGTACAAACTTACTAGCGTTAAATGCTTCCATTGAGGCGGCTCGGGCTGGTGATGCGGGTAAGGGTTTTGCGATCGTGGCGGATGAGGTCAGACAGTTAGCGGATCGTTCTGCGAAAGCCTTAAAGGATATTGAGGTGATTGTATTACAAATTCAGTCAGAAACTAGCCTTGTAATGACGGCGATGGAAGAAGGGATCCAACAGGTTATTGATGGGACAAAACGGGCTGAACAGGCGAAACGATCGCTTGAGGACATTATTCAGGTATCTAACCGCATTGACGCTTTAGTACGTTCGATCACGGCGGATACGGTGGAACAGGAAGAAACATCGCGCGCGGTGGCTCAAGTTATGCAGTCGGTTGAGTTAACGGCTCAGGAAACCTCACAAGAATCACAAAGGGTATCGGGTTCATTACAGAGTCTGGTAGGCATTGCGAGAGATTTAATTTCAGGGGTTGAACGCTTCCGAGTTGAAAAAACTGATAGTAAATAATTGATTTTCAGAGTATTAATGATGAATTTGAAAGAAAAAACAATTTATGATGATAATTGGTTTGATCAATTATTTATTTTGCTGTTTAAAAATAAAATGTCGAAAGTCTTAGGCGAAAAAACTAAGATTAAGGGTTATGATGGTTTTGTGGATTTATCTTTTAAAATTATGGGCGGCCGTAATGCCATTGAACAGCAAAAAGTTGTGGCTCAAATTTTAAAATCTTTAATCCCTAATTTTGTTTTAAAATTAATTAAAACCCTATTTTCTCCTACTCAATTAGTCTGTGAATTAAATGCTTGGTTTACTACTTTATTATTTCCTTGGTTAGTGGGGGAATGTGAAGTTATAGAGGCAGAAATATTAACGGAAAATGGAGAAATTAAACGGCAAAAAAGTGGCGTAAAAATTAAAAAATGTAGATATTTAGAAAATAGTGGTTGTGTGGGAATGTGTATTAATATGTGTAAACTTCCTACTCAAGAATTTTTCACAAAAGATTTTGGTATTCCTTTAACAATGACTCCTAATTTTGAGGATTTTAGTTGTGAAATGGTTTTCGGTCAAATGCCCATCCCAATTGAACAAGAGGCTGTTTATCATCAAGTTTGTTTACCCGATCATTGTAGTGTTGCTAAAACGGATTTAATTCCTTGCCCTAAAGTTAGGGAGATTGGTTAGTCATTCCAATATGATTGATTTACAATACCCGTAGGGGTGAACGAGGGTTCACCCCTACAAAATCTATTTATCCGGGTAGATCCCAAAGGGTTTCCCACCAAGGTCTGACGGGAGGTTCTACCGGAGTAGAAGACGTTTCAAGCCAATTAATTTTAGCTCGAATTTGATCTATATTCCATCCTGTTAAACTGGCTAAAGTTTGGGCTTCCTGCTCTTGTCTTTGGCGAGTTTGTCGCAGATAATCATTTTTAATCTCACATTTGATCTCACCTCGAAAAGGATGACGAATCACAAATCTACCTTGAAAATTCTCTCGATTTTCTGTTTCTTTAAATTGTAAATCTGTGGGAAATTTATCCCTTGTATATCTCACATGAAGACGGGTAATATACACATTATTTTGGACGGGCGGAAAAATATTTGGACGAATAATAGTGGGATCATCATTTAACCAAAAAACTCCCGCACTTTTTAATTCTTCAGGTGTTAAAGGTTCGGCCGCACAGGGATCACACCAAGACATATCCCAAGCATATTCTAAAAAGGCAATATTTTTGCCTTCTTGTTCATAATCTCGGCGAAAAGAATCAAGGTAAAAATCTTTAAATTCATCCTTAACAAATTCGGGAATTTCTGCTCCTGAAGGTATTTGAACTGTGCGATAATTAGTTAATTCAATTCGTCCTTTTGGTGATAATAAATAAGCGATTAAATCCTGATCACCATTGGCATTGACCATTCCTAAACGAATTGGTAACATAAAACGGGGAGATTCATAAGCCATCATTAAAGGGCGTAATTGTTGATAGCCTGTGTTAGCAAATTCTTCTAAATTAACTTTAGCTACAAAGAATTTTAAACCGTCTCGAATATATGCCCCTAAAACTGAATTAGCATTACTAGGAATTTGATAATTATTTTGTCTTAACCATGTGACTAAACCATCGGATTGAGTGGCACTTAAGATTAAAATATCATATTCTCCTACGCTAAATTGTTCTTCGATCGTTACCCCTAAAGCTTCTTCCGTTAAGCCTCTAAAACCACCATTAGGGGCGTTAGCCGTAGCCGGAACAGCTTGAAGATCGTACATCACAACGGGATTACAGGGATCCTCATCAAAATATTCAACTAATCTTGGAGCGCTAAAACTATCTAATCTTTCAATAATTTTTGGCTCTCCAATATGAACTTGATTTTCTGTTAAAATTGTCGGCACAGGCACAACAATTGCAAAATCTTTTACATCTCCTTGATAATCATTGGCCATAGTTAAAACTGTTCTATTTCCATCTCTAGCGATGATTACTTGAGAGGCTTGATTATATAGTTTGGTATCGGCTTTAGAGACGAAAAATCCACAAAATGCCCAAGCAGGTTGGGTTAATAAAAATGTGGCGATTATGGTTATAATTAAGCCTTTTAATAGATTTAAAATTTTCATTTTTAACTCGTATTTAATAGTTATATAATATTTACAAATGAACTTTTAAATGTGCGATGGGCTTCTAGCCCGTCACAGTTAAGATGTTTTTAATACAACAGGTAAGATGCCTGTTTCACAATAGAAATTGTGATCAATAGTGTTTTTAAATGGCAGAATATGGGTTAAAGATTTTATAATTTGATAGCCAATTAAAACGGGGGGCTTTCCACTTTTGATCAAAGAAAATTGTTAAGGGTGAAATGATAAATAATGACCAAAAAATAGCCGTTGTTAAATAAAATTGATGTTGAAAAAAGAAGGTCAGACAAGCGATAGTAATTGACCAAATAATTCTCGCATTTTTAGCATTAGGAATTGAGCGAGGATCTGTTAACATAAACAAAGCAAATAATAATAATGATCCGCTCATTAAATTATGTAAAAGTACATCCCAAGTCCAGCCTAAATAAAGATTTCTGATCATTTCTAAACTGCTATAGGTTAAAAAGAAAATGGCCGATGTTTCCCATCTTCCCACCTGTTTTAAAATGATGCCACCTAAGCCAATAAATAATAATAAATACCACCAGTCAGCCCCCCATTGGCCAGGGGAAACCCATGCTGAATGGGTAAAAGTTAAGGCTATAATTATGCCAAAATTTGCAGGATTAAAAAAGTGTTTTCCTTGATATTTAAACAGAAATTTACTACCTATGGCAAAAAAACTGGCGATCGCCATAGTAAAGGGATCATTTGCTCTTAATAATAAAGATAAACCAAGGGAAGTAATAAACGCACTTTTTAAACTCAAAAAAGTTTCCGATGTCCAAATTTTATGGGAATTATGATTAGCAATTTGAGTTAAAATAGTTAATAATAATTGAGTTACTAAACAGGTTAAAATAGTAACAGCAATTAAATCCCATTTTAAAGACCAATCTCTGGTAGTAATTCCTAAAACTAAAAAGAGAGATAACACTAAAATTTGTGAATCCCTTGCATCTTTAAATAACATAGATTTACCATCAAATTTTCAAAATTTAACATTCTTACATCAATAATTGTCAATTACCAATTATTAATTATTTTTAGTATGTCTCCAGTTATAGCTAAATTGTTTCTGTGTTACCAAAATTGTAACAGTCGTTAACATTTCTATTTAACAATTGACCATCAAAAAGTCATTGTCTTTATGATTAGTTTAACTTTCCCAACCAGTCTAATATCCCACCATATTTTCAAAGTCTGCTTTAAATGCCATTCTTATCTAAAAAATAAATTCCCAATACTTAAGACCAATTAACAATGGTAAAAACCGAACTAAAATTACGGTTAAACACACCAATTTAAGATTTATTTAATATTTACAAATACGGTTAACTGTACTTTTAGATTTTCGGTTTTTACCAATGTTTTTTTGAGAGAAAAGAGCCAAGATAAAAGTAACAAAACAAGGAATTATTAAATCAATCAATTAACCAAAATTGGAGGTTTTAAGTTATGGCTATTGTTCACTTTTCTCCGTTCTCTGAAATGGAAACACTCCGCCGTCAATTTGATAGAATGCTTGATGAATTTGGTAATGTTAATGTCTTTGGTGATAATATTTCATGGCGACCGGCCGTTGAATTATTGAATACCACAGAAGCCTTAATTCTTAAAGCTTTATTACCGGGTATTGATCCTAAAGAATTGGATATTAGTGTTACCCGTGAATCTGTTAAAATTATGGGGGAAAACCGCTACGAAAAAACCACTGATGAAAATGGTTATTTCCATTCCGAATTTCGTTATGGTAAATTTGAAAGAACCATCGGTTTACCAGTTCCCATTCAAAATAGTAAGGTCAAAGCTGAATATAAAGATGGAATTTTGATTCTTACTTTACCCAAAATTGAAGAAGAAGTTAACCGTGTTATCAAAGTTAATTTAATTGAAGAACCCGAAGTTAAAGTTACTCCTGAAACTCCTGAAAATTTAGCAGGTTAATTTTCTTTAATTTTCGAGGTTAATTCATTTTAAATCATTGCCTATTAAAACTTTATCATAATTAATCAAAAGCGATCACTAGATTTAAGGTGATCGCTTTTTTTGTTCTTTTTTTGATACAATGAAGATTGCTTAAAAATTAACTCAAATTACACACAATTTCAACTACTAAAAAATTTTATGACCAATACAGCTAGTAATGATAAAGCCATTGTCAAAGATTATTTTAATGCCACAGGATTTGATCGTTGGCGTAGAATTTATGGTGATGGAGAAGTCAATAAAGTGCAAAATGATATACGCATCGGCCATCAAAAAACCATTGATACAGTCATTTCATGGTTAAAAGCCGATCAAAATTTAGCCAATATTACCATTTGTGATGCAGGTTGTGGAGTAGGCAGTTTAAGTATTCCCCTTGCCCAAGAAGGAGCAACGGTTTTCGCCAGTGATATTTCCGAAAAAATGGTAGGGGAAGCCAAAGAAAAAGCCACCGCAGCGATCGCCGATCCCAGTAAAATAACCTTTGAAGTTCATGATTTAGAATCTATCACCGGAAACTATCATACAGTCTGCTGTTTAGACGTTTTAATTCATTATCCAGACGAAGATATGGCCAAAATGATCGGCCATTTAGCTTCTTTAGCCCAAAAAAGAATTATTTTGAGTTTTGCCCCCAAAAAACCCTGTTTAGTTTTATTGAAAAAAATTGGTGAACTTTTCCCCGGCCCAAGTAAAACCACCAGAGCCTATCAACACAAAGAAAAAGACATCATTAAAATATTAGAAGAAAATGGTTTTACCATCGCTAGAAATGATATGACTAGCACTCGTTTTTATTATTCTCGTATTTTAGAAGCCGTTAAACCATAAGTAATAAATAATATTAAATCCGGTTAAGATACAACCCTTAAATATTATAAAAAATCTACTTTTATAACTTGGTTTTCTAACCAGATTTAATATTATTTTACAAAATAAATCAACTCATAAACTTGATTTTAGAAACAATCTTTCCATTTAATTTTTCTTTCTCTTTTTTCTAAACTGGCAAAAGAGGCATCACTCGATAGAGATAGATCTTTGTCTATTCATCTGTTTAGATTTTAAACCAAAACCTGAGAATTTGTTAACCCAATCCCCCCAAAAATTTTAATAATGTTGCGTTTTATTACAAAAATTTAAGCAAAATTTAAGATTTTTTGAGGGTAAATAGGCAAGAAAGCCCATTTGACAAGGGATTAGAGAAATTTTAAATATTGTTAACGATCCCTACACAAAAGAAACGAAACATATATCATCTTATACAATGGTTTTCCATAAATTAAAAAAACAGGCCTTTGCTTGTATTATCAAAAACAGCAGTGAGTTTTTAATTCCCTGCGGAAAATAAGAAAACTATTTTCAGTTAAAACTAAGTTCATTTATTAGAGAGGAGAATCCTCATGGCGTTTGGGGTTGACAATGATCCAGTACCTACTTCAACAGAAAAGTGGGGAAAACCTGGGCATTTTGACCGTACGTTGGCTAGAGGTCCTAAAACCACAACTTGGATTTGGAATCTCCATGCTAACGCACACGATTTCGATAGTCATACCAGTGACCTAGAAGATATTTCTCGTAAAATCTTCAGCGCTCACTTTGGTCACTTAGCTGTTGTGTTCGTATGGTTAAGTGGAATGTATTTTCACGGCGCTCGTTTTTCCAACTATGAAGCATGGTTAAACGATCCCACCCACATTAAGCCTAGTGCGCAAGTGGTGTGGCCCATCGTTGGTCAAGGCATTTTAAATGGAGATGTGGGCGGTGGCTTCCATGGTATTCAGATCACCTCTGGTCTGTTTTATATGTGGAGAGCGGCTGGTTTCGTTAATGGCGATCAGCTTTATGTTACAGCCATCGGTGGCCTAGTCATGGCGGCTTTAATGCTGTTTGCTGGTTGGTTCCACTATCATAAAAAAGCTCCCAAATTGGAATGGTTCCAAAATGTGGAGTCTATGATGAACCATCACTTATCAGTGTTACTCGGTTGTGGCTCTTTAGGCTGGGCAGGTCACTTAATCCACGTTTCCTTACCCGTTAATAAACTTTTAGATAGTGGTGTTAAAGCACAAGACATCCCCTTACCTCATGAGTTTCTTGACGCTGGAAAAATGGCTGAGTTATTCCCCTCTTTTGCTGAAGGAATCAAACCTTTCTTCACTTTAAACTGGGGCGTTTACTCTGACATTTTAACCTTCAAAGGTGGATTAAACCCTGTTACTGGTAGCTTATGGCTTACCGATATTGCTCATCACCATGTGGCGATCGCTGTTCTCTTTATCATTGCTGGTCATATGTACCGTACCAATTTTGGTATTGGTCACAGCATGAAAGAGATTTTAGAGGCTCATAAAGGTCCTTTCACCGGAGAAGGTCACAAAGGTCTTTATGAAATTTTAACCACCTCTTGGCACGCTCAATTAGCGATTAACTTAGCTTTATTGGGTTCTTTAACCATCATTGTGGCTCACCATATGTACTCTATGCCTCCTTACCCTTACCAAGCGATTGATTATGGTACTCAGTTATCTCTGTTTACCCATCACACTTGGATTGGCGGTTTCTTAATCGTGGGTGCTGGTGCGCATGGTGCGATCTTCATGGTGAGAGACTATGATCCTGCGAAGAATGTTAATAATCTTCTTGATCGAGTAATTCGTCACAGAGACGCTATCATTTCTCATCTCAACTGGGTATGTATCTGGTTAGGCTTCCATAGCTTCGGGTTATACATTCACAATGACACCATGAGAGCTTTAGGTCGTCCTCAAGATATGTTCTCTGATAAAGCGATCCAACTTCAGCCTATTTTTGCTCAGTGGATTCAAGGTATCCATGCGGCGGCGGCAGGTAACACTGCTCCCTATGCAACCGAACCCGCAAGTTATGCGTTCGGTGGTGCTACCGTAGCAGTAGCAGGAAAAGTTGCAGTGATGCCTATTGCTTTAGGTACTGCGGACTTTATGGTGCATCATATTCATGCTTTCACCATCCACGTTACTGTATTAATCCTACTCAAAGGTTTACTCTACGCTCGTAGTTCTCGCTTAATTCCAGATAAAGCTAACTTAGGTTTCCGCTTCCCTTGCGATGGTCCTGGTCGTGGCGGTACTTGTCAAGTTTCCGGTTGGGATCATGTGTTCCTCGGACTTTTCTGGATGTACAACTCTATTTCTGTGGTTATTTTCCACTTTAGTTGGAAAATGCAGTCAGATGTATGGGGAACTGTATCGGCTGATGGTACTGTTTCTCACGTTACTGGAGGCAACTTTGCTGAAAGTGCGATCACCATCAACGGTTGGTTAAGAGACTTCTTATGGGCGCAAGCGGCTAACGTAATTAACTCTTACGGTTCTGCTTTATCTGCTTATGGAATTATGTTCTTAGCTGGTCACTTTGTTTTTGCCTTTAGCTTAATGTTCTTATTCAGTGGACGTGGTTACTGGCAAGAATTAATTGAGTCTATTGTTTGGGCTCATAACAAATTAAGATTAGCTCCGGCTATTCAACCTCGTGCGTTAAGCATTATCCAAGGACGTGCTGTGGGTGTTGCTCACTACCTCTTAGGCGGTATTGTTACCACTTGGGCATTCTTCTTGGCAAGAAGCTTATCCATTGGCTAGTTTAGTCAATGGCCAACCGTGCCAGTTTTTGTTAAAGGGAAATGTTACAAAATACATATTTTCTTAACAAAAATTGGCACGTTGCTTCTGAAGGAAGTAAAATCTTTTATGTAAAGAAAACGGACGAATTTTTGGACAACCAAAACAGGAGACCGCTTTTAAGTTAAAAAAAACTTTGTCAGTCTTGGTTCAAGTTTGGCTCAAGATTGACAGGATGTAAAAAAAAAGACGCTAGATGAGTCGCTTTTTATAATCTAATTAAGCCTCATTTTTTAGGAAGGAGAATTTCCACAAACACTTATGGCAACTAAATTTCCCAAATTTAGCCAGGACCTAGCTCAAGATCCTACTACTCGTCGGATTTGGTACGGGATTGCCACTGCTCATGATTTTGAAACCCATGATGGCATGACTGAGGAGAATCTTTACCAAAAGATTTTTGCTTCTCACTTTGGTCATCTGGCAATCATTTTCCTCTGGACTTCCGGCACTCTGTTCCATGTAGCCTGGCAAGGTAACTTTGAACAATGGATCAAAGATCCCCTGAACGTTCGTCCCATCGCCCATGCGATCTGGGATCCTCACTTCGGTGAAGGTGCAATTAATGCTTTCACTCAAGCAGGTGCTTCTAGCCCTGTTAACATCGCTTATTCTGGTGTTTACCATTGGTTTTACACCATTGGGATGAGAAGTAACAATGAGTTACATGGTGGGGCTATGTTCCTCCTGATTCTCTCGGCGTTATTCTTGTTTGCAGGTTGGTTACACTTACAGCCGAAGTTCCGTCCGAGCTTATCTTGGTTTAAAAATGCTGAGTCTCGTTTAAACCACCACTTAGCTGGTTTATTCGGTGTTAGCTCCTTGGCTTGGGCAGGTCACTTGATCCACGTTGCCATTCCTGAATCTCGTGGTGTTCATGTGGGTTGGGATAATTTCTTGTCGGTGAAACCTCATCCGGCTGGACTTACTCCCTTCTTTACCGGAAACTGGGGCGTATATGCGCAAAATCCTGATACTGCTAATCATGTGTTTAATACCTCTGATGGTGCAGGTACAGCGATTTTAACCTTCTTAGGTGGCTTCCATCCTCAAACTGAGTCTCTTTGGTTAACAGATATTGCTCATCACCATTTAGCGATCGCTGTTATCTTCATTATTGCTGGTCATATGTACCGTACTAATTTTGGTATTGGTCACAGCATTAAAGATATTTTAGAGGCTCATAAAGCTCCCAGTGGTAAATTAGGTGACGGTCACAAAGGAATGTATGACACTGTTAATAATTCCTTACATTTCCAATTAGGTTTAGCGTTGGCTTGTTTAGGTGTGGTAACTTCTTTAGTTGCTCAACATATGTATTCAATGCCTTCTTATGCCTTTATTGCGAAAGACTACACCACCCAAGCGGCTCTTTACACTCATCACCAGTATATTGCCGGATTCTTAATGGTAGGGGCTTTTGCTCACGGTGCAATTTTCTTTGTTCGTGACTATGATCCTGAAGCTAATAAGAATAATGTTTTAGCAAGAATGTTAGAACATAAAGAAGCTTTAATTTCTCACTTAAGTTGGGTTTCTTTATTCTTAGGTTTCCACACTTTAGGTTTATATGTACATAATGATGTGGTAGTTGCTTTTGGCACTCCTGAAAAGCAAATCTTAATTGAACCTGTGTTTGCTCAATGGATTCAAGCCGCTTCTGGTAAAGCTCTTTATGGCTTTGATACTTTACTGTCTAACCCTGATAGCATCACCCAAACAGGTGCGGCATGGTTACCCGGTTGGTTAGAAGCTCTTAACAGTGGCACTAACTCTTTATTCTTAACTGTTGGTCCTGGGGACTTTTTAGTTCACCATGCGATCGCTTTAGGATTACACACCACCACCTTAATCTTAGTTAAAGGTGCGTTGGATGCTCGTGGTTCTAAATTAATGCCGGATAAAAAAGATTTCGGTTTCTCCTTCCCTTGTGATGGCCCGGGTCGTGGCGGTACTTGTGACATCTCTGCATGGGATGCCTTCTACTTAGCGATGTTCTGGATGTTAAACACCTTGGGTTGGTTAACTTTCTACTGGCATTGGAAACATTTAGGTATTTGGCAAGGTAACGTTGCTCAGTTCAACGAAAACTCCACTTACTTAATGGGATGGTTCAGAGATTACTTATGGGCTAACTCTGCTCAGTTAATCAATGGATATAATCCTTTTGGAACTAATAATCTTTCTGTTTGGGCTTGGATGTTCTTATTTGGACACCTTGTTTGGGCGACTGGTTTCATGTTCTTAATCTCTTGGCGTGGTTATTGGCAAGAGTTAATCGAAACAATCGTTTGGGCGCATGAGCGTACTCCTCTAGCTAACTTAGTTCGCTGGAAAGATAAGCCCGTTGCTCTTTCTATTGTTCAAGCTCGTTTAGTTGGTTTAGCTCACTTTACTGTGGGTTATATCCTAACCTATGCGGCCTTCTTAATTGCTTCTACTGCTGGTAAGTTCGGCTAAACCCTAATTTAACAAGGTTTAAGTAATTAAAGGAAAATCCCCCTAAACAGGGGGATTTTTCTATATATAATTTAATGTTTATTGACAAATTTTTAAATTTTTAAAGATAATTTTCATCTAATAATTGATCAAGAGTATAGGGGCATTCTTCGGGAAAATTAACTTGAAAATTTGTTTTAATTTTGACTTGTTTTAAAGCTTTTTGATAAATATTAGTCAGTTCCTGTTGAAGATAATTATATAAATTTTTGTTTAATCTCCCTTCAATTTGATCCCGAAAAGTTACCACTTTCGATCGCCAACGATAACAATTATTTTCCAATTCGGCCGTCCAATATTGTAATAATAATAAATGTTTAATAATTTGCATTAGACGATAAGAAAAATCCACTCCTTTCCTATACCTCCCAAAAACCAAAACTCTTTTAACCCCCTCTTTGTCAATATCCAACGAGTGGGCAGATGTCCGTTATAGGGTACATTTATATTAAAGGTGATATCTGAGTAAGACAACCACTTTCCGAATTTTCTCCAGCCTACTGTATTGGCAAATTTTAAATACTCATCATAATTAAACTCCCCTGCAATACCACCACAAGCGATCCAGATTTCTTTCTGCACCGAGAAGCCGAATTTTCCGTTACTGTATTTTACCCAAAGTTGATCAATAATTTTTAACTCCTCACGGGGGAAATTTAGACAGTCTTCACTTGTTAAGTAACCTTCCTTTTCTCGTCTCTTAATTTTACACATTACTTTATTAGTTTCTTGATCAGCTTCTTTCCATTTTCCTTGTTTTAAAAGTTGATCTAATTGAGTAAAATTAGCCTTATTTGTTATTAATTTAATGCCCTCACCCCCTGCCCCTCCCGCACTGGAGAGGGGAGTTTGTGGCACAGGCATTTTGCCTGTGTTAACTTGAGGTGACAGGCTAGAAGCCTGTACCACATTTTTGATATTAATTGATTGAGTTTTATTACTTTGTAAAATCTCTAAAACTTCCCTCGCAGATTGAAAGCGATCGCTGATTTTTTCTGCTAACATTGTATCTAAAATATTAGCTAAATTTTTATTAATAGAAATCCCTTTTTTACTTAACCATTCTTGCCATACCCAACTTAAATTATAGAGATCAAAAATCTCATCCACAAGACTACCATTTCTTTCTTCAGGAAACACACCCGTTAATAATCTAACCGCAGTAACACCTAAACTATATAAATCACTAGAATTATTAGTTAAACCCCGTAATTGTTCAGGAGGAGCATATCCGGGAGTGCCTGTAATAGTACCCATACGAGTTAAAATAGTAGAAGTAACCTGTTTAGAAACTCCAAAATCTATTAACACTAAATCACTTATGTGTCCATAGATAGCGGGATCTAATTTGTTTTTTCTTCTGATAATATTTTCTGGTTTAATGTCACGATGAATTATATTTTTATTATGAATAAAATCTAAGACGGGTAACATTTCCAGTAAAAAAGATTTTATCTTACTTTCGCTAAATCTTCCCTGATTTTGTAATTCTTTAAGTAAATCTTGCCCTTCAATATATTCTTGAATTAAATATAGGTTATTATCCTGTTCAAAGAAAGCCAATAAATCAGGAATTTGGGGATGTTTACCTAACTTTTCTAATAATTGTGCTTCCTGTTCAAATAATTGAATACATTTTTGTAAAGCACTGCTACCCTGTGATAAAGGTAAAAATTGTTTAATCACACAGGGGCTATTTCTTCTATGTTCATCAATCCCTACAAAAGTCATACCAAAACCACCTTCACCGAGATATTTAAGGCCTCGAAAATGATCTTTTAATAATAATTTTTGTCCGCATTTTTGACAGAAATTATTATGATTAGGATTTTGATGTAAACAGTCAGAGTTAAAACATTTAGCCATAAAAGATTATTAGATTGGGGATACTAATATTATTGTTAGATTTTAAATGATGAGGTATTTATTTAAAATAACATTAAAAAATCAGTTTTAGACAGGACAATGATTAGGCTTTGATCAATAATTACTCTAATTTATATCACTAAATTGCATTGCTATAAAATTAATTAACACTTTAATTTAATATTTAATCTGGCAAACTATGGATTATAAAATTAGTAAAAATTTCCTAAATTCATAGTTCTTAACATAAATTGATTAAGTTTAATCTTATTAACTAAACATTAAGATTTGTCATATTTTTTATAGACTTATAAACAAATAGTTAAAATCTTTATGATTTAAGGTATAAAAACATTTAAGTGGGAATTAATCCTATTTTATTGTTATAAAAATTGGTGAATCTAACTACAATGAGTCAAAATAATATGGAAAATGTGCGTAATATTGCGATCGTTGGCCCCTATTCTAGTGGCAAAACAACCCTTTTAGAAAGTATTTTATCGGTGACGGGAGCGATCACTAGGAAAGGTAATATTAAAGATGGAAATACCGTCAGTGATTCTAGTCCAGAAGCCAAAAAACGTCAAATGAGTGTGGAAGTTTCGGTGGCTAGTACGGATTATGATAATATTAATTTTACTTTTCTTGATTGTCCGGGTTCGATCGAATTTGTCCAAGAAACTAATAATGCCTTAGTGGGTGCAGGAGCGGCCATTATCGTCTGTGAAGCACAAAGGGAGCGGATTTTAACCCTTGCCCCCCTATTCAAATTTTTAGATGATTGGCAAATACCCCATCTAGTATTTATTAATAAAATGGATCGGGCAAAAGATAGTTTTGCAGAAGTTTTAAATGCTTTAAAAAATATTTCTTCTCGTCCCTTAGTTCCCCAACAATATCCTATTGTTAAAGAGCAAGAATTAATCGGTTATATTGATTTAGTCACAGAACAGGCCTATCAATATCATGCGGGAAGTCCAGCGGATCCCATTCCTTTACCAGAAGATCTACAAGAGGAAGAACATATTACCCGCACTGAAATGTTGGAAACTCTAGCGGATTTTGATGATCATTTATTGGAGGAATTATTAGAAGAAATTGAACCATCAAAAGAGGAAATTGTTAAAGATTTAAAAATGGAATTGGGCGCAGATTTAATTGTACCAATCTTCTTTGGTATTGCAGAACAAGATTTTGGAGTGCGCCCTTTATTAGATGCGTTGGTGAAAGAAGCCCCTGAACCCCATGTTACAGCGCAAAGACGGGGTTTAAAAAGTGATGGCAAGGGGGAAACGATCGCTCAGGTTTTAAAAACCTATTTTTCGCCCCAAGGTGGTCAAATGTCCCTAGTACGGGTGTGGCAGGGAGAATTAACCGATGGAATGGTCTTAAATGGAGTTAGACTGGGCGGTTTATATAATTTGATGGGAAGTCAACAAAAATCAATTAATACCGCTAGAGTGGGTAAAATTGTGGGTGTAGCCCGTTTAGAAGGTATCACCACCGGAACAACTTTAAGCAATAGTGAAAAAGGCGTTAAGGACTTACCGAAAGCCGATCTTTTAAAACCCGTCTATGCACTGGCGATCGCCGCTAAAAACCGTCAAGATGAGGTTAAAATCAGTGATGCGTTAACTAAATTATTGATCGAGGATCCCGCCTTGACATGGGAGCAAAATAATGATACCCATGAAGTGATCCTCTGGGGGCAAGGTGATATTCATTTACAGGTATCCCTCGATCGCCTTGAACGCAAGTATAACTTACCCATGACGACTCGCCTTCCTTTAACGCCCTATAAAGAAACCATCCGCACCACTACCAAAGTACATGGCCGCTATAAACATCAAAGCGGAGGTCATGGAGCATTTGGGGATGTTTACTTAGAAATTAAACCATTACCAAGGGGAGAAGGCTTTAAGTTTCATGAAACCATCGTAGGGGGTGTTGTACCCAAACAATATATTCCGGGGGTGGAAAAAGGTGTGATCGAATACCTTAGTAAAGGGGTTTTAGGCTTTCCGGTGGTGGATCTGGATGTGACTTTAACCGATGGCTCCTATCATAATGTAGATAGTTCTGAACAGGCTTTCAGACAGGCCGCCCGTTTAGGCATGACTGAGGGCATACCCAAATGTGATCCCCAACTTTTAGAACCCATTTTACAGGTACAAGTGAGCGCCCCAACGGATTATACTTCAAAAGTATTACAGTTAATCACGGGAAAACGGGGACAAATTTTAGGTTATGAGGGTTTAGCTGACTGGAAAGCATGGGATCAGATCACCTGTTATTTACCCCAAGCTGAAATGCACGACTTTATTATTGAGTTGCGATCGCTGACAATGGGCGTGGGCTTTTTTGAATGGCAATATGACCATTTACAAGAAGTACCAGAAAAAGTAGCTCAAACTGTTTTAGCTAATAGTAATAATGGACATTAAAATAAGTAATAAATAATAGGTAATAAGTAATATTATAAAAGGGAAGAAAGTAATACTAAATCTTTATAAAAAATACCTTTCATTATTTCCTAAAACCCTGTAGAGACTTTCATAGAAAGTCTCTACAAAAGTTGTATTTAGTGATTTTCATTGAATTGTTAAATAAATTTTACTTCCCTCTTAAGGCTTTTTGATAATTTTTGCGATAAGATTTATTAACAATTAATAAGGGAAGCCAAAGAACAGATAAAAAGAAACGATTAATGATATTAGGTTGAAAATTAGTTTGTCTAAAACCTTTCCAGAATTTCCAACCTCCCCAAAAATAGCCAATGATCAGCACAATTATTAAAATTTTACCCATTTTACTTAATACTCCAAAATTAACGATTTATAACTTAATTTTAATCTTAAAGATAAACAATGAGACAATAAGAATATTAACTTAAAGTCGTCATCAGCAATTTTTTTATAAACTTGATTAATTTAAACATAACAGGAGTAATGAATTATGCGCGCAGTATTAATGGCAGGGGGATCCGGCACTCGATTACGGCCTTTAACTTGTGATCTGCCTAAGCCGATGGTGCCTATTTTAAATCGCCCGATCGCTGAACATATCATTAATTTATTAAAACGTCATAATATTACCGAAATTATTGCTACCCTTCACTATTTACCCGATGTCATGCAGGAATATTTCCACAATGGCCAGCAGTTTGGAGTACAAATGACCTACTCGATCGAAGAAGATCAGCCCCTTGGCACGGCTGGGTGTGTCAAAAATATCTCGGAATTATTGGATAATACTTTTTTAGTGATTAGTGGGGATAGTATCACTGATTTTGATTTAAGTTCAGCCATTAAATTTCATAAAGAGAAAAAAGCTAAAGCTACTTTAATTTTAACCCGTGTGCCTAATCCGGTAGAATTTGGGGTAGTTATTACCGATCAAAATAATCGCATTGTGCGTTTTTTGGAAAAACCCTCCACCAGTGAGATTTTTTCTGATACCGTGAATACTGGCACTTATATTTTAGAGCCGGAAGTGTTAAATTATTTACCCCCCCATGAAGAAAAAGATTTTTCTAATGATCTATTTCCCCTCTTATTGGCCAATGGTGATCCCATCTATGGTTATGTAGCGGAAGGTTATTGGTGTGATGTGGGGCATTTAGATGCCTACCGAGAGGCTCAATATGACGCTTTGGAAAGGAAAGTTAAACTAGATTTTGATTATCAGGAAAAATCACCCGGCCTCTGGGTGGGTAAAGATACTTATATTGATCCCACCGTCAAAATTGATTCCCCTGTGATTATTGGTAGTGACTGTCGCATCGGGGCTAGAACCAAAATTGAAGCAGGTACAATCATCGGTGATAATGTTACCATCGGGGCGGATGCGGACTTAAAACGGCCGATTATTTGGAATGGTGCGATGATCGGTGATGAAGCCAGTTTAAGCGCCTGTGTCATTTCCAGAGGTAGTAGGGTTGATCGCCGTGCGCAAGTGCTAGAAGGTGCGGTGATCGGTGCTTTAAGTACGGTTGGAGAGGAAGCCCAAGTTAGTAATGATGTGAGAGTTTGGCCGAATAAAAGAATTGAATCAGGTACAATTCTCAATATTAACCTAATTTGGGGGAATATTGCCTATAAAAATTTATTTGGTCAAAGGGGGGTTTCCGGTTTGGCTAATATTGATATTACCCCCGAATTTGCGGTAAAATTAGGCACTTCCTACGGTTCAACCTTAAAACCCGGCTCCTCTGTGGTTATATCAAGGGATCAGCGTAATGTGTCTCGGATGGTGACTCGTTCTTTAATTTCTGGGTTAATGTCTACGGGGGTTGATATTCAAAATTTAGGGAGCGCGGCCATCCCCATTTCCCGCACTATGACCAGAAAATTAGATGTGGAAGGTGGTATTCATGTGCGTTTACACCCCGATCGAGCCGATTCCATCTTAATTGAATTTTTGGATCAACAGGGCATTAATGTTTCTAAAGCCAAAGAGAAAAAAATTGAAGGGGCTTATTTTAAAGAAGAACTACGGCGAGTGCCTGTGTCCAAGATTGGCGATATTGCTTATCCCTCTCAAATTAATGAAACCTATATGACCAGTTTTGAAAAATTACTTGATGTGGAGGCAATCCGCTATAGTGGGGCTAAAATCGTCATAGATTATGTTTTTGCCGTATCAGGTGCGGTTTTACCCCAACTTTTAGCTAAATTTGAATGTGATGCGGTGGTTTTAAATGCTAGTCTCAATCAAAATGCAATTTCGGCCGAAGAAAGAGAAATCATGTTACACCAGTTAGGACAGGTAGTGGAAGCCTTAAGAGCTAACTTAGGAGTGCAAGTTTCCGCTAATGGGGAACAATTAATCCTCGTAGATGAAAACGGTTTAGCCATTCGGGGAGAAGCCTTAACCGCCTTAATGGTCAATATTTGTTTAACCGCTAAACGGGGTAGTACGGTGGTAGTACCTGTTCATGCTTCCTCGGCCGTAGAACAGATCGCCCGCCGTCATGATGGCAAGGTGATACGCACTAAAGCCAATCCTAGCGCCTTAATGGAGGCATCCCAAGAAAATCCCAATGTGGTATTAGGGGGAAGTGGTGATATGGGCTTTATTTTCCCCCAACTCCATCCGGGTTTTGATGCGATGTTTTCCATCGCCAAATTATTAGAAATGTTAACTTTACAAAAAAGATCCTTAGCTCAAATTAGAATGGATTTACCAACGGTGTCCCATAAATCCTATTCTGTGCGTTGCCCTTGGAAAGTGAAAGGCTCATTAATGCGTCATTTAGTGGAAACTCACAAAGCTGAAAATTTAGAATTAATTGATGGGGTCAAAATTATCAATCGTCAAAATGATAATTGGGTTTTAATTTTACCTGATGCGGGTGAACCGTTAGTTCATATTTATGCTAATAGTGACGATCGAGAATGGGTTATTCAAAATTTAAAACAATATCGTGAAAAAGTTCAATCTTTTATTGATAAAGAACAGGGAATGAATCCCCTTTGATTGAGTTTTTTAACAATTAATAAGAATGACCAATAATCAATAACAAATGACGAATCACAAAAGCATTTAAGCATATTTTTTACCCCTTGAGGCCATGGGGATATGATATGGTAAAATGACTCAATCAATCTTAAATTTTAGGTCTTAAACAAGCAGAAATAATTAAATTAAAACCCATGAAACGTATTTTTATTACAGGTGCAAGTGGCTGTATTGGCCACTATTTAACTGAAACTTTAATCAATGAAACTGAAGATGAATTATTTTTATTAGTGAGAAATCCTGATAAATTAACAGTAGATTTAACTGCCCGTTCTAACATTCATATTATTAAAGGAAATTTAGCTAATATTGAAGAACATTCCGAACTTTTAAAAACTATTAATGTGGCGGTTTTAGTTGCAACTGCATGGGGTGATCCTACGGTAACTTATAATATTAATGTCACTAAAAATTTAGCATTAATGGAATTATTAAATCCTGAAATTTGTCAACAAATTATTTATTTTTCCACAGCGAGTATTTTAGGCAATGATAATCAATTATTAAAGGAAGCAGAAACAATCGGAACGGATTATATTAAGACAAAATATGAATGTTTTACCCGTCTTTCTAGCTTAAAAATTGCCTCCAAAATTACCACAGTTTTCCCTACTCTTGTCTTTGGTGGTGATCAGAAAAAACCCTATTCTCACCTTACAGGAGGCTTAAAAGATGTGGTTAAATGGATTAATTTAATAAGATGGTTTAAAGCTGATGGTAGTTTTCATTTTATTCATGGTCAAGATATTGCTAAAGTGGTAGTGCATTTAATTAATAATCCCCCCCCAGAAAATCCTGAAAAACCTTTAGCTGAAAATCGTTTATTTGTCTTAGGAAATGACCCTTTAACCGCCGAACAAGCAATTAAACAATTATGTCATTATTTTGGCAAAAAAATTTATTTTCAAATACCATTATCTATTAATTTAGCCAACTTTTTTATTAAAATATTTAAGATTCAAATGGCTGAATGGGATTATTTTTGTTTAAATTATCGTCATTTTACCTATCAAAAATATTATTGTCCTTCTAGTTTTGGTTTAGAAAATTATTGCTCTACCATAGAGGATATTTTTATCAGTTAACAATTAAAAATTGACAATTAATAAGTAAATAAAATTGTTTTTACTTATTTTAAAGCCTCTACTTTTAAGTAGATTTTAAGTAGGGGTAATTGTCAATTTTTAAAGTTAATTATTCACTGATAAATCCCTGACAAAATTAAGGCTCACTGATACTAATTCTGCGGGAGATTCATAGGGTAAAACATTACGGCCGGGAATAATTATTCCTTGACTATTACTAAATTGATTAAGATAAAAATTAAGTCTGGTTTGAGGTGTTTCTGATACTTGATCCCTTCCCACTGATGAAGTTTGATCACCCATAACTATTAAAGTTTTTTGTTTAATATTTTTCATTTTTGCTCGATAATCCTGTCGCCAAAATCCGGCTAAAAATGAATAAACCGCATAACGACTACTTAAATTTTCTGCTCCTTTTTCTAAAGTATTTAACCAGTTTTGATCTATAGATTGACTATTAGCAAATAGTTGACGGGTGGAAAATTTTTCTAAAAACTGACGGCTACGGGCATATTTATAAAAATTAGTGCCGATTAATGGGGCATTAAAAAAGATATTCCAACTTAATTTTTGTTGCCAATAGGGTTTATTTTCTGTGATATATTTAATAGTAGGAGGACTGCTTAAAATTAAACCTTTAATTAATTCTGGTTGGGGGCAAGTATTAATTAAATCCATTGCAATGGGAAATAAACCTCCTTGACAAATAATGACAACAGGAGCTTGAATAATTTGAGTTAAAAAATGATTTAATTGATCCGCCCAATCCTGCGGAAAATAGGCAACAGGGGGTTGATCTGATTCACCACAACCTAATAAATCAGGGTTATAAATAGGATAGTTTTTTTCTATTTTTAACCATGTTTTAATAAAGGGATGCCAAAATTGGCAAGATAAGCCCACTCCGATGGGATGAATTAATAATAAAGCCAGTTTTTCTTCTGAACTTTCTTCATGAAATTCATAGGCACAACGATAATTTTTCCAATTATAAAATAATGATTGTTTATTCATTTAATAAATGATTAATTATGAACAAATAACAAATAATAAAAACTATTGATTAATTAAATTTTTAATTGCTTCAATTAATTGATCGATTTCACTTTCAAGGGTTAAATAATGAACACAAGCTCTAATACAATCGGGATAGAGTAATGTGCGCAAGAAAAAGCCTTTTTCTTCTAAAGATTTAACAAATTGATGATGATTTTGATTCTCAATTTGAAAGGAAACTAAACCGGATAAAGGACGAGATTTTTTAAGACAATTAACTCCTTTTATTTGAGATAGTTGTTCCCATAAATAACCACTTAATTGATAAATTCTCTCATAACGCTGATCTTGATCTCCCCATTCTTCTAAGGTGGCGATCGCACCTTTAAACCCTTCATATTGAGCGTAGGAGGAAGTAGCCACTTCAAAACGCTCTCCCGTAGCTTTCCAACCAATGGGACGATCTTCATGATCACAGATCACACTACGCCAACCAACGTATGTGGGATTGATACTTTCTAACATTTGGGGGCGTACATATAAACCCCCCACTCCAAAAGGCCCACAGAGCCATTTATGGCCTGTAAAAGCGTAATAATCAACGTCTAACTGGCTTAAATTTAAAGGGATACAGCCAACGGATTGAGCGCCATCCACTAAAACGGGAATCAATCCTGAAGGATAATTATGACAAAGGGAAACAATCTCAGTTAAGGGTAAAACTTGACCCGTATTCCATAGGATGTGACTTAACACCACTAGGCGAGTTTTGGGGGTAAGATGGGCTTCAATCACTTGAACGGGATCACCTTGGTTGAGAGTTTCAAAAATAGGTACAGTCACCACTTTAACCTGAAAACGCCGAGCAATTTCTTGAACGATCGCAATAACTCCATCATGTTCGCAGTCAGTCATGACAATTTCATCATGAGGTTGCCAATTCATTCCCCAGATCACAATATTACAACCAGTAGTCACATTTTCTGTTAAAGTAATAGTTTCAATGGTTGTGCCTAAAGTTTGGGCGATCACTTCTCTGGTTTTTTGATTGCGTTGATTAAGCCAACTATTGATTTTTAAGGAAAAAGGCCCGTGACGTTGAATATATTTATGAGCATCAATAATCGCTTCTAAGGCCGCTTTGGGCATGGGGCCCTGCCCCCCAAAGTTAAAATAAACTTTATTTGCTAATGCGGGGAATTCCTGTCTATGTTGTTCGATCGTAATTGAGCTTGTTTCTGTGAGCATAAATTTACCTATCTTGATGATTAATTATTATAATAAATTATAAAACAATTGTTATCAGTTGACAGTTGACAATGGACAATTGACAATTAATCAAGTTTAAATTTTTAAGATCATTATAAGCTTAGTTTTGATCTTATTAGGATTACTCTGTTGTGATCAAACAGATTTTAAGATTAATTGCCCATTGTCAACTGTTTACTGTCAATTGTTTATTGTTAATTGGGAAAATGTATGTTATTAACTGATGATTTATTGCACATTTATAAGCGTTGTCAACGCCGAGCTTTTCTCGATTTATATGGCGATCGCCAAGAACAAGAGAAAGAAAAAGATTTTGTCAAAAAGTTACATCAAGAGAGTCAAAAACATTTAGAACAGGTTTTATCCCGTTATCAATATGTTAATATTGAGGGGGTAAAAATAGATAGCTATGAGCAAAAATATTACCCTTCCCAATCTGAAAAAATTGCCGAAACAGAAACTTTAATGGCTCAAGGTGTTGAGGTAATTTATCAAGGCATTTTAAGTAGTCAAAATTTAGCAAAATTTTTAACAAAAACAGCAATTATTGAAGATATTTTAAGTTATTTTCCTGAAGGAATCACCTTCATTAGTTCTCCTAGTTTATTAATTAAAATAGCAGGAAAATCTAAATTTGGTGATTGGTTATATTTACCAATTAATATTAAATTTGGCAGTAGGCCTAAAGGGGAATATAAATTAATCGGTGCTTTTAATGCTTATTTATTAGCAGAAATTCAAGGGGTTTTACCTCCTTATGCTAGTTTAATTTTACGCAGTGAAAAAGAGTATAAAATTCAGATCCAAAATTGGTTAACTCCTTTACAGGAAATTATTACTAATTTTTTAGAAATGAGTGCAAAAAAAATTGAGCCTGAAGTCTTTATTTCCCGTCAAAGATGTAGTTTATGCCCTTGGTATAATCATTGTTATCAAATAGCTCAAGCCCAAAAACATTTATGTTTAATTCCAGGAATTACCCCAAAAAGATATGAACAATTACAGGAATTAAAAATTAATAATGTGGAAAGTTTAGCCCAAGCTTCTCCCGAAAATTTGAGTGAATATATGGGGGATCAAATTGCGATTCAATTACAACAACAGGCCAGATCTATTATTACAAATCAAGCCTTACTTAAACCTAAATCTAATTATAATAATTTAATAATTCCCACTAATAATATTGAAATTTATTTTGATATTGAAGCCGAGCCAGACTTAAATTTAGATTATTTATTAGGGGTATTATTAATTAATCGTCAAGAAAAATCCCATAGATTTTATCCTTTATTAGCGGAAAAACCGGAAGATGAAATTAATATTTGGCAAGAATTTATTGCACTTTTAAAACAATTTCCTGATGCACCTATTTTTCATTTTTCCGAATATGAAATAGATACAATTAATCGTTTAGCAAGTCTTTATCAAATTCCCACTTCACAACGTCAACAAATTTTAGATCGTTGTGTTGATTTACATTATTTTGTAACCAATTATATCACCGTACCCGTAGAAAATTATTCTTTAAAATCTTTGGGGAATTGGTTAGGTTTTCAATGGTATCATCAAGGCATAGGTGGGGATCAATGTGTATGGTGGTATGATCAATGGTTAAAAACTGGCGATCGAGAATTATTAAAATGTATTTTAAGATATAATGAAGATGATTGTTGGGCTACATTTCATTTAAAAAATTGGTTAGTACAATTTTTATCAGATAAAATACCAACTTTAATCTAGCAATTATTATACTGGTTAGGTACATTAATTAAAGGGTTTTGTTATTAGTTAATTGTGATGTGGAACAATCTTAAATGTACCTCTTGAATGTGAGAAAAGCTAGAATTTAATAATTTTAAATTATCATATTTTTGAACATTTTTTGATCAATTTTACTACTTATTACTTATTACTTGTTATTTATTAGTGATTAAATATTAATCTCTAATTTGAACAGGCATAATTAAATAGGTCATTTTAAGACCGCCTAAAGGATTAATAATTACAGGTTGATTAGCGTCATTTAATTGCATTTGAATTTCATTAGTTGGTAAAGCTTTTAAACCATCTAATAAATATTTAATATTAAAAGCAATCTCCAAATTATCCCCAGAAATTTGAGCGCTTAATTGTTCTTTTCCGCTTCCTACTTCCCTTGTTTCTACTGATAAATTTAAAGTTTGTTCTTCATTATTAATACTAAAACGAACAATATTATTTTTTTGATCAGCTAAAACTGCAACCCTTTCAATACTATTAATTAGGCGCTTTCTTTCTAACGACATTTGACGGGTAAATTGTTTAGGAATTAATTGATTATAAGCCGGATAAGCCCCGTCTAATTTACGAGAAGTTAGTCTTTGATCTCCCAATTCAAAAATGACTTGACCCTCATCAAAACATAAAGAAATTAAGTCACTTTCTTCAGCCGAACTAATCATTTTTTCTAATTCTTTTAAAGCCCTAGCCGGAATTGTGACTTCAAAATCTTCAATTTCAGACAGGGAGGGGCGTTCGCTTTCCTCATCTTCATCCGTTGGCAGATCTCCGGTTTCCACCACCGCCAAACGATGGCCGTCAGTGGCCGCAAATTCTAAATTATCCTGCAAATGCTTTAAATGTACTCCGGTTAATACTTGTTTTGTTTCGTCTGTACTAGCGGCAAAAAGTGAGCCTTTTAAACCTTCATTAATGGCAAAAACAGGTAACATTAAGCTTTTTCCTTCTTCAATGGTAGGCAATTCTGGAAACTCATCCGCTCCCATGCCTCTGACTTGATAGCGTCCAGAGGCTGAAGTAATATAAACCGTAGCTTCTGAGTCTTCCGAGTCATCCTCATAACTGAGGGTTATTTCCTGTTCCTCTAATTTGCCTACAATATCGGTTAATAATTTGGCCGGAAGGGTAACTGCGCCCCCAGTCATAATTTGGGCGGGGAAACTGGTGCGGATACCTAAACTCAGATCAAAGGCGGTGACACTGACGCGCTGAGTTTCCTGATCGGCTACCAATAAGACATTGCCAAGAATGGGATGGGTGGGACGGGAGGGAACTGCCCTACTGACAAGGGATAGATGGCTATTAAGATCGCTTTGAGAACAAATTAATTTCATAATCAATAATTTCAGATTTTAGAAAATAACAAATTTTCTATTATACACTAAAATGATAATTCATGTCAAAAATAATTGATAGTTGATAATTAATAATAAATAATGGATAATAGATAATTGATAAGGAATAATTGATAATTAATAATTAATTATTCCTTATTAACAAATGACAAATAACTAAGAACTAATAATCAATTTAATAATTATGTTTAATAATTCAGAAACACTTACAATTTCTTTAATTTTAGTAGTGGCTCTTGGGGTGATGTTTTGGGGGTTTAATCGGGCTAAAAAGTTCGGTAAATTAGGAATTTTAGCATGGTTACAATCCCTTGTTTTAATGACACCTTGGCTATTATTTTTTACTTTATTTGCCCTTGGTATTTATCTTAATTTGATCGGCATTATTTTATTATTAGTTGTCTCCGTAGGGGCTTATATTGCCATTGGCAAAAAATTAAGAGCGCAGGGGCAGGATATTTTATTAAGAGAAAAAGCCGCCCAAAGACTCAAAATGAATGAAGAAAATAAAACTCAAACAGATGATAAAATTAATCAAACTGAACCTAATTTAATTCGTCCTGAAGATGTTTTTATTCCTATTCCTGCTGAAGATTTAACCACAATTAAGACCATTTTTGGGATTGATACTTTTTTTGCCACTGAGACAATTTCCTATCAGGCTGGGGCTATTTTTAAAGGAAATTTACGAGGAGATCCGGAGAAAGTTCATCAAGAATTAACTAAAAAATTAGAAAGTAAATTAGCTCAAAAATATCGTCTTTTTCTGGTGGAAAGCCCAGAAGAAAAACCAGTCATTGTGATTTTACCTAGTAGTAATGATCCAAAAGTTAGTGGAACACTTGAGAAAGTCTTAGCCTTAGTTTTACTGATAGTAACGATTTTTACAACCCTAGAAGCTTCGGGATTATTATTAGGATTTGACTTAACTCAATCATGGTCAAATGCGCTCCAAACTTTGCCTTTATCGGTTGGTATTTTTGTTGTTTTAGCATTACATGAAATAGGTCATTTTTACTTTGCCAAACAATACAATGTTAAGTTAAGTTTACCCTTTTTTATTCCTAATTGGCAGATTGCTTCTTTCGGTGCTTTAAATCGTTTTGAATCCTTATTACCCCATCGCACAGCCTTATTTGACATTGCTTTTGCAGGGCCAGCCGTGGGAGGAATCACCTCTTTATTAATGTTATGTACGGGCTTTTTATTATCAAATAATACCAGTCAATTTCAATTACCCAGTGAAATTTTACAAGGGTCAATTTTAGTGGGTAGTTTAGCTAAAATTTTCCTTGGAGAAGCGGTTAGTAATCCCATCGTGGGAGTACATCCTTTAATGATTATTGGTTGGTTAGGTTTAGTCATTACAGCTTTAAATTTATTACCGGCCGGCCAGTTAGATGGAGGTAGAATTGTTCAAGCAATTTATGGTAGAAAAACCGCTAGAAGATCAACCATTGCCACCTTAATTATTTTAGGAATTATTGCTTTATTTAATCCGGCTAATCCCTTACCTTTATATTGGGCGATCGTGATTTTATTTTTACAAAGAGGTTTAGAAAGACCAAGTTTAAATGAATTAACTGAACCCGATGATGCAAGGGCGGCCTATGCTTTATTGGCTTTATTTTTAATGTTAGCAACTCTAATCCCTTTAACTCCTAGTTTAGCGGGGCGTTTAGGTATTGGCTAAAATACTTGAAGCTTAAAAAAAACCCTTCTTTTTAGTAGAGAGAAGGGTTTTTTTTCTAAGATCATTGTTAGCAATTTTAAGCCTAATTAACTAATTTTCAACTGATCAAAGATTTGTGATTTTAATTAATGATGATGATGAATATTTTGATCTTCCATTGGTTCAGATCCTGGTTGAGAAGGGGAATAAAGATTAGAATTTTGATTAGCAAATTCAATTGGTATTCTAATATTGCCCATTCCCATTTTCCCAATACTAATCAGCCCCATTGACTGAACACCTGTAGCGATCGCACCCATAGCCACCAAACCGGCCGAAATAACCCCCATCGCCACCGCGCCAAAAGAAATAACCCCCATTGGCACAACCCCAATACAAACCACCCCCATTGGCACAACCCCAATGGAAATAATACCGATCGGAGCCAGGCCAAAAGCAACTAAAGGTGGTTTTTTGTGATCCTTGTGATCTTGATCAAGATTAGACATAAATTTTAAAAATTAAATAATTGAATTATTTTAGCAACAAAAAAAATTCCTAAAGATTGGGCGAACTTCTGATAGAATCTAAAATTGCACTTATTTTTTATTTAATACTTAATAAGGTCATTGTGTGAGACTATCTCATTCTTATGCCCTTAAAATTAGCAGATTTTTAGCTTAAAAGCTAAAAACTAATCGCTTAAAGTATCTTTATTTCTTAACTTTGACGGTGCGTTAGGTAAACGAGCGTGGACTTAAATCAACTTTTTACAAACAAAAATCCTATTATTGGCGTTGTTCATCTTTTACCCTTGCTAACTTCAGCAAGATGGGGCGGCGATCTCAAAAAAGTCATTGAACGAGCAGAACAAGAAGCAACTGCACTGGCCGCAGGTGGCGTAGATGGCATTATCGTGGAAAATTTTTTTGATGCCCCTTTTGCAAAAGATCAGGTGGATCCGGCCGTAGTTAGTGCCATGACTTTAATTATCGATCGCATCATGAATTTAGTGGTGCTTCCAGTGGGCATTAATGTGTTACGCAATGATGCAAAAAGTTCAATGGCGATCGCCTCGGTGGTCAATGCCCAATTTATCAGAGTCAATGTTTTAACGGGGATCATGGCAACGGATCAAGGTTTAATTGAAGGACAAGCCCATCAATTATTACGCTATCGTAGAGAATTAGGCTCAAATGTGGCTATTTTTGCCGATGTTTTAGTAAAACACGCCCGTCCCCTTGGCTCTCCTAATCTCAGGGTCGCTGTGCAGGATACCATTGAAAGAGGTTTGGCGGATGCTGTCATTTTATCGGGTAGCTCCACTGGCCACCCCCCCAGCCTTGAAGATTTAGAAATTGCTTCCTCTGTTGCGGGTGATACCCCTGTCTTGATTGGTAGTGGTGCGAATTGGGATAATATTGGGGAATTAATGCTCTCGGCCAATGGGGTGATCGTGGCTAGTTCTTTAAAACGTAGAGGCCTGATGACTGAACCGATCGATCCGATCCGAGTATCTCAATTTGTGGAAGTGGTGCGCAGTAAACGATGAAAAGTTAAGAGTTACCACTAGCTAAAAATTATTCAATTAATCAAATTCAAAATTAAAAATTATACTAAAAAAATAATTGTTTAATGTATCAAACAAAGATGAGGCTTAATTTATGTCCCAGTCTAATCTCAAAATCAGTGGGATTTGTACCTTAATTTTAAGTTTAGGATTGATCGCAGGGAATCCTGTTTTAGCACAAAAAAATCAAGGTCAGCCCACCAATAAACAAATAATTGATGGACTTTATACCGAAAATTTCCAAGCCGCTCAGTTCTTTCAACGGGGGGTAAGGCTCTATAATACTCATAATTTTGCCCAAGCTCAACAGGCTTTTCAAGATGCCCTCAGATTTGACCCTTTTATCCCGATGGCTTATTATCTTTTGGCTAATAGTTTAATTGAGTTGGGGGAAGTGGATAAGGCGATCGATAATTATGAACAAGCAATTAATTTAGCTCCGAATTTTCCTGAAGCTCATTATAATTATGGTTTAGCCTTATATCGTCAGGGTAATATTCAAGGTGCAATGACGGCTTTTCAAGAGGTAATAACTCTTAATCCTGACTTTGTTCCGGCTTTATATAATTTAGCTTTAACTTTAGATCTGATGGGTAGAACTCAAGAAGCGATCAGTGTTTATTCAAGGGTAATTCAAGAAGATTCTAGTTATACTTTAGCCTATTATAATTTGGGTTTAATTGTCTCAAAACAAGGCACACTTGATGAGGCTATCAGTTTATTTGAAAGGGCGATCGCCACTAATGAAAAATTCGCCCCCGCTTATTATCAATTAGGTTTAATTTATGCCAGACAAAATCGTTTAGAACAGGCAAGAGAGGCTTTAGGCCTATCTTTAAATTATGATCCCAATAATGCCCAAGGTCAATATTATTTAGGTTTAATTTTTAATCAATTAGAAAATTATGGAGCGGCTTCTGAGCGTTTTGAAGAATCTACTAATTTAGAGCCTCGCAATATGAGCGCTTATCGGGAGTTGGGAATTAGTTTAATACAACAAAACAAACCGGAGGAGGCCATCTCAGCTTTTGAACAGGCAATTTTATTAAATCCTGATGATGCCCTTTCTCATTACAATTTAGGAGTGGCCTATCATTTGGAAAATCGTTATACTGAGGCAATCGGAGCTTATTTAGAGTCTATTCGTCTCGATCGCACTTTAGCTGATGGCTTTTTGAATTTAGGAATTGTCTTATATTTATCCGATCGATCTCAAGAGGCGATCGCCTTTATTCAGGAGGCCAAAAATTTATTTATTCAACAAGAAAGATTTGATAAAGTGGGTCAAATTGATTTATTTTTAGAGAATAATGTGATTCCTGCTATGTCTAATATTCTCACGATTACTGATAATAATTAAATTAATTTTTAAATTGATGGTAACAACAAAACCGAAAAAAACTAACTTTATAATAGAGGAAATGTTAGTTTAAATGATGAACTTTTACCCGAATTAAATATAACAGTTGAACCAATTTTTAAAGATGCAAAATTGATCAAATAAGTAGAGACGTATCATTTTACGTCTCTACAAAGTCAGGTTTTTAACTGATCTAATTTTTAAAAATTTTTCCGTTTAATTAATTATTAATTGTCAACTATCAACTAATAATAACTCTTGCGCTTTGCTTAACGCCTGACGCACCTGTTCAAAACCCGTACCCCCCGCACTATTTCGGGCTGATACTACCCTTTTCGGAGTAATAGCCTCATAAATATCATTTTCAAAGGCCGGATGCAAATTTTTCCATTCTTCAAGACTTAAATCTTTTAAGAGTTTTCCCCCCGCTAAACTGGTTTTTACCACTTTCCCCACTAAATTATAAGCCTCTCTAAATGGTACACCTTTACTAGCTAAATAATCAGCCACATCGGTGGCATTGGAAAAGTCTTCCTCTACGGCATTTTGAAGGCGATCGCACTTAAATTCTAAACCCTCATTTAATAAAATCGTCATCGCCTCTAAACAACTTTTCACCGTTTTCACCGTGTCGAAAATAGCCTCTTTATCCTCTTGTAAATCTTTATTGTAGGCTAATGGTAAGCCCTTCATCAGAGTTAACAGAGCCTGTAAATGACCAAAAACCCGTCCTGTTTTCCCTCTGATTAATTCAGGTACATCGGGATTTTTCTTTTGGGGCATAATGCTAGAACCCGTAGCACAACTATCTTTGAGGCTAATAAAGCCAAATTCTTGAGAAGACCAGAGGATCAACTCCTCACTCAAACGGCTCAGATGCACCATGATTAAACTAGCGGCACAACTAAACTCGATCGCAAAATCTCGATCGCTGACTCCATCTAAACTATTCCCATAAATATCTTTAAAATTTAATTCTTTCGCACTAAAATACCGATCAATTGGAAAAGTTGTACCCGCTAAAGCTCCACAACCTAAAGGGGAAATATTAGTACGCTCATAAATTTCTCCTAATCTTTCCCAATCCCTTTGAGCCATTTCAAAATAAGCGAGAAGATGGTGAGCTAAACTGAGGGGTTGCGCCCTTTGTAAATGGGTATAACCCGGAATTAAAGTCTCAATATGTTGTTGGCTATGGTTAATTAAACTTTTTTGAAAATCTTTTAAAAGTGAGCGTATCTGAGTAATTTTATCTCTTAAATAGAGTCTTATGTCAGTTCCCACTTGATCATTACGGGATCTAGCGGTATGAAGCTTTTTGCCCACATCTCCCACCAATTCGGTTAATCTTTTTTCTACGGCAAAATGGACATCTTCATCGGCCACGGTGGGCTGTAACTCGCCGTTGCGGTATTCTTGACGGACTTTTTCCAAGCCCTCAATTAAAATTTTGCCTTCTTCAGCCGAGATAATGCCCGTATGGGCTAACATTTTAGCATGGGCGATCGAGCCTGTAATATCATATTCAATTAATTCAATATCAAAGCCAATACTGGCATTAAATAAGGCGATCGCCGGATTTAATGCACTTTCAAAGCGATCGCTCCAAGTTTTCTTTTCTGTCATTGGTGTTAATAATTAATTAAAATTAATAAGTAGTTAAAGATTTGAACATATAACCTACAATAATACCAATAATCATCGCCCAAATTTGTCCACTATCAACAAAATTATTCCAAGCTTTTTGCATTTGCTCTAATACTTTTGGATCTCTGACATTTTGTGCTAAAATTAAATTTTGCGTAGTGATTGATTCCTGTGCCATTGAAACAGATGTATGGCCTGAATTAACATCATTTAAGTAATGTTTTAAGAGTAAAAGTTGAGAATTGTTCATGTTAATAAATTTTGATTTTATTGACTTATAATATTATCTCAGCCATTATAACATTACTTTAGAAATTCAGGAAAAGGCAAATCAAGAAGAATCAATTTTTTAGTTGGTAGAAACAATAAATCCCCGACTTTTTTAATCTTTTAAAGTCGGGGATTTTCTATTAGTTTAAGCTTAATAAAATTAATCAGAATTAAGCTTCATCTAAAGCCACGATCCCAGGTAAGGGTTTACCTTCGAGTAATTCTAAGGAAGCACCGCCACCTGTGGAAATATGGCTCATTTTCTCTGCTACGCCGACTTTTTCAACAGCCGCTACAGAGTCGCCACCACCAATAATGGTAGTTGCACCTTTACCAGTTAAACCTGCTAAAGTATGCGCGATCGCCTCCGTACCCGCCGCAAATTTGTCAAATTCAAATACACCCATGGGGCCATTCCAGATCACTGTTTTACAGTCTGCTAAAGCGTTTTGGAATACCTTAATGGAATCAGGCCCAATATCTAAGCCCATCCAACCGTCAGGAATATTATCAATAAGTACAATTTTAGATTCAGCGTCTGGATCAAATTTATTAGCTAAAACCACATCAGAGGGCAATAATAAATCCACACCTTTTTCTTTCGCTATCTTTTCAAGCTTTTGAGCTAAGTCTAGTTGATCTTCTTCAACTAAAGATTTACCCACACTTAAACCACGCGCTTTATAAAAGGTGAAGATCATACCACCACCGATCAGCAGTTTGTCACATTTTTCTAGTAAAGTTTCAATTACGGTAATTTTACTAGAAACTTTAGAACCGCCTACAATAGCCGCTAAAGGACGGTTAGGATTGTCAATGGTGCCTTGTAAGAATTGTAATTCTTTTTCGATTAAATAACCGGCCACATTAGGACTTAAATATTTGGTTACACCTTGAGTAGAGGCGTGCGCACGGTGGGCCGCACCGAAAGCATCATTAACATAAAGATCCGCATTAGCGGCCAATTTTTTGGCAAACTCAGGATCATTTTTTTCTTCCTGAGCATAGAAACGGAGATTTTCAAGTAAAGCTACTTGACCGTTACTCATGCCGTCAATAGCCGATTTTACCGAGTCACCAATACAATCATCACACATGATCACATCTTGGCCAAGTAACTCTGATAAGCGTTTCGCTGTAGGAGTTAAACGCATAGTGTCATTAACTTTACCTTTGGGGCGACCCATGTGAGAACAAAGGATTACTTTTGCACCTTTGGCGATTAAATCTTGAATGGTGGGTAAGGCCGCACGAATACGAGTATCATCAGCAATAGAAAGATCCTTATTTAAAGGTACGTTAAAATCTACTCTGACTAAAACCCGTTTTCCTTCTAAATCGGATGCGGATAAATTAGCTATTGTTTTCTTTGCCATAATAAAAAAATCCCTCCTTTAATAGTTTTTTGTTACAAGTTTTTAAATTGGCATATTGCCGTTTAATAAAATAGGTGATCTAACAAGGGGTATACTCTATAGATCAAATAAAGTCCTATTAAAATTGTACCTGAGTTAGTGTACCGGAGATCCAGATAAATGTTCAAAACTGTATTATTTCCCGTTGATCAAAGTCGAGAAGTCCGTGAAGCCGTTGATACTGTGGCGGATCTGATTAAAACTTTTCAAAGTCGTCTAGTCTTGTTGTCTGTGGTGGAAAAAAATCCCACTAGCGAGGCTCAAGATTCAAGTATCATGGCGGTGGAGGAAAATGTAGCTAAATTATTATCGGGCTATCAGTCTCTTTTTGCCCAAAAAGATATTCAGGCCGAAATAGTGGAAAAAGAAGGTATGCCCTCTTTTACGATCTGTGATGTGGCCGACGAGATTGAAGCTGATTTAATTATTATGGGTTGTCGTGGCTTAGGTTTAACCTCTGAAGGTGCTACGGAAAGTGTCACGAATAGGGTTATTAATCTTTCTCCCTGCCCTGTGTTAGTGATTCCTTAATGTTTGCTGTGTAGGGTTGAACGGCCGTTCACCCCTACATTTTAAGGATCATAAATCAAAAATTATAAAAAAAAAATAATTTCTAATAAAAATTAGTTCAATTTATTGAACGTCAATTTACTAGCAATGAAATTTATTTCATTGGGAGATGAAAACTCTAAAGTCAAACCTCGCCTTGAACTTAAGTTCAAGGCTAACATAAACCGTTCAATAAATTGAACTAAATTTTTTTTACAATTATTTGATTTTTAATAATTTTTTATCGTAAAAGGAGTATTTTAATTTGTATGAATAAGTTATTTTATGGTGATAATTTAGAAGTTTTAAGAAAGTATATCAAGGATGAATCTATTGATCTTTGTTATATTGATCCCCCCTTCAATTCTAAGAGAAATTATAATCAAATTTATAATAATATTGGTAAGGAAGATACGGCACAAACTCAGGCTTTTATTGATACTTGGACATGGGATGATTATGCTAACATTGGTTTAAGGGAAATTCAAGAGAATTATTTAGGTCATTTTACTACTCAATCTATTGATTTAATTAATGGTTTAACTAAAGTTTTGGGTAAGGGAAGTTTACTGGCTTATTTGGTAAATATGACCTTAAGAATAGCAGAAATTCATCGAGTTTTAAAGCCTACAGGTAGTTTTTATTTACATTGTGATCCCTCTGCTTCCCATTATTTAAAAATAATTTTAGATGGGATTTTTTGCGCTCAAGGTGGGGATTTTTTAAATGAAATAATTTGGAAAAGAACTACTACTCATAATGATAGCAAACAAGGAGCAAAACAATTTGGAAGAATCCATGATGTAATTTTCTTTTACGTTAAAAATAAAAATAAAAATAAATTTAATGTTATTTATGACAGTTATTCTGATAGTTATACTGATAAAACTTATAATAAAATAGATCAAACAGGTAGACGTTTTAAAGCTTCCGATCTATCCTGTGCAAAACCGGGTGGAAATACATCTTATTTATGGAAAGAAATGAGTCCTCCTGAAGGGCGATATTGGGCTTATTCTTATGAAAATATGGAAAAATTTGAACAAGAAAATAGAATTTATTATTCTCGCACAGGTAAGCCTTATTTAAAACAATATCTTGATGAAATGTTAGGGGTTACTCCTGATGATCTGTGGAGTGAATTTCCGGGTATTACGAAAAAGAAAGAAAGATTAGGTTATCCAACACAAAAACCAGAGGCTTTATTAGAAAGAATTATTAAAGCAAGTAGTAACGAAAATGATCTAATTTTAGATGCTTTTTGTGGTTGTGGTACTACCATTGCAGTGGCACAAAGATTAAACCGAAAATGGATCGGGATTGATATAACTTATCAAAGTATTAGTTTAATTTTAAAGAGATTAGAAGATAGTTTCGGAAAAGAAATATTAGACTTAATCGAATTAAATGGTATTCCAAAAGATGTAGAATCAGCTATTGCTTTAGCGAATAAAAAAGACGATCGAACTAGAAAAGAATTTGAAAAATGGGCGGTTTTAACCTATACTAATAACCGAGCAGTTATTAATAATAAAAAAGGTAAGGATCAAGGTATTGATGGAATTGCCTATTTTCAGGGAGATCGAGATGAACCCGAAAAGATTATTTTACAAGTTAAATCAGGTAAAGTAAAATCAGGAGATATTAGGGATTTACAAGGTACATTAACCTTACAAAATGCAGAAATTGGTATTTTTATCACCTTACAAGAGCCTACTAAAGACATGATTAAAACCGCTAAAAGTGCGGGTATTTATCAAAGTAAATTTATGAATCAACCAGTAGATAAAATTCAAATTATTACGGTTAAAGATATAATCGAAAATAAACAAAGATTAGATATAAAATTAAGTTTTGAGGTGTTAAAATCGGCCGAAAAACAACAACAAATTAAATCAGATCAAATGAGATTAGAATTTGAGGTTTAAAAATTATTAAAAACTGGATAGTTTCTAACAAAAATTTAGTTCAATTTATTGAACGGTTTATATTAGCCGTGAAATTCATTTCACTGCGGTATCAATACTTTAAGAAATCACGGCGAGTAATTAAATTAAAATAAAGTAATTATGATTAATTTAAAAGAAATTATTTTTTATGAAGAAATAGACGATCTTACCGTAGAAATATTTAATCAATATAAATGGGCTTTGATCCGTTTAGGAATTAATTTTGATCACGAAATTTTAGAAACAATTGTTTATTGTTGCCATAATTTAGAAGATAGTTTAAAAGCTTTTTGTGCATGGGCTTTTTGGTTAAAAAATCGAGGAGAAAAATTAGATCCAGAAATATTAAAACAAACTTTATTAAAAGCCTTACAAGAACATTGGCAACCCTTTGATTTTCAAGAACAATTTATTATAAAATATCAAAATTATTTTCAATCACCTCAAAATTTATTTTGGCAAAAAGCTGAAGAAATTTTAGGTTATGAATTAAGAAATAATTTAATTAGAGATATTTTAGAAGATGGGACAATTATTTTTCAAGAAAATTTTAGTTTTCATAATTTAACCGATCAAGATTTAGAAAATTTAGCTAATTTAAAAGAATATATTGCTAATTTTTTCTAATGATCTATAATAGGTTGTAATAGAGTAATTAAACTAACTAAAAAATAAACCATGCCTGTTACAATTAAACTTAATTCTGAACAAATTAATCAATTAGATTTAACCCCCCTTTCATTAGTAATTAAAAACTTAATTACTAATGATGAAATTATCCCAAAAGAACAACAATTAAAATTTGAAATTAATTATGCTTTAGAAGCAAATGATCCCAGAGAATTATCAGAAATTCCCGAAATTCGTTTATGGTTTATTCGTGCCGATGCGCTTTATCCTTGGCTACCTTTTCTGTTAGATTGGAAAAATGGAGAATTGGCACGTTATACGGCGATGTTAGTACCCCATGAATTTAAAAGAAGTGAGGGAATACAATATAATGCAGAAGCTTTAGAAATTTTTGTGATGTCAAAAATATTCATCTTAAATGATTGGTTAAAACAACAAAATATTACCGGAATTTCCCGTTTAAAATCTTTTGCTCAAATGTTAGGTTATGATATTGATGACAGTTTTTTTGAGCAATTTTAAACTAAATAAGTACCCAAGCAAAATTAATTACATAATGTGGAATGGGCATCCTGCCCGTCACAGGCTAGAAGCCTGTGCCACCATTGAGTAATTAATTACACACATCTAAATATTGGTTTTTAAAAGTCGGGTATTTGTTAAATTCCCGACTTTTTTTGTAATAATTTGGTACTTTTTGCTTAATTGTTGAAGCACAATTTTAAGGTGGCATTAGTATTAATAGAATTGGATAAAGTCCAAGTTAAAAGAGATTTTTTCAGCCAATTAATGATGTCATAATCAGTAATTGTTGACTCTTTTTCTTTGACAAAAATATTTTTAACTCGTCCTTTTTCTATCTGAAATTCTAAAGTTAATTCACCCTCAATGTTACTAGGTAGTTTTAATTTTTCCAAATATTGGGTTAAAGATTTAATTTCATTTTCTGCCAATCCACTAATCGAAATAATCTCAATTTTAGGATTTTCAATCACATTTTCCTCGGCAAAAATATCTTCTATAATCCATTCTAAATCATCTTCAAATCCCATTAATTCTTCACTCAAGGTATTAAGATCATCAACGTCAATGTCAAGGGATACACAAACCATTTCAGAGGAGAAAGACTTGCGCATTCTTGGCATACTCGCCATCATCATCGGGGCAGGGGAGGAGATAGCACTAGCCGCAACTACACTCTCATAACTCACGCCCTCCGGCATTTCTACGGGTACATTCATTGTCATTTGTTGTTCATGGGGATCGACCCGAATATCATCGCAAACCGCTACAAATGCCGTATATTTTGATAGTAATTGATAGCTCAAAGCCGTTTGAGTTATTTCTTCTACCCCTTCCGATGTTTCAAATTTTAACATCTCTTTACTAAGATCTTTTATTTTCATTCTTGCCCAAAGTTGCGCGATCGCCGGATTATTGTCTGAGGTAATATCACTTAAATTAAAAATCTGCTCAAAAGGTTGATTTCCGGCGGCTATGCCTTTAATCAGTAAGCTTCCGGTGGTATTACTAGGTAAACGCCCAAATATTACTAAAGGTTGTTCAGCAAAAAGATCGGGTAAGATGGAAGGATAAATGATCGGTTTTTCCGTATTACCAAGCCATTGTAATTCGATATTAGTTAAAACAGGATTATTAATTTGCTTGAAAAACTGATCAGCTATGGTTTTCGGGTCTTCATCATAGCGCACAATTTGAGAAGTGCCACGCCCTAACTCAGCGATGCGATTGAGTAAATAACGATTAACCGAACTGCCCACACCGAAGCTATAGAGACGATTTCCCCGTTTTAATTTCTGTTGAACTTGCGCTAATATTTCCTCATCATTGCCGATATAACCATCGGTTAATAACACGATACTGCGTAAACGCCCATCAGAAGCGGGAGGATAGTTAATCGCCGTTTGAATACCCGGCATTAAATATGTACCACCATTGGCCTCTAATCTTTTGATATATTTAAAGGCTTTTTTACGGTTATTAGCGTTATTTTCTAGCGGTTTTGGGGATAATTGGGTAGTAATACTGGCAAAGTCAATAATGGTAAAGGTATCATCAGGGTTTAAACCGTTAATAAACTGCTCCATCAAGGCTTTACACTGTTTTAAGGGGTTGCCCTCTTGAGAGCCTGACGTATCCATTAAAAATATCACATCTTTCGGTACAATCTGATTAGTTTGATATTGCACGGCGGGAATACAATATAAAGCGAAATGTTCACCCCTGTCATCATTTTGGCTTAAAAGGGTGCTTTGGGTATTCGCCCCTGATACCTGATATTTTAAAATTAAATCTTTATTTGGGATGGTATCACTATGATCTAATTCAACGGTGGCAATATCACCATTAAAGACAATTTTGAGACGATGGGAAGGGGAGTTAATTTCCTGTAAAGCCACCCCTGCATTGATTTCCACTTTTACCGAAATATCATGACCGGATCTGAGTTCGGGTGGTAATACGGGAGGAGTAATACGAGACGCATCTGGGACTTGATCCGTATCACCTTCACCGATCGCTTCTCCCGGAATAAAGCGAGGCCCTACTACCATCGGAAACACAAACTCATATTTTCCCCCTTCAAACTTCAAACTATCGGAATATCGTATCACCACATCAATGGCTTCACCGGGTTTAATATTAGCCAGAGACTGGGTAAAAATATTATCCCTTTCCTGTTCTAAAAGTCCCGCCGTTTGCCCTCTTTGCTTGGCTTGTTCGTAAATTTCCTTAGCTTCTTGACGTTTTTTGATATTACCTTTAATAATGCGATCGCCGATGTGTATTTCCATTTGATCAACGGCGGCCTCATCGGGCAGAGGAAAAACATAAATCGCCTCTAAGGGTTGTGTAAAGGGATTTTCAAAGCTTTGTCTTACTTCCACACGGGAAAGATTACCCGTAATTTTACTGAAAACATCGGTATGTTTTAAAGGAAAAGATAACTTTTCTCCGGTGGGGGAAGTGGCAGTTAAGCCACCTAAAGGCCGATTTTGAGTTTTAGTAGTCATAAATTTTAGACCTTTTCATTTCTAATCTGACATTACTATTATAAAAAAATAATCAATTTTTCAGGAATTTGCGATCATTTTTGTAAAGTTTTATAAAGTTAATCTTTGAGAAAATAACTTAACAATTATTTTATATTTTTTGAATAATAAATTTTAATTTTTTTAGATCTTTATTAACCAATTATCAATTATCAATTGTCAATTATCAATTGAAAAAAGTTATTTAGCTTTTTTCTTAATCTCGATTAATTGGTAAATAAAGGGAAAAACAACTACCCCCATTAACTTCACAATTATAAGTAATTTTCCCATGATGAAGATAGGCTAATTGTTGGGATAAAGCTAACCCTAAACCTGTTCCTTTTTGATTAAATTTAAGACACTGATTAACATTATTAGATAATCTTTGAAAAGGTTTAAAAAGTTGACTTTCTTCTTCTTTTTTGATGCCAATACCCGTATCAATTACTGAAAAAATAATTTGACTATTTTCCGTCATAACTTTAAGGGTAATTGAGCCTTTTTCCGTAAATTTTACACTGTTAGAAAGTAAATTAATCAAAATTTGTTTTAAACGAATTTCATCAGCTATAATGGTTTGAATTTCCGTATTAATCAATAATAATAAATCTAAATTTTTAATTTTTGCCTGTTCTTCAATCATCATTATTACTTGTTCACATAGGTATTTGATGTTAATATTTGTTAAGATTAATTCTTCTTTTTGCTGATTAACTTTAAACAATTCTAACAAATCATTGACTAATGATAATAAATATTCTCCTGAGTTAAAAATTCTGGTGACATAATCTTTTTGTTTTGAATTTAATGAGCCATAAATTTCTTTTAATAACATTTGAGAAAACCCCACGATCGCACTGATTGGGGTTCGTAATTCATGACTAATATAAGAAGTTTTTAAGCTTAAATTTTCTTCTTGTTTTAAATAAAAATTTTCGATTTCTAATTGATCTTGATATAGGGCGATCGCTAAATGAATTGCGATTAATTTAATTGTTTCAATCTCTGATTTTTCCCATTGATAACTATTACTTTCTTGATATAAAAATAAGTTGCCTAAATAACAATTTTTATATTTTAAGGGAAAAATTAAGATTGTGAAAATTGGGAAATCTAAGTTAAATTTGGAATTATAAGAAGCAGAAGATACAATTAAATAATCTTCTTGAGTTAAATAATTTTTTTCTTGCTCAATAATCAAATCTGCTATTCTAAAAAAAAGATGATAAACTTCACTAACTTCAGACAAATTAGAAATATACTTTTTATCATTAAAAGATTGAATTAAACAATAATTAACATTTAATTCTTTAATAATTAAATTGACAAAGTTTTGACGGAGACAATCTAAATTTTCGATTGATTCCGTCAGTTTAATTATTAAATTAATAACTCTTTGTATCATCAAATTTTGTTGAGCCAGGATAATTAATAATTGTTTAAGGTAAAGTATAAAAGTTTTTGTCAATTATTTTTAGTTTAACTAATTTAAAGATAAATGTACAGTAATTGAGGATACACTTTTGCTAATTAGTATTTTCATAAATCAAATCAAATTTAGAAAAAGCCCCTCTCCAAAGGAAGAAGAAGGGGTTGAAAATGATAGTCAAAGATTAAATTATTTGATTTAAAAAGTTGAACTATTCCAGCCCCATAAATAACCTTGGGCATCGGCAAATTCTATATAAATTCGATTAGTTGGAACGCCCAAAAATTGATTGATTTTTTGACAAAAATCTTGACTCATGGCTTTAGTTTGATTAGCTGTCATTTTACCAATATTTTTGATTTCAATAAAACAAACTGGCTCAAAAGTTCCGCCGAAAGTCATAGCTAAGTTAGGCTCAAAAGCTGTCATAACATAGGCTTCAGGCTTTCCTAACTGTTTAGCTAAATTAGCAGATAGGGTAGTTAAAAGTTGATCTCCTACGGTTTTTTCTGGGGGGGTTACGGACGTTTTTACATGAATAAAAGGCATAATTTTAAATTTTTAATTTTAAATGATTTAATGGTTTAAATTATCAAAGTATAAAAGAAAAAAATGAAAGTGTCAATACTTTAAATTTAAGTAATTTAATATCTTTTTGTAAAAATGATCCCATAAACAATTCCGGTAATTAATGTTAATAAAAATAAAAGATGAATTAAACCTCCCGGAATAAAAGTTAATACGCCAAAACCCCTTAAGAAATAGAAAAATAAAGTGATGCCTAAAACGCCGAGAAATAAATATAAAAATTGTTTTGTGTCCGTGTTATAATTCATGTTTAATTAATCTTTAATTAATGATAAAAATGATTTCAAATTTCAAATATTAACTTTTATGTAAACTGATCTGATCGAAAATTAGAAAAATATTGCCAAGATCACAGTTCAATTTTTACTTTTTTAGTTATTACGAAAAACCTCTAGGACGACCTAAAGTAGTGATATATAAGACAGCTTCATCTACAGGAATACCCAAAACTTCGTTGACTTGATTATCAAAAAAACCGCCAATGCCACTTACTCCTAAGTCTAAATGAATCGCCCCTAAATTTAATCTTTCTCCTAAATTTCCCGCATCTAAATGTAAATAACGATAGGCTCGATCGCCATATTTAGTAATAGCTTTGTTTAAATCTGCGGTATGAAAAATAACTGCCGCCGCATCCCTGCCTAACTCTTGTCCCAGACATAAATAATGCAATTCTCTGCGAAAATTTTTAAAGCGAATTTGTCTTAATTCCTGTGCTTTTGGTGCATAATAATAACAGCCTTCTTCTAAACCATCTACTCCAGACACAGCGATAAAAGTTTCAATTAAATTATAGGTAAAATAATCGGGATTTTCTTCTAAATTTTGATTAAGATAATGTTCGGGATGATAAGTAAAATCTAATAAAGCATTTAACTCATTTTTGTTTAAATTAGCACCCGTATAAGCACGGGTAGAACGGCGATTTAAAATGGTGTTTTCTAAGCCTGATAATTGATTTTTCCAGTCAATTGGATTACTTTTTGTTGATACTTTTAAGCAAAAAGGAAAATTATATTTATCTTCTAAATAATTTTCTTCTTTGGTTTGATCCGTACCTATATCTGTATGAGAAATACAGGTTTGTTCATGGAAAAAATTTAATAATTCTCCATCTTTTAATTTAGGAAAGTTAGTAGTAATTTTAGAAGGTAAAGCGCTTAAAGTCGGAGTGAATTTATTTTCATTTTTACTCTTATCTTCTAAGGGAACAACCGTAATTGTGCCTTCTTGATTTTGATCTAAATATAATAGATCATTTAACATTTTATCTTGAAAACCACCAATTAAATAAGCACGATAATTATTAATCGAACTAGCCAATTCAATGTTACCTAATAAATGGCCAGTATCAAGTAAAACCCTACGATAAGCCCGATCTTCATAACGCCAAGCAGACCGATAAAAAATGGCCGTTGTGATTAAAGTTAAATCAGTTTTTTCTAAGATTGGATTATTAAAACAAGCTAACTGTAATTTTTGCCAAACTTGATCTTGCCAAAATAAAATTAAACTGTGAGTTTGGGGTTGATAACTATAAATTCCGGCGGGTAATAAGGTTGTTCCTCTTGAGATTAAATACACTTCGGCCGGATAAAGTCCCCCTGCGGAGGGAGAGGATCTTAAATAAATAAAAGAACCAAACATTGTTGGTAATTTTGCCGTTAAACCATAGCTACATAATAATAATTTAGATAGGCGGATCCACCCTTGAATTTCTAAATTATCATTGTCTTTAAATTCATCAGTTAAATAAGATTTTAAATCAAAAGTTGTGCCGATTTTATATTCTTTAAAAGGGATCGGTTGTTGACTCCAATCAATTTGTCGGCCTTTAGCATTAATAGTCTGGGGATCGTATTTTGTACGCTCATGATAATGATAAGCGATCGAGTTAGAAAAGTCAGTCATTTCGCAATCTCAATAGAAATCTTTTTATTATTATATCGCACAAAGCAATAGGGTGTTAGGGGGTGAGCGCAAACAAAAAAAAGAGAAGATTTTTAAAAATCTTCCCTCTTAAATTAAATTTAACAAGTAAAATTAGATCTGCTCTTGACGACGAGTAGTTTTGTCTCCAAGTTTTTGGAAGAAGCCCCATTCCACTTGTTCTTCAGATAATTCTGGGTCAACTCCGGCAAATACATCTCGGTACAGAGTACGAGCGCCATGCCAAATATGGCCAAAGAAGAAAAGTAATGCAAATACCGCATGACCAAAGGTAAACCAACCTCTGGGCGATGTGCGGAATACCCCGTCAGAATTGAGGGTTTCGATGTCAAAGTCAAAGGGTTCACCTAAGATCGCTTTACGCGCATAAGCTTTAACCGTTGCGGGGTCTTTAAAGGTTTGACCATCTAAAGCACCACCATAGAAGGAAACGCTTACACGAGCTTGTTCAAAACTGAACTTAGACTCAGCACGGCGGAAAGGAATATCCGCTTTAACATCACCATTTTCATCCGTTAAAACCACTGGGAAGGTTTCAAAGAAGTTAGACATCCGGCGAGCGGTTAAAACATTACCCTCTGCATCTTGAAATACAGGGTGTCCTAACCATTGTTTCGCAATACCGTCACCGCTATCCATTGCACCAGTACGGAATAAACCACCTTTAGCGGGGCTATTACCGATGTAGTCATAGAAAGCTAGTTTTTCGGGAATGCTATCCCATGCTTCACTTAAAGAAGCACCCTGTGCTAATTTAGCTTCAACACGGCTTTGGATCTCTTGTTGATAGAAGCCACGATCCCATTGATAACGGGTAGGGCCAAATAATTCCACAGGAGTGGCGGCATTACCATACCACATTGTTCCGGCTACCACGAAAGCGGCAAAGAAAACGGCGGCAATACTGCTAGATAATACGGTTTCAATGTTACCCATCCGTAAAGCTCGATAAAGTCTTTCGGGAGGACGTACACTTAAGTGGAATAAACCAGCAATAATACCCACAATCCCTGCGGCGATGTGGTGAGCCACAATACCACCTGGGTTATAGGGATCAAAACCGGCCGGCCCCCATTCAGGAGATACCGCTTGAACATGACCCGTTAAACCGTAAGGATCCGATACCCACATTCCAGGCCCCCAAACTCCGGTTAGGTGGAATGCACCAAAACCAAAGCAAAGTAAACCAGATAAGAATAAGTGAATACCAAACATTTTAGGAAGGTCAAGAGCGGGTTGTCCGGTACGATCATCTACGAATAGATCAAGATCCCAATAAACCCAGTGCCAAATGGCCGCTAAGAATAACATCCCAGACAGCACGATGTGCGCGATCGCCACACCTTCAAAAGACCAGTAACCAGGATCAGTTCCGGTTGCTCCGGTAATATCCCAACCGTTCCAAGAACCTGTAATACCTAAACGAGCCATGAAAGGAAGAACAAACATCCCTTGTCTCCACATGGGGTTTAAAACTGCATCACTGGGATCAAAAATTGCTAACTCATAAAGAGCCATTGAACCTGCCCAACCAGCCACCAGTGCGGTGTGCATCAGGTGAACTGCGATCAGACGACCCGGATCATTCAGGACGACTGTATGTACACGATACCAAGGTAGTCCCATTGACTACGATCCTCCTATTTGGATATTGTTTTACGCTTTGTCTAAGTTAGACTATTTTAGGATATATTAATTACTTTTTTAAAAAAGTTTAACCATTCTTAGACTTAATTGCAAGAAGATCAATTCTTCAAATGATTAAGTCAAAATAAAATTTTATCATTAATTAGATCATTTTTCGGCTTGATCAAAAAAGCAGACCTTTGAAAAGATCTGCTTTGTGACTGTTTATTATAATTTTGTGATTTTTTAATGATTAAATTACCATTCTATTTGAGAGGGTTGATAGGGTTCACCTTCAAAGGGTTGAACTCCTACTGAGGGGTATTCTAAGCGATTAGGGCTGAAAATTCTAGCGATCGCATCGGACAGAGATAGACTGAGATTATTCCACGTTTTAGCGATCCACATTTGTTGATTATTATTCATAACCATTTCCTCCTTGGCTACCTTGCTTATGTTGTTATGATCTTGTAATTATAAACTGAGCATTTAATAAAATCTTTGAGGATTGAATTTGCTCAAGATTATTTTTTGATTGATTCGATGATAGGCTGAAATTAAATTTTGATTGTTATTAAGTAATTAAACTTACTTCATCTATCTATTTTCTATAATATATATATCTGCTCCTTTTCTGACATCTTCTCAATATTTATTCTTATACTTTTACAAAACTTCAAAATAAAGCCCTTTTTTTCATTTTTTGATTAAGTTATATTAACTTTAATCTTAATTAAGGTGATTTATTTAGATTTATGTAAAGTTTTTGTAACAAAAATGAGATTTGTGATTAGTCACTGGTCATTTAGCAATCATGATTAGACTTGTTGCAAAATTTAGGTCATGATCATCAGTGATCCTGAGAAAAAACACAGCGATGGTTAACAATCAAAAATTAATATACCTTTTTCAAAAGTAATAAAAAAAACAACTTAAATCAATTCTTTAACAGTTTTGATAGATTATTATTTAGTTTACCTTTTTTCTGTCGCCTTTTCTGTGACTTGTGCAAGAAGTGTTTTATTCCCCCCGAAAAAACTTGATCAATAATGAAATGATAATGGTACAATGGGAGATTGCAGTTTAAATTTTATAGAAACAGAAAATCTCATTATGGCACTTACTCAAGAGCGTAAGCAAGAAATTATTGCACAATATCAAACTCATGAAACAGATACAGGTTCTGCTGATTTACAAATTGCGATGTTAACTAATCGGATTAATCAGTTATCTACTCATCTGAAAACCAACAAAAAAGATCACTCCTCCAGACGTGGTTTGTTAAAAATGATTGGTCATCGTAAGCGCTTATTAACTTTTGTTCATAACGAAAGCCCTGAGCGTTATAAAGCGTTAATTTCCCGTTTAGGTATTAGAGGTTAAGCTTAAGTTATTACTTAATCAAAGCTTATAGCTGTGGTTTTAGACTGAAGTTATAAGCTTATTCTTGGTTAATTTATTATTAGTTAATAGTTGACAATTGATAATTTTTTTATAAAGATAATTGTCAATTGTCCACTGTTAATTATCAATTTTAAATTTTTAAATTAAATAAATAATTAATATTAAAAAACCTTATGTCTTCTGGAAGTTCACAAGAAAAAATCCCGTTTGAACCCCGTCCAAAAAAGAAAAAGAATAAACCTCAAACTTCTGGAGCGGAAAGTCAAACTAATCAAACTAATAATCAATCTAAAAAAGTAGAACCTGTTAAAGTTACTACGGAAAATATTAATTCTGATCAGACTATTGTTGAGGAAAAAAAGGCTATTTCTGACAATAAAAATAAACAAAAAAATAAAAAGGAAAAAAAAGAAATTGATCGATCAGAAGTTACCCTTTCAGCTATTCCTGAAGTTGTGAGTAAAAGAATGATTAAAAGAATGGCCATTTTTTCAGGAGTACCAACTTTTCTAGGGTTTTTATCTTTTATTGCTTTTTATTTTGTGGTAACAAAAGGTAATTTAGAAATTCCAAATGTGGCGGTTTTAATTGTTAGTATTATCTTGTTTGGATCGGGATTTTTAGGTTTAAGTTATGGTATTTTTTCTACTTCATGGGATGAAAACCGTTTAGGCTCTCTCTTAGGTTTTGAAGAATTTAGCGTTAATTTTGGGCGTACTATTTCTGCTTGGAAAGATGCTAGAAAAAAAGCTAAAAATAAGAAAAATCAATCAAATTAGTTTTTAATTTTTAAGCCCCAAACCCTAAAGGGTAGGGCTATCTAAACAAAGTCTGCCTGCGCAGACTTCATTCTAGTCTGCACAGGCAGACTTTGTTTTTGTAGCATAAGGCTTCAGCCTTAATGAAATCATTAATTTAACTTATTTGGTAAAATTAGATTCATGTATCTTAATTATTTATTATTAAAAAATTTTCGTAATTATCATGATCAAATTGTTAAATTTTCAGAGAAAAAGACAATTATTTTAGGCAATAATGCGCAAGGAAAATCTAATTTATTAGAAGCCGTTGCTTTACTTTCTACTTTAAAAAGTCACCGCACCAGTAAAGATAAAGATTTAATTTTAGAAGGTCAAACGGAAAGTAAAATTGAGGCTATGTTAGAGCGAAAATATGGAAAATCAGAATTAGGTTTAATCTTAAGAAGTCAAGGGCGAAAAACTTTAATTTTAAATAAGGAAAATTTACGCAAACAAGTGGAATTTTTAGGTATATTAAATACCGTTCAATTTTCGAGTTTAGATTTAGATTTAGTGAGGGGATCCCCTGAATGTAGACGTAATTGGTTAGATAGTTTATTGATTCAAATTGAGCCAATTTACTCCTATATTTTAACCCAATATAATAATATTTTACGTCAAAGAAATGCACTTTTAAAAAAGATTAGAACTGCTTTAACTCAAGGGGAAAAAGATCTAATTATTTCTAATTATTTAACTGAACTTTCTTTGTGGAATGAACAATTAGCAGAATATGGCTCAAGAATAACGAGAAGAAGGGCAAGAGTTTTAACTAGAATTGCTCCTTTTGCTCAACATTGGCATAGTAATATTAGTGGCAAAAAAGAAGAATTAAAAATTATTTATCAACCCCATATTATTTGGACTGAAGATGATGCTAATTCCGTAAAACAAGCCTTTTTAAATAAGATTGAAGAAAGAAAAATGGCTGAACAATATCAAGGTAAAACTTTAGTTGGTATCCACCGAGATGAAATAGAATTAATAATTAATAATACTCCTGCTAGATCCTATGGCTCCCAAGGGCAACAAAGAACTTTAGTTTTAGCTTTAAAATTAGCTGAATTAAATTTAATTGAAACAGTAATTGGTGAGTCTCCATTATTATTATTAGATGATGTTTTAGCAGAATTAGATCCCCAACGTCAAAACTTTTTATTAGAGACAATTCAAGGTAATTTTCAAACTTTAATTACTACCACTCACCTTAATTCTTTTGATGCCCATTGGTTGAAAGAATCGCAAATTTTATCCGTTGAAGCAGGGAAAATTATTGACTTTTAAATGTAGCCATCAGTTTTTTTATTAGTAAAATGTTTTAAAAGTTGGGGATTTTAAATCCCCGACTTTTGTTGCTCTAATATTGGTTAGTAGAACTATAAAAAGAGGTTTTTTAAACCAAAAAAAATTAAATATCACCTCTAATTTCTTCTACTACCCCATCTCTAACCACAATTTCCACTTGTAATTTTTGAACCAAATTATCACCCTTTTCTAAACGGAAAAAGCTTTCCATTTGTCCTTGTAAAATCTCCTGTTCTAACTCTAAAGTTTGAGACTGTTGAAGTTGTTGGAGTGAACGATTTTTTTGTTCTAAAAGTTGACTTTTTTTCTGGTTAACTTGAGATTGAATCCCCTCAATTTGTTGTTGAATTTGAGCAGAAAGAGGCTGTAAACTTTGTTGTTTAAGTTCTGTAATTGCCCTTTGTCCTTGTAAGTCTAATTGTTGTAATTGAGTATCAATTTGACTAATTTGTTTTTGTAATTGATCCTGTACTTCCTCTTTCCAACGAGGTGTAACAATGACTTTGACGTTAATTGGACGTTTCAATAATAGTTGTTGTGTTTCTTCCATTGTAATATTGATCCTAAATTGGTTTGATTAAAAACTAACTATAATTATATTACCTAAATCTGTAATTTAACCATAAAAAAATAATGAACAATTATCTGTGAAAAAAGATAATTGTTCATTACTTTTAATTTGATCGAAAATAAAAACATCCTGAGTGTTTACTTATTCAGCAATTGAACGAATACTAACAGGTTCACTTGTATTATTCGTTTGTCCAATTTGACTATTATATAAGAAGGAAACCGCCCGACTATATTGGGGATCAGACTGGGTAGCGATTAAAGAGGGATTAACTTGTAAATTTTGTGCTTCATCTTGACTTAAATCAAGGGAAATATCAGGAGTGATCCCATGATGATTAATATTAACCCCACTGGGCAAGAAATAACGGGAAATTGTCACAGCTAATCCCGATCCATTTGACAAAGTATGAAGGGATTGAACTGTCCCTTTACCATAGGTTTGTGAGCCTACAATAGTGGCTCTTTTATTATCTTTTAAAGCCCCTGCTAAGATCTCACTGGCACTAGCCGAGTTACCATCCACTAAAACCACTAAGGGTAAATCCGTTAAAGCACTACGGTTAGCCGTAAATTCACGGTGTCCTCTTTCTGAATCATCCGTACTAACAATGAGACCTGAATCCATCCACATCCGTGCTATGTCCACACTGGCAAATAATAAGCCCCCCGGATTCCCTCTTAAATCTAACACAAAGGCCGAAGGCTCTTCTAAAGAAAGATTGTTAATCGCTTCTTTCATTTGTTCGGCCGCATGGGAGCTAAATTCATCTAATTTAATATAACCAATTTTCATTTGGTTTTCCCTTTTGAGGTTATAGGAGACAGACGGAAGTTCAATTTGAGCGCGTTTTAAAGTAAAATTCAATATTTGTCCATTGGGACGGGCAATTTGTAATTCCACCTCAGTGCCAATTTCTCCTTTGATTTCATCTGATGCCTGTTCTAAGGTCATTAAAGAGGTATTTTTGCCATTAATTTGTAGGATCCGATCGCCCTGTTTAATACCTGCCTCCCACGCAGGGGAATTTTCAATGGGTTCAACTACCATTAAATAATGTTTTTGCTCATCAAAATCAATCTTGATCCCCACCCCAGAAAGCTCTCCTGATGTTTGACTGGTTAAAACTTCAAATTCATCGGGGGTTAAAAAGCGAGTGTAAGGGTCGCCTAATAATCTTAAGGATTTCTTAATTTCTCGATAGGCTTCGTCATAAGAATGATAATCCTTATTTAATAATTCTTGACGCACTTTGAGCCATTCTACTTGATTAAAATTGCGATCGACAAATTCTTTGTTGACCAGTTGCCATACTTCGTCAACCAGTGCTTTAGGGCTATCTTCTAACTGGGCATTGACTCGATGGCTCAAACTGGGAGAAAGTAATGCACCTGTAGCTAGGGCGGCGATCGCACCGCCAAACAGAAAACCTTGGAATAAAGAGAGCTTGGGAGAGGAATGATTCATCATATCATCATGGGAGGTAGTTAAGGTTTTTTGTGTTTTGCTTGATGTTATTTATTTGAGTTGATTGTTGAGTTAAATCTTAATGAAAATGATTTTTTTTAGTAAAAAATACTTAATTCATTGATTTATTTTGAGCAATTTTTTTAACTAAATAAGTTAATTTTAACAACTACAAATAAACTATTAACAAAATTTAAGTTTGTTTGACTGTGATGGAGAGCAAACTTAAATCAGAAAGTTTTGATTAAATTCTTGTCTTCTATCATAACCAGATTTTTTAGTTCTTGGCTATGATTTGGATCGGAATTATGGTAAAAAAGTAAAAAATGTAAAAAAAGTTAACAAAGTCAAATTTTAGTTAATTATTTACCCATGACCTAGAGTAATATTTTGAGACCAAAAATTAAAGAATTTTTGTGACAGTTTAAACAGTGAACAGTGAACAGTAACCAGTGACCATTGACCACTTCAATTTATTGAAGGGTTTTTGTTAATAATAAAATTTATTAATCTATATAATTCATGATGGATGAAAAAAGTAAACCGTTAATGCCTCAATTTTCTAATGTAGACAAAAAATGGCTTGTGGCCTTAACTTTAATCTTGTTAGTTGTGTTAGGGGGGATCAGTCTCTATCGAGTCAGAGTTAGTAAAATTAAAAAGAATAGTCAAAAGGTTATTTCCACTGAGAAAATGATCCAGTCGGTGAGTGCTTTAGGGCGACTTGAGCCTCAAGGGGAAGTGATCAAATTGGCCGCTCCTCCCAACCAAGGGGGTTCAAAATTAATGGAATTATTTGTTAAGGAGGGGCAATGGGTTAAACAAGATCAATTGATCGGGATGTTGGACAGTTATCCCCGTCAAAAGGCGGATGTTGACTTGGCACAGCAAAAAGTTAAAGTTGCTCAGGCTAATTTAGAAATTGTTAAGGCGGGGGCTAAAATTGGGGAAATTAAGGCTCAAGAGGCCACGATCGAGCGTTTAAAAGCCGAGTTAGATGGTAAGATAATTACTAATCAAGCAGAAATAAAACGATTAAAAGCAGAATTAGAAGGACAAAAAGAAGAAAAATTAGCTAATACAGATCGGTTACAAGCCGAATTAAATAATGCACAAAGTGAGTTTAATCGGTATGAAAAGTTAGCGCAAGATCGAGTTATTTCTGAGTCAGAGTTAGATCGGCGTGTATTAACTTTAGAGACGGCGAGGGAAAAGTTAAAAGAGGCTCAAGCTAATTATGATCGGACTTTAAGCACTCTTGAACAACAAATTATTCAGGCTGAGGCTCAGGCACGGGAGGAGGAGTTAACTTTAGAAAAAGAAATTTTAGAAGCTCAGGCTATTTTAGCTAAAATTAAAGAAATTCGCCCTGTAGATTTACAAAAATCTCAATCAGAATTAGATCAATCGTTAGCAGAATTAAATCAAGCTCAAGAGGATTTAGAATTGGCTTATGTCCGCTCATCAGTAGCGGGAAAGGTCTTAAAAATTAATAGTTATCCGGGGGAAAATGTGGATCAAAATTCAGGTATTATTGAGTTAGGACAGACTGATCAAATGTTAGCGATCGCTGAGGTTTATGAAAGTGAAATTAGTAAAGTTAAAATAGGACAAAAAGCAATTGTTACCAGTGAAAGTGGTGCTTTTTCTGAAAAATTAGCGGGAGAAGTGATTGAAATTGGTCAACAAATTGGTAAAAAAGAAGTTTTAAATACGGATCCGGCCGCCGATGTGGATGTGAGAGTTGTGGAGGTTAAAATATTATTAAAACCTGAATTTAGTAAAATTGTTGCTGATTTAACTTATTCTAAAGTTATTGTGCAAATTTTACTTTGATAGACTTTTTACATCGTCAAAACTGTTAAAGTTTTTTGACGAATAACGAATAACAAATAACAAATAACTATTTATCAATAAATTTTAATTGTAAAATGAAATTACCTTTAGCTTGGTTACAAATTTCCTACGAAAAAATGCGATTATTAATTGCGATCGCTGGTATATCTTTTGCCGATTTATTAATGTTTATGCAATTAGGTTTTAGGGATGCTTTATTGCAAAGTTCGATCCGTTTACATAATGCTTTAGCAGGGGATGTTTTTTTAATTAGTAGTCAAACAAATTCCGTTGTCGCAACTCAAACTTTTTCCCAAAGAAGGTTATATGAAGCGATGGGAGTTAAAGGAGTAAAATCAGCGAATCCTTTTTATATTAGTTTAGGACAGTTTAAAAACCCAGATAAAGGCACTAATCGCACTATTTTTATTTTTGCATTTAATCCCAATCATGACATAGTTAATTTTCCCGGAATTAAAGAAAATACACATTTTTTATTATTAGAAGATACCTATTTATTTGATCGAAAATCTCGTAAAGATTTTGGGGATATTCCTAAATATATTGAGCAAGAAACACAGGTCAAAACTGAATTAAGTCGTAAAGAAATTACGATCAAAGGTTTATTTGAAATGGGATCATCTTTTGGGGCTGATGGTAATATTATTACCAGTGATGTTAACTTTTTTCTATTATTTCCTAATCGAAATCAAGGATTAATAGATATTGGTATTTTAGAATTAGAAAAAGATGCTAATTTACAACAAATTGTAACAGTTTTAAGGGAAAAATTACCCAAAGATGTGCATATTTTTTCTAGGGCGGAATTTATTGCTTATGAAAAACATTATTGGATGACTCGCACGGCGATCGGCTTTGTTTTTACCCTTGGCACGGTGATGGGTTTTATTGTTGGGACAGTCATTGTTTATCAAATTTTATATAGTAACGTAGCGGATCATTTACCAGAATATGCAACAATGAAAGCAATGGGTTATGGTGAATTTTATTTCTTAGTGGTGGTTTTTCAACAGTCAATAATTCTGGCATTTGTAGGATTTTTCCCCGGAATGTTTGTTTCACGTTTATTATATATTTTTACGGCTCAATCTACTGGTTTACCTTTAGCTATGACCTTATATCGTGCCAGTTCTGTTTTAATTTTAACCTTAATTATGTGTATTATTTCCGGCTCGATCGCCGTTAAAAAATTAAGTGATGCTGACCCAGCCGATATATTTTAATAAGTTATAAATAATAAGTAATAATTAATAATTATTACTTATTTTTGAGGCTCAACTTTAAAGTTTAAAATGTTGAATTTTAGTCTGTATTTTCTTCCTCCAAAGCAGGTAATTCTAAACAATATCCCGCCCCGTAAACTGTTTTAATATAACGGGGATGACGAGGATCAGGTTCTAATTTAGTTCTTAAATGGCGAATATGTACCCTAATGGTTTCTATATCATCATTGGGATCATAACCCCAAACTTCCCTTAAAATATCACTAGGGGAAACAGTTTGACCATGACGTTGTAATAAACAATGTAACAACTCAAACTCTAAATGAGTTAATTTGATCGTTTCCTCAAACCAGATCGCTTCAAAACGCTCAGGAATTAAGGTTAAATGACCATAATTTAAAATTTCTGAATGTTTAGCCGCTTGGGGCATTCGATCGCTACGGCGCAATAACGCCCTCACCCTAGCTAACATTTCTTCCACTTCAAAAGGTTTAGTTAAATAGTCATCAGCCCCCGCATTAAAACCTTCCACTTTATCTTGAGTTTGACCTAAAGCAGTTAACATTAAAATGGGAATATCAGATGTTCTTTCATCACGGCGGATCCTTTGACAGACGGTAAAACCATCCACTTTAGGTAACATTAAATCTAACATAATCAGGTCGGGCTGAATTTGCAAAGCTAAAGCTTGACCTTTAATGCCGTCTTCCGCTTGAGTGACGGCATAACCAGCCATTTCCAGATTAATAGAGACTAACTCAGCGATCGCTGGATCGTCATCTATAACAAGTATTCTGGGCATCATTTAAAATAATTTTTTTTATAAGGTTATGAAAAGGACTTTATTTAAGAAATATAAAGTATACTTCACAAATTATATGCAATAAGTTTGTTTTTTCCAAAAAAATCTTTAAATTTTGTTAATTGTTAATTGTTATTAAGGAAATTGGTTAATTTTGACCAATTTCCTTGATTTCAGATTGAAGTAGGGCTAATTGTCACTTGTTGAAGACTATTGAGGATCTTTTTGTGTTTTCCCATAGCCAAACCAAGTATAGGGAGGGTTTTGATAATGTTGTTTTAAAACCCCTTCCACATCGGCCATTGTACCATGAGGGTCAACCCAACCCCCGTCAAGATCAGGGAAATCAATTTTACAATTTTCGCATTTTTTCCCGTCATAAAAACGGATCGGACACCAAAATGATTCCACATTGCGCAACATTTCCGCCCCTAAAGCATAAACTCCGGTCATCCAATCACAATATAAACACCAGATTAAATCATGACCGACTAAACCTTCAAATTTTTGACGGCTGACGTTAACCCATTCACTATGTTTATAATCGGGAAAATCTAACACCCATACTAAAATGGGATAGGCCACAAATTCGGCCAAACGAATTACCACAAATGCCGGAAGTGCGATCAATGTAGCCCATAAAGCGATATAATTACGCCACCAACCAAATTTTTGATTAACAAATTTAATTATTCTGGGGCCTTTTACCGCTTCTTGATGGGTTAATTCATGAATAAAAATCCATGTTTGCATGGCAATAATTTGAGCGCCTAAAGTGACGATCAAACCTCGCCAAGAGCCAAAATAAATACCTCCCACCCAAGGAAGCCAAATAATTAAAGAGACAATTAAATCTAAATTAGGGGCTTTAGTGCAGATTTCACTAATGTTTTTGCCTATTGTCCCCAGATGGGGGATAATTGACAAAAATAGGATAATTAAGGCTTCTAAAGCTAAGACTGAGAAAAAAATTGTGGTTAATAAATTCATTTTTTTAAATCCTTATTTTTGATATTTGCTTTAGTTTTTACTGAGGGTAAGCAACTAAAGCGAAAATCTTTTCTTAATGATCCTGTTGTAACATCTAATACTGAAATATGACTAATTTATCGGCCGAACAATATCAAAAGAAAATGCAACGGCGTAAGGAAGTGCAAGAGGCACGTTTAGCACAGGCTAAGGCTCAAAAAGGCTTAATTATTGTTCATACTGGTAATGGTAAGGGCAAGACAACTGCGGCTTTGGGCATGGTTTTACGCTCGTTAGGCCATGGTTATCAAGTGGCGATCGTTCAGTTTATTAAGGGGGCATGGGAGCCGGCCGAAAAGGCGGTGTTGAGTCAATGGGAAAATCAATTAAAGTTTTATGCGATGGGTGAGGGTTTTACATGGGAAACTCAAGATCGGGAAAGGGATATAAAAAAAGCTGAGGAAGCATGGTTACAGGCTTTAGAATTAATCCGTAATCCTGATTATCAATTAGTATTATTAGATGAGATTAATGTGGCTTTAAAGTTGGGTTATTTATCGGTGGAAAAAGTGTTAGAAGGTTTAAGGGAAAAACCGGAATTTAATCATGTTATTTTAACGGGAAGGGGCGCTCCTTTAGAGTTAATTGAAAAGGCTGATCTTGTCACGGAAATGACTTTAATTAAACATCCTTTTAAGGAGCAAAATGTTAAGGCTCAAGCGGGTATTGAATATTAAATTGATTGAATTTTCTACCGATGCCCTCCCCCAAGGCTGGGGATGAGGGCAAATTTTTAAGCTAAAATAATTAACTGTTTTTCTTGTAATGATCGAGCTATTTCTATACTTAAATTTAATTCTTCTAAAATTGTTTTAAAAGTTTTTTGTTTAAGATTATTTTCATCACAAGCTTTTAATAAATTTAATTCATCTTCAGATAATTTAATAATTTGATAATCATAATTAAATAAGGTGTCATAGGGAAACCCATCCATACAGGGATGACGCTCAGGAATTGCATTTAAAAAAACTTGATCATCACACCAATTTTCTTTAATTAAAGGTGGTTTTGTTAGGAAAAATTCAAAGTGAGTTAGTTGGGGATCAAGTAATTCAATTAAACGATATTTTTCCCATTGATCAAGATTTTTTGAGCGTTCTAATAGTTCTTTATTATTACCAATTAATCTTTCTAAATTCCAATATTGGGGATTGGAAAAACCCACAAATTCTAAGCCTGAAGCATCAATTAATTCTTTCAAAGTTTTAATATTATAATCAAATTCTTGGGGATGAACATACATATCTGCAAAACATTCATCTCTTTGATTTTCTAAAAACCATTTTTTTTGTTCATATTTGACTAAGGGATTATCGTTAGGCAAAGTTGCAAAAATTTGTCGGCCAACCCTAACTCCATCAACATAATCGCCTTTTTTTTCTCCTTGTAATAAACCAATTGCTTCCTGCATTAATTGGATCGCCCATCGCCCTAATTCGGCATAAACAAAAATATGAAATAAACCTCCGTGAGCTAGTTTTTTTGCTAATGCTTGAATACCTTTAATTGGATCGGGTAAATGATGTAAAACTCCTACACAATTGATTAAATTAAATTCACCTGAAAGTTGATCAACTTGCTCTAAATTAAGGTGATGAAATTCTAATGATTTTGCTTTTACTCCAGACCTTCTACATCTTTCCTGAGCCACTTCTAAGGCTTTTTCACTTAAGTCTATTGCCACAATTTCAGCCTCTGGATTAAGATGAATTAAATAATCAGTTCCCGATCCTGTACCACATCCGGCATCTAAAATTCTAATATTATTAGAAATTGGTTTTTTTCCTGTACAAAAATGATGAGCACCGATCCAATTCCAACGCCAATTATATCCGGGGGGTGGCTCATCTATAAGGGGATCCGGCGGGAAAGGATAGGTATTATATAATTGTTGTACGGCTTTACTTTTTAAAGTTTGATCACTCATGTTAGTTTTCCTGATTGATGTTAATAATTAATAAAATACCTTAAAAGAGACTAAATTTTTCATTATTTATGTTTAAAATTTTAAAAGTTTGATGATTAATAACAAAAATAGAGTTACTTTTGTTAACAATCTATGGTAGTCTTAACATAAATCTTTGCCATAAATAAGCAATGACTAATGACCAATGATTAATAACTAATGAATTATTTTGATAGAATGTTTAACTTATGAATTTACAAAATGTCACTAAAAAATTGATTGGTTTAGGATTAATGTCTACTTTATTATTGAGTAGTTGTAATAATCAAATTTTCCCGTCAAAGTCTCAATCTAATAATAATCAAATTACTAATACTGAAAAAAAGAATAGTCAAATTAATATACAAAGTGAACTTACTAATAAACTGGAAAATCTACAACTAAATTTTACTAATTTTCGCACGGAAGTTGATCGTTTGAATGAAAATTTAGCTAAAATTGCCAAAAAACAAATTAAACAGGAATCTGTTAATTTTGTTAAAGTTAATCAATCTTCCGAAAAATTAAATCGTGCAATTAATGATTTACAAATTATTATAGAAAATAATCCTGTTAAGAATCAACTAATTTTAAAACAAAATTTAGTAGAAATAGAAACTTTTTTGGCTTCTATTAATAAAGTGATAAAACCTTTAAATAATGGTTTAGGAAAGTCCCAAGTTACTCAGGTTCAAAAATATCTTAATTTTTTTCCAAAAAGGGGACTTTCTTCTTCATTATACGGTAATTTTGGCCAAATAACTCAAATAGAAATAGCCAAATTTTTAAATCAAAAAAATCAAAATATCAGTCAAAATTTAACAAGTTTAGACTCGAATATTTTAGCTAAAAATACTTCAGTTATTGAAGTACCCTCCACCTCAGCAAATAACAATAATTTAGAAACTATAACCGAGGGCGAAAAAATTATTAATTTAGAACAAAAACAGAAAAAATTACAGCAGGATTTTAATAATTTTACCGATGATATTAAAACAAGTTTATTTGCTTTAATTGTTATTTTCTTTATTTTTATTTTATTAACTTCTATCGTTTTAATTTTGGTTATTTATAAGCCAATGTCAAGTAATTATGAACAAGAAACTAATCAAAAAAAATATAATTTTAAACAAATATTTTCCGAATATCAAAGTAAATTTCAAAAACAAGATCAACAAATTAATCAAATTAATCAATATTTGAATCAATTTGAGGGACAATTTAAACAAGTTAGTCAATATATTAATCAAATTGAACAGATTTTAATTAAACAAATGAATCAACGATTAGTTAATTTAGAAAATAGTCAAAAAATTAATTTAACTCATGCTAATCTAATTTCTTCTAATGTTAATCCTAATTTATCTAAAGGTTATAATTTATTAAATCCTGTGCCAACAATTAATCTTTCAAAGTTAGAAATTACTTCAGAAGAACAGTTATTAGAAAATTATAATAGTAATCAATTTAATCTATTAATTCCCCAAGTAGTTTTGTTAGCAGAAACCCTTAATACGATGAAGAAAAGGAGAGAAGGTAAAGATGTAATTCCTATTTTTGAAATTAATAAAAGTGGTGATTTCTGGTTAATTAATATTCAAAATAAATATTATCTTTTACCCAGAAATGACTTTCAACTTAATGAATTTTCTTATAAAGTTTTAACTGTTGTTTTTTCCTGTAATAATGATCAATTAAAATTCACTAAATTTAAGGTAATTAAACCTGCTGAAGTTATCAAAACTAATCAAGGTTGGGAATTAAAAGAACTGGGAGAATTACATTTTTATTAATAAACTATCTCCTTTATTTAATGCGTATTAAAATATTTATTAATACGATAAAAAATAGATGTTAGGAAAAATTGAGGTAATGCTAACATTCTATACCAACGATAAGGCTCTTTATATAAGCGATAGAGCCATTCTAAATTATTATTTCTGAAAAATTCCGGCGCTCTGATTTTTGCCCCTGACCAAATATCAAAACTGCCACCAACTCCCATCCATAAGGCTTCTGGGCAAAGATGACGATTTTGCTCAATCCAAAATTCTTGACGTGGAACTCCCAAACCCACTAAAATAATTTGGGGTTTTTCTCGTTCTAAATCTTTTAATAATTGAGTTTTTTCTTCTGAGTTTAAATATCCATTATATGTTTTAATATCCAAACTTTTAAATTTTTTAAGCCAATATTGAGATGCTTGATCAATAATTTCTTGTTTTGCACCATAAAAATAAATTAAATAAGGTTTCTGGGACTCTCCTGCTTGTCTTAAAAGAGATTCAGCTAGTTCAATTCCCGGACAGCGTGGGTGTTGATAGCCAAATAAACGTAAATAAAAAACGATTCCTGCCCCATCAGGGACTATTAAATCGGCTTTTTCTAAAATTTTGGCTAATTGTGAGTTATTTCGAGTTAACATAGCCATTTCAGCATTCAGAGTAACAATATGAGTGCCTTGATGAGTCTCTAGGCGTTGCCACAACCATTGGCTATAATTAGGAAGTAAATTAACAAAAGTGTTAAAAACAGGAATTTTCATAGTTTTTGATTAATCTCAATAAAAGTAATTTGAGTGGTTCTTATTTTATCGTAAAAGTTAATTTTTAATTGTCCACTGTTAATTGTCAATTGTCAATTGTTTAATATGATTTTATTACCTAGTTTGCCTTGTGATTTAAGTTTAATTCCCATTGATAGTTATTTAGTGGGAGGTGCGGTTAGGGATGCTCTTTTAAACAGAAAAAGAGACTATATAGATTTTGATTTTGTAGTCGCTACAAATGCCATTGAAACTGCTAGAAATATCGCCAAAATATATCGGGCTGGTTTTGTAGTTTTAGATCAAGAAAGAGCCATTGCTAGGGTAGTTTTTAAAAATGCAACTTTAGATTTTGCGCAACAGGAAGGTGAGACTTTAGAAACTGATTTAAAACGCCGAGATTTTACCATTAATGCCATCGCTTATCATCTCCATTCTGAAACAATTATTGATCCCCTTGGGGGCTTAAAAGATTTAAACAAAAAAATAATTAAAATGATTTCTTCTAATAATTTAGAAGATGATCCTTTACGATTATTAAGGGGTTATCGTCAAGCTTCCCAGTTAAATTTTACTATTGATCCTGACACAAAATCAACTATCAAAAATTTAGCTCATTTAATCAAAAATATTGCACCTGAAAGGGTACAAACCGAATTAAATTATTTACTAAAATCCCCCAACGGTACATCTTTTTTAAGGGAAATAATTAAGGATCAATTATTAGTAACTTGGTTAAAAAATATTAATTTTAATCAATTAGAAACTTTGATAAACATTGATCAATCTACTTTAGATTTAAGCAATCAATATTTAGATTTATTACCCCTATTAAATGAGGATCAATCTAACTGGTATCGTTTAGCTAAATTAGCTTATTTAGTATCGGATAATTTAATAACTGCCGAACAAGAATTAATGAGTTTAAAATATTCCCGTGCTGAAATAAAAATTATTTTAAATACTTTAAAATCTTTAAATATTTTACAACAATATGATAGACAACTAACCTTAAGAGAGCAATATTTTTTATTTTTAGAAACTCAAACAAGTTTTCCTATTTTAGCAGTTTTGGCTCAAGCTTTAGGCATTTCAAAAATAATTATTTCTCCTTTAATAGAGCGTTATTTTAATGTTCAAGATCCCGTTGCTCATCCTGTTAATTTAATTACGGGAAATGATTTAATTAAAGAGTTAAATCTTCAGCCTAGCCCCTTAATTAAACATTTATTAACGGAGGCGGCTATTGGCCAAATTGAAGGTAAAATTAAAACAAAAAAAGATGCTTTAAATTATGTTCAACAATTAATAATTTAATTTTAAACTTGATACATAAAATGAAAACTAGCCCAATGATTAACATTTAAAACATAACAATCATTGCCTAACTTAAATTGTTCTTTTTCATTTTTACTAGCTTGATCTAAATCTTGAAAAATTGCTTTAATAACTGTTAAAGGCTCTGTTAAAGCAATAAAACCACTTTGATTAAAGTTAGGTAATACTGATAAAGTATTAAGGAAAGGATCAGCAGAAAAAATCCCTTGGATGGTAATTAAATTTTTAGTTTGATCGTTAAGTTTATTAAGATTAAAGTTATTTTGACTTTTGAAAGAAGGAAGACTAATTTTAGTGCCTTTAGCTAACTCATAGATCTGCAAAAATTCTTCAGAATTACTATTTTTAGGATCAAGATTTGAGAAAATAAATATTTGTTGATGATCAAAAGCTATTAACAAAAAATACAAAGAAAAATCATTATTATTTTCAAAACTTAATTGAATTTCTGTATCTTTTATTAAATTAGGAATAGCCGTATCTTTAGGGTTAGTTTCTGTTAACTGAGGCGTGATAATATTAGGAGATAAACTTTTTCCCGTCTCTTTACTTAATAATAATTTTGTTTGTGGTTTAATTATTTCTAAAACTGCCGAAATTTTTAATTGAGAACTTCCCTCATTTTCCAATAATCTGCTAAATTTTTGAGCTAATAATAATTCAAAATAACTATTTAATTGATTAACGGTTGACTTAACGGTTTCATGAGCCATTGTTTTTAAATTTAAACCATTAGCAAAAGCTAAATTATAAGTAGAAAGATTGGGTATTATTTCTTCTGAAATATTAGATTTTTTTAAAATACAATCAATGGCTGTTTCCCCAAGATTAACGACAGTTGAAACACAATCTATATTAGTAAAAGAGCTAGTGGCATCAACTTTTTCAATCCGTGATAAACTAGGATCTAAACCAACAATTAAACTAAGATTAATCGGAATTATCCTTAATAATTCTCTCACAACTTGACCGGTTTTTAAACTATTTTGATCTATTAATTCGGGATTAATAATTTTAGCTTTTGCCGTTAAGCCATCTTTTGATTTAATTTGCAAGAAAATAGGGGAAACTTCCTTTAAATTGATGATAACAATACTATTAATTCCCCAATTATTAATGACAGTTTGAGGTAAACCAACTAACTTTAAAATAACCGTTTCTCCCCCATCTTCAAGAGAGGAAATAAAACCAATTCCCTCTTGATCTTTATTCGGTAAAAGAGAATAAAACCATTGGGGTTTTTGAGTTGATTTTACTAAAATTGGTTGTTGGGGAAAATCAAGATTATAAGACATTTTTTCCGTAATTTTTTTTAACCCAAAATAAATGGTACTCGGAGGAGTTATTTCCCATAAAAATTGGGTTAAACAATAGGTAAATAAACCGGCCGAAAATCCTTTAAACATTGCTTCAATGGCACAATTATTATGATCTGAAGCCTTTAAAATTGTCCCTGAATAATTACCTGAATAATTTAAAATTTTGCCATTTGTTAATTCTTTAATTTTTAATTTTAATTGTTCTTGAAAAGCTAATTCTTCAAGATTAGGAAATTTAGCTATTTCCCCTTGAGGAAAAACCCTTAAACGAAAATTTCCATTGAATAAATTACTTCCTAATTGATAACCCGTATCTAAAATTAAATAAGCAGAATTAGTTGATAAAGATCGAGACCATAAAATTAAAGTATCTTCTAAAATATCATTAACAATGGAATTATTTTTAGTAGAAACTCCCCCATCTATTGGCACTAAACTATTTAATAAAACGGAAGAATCAGGTAATAAAACTTGAGAGCCTAAACCGCTAAAATGAAATATTACAACATCATTTTCTTGAATTTGTTTTGATAAATATTCTTTTAATGCTATTTCAATATTTTCTTTTGTGGCGGCTTGATTTGTTAAAGTTAAAATATTACTTGATAGAAAACCAAAGCGATTAATTAATAATTCTCTTTGCATCTCTACATCAGTTAAACAGCCCTTGAGTGGATTATTTTGATATTGATTAATCCCCACTAATAAAGCCAATTTTCGAGAATTAGATTGAGCTAAAGCCTTGAGATAGGGTAAAGTTTTTAATGAGAAATGATCCATTCCTAGAGAGAATGTTAATAACCCTAAACCAGATTGTTCTAAAAATTTACGCCGATTGAGTCCCATTAAGCACCACCCCTTGATCTATTTATAATTATGCCTATTATACCAAATAATTATTGCTTCTCAGTACATTTTCAAAAGTAGAGAATTTTTGAAATTCCCTACTTTTGATCTGTGATCAATTGATAATTAACTTTAAGATTTTAAGTTTTCAATTATTGTTAATTGTTCTTGTTTTTTATGGGTAAATAATTTAAAGTAAGTGGAAACAAATAATTCTTTAAAGGGAAATAAAATAAAAGTAATTGGATTAATAGTTACAATTATATTTCTAACATCTCTTTTCGCTAAATTAACTATTTGTTTGCCCACCCAATCCGCTGACATAATTCCGATGGGATTTAAGTTACTTTTAAAAGGGCCTAAAATTAATTTTCTCATAATACATGGTGCATCTAAACGCCGCATCGTAATTAATTGTCCTAATGCCCTTTTACTTAATTCATATAAAGGGCTAAAAGATGGATTAACCTCGGCTTCTGATGTGTTGACCCAAATTTCTTTTGTTGCTTTTTGTTGATTAGTTTTGACTGTTTCAAAGAATAAATCTATCAATTTTAATTGGGAAAAAGTATTAATTTGATAGGAATTAATTATTGATTCCTGATCTCTTTCTTGATGTACATTAACACCATGATTGAGAATTAAAATATCAATTTTTTCTAGTTCAGAAATTAATTTTTGTTCTTGATTAATTTCCCAGTAAATAGTGGGAAATTTAACCATTTCTTCTTTAATTTTGACAGAAATTTCTCCTTGAGATGAAGTTAAAGCGATTACTTTTGCACCGTTAAGATGTAAATATTTAAGTAAGGCTTTTCCTAAACTTCCCGATGCTCCTGTAACGGCAATTTTTTTGCCTTTTAATGATAATGCTGTCCCCATAATTTGATCTAAAATGGTAAATGTGCCACAATAATAAGCGTTTTGATCATCAAAATGATGTCGCCAATGATAGGTACGATTAACTAAAAAATGAGAGGGAATTTCGTTAAATTGCCCTTGACGATGGGTAATATCTGTTAATTCCTCAACAAATTTTAAGCCCATTCCCCTCCCCATTGCCGAAAGTAAAAAGAATAATGTATAAATACTTCCGGTAAATGCAAAATAATAATGGGGAAAATGATAGAAAAATAATAAAATAACAGGTAGAAAGCTAAAAGCCAACATTACTAAGGCTTCTGGTACATCATTATACCAATGAGCCTGACTATAAATGGTATTATTAAGAGGCGTATAATCGGGGCGGAATACTCGGTGATGCCAGTTATGAAGTTTCATTAATGGCTTCCAATAATGGGCAAGGGTATGATAAGAGTCTCTGATCAATTCTACCCAAAAAATTGTTCCCACGGCGATCGCCACAAGAATTAAGATTTCTTTCATAAATGTTAGATTTAATAGTGTTAAAGTTATATTTATTACTTTACTCTATTTTTTAGAATATTTACTTATCAATTGATAATTGACAATTGACAATTTAAAGGGTAAAAATAAAAAGTTATGATATAATCAGATCAATTATTAAAAATTATGATAAAATATGAATCAAGAAATAGATAAAATTAATCAAGTACAAGAGCCAATTATTCAAGCTTCACCAGAAGTAAGGGCAATTATTCAAAAAGTTTTAAAATTAGAAAAAGATAAACTTTATCAAAAAAATTTACGTCATATTAATGATGATATTTTGAAAATTATTAAAGATGTTGTCAGATGAAATTAAAAACGATTCAACTTTGTAATTTTAGACAATTTTACGGTCAAACTCCCGTGATTGAATTGGCTTATCAAGAGCAAAATATTACGGTTATTCATGGCAATAATGGGGCGGGAAAAACGACTTTATTAAATGCTTTTACATGGGTATTATATGAAGAATTTACCCCTGCTTTTTCTACTTGCGAAAATTTAATTAATAAAAGAGCAATTTATGAGGTTAAAATAGGCACATCAGTAGAATGTTGGGTAGAAATTTATTTTGAACATGAGAATAAAAATTACCATTTAAAACGTCAATGTTATGCCTATCTTGATCAAAATAATCAAGTTCAACGTGGGGATAGTAAACTGTTTATGCTAATAGCTGGAGATGATGGCCGATGGAATCATCCTTTACAACAAGCTAATGATATTATTGAGCAAATTTTACCTAGTAGTTTACATCAATATTTCTTTTTTGATGGTGAAAGAATTGATCATATTTTTCGTGATGGGGAAAGGAATAATATTGGGGAAGATACGAAAGAATTATTAGGTGTTAAAGTCTTAGATCGGGGCATTGAACATTTAAAAAAAGCGAAAAAAAATTTACAAGATGAATTAAAAGAAATTGGCGATACCCAAACTAAAAAGTTATTAAAAGAGTTTAGTAATTTAGAAAATCAAATTGATAATTTAGTCCATAAACAACAGGAAATTGTTGAAAACTTAACGAATTTTGAACAGGAAAAAAAATTAATTTCTCAACGATTATTAGACTTAAGTGGCATTGAAGAATTACAACAATTAAAACAACAATTGGAACGTCAAGAAGCTACTTTACGTCAAAATTTATTCCAAAGTAATCGTCATTTAAAACATTTAATTTCTGGTCAAGGTTATGCTATTTTTACCGATCATTTAATTGAACAATTTAGAGAAATTATTGATCAATTAAGGGAAAAAGGTCAATTACCGAGCGGTATTAAACAACAATTTGTACAGGATTTATTAGAAAGTCAAATTTGTATTTGTGGCACTCCTTTATTAATGGGAAATGAGCCTTTTTTACAGGTACAAAATTGGTTAAATAAGGCAGGAATTGCTAATGTTGAAGAAGCAACTATTCGCATGGAAACAAAAGTAGTAGAATTGGAAAAACAAGGGGTTAATTTTTGGTTAGAAGTGGATAAAGAACAGGGAAATATTAGTCAATGGAGGAGGGAACTTTCTGTGATTGAAACTCAACTTGATGATCTTAAAAGTAAGTTTAGAAATTCTGATAATGAGGAGTTACAATCTTTACAAAAAAATTTGGATCAACTTGAACATAAAATTAAACATTTAACTTTAGATCAAGGTGCTAATCAACAAATGATCGAAAGTTATAGACAACAGTTAGAAAAGTTAAATCAAACTATTAGTAAACATCAATTAAAAGAGGAAAAACAATTATTAACTCAAAAAAGAATTAATCTTACTCAAGAAGCAATCGATCGAATGATTGAAGTAAGGAAAAGATTAGAAAAACAATTTCGTTTTTCCTTAGAAAAAAAGGTACAAGAAATCTTTGCTTCAATTTCCTTTACTCCCTATATTCCGCGCTTAAATGAAAACTATCAATTAAAATTAATTGAAAATACCTCTGGTATTGCCAATATGGTGGCCGCATCCACTGGAGAAAATCAAATTTTAAGCCTATCTTTTATCGGTGCAATTATTGATCGAGTCAGAGAATGGAGTCAAAAAAATACCTTAATTGGTATTGATAGTAGCACTTTTCCAGTAATAATGGATTCCCCTTTTGGCAGTTTAGATGAAATTTATCGCAGACAGGTAGCAAAATCTATGCCAAAATTAGCAAATCAGTTAGTAATTTTAGTTACGAAAACTCAATGGCGAGGGGAAGTAGAAACGGAAATTACAGATTATATTGGGAAACAATATGTGTTAGTTTATCATTCCCCAAAAGAAGATTGTGAAGAAGATTTTATTACTTTAAATAGGATAAATTATCCTTTAGTTAAACAAAGTAATAATCAGTTTGAATATACGGAAATTGTTGAGATTTAAAAACAGATTAAACCCTGACTTTTTAAGTGACAAACTGCCCTTAAAGTTAACAATCTTTTCGGACTCTTGATATTATATTTAGAGTTGAAAATCAAGAGTCAAAAAAGAGGGTTATTAATTATTAAATATCATAGAAAAGAACGGCATTTTTGGGCTTAACAAATACCTGTTGATCTGTTTTTAAATTAAGCTCATCAAAACGCTCTCGACTAATATTAACTAATACTAAATATTCATCAGGTAATTTTAATTCTGCTTGAACTTCTCGCCCTACATTAACTAATCTTTTAATTGTGGCGGGGGTTGTTGCTCCATTCCCATTTAATTCAATTTCTAAATCATGGGGACGCACAAAAACCTGTGTTTCTATCGGAGTTCCCTCTGAATTATTTGGTGTTGTTTCCAGATAATTACGAGATAATTGATGATGATGGGGTAAAATATTCACTTCACCAATAAAACTCATTACAAAGGGAGTGGCTGGGCGATCGTAAATTTCCGCAGGAGTGCCAATTTGTTCAATTTTACCCTTATTCATGACCACAATTTCGTCTGATACCTCCATCGCTTCTTCTTGATCATGGGTAACGAAAACGCTTGTTAAATGTACTTGTTCATGTAAACTACGCAACCATGTCCGCAATTCTTTTCGCACTTTGGCATCTAAAGCTCCGAAAGGCTCATCAAGTAATAATACTTGGGGTTGTACCGCTAAAGCACGCGCTAAGGCTACCCTTTGACGTTGCCCCCCTGATAATTGTGAGGGATAACGATTTCCTAATCCTTCTAATTGGATTAACTCTAATAACTCAGAAACTCGCTCTTTAATTTGTTTAGAGTCAACTTTGCGAATTTCTAAGCCAAAAGCAATATTTTGACGTACGGTGAGATGTTTAAACAGGGCATAATGTTGAAAAACAAAGCCGATATTACGTTTTCTAATATCTAAATGGGTGGTATCTTTGCCATTAACAATAATTGTACCTTCGTCCGGTTCTTCTAACCCTGCGATCGCCCTTAATAAAGTTGATTTTCCAGAGCCAGAAGGCCCTAATAAAGCGACTAATTTCCCTTCATTAACATCTAAATTGATGTTTTTTAATGCTTGAAAATTACCAAATTTTTTGGATACATTTTTAACAATAATACTCATATTCGTCAAGTAATAAGTAATCAATAATAAGTTTAAATATTTTGAAGAAAATTATAATTTGTGAATCAAATTAATAAGTTTAATCTACTGATAACTAATAACAAATAACTAATTTTCATCCCGTTTACTTAGATTAATTTTTCTTTCTAAAATTTCCTTACAAATTAAACTAAGAAAACCTAAAGAAACGAGCAAAACTGCCGAACTAAAAGCGGCCTCTGTTTGATAATTTTGGTAAGTTTGTTCAACAAAAATTGGTAAGGTTGAAGTTTTACCAATAATGCTTCCAGAAACTACTGCGACAGCCCCAAATTCACCCATCGCCCTTGCATTGGTTAATAATACACCATAAAGTAAGCCCCAACGAATATTAGGTAAAGTAACTTTCCAGAAAATTTGCCAGTCATTTGCGCCTAAAGTTAAAGCCGCTTCTTCTTCTTCTTTTCCGGCTTCTTCTAAGATGGGAATTACTTCTCTTGCTACGAAAGGAAAAGTAACAAAAATTGTCGCCAAAATCATCCCCGGAAGTGCAAAAATTACCTTAATATTTAGGTTTTCTAAAATAGGCCCAAACCAACCTAAACGCCCGTATAAAAGTACGATCATTAAACCTGCAACAACCGGAGAAACGGAAAAAGGCAAGTCAATAATACTCATTAATAATGTTTTTCCTTTAAATTGATTTCGCCCAATGATCCAAGCGGCACATAAACCAAAAATTGTATTTAAAGGAACAGTAATAAAAGCAATAATTACTGTTAATTTGACGGCTTCAAGAAAGGAATTACTTTTAATTACTTCTAAAAAAGGTTCAAAACCGTTATTAAATGCTTTATAAAATAAAGCAACTAAAGGAATAAATAAGATTAAAGATAAATAACCAATAGCAATAAATAATAAAAGTAGTTGAATTGGTTTTAATTGAAATATTTTAGTTTGCATAACGTCTGCCCCATTGTTGTAACCAATTAATAATTAATAACATGATTAAGGAAACTAACAGTAATACCGCCCCAATAACGGTAGCTCCTGTATAATCATATTGTTCTAATCTTTGGAATACTAAAACTGGGGCAATTAAGTCTTTAAAAGGAATATTAGAAGCAATAATTACCACGGAGCCATATTCCCCTACTGCCCTCGAAAAACCTAGAGCAACTCCTGTTAAAATAGGGGGAATTAATGGCGGAAAAATTACTCTCCAGAAAGTCTGAAATTGAGATGCACCTAGTAAATAAGAGGCTTCTTCTGCTTCTATTTCCATTTCTTGTAATACTGGTTGTAAGGTGCGAATAATGAAGGGTAAAGAAATAAAAAGCATCGCTACAAATACCCCTAAAGAAGTAAAAGATATTTTAATTCCAAAGGGAGTAAAAAATTGTCCGATCCAACCTTTTTCACTATAGGATGTAGCTAAAACTAAACCTGCTACGGAAGTGGGTAAAGCAAAGGAAATATCTATTGTTGCATCAATAATTTTTTTACCCGGAAATTCATATCTTACTAATACCCACGCAATTAATGTACCAAAAATACCATTAATTCCGGCGGCAAATAAAGCGGTAAAAAAACTAACTTGATAGGCAGATAATGCCATTTTATCCGTAGCAATACGCCAAAATTCACTAAATCCTAAAGTAGCAGATTTAGTAATTAATGCGGCAATTGGTAATAGTAAAATGAGGAATAAATAACTTAAAGTAACAGTCCAAGGCAGGGAAATATTTTTTAAAAAATTTCCTTTTTGCTTTGAATTAATCTTATTATTTGGTGTAACCATAAATGGGATTTTAAGTTTGAAATTAATCTCAAAGTTGAGCTAAGTTTGCTCAATTAATTCTAAGTTGCTTATGGTCAATTGTCAATTATTTAGTTATTTTTGATTAATGATCAATCATAAATAACTAAATTGTAGGTGGTGCAACTAATAAAAATTAAATCAGCGTTACACTGCCTACAGAATTTTTTTACATTCCATCGGCTTGTAATCGTTCTAAATTTAAAATTTCTATGCCAAATTCTGATAAATAAAATAAACCATCATCAATATTTTTTTTGTCGCCTTTGAGTAAAATTTCAAACCAACCATCACTATTCCCTTTTTGGGGTAAAAGTGCGGCTAAAATATTAACTTCTAATTGAAATTGTGATACTAATTTAAACAAGATTGAATCTTGACGATATTGGCGAGGTATTCTAATTTTTAATCTCGCTTCTTGAAGGTAATTTTTGGGTGCTAAAGTGTTTAAATTACTCATAGTTTTACTTAATAATTGATAGCTAATCTTTACTAATACTTAATATTAAATAACCGATAACTAATAACCGATAACTAATAAGAAATTATTAATTATTTACCTGCTTTTTGTAATATTTGATCAAACACTGCTCCATCATCAAAGAATTTCTTTTGAATACTGTCCCATCCTCCTAAATCTTTAACAGTAAATAAGGTTTTAATTTCAGGATATTTACTACTAAATTCTTTAGCAACATTAGAATCAGTTGGTCTGAAACCAGTTTCAGCAAAGATTCTTTGAGCTTCTGGGGTATATAAAAACTCGGCAAAAGCCTCAGCTACTTCCCTTGTGCCGTGTTTATCTACGTTTTTATCCACAATGGCGATCGGGTTATCAATGGAGATATTATAATCAGTTGGTACAAAGAAAGGAGATTTATCTCCTTTTTCCTGTGCCAATAACACCTCATTTTCATAATTCATTAATACATTACCCTGACCTTGTTTATAGAAAGCATCACTAGATTCTCTGGCATTTTTCGGTAAAACAGGGACATTTTTAAAAACTTTTTCTAAATAGGCAGTGGCATCTTGTTCATTGCCTCCGGCCTGGGTGACGGATCCCCACAGCCCTAGAAAATTCCACCTTGCGCCCCCTGATGTTTTAGGGTTGGCTGTGACAACCTGAATATTATCATTGGCCAAATCTTTCCAGCTAGTAAGCTTAATGCTATTATCTCTTGGCACAAGGGCAACCACAGACTTTACAATAATGGACTCATTGGGAAATTCTTGCTCCCAACCCGCATCAATTAAACCCGCTTTTTCGATTTCTTTAGTGTCTAAAGCGAGGGCAAGGGCTACTACATCAGCCTCTAAACCGTCAATCACAGCACGAGTTTGTGAGCCTGATCCCCCGTAACTTTGTTCAAATGTAACTGTTTGTCCGGTTTCTGACTTCCATTTTTCGGCGAATAAAGGGATAATTTTTTCGTAGGCACTCTGAGTTACAGCGTAGGAAACTAAGGTTAATTTTACTTCCTTGGGTGCTGTAGTTTCAGATGTGGTTGTTTGTTGTCCGGGTGTTTCCGATGTTGGTGTTTGATTACTGTTTGAAGGTGAACAACCTGCGATCGCCACAGATAATCCAAGACCCAATAAAGATAATTTCCAACCGAGTTTAGCTTGTAACATAACTTTTATTTGTTTTAAATATAAATTGTCATGCTATTTTAATCTAAAGTGGAAATGAATTGCAAGACATCTACAATACATTTTTAAATTAACTTTGATTTTTCCCTATCTGTGTAATGATAAAGAATAGATATTACGGCAGATACGGGAATTTTGGACAGATGGCTAAAGCAGAAACAAAAAATAAAAATAATCTCATTCAAGAACTAATACAAAAAAACTATCTTTTTCGAGGTTTAGAGGAGGCTTGGCTTAAAGAGTATTTAGAGCCTCATAATCTAAAAATTGAGAAATTATTTTCTAATCGTCCCATCTATACGGCTTTTTTACCAGATGAATATTTAGATAGTCTTTATGTAGTTTTAACAGAGGGTTTAGTAATTGCTCGAAGTACCCCTTTAGATCGAATTATGAGTATTACTTACCCCGGAAGTTGTTTTGGCATGAGGAATTTAGCTTTTAGTTATGGTTTAGCTTTCCGTGCCTTTCCCACTTCAGTCGAAGCCTATAAAACGACTCATGTAGTCAAAATTCCAGTCACAATAATTGAAAAATTATATAATGATAGTGATTTATTTCGTGAGCGTTATCGTTTATTATTTGAATTAAGATTAAAATTTGAATATCATTTATTAAATTGTAGTACCTATCCACCCCAAGCGGTAGCCTCATTATTAAGAGCTTTAATCTATCAAGAAAGGGAATTAGGAAATCAACCCCAAGCACAGCAAGCCTATGAGTTTGATTTACCTGTAGATATTATTGCTAGAGCTTGTCAACTCAATCAACGCACGGTTGAACAGGTTTTAAAAGGAATGCAACAAAATAAATTATTAGAGCATAATAGTAGTAGTGATTTAATCCAAATTAAAGATACAGAGGGATTAAAAGAGGTTTATAGTACAACAAGGGATAAAGTCTCATGGTGGCCATTGCGTTAATCAGTAAAAACTGTGTAAAGCTTTTAAAATCTCACGGGAACTTTATTTTGCTGTAAATAATCTTTAATTTCCGCCACAGTCAACTGGCCATAATGTAATAAAGAAGCAAGTAAAGCCGCCTCTGCCTTACCTTGAGTCAAAGCTTCATAAATATGATGGGTATTTCCTGCGCCACCTGAAGCAATAACGGGAATTTCCACTTGTTGCGCAATAGTGCGAGTTAACTCTAAATCATAACCGGCCTGCGTACCATCCGCATCCATACTGGTAATTAATAATTCTCCCGCCCCCCTTTTTTCCATTGCGATCGCCCATTGAACAGCATCAATACCCGTATTTTCACGCCCACCGCGCACATACACATCCCAAGCCAAATGATCCCCCTGTCTGCGTCTTGCGTCAATCGCCACCACAATACATTGTTGACCAAAGCGATCGCTTGCGCGGTTAATAAAATCAGGATTTTTCACAGCAGTAGAATTAATACTAACTTTATCAGCCCCGGCGCGTAATAATTCCTTAATTTGATCCAAATTATTAATACCACCGCCCACCGTCAAAGGGATAAAAACCTGTTCAGCCGTACGATAAACCACATCTATCATAATTTTACGGTCTTCATGGGTAGCCGTAATATCTAAAAACACCAATTCATCAGCCCCTGCATCATTATAAGCTTTCGCTAATTCTACGGGATCACCTGCATCTTTCAAATCCACAAAATTAACACCTTTTACAACCCGTCCGGCGTTAACATCTAAACAAGGTAAAATTCTTTTAGCTAACATAATTTTTTAAATTTTTAAACTTAAGATTTTTATTATACCTGAACCTGCAATGCTCATTTTAGGAAAAATAGAGGATAACCCCAATTTCCCATCAATTATTTTAAAAATAAATGGCTGTAGAGACGTTTGCTCAAAGTCTCTACAAATTTAAAAACAATTACGGAAGCCAAGGATATTGACGAAAATCAGGCTCTCTTTTTTCTAAAAAAGCTTGTTTTCCTTCCGCTCCCTCTTGGGTCATGTAATATAATAAAGTAGCATTTCCCGCCAATTCCTGTAATCCGGCTTGACCGTCACAGTCAGCATTAAAAGCCGCTTTTAAACAACGGATCGCCAAAGGACTTTTTTGTAAAATTTCCCTTGCCCATTGGATCCCTTCTGTTTCTAATTGTTCAATGGGTACAACCGTATTAACTAAGCCCATCTCTAAGGCCTGTTGAGCGTTATATTGACGGCATAAAAACCAGATTTCCCTAGCCTTTTTCTGCCCTACGATGCGCGCTAAATAACTAGAGCCAAAGCCACCGTCAAAACTGCCCACTTTAGGGCCAGTTTGACCAAAAATAGCATTATCCGCCGCAATAGTCAGATCACAGATTAAATGTAATACATGACCACCGCCGATAGCATATCCCGCCACCAAGGCAATGACCACTTTAGGCATGGATCTAATTAAACGCTGTAAGTCTAACACATTTAAACGGGGGACTCCCTGATCATCAATATATCCGGCCTCCCCTCGAATACTTTGATCCCCACCTGAGCAAAAAGCATATTTCCCATCGCTGTGGGGGCCTGCCCCTGTAAATAAGACCACTGCGATCGCTTGATCTTCCCTCGCATCACAAAAAGCATCATAGAGTTCAAATACGGTTTTGGGACGAAAAGCATTTCTCTTATGGGGACGATTGATCGTAATTTTGGCGATCCCATCCCATTTATGATAGAGAATGTCCTCATAATTTTTCACCACTTGCCAATTAATTTCCATAGATATTCCTCAATCTAATAAAAAGATCACAATTGAATAATTTACCGCAAAATCTTAAGTAATTCTTAAGAAATACTTAAATGATTTGTAACAGTATGTTAAGCTATGGATTAAGTTTATAATGTTAAACTTAATTAAGTATTTTTTTATTTTATTAAGACATCAAAAAATGATGAGATCAGATGTCTAAATAGGATTAAATCAATAGGGATCAAGAAAAAAACTTTATTTTTAATGTTCAAACTTGAAGATACAAAGAAAAAGTGTTTTTTAACTTCAAATTAGATCATAATTTTGGCAAAAAATTAATTTTTTCTTAATCTTTGTTAACATTTTTAAATGTTTCTTAACTTTCTTGATTTTCTCAACTTTTTTTTCAAGTTTTAAGCAAAAATTAATCAAATTTTGATCAAATTTTATTCATAATGATAGAAAATTTACAAATGAACCATAGACAAATAATTCATTGTCCTAATTGTGGCAATTCTGCTCACAAAAGTGAGATTCCACATCAAAATTTAATTTCGATCGATTGTCCTAGTTGTGATTATTTAATCATTCGTTGTCCTTATAGTGCTAAAGTTTTAGAAGCTTATGCTCCCGGACTCAAAATGAGGAAATAATCAACCATAATGGACAGTGGACAATGGACAATAAAAAAATCAATTGTCCATTGTCCACTGTCCATCTGATGAGCCAAAACTAAATAATTATTAATAGTTTTTTCTTGAAAATTAACAACAAAATTAATTAATTATTTAATAATGAAATTAAGCCCCATTAAAGAACTATCAATCAAACTTTTTAAAGCATAATAATCACTTCTTTCTCTACCTAAATCTAAATTTAGCCTAAGTTATTGTAAATAATATTGTAAATCCAAAATCTTAACTATTTAATGTTATTAGATTATAACCTCAACTGAAAATAAAGAACCTTGTCAATTGTCCATTATCCATTGTCAACTGATCAAAAGCTAGACAAATTAATTAATCTCAATCATAATAAAAAGAATAATTTTTTTGTTTAACCTCAATCCGCCGTAAATATGACAAGCGAGGAACAGCTTACAATTATAGAACCGATGGATCAAGCCTTAAAACGGGCTTATCAGGCTTCTATTGAATTAGAAAAAATCAAGGGATCACAAAGAAGTCATGGCATTTGTTTGATGGCTAAAGGTTTAGAAAACGCCTTTGATGATATTTTAGAAGCCAATACTTTAGATTTAGAAATGAGTCGGGAAATGGCTGTGCCTGATTTAATTTTGAGTTGGTTAAAACTCACTCCCGAAAGGTTAGAAAGTGTGATCGAGTTGCTTTATCATCTTAAAGAATTATCGGATCCGATCCAGCGTTTAATGAATGCCCCCTATCAACTTCAACCTTCCCAAACCTATTGTCAGTTGATGCCTTTAGGTGTGATCGCTTTTATTTATGAGGCTTTTCCAGAGTTAAGCGCGATCGCCGCTGGATTTTGTTTAAAAACGGGGAATAGTCTAGTTTTAAGGGGTTGTAATGAGGCCAGTCACTCTAATGAAATTATTGTTAAAACCCTCAAAAATGCCCTTGAAGAAGCGGATTTACCCTCTGGTAGTATTGAGATGTTATCCTGTGAAGATCATACCTCTATTGAAGAATTAGTCAAACAAGATCAATATCTTAATTTAGTTATACCCTACGGTAGACCTAATTTAATACAACAAGTAACCCAACTTTCAAGCGCTCCAGTTTTAAAAACAACGATGGGAAATTGTTATTTATATTGGTCAGCAAGTGGTGAAATAGAGTTAACTAGATCTATTATTTTAGATAGTCATAAAAGTCAACCGGATCCCGTCAATGCGATCGAAAAAGTATTAATTGACAGTAATCAAAAATCATCAAATTTGAGCCGTTTATTTAGTAGTTTGAAAGAACAAAATTTTAAATTAAAAGGAGATGAAATCTTAGTTAAACAATTTCCTGAATATTTAAGTTTAGCCGATATTTCTGAATGGAATAATCCCTATTTAAGAAAAATTATTGCCTTTAAAACAATGGATAATCTTCACGAAGCCATTAATTTTATTAATCGTAATAGTAGCGGCCATGCTGATTGTATTATTACCGAATCATATCAAGAAAGTCGTCAATTTGCGATGGGTTTAGATAGTGCTTTAGTATATATTAATGCTTCGCCACGTTTTTGTCGTAATCAAGTAGAAGGAGAATCTATTTTTCTAGGAATGTCCAATCAAAAAGGTTATCATCGGGGTTTAATTGGCCTAGAAAGTTTTATGACCCTTAAACAAATTGTACAAGGAAATATTCATTAACAAATAATCAACAATTAACAATTGACAATTAATTATCTTTACTTAAAAGTAGAAGATTAGAAATATTGTCAATTGTCAATCATCAATTATCAACTGTCAAAGATCAACTCAACAAGTGCTATAACTAACTGGAAAACTTTATTTTTTCGGAGAGAGTAACATAATCATATTACGACCTTCTTGTTTGGGAAATTGTTGAACTTCTGCTACTTCTTCTAGATCCTTAGCCATCCGAGTTAATAATTCTTTTGCTAAATGAGAATGTTGAATTTCTCGCCCCCGAAAGTTAACAGTTGCCTTAACTTTATCTCCAGCTTTCAGAAAACGAATAGCGTTTTTAATGCGAACATTATAATCATGTTCTTCAATTTTATAACGCATTTTCACTTCTTTAACATCAGCCGTATGCTGTTTTTTTCTAGCTTCTCTAGCTTTTTTCTCTTGTTCAAACTTATATTTACCGTAATCCATGATACGGCACACAGGAGGAGTGGCTTTATCACTGACTAAAACCAAGTCTAATTCTTGCTCTTGAGCCATTTTTAAAGCTTCAGGGGGAGTCATAATTCCTAACTGCCCATTATCAGAGTCAATGACACGGATTTTAGGAAAACGGATTCTTTCGTTAATTTGGGGTAAATCTCTAGGAGGTCTTTTTTTATCTCTCACAGGCGTATGATTGAAATTGAATGAAAATTAAGTAAATAATAAGTGGATAATAAATTAAAAATGATTTTTGGTGTACTTGCCATTATAAGACCATTAATTAAAATCTGTGCAGAAATATTAACTCTCCTTTACATTTGTTGTTTGACTTCCTTTTTTTTAACAATATCTTTTACTAAGCAAAAAATCTCTTAAGTAGTCTAATGACATCTCCCATACTTAGATCTCCGCCACCATCAGCAATGATTTGATCCAATAATGAATTGTCGACTAATTGGAAAAAAAGAAGACCTAAAGGTACTAAACTAGGTAATATTTGTTTAATTATGTTTGCGTCTAAACCAGTCCGATCAGCTGCATTTTGACATACGTCTTGTTCGATCTGTGGTGAAAACAGGGAACCAACAGCTTCACTGTTGGGGCGATTCCCCCCATATTGATTCACTAAGGAATGTACTTTTTCAGATACCTCATCAGTTTGTTTTTCTTGTAAAGATAAGCAAATCTGTTTACCAACTATTGACAAAATTGATTCTACCGTTGTGGGATCCATTCCCACAACCATAGATATCTGCTGGATTGATGCAACAAGATCCCTAAATGAACTTTGATTCTGTATGATACGTTCATTCTCTATGATAGAATTAAGAACTAGGCTATTAAATTCCATTTGACTGAGTTTGCTTTTATGTTAATTAATTTTAGCTCAATATATCATAGATTTCACAAGAGTTAGAAGTGGCTACAAAACTTTACATTTAATTTTAATGGAAAAAATTTTTGCTTATTTTAAGGCTCTACTTTTAAGCAGAAGTACGATCGCAATCACAAATTTTTGTTACTAAATTAATTTTAAATTTTCCGATCAGCTTATCTAGGATTAGAATAAACTAATGATAAAGTGAGTTTGAATTGCACTCAAGAAACAATCAAGACAGAATGGCACAATATACTTGTATTTCGATTGGAATTAACAATTATGATCATTTTCAACCCCTCAGTTATGCGATCGCAGATGCGGAAGGGTTAGTTCAATGTTTGCAGGATCAGGTTAATTTAGGGGATCAACAATCTTTATTATTAACGGAAGTTTCCCCTCGCATCGGTCAATTTTCAACCTATCCCGATCGAGAAAATATTTTACATTGGTTAGCTTCTCCCCCCAGTGAGTCTAGCCAACCCACTCTTAATGCGTCTTCTGTTTTGTGGTTCTTTTTTAGCGGCTATGGTTTACATTATCAAGGTGAAGATTATTTAATGCCCATTGACGGAGATCCTCAAGATTTACCTAATACAGCCCTTCCCGTGCGATCGATCTTTACTTTATTACAGCAACAGGGGGCAGGGAAAATTATTGCAATTTTTGATATGAATAGAACCCCCGGAATGCTAGGGGAAAAGGGCGTGGGAGAGCAACTGATTAATTTAGCGGGAAAAATGGGCATCGCTTGTATTTTATCCGCCCGTCCTCACCAAGTTTCCCATGAGGCGGCTTCCCTTGGTCATGGTCTATTTACCACTGCTTTATTAGAGGCTTTAAAATATTATCGTAGGGATTTAACTTTAGAATATTTAGATCATTATCTCAATGAAAGATTACCTGAGTTGAGTGAACACCATTGGCGGCCTGTGCAAAACCCCATCATGGTTTTACCCATTTTAGAAGCGGCTCAAACTCCCGTTTTACCTGCTTTAGTCTCCTCTGGAATTATTTGGCATAATAATCCTCAATTATTGTTACAAAATTCTTTTAAAAATCTTAATCAAATCATAATTGAAGACTTAACTCCCGTGGGAGTGGCGACTAATGGCACTGCTAACGCTCTTTATCCAAAAAGTGAGGTTTCAGTTGATTCTTCTCCTCTTTTCATCGGTAATAATTCTATCCCCAATCCACCACTTTTAAGCCAAGAACCTCCCGAACTGCCTAGAGCTAAACGTCAAACTTTGATCAAAAAGACTTCTAGCTCATGGCTGAGATTTTTGATCGGGTCTAAAAATATTTTGATCAAGGGAACTGTGAGTATTGTAGTTATTATTTTAGGAATATTTGGATTAAATAAATTAATTCCCCAATTAGATTTTATTAATAGTGAAATTAATGAGCCTTCTAATAAAAATAATACTCCTATTCCTCAAGCTTCTAATGAAAATAATACGCCTATTATTCAGCCTTCTATTAATAATACCCCAACTCCTGAACCTACTACTAACCAAAACTCCAATAATTCACAAAATAATACTAATCAACCTCAGAAACTAGACGATATTGGGAAAACATATTTACAACAAGCTAAGGATTATTTTCGCAATGATCAGGCCTCTCATTTTAATAATGCCATTAATCAAGCTCGGAAAGTTCCTACTAATGATGCCTCTTATTCTCAGGCTCAGGCTGATATTTCCCGATGGAGTAAGAATATTTGGGATATTGCCCAAAGTAGAGCTATTCAGGGGAATTTGACAGGTGCGATCGCCGCCGCTAAATTAATTCCCTCTGATCAAAAACAATTATATACAGAGGCTCAGAATAAAATCAAAGAATGGACTAATCAAAGCCTTAAAGCTAAAAATAATAGTGAACTGTTAAGAAAAGCAAAATCTTTAATTAATCCCCGTCAAGCATCTTCTTATATTAAAGCCATGCAGATGCTCGAAATAATTAAAGTCAATCAAACGGGCTATCAAGAAGCAAGAAAATTAAGACAACAATGGAGTCGACAAGTATATTTAATCGCTAATTCAAGGGCTTATCGTGGTAAATTTGAATTGGCAATTAAAACGGCTTTATTAATACCCCCCGATAGTAATTCTTATCGAGATGCTCAAAGGGCGATCGCCCGTTGGAAACAAGGGAAAAAATAATTAAATTGTTATTTATAATTAAAATCAATTGTTTAATATTTTACCTCAATTCCTATCACTATTCCCGATTCCTTAATTATTACTTAATTTATGCAATTATCTCCTTGGTATTGGCGATCACTTCCCTTAAAAAAACTTACTGGCTCAAATATTTTTCAAGCTTTATTTTTAGAGGAAAAAATAGCAACCTTATTAGAAAGTCCTTTCCCTACAATAGCTGATCATCCGCAACTTTGCCGTTATTCTATTTGTGCAGGAAAACCGAGAATAATTGATGATAAATTACAAGTTTTTACCCCCAAAATTGGCGAGATTTTACCCTGTTTAAATCAACTATTAAACCAAGTTAAAAGTTATCAAAATCCTCAATTTTTACCTGAAAATTTACCTTTTACGGGGGGTTATTTAGGTTGGTTAGGTTATGATCTAGCGTGGGAAATTGAAACTTTACCTAATCTTAAACCTGAAACTTTACCCTTTCCCATTGCCTATTGGTATCAACCCCAATCTTTTGCAATTTTAGATCATCAAGAGCAAATTTTATGGTTAGCCTCTACCGAAGAAATAGAATTAAATATATTAGAAGAAAAACTTAAAAAAGTTAATTTATGTGTTCAAAATTTACCATCTAATCAAACAAAGAGTAATCAAACAATTACCTTTATTACTGATCAAGAAACCTATCAAAATAATGTCAAAAAAACAAAAGAATATATCAAAGCAGGGGACATTTTTCAAGCTAATTTATCTTTAAGATTTACCACAGAAACCACCTTAAATAGTTGGCAAATTTATCAAAATTTACATCAAATTAATCCCTCACCTTTTGCTAGTTATTGGCAAAGTCCTTGGGGATCAATGATTAGTTGTTCCCCTGAAAGATTAATCGAAAAACACAAAAATAATGTTCAAACTAGACCCATTGCCGGAACAAGAAAAAGGGGAGAAAATCAAGACATAGACTTATCTTTAGAGCAAGAATTATTAACTAATCTCAAGGAAAAAGCTGAACATATTATGTTAGTTGATTTAGAAAGAAATGACTTAGGAAAAGTTTGTCAATGGGGAACAGTTGAAGTTGACGAATTTCTAACCATTGAAAGATATAGTCATGTGATGCACCTTGTTAGTAATGTTAAAGGCAGATTAAACTCTGATTACACTCCGATTGATTTAATTAAAGCCGTTTTTCCGGGGGGGACAATTACGGGATGTCCAAAAGTCAGGTGTATGGAGATTATTGAGGAATTAGAGCCTGTGAAACGTAATTTATTTTATGGCTCTTGTGGTTATTTGGATCATCGAGGCAATTTAGACTTAAATATTTTAATTCGCACCCTACTTATTCCTCATAATCAAGATAAAACCCATAAAACTCAGGTAGTGGGGCAAGTGGGGGCAGGGATCGTGGCCGATAGTGATCCTGAAAAAGAGTGGATCGAGTCTTTGCATAAGGCACAGGCACAGTTAAAGGCTTTATTTTCCTGATCAATTTTTATGTTTTTAGGCCTAATTATGATATAAAATTAGTTGAATTTTTCAACAATTGACAATTGACAATTCACAGTGAACAATGATCTATTTTTTTCTAATTTTTACTTACTAATTTTGATTGAAAAATTTAATTAATAATTACTATGAAAGATACATTTTTAAGTTGGTTAAATCGCATTTTAGTTTTTGATGTTTTCTTAGTTTTATTTGCTTTTTTTTGGTTTGCGATCGCCCTTGTGGGTCATTCTTTTAATCTTAATTTAGGTTTAGAATTATGGTATAAACTTTGGCAACCAGTGTTTCAAACGGCGATCGGAATTTTAATGTTAGGAGCAATTTTAAGTTGGTTAATCTCTAAAATTTCTCAAACAATTAAATAATTGGTCATTGGTCATTGGTCATTAGTTACTATTCCCTATTGCCTAGCAGGGCGTTTTCAAAGTTAAATTTGATAATCAATTTTTTAGTTTGTTTTTGATGTTAATAAATCAAAAATTATTAAAAAAGGGATAATTTCTAATAAAAATTAGTTCAATTTATTGAACGATTTTTGTTAGCCTTGAACTTAAGTTCAAGGCGGGTGAAATGCTTTGAGTATTAATCTCGCTTTGAAATTTATTTCAAAGCTAACAGTGATCGTTCAATAAATTGAACTAAGAATTATATTTTATACCCGACTTTGAAAACGCCCTATTCTTTACTGCATAGCACTATAACTGATTTAACAGCTTTAATTCTTCAATTTTTTGGGCTTCTTCATCAGTTAATTCCGGTGTTTGACCTAAAATTTCTTTGTAAACTTTCAGATATTTAGCGGCTGAATTATACCAACTAAAATCCTGTTTCATGCCTCTTGTTTGTAATTCATGCCATTTTTCTTTATAGCGGAAACCTTCCCAAGCCCTCACCATACAAGTAAATAGGTCTAAAGGTTCATAGCGATCGAATAGATAACCCGTCCCCGCATTATTAACCGGATCATGGAAAGAAACCGTATCAACTAAGCCTCCGGTTTGCCTCACAATAGGGATCGAACCGTAACGCATGGCCATTAATTGGGAAATACCGCACGGCTCAAAGCGTGAAGGCATTAAGAAGGCATCAGTTCCCGCATAAATACGGCGCGAAAGAGCATCATTATATAATAATTGTACCGAAATCCGCCCCCGATAACGGTAAGACATCTCCCAAAATTGAGTTTCATAATAGCGATCGCCCGTACCTAATAACACCAATTGAGCATCAGTATAAGCAAAAAATCTATCTAGTATTTGTATTAATAAATCAATCCCTTTTTGCTCAACTAATCTTGTTACCATCCCCATTAAAAAGGCGTTTTTATTAACAGTTAAACCCGTTTCTTCTTGTAACGCAATTTTATTGGCAACCCTTTGATCTAAAGTTTCAGGAGTAAAAGTTTTTGCAATAAATTTATCCGTTGCAGGGTTATATTTTTCCGTATCAATACCATTAACAATTCCTAGCAAATTATTCTGAATATAAGATAAAAGTCCATGCAATTTTTCCCCGTATTCAGCAGTTTTTATTTGTTGCGCGTAGGTGGGAGAAACCGTTGTTACTTTCCCCGCAAACTGAAGCGCCGCCGCCAACGCATTATCCCCTTGCATATACCAAGGACACCATGTGATCGTCTCTAAATAGCCACGCCAAGGCCCTTGATAAGCTAAATTATGAATAGTGAAAACCGTTGTTATATCAGGCGACTGGTGCATCCAAACAGGGATCATACCCGTGTGCCAGTCATGGCAATGGATAATTTCCGGCTTCCAATAATTCCATGCAAACTCGGCCGCACCGTTGGCAAAGAAGGTAAAACGCCAACCTTCATCCTCTCCGCCGTAAATTTTACGGGGTAAAAAAACCGGATGTCCAAATAAATATAATGGTACATCAGTTTCAGGGAGTACGGTTTCATAAATATTAAATTCTTGAAACATAGCTGAACCTTTCCACACAGGCTCAGAAGGAATTTCCATTTTATCAGGTAAAAACCCATAATAGGGTAATAAAATCCTCACATCATGGCCTAATTGGCGGAGAACTTTGGGTAAAGCACCCACAACATCACCCATTCCTCCGGCTTTGGCGATCGGGGCGGCTTCGGCGGCAACAAATAAAATTTTCATATAAATAGACAAGCCCTTAATTGTTGAGACTGTTTGATTTTATCATGTCTTGGTTATTAGTTAACAATTAGCAGTTGATAATTAACAATGGTTGAATGTTTTTTAATAACTTTAGAAAAGTCTTAAAGATAAGATAGTAAAATTTAAAATCAACAGAAGAAAGGCTCTCTATTTTTAAGAAAAATTAAAATATATTACAACATAATTAAAATAATTTTCTTTAGATAATTATTCAATTTTAACTTTTAAAGTATAAGTAGCATTGCCACGAGTTCCACCCACTACAATTTGATAATTACCAGATTCAGGTAAAATAATTTCTGTATCAGTAACTTCTGAATCAGTTAATTTACCAGTAGGGGTTAAAATATCAAACACTGCATTATCTTCTAAGGAAGTAATATTAACAGTCATCTTTTGATTTTTTAATGCTCCTAATAAATAAATATCTTGCTCACCTCTAACCACTGAATTTTCAATTACTGTTGAATTAGTACCCTGAGCAAATCTCACTGTGATGGGGGAATTAGGACTAGGATTATATTGATTAATATTAGAAGTATTCTCATCAGTAGAATCATCATTTGTATTATCATCTAAATGATTTTCACTAAGCAGATTTTTTTCAAAAAATTCATCAGCATTCTTATATTCATCACAATTAAGACTAGATAAAGTTTCAGCATCGGTAATTAATTCATTTTGATTAATAGACCATGTATCTTGTTTTGTTTGAACATCATTTTCAATTTCAGTGGTAATATCAACATCTAATTGATTATTATTAATTGTACCCTCAAATGTTCTAATATAACTAGAATAGTAACTAGATTCCTCATTATGAATGCTACCGTGTATTTCTCCTGTAACTTCTTGATTTTCACTAATTTCTAATTGACTCCAAGCCGTTAAATTTTGATCATTCACACTATAACAATACGTTCCCATTGTCATTGATGATTGAGAATTATTAGTTTTTTTACTACTAACTTTAGTCTCATTTTTTTCAGGATTATTATTATTATTAGCAGATGAACTTGAATTATTAAGATTAGGATTAGATGTATTTTGGCTATTATTAGAATTATTATTTTGACCACAACTTGCGATTAAAATAACCGTCAAAATACTAACTATGAATTTACTTTTTTTGATTAAATTTTTCATGGTAATATTTAAGATTATGTTGATAAAAAAATTCCGGTTTTGATATAAATAGACTTTGTAGAGATGAACAGCCGTTGACCCCTACAGATATTTTATATTAATTATATCCTAAGTTTCATTAAGGCTAAAGCCTTATGCTACAAAAACGAAGTCTGCGCACATCTTGAACTAAATTTTAGAAAAAAAAATCGGAGATTAACAAAATCCCCGATTTTTAAACTATTAGTTATTTAAACTTAAGAAAGTTGAGCCACAAATTGTTCTTTTTCAGGAACTTCTGTATACTCAGCCACGATCTGACGAAACTCCTCGCCATCAATGGTTTCTTTTTCAATTAAAAGATCAACTAAGCGATCGATCACAATTCTGTTTTCACGAATAATCTTTTTGGCCATTTGATGCCCAGACTCAGCGATCGCTCTTACCGCTTCATCAATGCGAGATGCAATGGTTTCGGAATATTCCGCGCGAGACATCAAACCCGCACCAAGGAAAACTTCCCCTTCTTGACCTTCTAAAGACACAGGGCCTAGATCGCTCATGCCAAAGCGTGTTACCATTTGACGAGCCATACCGCTAACTTGTTGTAAGTCGCCCCCTGCGCCCGTTGTCACTTCATCATAACCAAAAATTTCTTCTTCGGCCGCCCGGCCGCCCATTGCTCCAGCGATCCGCGCCATTAACTGGGCTTTGGTGGTTAAACCCTGTTCTTCATTGGGGGTAAACCATGTTAAGCCCTGTGCCTGACCACGGGGGATCAGGGTTACTTTTTGTACGGGATCATGGTCTTTTAATAATGTACCAACGATCGCATGGCCGACTTCATGGTAAGCGATCAGCCTTTTACTCTTGCTATCCACAAGGGGAGTGCCTTCCATCCCTGCAATAACCCGATCAACCGCATCATCTATTTCATGGAGGGTGATGGCTTCCTTACGGCGACGGGCGGTTAAAATGGCCGCTTCGTTGAGTAAGTTGGCTAAGTCTGCACCGGAAAAACCGGGGGTACGCCGTGCGATCGCATCTAAAGACACGGTATCAGCTAATTTTTTATTACGCGCATGAACTTCTAAAATGCCTAAACGGCCTTTAATATCGGGGGTATCCACAATTACTTGGCGATCGAAACGACCGGGACGCATTAAGGCCGAGTCTAAGACATCGGGGCGGTTGGTAGCGGCAATAATAATAATGCCTGTATTGCCCTCAAAACCGTCCATTTCCGTTAATAACTGGTTTAAGGTCTGTTCCCGTTCATCGTTACCGCCACCAATACCTGCGCCCCGTTGACGACCAACTGCGTCAATTTCATCTATAAAGATTAAACAGGGAGCGTTTTCTTTGGCTTTTTTGAATAAGTCGCGCACACGGGAAGCACCCACGCCCACGAACATTTCCACAAACTCAGAACCGGAAATACTGAAGAAAGGTACACCGGCCTCCCCTGCGATCGCTTTAGCTAATAAGGTTTTACCTGTTCCGGGAGGGCCTACTAATAAAACCCCTTTAGGAATACGAGCGCCTACTGCGGTAAATTTTTCCGGTTGTTTTAAGAAAGTAACAACTTCCTGTAATTCTTCCTTGGCTTCATCAATACCCGCCACATCGTCAAACATAACGCCTGTTTGGGCTTCCATTTGAAACTTAGCGCGAGACTTGGCAAAATTCATGGCTTGACCTGGGCCGCCGGGCATATTCCCAGAGCGGCGAAATAGGAAAAATAAAGAACCAATTAATAATAAAGGGAAGATTAAATTACCTAAAAATCCCCATAAAGCACCGTCATTACGGGCAGGATGGGAGTCAAATACAATATTAGAATCTCTTAAACGGGAGATTAATTCTGGTGCATTATAGGGTAAATCAACCCGTAATTTTTGTAATTGATTATCTACTTGAGGGTCTAAAGCTTGTACAATCGCCGTTCTACCACCATCGAATAAGTCAACACTAACTACTTTTCCAGCGTCTAAATACTCTAAAAAGCGGCCGTAAGTCATGCGACTATTGGCGGTATTACTGCCCATTGTTCCGGCGGCGGGGGTAAAAGCCCCCTGCCAGAAGAAAAAGCCCACCACCAACAAGGGTAAAGCCCATAATAAAATTGTTTTCCAAGGAGAAGATTTCATGCTATTTTTACTGTGAGTTTTATAAAAAATTAAGTTTAGAGAAAAAAGTTAATTTGCTTAACTTAAAATCGTATTTTTGTCAAGATATATTTCAAGAGAGATCAAAAAATTAATAGTTCTCTTAATTAAATTTAACGTATTGATCTAAATTTTTCAATTTGATTTTGACTGTTCTTCAAAAAAGGCGTTGCTCAATCAAGGTATGATAGGGGGTTGAGGCGATCGTTTATTAACAGTGGATGGAAAAGTTTTTATTTAGGGGCGATCGCTATCTGTGCAATAGCTTTAAACTTCAGAAATGATCATTTTTGCCACCGAGTCGACAACGTGCGCTAATTTTTTTCCCGAATTCATAAGGCTTTTAGGGTTTTTAATTAAGTTTTGTTACAAATTTAACCATTTCTTTACCCACAAAGTGCATTTATGGTTTATTATAAAAAGTGTAGCAAATGATACAGATTTAAAAAACTTTTTATTAATTCAGGAGAAACAACCATGAATATTCAAAAACAAGCTAGAACCTTAATCGCTAAAGATCGTCAAAGAACTCACAATCGTCAACAATCTATGTTAACTCGTAGTATTGAGACGGTTAATCAAGAGCAAAAAACCAAAGAAAATTTACAATAATTTTGGCACAATACTTAGTTTTTTATTAATTAAAATAATTATTAATTTTGGAGGAAAATGATTATGAATATTCAAAAACAAGCTAGAACTTTAATCGCTAAAGATCGTCAAAGAACTCACAATCGTCAACAATCTATGTTAACTCGTAGTATTGAGACGGTTAATCAAGAGCAAAAAACCAAAGAAAATTTACAATAATTTTGGCACAATACTTAGTTTTTTATTAATTAAAATAATTATTAATTTTGGAGGAAAATGATTATGAATATTCAAAAACAAGCTAGAACTTTAATCGCTAAAGATCGTCAAAGAACTCACAATCGTCAACAATCTATGTTAACTCGTAGTATTGGGACGGTTAATCAAGAACAAAAAACTAAAGAAAATCTGCAATAATCTTTAATTTATTTACTGATAATGTTGTAGGGGTCAACGACTGTTGACCCCTACAAGCTTTTTAGATGGCTATTGCATGGCTTTTATTAATTCTGCCGCTACTTCGGGGCGAGAAAATTGCGGAGGGGGTAATTCCCCACGTCTCAACATTTCCCGCACTTTTGTGCCTGATAAGTGGACCCGTTCCTCTGGAGTGCTAGGGCTGGTTTTTGTGGTCGCCATTTGATCCGTGCGTTTACAATAAAAAGCGTGTTCAAATTTCATCGGCACAATGCCTAACTCAGAAGGCTCAAATTCATCGAAAATGTACTGAGCGTCATAAGTCCCGTAATAATCACCCACTCCGGCATGATCACGCCCAACTATAAAGTGAGTACAACCGTAATTTTTGCGAATTAAAGCATGAAAAATTGCTTCTCTCGGGCCGGCATAACGCATGGCTGAAGGGTTGATCCCTAAAATTACCCGATCTTGAGGGAAATATTTATCAATCATGATTTCATAACATCTCATGCGCACATCGGCGGGAACATCGTCACTTTTCGTTGCACCGACTAAGGGATGTAAAAATAAGCCGTCAACTACTTCTAAAGCACATTTTTGGATATATTCATGGGCGCGGTGGATGGGGTTGCGAGTCTGAAAACCTACAATTGTTTTCCAACCTTTTTCTGCAAACATTTGGCGAGATTGTGTGGGATCAATTTGATATTTAGGGAATAAAGGATGATCTTCTCTTTCTAATAACCACACTGGCCCTGCTAAATTAACTGATCCTTGCTCATAAACTACTTTTACACCGGGGTGTTTATCCTCAGTTGTCAAATAAACATTCTGAGCTTCATGGGATTTATTATAATGATATTTCTGAGTTAATTCTAAAACTCCAATAAATTTACCGTTGGGATCATCTAATCTCACCCAATTGCCTTCTTTTAAAGGGTTAGCCACTTCTTCGGTCACGGATAAAGTCACGGGAACTGCCCAAACCGTGCCATTAACTAAGCGCATATCATCAACTACTTTTTCGTAGTCTTCCTGCCCCATAAAGCCTTTGAGGGGGCTAAAACCGCCAATAGCGATCATAATTAAATCGGAGGTAGCACGTTCATCTAGTTGAACTCTGGGTAGGTGATCTTTCTGAGCCAAAAATTCTGCTTTTTCTGCTTCCGTAGCGACACGGTTAATCAGTTGGCCACCGTGAGGAGTGATCCCAATATAAGGATGAATACTCATAATATTTTATCTAAATGTAAATTTTTGTTAACAATAACGGGTAACAGTATATCATATAGCTATTAGCTATTAGCAATTAGCTTTGAGCTTTTTTGCAATAAAATTTATGACTAATTTGATCAGCCCATCTCATAACTATTTAATTATAATATTAATAGCGCCCGTTTAACCGCTTGGGATCTAGCAAAAACTAATTTATCATTGAACCCAAAAACAATCAAGTTAACAATGGCCAGAACTGTTAAGAATGTTCAAACTTCAACCATCAAAATTAGATTTTAATTATCTTCAAAAATGGGCTAAAATATTAGAACTTTCAGAAGATTTAGAACAAGCATTGAGAGAGTCTTATTAAGTTAGTATTATTAAGTATTAAAATGAAAAATTTACTATTTAAAATTATTGTAATTCTCTTAGGTGGCTGGATATTTTTTGATTTATTATCCCATTTAATTGGCGAAATTTTTTGGTTTCAAGAAGTTAATTATTTAGATGTTTTATTAACAAGATTAACAACTCAAGCAATTTTATGGATAATTGGAGGGGGAGTTTCCTGTGCTTTTTTATTTATTAATTTATCTATTTGTCAAAAATTAAAATGGCGGGGTAATGCCCATTCTGATATTCAAAAAAAATACTATTTTCGACAAGATTTAACTTTAGCAGTTGAAGCACCTCAAACTCCTGCTTTTTCCCTTAAATTTCTCTTACCTTTAGTAATTTTATTTAGTTTAATTATGGGAAGTAGAATTATTCATTATAGCCAAATTGCCCTAGAAATGTGGCATTATGATCTTAATTCTCCTACCGTTATTCCCCCCCTACCCTCTCCTTTTAAATTAACTTCTTTTTCCATTATTTTTAGTCAATTATTTAATCATTTTTGGCTAATTTTAGTCATGGTTTTAACCATCTTAATTGTAATCATTAAACCTAAATTTATTTTACAAATCATTGCCATATTTATTAGTTTTTTATTTGGCTTTATTTTATCAGGAAATTGGACAAGAGTTTTACAATATTTTAATCCTAGTATTTTTGAAAAAACAGATCCCTTATTTAATATTAATCTTGATTTCTATGTTTTTACTTTACCTAATTTACAGGTTTTTAGTTTTTGGTTAGAAGGGTTATTATTTTATGGTTTAATTGTTGCAACTTTGATTTATTTATTATCAGGAAATAGTCTCTCAGAAGGAAAATTCCCCGGCTTTAGTTGTTCCCAATTACGTCATGTTTATTTATTAACCAGTATTTTAATGTTTGCCTTTTCTTTTCGCCATTGGTTGAGTCGTTATGAACTTTTATTTTCCCAAAGAGGTGTTACTTATGGCGCAAGTTATACCGATGTTAATGTGCAGTTACCAATGGAAACTTGTTTAAGTATTATGTCTTTTTTAATTGGCATTTGGTTATTTTATCAAAGTGTGTTTAGATTAAGATATTTTTGTCAAATTATTAACATTAATAAACCTAATTATAAACAGCCAAAAGAAATCATTTTAATTATTTTTTATCTATTATTTATTTTATTAACTATTACTTTAAGTGCGATTATTCAAAAGTTAAATGTACAACCAAATGAATTAGCAAAAGAAACCCCTTATATTGAACGCAGTATTAATTTTACTCGATCGGGCTTTGCTTTAGATCAAATAGATGTACAAACTTTTAACCCTGAAGGTAAATTAACTTTACAAGACTTAAAAAATAATTATTTAACCATAGATAATATTCGACTCTGGGATAGTAGACCAATTTTAAAAACCAATCGTCAATTACAACAATTAAGACTTTATTATAAATTTGTTGATGCGGATATTGATCGTTATTATTTTAAAACTGAAACTATTGAAAATAATCAAAATATCAAAGTAGAAAATTTACAAAAACAGGTCATTATTTCCCCTAGAGAATTAGATTATTCCGCCGTACCTGAACAGGCTAAAACTTGGGTTAATGAACACTTAGTTTATAGTCATGGTTATGGTTTTACTTTATCACCTGTGCATTATGTTGATGAGGGAGGTTTACCCTTTTATTTTATTAAAAATATTGGCGGTGATCTTGAATTTAATAATCCCACTAAATTAACTAATACTAACATTTTAGTACAAGAAACAATCCCCTTAGAAAATCCTCGAATTTACTACGGAGAGATAACTAATACCTATATTTTAACCCCCTCAAAAGTACAGGAATTTGATTTTCCAAGGGGTGAAGAAAATGTGAAAAATACTTACGATGGTTTAGGTGGTATTCCCATTGGATCACTGCAAAAAAGATTAATTTTTGCTCAATATTTTAAAGATATTAGAATGTTATTTGCAGAAAATTTAACTCAGCAAACTAAGTTATTATTTCGCCGTAATATTAATCGGAGAATTAGGGCGATCGCCCCATTTTTAAGATATGACAAAAATCCTTATTTAGTAGTAGAAAATGTGGAAAAAAATTCTAAAAATAATCTTTATTGGATCGTAGATGCTTATACCACCAGCGATCATTTTCCCTATTCGGATCCGGGGGAAAATAACTTTAATTATATTCGTAATTCCGTTAAAGTTGTGATTGATGCTTATAACGGAGATGTGCAATTTTATATAGCCGATGATCAAGATCCAATTTTAAAAAGTTGGACAAAAATTTTCCCTAATTTATTTTTACCATTAACACAAATGCCAAAACATTTGCGCTCCCATATTCGTTATCCCGAAGATATTTTTAGTATTCAAGCCGAAAGACTTTTAACTTATCACATGAGCGATCCCCAAGTATTTTATAATAAAGAAGATCAATGGCAAATTCCACAGGAAATATATGGAGATGAAACTCAAGCCATCGCTCCTTATTATTTAATAATGAAATTTCCCAATGAGCAAAAAGAAGAATTTATTTTATTAAACCCTTATACACCAACCAGTAGACCGAATTTAATTGCATGGTTAGCCGGAAGATCTGATGGGGATAATTATGGTAAATTATTATTGTATCAATTCCCTAAACAAAAGTTAGTTTATGGGCCTAATCAAATTGAAGCATTAATTAATCAAGATCCGATTATTTCTCAACAAATTTCTTTATGGTCTACTAAAGGATCTAATGTGATCCAAGGTAATCTTTTAGTAATACCAATTGAACAATCTTTATTATATGTTGAACCCTTATATTTAGAAGCAGAAAATAACAGTTTGCCGACTTTAGTTAGGGTAATTGTGGTATATGAAAATCAAATTATTATGGCAGAAACAATGGAAAAAGCTTTAGATCAAATTTTTAATCCTAACACTAATTCTAATGCCCCTATTCGACAATTAATTAATTAAAAATAACTTCTCCCTTGAAGGGAAAAGCTAGATTTTATTTCCAGTGGCGATCAGATTAATTTTAATTACATTACCAATCAAACAGGAACATAAATAATTTTAACAAATAACTAATCTAAAATGATTTCACCTTGCCAAATTTTTTGCTGTAATTCTCGAAAAAGTTTACATTCTTCTTGAGTTACCTGTTTATCTTGGTAAATTGTTCTTTTAATATTATCACTTTCCTCACGGGATAAATAACCATCTTGTAAAGCTCTTTCGATCGCTTGTCTAACTTTTGAGGTATCTTCTGGCATATTTAATTCACTCCTTATTATTTTTTGAAATGATCTAATTCGATCATATAACCAAAAATTAGAAATGTTAAATTTCTTAATCTATTTATAATAGTTGAAGTTGAAAATTAATTAGCATCTGCTAAAATTGTACCCTTGAATAAAGTTGAACTTAACTTAACAGAATTAAAAACGGCTTTGTTTAAATTAGCATAACTAAAATTAGCATGACGTAGATCCGCATAATCCAAACTAGAATAGGCCAAATTAGCATGAGTTAAATTAGTCTGATTCATAATAGCATGACTAAAATCCGCATAAGTCAAATTACTATGAGCCAAATTAGCACAGGTAAGATCAGCATAAACTAAAATACCTCGGCTTAAATTGAGATAATTAAGAGTAGTTTGGTGAAGATTGGTATTACTTAAATTACCATCTCCTAATTCCGCATGATTCAAATTAGCATAACTTAAATCAGCACCACAAATTTTAGCAATATTAAGATTAGCATGACTAAAATTGGCCCCCCTTAAATTAGCGCGAGTTAAATTAATACCAATCAATCTGGCACGACTGAGATCAGATTCTTGTAAATTGATTTTTTGCAACTCAATATCATGTAGCAAAATGCCACTTAAATTGAGTTTACTAAAATCTCGTCTTCCTTCTTGATATTGTCGTAGTAATTCTTGACCATCCATAGTTAGTTAACAAAATAGAAAATCTAGTCTTAAATTTGTATTATCTCAAATTAGTTGTGAAAAATAAAATTTTATTTTATTTCTTCTCGCCCTCAATCTTCTTTTTTGAGTAAAATCTGTTAATATTTGTAAAGATTATTGAAGAAAAGTGAACAGGGAACATAGATCAAATGTTGATTTGAGATTAAAAGTTACCAGTGAACAATTGATCATAAAAATTCATGGTCAACACTCACAGGTCAATTGTCAATTTTTTATAACACCCTATCTTTACTTTCAATTCAATTAATCCCAATTTGTTTGTGATTAAAGTTTTAATTTTATTATTGTAATGTCCGATGTCCGATCAAAACACTAATTTAACTCCACCTCAAGCCCCCATTTCCAGACGTACTGCCTTAAAAATACTTGGTGCAAGTGCGATCGCCTTTCCCCTTGCCTATTCTCGTTTGGTTAAGCCTCAACCTAGTATTTATGAATCAGATCAATTAGAGTTACCTCGCTATTTAAGTAGCCCTAAAACTGTCACCGTTATCGGTGGAGGTTTAGCAGGTTTAGCCTGTGCTTACGAATTAAGTCAAAGAGGATTTAAAGTTATTTTATTAGAAAAATCCCCCCAATTAGGCGGAAAAATTGCGAGTTGGCAGATTAAAGTTAATGAAGATCAGTTTATGATGGAGCATGGTTTTCATGGGTTTTTCCCTCAATATTATAACTTAAAAAGTTTAGTTAGTGAATTAGAAATTAAAGATAATTTTTTATCTTTAGAATTTTATTCCGTATTATTTAATCCAGATCAACTTAACTATCAACCGGAAATTTTTAAACCTAGTAATACTGCTTTTCCTTGGAATATTGTAGACTTGGCCATATCTTCTCCTAACCGTTTTAAATGGGGAATTAATTTAACAAAATTAAAACATTTACAAGTTTTTCAAGCCATAACTGGTTTTCAAATTCCTAAAACTTACGAAAAATTTGATCATTTAACTGTTAGTGAATGGGTTAAAAATGACTTTCCCAAAGGATTATATGATTTATATTTTTTACCCTTTGCTAAATCAAGTTTAAATGCTCCTGATACCTTAAGTGCAGGGGAATTATTACAATTTTTTCACTTCTATTTTTTCGGTAATCCTGAAGGTTTGGCCTTTAATGGTACAAGGGATGATATGGGAACAAGTTTAGTTAATCCTATTGCTAATTCTATTCTCAAAGGGGGAGAAATTATCACTGATGTTACAGTTAGTAAGATTAATTGTGAAAATAATCAAATTAAATCCCTAACTTATCAACAGGGAAATGACTTTAATAATGTGCCTTTTTTAGTGGAAAAAAATCAATTATTAAGTGATGAAAATGATCAATATTTTGGTGCGGGCGATCGAGTATTTTTAGCCCAAAATAATGAAGAAGAAGCCATTAGTTTAACTTGTACCCATCAAGGTTGTACGGTTAATAAACAAAAAGACGGCACATTTTTATGCCCTTGTCATGGTGCAAAATATGACAAAAATGGCAAAGTTTTAAAAGCACCAGCCCAAAGAGATTTAACCAAATTTAAAATTAATAAAAAACAGGAAAATCAAGTAGAATTAATTGCTTTAAATCAAGAAAAAACTATTAAAGAAGAAACCTTAGAAACGGATTATTATATAATAGCAACTGATATTCCGGGGGTGAAAAATTTATTTAATTTAATGACGGGAGAAACTAATCCAGAAACCTCAAGAAAAGTAGAAAAATTACAAGTTTCCGATCCCTTTGCAGTGGCTAGATATTGGTTAGATCGTGACTTTAATTGGGAGCAAAGTTGGTTTACTTCATTATCAGGATATGCTTTAACTGATAGTATTACTTTATATCATAAAATACAACGTCAATTTATTGATTGGGCGGAAAAAACAGGAGGAAGTGTAGTTGAATTACACGCCTATTGTTATAAAGAAAAACAGTTTCCGACTCAACAGGATTTATTAAATCAATTTGAGCAGGAATTATATCAAATTGTGCCGCAATTAAAAGGAGCAAATATTTTACATCAAGAGTTAGTTAATCAGAAAAATTTTGCCGGATTTCCTCCTCATAGTTATAACGATCGCCCTGTAACAAAAAGTGAAATAGAAAACCTATATTTTGCTGGAGATTGGGTTAAAATGCCTTTTCCTTGTGGCTTAATGGAAAGGGCAGTTAGTAGTGGAATTTTAGCGGCCAATGAAATTTTAAAACAAGAAGGATTAAAAAAACGAACAGTTTTAACAGTGAATCCCGAAGGATTATTAAAAATCTAGTTATGCTCAAGAAATTGATTTAACTTAACCCCCTGAAAGCTTATGGAAAGGGCAAAGGGGGCTTTTTTTATGATTAAAATTGACGGCGGGAAAAAATAAAAATAGCAATTCCTAATAAAATAACAGTATATAAAATACCATATAAACTATGGGTTAATAACTCAAAATTAGTTGGTAAAACACCATAAACGGCTTCATTTTTAAGATTTAAACGGGATAAATCAGGTAAAATCAAATAAAGTTTTTCCGTCAAAGCTTGAATATTTGAATTTTTACTAATATTACCTAATTTTAATAAATCTTGGCTAATATTTCCCATTAAATAAACACCTAAACTAAACAAAGTTGCTAAGACTGAACTGGTAAAAACACCAAAAACAATTGCCACAGCAATCATTAATAATAATTCAAGAAAAAGATAGAAAATAGCAACTAATAAGGGGATTAAAGGATAACTATATTGAGCAAAAGTTAAGAGGCCAAAATAAATGGCACTCATGGCAATTAAAATTACAGCCACAACTGCCGATAAGCCAAAATGTTTACCAATAATAAATTCTGCTCGACTGATCGGCTTAGGAATTAAGACTAAAACAGTGCGTTTTTCTATTTCTTTATTAATTAATACTGTGCCGACAAAAATTGCTACAATTACACCAAATATTTCAATAGCAGAAATGCCAAAATCAATAAATATTTTTTGATGGGTATTAGCGGAAATTTCCGGTAATAAACGTAAAGCCAAACCTAATAAAATTAGGAAAAAAAGAATAAAATATAAAATTCGATCTCGGATTACTTCTTGAAATCCGTTTTTAGCAATTGCCCAAATTCTAAAAAAATTCATATTTCTTTAATTAAATAATGATCAAAATCAACAATAACATTTTAATTTATTTTCTGTGACTATTATCAAGTAATTAAATTAAAAGAAAATTGAACAAATTAAAAACTAAGATTAAACTTTGAGATGGCTTGAGTTATTCTAAATATTCTTCTAAAAAATCAAAAATTGGATCGCCATGAAAAGAATGATCTAATTTGGGAGCATCTAAATGAACATCAGGTAATAACAATTGTAGCATTTTGTTGAGGTCAACTTCAATCATTTCAATATCATCTCGATTAAAAAAATCTGCTAAAGCCTCTAAATCTCTACGATTTAACGCAATGATCGGTGACGCATAAAAGCCATCCCCAAAAAAACGATTTTTATTATCTGATTCTTGAGGAAGACGTTTGAGCTTTTCTCGCTCAACCTTTTCACTAAATTCAATTAAGTCTTTAGGAAAAGAGTCTTGATTGCGCTCAACTTTTTTTAGTGCTATTTGAGACCAATTCATTATTTTTTTTGATAAGTATTATCAATTAATCAGATTATGCTAATTTAGTTATAATTTAATAACTAACATCAAATTAAAGTTGGAATAGCAGAGCAACCCTGATTATTAATTATAATCCATTATAACTTAAATTTTGATCAATTGACAATTGGGGATTATTCAAAATTTATTAAATAATTATTGATCTTTAATTAAAGAACGAGTATAAACTCTAAAGCCTATTTCTTGTAAAGAATTAACCGCTTGATCGGCATTGTTTACCCAAAATTCTTTCCCAAAACGAATCAATTTAGACATATTTCCATTTCTAAAAATTAAAATTACAGGCACTTTCTGAAATTGGGGATCGCCCTGTTGTTTTAACAATTGTTTTAATTTTTCAATTGTAGCAGGATTCTTTATTTCTTGATAATATAATTCAATCATTAACATTTTTAAATTTTCTACTAATTCTAGATCTTCAACTATTAATTGTAATTTTTCATCTTTTTTATTTTTATCTACTTTAGCCCATAAAATCACTCGACTATCTATATTTAATAATGATTCTAAAGGAGGATAAACACTAGGAAAAACCACTCCTTCCATCGAGCCACTTAAATCTTCTAATTTTAAAAAAGCCATTGGATCACCATTTTTAGTGGTAATTTTCCTCACATCATTAATCATCACCACTGCGGTAATATGACTCCTTAATTTTTGTTCTTCTACTTCATTTAAACTAATTGGGGAGAGAAATCGAGCGGCTTTTTTAATAGCTAATAAAGGATGTTCTGACACATAAAAACCTAATAATTCTTTTTCATATTTTAATTTTTCTTCTAAGGTAAAATCTTCTACGGCCGGAGCGCTTGGTATTTCATCAAAATTGATTTTATTTGTTTGATTTGTCGGGCTATTTTCTGGCGAATTTTGAGACATTAAATCAAATAAATTTGTTTGCCCAGATTCCTTATCTTTGGCTTTATTATGCGCCCAGCCAATAATTAAATCTAAGTTTTTAATCATTTGATGGCGATTAGAATGAAGTTGATCTAATGCGCCGCATAAAATTAAAGTTTCTAAGGCTCTGCGGTTGACTACTCTTAAGTCAACATGGGAGCAAAGATGAGCTAAACTAATGAATTTTCCGCCTACTTCTTCCCTTGCCTGTAAAATATTTTCGATCGCACCTTCGCCTAAATTTTGAATAGCAGAAAGTCCATATAAAATACTTTTATGATGGGGAGTAAAATCTGTTTGAGAAAGGTTAAGATCAGGGGCTTTAATGGTAATCTCCATCTTTTGACAATTTTCCTGATATTTAGCAATTTTATCCTTATTTCCGCTACTAGCACTTAACAAAGCGGTCATATATTCAACGGGATAATTAGCTTTTAAATAAGCGGTTTGATAGGTGACATAAGCATAAGCTGTAGAGTGGGATTTATTAAAACAATTAGAAGCAATTAAACCATTTCCTAACAGAAAATTGTGATCTTTTACTACTCCTAGATCATAAACCTTTTCTGTTCCCAATGATTGACGACTAATTATTTTAACCATAATTTTTGATAATTAATTGATAATTAAAGAATTGAATAATTAACTAATAGCTAATAACTAATAACCAGTAACTAATAACTAAATAAAATTACTCAGCAGGTGCTACTTTTTCCTTAAAGAGTTTTCCGGGGGAAAAATAGGGAATCCGTGTGGCTGGAATCGTCATAATATCACCAGTCTGGGGATTTCTACCGGATCTTTCTTTTCTTTCTCTAGGTTCAAATGTACCAAAACCTACTAAGGTAACTCGATCGCCTTCAGCAACGGTTTCAATAATAGTTTCGATGGTAGCGGATAAAATTTTATCAGCATCTTTTTTGGTTAGGGCAGTACGAGCGGCGATCGCGCGAACTAAATCTTCTTTATTCATGATGAAAATTCTCCAAAAATCTTATAATTGATAATTAGAAGTATTAGATTTGATTACTTGTTATTTAAAGAAAATAAACAAATTGAATACTTCTGTTATTAACAGTGTAGCGGAAAATTCCTCTTATGCTCTGACTTTTACGAAAGTTTGCAAAATTTTCTGTGTTCTTTCCACGACTGTTAATTTTTATTTATGATCTCATATTAATGTATCTTGTATCCATTTCGTCAAATTAGCTCTAAAAAGTGACTTATTCAGAAATTTTACTTTTACTTTTTTCCATTGTTACCAGTGGATCTGGTCAGTTTTTCTTAAAACTTGGTGCCAATAAATTAGGCAAAGTAACCAGATTTAATAGAAATTTAAACCCATTGCACACACGCCCATCATTCCTTTAATGAGGGAGAAAATTTCTCAAATAAGAAGTTGTCAGGTAGGGATTCTTTACCCACCTGACAATATCGCTTACAAGTATAGCGATTTTTTAGGAACGACTAATTTGAAATCGAACCGTGTAATCCCAAGTAGACCAGCCCATAAAACTGTTTTTCTTCGACATTTTCCATTCCCGTACTTCATGAGCAGGGCCTACGGCAGAAATTTCCAATTCACAAGTACCGAGCAAGTCATCTGCGTCAAGGCTTACGATACTATTTATAGCACTTGTGGCAGCTGAAACAATGTTCGCAGCATTGGGGTTGTTCATAGTAGAAACAGCAGCGCCAATTTTTTGCACCGTACCATGGTACTTATTAGCCCAGTCTTTTCCAGCATCTTCATCATAGGCATTCATTCCACCTTTGATGACTTGTCCCTCCTCAACATCACCTTCAAATAAAAGGCAATCTTCGGGATAAAATGACTTTCTTTCCCTGTCATAGATTTTGATAGGACGGGTCAAGATTGCTTTGGTTACACCACCACCGACTAGGGCCCCGACAAGATAAAAATCATCGGCTCCCGTAAGATCTTCGGTATCTTTACAATACACATCAATTAATTCAACTCTGATACGAGTCATAGATTGCTCCATTGATTGGTTTAACTCTTGAATATTGTATGGTAATCAAAAATAAAGTCAAGTAATATTAATACCATTTACAAAAAGTAAGTTCAGGGTTAGTATAGGAATAAATTAACAGGAGCAATAGTATGTCAGGAATATCAAAAATAGAAGTAATTGAATCAGCAGATACACTAAAAAATCTCATGAAACAACAAAAAACAGCTTTGAATTTTGCCAAAGTTCAAGCTTTATATCTTTGGAAAATTCAAGTGGCTGAAACGATCAGATACTTAGCGGTAATGATGGGGCGTAGTGAGAGAACAATTTACGAATGGTTTCACTTATATAAGACGGAAGGATTAGACGCATTATTACAAGAACATAATAAAACAGGAAGACCAAAAAAACTAGAGCTAGAAACAGTGGCTCTGGTCAAAAAAGAATTAAGTGAGCCTCAAGGATTTAACAGTTACCAAGAAATAAAAATATGGTTATTTACTTGTCAAGATATTGAGATAAGTTATACCACAATACATCAATTAGTGAGATACGAATTAGGGGCAAAATTAAAAGTACCACGTCCTTATCATGAGTATCAAAATGAAGGGGTAATATCCGTATTTAAAGAGTATTTACCCATAAGATTAAAAGGCATAATAGCTCAAATAAAAGAGAAATGGGGTGATACTAAAAATATTTGTTACTGGTGTCAAGATGAAACTAGATTAGGTTTTAGAACAGAATTAGGAAGGAAAATAACTTTAAAAGGAGTCAAACCAGAACAAGAATTACAATGGCATTATGACTATTATTATCTTTATGGATTAATCGAAGTAGAAAATGGCAAAAGTTTTTTCTATGAACTATCTCATTTTAATAGTGAATGCTTTGGTAAATATTTAACAGAATTTAGTAAAGAATATCCCGATGAGGTTCATATAATACAGTTAGATAATGCACCCTGTCATACTGCCAAAAAGTTAGAAGTACCTGAGAATATAATTTTGTTATTTCAACCACCTTATTGTCCAGAAGTAAATCCGATTGAAAGACTGTGGTTATATATCAAACAACAGTTAAAAAATATCTGGTTTAAGAACTTAGATGATGTCAAAAATAAAGTAGCTAATATCTTAAATAATTTACAAGAAGATTTTATCCTGTCTTTAGCAGGTTGGGATTATATTGTTAATGCTTTATCTGTGTAGCTACTTTTTGTAAATGGTATAAGAGATTGTTACAATCAAATTATCATAAAAACTCAGATTTATGTTAGTCAAAAGTCCTCTAAACAAGCTTCTTGATCATTTTTAGTATAATAAAAAAGGGGGTAAAGCTCAGGTATAAATTATCAATGATTCGATGAAAAATTACAAATAAAGAATTAATTTTTGACATAAACAAAAGCATTACCAATTTTTTGAAAATCAAATTGAGAATCAAGCTTTAATAAAGACTCTGAAGCCCCAATAAATAAATATCCAGGGGAAGGCATTGCTTCATAAAACATTGAGATGGTTTTTTGGATTGATTCTGGTGAAAAATAAATAAAAACATTACGACAAAAAATAAATCTTGCATCTTTTAAATTCTCTAATTCCGATTCTACTAATAAGTTTGCTCTTTGCCAATTAATCAGATATTGAAGCTCTTGAGAAATTTTCCAAACATGATCTTGTGGGGTGAAATATTTGTCTTTTAAAGAGATAGATAAATTACGAAAAGAATGTTCTCGATATAGGCCTTGTTTAGCTAAATTAAGGCAACGACTTGAAGCATCAGACGCATATATTTTGAGGGGAATTTTATTTAATAAACCCATTTCTTTTAAAGCAATTGCTAAAGTTAAAGGTTCTTCTCCCGTAGAACAAGCCGCACTCCATATTTTTAAAGGATTAGAAAATGTAGGTAAATCATAACCTTCTTTTGATAGATAACAATTTTGTAAATAATCAGGAATAATAATTTTAACTAAAGTTTCAATTTGATCAAATTCTCGCCAAAAAAATGTTTCTGGCACGGAGAGGGCATTCATTAATTCTAACCATTCTTCTTGAGAAGTTTGATCATCATATTTTAATAAATAATAATAATCTAAAAATGAATCTATATTTCTGGCGATCAAACGAGGATAAAGTTTATCACCCAAGAGTTGACGTTTATTCTCATCATAATATAACCCTGTTTTTTGATGAATTAGGTCTCTTAAAATTACAAAAACACTTTCAGTAAAAGAATATTTTTTAGGATAAGAAAAAGTCATAATCATTCAAAATTTATAATTAAAAATTTATAATTAATCGATCGCTAAATCAATAAACCTTTTTGAGCCGCCCTTCTGACTAGGGTGGAGGGGTCATTTTTGGCTAGTTGAGATAATTGATTTAAACAAGCACGATTTCCTAAATAAATAAGAGCATTGAGTGCGCTTAATCTCACATTAGAATCAGGATCCTCTAAGGCTTTAATTAAATATTCTGAGGCGTAGGGATGTTTCAAGCGTTTTAAAATTTCGATGGTGGCACAACGTACGGTTGAATGATTGTGATTGAGTCCTTTGGCAATTTGATCAATATAATGATTGAGATTAAAGTTTTGTTCTTTATGACGACGGGCTAAAGTATTAATACAAATTTCACGGTTAGAAGGATCAACCGTTAAATCTAATAAAGCTTGGATCGCTTCTGGAGTAGCCATTTGGGATAAAGATTCGATCGCCGCTAAAACTAATTTTTGATCAGGATCTTCACTAATCATCCATTGTAAAGAAACTTCAGCCTCCGTACCACCCCTTTCCCGAAAGGCTTGTAAAGCATCCATCCTACGACTAGAATTTTCAGAATTGAGGGCGGTGAGCAGGGGAGGGACGGCCTCAACACTTTCAATTTGTCCTAAAGCCCGAATGGCCGCCCTTGCGACTTCTTCATCATCACTTTTAACTAAGGTGGTTAATAAGGGGATCACTTGTTCTTGGCCAAGTTTACCCATAACTTCTGTGGCGATGGCCTTAACGGGTTCAGTGGGATCATGTTGGGATAATAATTTTAATTGAATTAAAGTGTGATCTATGGTTTGTGTTTCTAATAGTTGATAAGATTGGCCTAGGGCTTTAATACAGTGGTATCTTACCCAAAAATTTTGATCCTCCAAGCCCTCTAAAATATAGGGAATACTCTGTTTAGGATTTAATTCCCCTAAAGCTTGAATGGCGGCCGATCGCACTTTGGGGGTATCAGTTTTTAAGACTTTAATTAAAATGTCAATAACTTGATCTTCTTGATCTAAATAGGGTAAATGTTTAACGGCCGCTAGTCGGACATTTTCATTTTCATCTTCAACACAAGCCAACAGAGCATCTACACATTCCGTAAAAGCAAAATAACCTGCTATTTTGACTGCCGACTCTCGCACAAGGTGATCGGGGTTGACTAATAAACTTAATAATTTTTGAGGCATTTGGGGATGCCCTAACGAATTTAAAGCGGAGATCGCTCCTAAACGCACGGTGACATCGGGATAACCGAGTAAACTAATTAAGGTGTCAAAAGCCTGATGATCGCCAATTTGAGCTAAAGCGGTGGTAATATATAAAATTAATTCAGGCTCAGTATTTAAAAGATTAGTTAATTCAGGTACAGCCGTAGAATTACCAATTCTTCCTAAAATACTGACAATAATTTGACGAGTTTCTAAATCTTGATTATATAAGTAAGGGATAATTAAAGGAATAATTTTTGCACCAAATTTAACTAAAGGTTCAATAATCATTGATCTAAGATTAGCAAAGGGCAAGAGTTTGACTAATGCTAATTCTACTTTTTCTCCTTCTAAACTACTCAAAATCAGGGCGATCGCTTTTAACTCAGTTTCCGATGCTCCTTCCATGGCCTTGAGTAGATTTTCTTGCCCTATCGGCTCAATATTTTGAGCTATTAATTCTAAAATATAAGCCCCTTCTTGATCAATTTGATGATAGCGCTCATAAATTTTTCTAATAGCAAGGGCAATTGCTTTAATAAAAGAATAATTATTTAAGGCTTTAACTAGGGAAGGTATAACTAAACTATCTCCTAATTGTCCTAAAGTTTCGGCTACTTGAGTACCCAATAATTCATGATTTAATAAAGGAATTAATTGAGGGGCTACGGAATTATCTTCAATGCGTAATAAAGCGTCAATAGCGGGGAAAGCCAAAAAGAAATTATTAGTTTCTAAAGCTATTTCTAATAATGCTCCCACGGCCTCAGTGGCGCGTAAATGGCCTAAAGCATCAATGGCATGATAACGAACATTAATATTCTCATCATTTAAGGCGCAAATTAAAGGTTGAATGGCACGGGGATCCCCCCTTTCTCCTAATGCTAAAGCCGTATATAATCTTACATCAGCATTAGAATCTTGGAGAGATTGAATTAAGGCGGGAACCGGATCAATATTACTTAAAGCTAATACTTGAAGTACACTATTTAAAATGTTAGGATTTTGATGTTGTTCTCTTAATAAATGTAATAATTCTTGAGTTAATTCTGGGGTATTGCGCAGAGTTAAAACGTCAACTGTTTCTTTTCTAATTTCCCAATTTAAAGTATTTTTTAATAAAGCAATTAACTGATCAGTTATATTTTGATCTCCAATTTTCATTAAACTATCTAAAGCGGAAAAAGCTAAGAAAAAATCTTCTGATTTAGCTATTTTAATTAAATATTCAACTGCTTGTTTAGCGTGAAGTTTTCCTAAAGCTTCAATGGCGTGAAATTTAACATTTTGATCGGGATCATCTAAAGATTGAATTAAATAGGGAATTGCCCGTTGATCTTGTCTTTCTCCTAAAGTTAAAGCACTATAAATTCTTAAATCATGATCGGGTTCTTGAAGACATTGAATTAAAGCAGGAATGGGATCAATTTTACTTAAAGTTAAGGCTTGAATAACACTATTTAAAATATTAGGGTTGCGATGTTCTTGGCGAAATAAATCAATTAATTCGGCCGTAATTTCCGGTTGTTCTTTATGGATTAACTTTTTAACAATTTGTTGACGAATAAACCAATTTTGATTATCTAAATCTTGTAAATTTAACACATTATGATTGTTATTTTGTTCTTTTTGAGCCAATTCTAATTCTAAATTAAATCTTTTTTCTTCTTCTTTTTCTGGGGTAATATCCTTAATCGTCATAATAATTCCCTTAATTTTTTCCCCTTCTTTTAAGGGAGAAAAAATAACTTTTTGTTGCATTTTGTCAAAATAAATAGAACTAGAAGTAGGGGGACAAGAAATTAAATAAGGCGAAAAATTAGGCGAAAAATTTTGATTGATCCCATTAGTTAAAATGGACTCAATACAGCGAAAAAAATCTGTTTGCTCCTGCAATTCTGGGACAATTTCTAAAAGAGAATTTCCATAAACATTTTCTTCTTTGATTCCAGTTATCTTTTCCAAATTGGCATCCCAAGAACGAATAATTAAATTAGTATCAGTCGTTAATATATATAAGCTCATAGATAATTGATAATGGACAATTGATAATTAATAATTATTACTTTTAACTTATTACTTATTACTTATTACTTCCCACTATTGGGTAAGTCGATCCATAATTTCCGCTAAATTTTTGGCCTGTATTAACAGATTTTCTGTAGCTTTTTTGGTTTCTAAAACACCATCTGCATTATTTTGAGTAATTTTGCGAATTTTGGCCATAGAATCTAAGAAATTATCAGCTATTTGAGTATGTTCATTATTAGAATCTGTAATCATCTTAATCTGTTTAGCTATATTTTGGACAGCACCTGTCATTTCTCGAATGGCACGGGATTGTTCTGTCATGGCTTTGGCTAACTGTTCCGATTGATTACTCATACTACCAACTGCTTTAACGATCTGATCCCCACTAACTGATTGTTCCCTCATTTCTTGAGAAACTTGAGAGATTAAATGGGCTAGACGTTGAGCTTCTTTAGCGATCTGTTCACCGCCGATTGATTGTTCTTTGAGGGCTTGATTGGTGGTATTCATGCCTTTACGCATGGATTCTACCGCTTTCATAATTTGTTTTGTGCCGTGAGTTTGTTCTCCCGTAGCCTTACTGATCTGACCTGCTAAATTATTGGTATTTTGAGCGGCCTTAATCACATTACGCGCGGCTTTCGCCTGTTCATTCATGGCTTTTGTTACCTGTTGAGTAATACCCCTCATGTGTTGAGTAGATTGAACGATCCCTTGGGCGGTACTAGCCTGTTCATTAGTAGCCTTGGCCACTTGTTTCGCTTGGTTAACGGTGGTATTAATGGCATTAACTACGGTTTGACCGGAAATTAATTGTTCTTCAGAGGCTTTGGAAATTTGACTAACTAACTTGGCCGTTTCTTCGATCCCCCCCAAGATTTTTTTCAAGCCTGATAAACCGTCTTCGGCTAAACGATTACTGTCATCGGCTACCCTTAAGCCCTCATCAGAAGTGCGCACCGCTTCGAGTGCTACCCCTTGCAATTTTTTGATAATACTGGCAATATCGGAAGTGGCTTGGGCGGCTCGATCGGCTAAATTGCGAATTTCCTCCGCCACCACCGCAAAACCACGCCCCGCATCCCCCGCACGCGCGGCCTCGATCGAAGCATTTAAAGATAGTAAATTAGTTCTTTCCGCAATTAAGTTAATGGTATCAACGATCGAGCTAATTTCGGCGGTTTGTTGGCTCATATCTCGGATCACATCGGAGGATTGTACCATTGAATTTTTAACCCTTGAGAGGCCTTGAATGGCTTTTTCAATCGTAGCACCCCCAGTTTCCGCATCTTTGGCTACTCGGCGGGTAGACTCATCGGCCTGTTGAGTCAAGAGACTAACGGAACGAATCGATCGCTCTAGCTCCTCCGCACTATTGGCCGCATCGGTGGCCACCTCACTAATTTTTTCGCCGTTTAAAGCAACGCCCTGCACGGATTGAGCCATTTCTTCAATAGATGAGGCTACTTCTTCCACCGTTACCGCTAAATTTTCCGTAGTGGCGCAAACTTCCTCGATCGAGGCGGCCATTTCATTGATCGAGGCGCTAGTTTCTTCGGCGGCGGAGTTTAAGTCTTCGGCATTTTGGGCTACCCCTTGGATGGAAGATGTCATTTCCTCAAGAGATGCGGCCGTCTCATTGACGGAAACATTCAGAGTTTCTGTATCTTGAGTAACTCTGGTAACGGAACTGGCCATTTGAGTCATGGAGGCCGTTACCTGAGTGGCAGAAGTGGACATTTCTTCGGCAGTTAAACTGACTTTTTGAGTGGAAATATTACTTTGTTGAATGGAGGTGGCTGTTTGTCGGATGGCAGTGGCTAGTTCATTACTACTAACCGTTACCTGTTCAATCGAGGCGGCGAACTCGTTAACGGTGGAGACTAATTCTTCGCTAGAGTCGGTGACGGATTTGGCTTGATTGGTAGTGCTTTTCAATGATTCGGCCATTTGATTGATTTCGCCAAGGTTTTGATCAAGAAATTTGATCTGCTCGATCGCACCTTGCGCCACATTTTGGGAAATGCGTGTTACTTCATTGGCACCGTCAGAAATTAAATTAGCTTCTTGTCGAACTTTAATAATTTCTTTTTGCAGATTATTTTGATTGTGTTGATTTTCCTGTGATTTTGATGAGGAAAAATTGGGTTGAGATCTAAATTTATTTTTTGCCATGATTTTATTAATTATTAATGATTAGTTATTGATTAAATTATTGGTAATTTTGAATTTTGAATTGTTAATGATCAGAGATAGAAATTAATTCTTCCACATTAAGAATTAAAATAATTCTGTCATTAAAAGTAGTAATCCCTGAGAGATATTTTCCACTCATTAAAGCCATTTCTTCTGGAGGTTCTTGAATGGAATTTTCAGGAATCCTCAAAAATTCTCTGGCCGTATCTACAATTAAACCAATGGTTCTATTTTGACATTGAATTACGATTAAACGAGTGCGTAAATCATAAGGAATTTTATCAAAACCAAAGCGAACTCTAAGATTAATTGCAGGGATAACTTGTCCCCTTGAAAATACCACTCCTTCCACGAAGGGAGGGGCATTAGGAACTGGTGTAATTTGTTCAATCATCTCCATTTGTTGAACAAAATTTGAATGAATCCCATACATTGTTTTGGCTAATTCAAACACAATAAAAGCATTGTCTGAGTCTTGATTTTGAAGCATTTTTTTCTCTCCTTATTTGATTATTAATTAATAGTTATTGTTGGTAAAAATTAAGGTTAAATTACCCCTTATCAATTACCCATTATCCATTATAATTTTATTAGGAGTACGGATTAAAGCACTGGCATCTAAAATTAAAACTACTTTCCCATCTCCTAATTCCGTTGCTCCAGCAATTCCTATTACTTTGACAAGGGGATCTGTTAATGGTCTAACTACAATTTCACGCATTCCAATCACTTGATCAATGATGAGGGCGATCGCATTAGTTTGTGTTCCTATCACCACAACTTTTAATTGTTGTTGATCTTGTAAATTTTCGTGATCTAAATTAAAAATTTTGGCCAATCTTTTAATCGGTAAAACTTGCCCTCGATAGGTCATAATTTCATTATTTTCTAATGCTGTAATTTCCCTTTCTGTAATCGTAATTATTTCCCTAATGGCTGACTGAGGAATAGCAAATCTTTGATTTTTAACAATAATAATTAACGCATCAGCAATCGCTAAAGTTAAGGGCAATTGAACAGTAAAACGAGTACCTTTATTTTCTTGAGTTGTTAACTCAACAATACCCCCTAACTCCGTCACCGTATTTTTTACAACTGTCATTCCCACCCCACGGCCACTAACTCGATCAGCTTTTTCTTGAGTAGAAAAACCCGGATAACATAACAATTCAAGAATAGTAAAATTATCAATATTTTCCTGATCAAATTGACTTAAAAGACCTTGTTTTTTTGCTTTATTTAATACTTTTTGGCGATCAATTCCTTTCCCATCATCTTCAATTTCAATAATTACCATTTCCCCCGCCGTTTTCGCACTTAAAGAAACAGTAGCCACCGAAGGCTTATTTAACTTTCTTCTTTCTTGGGGCGTTTCAATGCCATGACTGACGGCATTTCTCACCAAATGGAGCAGGGGATCCATCATTTTTTCCACTACCAATTTATCTATTTCTGTATTTTGACCGGAAATTTCTAAATTAATATCTTTTTGGCTACTTCTGACTAAATCCCTCACCACAAACTGCATTCGGGTAAATACTTCCCCAATGGGAACAAGTCTTACCCTCATAATTCCCTCCCTAATATCTCTCATCTGTCTTTCTAAAGTTGAATTTATTTCTTGTAAAGCTCTTTTTTGAAGTGGTAATAAATTAGATTGCACTTTTTTTAAATTTTCATCTAATTTAGCTCTACTAATTACTAATTCTCCTAACATTCTCATTAAATCATCTAATTTCGTTAATTCTACCCTCACAAAGTTGGCATTTTGAGAAGAACTGGGGGAAGATTGACTAAAATTTGTTTCGCTTACTTCAGATTCAATCTCATCACGATTGATCCTATTGATCATATTATTATGATCAATTTTATCAGATATTTTAGGCTCAGTTCCTAGATTTTGATCATCAATAACAGGGTTAATTTCTGTTAGTATTTCTGATGATTGTTGGTTAAAATTTTGATAAAGATTCCAGATTAAGCCATCATTTTGCCAATCGAGAAAATGCTCATCACTGCTATTTGTTAAGACAATAAAATCAAAAACAATATCATTTTGAGGAGTCATTCTAGGGGCAGTATGTGCCAATTTTCCCAAGGATTCTAAGCGACTACGAATCACATTTACATTGATTCCTTTTTCTGCTAATTTAGCATTAGGACTAAAGGAAAACAGCCAAGCAAACTGATAATTTTGTCTTAAATTTTTAATATTTTCTGTTTGTTGATCTGTTAATTTTAACTGTTGGGGAGTAATACTAGATTGACTTGTTTTTGGTGGGGTTAAATTTTCAATAAATTTAGTTAAATGTTCAATTAATTTTCTAATATCAGGGCGATCTTGTTGGCGTTGTCTAGCCATAATTAATTCTTCTAATAATTTCGTACTTTGTAATAATAAATCAAACCCTTCTGAAGTTAAAATAACTTTTTCATCCCGCAATAATTTCAAATAACTTTCCATGTGGTGAGATAGATTTTCTACATCTTGAAAACCCACCATTCCAGACAGCCCTTTAATTGTATGAAAACTTCGGAAAAGTTGATTAATAATTGTTGCTTGAATCTCTGACTGCCCAATATAATTTTCTAAAGCTAACAATTGTTTCTGAACATTAGTCAAATGTTCTTCACTTTCGGCGAAGTAATCTTCTAAAAATTCGGTAAAAATATTGTTTTCTTCTGACACATTAGACACAATTTTAATAATTTAAAATTAATAATTGAAAAATAAAATTAGCTGTGATTTATTAGCAATAATTCAGTTACTTTTTGCCATTAGCATTTAAAAAATCTCTGATCTGTCCCGCAAATGATTGGGGCTGAAAAGGCTTAGTTAAATAACAGGCCGCTCCCGCCTCAAAAGCTTCATGACGACTTTGATCATCCCCTTTGGTGGTTAAAATGACTATGGGGGTGGTATGATAATCAGGATGGGATAAAACGAATCTCAAAACGTCTAAACCGTGCATATCGGGCATATTTAAGTCTAATACCATCAGATCAAATGGAGCGAGTTTCATTTGTTCGATCGCTTCTAAACCGTTACCTGCCTCACCAAAAGTTACATCGGGTATATTTCTTAAGGTGGCCATCACCATTTTGCGCATAGTGGCCGAGTCGTCTACAACTAAAATCTTTCTCATATTAGGTTATTTCCTTGCCATTGAATAGTTTTAATTGAATAATTATGATATTTTAATGTTGTGAAAAATCAATAATTGTTAATTTTTTATTAAGGTTTGAGCCATGATCTTACCTTAATCTAATTTCTATTTCAGCATATCTAGGTTAAAATCAGAATTTTTGTTTACTTTTCTTTTTATAACTTTAATTTTTGCAATATATTAAGTACCTAATTGAAGCTTGGCAATAAAAGTTAATGGTTTTGTTATTCATTATTTGTTATTCTTAACAAGGCTTTAAGCTTTTTTTTTATAATTAATTTCCTACAATCTATAGTTATACTTAAAAATAAATTGATTAAGTAAAATTGAGTTTACAATTGAAACGACAACATCTTAGTAAGTAAAAATTGCCTTATGAAATTTAACCAAAAAACATTTTTTTTGATTCTTTTGTTATTTGTACCATTTTCGATCACCGCACATTTTTTAGATTGGTCTCCGGTTATCGTCTTTGTAACGGCTTGTTTGGCGATCGTGCCGTTAGCGGCCTTTATGGGTGAAGCAACAGAGGAAATAGCGGTAGTGGTAGGCCCCAACTTAGGCGGTTTACTTAATGCCACTTTTGGCAATGCCACAGAATTAATTTTAGCTTTTATTGCCTTAAAATCTGGTTTAGTGGAGGTAGTCAAAGCCACGATCACAGGCTCAATTATTAGTAATTTGCTCTTAGTTATGGGTTTTGCCATGTTATTAGGGGGTTTAAGATATAAAGAGCAAGAATTTCAAACAACGGTGGCCTCCACTAATGCTAGTTTAATGAATTTGGCGGTGATCGCCTTACTTGTACCCACTGCGGTGCAATATACTTCTACAGGAATTGAAAAGTCAACTTTACAGAATTTAAGTGTAGCAGTAGCAGTAATTTTAGTGATTGTTTATGGTTTAACTTTATTATTTTCCATGAAAACTCACTCCTATCTCTATGATGTGGGAGTAGTGGACTTAGAAGAAGAAGACGACAAACAACCACATCAAGTTAATTTAAAATTATGGATTGGTGTGCTTTTGGCCGTAACTTTAGCCGTGGCCGTAGAATCTGAATTATTGGTAGAATCCTTAGAAGAAGCCACTTCTGAACTAGGTTTAACCGCCCTCTTTACGGGGGTTATTTTATTACCCATTATTGGCAATGCGGCCGAACACGCCACGGCCGTAACTGTAGCCATGAAAAATAAAATGGATCTATCCCTATCGGTGGCCGTGGGATCAAGTATGCAGATCGCCTTATTTGTAGCCCCCGTCTTAGTGATCGCCGGATGGCTGATCGGCCAGCCCATGGATCTAGATTTTAACCCTTTTGAATTAGTGGCGGTAGTGGTAGCGGTTTTAATTGTTAATTCAATCAATGCTGATGGTAAATCAAATTGGTTAGAAGGCAGTTTATTATTAGCTACTTATGGTGTTTTGGGTTTAGCCTTTTTCTTCCATCCTGTGGTAGCAGGGCTTGGTTAATTTTTGTTAGGTTTTAACTCCCTGTTTCCTAAGATTAGATCAGGGAGTTTTTTTATCTAATATTTATTACCTATTATTTGGCCATTCTGGCTTTCATTCTCCCGACAAAATCATCAATTTGTGATTGAGTAGGTTGAGTTTTTTGCCAACTTTCACGCTGATTTAATCGAGGGATCCAATCATTAATTTTGTGATAGGAACTTAAATCAAAACCTAACATATTTAACCAAGGAATAGTAGTACCTGCCACAATATCAGCTAAGGTTAAACTATCACCGCCAAAAAAGGGATTTTCCCCTAATAATTCTTCTAAGAAAGTTAAAACGGTTTGCGTTTGTTTATTGGCTTTTGCTAACTGTTCATCACTAATTTCTCCTAACTGCATAGACTTACGCATTAACGGTTGCATTCCTAAGCCAACAAACTCGTTTACTATTACCATTTGTACCATTTTAATAATAGCTAAAGATTCAGGATTGCTTGGTAATAAAGGCGGATCGGGATATTTAGCCTCTAAATAGTCTAAAATTGCAAAAGATTCAATTACTCGAAAATCCCCATCAACTAACATCGGAATATGATGAAAGGGATTAAGTTTAAGAAATTCTGGTGTAAATTGATCCCCATCAAGCTTCATTTCAATTAGTTCAAAATTTAAGCCTTTTTCTAATAAGGCGATCCACACTCGACGAGAATTGAAAGATAGGGGAACGTGATAGAGTTTAATCATTGTTAATTCAATAAATTTTAAATTAATATATTATTAGTTGATAATTGAAAAATTGGCAATCAATTTGCTTAAAAAATGCAAAAAAGGGGTAAATATTAAAAATTTTCCGCCTTTTCCACATTTTAGATCACAAATTAACTAGCGATCACTTCAATTTCTGGATTAATATTTTCGGAAGGTTTAATTTCTTTAATTAAAGCTTCTTGTTTTAAATATTCTGCCAATTGATCTTCAATTTGTTGTTTAACAATTTGACGATATTCTAAAAAGTGTTCGTTATGCGCACAAACTGTTAAATAATGTTCCCAAACCCCCGGATTATTTTTAATAATACTAAATAAATGATGCCAAAATTTCCAACGGGTATTACGTTTAATTCCTTGTCGCCAAATTACAATTGCTAATGCTTTTAAATCAATAAAACTTGGTAATTTAGCAGGAGGTTTGCACTTAGGTTCACCTAATTTTAAAAAACACCGATAAACCCGATCTAAATACTGTTTAGGCTCATATAATGCCCAAAATGCTTCTACATATTCGTGTGCAATATCTTCTAAAGGACGAGTGGGAATAAAATTCATTAAAGTAGTTTGATTAATATTCCCGTCTTTATTTTCTCGCAAACGCCCTTCTTTTTGCAAACGATGCCAAAGTGCCGTATTTGGTAAAGCTTGTAACATGGCGAAAGTCGTTGTGGGTATGGCGGTTAACTCGGCAAAACGGATAATGCGATCGCCAGCCCCTTTTTTCTCACCATCAAAACCGATAATAAAACCCGCCATGGGGCGTAAACCTGCTTTAATAATTATATCAATTGAATCCGCCAAAGAAGTGCGAGTATTTTGGAATTTTTTAGTCAATTGTAAACTATCTTCATCAGGAGTTTCAATCCCTAAAAATACCGCATCAAAATTACATTCTACCATCAAATCCATTAACTCTTGATCGGCGGCTAAATCAATAGAAGCTTCCGTGTTAAATTTAAAGGGAAATTGATGTTTTTCTTGCCATACTTTTAACTCATTTAATAACAGTTTAACATTGCGTTTATTGCCAATAAAATTATCATCAACCATAAACACACCCCTTCGCCAACCCAAATCATAAAGAAAATCTAATTCTTTCAATAATTGTTCAGGAGTTTTAGTGCGAGGTTTCCTGCCATAAAGGACAATAATATCACAAAATTCACATTGAAAAGGACAACCCCTCGAAAACTGCACCGACATGGAATCATAAGCATCTAACTCCAATAAATCATAACGAGGGATGGGGGTAGTGGTAACATCAGGCTTTTGACTAGCACGAAAAACACCGCTTTTTTCGCCATTTGCAAGGGCTTCCACAAACATGGGTAAAGTAATTTCACCCTCATCTAAAATTAAAAAATCTGCCCCAGCATTTTCTACTTCATGGGGAACAGATGAAACATAAGGCCCCCCCACAGCTACTAATTTATGACGTTTTTTTGCCTCTTGAATTTGATCAATCATGTCATATTTTTGGACAATCATACCAGAAATGATCACCAGATCAGCCCATGCCCATTCATCTTCTGTAACGGGGCGAATATTGCGATCTACAAGCTTAAATTGCCATTCTTGGGGTAAAATTCCCGCCACAGTAATTAAACCTAAAGGTGGTAATAAGACTTTACGATTAACTAATTCTAAAATTTTGTCATAAGACCAGAAAGTTTTAGGAAAAATGGGATAAATTAGTAATGCTTTGGTCATAGTATTTTGTAATTTTTATTAAAGGTTAATGGTTTTAATATTAAAATTTTAACGAAAAAATTTTGAAATTAGGTTTTTTGAAGCATTTTTGTTGATCTTAACACTTCAACTTAAAAACTGCTCTTTTTTTACAATTTATAGTTAATGCAAGTGTACTATTTTGCTTTAAAATGCCTTGCTTTAAAAAGAGCGAAAATGTACGCAACTTTAAATAAATCCTTAGATGAAATTATCTGTGATTATTGTGTAGCTTAATGTCTAATTATTAAGTTAAACAAATTATAAATTACTTCATGAGTTTTTTAAAATAGTTAATAATTCCTGCTCACTCATTTCTTTTATCCCTAAACTACGAGCTTTTTCTAATTTTGATCCCGCATCTTCTCCTAATAATAAATAATCGGTTTTCTTACTAATTGAACTGGAAATTTTACCCCCTAATTTTTTAATAATATCCTCTGCTTCTTTGCGTTTTAAAGTTGGTAATGTTCCTGTTAAAACAAAAGTTTTATCTTTTAATAATAAGTTATTTAAAGAATTACTAACGGTTGAAACTTGTTTTTCAAAACTTAAACCTGCTGATTTTAACTGTTGAATTAACCGTAAGTTTTCTTCTATTTTAAACCATTCAAACACAGATTGAGCTATTTCTAAACCTATGCCATAAACTGATTCTAAATCGGTAATTTTTGCCTGTGCTAATAAATCAATTTTAGGGAAATTTTCTGTTAAGATTTCTGCATTAACTTTCCCCACAAAACGAATCCCTAAACCATATAAAACCCTTGAGTATGATTGATTTTTAGAATTGTTAATTGCATTAATTAAATTTTGAGCAGATTTTTTACCCATGCGATCTAAATTTTCAATCATTTCTGCTGTTAAATTATAAAGATCGGCGATCGATTTTACTAAGTTATTTTCAATTAATAAAATCACATTTTTTTCCCCTAAACCCCTAATGTCTAACGCATCACGACTTCCCCAATGGATTAAACTTCCCCTTAAAATAGCGGGGCATGAATTATTAACACAACGGGTAACAGCCTCTCCTTTAGGGCGTACTAATTTTGAGCCACATTCGGGACAGTTTTCTGGCATTTCGTAGGGTATAGTATGATCGGGGCGTAACTCTTTTAAGACTCTCACAACTTCAGGAATTATCTCACCTGCTTTACGAATTACTACCGTATCTCCTACCCTAATATCTAACTCTTTAATTCGATCTTCATTGTGTAATGTTGCCTTTTGTACAGTTGTTCCTGCTACTTCCACAGGTTGCATAATTGCCATCGGTGTAACTGCACCTGTACGCCCTATATTTAGGCTAATTTCTATTACTTTAGTTGGTACTTCTTCCGCAGGATATTTTAAAGCGATCGCCCAACGGGGGAATTTTTGAGTAAAGCCTAATTCCTGTTGTAATGAGATCAAATTTAATTTAACGACCACTCCATCAGTCATATATGCCAAGGTTTTGCGTTTTTCATCCCATTCTTGAAAATATTGATCTACTGCTTCTATTGTCAAACAAAGTTTACGATATGGATTAACTCGAAAACCTAATTTTTGTAAAAATTCTAATGAATCCCATTGGGTATTAATATTACTCTTAAAATCTTCGGGTAAATGTAAAGTATAAGCAAAGAAATCTAAGCGGCGATCGGCTACTTTTTTAGAGTCTAATTGTCTTAAAGTTCCAGCAGTCGCATTACGGGGATTTGCAAATAAGGATTCCCCATTTTTTTGCCTTTTTAAATTAATCTGATCAAATGTTTTTATTGGTAAAAAAACTTCACCTCTTACTTCTATTAGATCAGGTGGATTTTCTAAATTTAATTTAAGGGGAATTGAGCGAATTGTTTTAACATTTTGGGTAATTTCTTCGCCCGTGATCCCATCTCCTCTTGTTACTCCCCTTGTTAAAATTCCCTTTTCATAAGTTAATGCTAAAGAACATCCATCTATTTTTAATTCACACACATAATTTTGATTATTATTATTATTTGTTAGTCTTTTCCAACGCTGATCCCATTTATGTAATTCTCCAAGATTAAAAGCATTTTCTAAACTATAAAGGGGAATATTATGTTTAACATTAATAAATTTTGAGGCGGGGGTATCTCCTACTCTTTGGGTCGGACTATCGGGAGTAATTAACTTAGGAAACTCTATTTCTAATTCCTGTAATTGACGATATAATTGATCATAAACACTATCTTCCATGATAGGATCATCTAATACATAATAAGCATAAGAAGCCTTCTGTAATTGTTCTTTTAATTGAGCAACTTTTTGTTGAATTTCTAAGTTAATTGTCATAAAATATTAACGGTTTTTAAATTAAGATAAATTGATTTAATATTAATTGTTAAATATATTTTTAATTATTAGTTGATCGTTCTTAAGTTTAATCACAATTATACAAGATAATAGCTCCCTTTTCCCACTATCAGCCAATCATGATTATTTCTGAAGTTTAAAACTATTGCAACACAAAGCGATCGCTTCTTAACTTTCTAACAGAAACTCAAAAAGCGATCACCAAAAAACTGATTAATTAATCTAGTTAGGTTTTATTTACTCTGAATAAAACCTTAAAAATTATAAAATAAAAATTACTAATTATTCCTAATTATTAATTATTAAGGGCAATAATTAAATCTTGTTGGAGGGTAATATTTAGATCTCGATCGGGGTCTATGGAGATTAAATCAACGGATCCAGCCCCAAAGATTAAAGCTCCTAAAGCTCCTAAAGCTCCTCCTCCTAATACTTCTTCCGTTGCGATCGCATTATCTCCCGTGAAAATACTTAAGACAGTGGCGGCGGCCGCACCGATCAAAGCACCGTCTAAAATTTCTCCCCCTGTAGCACCTTCTTGCACCGTTTCCGTGCGTGTTACCACTTGAGAAAGTCCATTAATCGGTTGAGTTCTGCCATCGGCAAATACTAAATTTTTCGCCAAAAATTGTGAGCCTTTTTTTCCATCTTTTTCTGCTGGTTGGAGAGTTCCCTCTACTTTAGTTCCTAACGGAATTAATAATCTACGACTACTATCTTGAATATTAGCAGAAATACTCAGAGTTATATCTAAAGATTCATCTTCTTTTAATAAAATTTTTGTTTCTTCACCCTCATATTGTACTGGTAAAACCGTATTTTTAGGAATATTAACTTGACGAGTTTGATTGAGGGAATAAGTCTGTCTGGGAATTCTACTTCCCCTAAATAGTTGGGCTTGAGCGGCGGTAATTGGTAAAGCTGAACTTAAGCCCGTAGCACTAATCATCAAAGCGATCAGGGCTGATTTTTTTAGTTGATTTTGTTGGTTAAACATCTGAATAATCCTCTTTTTCATAAATTCTGATGGCCGATCAGACGCTCAGGATTGAGCTTTGTTCCAAATGTTAAGTTTCAAATGTTAAGACAAAAATTCGGTGATTTTTCAGAAAAGCCGTCACCCCCAGCCCTTCTCCCTGTGGGAGAGGGGTGAATTTTTGCTAATATTAAATCAAAAATTATTAAATAGTTCCCCCCTCACTGGTCACTGAGGGAAGTCCAAGGGGGGTGAGGGGCAATAATTTGGTGAGGGGCAATAATTTTAAGCTAAACCCACTAATTTTAAGCTTAAATCCCACATTTTTTCGCCTTTATCGCTGTCACTGGCATCTTTTGAGACTTCTTGAACAAAGGATTGTCGGCCTTTTTTCTGACGATTCCCCCAACTCCAATAAGCCCCAGACCGTTTAAATTCAGGATCGATTACCACTTGAGCTACCCGCTCTCCTGCTAATTCCTGAGTCACATAACCTCCGGTAATATAGCGTTGGAAAAGGGGAAAGATTTTTTGGAATAAGGGATAATGATTACGGAATAAAGGAGTATCCGCTACACAACCCGGATAAAGTGAGGTGAAAGTAATACCAGTGGACTCATGATAGCGTTTGTGTAATTCTTTCATGGTTAACACATTACACACTTTACTATCTTTATAAGCTTTGACAGGCTCGAATTTTTTACCGTCTACCATCGTAATTGGTTCTCTGAAACCTTCTTCAAAACCTTGTAAATTACCCAGATCGGGACGGGGAGGTATTTTACCGCCTAATTCCTTCGGATTGTGAGTTACCGTTCCTAAAATTACCATGCGGCGATCGCTGTAGGTAGATCTTTGCAGATCAGGTAATAAGAGGTTACAGAGTAAAAAATGACCAAGGTGATTAGTAGCCATACTTAACTCATAACCCTCTGGACTGAATAAAGGTTCTTTCAATAAAGGCATATAAATGGCGGCGTTACAGACTACAGCCTCTAAGGTTCTGCCTGTGGCGCGAAAATCAGCCACAAAAGTTCTCACACTCAGTAAACTTCCTAAATCAAGGTGAATAATAGTGTAAGTATCTTCGGGAATACCGACTTCTTTAGCGGTTTTTTTCATTTTTTCCACATCTCGACAAGCCATAATAATGTGCCAGTTGCCCCGATTGGCAAAGGCTTTGGCCGCATATAAACCCACACCTGAAGTCGTGCCTGTAATAATCACAGTATTTTTGTTATCCTGTGCCATATTTATTGAATAGCTCCTTTTAAAATTATTTTATCTTTATTAGTTTAAGATACCATTAATCAGTTGACAATTGACAATTGACAAGAGAAAATTAACATCAAATATTAATTTTGATTGATCAATTCGTGGAATTTTTCTCTACCCTCTTGATATTTATTACTTTCATAACCCATCACATAACGAATAATCCATTTTTGCGGTTTTTCATCTTTTAAAAGTAAAGTAATTCCTTCTTTTAAAAGTTCTTCTCGATCGATAAATTTTTCCTCAAACCATTCTTTTGTTTCCGTGACGGTATATTTAATTTGTTGTTCTTTTTTCACATTATATTTTTTATAATTACTCTTAACATTAAAATGTAAATAAATCGCCCCTAAAAAACTTTTAAAAGATTTTTTGATCGTATCTTTTAAATCAGGATTAACTAAATTCCAATCTTTTTCATTTAATTCTTGAAAATAATAATCCTGTTGAGATTTAGATTGAATATTTTTGGTTAAATTAGTTAAATATTTAACACTAACATAAGGCAAATTCCTATACACAACCTCGGCACAAATCGCTTTTAATAACATTGAACCCAAATATTCTAACTGTTTATCTGGGGTAATTCTTTCCTGATCTTTTTTCAAATGAGCTTGTAATAAAGGTTCAATTAACTTTTTATTAACCCATGTTTGAACTTGATTAAAACCCCGATCTATATAAATTGAACCGATTAAAGCAAACAAGGCATCAGTAAAAATAATTTTCTTTTTTTGTTTTAAAGTATAACGATCTTCTTTTAATCCTAAAAAGGGATAACTTTCCCCTAAACCTAAATTAAACCAGATTTTAGTTAACCTTTCTTCATCAGCAATTTTTTCTTGTAATTGAGACCATTTTGTAATACTTAAATAGGGACAATTTTGATATAAATAATTGACAGTTGTTAAATTTAAAACTGCTTTTCCTAAAAAAGCTAAACGCTCATTGTCTTCTTCAGGTTCATTAATTTGGATAGCGTATGAAGGATGAATTAAAGCTAGTCTTAAAAGTTTATTATTTTTAAATTGAAGACCGATTTTATTTTCAATAAGAGAAGGATTCCAGTTCATAATTAATTTAGATTTAACAATAAATATAATTGAATATTTTTGTAATCAATAGATAAAAAACTCTATATTAAGATTAATGATTGTAGCAGTAGATTTTATCTGATTATTTAGTCATTATAACAGTTTTGGTAACTTTAGTACATAAAAGCGGTAATTTTCAGTTAAGATAATTATTTTTATCAATTGACAACGGACAATGGACAATTGATAATTGATTAATTAAGGTCAAAACCTGCTCTGTATTATTTTAAGAAAATTTTTAACAATAAGATGAATAACCAGCCACAAATCTTAAATCTAAATAATCTTAATTGGTCAAAAATTATTGATGTTTATTGTCAAAAACATAACTATTTATTCCCAGAGAAAAAATTACATTTTTCCGTTAAAGAAATAAGTAATTCTTATGCTATTTTCTCCTCAAATATTCCTAATTTACCTAATAATCTTAAACTAAGAGACTATCAACATCAGGCGGTTTTAAATTGGTTTAAAAATAAAGGCAGAGGCACATTAAAAATGGCTACGGGTAGCGGTAAAACTATCACCGCTTTAGCTATTATGACCGAACTTTATCAACAAATAGGTTTAGAATTATTATTAGTAATTTGTCCCTATCGTCATTTAGTTACTCAATGGGAAAAAGAATGTCAAAAGTTTAATTTAATGCCAATTTTAGCCTTTGAGAATGTGCAAAGTTGGCAAAATATTCTTTCTAATCAATTATATAATATTCGAGCCAAAAATCAAGCATTTATTACTATTATAACCACTAATTCAACATTTATTACGGATGGTTTTCAATCTCAACTTAAATTTTTTCCTGAAAAATCTTTAATAGTTGGCGATGAAGTTCATCATTTAGGCTCTCCCCGTTTAGAAAGTTGTCTTCCCCGTCAAATCGGATTAAGATTAGCCCTTTCTGCCACCCCTGATCGCTATTTTGATGAAGAAGGAACGGATTTAATTTTTAACTATTTTGGCCAAGTTTTACAACCTGAATTTACCTTAAAAGATGCCATTGAAAAAGGAGCATTAGCCCAATATTTATACTATCCCATTTTTGTTAATTTAACAGAAGATGAATCATTTTTATATGCTAAACTGACTAAAAGAATTGGATGGGCATTAGCTCAAAATAATAATCTTAATAATAATGAAAGTTTAACGGCCTTATTAATGAGAAGAAGTCGTTTAATTAGTGTAGCTAAAAATAAACTGATCGCCCTGAAAGAATTAATGCTAAAATATCAATTAAAAAGTCATACTTTATTCTACTGTGGTGATGGAAATGTAGATAATTATAATCAAGACTATTCAAAACAAGTTGAGGCTGTAACCCGTATTTTAGGAGCAGAATTAGGCTATCGAGTTAATACTTATACCGCCGAAACCCCCCTAGAGCAAAGGGAAAAATTAAGACAACAATTTGAAAAAGGAGAATTACAGGGTTTAGTAGCGATTAAATGTTTAGATGAAGGGGTAGATATTCCCATTATTAAAAATGCAGTTATTTTAGCAAGTACGGGTAATCCACGTCAATTTATTCAACGTAGAGGCCGCATTTTAAGACCTCATCCTGATAAAGAAAAAGCCAAATTATTTGATATGATTGTCATGCCCCCCGACTTAGATCGCTTAACGTGGGAAGTAGAAAAAAACTTATTAAAAAAAGAGTTAAATCGTTTCATTGAATTTGCACAATTAGCCGATAATTCAGCTGAAGCAATTGAACAATTATCCCAAATAACTGAGCGTTTTTTATCATAGTTAAAATTAGCACTCCTCAAGATTGAGTGCTAAAAAAAGATCTAACAAATTGTGTAAAATTTTACATCTTTTGTCAAAAATATTGTTATATTTATATCAATACTTTAATTGTTGTGTGATTAATTATTGGAGAGATGTTACTATGTCCTATAATTTTGAAATATTAGGAATTGCTCCTATTTTAACTTTTTTTAATTATCAACAAATGTTTGAGCAAAATCCTAATCGCAGTAAAGCTTATTTAGGAAGTTATTATTGTACTTTAGATGGGTTTATTCAATCAACAGAATTAATCCCCCATAAGCCTAACTGGAATTGGGATGATGTGGTGAATACTATGATTAATTTTTGGTTAAAACATTCGAGTAATATTCAAGAGGTCAAACATCAATTAGAATCAATGGAAAATAGCAGTGAAAATATTATTGTTGCTAGAATTGCGAATGTGGAATGTTTAAGAAACGAATTTGAAGCCTTAATTTAATATTAGAAAAAAAAAGACCCTCTCCCTATCTGAGAGGGTTACAGCTTACAGTTACATCAAATGTTTAACAATTTTCGTCTTAATTGATCTAACCCGTAACAAGTGCTAAAATGGCGAATTAAATCCCTTCCCCTTTCATCTCCCAGACGGTATTCCACACTCGAAACAGGATGATCCCGATGGGCGATGGCAATATAAACTAGGCCAATGGGCTTTTCCGGCGTTCCACCTTCCGGCCCAGCTATCCCTGTAATACTAATACTCCAATCCGTATTTAAGCATTTTTGCACCCCTTGAGCCATTTCCTGTGCCACTTGATGACTCACCGCCCCAAATTGATTTAATGAGTTTTCAGAGACTCCTAAAACTGACATTTTAACCTGATTATCGTAGGCAATTATCCCCCCTTTAAAATAAGCTGAACTGCCGGAAACAGAGGTAATCATCGAGCCTAAGCCGCCCCCTGTACAGGATTCCGCCACACTTAAAGTTTGATTTTTTGCTTTTAATAATCCCCCAACTACTGAGGCTAAAGTATCATTATCACAACCGAAATAATCTTCTCCGGCTATATCTTTAATTTCTTTGACTACGGGATTTATTAAATTAAAGGCTTCATCCTCTGATTTTGCTTTACTAGAAACTCTTAAACGCACTTCACCTTTAGAGGCATAAGGTGCAACCATCGGATTATTTAAGTTAAATAAATGATTAACTTTCAGAGCTAAATTAGATTCACCAATGCCCCAAAATCTCAACATTTGAGAGTAAATCATTTCTTGACCCCAGCCTTGACTTTTCAGGTAGGGGATGGCCGTTTCTTGCCACATTCGATACATTTCACTCGGAACACCTGGAAAAGTTAGAATACTCACATTTTCCCTCGGTTGCCAAATGATCCCAGGGGCTGTTCCAGTGGGATTGGGTAAAATGGTTGCACCTTCAGGAATTAAGGCTTGTTTATAATTATTTGAGGCTAATTCTCTGCCTCTTTTCGCAAATTTAGCCTTCATATCCTCTATAATTTCGCTTTTTTCAATTAAAGGACTCTCAAAATAGGCGGCGATCGCCTCAGTGGTGAGATCGTCTGGGGTAGGGCCTAGCCCTCCGGTAAAAATCAAAATCGAAGAACGGCCAAGGGCTATGTCAATGGCATTTTTGACCCTTTCAAGATTATCACCTACTACGGTTTGATAATAATGGGGAATACCTAAAATTGCCAATTGTTGACCTAAATATTGAAGATTACTATTAAGAATATCACCTAATAATAATTCCGTTCCCACACAAATAATTTCTGCACTCATGTTTAATTAATGAATAATAAATAATGGATAATTAATAAATAACAAATAACTTAATCAGGTTTAACAGTTAATTTACCATGACAAGAAAGTTGACTGTGATCTAATTTTAAATGATTAATCTCTACTTCCTCTCCTAAATCAACTTGAAAATCACTTAAATTAACCCTAAAATGTTCAGGTTGAGCCTCAACTTTTAAACTATTTAATGATAAAATTTGTTTATCTATTAAACTCAAACCTGTGGATAAATGGATCGGGAAAATTTCCTGTTGATCATCTTTTAAAATTCCTTTTAAACTAACTAGATCTGATTGAAAATTTACTTCTTCCCATGTAATGTCATAATTTCTTAATATTTCCTCTGGATTATCAATTTCTTTTTGTTTTAATAATAAAGTAAGAAGGTCTTTTAAACCACTACTTAACAAAGAAGAAGCTAAAGATGCTTGTAAATCATTTTTTTCTAAAGTGATTTTCCCCGCAATAAAAATCGGTTCTAATAGTCTCAAAGCCTTACCCTTTAAGACTTGACCTAAATTAATTTTAATATTTTCCCCCGTTACTTGAACTTGGGATAAAAATAAACCCTGATAAATAGCACGCTGTGCCATTAAAGAAACTTCGGGAATATGCCCCCTTAATATTTGGCTATCTCCCCCCTTAATTTTAATTTCTAAGCCTTCCACTTGGTCAACTTGCGATCGCAAATATAATTTAATGGCCGGAGACAACACCGAAGCAATAATTTTACTTTGAACTTTAGTTTTCGTCATATTACCGATAATTCAGAGGAATGTTATAATCAAAAATAGCTAGGTAAGATTACTTATCATATTACTTATTCTTATAAGAAAATTTACCATTTGTTCGTTACTTCTTGTAATATTTGTACATAGTTGATCACAATTTATGTAATCAATTCCAATCAACCTTAACCTTATCTAAACTCAAATCTCAAATAAAGCCTTATGGCACAAAGGGTTCAGAAAATTCTATCACAATGGGGGATCGCCTCTCGTCGTCAAGCAGAAAAAATGATTCTGGACGGACGGGTGCGACTCAATGGTAATTTAGTAAAATTAGGTCAAACCGTAGACATTAGACTCGATCGTTTAGAAGTAGATGGCCAAGTCATTCAACCAAAAGATCGCCCTGATCATCTCTATTTGCTATTGAATAAACCAAAAGGAGTTTTATCCACTTGTTATGATCCCCAAGATCGTACCACTGTGCTTGACTTATTACCCCCCCACCTTAAAAAAGGTACGGGAATACACCCCATTGGCCGACTTGATGCCAAATCAACAGGTGCATTAATCTTAACTAATGATGGGGAGTTAACCCTAAGTTTAACCCATCCCCGTTATCATCTACCAAAAGTCTATGATGTACGTTTAAAGGGGCATTTTCCCAATGCCATGATCAAACAATGGAGTGAAGGGGTGATCTTAGATGGAGAAAAAACTTTACCCGCCCAGATCAGTCTAATAAAACGCTCTCAAACTCAAACAGACTTAGAAATTATCCTCACGGAAGGAAAAAACCGTCAAATTAGAAGAATAGCAGAACAATTTGGCTTTGAAGTTTTACAACTCCATCGCCAAGCAATTGGAGATATAAAATTAAAATTAGAAAATGGTTCATCCCTTCCCAAAGGAAAATATCGTAAGTTAACATTTCGTGAATTACAGCAACTTAAAGTCAAGACATCTTAATTATATTTATTATTATTTTTTTTTTAAATTTAACTTTTATTGTTGATTATTACTTTTAAAACTTTGATTTTTTACTATTGAAAACTACTCAAAAGATTATGCTTAACCTATTTAAAACCCAAAAAAACAAAAAACCTAGTTTTAAACAACAACAACAAACGGCACTGCGAGAAATTGGTTTAATTCTCCAGCAAACTCGTACCGAAAAAAAACTCTCCCTCAGTGTCATTGCTGAACAAACTTGCATCTCACAACGCCTTTTAAAAGCCATCGAAAAAGGACATTTAGACAGTTTACCCCCTGGCATTTATACCCAAGGTTTTATTCGGCGTTTTGCGGAAATATTAGACTTAGATGCGATCGAACTATCACAAAGGTTTCCGATGGAGTCTAGTAGCACCATTTTAGACACTCAAAATAAATGGCAATTACCAGTTTTTCAACTTAAAACTATTCATTTATATGTATTTTATATCCTAGTGGTAGCCCTTTCCGTTAAAGGTTTATCCACCGCCTTAGAAAGATCATTAATTGAAAATAAAGGTATTTCCATTGCTTCTAACGATCATAATCAATCTTTAGCTCAAAATATTGCCAATCATCCAGAAAATTTGAGTGTTAAAATTGAACTTGAAGATCAATCATGGTTAGAAGTCGTAGTAGATGGCAAAACTACATTTAAAGGAGAATTACCTAAAGGCACTAACCGCACTTGGAGCGCCAAACAAGAATTAACCTTACGCACAGGTAATGCAGGGGGGGTGTTAGTCGCCTTAAATGATCAACAAGCTCAAAAATTAGGCCAACCCGGACAAATTCAAGAAATAACCTATAAAGCACCTTAAACGGTGATCACTAACCAGTAACCAGTAACCAGTGACCATTTTTTTGATTTAGTTGTGACGAAAATCACATCTGCTTGGTGAAATAAGTTTTATAATTGATAAATATAAGAATTCTAAAACAGATTAATTAGTTGTTAAAAGAGACTCAAAGCCTTGTTAAGAATAACGAATAATAATTAATAAATAATAATTAATAAATAATAATTAATAATTAAAATAAATATGTCTAACCAACTGCAAATTACTTTTTGGGGAGTACGGGGAAGCATCCCCTGTCCGGGTTCAGAAACCGTGCGTTATGGCGGTAATACGCCCTGTGTAGAGATGAAAGTAGGCAATGAGCGTTTAATATTTGATGGAGGAACAGGCATTAGAGTTTTAGGACAATCATTATTATCCCAGTTACCCGTGACGGCGCATCTATTTTTTACCCATTCCCATTGGGATCATATTCAGGGTTTTCCTTTTTTCGTCCCTGCCTTTATTCAGGGAAATACCTTTCATATTTATGGAGTTCCTAGCCCAGACGGTGCAACCATTGAACAGCGTTTACATGATCAAATGTTACACCCTAATTTTCCCGTACCGCTACAAATTATGCAATCTCAACTTAATTTCCGTAATTTAAAAATTGAAGAAACCGTTAAAATTGGGGACATTACTATTCAAAATTATCTTTTAAATCATCCCGGAGAAGCAGTAGGCTATAAAATTGATTGGCAAAACTTATCAGTGGCTTATGTGACGGATACGGAACATTTTGCCGATCGCTTTGATCAAAATGTTTTAAAATTAGCACATCAGGCCGATGTGATGATCATTGATGCCACCTATACGGATGAAGAATATTACTCAAAAACCTCTAGTAAAGTAGGCTGGGGGCATTCCACTTGGCAAGAAGCAGTCAAAATTGCACAAAAAGCAGACGTTAAAAAATTGGTAATTTTTCATCACGATCCCTTACATAATGATGATTTTCTTGATCATGTTGCCGTTGAGGTAGCCCAAGCCTTTCCGAATGGAATTATTGCGAAAGAAGGATTATCTTTAATTGTGACAGATGATTAACTAGAAGAATGATGGTGAAAGCGTAAGTTAATCAGAAAATCAGCAAACTTGTTGATTTTGGTCGGGTTTAAGCCACTTCAGAAAAAAGTCGTGATCAAAGGTACTTGCTTTTACTTTATACTTATTTTCTTAGTAACCTAAATAAACTTGTTCCCTGAACAGTTTAAAAAAAGAATCGTAATTAAATATCTCATTATGACTCAATTTTCTGGATCTGCCGATGTTCCCGATCTCGGTCGTCGTCAATTTTTAAATTTATTGACCTTTGGCGCTGCTAGTGGTGTAGCTTTAGGGGCTTTATACCCTGTAGTTAAATATTTTATTCCCCCCTCTAGTGGTGGTGCAGGTGGCGGTTTAACCGCTAAAGATGCCCTTGGTAATGATGTGATTGTTAGTGAGTTTCTTGCTTCTCATAAAGCGGGCGATCGCACCTTAGCTCAAGGTTTAAAAGGTGATCCCACCTACCTTGTAGTACAGGGAGATCAAACCATTGCTAACTATGGCATCAATGCCGTTTGTACTCACCTTGGTTGTGTTGTACCTTGGAACGCCAGTGAAAACAAATTTATGTGTCCTTGTCACGGTTCTCAGTACGATGACACAGGTAAAGTAGTTAGAGGCCCTGCGCCCCTTTCTTTAGCCCTAGTTCATGCTGATACAACTGAAGATGATAAAGTTGTCTTCACCCCTTGGACTGAAACCGATTTCCGTACTAATGAAGACCCTTGGTGGGCTTAAACAGTGACCAGTGATCAGTTACCAGTGGTCATTTAAAAATTGGTCATTAATTTGAATTTTGAATTGTAATTTTTTAACTTAGAGATGAGAACAAACACTTTAAGTACGATCGGCCAAGCAGTAAAGCGTTGGACAACTCAAGTTTTACTCTTAACCGTTGCTACTTTTACCCTTTTTTTCCTGACAGATCTAACCCTTCCCCAGTCTGCTAGTGCTTATCCTTTTTGGGCGCAAGCAACCGCTCCCGAAACCCCCAGAGAAGCCACTGGTAGAATCGTTTGTGCTAACTGTCACCTTGCCCAAAAACCTGCTGAAGTGGAAATACCTCAGTCAGTTTTACCCAATAGCGTTTTTGAAGCAGTGGTCAAAATCCCCTATGACTTAGATAGTCAACAGGTGTTAGCCGATGGTTCAAAAGGCGGTTTAAACGTGGGTGCAGTTTTAATGTTACCTGAAGGTTTTAAAATCGCTCCGGCTGACCGTATTCCTGAAGAAATGAAGGAAAAAACAGAGGGTCTTTATTTCCAATCCTATCGTGAAGATCAAGAAAATGTAGTCATTATTGGGCCGCTCCCTGGGGATGAACATCAAGAGATCGTTTTCCCTGTGTTAGCTCCCGATCCGGCTACGGATAAAAATATTCACTATGGTAAATATTCTGTCCATTTAGGCGCTAACCGTGGCCGTGGTCAAGTTTATCCCACTGGTGATTTAAGTAATAATAATGTGTTTAAAGCTTCTGCTAGTGGCACGATCACAGCGATCGCTCCTGTTGATGGTGGCGGTTATACCGTAACTTTAAATACTGAGAATGGCACAGTTACCGACACCATTGCGGCCGGCCCTGAGTTAATCGTCTCAGAAGGTCAAGAAGTAACTGCGGGAGACGCTTTAACCAATAATCCCAATGTGGGTGGTTTTGGTCAAAAAGACGTTGAAGTAGTTTTACAAAACCCCGATCGCATTAAAGGCTTAATGGCTTTTGTGGGCGGTATTATGTTAACTCAACTTTTACTTGTCTTGAAGAAAAAACAAGTAGAAAAAGTACAGGCCGCAGGTGGCGAATTTTAAGATCAAAATTGATTTTTAAAATGATCTAAAGACAGGTTTTAAACCTGTCTTTTTTTGATAATTATATATATTGATCTATAAAATTTTCTAACTTATGTTTAAAGGATTCAAAAGGCATTTCTAAATCATAACTTGTCATGGAAAATTTAACATGAGATTCATCTAAATCAAAGGCTTCGGCCATTAAACTTTTAAAACCTTTAGCTTTACGATCGATTTCTAATAATACATTCAAATTATTTCCTGTTAAATCAAAAATAACTTCTAATTCGTCTAAATGACTTCGATATTTACCTAATGGATAAAATTCAAATTCTTGAATAAATTGACGTTTTTGATAATTATAACGATTATATTCACATTCGCAAGATTTTAATTTAAAACCCAATTGATCTAACCCATTAAAAAATAATTGCATTAGGGGATGGGGTTTAATTTCTAAGTAATCTTTATCAGTGGGATCAATGGCGAAACTAATACCTAAACCTGTTCTTAAATAAACGGGTTGACGATTAATTGTTAAAGGGGTTTGATCTGGTATTTTTAAACTAAAAGGAAGGACTTTTTGTTGATGAGGTTGTAGGGAAAAACAATCGGATAAATGTTGTTTGATTAATTCACATTCTAGGGTAAGAGTAGAATCATTACTTTCTTGTTTATAAGTAGTAATTAAAGATAAATAAATATCTTCAATTTGTTGTTGAATTTTTCCGCCCTGAATGTGAATTTCTCCCTCGATAATTTGTCCATGATAGAAAGAATGATGACGTAAACGAGTATCTACTTTAGCCGAACCAATGCCCACACTAGCCAGAATTTTGTCAAACATAATTTTACGACCTAATTATGAATAATCGGTTATTTTTTAGATAGCATAAACTGTCTAAATTTTAACCGATAAATGACGTGCTGTGTATAATAAATCGGGATGAATTTGATCGGGTTTAAATTGTTGTAAATAACCTTGACTGCGAATGCCACAAGTTAAAGCTATGACTGGAATACCCCGATCTTGAGCGGCTAAAATATCGGCTTCTGTATCTCCGATCATATAGGCATTGTCTCGGCCAAAATTAGCGATGGCCTCTTTTAATAATTGAGATTTAATCGTAGAATTATTTTGATAGGCCGCATTATGATCTTTACTGCCATAAATGCCACTAAAAAGGCGTTTTAAACCGTAATTATTGAGGATTTCTTCTACTTGATCATTACATCTTAAAGTTACTAAAACTAATTTAGCACCTTTAGAATGAAGTAAGGCTAAAGCCCAGTTAACACAAGGCTGAAGCTTATCTTTTTTTAATAGTAAAGGATGGTTAACAATGTTACGCACAAAATCTAAAAAGAAGGTAATTTCTTCTTCTTCTAAGCCCGATCTCATAGCAATTTCAATATCAGATACTCGATCTTTTTTCAACTGCCAAAATTGATTTTTTGATAAAGGGGTAATATATAAGGCCTGACCATGACTTTGATAAAAAGTTTGGGTTTGGCTGAGGGCATGACGATAGGTGTCATAATAACGATCAGATACATCTACAATAGGCCCGTCAAAATCACAATAAATAATCACTTTCTCTAAGGTATTAACATTATGAGGTTGGTCTTGATCATTAAAAACATTACAAGGAAACACGATTGAGCTTGTCATGGTTTCTGCGTTACCCTTTAATTAATAAAATAAAACATAACTTTATATTTCTTTACATTAACAGGTATTGGTCGAATTGTCAGGTATATTCTGATAAGTATTAGCTAAACTAATGATAATTTATTTATAATCCTGATGGGTTAAAATTTTGTCCTCACCCCCTAAACCCTTTTTCTTCAAGGGCTAAGGGTCGTTAGTATCGGCGTATTAGTTGAAATCATTAACAATTTACAAGTCAAAAAATAGATTAAAATTAAATTTAAGATTATTTTTTTTGATTACAAGAACTATTTTCTGTTGAGTAAGTATGATTTTAATTAATAATAATTCGCCTATTTTATCAGGGTTGCTTGGGGTAGCAGTAGGGGATGCTTTAGGTGTTCCTGTTGAATTTTTCACCCGTAATGAATTACAATTAAATCCAGTCAAAACAATGAGAGGTTATGGCAGTCATAATCAACCGGCCGGCACATGGTCTGATGATAGTTCTTTAACATTTTGTTTAGCCCAAGCTTTAAGTGAAAAATTATTAAGTGAATCCCTTTTTCAAACTTTAGCTGATTATTTTTGTCAGTGGTATCAATTTAATTTCTGGACACCCCATAACAGGGTTTTTGATATTGGTTATGCTACGGGTAAAGCTATTCGTAATTTAATTAATAAAGTCTCACCATTAGAGGCGGGAGGTCATGGGGAAAGAGATAATGGCAATGGATCTTTAATGCGAATTTTACCCCTTGCTTTTTGTTATCAATTAACAGATTTTAATGAATTAATTGCTATTACTCATGATGTTTCTTCCGTCACTCATGGTCATATTATTTCTCAAATGTCCTGCGGAATTTATATTAGTATAGCTATTAGTTTATTAGAGGGAAATAATCCTTTAAAGGCCTATCATCAAGGAATTGAAAAAATAAGTAAAATTTATCAGGCTGATCCATTTATTAGTTATCTTAATAAATTTGATAGAATTATGTCAGGAAATATTGATCAATTATCAATAGATTCAATTAAATCTAGTGGCTATGTTATTAATACATTAGAAGCTTCTTTATGGTGCTTTTTAAAGCATAATAATTATGAAAAAACCGTGTTAAGTGCTGTTAATTTAGGAGAAGATACTGATACAGTTGGGGCGCTAACAGGGGGTTTAGCAGGAATTTATTATGGGCAAGAAAATATCCCTCAAAAATGGATTAAACAAATCGCTCGTTTAGATGATATTATTAATTTAGCTCAACGCTTAGAATTAAAAATTAAAGAAGCTTTATCAATTGACAGTTAATAATTGACAGTTGATCATTGAGAGGAAAAGTAACCAGTTAATGATATAATAATTATGTTAAAAATTGAGGATTAATTAAACAAATGCTACGTTTAGAAAATATTTGTAAAATCTATAATACTGATGAAGTTTTAAAAGATGTTACATGGGAAGTAAAAGCAGGGGAAAGAGTTGGTTTGGTTGGGGTAAATGGTGCGGGAAAATCTACCCAATTAAAAATAATTATGGGAGAGGTAGAACCCACCAGTGGCTCAGTTATACGCCCTTCTAGTTTAAAAATTGCCTATTTAACTCAAGAATTTGAAGTTGATCCTAATCGTACCGTTAGAGAGGAATTTTGGACTGTTTTTGAAGAAGCAAATGAGATTCATTTAAAAACAGAAAAAGTCCATCATTTAATGGAAAAATATGCAAGTCATCCTGAAGAATTAGATAAATTAATTCATAAATTAGATAAATTACAACGACAATTTGAAGCTTTAGATGGCTATAATTTAGAAACACAAATTGAGAAAATTTTGCCAGAAATGGGGTTTTCTTCTGAGAATGGAGATCAACTGGTAAGTAGTTTTAGTGGTGGTTGGCAAATGCGCATGAGTTTGGGTAAAATTTTATTACAAACTCCCGATTTACTATTATTAGATGAGCCTACCAATCATTTAGATTTAGATACGATCGAATGGTTAGAAAATTATTTAAAATCTTTAACAACTCCGATGGTAATTATTTCCCATGATCGGGAATTTTTAGACCGTTTATGTACTAAAATTGTAGAAACGGAAAGGGGAATTTCTACTACTTATTTAGGCAATTATTCTAGTTATCTTGAACAAAAAGAAGAAAATAAACTTTCTCAATTGAGTGCTTTTGAAAGGCAACAAAAAGAATTAGAAAAACAACAACAATTTATCGATCGTTTCCGTGCCAGTGCTACCCGTAGCACTCAAGCGAAAAGTAGGGAAAAAATGATCGAAAAAATTGAAAAAATTGACGCTCCGATCTCTGATGTGAGAACTTTAAAATTTCATTTTCCTCCTGCTCCTCGTAGTGGGCGTGAGGTAGTAGTTATTAAGAATTTATCCCATACTTATGAAGATAAAATTTTATTTTTAGATGCTAATTTAGTAATTGAAAGGGGCGAAAAGATTGCAATTTTAGGTCATAATGGGGCAGGAAAATCTACTTTATTAAAAATGATTATGGGGGCAGAAAAACCGGAGGAAGGAATTGTTAATTTAGGGCAACATAACATTGTTCCGGGTTATTTTGAACAAAATCAGGCCGAGGCTTTAGACTTAACTAAAACAGTCTTTGAGACTATCCAAGAGCAAGTTCCAGAATGGAAAAATGAGGAAATTAGAGCGTTATTAGGTAAATTTTTATTCAGTGGTGAAACGGTTTTTAAACAGGTAGAGTCTTTAAGTGGTGGGGAAAAAGCTAGACTGGCTTTAGCAAAAATGTTATTAACTCCTGCTAATGTTTTAATATTAGATGAACCGACTAATCATTTAGATATTCCGGCTAAAGAAATGTTAGAAAATGCTTTACAAGAATATGAAGGCAGTGTCATTTTAGTAGGTCATGATCGTTATTTTATTTCTCAAGTTGCCAATAAAATAGTGGAAATTAGAGATGGAGAATTAATTGAATATCAAGGTGATTATCATTATTATTTAGCTAAAATTGCCGAAGAACAACAGAAGGAAAAACAGCAAGTTTTAGAGGCTGAAAAAAATAAGAAAAAAGCCGAAAAAGAGCGCAAAAAGAAAGAGGCTGACAAGGCAAAAAAAGAGCAAAAAAAACAAAAGAAAAAAGACTAATTTTAATGATTAGTAATTAGGTAAAAATCATAATTACTTAATTACTAATTTTTCTAAATCAGCAAAAGAGCGATCTCGATAAATACCATAACGCTCTTGTTTATTTCTAATTTTCTTTTCTAACTGAGGAATTATGCCAAAATTAGGAGGCATAGGTTGAAAATGTTTAGCATCGGCCGAACTAATAAAGTTAAATAAAGCGCCCATCATGGTAGTTTCTGGTAAGATTAAAGGTTTTAATCCTAAAGCCACTCTGGCCGCATTTGTTCCCGCTAACCAACCCCCTGCCGTGGCCGCTGTATAACCTTCCGTACCGATCAACTGCCCGGCCGCCAGTAAACTTCCTCTGTTTTTAAACTGTAAGGTAGGCTCTAAAAGCTCAGGTGAATTAATAAAAGTATTGCGGTGCATTACCCCCATTCTGACAAATTCAGCGTTTTCTAACCCTAGGATTAGTCGGAAAACTCTTTTTTGTTCACCCCAACGCAAATTAGTTTGAAAACCCACCATATTCCAGAGTTGACCGGCCTTATCCTCTTGTCTTAACTGTACTACGGCATAGGGGCGTTTAGCTTTATTTTCAGGCTCACGAAAATCCCCTAAACGGCTATCAAATAAGCCCACAGGCTTTAAAGGCCCGTAACGCATGGTATCTTCACCCCTTTGGGCTAATTCTTCAATGGGTAAACAACCCTCAAAAAATTTGGCCGTTTCCCGATCAAAATCCTTCAATTCAGCCTGTTGAGCCTGACACAGTTCTTGCCAAAAATGTAGATATTGCTCCTTATTCATGGGGCAATTCAAATAAGCGGCCTCCCCCTTGTCATAACGGGAAGCAAGGAAAGCGATCTCTTTATTAATGGAGTCGCCCACAATAATGGGGCTGGCCGCATCAAAAAAGCTCATATATTCTAAGCCTGTAAACCTTTGTAAATCTTGGGTTAGGGCTTCACTGGTGAGGGGGCCAGTGGTTAAAACTACGATTCCCTCAGTTGGAATAGATTTAATTTCATTTCTTTTTAATTCAATTAAGGGATGATTTTCTAATATTTCTGTTAATTTTTGACTGAATATTCCCCGATCGACCGCTAATGCTCCTCCGGCTGGAACGGCATATTGATCGGCGGTTTTGATAATAATTGAGTCAAGTCGTCTTAGTTCTTCATGGAGTAAGCCCGAAGCTCGATCAGTAGCCATTGCTCCGAAAGAATTACTACAAACTAATTCGGCTAAATACTCACTATGATGGGCGGGGCTAGTTTTCACCGGCCGCATTTCGTGTAAAACAACGGGAATACCTGCTTGGGCGATCTGCCAAGCGGCTTCAGTTCCGGCTAAACCGCCTCCAATAACTTGTATTTTATTCATTTAAAATTCTCCTACATTAATGCTTTTTTTTTAAATTTTAGTTAAACGATCAGAATAATTTTGTAAAATTTCTGCTTTTTGTTCATTTGTTATTGGTCACTGGTTAACTTTTAACTTTATACTTACTGTTGACTGATAACTGGTCACTGTTTTAGTCTTCGTGTTCCTCAAAGGGGTCTTCTAACTCAGCGGAGGGAGGCCCAAAAGCGATATAAATAGCATAGCCAGTAAAAGCAATCACAACTACAGAAATACCGATAATAAAGAAAGTTGTAGAATCCATTGGTTTAATCACAAAAAATATTAAAAATTTAATTATACTATGACAGAAATTAAATTAACTTGGTATGTTCAACCCAAAAAATAAAAATAAAATAATCTCTTATCACAAAATTGACAATTGAGAGTAAAATAAAAAACAGATAGATGATTATTAATTAAAGAAAACCATTATGACCGCCCCCTCATCTAATTTTCTGACCAAGTTAGCACAACAACTTAACGCCTTAAGCCAAAAACAAATGACAGGTACATTGGTTTTAAGTAATAATAGTACGGAAATTGCACAAATTCATATAATCGGCGGAAGACTGCTCTACGTCACGGGAGGCGAACATCAAAATAGACGTTGGGAAAGAGCTTTTAAACAATTTTGTCCAAAATTAAATAAAGATACTTCTATTTTCAAAAGTGATCATCTTTGGCCAACTCAATTATTAGTACAAGGTTTAATTAAAAAAGAAATTACCCTCAAAGAAGCAAAGTTAACTCTTTTTAATATAGCTCAAGAATTTTTCTTTGATCTAGCTCAATATTCTGATTTAAAAATGCAGTGGAAAGCCGGAGATCCCCCCACTTCTAAAATTACTTTACAAATGGCTCTTTCTTCTGAAGAAATCAAGCCAAGTTTAGTCAAAGGATTACAATTATATCAACAGTGGCAAATGGCTGGTTTAGCCAAACTTAACCCCAATTTAGCTCCTTTTGTGCAACAACAAATTCCCCCCACGGCCATGGGTGGTTTAGGTCAATTTTTAAATGGCCAATTTACATTATGGGATCTAAGTTTAAAAACTCAAAAATCCGTTGTAGTTTTAACTAAAAGTTTAATTCCTTTAGTGCAAAAAAAACTCTTACAATTTAAAAAATTACCCGATATATCTATTACTTTACCCCAAGCTAAAATTCAACCAGTAACGGGGGAACAAACTATTTTACAAATAGCACAAAAAACCTATAAAATTGCTTGTATTGATGATAGCCCAGCCGTAGGTAATACGATGGAAAGAATTTTAAAACCTCAAGGTTATAACGTAATTAATATTTTAGATCCTTTAAAAGGAATGACTCAACTTTTAAAAGATAAACCAGATTTTATTTTTTTAGATGTGGTAATGCCCAATGCGAATGGTTATAATATTTGTCAATCTTTAAGAAAAATGGCAGTTTTTAAACAAACACCAATTGTCATTTTATCAGCCAGAGATACCCCTAAAGATCGAGAAATGGCCATGACAGTGGGGGCTAATGATTTTTTAAATAAACCTCCTAAAGCTGATGAAATTTTAGGTATGGTCAGAAAGTTTTTAAAATAATTATTAATAAATATTTGCTTTTAAATTTAACTTTATGCCTTCTTTTTTCCCTCAAAAACTATTATTTAAGTTTAATTTTATTAATTTTTCTTTATTTTTAATTTTTTCTTGGTTATTTACTAATTATAATCATAAATTAGAGATAAATAAAGCCCTCGCTTTCAATTATCAAATTTTATCCTCCGAAAATCGAGAAATTAAAACTAATTTGATCATAACTCAATCTTTACCCGTGATCCGCCCCACCGTCAATGAAGCCCTTGATCAAGTTAATCAAGGTTTAAATTTGATTGAGCAGGGTAATTTGACCGAGGCGATCGCACGTTTTAGAAGGGCGATCGAGCTTAACCCCAGACTGATGGAAGCCCAATATAATTTAGGTTTAGCCCTCAGACAACAAGGCCAACTGCAACCGGCCGCCGATGCTTTTTATCAAGCCATTCAAATAGATCCCCAATTTGCCCTTGCCTATGCCAATTTAGGGGCTGTTTTATATGAGGGTTCTAACTTTACTCAGGCTATGGAGTATTTAGAGTATGCCCTCCGTTTAGACCCCCAATCAGGATTAGCCCATTATAATTTAGGTTTAGTTTATGAAGATCAAGAACTTTTAGATCAAGCAATTACCCATTTACAACTAGCAAGGCAATTAAGTCCAAATGCCCCAGAATCATCCTATCATTTAGGTTTAATTTATTTAGAACAAGAGTTAATTAATCAAGCCAAAGAAGCTTTTTTAAATGCTATCACCATCAGCCCACGTTATCCAGAAGCTCAATATAGTTACGGTTTAATTTTATTACAAGAAAATAGATTTGATGATGCTTTAAATGCCTTTCGTGCCGCCGTAGATGCTAACCCAAATTATGCCAATGCCTATTATGGTGCAGGTATAATTTTTATCAAAATAGGGCGTTTAGAAGCGGCTTTATCTGTGTTAGAAGAAGCAAAAAAATTATATACACAACAAGGTAATAGTCAATGGGCGAATCAATCTAATAATTTAATTCAACAAATAAGACAAAATCTTTTAATAAATAACAATAGATAATAGATTAGGGAAAAATTTTTTTAGTTCACAATCAAAGATTAAAAATAACATAAAGTTTTGATATTTTGTTGCTTTAATCAATTGTTGATTGTTCATTATTAATTTTCAATGATAGAATAAAAATAATCATTAACTCTGTTTTTTGTTGAGATTAAAATTATGTATGTTGAAGATCACATTACCCATACTCTAATTTATCCTAAAATCTTTAATGCACTGGACAAAGAACCTTTGATCGTAAGTCCTGATTGTCTTTTAAAAGATGTGATTTTACAAATGAGACAAGAAAAACCGAAAAGTTATGTCTTAGTGCGCGATCAAAAAAGCAAATTTATTCAGGGTATTTTTACAGAAAGAGATAGGGTAAAATTAGCGATCAAAAAACAGAAAATAGATGATTTATTGATTAAAGATGTGATGACCACATCAATGATTACCCTGAGTATAACAGAAGATACGGGTTTATTAACAGCTTTAAAAATTTTACAACAAAATTCAATTCGTCATCTACCAACGGTGGATCTACAAGGTAATCTTTTAGGAGTTTTAACAGGAGAAAGTATCCGTCAATGTTTAAAACCTGTTAATTTATTAAAATTAAGACAAGTAAATGAAGTAATGATTAGTAATGTTTTAACCGCCTTACCCACAGAATCACTGTTAAAAATTGGGCAAGAAATGGTTAAACATAAAGTTAGTTCTTTAATTATTTGTAATGATAATTGTTCCTTAAAATCCTGTTATCAACCTTTAGGTATTATTACAGAAAGAGATATTGTTCAATTTCATAATTTAGAATTAGATTTAGCTAAAATTCAAGCTCAAGAAGTGATGAGTTTTCCCCTACAAACGATCAATCCTGATGAAAATTTATGGAATGCTCAACTCAAAATGGAAACTTTAGGTATTAGAAAATTAGTAGTAGTAAATCCCGATCAAAGTTTAGCAGGAATTTTAACCCAAAGTAATCTTTTAAAAGTATTTGATCCCGTAGAAATTACAGAAGTTATTAATAATTTAAAAGATTCTTTAAGCAGAAAAAAACAAGCTTTAGCTCAAATTAATCAACAACTTTATAATCGAGAACAACTTTATCAAGGCTTAATTAAAAACTTTCCCAATGGAGCAATTTTAGTTTTCGATCCCCAATTAAAAATTATTTTAGCCGATGGAAGTGCCTTAGAAAAAATTGGTTTATTAAAAAAAGATATGGAAGGAAAATCTATTAATTTGATTTTTCCGCCCTCAGTTTGTCAACAAATTCAACCTTTATATTTGCGTACTTTGCAAGGGGAAAATACCATTGGTGAATTAATTTATAAATCCCATATTTATTTAAGTCACACTTTACCATTAACCGATCATCAAGGATTAATTTGTGGCGGTATTATGGTAGTACAAGATATTGGTCAACAAAAAAAATCTCAATTAGATATTTTAGAAAGAGAAAGAGTCTTACGTCAAGTAATTGATCTAGTTCCCCATTTAATTTTTGCCAAAGATAAAGAGGGTAATTTTATCTTAGTTAATCAGGCCGTAGCGCAATTTTATCAAACTCAAGTTGAAGAACTTTTAACTAATCAACAAACCGAAAAAATTAAAACTTTGATAGCTAATTATAAATTTGATCAAGTAGATCCCGAAGTCATTGAGCAGGGTAAAATTAAAAAAATTGATAGAGAAAGTATCACTGATCTTAATGGAAATACTCGTATTTTACAAACAACAAAAATTCCTTTTAAACCGATTAATTCTGAAGAAAATGCTTTATTAGGAGTGGCAATTGATATTACAGAAAGAATTAAATTTGAACAGGAATTACGCAATAATGAAGCGGCCATTCGGGCTTTATATAAAGTGATAGCTTCCTCTAATTTGAGTTTTGAACAAAGAGTTAATCAAATGTTAAGAATGGGCTGTAAAAGATTTCAATTAGAAATTGGCATTTTGAGCAAAATTAAAGACAGTTTATATACCGTTCAAAATAGTTATTTAACTATTAATAATTTTGAAGTTAAAGCGGGGGATTTTTTTAATCTTAAAGATACCTATTGTCAAGAAACAATTAAGTCCTTTGATGTGGTTTGTTTTGAATCAGTTAGTGATAGTCAATACCATAAACATATTAACTATGAAAAGTTAAAATTACAGTCTTATTTAGGGATCAAAGTAATAGTTAATGGTCAAATTTATGGCACATTAAACTTCTCTAGTTTTCGGCCTCGCCCTCGAAAATTTAAGACAGTTGATAAAGAATTATTAAAATTAATGGCACAGTGGATTGGCTCAGAAATTGAACGTCAAGAAACTCAAAATGCCTTAGAAAAACAGTTAATAAGGGCAAAATTAGTCAAAAATATTACTCAAAAAATTCGTTCAACTTTAGTTCCTGAAGAAATTTTTAAAACCACTACCGATCAAATAGGTTTAGTTTTTAATGTTAGTCGTTGTTTAATCTATCGTTATGATCAAAATAATCAAGTTTGCTCCTTACCCTGTGTCGCTGAATATTTAATTGAAGGGGAAAAATCCATCAAAAATTTTGAACTTTGTTTAAGTGATGAATTGCTCATTAAAACCGTTTTAATTCAAGATCAACCCATTGTTATTAATAATATTAATCATGATTGTTTAGTAAATGATTTAATGCCCATTTGTGAAGAATATAATATTAAATCTTTGATTATGATTCGTACTTCAGCCCAAGGTAAAAGTACAGGTTTAATTTGTTTACATCATTGTCAAAAATACCATTATTGGAGTGAAGATGAAATTAATTTATTAGAAGATATTGCCGATCAAGTTGGTATTGCCATCGAACAAGCCGAACTCTTAGAAAAACAAACTCTTTTAGCCCAAACTTTAAAACAAAAAAATCAAGAATTAAATGAGGCGCGAGAGTCAGCCGATAGTGCCAATCAAGCCAAAAGCGATTTTCTCGCCACGATGAGCCATGAGATCCGCACCCCCATGAACGCTATTATTGGCATGACGGGCTTATTACTTGATACCGCCCTATCTTCCGAACAAGAACAACTCGCTAACACCATTCGGGATAGCGGCGACACCCTACTTCATATTATTAATGATATTTTAGATTTTTCTAAAATTGAATCAGGAAAATTAGAATTAGAAAAACACCCTTTAGACTTAAATCATGCCATTGAAAGCACTTTAGATTTAGTCGCCTTACCCGCCGCCGAAAAACATCTTGAATTAGCTTATTATATTAATCCCAAAACTCCGAATTATTTACTGGGTGATGAAACTAGATTAAGACAAATTTTATTAAATTTATTGAGTAATGCGGTTAAATTCACGGACGTGGGGAAAGTAATAATCGGGGTAACTCACACTTTACTTTCCCCCTCGATCGCTCAAATTCATTTTTGTGTCAGTGATACAGGGATCGGCATCCCCCCCCACAAAATGAATCGTTTATTTAAAGCCTTTTCTCAAGTAGACTCCTCCACCACGAGACAATACGGAGGCACGGGGCTAGGATTAGCCATTTGTGAGCGTTTAACCCAAGTGATGGATGGGCAAATGTGGGTAGAAAGTAACGGTTGTTTAGCAGGAGAAGCCCCACCAAACTGGCAAGAATATCAATTACAACTACCTCAACTATTTCATCAAGATCAAATTGTAACTAAATTTTACTTTACCATGATTAGTAAAATAGTTACAAATCAAAATTCTTTTGAACAAACTAATCATTTTTTTGCTAACATTACAAATAGAAAAATTTATTTATTAATTAACAATTCTATCACCCGTGAAATTTTAACTCAAAATCTTCATGAGTGGGGTTTTCAAACCCAAACTATTTCCAGAGAGGAGCTTATTTTATCCTTAGCAAATCAATCATCTTTAAACATAGATTTATTAATGATTGATTTAGAAAAATTAGAACCAGAATTAGTAGATCTTTTTCAACGGTTAAATTCTTTATTTTTAAATCAACCAATCCCCTTATTTTTAATAATACCCCAAAACCGAAAACAAAAAGATCTCGAAATTTATTTTAATAAAATCTGTGAACAACCAAAATCTTTATTTATTTCCGCTTTTATCCATAAACCGTTGAAAAAAACTGTCCTTTTTCAACTGTTGGATTATGTATTTAATCCTCAAAAAACTCAAGCACCCGATCAAAATTACCCAAATAATCCATTATTAATACCCTCTACTCCTCAAACAATAAGTAATAATTATCCTTTAAAAATTTTAGTGGTAGAAGATAATACGACTAATCAAAAAGTCGCTTTATTAATGTTAGAAAAACTAGGTTATTTAGCTGATATAGCTAGTAATGGAGTTGAAGCGATCGCTTCTTTACATCGTCAAAATTATGATTTAATTTTAATGGATCTTTCCATGCCAGAAATGGACGGAATTACCACCACTTTAATGATTAGATCACAATGGAAAAACCCTAATCATCCTTGGATTGTAGCCATGACGGCCAACGCTACCTCAAGCGATCGCCAAAAATGTTTAGAATCTGGAATGAATGATTATTTAAGTAAACCCGTTAAAGAAACTCAATTAATTGAAGTGTTAAAAAATTGTCCTTTAATCAAAAATCCACCCAAAATTGATAACAAAAATGATCGCCTTAAAGATCCCCCGATCAATTATAATAAAGGCATTGATGAAAAAGCCTTTTTAAAATTAATAGAAATGATTGGAGATGATTCCTATGACTTATTAGTTGATATTATTAATAGTTATTTAGAAGATGCAGTAATTTTAATTCAGGGACTCTTAGAGGGATTAGAATATCAAGATTCACAAAAAATATACCATGCTGCCCACACTTTAAAATCTAGCAGTGCTATCCTTGGAGCGTTAAAATTATCTGAATTATGCGCTTCCATTGAAGCTAAAGCCAGAAAAAATATTTTAGAAGGGATTACTGATTTATTATTACAATTACAAAGCGAGTATCAAATCGTGGATCAAATCCTCAGAAAAAAACAACAACAATATTCACAATGAAATCAAATTTTATCGAACCAAAACGTCCTTTAATTCTTGTTGCTGATGATGATCCAATCATGAGAAAGACCATCTCTCATCGCATGAAACAAGAAGGATATCGTGTGATCGAAGCTACGAATGGGAAAGAATGTATCGAAGCTTATCAAATGGAATCACCCGATTTGATTTTATTAGATGCCATGATGCCAGTCATGGATGGTTTTACTTGTTGTCAAATTCTCAGTAAAATGATTCGTAGCGAACATAGTCGCCGTAAATCCGATTTAGTTCAAAATTTTCAAAATCATAGTCTTTTAAGTCAAACCGATCAAATTTTAGCCTCGATTGAGCGCACTCCCATTTTAATGGTCACAGGCTTAGATGATACGGAATCGGTGGATTATGCTTTTGAAATGGGGGCTACGGATTTTATTCGTAAACCAATTCATTGGGCTGTTTTGCGTCAAAGGGTACGCCGCTTAATCCAACAATCTAACCTTTATCAACAACTAGAAATCGCAAATGCAGAATTAAAAACAATGGCTATTTTAGATGCTTTAACTCAACTGGCAAATCGGCGTTATTTTGATGAATACCTTGATCAACAATGGTCACAGATGGGCAATAAACAATTATCCTTAGCATTAATTCTTTGTGATATAGATTTTTTTAAGCTTTATAATGATACTTACGGCCATCAGGATGGGGATACCTGTTTAAAGTTGGTGGCCAAGGCTTTAAAGGATGAAGTGAAAAGGGTTACGGATCTAGTCGCCCGTTATGGGGGGGAAGAAATGGCCATTATTTTACCTGATACTAATGGGGAAGGGGCTTTTTTTGTGGCACAACAAATTAGGGAAAGGATAAAAAGTTTTGAGATTGAACATTGTGCTTCGCCGATCAATCAATATGTAACTCTTAGTTTAGGGGTGGCTTCTGTCATTCCTTCTTCTGAGGATAGCCCTCACAATTTAATTAAATTCGCTGATCAAGCTCTTTATTTAGCTAAACAAAATGGGCGCGATCGAATTGTTCTTTATACAGTTGACTAATGGATAAGTATTAAGTAATGAGTGAGAATTATGACTTGACTTATTGAAAAAATAACGGAATTTAGCAAAATTTTAACAAATACAATTAAAAAGTTAAAATCAAAATCAAATTAAAATTATTATCATTTTATTTATTATCTTATTTATTACTTATTTATAATGATTTTTCGTGAATTAATCTTACAAAATTTTGGGCCTTATTTTGGCAAAAATGTGATTAAATTAGCACCAGATACAAGGGATAATCCCCCACCAATTATTTTATTTGGGGGGATGAATGGCGGTGGCAAAACAACTTTAATGGATGCCATTCGTTTAACTTTATATGGACAAAGGGCGCAATGTTCTACAAGGGGAAATTTAAGTTATAATGAATTTTTATTACAATGTATTAATCATCAAACTCCTTTAGGTGAAAAAACCAGAATTGAGTTAGAATTTGAGCAAATTGTTAATGAAGAATTACATATTTTTAGAATTGTTCGTTTTTGGGATCATCAAACTAAAGAAGGTAAGGATAATTTAGGGGTTTTAAATCAAGATTGGCCTGATAAAAATTTAGTTAATACATGGGATGAATATATTGAAACGATCTTACCTTTGGGGATTTCTAATTTATTTTTATTTGATGGTGAACAGGTTAAAGAATTGGCCGATCAAGATGTTCCAAATGTGGAGGTTGTTAATGCAATTAAATCTTTATTAGGCTTAGAATTAGCGGAAAGATTAGATGAAGATATTGATGTATTAGCTAGTCGTAAACGGAAGGATTTAGGTAAGGCCAAAGGCTTAAAATATTTACAAGAAATTGAAGAAAAATTAAGGAAATTAACTTTAGAAAAAACTGAAGTTGATCAAAAATTTGAAATCTTAAAAAAAGCCCTAGAAAATGCTCAATTAAAAGAGGAACAAATGTGGCAAAAATTTCAATTAGAAGGGGGTAAAATTGCGGGAGAAAAAAGTAGTTTAGAAATACATAATCAACGCTTGGAACAGGCGGTGGAACAACAAAGGGATGAATTGGTTAAATTAGCTTCTAGATCTTTACCTTTAGTTTTAATTACCCCTTTATTAAAAGAAGCGAAAATTCAAGGTGAAAAAGAAATTAAATCAGCCCAAGCCAAATTAGCTCAACAAGTGTTACAAGATCGAGATCAAAGATTATTATGTTATCTTAATCAATTAGCTTTAAATACCCAAGATTTTACGAAAATTCAACAATTTTTAGATCAAGAAAATGAGGCCTTAAATCATGATATTGAAGAAGTATCTCAACCTTGGTTAAATATTAGTTTAACTGAAATTAAACAGTTAGAAACTATTTTAGATCATCAATTACCTTTACAAATTAATCAAGCCCAAATTCATCAACAAAAAATCGAAGAATTAGAAAGGGAAATTACCGCTAATGAAAAACAATTGGCAAGGGCGGCCGCACCGGAAATTTATAACGAATTACATCAAGCTTTAATTGATGCCAAAGAACACCATACAAAAATTAAACTTGATTATGAAAGAGTGCATCAAGATCAACAGGAATTAACTCAAAAAATTAAAGATTTAACTAAAAAATTAAGTAGCTGTACCGAGGAAGTTTTAAAAACTCAAAATGATGAACATATTTTGCAATCAATTAATAAAGTTAAAGAAACTTTGAAAATATTTAGGGAAAGATTAACTTTAAATAAATTAAATAAATTAGAAAAAGAAGTAACAGATTGTTTTCGTTATTTATTACACAAATCAAGTTTAGTTTATCGAGTAACAATTGATAATCATAATTTTACTTTAGCTCTTTATGATCATCAAGGAAAATTACTTCCTAAACATCGTTTATCCGCCGGAGAAAAACAACTATTAGCTATCTCTTTACTATGGGGATTAGCCAGAGTCTCAGGGCGACATTTACCCGTAGCAATTGACACCCCTTTAGGGCGTTTAGACTCATCCCACCGTCATAATTTAGTTGAGCGTTATTTTCCCAATGCTTCCCATCAAGTTATTTTATTATCCACTGATACAGAAATTGATCAAAAACAGATAGAAATACTCAGAAATAATGAGGCAATTGCTTTAGAATATTTGTTAGAATATAATCAAGAAAAAAGACAAACCACTATTAAAAAAGGTTATTTTTGGTAAAACAAAACAAAATTTAAACTAAGTAGATCTACCATGATCACTTTTCACAAAAAAATACACACTTTAAAATAAAGTAGACTTATTATTCAACCGATTACCCCCCTTATTTTTATTATGTATCCTTCTGAAATGTATCCATTGGAAATAAGTTTAACTCTAATCGTCCAACTATTAGCCATTCTTTCAGTTTCTGCCTCCGCCGGAATGAGAATTGGCTTACCTTTATTGGTGATTGGGTTATTAAATATAGATCATTTATGGTCACAAACTCCGATCTTATCTCATTTTCATCCTCAAGTTTTAATTGCAATTTTAACCAGTTGGTCATTATTTGAGATTTTTGGCTCAAAAAATTTATTAGGGCAAAGGATTTTACAACAGTTTCAACTACTTTTTTGCCCGATCGCCGGAAGTATTTTAGCAATTACAATGGCAAAATTATTAGACTTTGAATTTCAATATTTATGGATGATCGGCTTAATAGGCGCAGGGTTGGCCTTAGTCATTAAATTAGTACAAATAGGTTGGTTTTTCAGATTGAGAGGCATTCCAATCTTGATCGTCTGTTTAGAAGATGCCCTGTGCGTATTTTTAGTATTTTTTGCCTTCAATGCACCAGAAGAAGGGGGTTTAATTGCAATGTTATTATTATGGATTGCCATTCGCAGTTCAACAGAATGGAGACATTGGTATTTACACAATAATCAAAAAATTATCAATAATTAACAATAAAATATCCCATATTTAGGTTTATTTTTGCAAAAAAAAGTATTTTACAAAATCCCTAGCTCAAAATTTTTAACTTAAAATTTGTAACTTAAAATTTGTAACGGATGCGACAGGACTCGAACCTGTGACCGACCGCTTAGAAGGCGGTTGCTCTATCCAACTGAGCTACGCATCCAAAAATTCACGTTCACTAATATACCATAAAAAATTAATTTTGGCTATAGATCTCAAGAAGATTTTTCCATTAAGGGTGTACCGCACATTTTACAATATTTGGCATCTTGATCATGGCTTGACAATTGACATTGAGAACAGGTAATGTTTCGTTGATTAACCGTTTTGAGAATTTGTTTTAATAATTCCCCTATTTGCCAAGGTAAAACCACTATTCCCGTTAAAATCATTAATAGGGTAATAAAACGCCCAGTTTGAGATAAAGGCGTAACATCCCCAAAACCAACTGTTGTCATGGTGACAACACAAAAATATAAAGCATCGAGAAAAGTGACAAAATTATTCGGGTTAACATTGTGTTCTATCTGATAAATTAATCCTGAATAAATAAAAATAATTGTAAAAATAATTAATAAAATTCTCGTAATAATTCGCCCGTCTTCTGTTGTAATCTTAAAAATAGAAATTTCTAAATCAAGAAAACGAATTATTCTTAAAATTCTCAACCAACGAAATAACCTCAAAAAACGAACATCAATTCCAATTAAAATAATAGGTAAAATTGCAAATAAATCAATCAAAGAGAAAATACTAAATAAAAATTTAAGTGGCTTTTGATTGCAAGTAATTCTCAATAAATATTCAAGGGTAAAAATAATTAAAATTAAATGATCAATAATGGTTAAAATTGTTTTAAAATGAGAATTAATTGGATAGGTTTCTATCACAAAAATTAAAGATGATAACAAAATTAATCCTAATAAACTTAAATTAATCGTTTTACCTAAATTAGTTTCAATATCATCTAAATAAAAATTAATTTTAGCTCTGAGGGAGCAATCTTGAAAGTTAGTCATATCAGAATTGACAATGGACAATTACAAATTATCAGTATGATTGATACTATAGTTTGTATTATAATATAATAATTAGTTATTTTCCCATTATTTAATTATGCAAATTAGACGATATTCTTTTTATACCGTTGATGTGTTTACAGAAAAGATTTTTGGTGGTAATCCTTTAGTTGTTTTTCCTAATGCTGAAGGCTTAAGTAGTAAACAAATGCAACAGATCGCCAGAGAATTTAATATTTCTGAAACGGTTTTTGTTTTTCCTCCAACTGAGAGCAAAAATGATCGTCAACTAAGAATTTTTACTCCGAAAACTGAAATTCCTTTTGCTGGCCATCCTACCCTTGGCACGGCTTATTTATTAACAACAATTGATGATATTTCTTTAGATCAAGACATAACTAATCTCAATTTTGAAGAAGGAGTGGGAACAATTTGTGTTACAGTAAAATCCCAATTAGGCCAATCTAATTATTGTGAAATGAAGGTAACTCAACCTCCCACCCTTGATCAAGCTTTTGTTGCTACTGAAGATTTAGCACAAATGTTATCTTTAAAAAAGTCTGATCTGGTAACGGGAAAAAATTGTCAAAGTGTTTCTTGTGGTTTACCCTTTCTTTTTATTCCTTTAACTTGTGTTAATGCCTTACAAAAAGCACGATTAGATCTCAAGATTTGGCAGGAATTATTAAAGGATTTTTGCGCTAAAAATATTTATCTTTTTACCCATTCACCCCAATTAACCGAAGATATTTTATCTTCACAAAAAACTCATTTATGGAGAGCGAGAATGTTTGCTCCCGCTTTGGGAATCGAAGAAGATCCGGCTACGGGCTCGGCGGCTTCCGCTTTTGGGGCTTATTTAGCCTCTCGTATTGAGTTAGGATCAGGCCGATTTAATTGGATGATTGAACAAGGTTTTGAAATGGGTAGACCTAGTATTTTACAGTTAGAAACCATTAAAAAAGATCATCAAATTATTGAGATGAAAGTAGGGGGTAATTGTGTTTTAGTTAGTCAAGGTTTAATTAATATTCCTTTTTAGTAGTTGTTTGTCATTTGTCATTTGTTATTCATTATCTATAATCAATTACTGATTACTGTCTATCTTTAAGGGGAATATAGGGGGCTTCATGAAGGCCAGTATAAACCTGAGTGGGGCGGAAAATACGGTTAACGGCTAACTGTTCTTTCCAATGTGCTAACCATCCCGCTACCCTTGCGATGGCAAAAATCGGGGTAAATAAATCATCAGGAATGCCCAATTTGCGATAGACTAAACCAGAATAAAAATCAACATTGGGATAGATGCCCTTATGACCTAAATTTTCCTCAACCACTTTTTCCAATTCTAAAGCCACATCATAATAGTGATCGTGACCAGTTTTTTCAAATAATTGTTCAGCTAAATTTTGTAAAATAGTGGCACGGGGATCCTTAACTTTATAAACTCGATGGCCAAAGCCCATAATTTTTTCCTTATTAGCTACGGCTTTTTCCACAAAGGGGCGCACATTTTCCACCGAGCCGATCCCCTCTAACATGGTTAAAACTTCCTCATTCGCCCCACCATGTAAAGGCCCGGCTAAAGTTCCAACGGCCGAAGCTACCACCGCATAGGGATCCGTTAAAGTTGAAGCCGTTACCATGGCCGAAAAAGTAGAAGCATTGATGGTATGTTCAGCATGGAGAGTTAAACAAATATCAAAAATGTGAGCGGAAAGGGGATCAGGCTCACGCTCCGTCATCATATAGAGAAAATTGGCCGCATAATCTAATTTATCATTAGGTTGAACCGGATCATTACCTTTGCGGATTTGATTAAAAGCCGCCACCATGGTGGGAATTTTTGCCAATAATCGAACAACGGCCTGATGGATATATTCAGGATCATCTAAAGCTCTACGGGCATAAAATAAACCTAAAGCCGCCGCTGAAGTTTGTAAAGCGTCCATCGGATGACCCGTTTCGGGGAAACATTTCATCATATCTCGAATATGATATTTAATACGGCGATGATAGAGAATATCCGTTTCAAAATCTTCTAGCTCGTCTTGACTGGGTAATTTTCCCCAAATTAATAAATAAGCAGTTTCGAGAAAACTACCTTTAAGAGCTAATTCTTCAATTCTAATGCCACGATATTCTAAAAGGCCTTTTTTCCCATCAACATAGCTAATAGCTGACTGAGCGGCTGGAATGCCTTCTAAGCCTGGTTTAAATTCACAACCTGATACTGTCATATAATTTTGCCTTAAAACTTAAACAACTTAAATAAGAATAAATTTAATATATTATGACCTAGTGTAATTTACGGAATTAACCATTTAGGACAAGTCAATAAAAATAATTCACTATGACCAATTGGGTTAATTTTTGTGGGTATTTTTAGGCCAATAATTCCTGCTTTTTTGACGATGATTTGTTCTTTGCTCTCTCCAAAAACTAATTTTTGTGTCCATAATCCTAAATTTGGTTGATGACCTACTAGAGCGATTTGACTCACTCCCTGATTATACTTTGATTGTTGCCACCAATTGAGCCATGTTTCTAAATTTCCATCAGGAGTTAATGACATATCAGTTTCAAGTAGATCACTCAATCCGGCTTTTTGTAAAATTTGGGCTGTTTGTAAGGCACGGATCAGGGGGCTAGTCAAAATCAGGTCAAATTTTAAACCCATTTGAGCCAATTTTTGAGCCACTTGAGTGGTTTTTTGTTTGCCTTTTTCCGTTAGGGGGCGCTCATAATCATTGGTATAAATACCCCTTTCTACGGCGATTCCATGACGAATTAAATATAAGTTCATTGTAGTTCAAGCTTAATAATAATTAATCATAATCTAACTGATCAAAGAATATGATAAGGTGAAAATATAATCACCACAGCAAAAATAAAATAAAATTATGATCAAAACTGTTGCTGATGTAATGACTCCAGAACCAATTACGGTGAGAAAAACAACATCTTTGCAAGATGCGATTAAATTAATGGCACAAAAGCGAATTAGTGGTTTACCCGTAGTTGATGATCAAGATCACCTCATTGGTGTGATTTCTGAAACTGATTTAATGTGGAAGGAAACGGGGGTTGATCCACCGCCTTATATTATGTTTCTCGATAGCGTTATTTATTTACAAAATCCCACTCGTCATAATAAGGAGATTCATAAGGCTTTAGGGGAAACGGTGCAGGATGTGATGACGGATCAACCTATTAGTATTACTCCTGATAAGTCTTTAAAAGATGCGGCTCATTTAATGCACGATAAAAATATCCGTCGTCTTCCTGTGGTTGATGATCACAAGGTGATTGGAATTATCACTAGAGGGGATATTATTCGGACTATGGCGATGGAATAAATCTTAATTTTTGGTCATTTGTTATTGGTCATTTGTCAAAATCAATTATTAACTATCAATTTTTAAAATGAATCTTGAAATTGTCCAAAATTTAATTAATTCTACTGATTTTGCCGATCGCCTCAAGGCGCTAAACGCTTTGCGTCAAATTCCCGCCCCTGATGCCTTTAAGATCATTCAACCTTTAATTAATGATCCCAATTCCCGTATTCGTTATGCGGCCGTTAGTCAACTGAGCAGTTTAGGGCAACAAAATTTAGATTTGTCGTTAGAATTATTACGGGATCGTTTATTTAATGACTCGGAAATTGATGTTCAAGCGGCCGCCGCCGATGCGATCGGGGCTTTAAAATTAACCGTTGCTTTTAATGATTTAAAACAGGTTTATCAAAATAGTGATCAATGGTTGCTCAAATTTAGTATTGTGGCTATTTTAGGGGAATTGGGTGAACCTAAAGCTTTTGATTTATTACAAGAGGCTGTTCAATCTGATAATCTTTTACTTCAAGCTACGGCGATCGCCTCTTTAGGGGAATTAGCCGATCACAGGGCTATTCCTATTTTATTATCTTTTGTCAGCCATGAAGATTGGCAGATTAGACATCGTTTAGCACAGGCTTTGAAGCATTTTGACACCCCAGAAATTAAAGAAGCTTTACAAAAATTAGCTAATGATGAAATTGAAATTGTGGCTCAAGAAGCAAAATAATCGCAACGAGTAACAACGCCATTTAATTAATTTATTTTATCTGAAATTATCGCCCCAAACCCTTAAGGGTTTGGCTTTATTTTGGTAGCAGATTGATCTGAACTTCCCCCTACTGATTAATGTTAAATTAAAAAAATTATTGTTGATTATTCATTCCCCCCTTATGGCAATCATTTTATCCATTGAAACCAGTTGTGATGAGACGGCCGTGGCGATCGTCAAAGATCGTCAAGTTTGTAGTAATATTGTGGCCTCTCAAATTGACACCCATCGTCTTTATGGTGGGGTTGTGCCGGAAGTGGCTTCCCGTCAACATTTAGACATGATTAACCCTTGTCTGGATCAAGCCCTGAGTCAAGCAGACCTCAGTTGGTCAGACATAAATGCGATCGCCGCTACGGTTTGCCCTGGCCTTGTGGGGGCGTTATTAGTGGGGGTAAGTACGGCCAAAACCTTAGCCATGTTACACCATAAACCCTTCCTTGGAGTCCATCACCTTGAAGGACATATCTATGCCAGTTATTTGGCACAACCGGAGTTAAAACCGCCTTTTTTATGTCTTTTAGTCTCAGGGGGTCATACTAACCTGATCCATGTCAAAGACTGCACAGAATATGAAATGTTAGGCAGTACCCGTGATGATGCGGTGGGGGAGGCCTATGATAAAGTGGCCAGACTCTTAAAACTCGGATACCCCGGAGGCCCGATTATTGATCAATTGGCGAAAAAAGGAAATCCCAAGGCTTTTCCCTTACCCGAGGGGCGAATTTCCTTACCCCAAGGGGGTTTTCACCCCTATGACTTTAGTTTTAGTGGCTTAAAAACCGCCGTTTTACGTTTAACCCAAAAATTAACAGAGGAAAAAGAGGGTTTACCGATCGAGGATCTTTGTGCCAGTTTTCAACATACGGTGGTTAAAGCCCTCACCAAAAGAACCATTAAATGCGCGATCGATCATAATTTAAAAACCATTATTGTGGGGGGAGGAGTAGCGGCCAACCAAGGTTTAAGGGCATATTTAAAGCAAAAGGGAGAGGAAGAAAATTTGAAAGTTTATTTTCCTCCCTTTAAATTTTGTACCGATAATGCGGCTATGATCGGCTGTGCGGCGGCGGAACATTTTGAACGTGGTCATAGATCACCCTTAACTTTAGGAGTGCAGTCTCGTTTTAATTTAACTGAGGTGATGAAACTTTACCAATAAATCATTGATTAAAAATCTTGATAAATAGACATTTATTTTCTATTTTTAGTCAACTAAACTTCTTACTATGTCTGGAATAGAGCCTATTTTAATATTAACGAAAATTCTTAATAATTATCAATTGAAATTATGATAATTAAGGTGCTTAATTTTTAACCCTAAACAATAGAAAATACTCGAAAAAAGCCCTTTGATTTCAATAAATTTTAAGTAAAGAATTAATTATGATCTATTCTAAAATTCCCGAATTTTTAATATTATTGCAATATAATATAAGTACGGACATAATAATATTATGTTCTTACAACTAAATCATAAAAGATTGAGGTAAAAATTATGTGTATTTGTATTAATTGTACTTATGTTGATCAATGTAATACTTATTATGCGGTGGAAACTCAACATCAACAGCCCCATTTAACGCAATCTCCGAATTTTGAGCCAATTAATCCGACTATTAATGTTAATATTCGCAGTAAGCCTGATTTTATTGAGATGGAATGGGACGTTGTGGGCTGTGATAGTTTTGTTGAAGAAACTGGTAAATGGATCAGGCTTCGGCCGGGCGAACCCGTTCCGACTTAACCGTGAGCAATAAACTTTTGTTACAAATCTTTACATAATTTACCTTTCTTACTAGCTTAGATCTAAGCTAAACTTATTTAATAATTGGTTATTGAGAAACTTTCTTATTTATAACTATATAGTTATAAATATTTCTCAAGTTCAAACCAAAAATAAAAGAAAAACGAAGATAAAACAAGCAAACAAAAAAATATGGTAAATACCTTAGAAAAACCTCAATTTGATGAACTACGCCCGGGCATTAAAGTTCCGGCACAAGATACAATTTTAACTCCTCGTTTTTATACCACCGATTTTGATGCGATGGCTAAAATGGATATTTCTCCTAATGAGGATGAATTAAAGGCTATTTTAGAGGAATTTCGTGTCGACTATAACCGTAATCATTTTGTCAGAGATGAGGAATTTAATCAATCTTGGGATCAGATTGATGGAGACAAACGCCGTTTGTTTGTTGAATTTTTGGAGCGCTCTTGTACGGCGGAATTTTCCGGTTTTCTTCTTTATAAGGAGTTAGGTCGCCGTTTAAAAGATAAAAGCCCTGTGTTAGCGGAATGTTTCACTTTAATGTCCAGAGATGAGGCACGTCACGCTGGTTTTTTAAATAAAGCTTTATCTGATTTTAATTTATCTTTAGATTTAGGTTTCTTAACTAAAAGCAAAAAATATACTTTTTTCCAACCTAAATTTATTTTTTACGCTACCTATCTTTCTGAAAAAATCGGTTATTGGCGTTATATTACTATTTTCCGTCATTTAGAGAAGCATCCTGAAGATCGCATTTATCCTATTTTCAAATTCTTTGAAAACTGGTGTCAAGATGAAAACCGTCATGGTGATTTCTTTGATGCGATTATGAAGGCTACCCCCAGTATTTTAAATGACTGGAAAGCCCGTTTATGGTGTCGTTTCTTCTTATTATCTGTGTTTGCGACAATGTACTTAAATGATACCCAACGTGCGGATTTTTACGCAACGATCGGGTTAGATGCTCGTACTTATGATAAGGAAGTAATCGAAAAAACTAATGATAATGCGGGTAGAGTATTTCCTTTAATTCTTGATATTAATCACCCTGATTTCTATAACTGTTTAGAAAATTGTGTGAATAATAACGAGAAGATTCAAAAAATTAATGAGTCTAAAGCTCCTAAATTTGTAAAATTACTGCAAAAATTACCTTTATACATTTCTAATGGTGTAGAATTATTAAAAATGTATTTTATTCCCCCTATTTCAGTAGAAAATTTAACGGGAACTGTACGTTAATTTTTTGATTTTCTAATTTTGAAGATTGCCCTCTCCTTTGGGAGAGGGTAGTTTTTTTTAATTTCAAATAAGATGTAATTAGGAAGAAAAATGATAAGCTAACTATTTATTGAAATTGAACAATTCTGGCAAAACTTTGCGCCTCTAAACTAGCACCGCCTACTAAACCTCCGTTAATTTCCGGTTGTGCCATAATTTCATCAATGTTATTAGCATTTACTGACCCTCCATATTGGATTGTCACCTCTTTATTTTCTAATTGCCCTCTGATTAGTCCAATCACCCGATTCGCTTCTGAGGATTCGCAGGTATCTCCGGTACCGATCGCCCAGATCGGCTCATAAGCAATCACTAAATTATTTTGATCAATGCCTACTAAATCCTCTTTTAATTGCTGAAAAATCACATTTTCCGTTTCTCCTGCATCCCGTTGGGCTTTAGTTTCCCCTACACATAAAATCGGGGTTAAACCGTGTTTTTGAGCCGCTTTTAAACGTAAATTAACCGTTTCATCCGTCTCCCCGAAATATTGACGGCGTTCACTGTGACCAATAATCACATATTTAACGCCAATTTCTGTTAACATAGAACCAGCAATTTCACCCGTATAAGCACCAGTATCAGCCCAGTGAATATTTTGCGCCCCTAAAGCCACATCTGTGCCTTCCAGATTGATAGCAACGGTTTCTAAAGAGGTAAAAGGCACACATAATACCACTTCGGTGGCGGGATCACGATCAGCGATCGCCCCTAAAAAACTTTTCAAAAACTCCTTAGACTCAGCCTGAGTTTTGTTCATTTTCCAGTTACCAGCAATAATAGTTTTTGGCATAATTGATCTTTTCTTTAAAAATTAACAGCAATTTATAAGTTTAAAGCTTTTTGGTCATTTATTATTGTGATTTGTTATTAACCAAGTTATTAATTATTGGTTATTACCTCTTGAAAGCTAATCTTTGACAGATTTTTCAATATTTAATCTTAAACTATGTTAGTCCATTTATCCCAAACACAACTTAATCTTTTAGAAACTTGTCCTCCCCTTTTTCAACAATTATTTTTAGATGAACTGCGCCCCCCCATTGATCCCGATCAAGCCGATCGCAGTGACTGGGGGAGTCGTTTTCACCAATTAATGCAACAAAAAGAGCTTAATTTATCTTTAAATAACTTTATTACTGAGGATGAACAGTTACTTAAATCAATAGAAGCCTTAATCAAAGCAGAACCTCAAATAATTAATCCAAAAAAAGATACTTGGCGAGAAGCCGAACATAAAAGAACTTTACAAATAGATAACTACTTATTAACGGCGGTTTATGACTTGATTATAACTCACAAAGATCAAGCTCAGATTTTCGACTGGAAAACCTATTTACAACCTGCTAACCCCGATCAAGTCAGAAAAAATTGGCAAACTCGTTTATATTTATATATTTTAGCAGAAACATCAGATTATTTACCAGAGCAATTGAGTATGACCTATTGGTTTGTTAAATTACCAACAGAGCCAAAAAAATATATTATTAATTATAATCAAGAATTACATGAGGCTACTAAAAAAGATTTAAAGCTAATTTTAGATAAATTAACTCAAAAATTAACAGATTATTTAGAAAATAAGATAGACTTTCCTCATATTAAAAATTGCGAAACAAAATGTGAATATTACCGTAATTTTCAAACAATTTTGACAAAACAATCAACCCTTAACAATAATTGGCAAAATATGTTAGATCAAATAGAAGAAATAGCCCTTTAAAATTTAAAATAGGAATTATTAATATGCTCAATCAAACTATCAAAAAAACCCTAACTTATTTACTATTAATCTTAATAGCCATCGCCATGTTATTTCCCCTATTTTGGTTAATTAGTACCGCCTTAAAATCAGCAACAGAAAACATATTTAGTTTTCCAATCAAACTATTACCAGAAAAACCTACTTTAGAAAATTTTACAACAGTTTGGCAAAGCTATCCCTTTGGCAAATACTTATTAAATAGTACCATCGTTTCCCTATTAACAGTTATCTTAAACTTAACATTTTGTTCATTAGCGGCCTATCCCTTAGCCCGACTAAATTTTAAAGGAAGAAACCTACTTTTTTCCTTAATTATTGCCACCATCATGATCCCTTTTCAAATAGTAATGATTCCTCTGTATATATTAGCAGTAAAACTACAACTGGTAAATAGTTTTTTAGGAATAATTTTTCCTAGCATAGCATCAGCCTTTGGCATTTATTTATTAAGACAAGCATTTCAAGGAGTCCCCAAAGAATTAGAAGAATCTGGCCGCATAGATGGCTGTTCAGAACTGGGTTTATGGTGGTTTATCATGTTACCTGCAATACGCCCTTCTTTAGTAACATTAGCAATTTTTGTTTTCATCGGATCTTGGAGTGATTTTCTGTGGCCGTTGATTATTTTAAATGATCCAAACTATTATACATTACCCATTGGAGTTGCAAGTTTAGCGGGAACATTTACTTTAAATTGGCGTTATATTGCCGCAGGATCTGTTATTTCAATGATACCAGTGTTAATCTTTTTTCTCTTTGTACAAAGATATATTATTCCCACCGATACTGGAAGTGGGATTAAAGGATAATAATATTTTAGGACTTATGTTTTAGAATAAAAATTAAAAGTGATCGCTGTACAAATTCCCATTAATAAGGTTAAACATAAATTCAATTTTTTTAGGAGATGTTTTATTTTTTAGGAGATGTTTTATTATTACAGCACTTTGCATAACGATTAAGTACAGTAACAACAGTGGGTAAAATAATGTTCGATGGGATTAAATTCTGGCGAATAGGGCGATAGATACACCACCCTTGCTCCTACTGCCTCGATCATTTCTTTGACTCGCGCTACTTTATGTGCTTTGAGATTATCCATTACCACCACTGCCCCTGCCCATAATTTTGGTACTAATACCATTTACAAAAAGTAAGTTCAGGGTTAGTATAGGAATAGATTAACAGGAGCAATAGTATGTCAGGAATATCAAAAATAGAAGTAATTGAATCAGCACATAGCCTCAAAAATCTCATGAAACAACAAAAAACAGCTTTGAATTTTGCCAAAGTTCAAGCTTTATATCTTTGGAAAATTCAAGTGGCTGAAACTATCAGATACTTAGCGGTAATGATGGGACGTAGTGAGAGAACAATTTACGAATGGTTTCACTTATATAAGACGGAAGGATTAGACGCATTATTACAAGAACATAATAAAACAGGAAGACCAAAAAAACTAGAGCTAGAAACAGTGGCTCTGGTCAAAAAAGAATTAAGTGAGCCTCAAGGATTTAACAGTTACCAAGAAATAAAAATATGGTTATTTACTTGTCAAGATATTGAGATAAGTTATACCACAATACATCAATTAGTGAGATACGAATTAGGGGCAAAATTAAAAGTACCACGTCCTTATCATGAGTATCAAAATGAAGGGGTAATATCCGTATTTAAAGAGTATTTACCCATAAGATTAAAAGGCATAATAGCTCAAATAAAAGAGAAATGGGGTGATACTAAAAATATTTGTTACTGGTGTCAAGATGAAACTAGATTAGGTTTTAGAACAGAATTAGGAAGGAAAATAACTTTAAAAGGAGTCAAACCAGAACAAGAATTACAATGGCATTATGACTATTATTATCTTTATGGATTAATCGAAGTAGAAAATGGCAAAAGTTTTTTCTATGAACTATCTCATTTTAATAGTGAATGCTTTGGTAAATATTTAACAGAATTTAGTAAAGAATATCCCGATGAGGTTCATATAATACAGTTAGATAATGCACCCTGTCATACTGCCAAAAAGTTAGAAGTACCTGAGAATATAATTTTGTTATTTCAACCACCTTATTGTCCAGAAGTAAATCCGATTGAAAGACTGTGGTTATATATCAAACAACAGTTAAAAAATATCTGGTTTAAGAACTTAGATGATGTCAAAAATAAAGTAGCTAATATCTTAAATAATTTACAAGAAGATTTTATCCTGTCTTTAGCAGGTTGGGATTATATTGTTAATGCTTTATCTGTGTAGCTACTTTTTGTAAATGGTATTAGGTGAGGGAAAAATTTAAAATAAATACTTTAAATTAAAGCTTTAGCTTTAGTTTGCATTAATTTAAAAATATTTAAAAAACCATTAGCACGGGAAGGAGTTAAACTGACTTGTAAACCAGTATCTTCAATAAAATTAGGAGTAATTTTTAAAATTTCATCGGCAGTTAAACCATTTAAACCTTCAAATAAAAATGCTACCAAACCTTTAACTAATTGGGCATCAGCATCACCCTGATAAAACACATTTCCATCCTTAAGAGTGGCGGTAATATATACTTGAGAAACACATCCAGAAACCTTATTTTCTGGTAGTTTATCCGCCTCAGACATAGCAGGTAATTTTTGAGCATACCAGAGCAATTGTTGATATTTTTGTTTAGGATCTTCTCTGCGTTTAAATTTTTGAACAATGCGCTCTAATTTTTCAGGTAAAGGACTACGAATCAAAGTATTTTCTGCTAAAGACATAAATTATCGTTAATTAATTTGTAACAAATGAAATTAAGTTATTTTATTTTATATAATATTATAAGAATGTATTTTTGTCTAAAATAAATGTTAGAAAATTTAGATAAAAATATTTAATCTATCTTATTCAGATTTAAGCCATGAGTCAATGTCTCAATCCCGCCTGTGAAAAATTAAATTCTCTTGAGCAAAAATTTTGCAGTCAATGTGGCTCATCCCTGCTCCTTGCCGATCGCTATCGGGCGATTAAGTTTTTAGGGCAAGGTGGCTTTGGGCGCACCTTTCAAGCGGTGGATCAATACCGTTTACAAACTCCCTGTGTAATTAAACAATTTTTACCTCTCCATCAAGGCACAAAAGCTCTGAAAAAATCACAAGAATTATTTGAGCAAGAGGCGATTCAATTATGTGAATTAGGGAAACATCCTCAGATTCCTGATTTATTGGCCTTTTTTGAGCAAGAAGGTAGATTATATTTAGTACAAGAATTAATTGAGGGAGAAGATTTACTGAAAGAATTACAAAAAGAGGGGCATTTTAGTGAAGAAAAAGTGAAAGATTTTTTATTACAACTATTACCAGTTTTACAATTTATTCATCAAAAAAATGTTATTCATCGAGATATAAAACCAGAAAATATTATTAGAAAAAATTTAGTTAATCAAGAATTAAATAGTGGGGAAAATAAAACTAAAAATAATTTATTTTTAATAGATTTTGGAGTATCAAAATATTTAATTAATGGGGTAAGTAATCAAATGGGAACAATTACAGGAACTCATGGTTATAGCGCTCCAGAACAGTTGAGGGGGCTAGTTCATCCCTCCAGTGATCTTTACAGTTTAGCTATTACAGCCATTCGTTTATTAACGGGATGTTTACCCATTGAAGAAGATGGTTTAATGAGAGATCCCCTTTTTAATATGCAAGAAATGAAATGGCAATGGCAAGAATGGCTTAAGCAAAATCAAATCAAAATTAGTTCAGAATTAGCCTTAATTTTAGATCAAATGTTACAAGAAAAAATCAGCGATCGCTTTCAAACAGCCCAAGAAATTTTAGATCGATTAAATCAAATTGAAAATAAAATAATTTTACCTCAAACTGTTAAAATAGAGCAAAAAATATCATCTAATTTAGGTGAAATGATCGGCGATTATTGGCAAAAAACAGTTAATTTAGTCAAAGAAAAATTACATCCCCATTCAGCCCCCGAACCCGTAGAAATTCCCCCCACAGTTACTCCTGACACTCCTAAACCTCAACCCATAGTCAGTTCTCCCCCTAGCAATGTCCAAAAAACAACAGAATTACCATCATTAATTAATCCATCTTTTCCCCTAAAAAGTTCTTTAGGAATAGACTATCAAAACTTAGCAAAAATTCTCGCTCAAAAACATTGGAAAGAAGCGGATATTCAAACCTATAAATTATTATTAAAAATTAGTGGGAGACAAGCAGAAGGCTGGTTACGACCTAATGATGTTATTACATTATCTTCGATAGATCTACAAACAATTAATCAACTTTGGTGCGAGTATAGTCAAAAAAGATTTTGCTTTACTACCCAAAAGAAAATATATCAAATTTTAAGGGGAACGGCTAATTATGACGAAAAAATTTGGCATTTATTCACGGAAAAAGTAGGCTGGTTTACTGATGGGAAATGGCTTAATTATAGTGAATTAAATTTCACAGATCAAGCCCCTTTAGGTCATTTTCCTTTTGGTGGTTGGTTATATCGTTTTCAAAATGTTAATCGCCCCGGAATTTTAATTACTCTTTTATTAAGAAATGATATATAGGTTTATTTGTTCTTGTTCAAACATTTCGGTCATAATATATTATCAATTTTATAATTAATTACAGTTGTTCTGAATAACAAATAACCGATAACTAATAACACATTAATACTAAAAAATTAATTATTTAAAAATTATTGAAATCAACTCAATTTTATGTTATAATCAAAGGCAGTTATTAAATTATCTGACCGTTAAATAATGATTAATATTTCCCAAATTATTGCTAACCAACTTGCCCTTAATCTTAACAATATTAATAATGCTTTAGAGTTATTAAATGAAGGTGCAACTATTCCTTTTATTGCTCGTTATCGTAAAGAAAAAACAGGCTCATTAGATGAAGTTCAATTACATAATATCTGCGATCGTTTTAATTATTTAACAGAATTAGAAAAAAGAAAAGAAACAATTATTAAAAGTATTGAAGAACAAGATAAATTAACTGAACAATTAAAACTAAAAATTGAAAATTGTTTGGATAAAAATGAGTTAGAAGATTTATATTTACCCTATAAACCGAAAAGACGGACAAGGGCAACCATGGCCAAAGAAAAAGGTTTAGAACCTTTGGCTAACTGGATTAAAACTCTTAATCTACCACTATCCAAAACCGAGTCTTTAGAGGCTGAAGCTCAGAAATATGTCAATCAAGAAAAAGAGGTTTTATCCGTTGAAGATGCTTTAAATGGGGCAAGTCATATATTAGCAGAAGAAATCGCCGATCAAGCAGAATTAAGAGCTTATTTGAGAAATTATTTATTTAATAATGGGTTTTTCACTTCTAAAATTAAAAAAGATTTTCCTGAAGGTACAACTAAATTTGAAATGTACAGAGATTATAAAGCGAGTGTTAAAAATATTAATTCTCATAATTTATTAGCTTTATTTAGGGGAGAAGCAGAAAAAATCTTAACTTTAGACTTAGAATTTGATGAAAATATCGTTATTAATTACCTTAATTCTACGGAAATTCGCAGTAAAAATCCCTTGGTCAGAGTATTTTATGAAAAAATGTTAAAAGATAGTTTTAATCGGTTAATTAAACCCTCTTTAATCAGAGAAATTAGGAGTGATCGCAAAGAATGGGCGGATTTAGAGTCAATACAAACCTTTGAAGCTAATTTAAGACAATTATTATTATCACCTCCGGCCGGCATGAAGCCCACGATGGCAATAGATCCGGGTTTTCGCACGGGTTGTAAAATAGCGATTCTTTCACAAACCGGACAATTTTTAGAATATCAAGCCATTTTCCCCCATAATGGAGATTATAAACGAAAAGAAGCCACTCAAATTGTGCAAAGTTTAATCAACAAATATCAAATTCAACTAATAGGAATTGGTAACGGTACAGCCTCAAGAGAAACGGAACAATTTATCACAGAAACTATCAAAAATATTGATCCTAAACCGATTAAAGTTATCGTTAATGAGTCGGGGGCATCTATTTATTCAGCCAGTGAAGTTGCCCGATCTGAATTTCCCGATTTAGATCTTACTGTCAGGGGTGCAATTAGTATCGGCAGACGTTTACAAGATCCCTTAGCAGAATTAGTTAAAATTGATCCCAAATCAATCGGAGTTGGGCAATATCAACACGATGTTGATCAAAAATTGCTTAAGAAAAAATTAGATGAAACTGTTGAAAGTTGTGTTAATTATGTGGGGGTAGATTTAAACACCGCCTCAAAAGAATTATTAACTTTTGTATCAGGAATTAACTCAACTATTGCCAATAATATTATTACTTATCGCAACCAAAATGGGGCATTTAAAAATCGTCAACAACTCCTGAAAGTCTCTAAATTAGGAGAAAAAGCCTTTGAATTATCAGCAGGATTTTTGCGCATTCGTGGAGGTGATAATCCTTTAGATAATACAGCCGTACATCCAGAAAGTTATACGGTAGTAGAAAAAATTGCTAATAGTTTAAATGTCAATTTACAGGAAATCAATAAAGTCAGCACCCGATTAAAAACCTTAAATTTAAAAAGTTTTGTGACTGATAGCATTGGTTTACCAACTTTGCAAGATGTAATAGCAGAATTAGAAAAACCCGGCCGGGATCCAAGGGCTGAATTTAAGTATGCAACCTTTCAAGAAAATATTACCGAAATTAGTGATTTAAAAGAGGGTATGATCCTAGAAGGAATTATAACTAATGTGGTTAATTTTGGTGCTTTTATTGATATTGGAGTGCATCAAGATGGTTTAATACACATATCCCAATTATCCGATCAATTTGTGAGCGATCCCAATCAAATTGTTAAAGTGGGACAAGTTGTTAAAGTTAAGGTTTTAGAAATCAATCAACAATTAAAAAGGGTTAGTTTATCACTTAAAGATCTTAAATAAAGCCGTTTTAAAACTTTCAAGCAATTTGAGAAGAAAAATTTGATTGCACTGGCATTTTTCTTAGTAATTTGTGATCATAAAAATCACAAAGTCATAATTTTTAATGATCACAAATGCTACTATGTAAAATGACTAAACTTTCTGCTAATTGGGTTAAACGGGTTTCAATTTTCTTTTTTTCTGCTAAAAGTTGTTGTAATTTTTGATAACGGGCGATCGCTATAGTAACTTCCCCTACTTGATCCGCAGGGCAAGACTGTGACCAAATTTTTCCTGTTTTATCCCTACCACAAAGATGATAACCAAAACGGGGAGATTGATAACTAATATTATTTTCTGTTAATTCTTCAATATAACCCATAAGATGATCTTGATTAGCTTTGCGGGTTTGATTACTAACACAAAAAGAGATATTTTGATGAGATTCTAACCAACAATCTAATAAAGGCCCTTCTTGATAAATTGCTTGTATTTTTTGATGAATATCTATTAGTGAATTTTGCCATTGAATCACTTTTTTTTGTAAATCTGCTAATAAATTCATGGGTAAAGCAGAATTACTAATATAAAGATGGGAAGAATTAGATTGATTTTTAATTTGAAAGTTAGGTAAGGATAAAGCAGTTTGATTTTTAACTGTTGGAGATAATTCTGTTTCTAAATTAATATCTTTAGTATGACAATGATCATTTACTTTTTCTACTTTTTGTGATTCAAAAGTTAGTTTAGTTTTCTGATCATTGTTATTTTGATATTTTTGATTTAATCTTTTTAAAGTTGCTTCGATTTTTTTTAATTGAGAACTCATAATCTTGATTTTAATTTGATCAGTTTAGATAATTTTAATAGATATTTGACAATTTACCATTGATAATTAACAATTTTAATCATGGACATCAAAAATTCAATTAAGATGACATCATTTTCTCATCATTCTTTAATTTTGGTAACGGGAGCGACTCGATCAGGTAAAAGTGAATGGGCTGAAAAGTTAGCCACTCAAACTAATTTACCTGTGATCTATGTGGCTACGGCCACGATCGATCCTGATGATCAACAGTGGCAAGATCGCATTCAAAAACATCGGCAAAGGCGGCCGTCAACATGGCAAACCCTAGAAATTTCCCACAATTTAGCCCAAAAAATTATAGAATTAAATAATAATTATTGTTTATTAATAGATTCTTTGGGTACTTATGTGGCTAATTGTTTGGGGGAAAATGAGCAAATTTGGCAACAAAATCAAACCCAATTACTTGATAGTTTAAAACAGTGTGTTAATCCCATTATTTTAGTAGGAGAAGAAACTGGCTGGGGCGTTATTCCCCCTTATGAAAGTGGCCGAATTTTTCGGGATCGTCTCAGTCATTTAATTCGTTTGATCGGGGCGATCGCCGATCCTGTTTATTTAGTTACAGGTGGTCACGCACTTAATTTAAAATTATTAGGAGAACCTTTATCAGTTGACAATTGACCATAAATAATTGATAATAATTAATTAGGTTTAACTATTACTTTTTTAACAATAACTATTAGCTTAAATCTTAGGCAAAAAATATGGATCGTCGTCAATTTTTAAGTTTTGTGGGTCTTGGTTTGATCGCAAGTTCTTTACCCGTTGCGATCGCCGCTTGTTCATCCAAAAATAAAAACAATCAAACTAATTCTAACCCCGATAATAATAACAATAACAATAATTTGATCAATCTTGGATTAATTAGTAAATTAGAACAAGAAGGACAATTATTAAATAAAGATCAAGAAATTATTGTAATCAAAAATCCCGACAATGATCAATTAATTGCCTTGAGTGCAAAATGTGATCATAAAGGTTGTTTAGTTAACTGGAAACCCGATCAAAAAATCTTTGAATGTCCTTGTCATGAAGCACAATTTGCCATTGACGGCAAAGTTTTAAAAAAACCAGCCACTTCTGATTTAAAAATCTATTCAGCTATCAACCAAAATGGATCAATTTTTGTTAAAATTTAATTAAAAACTATTAGTTATTAGTTATTAGTTATTGCAATCTTAAATAGTTTGTCAGAAATTAATTACCTTTTAAAAGATCAAGCCTTGTTACCAATAACAAATAATGAAATTATTATTAATTGCTGAAAGATTTTTCCCAGATTTAGGAGGAGTTTCCCGTAGTGCTACCCGTCTAACCCATAGTTTTTTAAAATTAAATATTCAAGTTGATGTTGTCGTTTGGAGTCGCTTTCTTCCCGCCGGAGAAATTATCAAAGATCTAGCCCAAAATTGTCCCCAAAATCTTAATATTTATCGAGTAGGACTGTATAAAAATTGGGATTTAACCATGATTAATACCTTAAATTTATTAGATATTTTACATCAACAAAATCATTATAATTTTATTTGGGGACATTATTTATTTCCCTCCGGTTTTTTATCAGTTTGGTTTGGTAAATTAAATAATATTAAAACCCTAATTAGTGCCAGAGGAAATGATGTTGATCGTGGCGTTTTTCCCCCCGGAGATTTTGCTCGTTTACAATGGACTTTACAACAAGCTGATTTTATTACAGCCGTTAGTCAAAACTTAGCTAAAAAAATTAATTTAGTTAGTCAAAGAACGGATACAATTGTAATTAAAAATTCAGTTAATACCGATCTATTTAAAGCAACTTTATCACCTCAAGAAAAATTAACTTTAAAAGCAGAATTAGGGATTGAAAAAGATAGTTTGATTTTAGGATTTTCAGGGGAATTAAGAGAGAAAAAAGGACAAAAATATTTATTACAAATGTTAAGAGAAATAAGAGAAAAATATCAGAATATTTATCTGTTAATTATTGGAGAAGTAAGGAATACTCAAGAAGCAATTTTACAAAATTATAGCGTTGAATTTCCCGAAGACTATCAACAAATTATGATCACAGGTCATATCGAAGACACTAATAAAATTGCCCAATATTTACAACTTTGTGATCTATTTTTATTACCTTCAATTTGGGAAGGTTTACCTAATAGTTTATTAGAAGCAATGGCTTGTCAATGTTGTTGTTTGGCCAGTGATGCCGGAGGTATTCCCGAAGTAATTAAACACGGTGTTAATGGTTTTATTTTACCACGTCAAAAACTTAATTTTTTAGCACAAGCAGTATTAGAATTAATCGAATTAGATCACACAACTAAACTCAAAATTACTCAATCAGCTAGGGAAACAATTGTAACAGAATTTAGTTTAGAACAAGAATTATTGACATTAAAAAATATATTGACTAATTGATAAATATTTACCTGTGATCTATTTTAAGTTATGATTAATTTGTATTTTTAAGTTAATTCCATGACTGACGATCTCACTAATTCCAATTCTACTCCTGTTGTCTCTTTAGTTGACTGCGATCTGCAAGTACGTCTCAAAAGTGAAGGTGACAAAGTTTTAATTATTTTACCTCCGGCCGAGTCTAACAATACTGTAACTAATTGGTCTGAAATTTGGGAATCTTTACAAAGTCGGATCAATAGTCAGGAAAAGTCATGGAGCGATCGCACGGACGTTCATTTAATAGTTAAAGATCGATTACTGGATACCCGCCAATTACAAATGATCGAGGAAACTTTAACACAGGTTGATCTGCAGTTAAAAAAAGTGATCACCAGTCGCCGTCAAACCGCCGTAGCTTCTGTGATGGCGGGATATTCCGTTGAGCAGGAACTTCCCGATCTTTTAACTCCCGAAACTGAGGATATTTCGATTAATAATGTCATTGAACCTTTATATTATCAAAATACGGTGCGATCGGGGGTGGAAGTACGTCATCCGGGGACAATTATTATTATGGGGGACGTGAATCCGGGTGGTATTATTACCGCAGAAGGAGATATTTTAATTTGGGGGCGTTTAAGAGGCCTTGCCCATGCTGGGGCTAAAGGAAATCGTAAATGCCGTATTATGGCTTTAAAAATGCAACCTACTCAGTTAAGAATAGCTGAGGCCATCGCTCGGCCTCCCGAAACAATTTTAGAACATTATGAACCGGAAATCGCTTATATTAGTCAAGATGGAATTAGAATTAGCCCCAGTGAAAATTTTAATCAAATGTTTAATTTTTCTGAAAAAGTTAATGCTTGGCTTGAAATTTAAAGTTTCAAAAATTGACAATTGATTGTTAAAAATTACCTCTAATTTATCAATTGTCAATTGTCAAGTTTTAACTAATTAATATCATTTTTAATGACAAAGATCACTACCTCGATCGCTGAAAGTTTCGCCAATTTCTGGTACAAATTCCCAACTGTAACTCTCGGAATGTAAAGTTAATTTTAAAACCCCATAAGTATTACTATTTTGTACCTCACTATTAGGCTGAATTTTGACAACGGGATAATGACTTCTGCCCCCCATACCTAACACAAATTGACGCATTCCTTGACCATAATCTAAATTACCCTCACTATCTTGAGGCGCAAACCTCTCATAATGATGATCATGGCCGCTTAAGACTACCTCTACCCCCGCCTGATTAAGTGTTTTCCAGATTTGATCTAACTGAGCATGATTGCCATGTTTGCCCGAAGAAAAACGAGGATGATGAAAATAAGCGAGGGTACATTGATTTTTGTGAGCCTCTAAATCCTCTTTTAACCACTGCATTTGAGGAGAATTTTCATCACAACCCCCAATATTGGAGCAGTTAGAATTGAGGGCGATCAGATGCCAATTACCTAAATTATAACTATAATAACCTTTTGCCCGATCACCGGCCCTTTCTCCAAAATAATCATAATAACCTTTTGCATTATCCCTGTAATATTCATGATTACCTGCAACGGGATAGGAAATATCCTTAACTCGCCCCCAACTAGGATCATAAGACTGCTCAAAAGTTGATAAAATGCCATATTCATATTGATTATCCCCTAAAGGAAGCACGGCGGTTAAATTGGCATTAATTAATAGATCAGAAGTGGCTTTTTGACGACAACTTTGCTCCGTGCCATTACCATTATTAAAATTGCCATTGGCTGGATCACAGGCTATATCACCCGCCGCCGCTATCACCAGATCATTTTCGGTGATCGTGGGTTGTTTATTTTGCTGTGTGATATTCTGATTAGTAACTTGATTATTCTGAATATTCTCTGTTGAATTAGCATTATTAATTTGATTTTGTGTGATCCAACCGATCACTAAAAGACAAAGAGGAAGTAAAATTCTCGTTAAATACATAGTCATAATTTAGTTTATTTGGTAACTTCTAAATAAATATGTTCTAATTTTATCGGTTCTTTGGTAATAGAATCAATTTTTATATTTTCAAATAATTCTAAAACTTCTTTTAATTCTATCATTTTTGGCAACCAAAAAGCCAAATTTTTCCCATAATATCTATATTGAAAATCTAACTCTTTTCCCCGTGCGATCGCCTCATTTTCTTGAGGAGTTTTAATGGTAATAATTTCTTGAGCCGGAATTAATTTTTTTAAATTTTCTAAACTATCTTCAATCATTATTTTACCGCTCTTTAAAATACCAATTTTTTGACAAAGTTTTTCCACTTCATCTAATAAATGGGATGTTAATAAAATCGTCATACCTTCAGTTTTTAAAAATTCAATTAATTGCCACATTTGAAAACGAGATTCAATATCTAAACCAGTGGTGGGTTCATCTAAAATTAATAGTTGAGGTTGATGGATCAAACTAACAGCAATATTTAATCTTCTTTGCATACCTCCGCTTAATTTTTCCACGATCATATTACGTTGATCTAATAAATTTACAGCCTTTAAACACCAATCAATTCTACTTTGTAAATGTTGTTTATTAATACCATATAATCTAGCAAAAAAAGCTAAATTATCTTGACAAGTTAAAGATTGATAAAGTAAATTTTCTTGAGGACAAATACCAATTAAAAGTTGATTTTTTTTTGTTAAAGGTTGATCATTAAAAATAATTTCACCCCGATCCCAATCCAATAAACCACAAATACAATTAATGGTAGTAGTTTTCCCCGTACCATTAGCACCTAATAAACCATAAATTTGACCTTTTTCAATCGTTAAATTTAATCTATCTAAAACGAGATTTTGTTGATAAAGTTTTTGTAAATTATTAATTTTTAACATTTTTAATTAACATCATTGAACTTGATTTATTCTCCAATATACTTTAGCACAAAAATCTTGTCAGTGAAGGCCTAGAAGCTTATACTATGACAAATTACTTTTCAAATTAAATGGCCAGAAAATTAAAATTAAATTCAATCTCAACCTAACAAAGTAATGATCTTACGCCATTAAATCTGATTTTTAAAATGGTGATTGTTGAGAATGGATACCAAAAATAAGTTATAATGTATGATCCTGTAATTTTCAAGCTTAAAATGGAAGGTGGCATGGCTACCCTACGCAATTTATTTTATATTATTTAATCTCTAATTTTTATTATGGAAAAATCTCTCAATTTGAACCAATCATCTAATAGTAATATTTCTGTTTCTTCTAATTCTGAAAATGCCAGTCAAGGGCAATATTGGCTAACAGAAGAAAGGGATGCTTGTGGCGTTGGTTTTATTGCTTATCAAGACGGACATCCCTCTCATCAGTTGGTTTTACAAGCTTTAGATGCTTTGGGTTGTATGGAGCATCGTGGAGGGTGTAGTGCTGATAATGATTCTGGTGATGGTGCGGGAATTATGACAGCTTTACCCCATAAAATTTTGACAAAATGGTTTACTGATCATAATATTACTCCCCTTAAACCTGAAAATTATGGGGTGGGAATGGTATTTTTACCCCAAAATGATGAGGAAGCAGAATTAGGAAAAAAAGATATTGAAGATGCAGTTAATGAAGTTAATTTAAAAGTAGTTGGATGGCGTGAAGTGCCAGTTAAACCGCAGGTTTTAGGTATTCAGGCCAGAGAAAATCAACCCCATATTGCTCAAATTATTGTAACATCACAAAGCCCTATTTCTGGAGATGAATTAGATCGCCGTTTATATATCGCTCGATCGCAGGTAGGGAAAAAGTTGAGCGATCATTTTTATATTTGCTCTTTCTCTTGTCGCACTATTGTGTATAAGGGTATGGTGCGATCGATCATTTTGGGAGAATTTTATGAAGATTTAAAAAATCCTGATTTTGAGAGTAATTTCGCCGTTTATCACCGCCGTTTTAGTACAAATACTATGCCTAAATGGGCTTTTGCTCAACCCATGCGTTTATTAGGGCATAATGGAGAAATTAATACTCTGATCGGTAACAATAATTGGATGAGTACAAGAGAATTACATCTGAGTGTTAACGGCTGGACAAACGATGAATTAGAGAGTTTAACCCCTATTGTTAACAATAATAACAGTGATTCCTACAATTTAGACAGTGTAATGGAATTATTGGTGCGCACAGGCAGAAGCCCCCTAGAAGCGGCCATGATCCTTGTGCCAGAAGCCTATTTATTCCAACCCGAATTAAAAGATCACTCGGAAATTGTAGATTTTTATGAGTTTCACCGAGGCTTACAGGAGGCATGGGATGGCCCTGCCCTCTTAGTTTTCAGTGATGGTAAAACCGTTGGGGCTTGTTTAGATCGTAATGGTTTACGCCCTGCCCGTTATAGTATTACCAAAGATGGTTATATTATCGTGGCTTCTGAGGCAGGTGTAGTCAATATTCCAGACGAAAATATCATCGAAAAAGGACGTTTAGGCCCTGGCCAGATGATCGCCGTAGATTTTACTACCAAAGAAGTCTTAAAAAATTGGGATATTAAAGCCAGAATTGCACAAAAAAATCCCTACGGTGATTGGATAAAACAACATCAAATTACATTAGAATCTGAGGAATTTAATCAAGAGAATCAGATTAATAATGAGCATTTATTACAGTTACAAACTGCTTTCGGTTATACAGCCGAAGATGTAGACATGATCATTCAAACGATGGCACAGGAAGGAAAAGAGCCTACTTTTTGCATGGGTGATGATATTCCCTTAGCGGTGTTATCGAATAAGCCTCGTTTACTCTATGACTACTTTAAACAGCGTTTCGCCCAAGTAACCAACCCTGCGATCGATCCGTTACGGGAAAGTTTAGTCATGTCGTTAAGAATGTACTTAGGAAAACGGGGTAATATTTTAGACATTAAACCTGAATATGCCCGTCAAATAAAATTAGAAACTCCTGTTATTAATGACACCGAATTAGATCAGATTAAAAATTCTGGTTTTAAGGTAGCACAATTATGTACACTCTTTCCCATTAAAGAAGGCACAAAAGGCTTAGAAAAAGCCATTAATAACCTTTGTTTACAAGCAGAAAAAGCAGTAGAAGAAGGGCAAGAAATTTTAATTTTAAGTGATCGTGCCAGTGCCAAAATTGAAGCAGAAAGTAGTTATATTCCCCCTCTGTTAGCAGTGGGTGCAGTGCATCATCATTTAATTAAAAAAGGCTTACGTTTAGAAACTTCCTTAATAGTTGATACCGCCCAATGTTGGAGTACCCATCATTATGCCTGTTTGGTAGGTTATGGAGCTTCTGCCATTTGCCCCTACTTAACCTTAGAGACGGTGAAAAGTTGGCTTAAGTCAGAAAAAACTCAGAACTTAATCAAAAATGGTAAAATTGAAAATATAACCTTAGATCAGGCTCTGAAAAACTACGTTAATGCCGTTGAAGCAGGATTACTCAAAATCCTCTCAAAAATGGGTATTTCCTTATTAACCTCCTATCACGGAGCGCAAATTTTCGAGGCGATCGGGCTTGGTGCAGACGTGATCAATACCGCTTTTAAAGGCACTGTCAGCCGTGTAGGTGGTATGAGTTTAGAAGATGTGGCACGGGAATTAATAGCGGTACATTATCGTGCTTTTCCTAAATTAACTCAGAAAAAATTAGAAAATTACGGTTTTGTTAACTATAAACCGGGGGGTGAATATCACATGACTAGCCCCGAACTAGCCAAAAATCTCCATAAAGCCGTAGCTGATAAAAATTATGACTTTTATGAGGTTTATAAACAGAGCTTACACGATCGCCCTCCCACAGCATTACGAGATTTATTAGAATTTCACAGCGATCGCGCTTCCATCTCACTTGATGAAGTTGAGCCAGTGGAAGATATTGTTAAACGCTTCTGTACAGGGGGGATGTCTCTAGGAGCATTGTCACGAGAGGCACATGAGACTTTAGCCATTGCCATGAACCGGATGGGTGCAAAGTCTAACTCAGGGGAAGGAGGGGAAGATCCCACTCGCTTTATTACCCTTGCCGATGTGGACGAAAACGGCAATTCGCCTACCTTTCCCCATTTAAAAGGGTTGCGTAATGGTGATACCGCCAACTCAGCCATTAAACAGATCGCTTCGGGGCGCTTTGGTGTTACCCCCGAATATTTAATGAATGCCAAACAGCTTGAAATTAAGTTAGCACAAGGAGCGAAGCCCGGTGAAGGGGGTCAACTTCCGGGCAAAAAAGTTAGCCCCTATATCGCCTCTTTGCGTCTTTCTAAACCCGGAGTTACCTTAATATCACCACCCCCTCACCACGATATTTACTCGATCGAAGACTTGGCACAATTAATCTTTGATCTCCATCAAATTAACCCCGTGGCCAAGGTTTCCGTCAAATTAGTTGCAGAAATTGGTATCGGTACGATCGCCGCCGGAGTTGCCAAAGCTAACGCCGATATTATCCAAATATCAGGACATGACGGTGGTACAGGAGCATCACCCCTAAGCTCGATCAAACACGCCGGATGCCCTTGGGAATTAGGTTTAACCGAAGTTCACCGCACTTTGATGGACAATAAACTGCGCGATCGAGTGATATTACGCGCAGACGGAGGCTTAAAAACAGGTTGGGATATTGTGATGGCGGCGCTCATGGGTGCTGAAGAATACGGTTTCGGCTCCATCGCCATGGTAGCGGAAGGCTGTATCATGGCGCGGGTATGCCATACCAATAACTGCCCTGTGGGGGTTGCAACCCAACAGGAACGGCTCAGAGAGCGTTTTAAAGGCGTACCTGCCAACGTGGTCAACTTCTGTTATTTCGTAGCGGAAGAAACCCGCACGATCTTGGCACGTTTAGGCTACCGTAGCTTAAATGAACTGATCGGACGTTCTGACCTCTTAAAACCCCGTACAGACGTAGAATTGAGCAAAACCAAGGGCTTAAACCTTGACTGTTTAATTAACCTTCCTGACGTTAAGAGCGATCGTACATGGCTACATCATGAGGCCACTGCCCACAGTAATGGTCAAGTCTTAGATGATACCATCTTAACTGATATGGCCGTACTAGATACCATTGAAAATCAAATCACCCTCACCAAAGAGATCAAAATTATTAACACCGATCGCTCCGTTGGGGGACGAATTTCCGGCGAAATTGCCAAAAAATATGGCAATCATGGCTTTACCGGACAATTAAATCTGAAATTTAAAGGATCAGCCGGACAAAGTTTCGGAGTCTTTAACATTTCAGGAGTTAATTTATACCTTGAAGGGGAGTCAAATGATTATGTAGGCAAAGGAATGAACGGAGGAGAAATTGTGATTGTACCACCTCCCGCCGTACCCTACGAACACTCAGAAAGCTCGATCGTTGGTAATACCTGCTTATACGGTGCGACAGGCGGTAAATTATTTGTGAATGGACGTGCGGGAGAGCGTTTCGCCGTGCGTAACTCCAACGCCCAAGCCGTAGTAGAAGGCACAGGGGATCACTGCTGTGAATATATGACAGGGGGAGTTATAGTCGTGCTTGGGAAAGTAGGGCGTAACGTGGGTGCAGGTATGACAGGAGGCTTAGGCTACTTCTTAGATGAAGAAGGGAACTTTGCCGAAAAAGTCAACCCTGAAATCGTGAAAATTCAACGAATTAGCAGTAAAATTGGGGAACAACAATTAAAAGAATTAATAACTGCCCATGTAGAAAAAACAGGCAGTAAAAAAGGTAAATTAATCTTAGAAAATTGGAGTGAATATTTACCTAAATTCTGGCAAGTTGTACCTCCATCTGAAGCAAATTCACCTGAAGTTACAGACGAAATTAAATCAGAAGAAAAAGCCTTAACTTCTGTTTAATTAATGTTGGGATGAGCGATCTTAATTTTAAGATTGCTCATCTTAATGTTGAATACAGCATTTTGCATAACGATTAAGTACAGTAACAACAGTGGGTAAAATAATGAGCCAGTTGTTCATCTGAACATAGCTTTACTCCTCAGTCGAGCAGTTTAGTCACTGCTTCCTTGTTTTTTGGTGCAAATTTACGGATAAATGCTTTGAGTTGCCACCATAAATGTTCGATGGGATTAAATTCTGACGAATAGGGCGATAGATACACCACCCTTGCTCCTACTGCCTCGATCATTTCTTTGACTCGCGCTACTTTATGTGCTTTGAGATTATCCATTACCACCACTGCCTCTGCCCATAATTTTGGTACTAATTCTGACGAATGGACATATTTCCTCGTATGCACTGACTATTTTTTGGCGTAAATCTAAAGAATAAGGTTTCATTTGGTGCAATGATTGATTAATGTTTGAATTTGCGATCGCTGTTTGAAGTAGCAATTATGGCTATAACCTCAACTATTGTATCATAACGTCATACAATTTGCTGTATTACTAAATAGCTTATTTTCGATCTCGAATTGTGGTTATTGCCCCAGTAATTTTTTCCAAGTTTGTAGACCAACAATTCCATCCCCTTCTAAGCGAAAATAAGTTTGAGCCGCCATCACTGCTTGTAGGGTATTAGGGCCAAAAACCCCATCTATTACACCGTTATAAAAACCCAAACTTTTCAATCTTTCCTGTAATAATTTGACTTCATCACCTTCCATTCCTTCTTTTAAAATAGGGAGATCTTCGGCTCGTCTTCTATTATTTGATGAGGGGGGATTGGTGTTAGTTGTAGTTGATGAATTATTATTAGTTGTAGTTGAACGATTATTATTAGTTGTAGTTGATTGATTATTATTAGTTGTATTCGGTGAATTAGTTGACGTAGGGTTAGTTGCAACGGTAACAGTGGGATTATTTGTATTAGGAGAAGTCAGAGGAAATAAACGATTCCATGTTTGTTGATTGACAACACCTGTTGCATTTAACTGCGCATTTTCTTGAAAAAGAGAGACGGCACGGGCTGTATTTTGCCCATACATTCCATCTATCTCTGAATTATAATAACCTAATAATTTTAAGGCCGCTTGTAATTCTCTGACAAATTCCCCTTGACTTCCGATGTTTAAATCAGGGCGAATAACCGCACTCACAGGGGGATTTGCCGGATTATTTTGATTAGATTGAGCGTGAATAATTGGTAGATTAGTTAATAAAAAACTACCCGCTAAAATCATCACGGAAACATAATTTAATTTCATAGCAGAATTAGATTTAATCACTATTAAAAATGAGATAAATTGTTGTTTATAACAATCCTAAATCTTTTTTGACATCTTAACTATTAATTAATAAAAAATAGTACGAGCAGGGGTTTCTTACTCTAAAATTTACGACAATTTATTTAGGATTGTTCTATTATAGCATTGACGTATTTAATTAAAGAAAGTTTCAACATTAAATCCTATTGGATCAGTTAACCCCATTTTAACATAATTTATCTGTGTTTAATAAATTCTTCAACTAATATTTTAGTATAGGTATTTAAAGGATAATCAAAAGCTTTTTGAGGTGTCACCCATGCCCATTTTACTATTTCTTCATTGGGGGTAATTTCTTCACTATTAGTATTAGCAAAAAAGTTAACTAAAGCAAAATGAGCAGGTTGATAAAATTGGTGATCTAAAACTGCTTCTTGTAATAGGGCAAAGCGAATATTTATTAATAATAAACCCACTTCTTCTTGAAATTCCCTGATGACTGCTTTTTCCATCGTTTCCCCCCATTCTACCTTCCCCCCCGGCACTCCCCAAGTGCCATTCCATTTGGTAGTTTGTACGATTAAAATATTTTTTTGATGGCTTTCAACTAAAGCCCCAACTGTTAATAAAGGAAATTGTTTCATTTGATTATTTGTTATTGGTTATTGATTATTTATTATTGCTCATTTGTCATTTGTCATAAATTAATTATCAATTATTAATTATCAATTTTTTTAAGATCAATAATAGCTTGACGAAAACCTAATACTACGAAAATATTAGATAAAGTTAAGAAAAATTCAGCCCCACCATGTAACCAATCTACATTAGCTAAATCCTGATGATAATGTACTTTAGCATAAATTCCTGCCGGAATTGTCACACCTACAAAAATTAATAAGAAATAAAAACCAATTAAAGCTAGACGGGGTGTTACTTTTGAGCGAGTCATAAAATATAAAAACCCCAAATAGGGAAATAAAGAAATAGCAAATAAAGTTTCTTTTGAAATATTCATAATGAAAAATTGGCAAATTAAAAATTAAAGCGATTTTTTGTAAAAATTGTTCAGTATCCCAAAATAATGCTCTGGCTATACCTTTATTTAGATCTCTAATATTAGCTTAATTATTATTAATCTTCTAAATTAAATATTCTTGATCAAAATTATGATTATTTTTGGGGAATTAATACCTCCTATTTTTAGATAATTAATAATTAATCAATAACACGAATAGGCCCTTCAATTTTTGCTTGAAAAAATTGTTTAACATATTCATTCTTAATTAAATTAATATTAGTTAAATCATCAACTTTTCCCTCCCATAAAATTTTACCACCATAAAGAAAAATAATTCTTTGGGCTGTATTTTTAATTGTACTTTCTTGATGTGTCACCATCACATAAGTGCTACAAACCCCCTCGGAATTTTTTAATTGACAGACTAAATTTTCAATCACCGTAGAAGCAATTGGATCTAATCCTGCGGTGGGTTCATCATATAATATTACTTCTGGATTTAAGTGTATATTATAGGGGTGCGCCATGATCGCCCTTGCAAAACTAACTCTTTTTCTCATCCCTCCTGATAACTCCGCTGGAAAGCGATCGCCGATACCTTTTAAACCTACTTTTTCCAAACTTTCTTCAACTAAATTTTTAATTTCTTCTTCCGATAAATTAGAATGTTGATATAACAAAAAACCAACATTTTCTTGCACATTTAAAGAGTCAAATAAAGCCGATTGTTGAAAAACCATACTAATACCAATCGGATCTTCCCCATCTTCAACTAAACCATTTCTTTTTTTTCCATCAATATAAACTTCCCCTTCATCTGGTGCTAATAAACCAGCAATAATTCTTAAAATTGTAGATTTTCCTGTGCCAGAAGGCCCGATAATAACTAAAGCTTCACCACGATAAATCTTAAGATCAATTTGATCTAAAATTACTGAATTTCCAAAGGCTTTAGAAACACCTTTTAACTCAATTAATGGATTAGTGTTAACAATTTCTCCCTGATTAATTGTTACTAAATTATTCATAGTTAGTTGATGGTTGATACTTAATCTTCTCTATTTTAATCATATAATATAGAAAATTTCAACAAAAATCCCATCCAAATTAAAATTTTAATGGGGTTAATCAAAAATCACAATAAAACCCCCTCAGCCTAGTTGGGAGAGGGGTGGGGGTTAAGCTTAGAAGGTTAAACTTAAACTTGCATCAAAAATTAAAAGATAAAATTTCAAAGCTTAAGAAGCTTCAGGAGTAGGAGTTTTACGCACTAAATCAAAATAATTATTCCAGAATTTTTGTTGAGATTCTAACGCAAATTGGGAAGCTTTTTGTTGAGCTTCAATATAATTACTAATAAATTCTTGTTGAAGATCTACCGTTTGTTTGAAAGTTTCAGCAAATTTTTGATCTTTAGCATCAACAGATAAAGATTCTAACCATGTATCAAAAAAGCGTTTTTGCCATTGGGTAAATTGAGATTGCCACTCATTTAATTGTTTTTGATATTCGTCAAAAATCTTGGCATCCAATAATTGAGTTGTCATAGTTTTTTACCTCTCAATAAGTTTATGAATTTACATTAAGTAATAAAGTTAATTCCTGATAGCTAGTAATTGTTTAATCAAATTTTAGAATTTTACTTCAAAAACTTTAAAGTTGTTTAACTTGAAAAACTGATCTGACTAATCATCAACTAATCAAGTTAAATTTTTAACTTAATATTTTAACTTAATAGTTGATTTTTTCGCCTTTCCGTTATCCTGATTATATCATATAATATTTTGTTACCGTCAAGTTTAATTTCACCAAAACTTCAGGAAATCTTAATAAATAAACCTTCTTATATTTTGGTTTAATTTTTATTAAGATCAATCTAAACTTTTTTTAAGTTTCTATTTTTGCCATTTTTGGCGATTTTAAACCTAATTAAGCAATTATCAATTGATAATTAGCCCTATTTTTTAGCTGAATTTTTGTTTTGAGCCGATGATTTTTAATCCTTTAAGTGTCGCCCCGATGATGGATCACACAGATCGCCATTTTCGTTATTTTATTCGTAAAATTACTAAATATACTCTACTTTATACGGAAATGATTACCACGCCGGCCATTATTCACGGCGATCGCCATAAACTATTGGATTTTTCGATAGAAGAAAAACCCCTTTCTTTACAACTGGGGGGAGATAACCCTCAAGATTTAGCTTTTTGTGCCAAAATCGCCGAAGATTGGGGTTATGATGAAATTAATCTAAATGTGGGATGCCCCAGCGATCAAGTGCAAAACGGCAATTTTGGGGCTTGTTTAATGGCTACCCCCCACAAAGTCGCCCAAGGCGTTGAAGCCATGATCAAAGCCGTTAAGATCCCCGTCTCCGTGAAACATCGCATCGGCATTGATGATTTAGATAGTTATGAGGATTTAGTAAATTTTGTTAAAATAATTTCAGAGTCAGGATGTGAGCGTTTTACCGTTCATGCTCGAAAGGCATGGTTAAAAGGCTTAAGCCCGAAGGAAAATCGAGAAATTCCCCCTTTACGTTATGAAGATGTTTATAAATTAAAACAGGATTTCCCTCACTTATTCATTGAAATAAATGGAGGAATTACTAAATTAGAACAAATTAAAGAGCATTTAACCCATGTGGATGGGGTAATGATCGGCCGGGCGGCCTACGATAACCCCTATTTATTTGCTACGGTCGATCGAGACATTTATCGCCAAGATGTTGAACCCTTAAGCCGTAGAGAAATTATCCAACAAATGTACCCCTATATTGATCAATGGGTGAGTAAAGGAGTTAAATTACATTCCATCAGTCGTCATTTGTTACAAATATTTGCAGGGCAACCCGGAACGAAAGCATGGAAAAGATATATTAGTGAAAATGCCCATCAGATCGGGGCTAATTCCGATGTTCTCAAAAAAGCACTTGAAACAGTGGGAAGTGACCAATAACAAAATGTTACATTTCTTGACAAAATATGTAGATCCATCGAAACAAAGTGATAACATTCGTTAAATACCTTTTGAAAAATTTTTAGTGACTTAAAATTTATGACGGAGCTTACTGGAAAAACCCCTAAATTCGGCGGTAGCACAGGTGGTTTACTATCTGCGGCTGAACGGGAAGAAAAATATGCCATCACTTGGACTAGCTCTAAAGAGCAAGTTTTTGAAATGCCTACAGGTGGCGCGGCGATCATGAACGAAGGAGAAAACCTCCTTTATTTCGCTCGTAAAGAGCAATGTTTGGCGTTAGGAACTCAGTTACGCACTGTTTTCAAACCCAAAATTCAAGATTACAAGATCTATCGGGTTTTCCCCAATGGAGAAATTCAATATCTTCATCCTGCTGATGGTGTGTTCCCTGAAAAAGTTAATGAAGGCCGTGCTTTTAACGGTAAAGTTGACAGACGTATTGGACAGAACCCTGAACCAGCAAAACTTAAATTTTCTGGTAAAGCCCCTTATGAAGTTTAATTAATTTTAGGGGTAATTTACTTTAATCTGACCCCTCAACCCTCTCCCTATTAAGGGAGGGGCGTTTTTTTATCTAGCTGAACTTTCCCCTTTGACCATAACAAAAACCGATGGCGTGTCAACTTTATTGTAAACTTTTTGTAAACGATATAAGTTATCATAGAGATAAAATAATAAAATTAGGAGTGTATTTTGATATGAATATTATGATTGCTCAATGGAGGAAAGAATATGAAACTGGAGATGTATTAATAGATGAACAACATAAAAGTTTATTTAGTATTATTAATTCTCTCTATGGTGTGATGTTAGAAGGTCAAGGGGAAAGTTTATTAGAAAAAACGCTCGAAACTCTCAAGGATTATACTGATATTCATTTCCAAACTGAAGAAGAATTTATGATTAATCATAATTATCCCCATTGGGAAGAACATCACAAAAAACATGAAATTTTAAGAGAAAAAGTTTGGAATTTTGATTATGATAATGATGGCATGGAACTATCCCAAAAAACAATTAAATTGTCTCACTTTTTAATGGATTGGTTAATTAATCATATTAAAAATGAAGATAAGAAAATGATTGATTATTGTTGCCATAATCAAGTTATAAGCCCCAGTTCCCCAAATCATTCTACTTCAAAAGTTAAAAATAAAGGTATTAAAATTGCCCATTGGCAACCTGAATATGAAACGGGTTTTACTTTAGTTGATGATCAACACAAAACTTTATTTTATGCCATTAATGCTCTCAATAGTGCGATGTTAACAGGAAAAGGGGCTGATTTATTAGAAAAAACCCTTAGAATTTTGGGTAATTATACAACTATTCACTTTGAAACTGAAGAACAATATATGTTAAAATATAATTATCCTGCATATTTAGAACATCACGAAAAACATCAAATGTTAAGGAAAAAAGTTGCTGAATTTAGCGAACAAAGAGATAATACAAATCCTACTCAACTAACCATCAAATTATCTCGATTTCTAACTAATTGGTTGATCGAACATATCAAAGGTGATGATAGAAAAATGATCAATTTTTTACGTCAAAAAAGATTAGAAAATGCAACAAATAATAATAGCTAATATCCCATTTCAATTGTTAAAAAATAAATTTTTGACACAGAACAAATGTGAATGACACAGGAAAAATACTTAATTACATCAAACTTAAATTTTCAAAATTAATGTCAGTTAATACAGAGGTAGTAGTAACAGGAATTAGTTTAATTTCTGCTTTAGGTAACTTAAATGAAACATGGGAAAGTATATTAAAGGGAAAAACAGCTATTAAAATTAAACAACCTTTTCCAGAATTAGACCCTTTTCCCGTAGCTAATCTTGATTTAATTCCTACTAATTTAGAACAATTAATTATAAAAATAGTGAAATCTACTTTAAAAGATGCCCAACTGACTCCCCCTTTAGTTAATTGTGGGGTTATAATTGGCTCTAGTCGTGGGTTTCAATATATTTTAGAAGATTTAATTACCCATCAAATTACCAATTTTACCAGCCAAATTTCTACCCCTTATCTCAACAATTTACCTAATCAATGTGCTATTATTGCGAATCAAATTGTAGGCTCTCAAAACATAGTTTTAGCTCCCATGGCCGCCTGTGCTACGGGAATAGTTGCGATCGCGCGGGGCTTTGAATTGATTAAAATGGGAGAATGTGAACAAGTGTTAGTTGGTGCGGTAGAAAGCCCCATCACACCCTTAACAGTGGCGGCCTTTAAAAAGATAGGAGCATTGGCTCAAACGGGTTGTTATCCCTTTGATCAAAAGCGAGAAGGCTTAGTGTTAGGGGAAGGAGGAGCGGTTTTTTTATTAGAAACAAAACAATTAGCTCAGAAAAGGGGAGTCAAAATATACGGTGAAATCCTCGGTTTCGGTTTATCTTGTGATGCAACTCATATTAGCTCTCCTTCAATTTCTGGAAATAGTGCTAAAAAAGCAATTTTAAATTGCTTAAACATGAGTAAATTATCAAAGAATCAAATTCAATTTATTCATCCTCATGGCACAAGTACCCTGCTTAACGATCAAATGGAAGCCAATTTAATTCAATCTTTATTTCCTGATGGGGTGACAATTAGCTCAACAAAAGGTGCAACAGGTCACACTTTAGGGGCTTCAGGTGCTTTAGGATTAGCCCTAACACTGAAAACTCTAAATACTCAAATTGTACCTCCTTGTGTGGGATTGACTAATCCTGATTATCCTCTTAATTTTGCGTTCAAACCAGAATCAAAAAAGGTAAAACAGGCTTTATGTTTGAGTTTTGGCTTTGGGGGACAAAATGGCGCGATCGCTGTGAGAAGATAGGGTTTTGTTGTTTCTGTGGGGGGAAAATTAAGTTATAATTTAAAACTGAAAAAACTATTAATCAATTAAATTAAATTTATGACGATTCAAGTATATGGAATCCCTAATTGTAGCACTTGTAAAAAAGCTTTACAATGGTTAGAAGATCATCAAATTAAATATGAATTTATTAATACAAAAATAGATCAACCTAGCGTTGAAATGATTAGTAAATGGGTAGAAAATTTAGGTAATAAGCCGTTGCGGAATACTTCAGGAAAATCCTATCGAGAGTTAGGAGAAATCAAAAATAATTGGACTGATCAAGATTGGATTACAGCTTTTACTAAAGATGCTATGCTATTAAAACGGCCTTTATTTGTTAAAAATGGTCAGGCAGTTTTAACAGGTTTTCGTGCTAATGAAGAAAAACTTTTAGCAATTTTAAGTTAAGATTTTTTGATTATTTTATTTATATCTTTTAAAAAAGGTATCATTAAGGCTAAAGCCTTATGCTACAAAAACAAAGTCTGCCGGCGCAGACTTCATTTCAGCCTGTGCAGACAGGCTTTGTTTATATAGCCCTACCCTTTAGGGTTTGGGGCAATTATTTTATATTTAATTAATAAAGTTTAATAACCAATAACCAAAATGCTACAACATGATGTCATCATTGTGGGCGGAGGTTTAGCCGGATGTCAGGCCGCCCTAGCCATTAAAAAGAAAAATCCCTATATTGATGTGGGGCTAGTGGCCAAAACTCACCCCATTCGATCGCACTCCGTGGCCGCCCAAGGTGGCATCGCCGCTAGTTTAAATAATGTTGATCCAGACGATAGTTGGGAAGCACACGCCTTTGATACGGTGAAAGGCTCAGATTATTTAGCGGATCAGGATGCGGTGGAAATCCTCACAAAAGAAGCCCCAGACGTGATTATCGAATTAGAGCATTTAGGAGTGTTATTTTCACGGTTAGAAGATGGAAGAATCGCTCAAAGGGCTTTTGGTGGTCATTCCCACAAACGCACTTGTTACGCCGCCGATAAAACTGGCCATGCAATTTTACATGAATTAGTTAATAATTTACGCCGAAACGGAGTTAAAATTTATGATGAATGGTATGTAATGGATTTAATTCTCGAAAATAATGAGGCTAAAGGCGTTGTTATGTACAATATTCGAGATTTAAGTTTAACAGTGGTACAGGCTAAGGCTGTAATGTTCGCTACGGGCGGTTATGGACGGGTTTTTAACACCACTTCTAACGACTATGCTTCCACTGGTGACGGTTTGGCCATGTGTGCAAGGGCAGGTTTACCCCTTGAAGATATGGAGTTTGTGCAGTTTCATCCCACGGGCTTATATCCCGTTGGCGTGTTGATCTCTGAGGCAGTGCGGGGTGAAGGGGCTTATTTGCGTAATAGTGAGGGGGAACGCTTTATGGCTAGATATGCCCCCAACCAGATGGAGTTAGCCCCCCGTGATATTACTTCCCGTGCCATCACCTTAGAAATAAGGGCTGGCCGTGGTATTAACCTAGACGGCTCGGCCGGTGGGGTTTATGTCCATCTTGACTTAACCCACATGGGCAAGGAAAAAATTATGAGCCGTGTGCCGTTTTGTTGGGAGGAGGCACATCGTTTAGTGGGTGTTGATGCGGTAACTCAGCCCATGCCTGTACGCCCGACAGCCCATTATTCCATGGGGGGGATACCCGTTACAACTAAGGGGCAAGTCCGCAAAAATGCTCAAGAAGTAGTGGAAGGGTTTTTTGCGGCTGGTGAATGTGCCTGTGTCTCCGTACATGGGGCGAATCGTCTGGGTAGTAATTCTTTACTAGAATGTGTGGTATATGGAAGGGTGACGGGTAAGGCGATCGCTGATTATGTGTTAGGTCGTCCATTTCCCCAGTTTAATCCAGAATATTATCAAAATAAAGCACAAACTAGAATTAATAATTTATTAAAAAAAGAAGGCAATTTAAGAATTAATCCAGTTAGACAAGATTTTCAAGACTGTATGAGCGAACATTGTGGGGTATTTAGGCTTGAAAATATAATGTTAGAAGGTTTAGAGAAAATAGAACAGTTAAAACAACAGGCTCAGAATATTTATGTAGATGATAAAGATAGCTGTTTTAATACTGAGCTTATAGAGGCTCTGGAATTAGAAAGTTTAATCATGGTGGGAGAAATGATCCTAACTTCTGCTTTAAACAGAAAAGAAAGCAGGGGCGCACATTCAAGGGAAGACTATCCCCAAAGGGATGATCAAAAATTTTTAAATCATACCTTAGCTTATTATAATGAAGATGGGATTAAAATTGAATATATGCCCGTTGTCATTAATCGTTTTGAACCTAAAGAAAGAAAATATTAATTGTTATTGGTTGTTGGTTATTCGACTTTTCACAGGCAAGATAGCTGTGTCACAGATCGTCAAATTTTAACTGAAAATACCATAACCAATAACCAATAACTAATAACAAATACTAATTATTTAATAGGAGAAAATCTTAAATTATGACTGCCAATTTTGAAATCTTACAAGATAATGAAGTTATTACTTTTAATAACGATGGGATCAGAAAATATCTTTCTTTACCTCCTACCTGTTTAGTTAAAGATGTAAAAAATGCGATCGCCCAGAAAACTTGTGAAGAACCCGAAAAGTCACAGGAAATTTTAGAAGGTATTAGTTGCGAAGTTTTACAATTTAGTCAACAGGGCTGGAAAACAGGAAAAATTAAAATTTCCGTTGAATTTTTAGAAGATCATTAATCAGAGGAACTATTGTTAAACGGATTTGATCTTAAGACTAGGGAATCAAAAATTTGTTTCCCTGTTGACCTTTAATTTTTATAATTTATTAACTCATTTATTGATAACTAATTAATTTTATGTTAATTCAATCTTCTAAATTAAATTTCAAATCTTTGGCTTTAATTAGTTTCTTAACTTGTGGTTTTAATTTAATCAGTTTAAATTTTGCTAATCTTACTTTAGCACAAGAAACTAATAATTCAGACAATCAAATTCAGAATCAATCTTTAGCTGAACAATTACCTTCAAATTGGAATTTTCGCGCCCCAGAGGGGATCGGGACACCTGATAACACGGAAGCCGGAGGCACAAGAGGAACTTCCAGTTGTTTAACTTCTGATCAACCTTTAATCTTATTAGTTCCTCCTAATAATATTAATTATACAACTAATGCCTATCCTTCATTTGCTTGGTATGTTCCTCCTAACAAAGCTTCTCGCATTAAATTTACTCTTTATGATCAAAATTATCGAGAACTTTATACCGTTGAATCTAGTTTACAACAATCAGAACAACAGTCTCAACAAGGGCAAATTATGAGTCTTTCTTTACCCGAAGGGATCGCCCTTGCACCCTTAACAATTAATCAAGAATATCCTTGGGAAATTTCTTTAATTTGCGATCAAATTTATCGTTTAGATGACGTTAAAGCAGAAAGTATCATTGAAAGAGTCCCCCTATCTTTTAGCTTAGAAAATCGTTTACAAACTGCTAATTTAGAAGAACAAATTGTGATTTATGCTAACGCCGATCCCTATCCCTTATGGAGTGATACCTTAAATTCTTTACTTACATTACGCCGCTTAGAACCTCATAATCAAGAAGTAGAACAAGCATGGGAACAATTATTAAGATCCGCCGAATTAGATCAGGTTATTTCTACTAATTAATAACCAATAATTCCTGATAGCTAATAGCTAAAATCTTTTTCGATCAAGCTAATCTTCTGATATAGTACAACTAACACTTAATCAAGATTAAACAAAAAAAGATTATTTATGAATTATTTAATTGCCGTTGTCAAAGATCGAATTGAAGCCGAAGAAGCTTACACAGCCCTAGAAAAATCAGGAATTTCTACCTCTCAACTAAGTATTATTGGTAAAGGTTTTCAAACTGCCGATGAATTTGGTTTTTTAGATCCCTCTCAACAAGCGAAAAAAGGGGCGACCCGCATGGCTATTTGGTTAATACCCTTTGGTTTTATCGGTGGCTATGTTTTTGATTTAATTACAGGCTTAGATACTTTTATTTGGGCAGGAGATCCGGGCAATCATATTATTGGCGGTTTATGTGGTGCGATCGGCGGTGCAATGGGCAGTGTTTTTGTCGGTGGCGGAGTCGGCCTATCGGTGGGCAGTGAGGGAGCTTTACCTTACCGAAATAGTTTAAATCAAGGAAAATATTTAGTTGCAGTAAAAACTTCCGATATTAACACCAGAAATCAGGCCACTTATATTTTACAAAGATTTAAGCCTGAAATGTTACAAGGTTATGAAAAATAGTTATTAAGAAAAAATGTTCCCTTCTCTGATAGGAGAAGGGCAAAAGATGAGGGCAAAAATTGACATTGAAAACTATCAACTGTCAATAGTTTTAGCCTTCATTAATTTTCAAATCTCTTAAAGCATTAATATCAACCTCAATGGAAGGCCCCATCGAAGAAGAAATGAAAATCGAACGCCAATAACGCCCTTTAGCTCCACTCGGACGATTTCTTTCAACGGTATCCTGTAAAGCTTTTAAGTTTTCTAATAAGTCTTGCGCACTAAAGGAACATTTACCAAACATAACGTGAACGATCCCCGTACGATCGGCTCTAAATTCCTGTTTACCTGCTTTAAAGGCGGCGATCGCTCCTACTAAATCATCGGTAACAGTGCCACCTTTCGGAGAAGGCATTAAACCTTTAGGCCCTAAAACACGCCCCAGTTTAGCCACTTTAGGCATCATATCAGGAGTTGCAATCAACACATCAAAATCCATCATGCCCTTTTGAATATCATCAATCATTTCTTCAGAGCCAACTAGATCCGCCCCCGCATTATTAGCTTCTTGGACTTTCTCCCCTTTGGCAATAACCGCCACTCTAACGGTTAAACCAGTGCCTTTAGGTAAGGATACAGTGGTACGCAATTGTTGATCCGTATACTTAGGATCAATCCCTAAACGAATATGAGCTTCTGCTGATTCATCAAATTTAGCAGTCGCTGTTTCTTTCATTAATGTAAGAGCTTCTAAAGGCTGATAAGCCCTTTCTTCTACCTTTGCCAGAGCTTGTGTCATCCGGCGCGAAACTTTTTTAGCCATTTTTGTTTGTATCTCCTTGGGTATTTAACGAAGTTTTAACTTCTCCCCTAATAATTATGATTAATTGATTAAATTTTAGCTATTAGCTAAACTTAAAAAAATTTGAACATTGATAAATTAACAAATTAATTTATTAATATTAATAATTAATAATTAATTATTAATTGCAACGCCCATATTTTTAGCCGTACCCGCAATAATTAACATCGCCGCCTCAATATCATTAGCATTGAGATCGGGCATTTTAATTTCAGCAATTTCTCTTAACTGTTTAACAGAGATCGAACCAACATTTTTACGGTTAGGTTCATTCGAGCCTCTTTCAATACCTGCGGCCTTACGAATTAAAACAGAAGCCGGAGGAGTTTTGAGAATAAAGGTAAAACTACGGTCTTCATAAACGGAAATTTCCACCGGAATAATCATTCCAGCTTGATCGGCAGTTTTGGCGTTATATTCTTTACAAAACTGCATAATGTTAACCCCATGTTGACCCAAAGCAGGCCCAACCGGAGGAGCGGGGTTTGCTTTCCCCGCAGGGAGAGCTAATTTAATTAATGCTGCGACTTTTTTCATTGTTATTTACACTAAATCTAATGTGCTATTTCTAGCTTTGATTTTTAATTAAATTTTGAACCAAAACAATTAATTAATCGTTCTAACTTCATCCTTTAATTTTGTTTTTCCACTTGGTTAAATTCCAATTCCACTGGAGTATCACGCCCAAAAATAGAAAGTAAAGCCTTAAGTTTACTTCTTTCAGGACTAACTTCGATCACTTCCCCTTCAAAATCTTTAAAAGGCCCAGCTAACACTAAAATTTGATCACCAACCGCCATATCAATTTTAACGATCGGCTCCTGTTCTTGAGCTTTTCTAAAGATCCGGTCTACTTCTCCAGGGGACAAAGGCACAGGTTTAACATGACCTCTCCCTCTGCCATAGCTACGTTTTTGTTCCGCACCCACAAAATTAATCACATGGGGGGTATTTTTCACCACCTGCCATGCTTCATCATCCATGAGCATCTGTACCAAAACATATCCCGGAAAGACTTTTTCCGAGCCTTTTAAATGGGAGCCATCTTTACGAATTTTTAAAGTTGGCATTTGAGGAATTTGGACTTGAAGGATGCGATCGGCAACATCAAGGGTATGGATCCGCTGTTCTAAATTAGTTTTAACCCGTTTTTCACAACCGGAAGCCACCTGTACAGCATACCAACCAGCTTTTTGTTCGCCAGTTTCATTAGTTTCACTTTGGTTATAATCGTCTGAATAATCACTCATGGTTAGTTAAACATCCTTAATGTTTAAATTCAAATACGTCTTAAATATCCAATTTTTTTACTCAAAAATAAATAAATTAAAACGCTTTGTTTAAAACACCTTTCCTGCTCCCCAAATAAATAATTTGTCCACTAAAGAAATAATAGTAGCAACTAAAATTACCATTAAAATAACGGCCGCCGACTCACTAAACAACTGTTGTCTAGTAGGCCAAACTACCTTACCTAATTCTTCTTTAGTTTCATTAACAAAGTTCATAGCCTTGACATTTTGGCTATCTTCTTTGACATTTTGATTGGGGGTAACTGTATTTTTTGCCACAGTGAGTTTGCCTCCTGATTGAATAGTAATTAATTAAGATTAAATCAATGGTTTTTGGGAATAATCCCCAGTTCCATCTTAGGGCTTGATTGAGTCTAATTTAGACTTTTTGCCAATTATTATTATTTTAATTATTATTATTTTAAACTTAAAATTTTAAACTTAAAATTTAACTCTTAAAACATAAGAAATTAAAACATAAGAATTGAGACTTAGGCATTTAATTAGAACTTTTCCAACACGCCCTGGAGGACTTGAACCCCCGACATCCGGTTTTGGAGACCGACGTTCTACCAACTGAACTAAGAGCGCTTGTGTCTGTTTTTTAACACATTTGCCATTATAGCACAGTTTTTTTCAATTGGGTAGACTTTTTTAATTTTTTTTTAGTCGGGTGTAGGTGAATCACACTTAAAACTCAGACAAGAAAGGGTTTACAACGCCGGATGTTCAAGCACAAATAATTATTTTAAAGAACGATCAAAACGCTGTTTAATCCGTGTTGCTTTACCGACTCGATCGCGCAGATAATAAAGTTTAGCACGGCGAACTTTACCACGGCGAACAATGGTAATACTAGCAACGAGGGGAGAGTGAAGAAGGAAAACTCTTTCCACACCTACCCCTTGGAAAACTTTACGCACGGTAATAGTTTCACCGATGCCACCGTTACGCATAGCGATAACCGTGCCTTCGTAGGGCTGTACTCTTTCTTTATCACCCTCTTTGATTTTGACGCCGATTTTAACGGTATCTCCTACATGAATTGTAGGTAAATCATTTTTCAGGTATTCTTGTTCAATAGAACGAATAATTGCTTCTGCATTCATGGCTAGAGCTATCCAAAATTGACAATTTTCCATTATAGATCATAACGGGTCATTTGTCATTTCTAAAAAAAGCTAATCTTGAGGATCAAAATTATCTATCTTTTTGAGGGATAATATAACCCACACCGATGACTAGCCCCATGTCGGTAGAATCTTCAATAAAACCTGTATGGAGACTAATATTAGCCACAAAATCACGGGATAAACGATAATCTAAACCTCCTGTAATCAGAAAACCTGCATTATCATTGTCATTGGTGGTAAAAACCGCTCCGCCGCCAATAAAAGGCACATAGGGAACTTCTTTAAAAGGGTCTTTATCTTTGAGGGTAATATCGTAGGTAATAGGCACAACGAAAATCGTATCATTTTCGCCGAAAAGTACGGCTGGGCGTAGGGATAATTCTTGAGCTAGGGCAATTTTGCTGTTAATGACGAAGGCCGCTTCTCCTAAGGATGTTTGCTCTAATTTAACTCCCACGTTACCCCCTAAACCGATATAACTATAATCGTGGCGGAAAATAATTTCTGGATCGGTGGTATTTTGAGCAATTTGTGTAGGTAAAGAGTTTACCATTGATTGCGCCACAACTTGATTTTGCGGTGAGATCAAAGAGTTCGCAGTGGTTGAAGTTGTGCCGGGGGTGGGTTGTCCGGTAGCTTGTTGTTGAATAGTATTAATTTCTAAGGTTTGTGTGTTAATCTCCTGATTAAGATTAACTTCTAATTCTACGGGTATTTCTTGGGCGGTGGCTGAAAAGGAAAGGCCGCCCAAGGCACTTAAGCTTAAGAGAATAGATAAACTGGACAATTTTAATTGATTCATGGTCACTCCTCGAAAATTCTCAATTTTAATTGATTTAATTATATCTATAGCAGTCTTAAATAAGTCGTGCAAATAAAGTTAACGATTTAAAAGAGGAGATTTTAAACCTAATTAACTAATTTTCAATTGATAAAGTCGGCCGCCGAGAATGCCACTGCGTAGCCTGTTCATAGGCATAAGCTACGTTTAAAAGTAAATCTTCTTTTAACACATTTCCAATTAATTGCATTCCAATGGGTAAACCTTGACTATCAAAGCCACAAGGCACACTGATGGCAGGTAAACCCGCTAAATTAACGGGAATAGTGGTTAAGTCTGATAAATACATACTCAAGGGATCGGCGGTTTTTTCCCCCGCTTTAAAAGCGGTGGTGGGAGAAGTTGGACATATTAATAAATCAACTTTTTCAAAGGCTGATTCAAAATCTTGTTTAATTAAGGTTCTTACTTTCTGAGCTTTTAAATAATAAGCATCATAATATCCTGCACTTAAAGCATAAGTTCCTAACATAATTCTACGTTTAACCTCTGTGCCAAAACCCTGAGCGCGGGTTTTAGTGTACATATTTAAGAGGTTATCGGCGGATTCATTGCGAATACCGTATTTTACCCCATCATAACGGGCTAAATTAGCAGAGGCTTCTGAGGGAGCGATAATGTAATAAACGGGTAAACCATAGCCAAAACGAGGGCAGGAAATAACTTGTACTTGTGCGCCTAAATTTTCTAAAATCTCGATCGCTTTTTCTACGGCCTCCTTAACTTCAGGGGCTAAACCCTCACCAAAAGTCTCTTGAATAATTCCAATTTTTAGTTGAGAATTAAAATTAGGTTGTAAAGATTGCAAATAATTAGGAATTTTAATATTTAAACTGGTAGAATCCTTGGGATCATAACCTGCGATCTCCTGTAATAAAATGGCCGCATCTTCCACCGTACGCCCAAAAGGCCCTATTTGATCCAAAGAAGAAGCATAGGCCACCAAACCAAAACGGGAAACCAAACCATAGGTAGGTTTTAAGCCCACTACCCCACATAAAGAGGCCGGTTGACGGATGGATCCTCCCGTATCAGAGCCTAAAGCCACCACACATTCACCCGAAGCCACAGCGGCCGCCGATCCCCCCGAAGATCCTCCTGGCACTCTCGTGAGATCCCAAGGGTTGTTAGTTAAATGATAACCGGAATTTTCCGTAGAACTACCCATTGCAAACTCATCCATATTGGTTTTACCCACCATGATGGCGCCGGCCTCTTTTAATTTTTGGGTAACGGTAGACTCATAGGTAGGCACAAAATTTTCCAAAATACGGGAAGCGCAAGTGGTGCGGATCCCCTTTGTACACATATTATCTTTAATACCGATGGGGATCCCTTCTAGTAACCCAATGTCTTCACCCCTAGCAATTTTTTGATCTACTTTTTGGGCTTGGGCTAAAGCTTCTTCTTGTGTCACCAAGAGAAAACTACGAACTTTTGGTTCAATTTTTTTGATATGCTCTAAGGCTTGTGTCGTAATTTCAACCGCACTACGCTCTTTATTTTTTAATTGTTGATGTAATTCTTTAATAGAGGTCATAAGTTATATGTTTAAATTTAATAATTTCAGCATAAGTCTAATTGTAAGATTACCAAAAAATGTTGTCATTATGACATATTATTTTCGTGCATAGGCCTATTAAGAAAAAACAAATTAATTTTAAAATTTTGGAAACATAAAAACTCCCTGATTCGTCTATAGGCCGTAGAATTAAATTAAAGCAAACTAAAGTCAAAACATCCGTAAAATTACGGAGATAAAAGTTAAATCAATCTAAATATTATTGATTAATCAAAAAAATCTTTTATCATTAAAAATTAATCTTTTAATCCACATCTTAATTAATGAAATACTTATGTCTTCCCATAAATTTGCCAATAAAACTCAAAAAATTACTTCTTTCCTCACAAAAATTAGTTTACCTTTAGGGATTTTACTAATGTTAACTCAAGGGGGGATCGCTTTGGCTCAAGTTCCCAACGTCAACGGTTTTGACGACATTGTAGACCTCTTAAATAATCAACTTCCCGATCTCAATGGAAATGACCAAGAGACCACCTCTCAAGAGCCGGAAGTGATTATCGAGTCAGGAGATCAAGGTCAAGAAAGTGATGATAATGGTGATGTGATCGTTGGTAATGAAAGTGATCCCCGTTTCACCTGTGAGATCCATGATGGAAAATATACGGTGATGTATCACCCCGAAAGTCAACCCACAGAAGCTTATCCTTGGGCGATTCCCTCTCAAATGGGCGATGGTTGGAGTCCCGAAAGACGTTGTAACGTCATTAGCAGTCGTTTAGAATTATATCGCCCTGATGGTTTAGTTGAGCTTTCCACAGGTCAACTTAATGGTTATGATATTCTATGCGTGACCACGGAGGCTAATCCCTCTTGTCGTATTGTGTTAACCGTGCCAGTGGGTCAAGATCCGGAAATCACCAGAGATGATATTTTTGAGAGTTTAACGGTGGCTGATCAAGGTCAGGAAACTGGCGGGGTTTATACGTTTACTGAGGGTAATAATCCTCTTAATGACGCCCTTGGCGGAGTTTTAAACGGAAATTTATCTATTTTAAATCAAACTTTAGGCGGAAATACTTCCTATTCAGGGCAAGGTATTTATTTAAAACCTTTCTTAGATGCCAATGATGGCGGTACAGGTGCTTATCTCAATCATAATTCTTCAGGTGGTGGGAGACAACTTAATCCTAATATTTTCCGTTAAAACTTCAATAATTGATCATTTTTGAATGAAGATTTTAATTAAAATTAAAGTAAATAATCCTTTTTGTAGAGACGTAAGATCTTACGTCTCTACAGAGTTTTTGGGATTGACAAAAGTTAATAAATTAAGTTACCCTAAAATTAATATTAACAAAAGATCTAATTTTAAATTTATCAAACAATGGTAACATTAATCGAACAGATCCAACCTGCCTTAAAATTTATTCCTCCCGCTTTTAATCCAACGGTTTTTAATGCCTCTAAATTAATTTTACCTTGGTATATAAAACAAAATGAAGCTATTAGTAAAATTGAAACGGAAAATATTGCAAAATTAGCCCAACTTTATCAAGAATTTAATACAGGAAAAACTCGTTTTTTGTTAGCATTTCGTCATCCTTCGACTAGCGATCCTTTATGTTTATTTTATCTAATTTGGCATCTTTTACCTAAAGAAATTAAACAACAAAAAATAAATCTTAAAAATACGCCCCATGCTCACTGTATCTATGATCGAGGGATTCCAATTTGGGCAGGAAGTTTGACACAATGGCTATTTCCAAAGTTAGGAGCTACCTCAATTCAAAGGGGAAAATTAGATCGAGAAGGCTTAAAATCTGCCCGTAATTTAATGATTAATGGTCAATTTCCTTTAGCCGCTTCACCCGAAGGAGGTACAAATGGCCATAGTCAAATTATTAGCCCTCTTGAGCCGGGATTAGCTCAAATTTGTTTCTGGGCAGTGGAAGATTTAAACAAAGAAAATCGCTCTGAACAAGTGTTAATTGTTCCGGTGGGAATACAATATCAATATGTAGAAGAATCATGGGAAAATTTAGCTTTAATTTTAAGCCAATTAGAACAGGATTTAGGTATTAAAGATCAAGAAATTCAAGGTTTAAATATTAATAATTTACCTGATCAATTAGTTAAACATCAAGATTTATATTTTAAATTATTAAGAATTGGTGAAAGGTTATTAACTTTAATGGAGAAATTTTATACAGAATTTTATAATCAAGCTTTACCAGAAATAGGGGCAATTACTGATCCAAATGAGAAAATTTCTTTCAGGATGAATGCTTTATTAGAATTGGCTTTACTGGTATCAGAAAAACATTTTAAAGTACAGTCTAAAGGCTCATTAATTGATAGATGCAGACGTTTAGAACAGGCAGGATGGAATCGGATTTATCGAGAGGATTATGATAATTTATCTCCCGTTGAAACGGGTTTAGGAAATTGGTTAGCATCAGAAGCTAGTTTATATATGCAACACATGAGAATTGTGGAAAAATTCTCAGCAGTAACGGGTAAATATATCAGGGAAAATCCTAGTTTCGATCGCTTTGCAGAAACGGTTTTATTAGTTGCTCGTTTAATTGATTTAATTAAAGGAATAACTAAAAATGATCAATTAAATTTAGGGAAAAAACAGGTAAAAATGACGATTGGTGAGCCTTTGTCAGTTTCCCAAAGATGGGAAGATTATCAAAAAAGTCGCCGTCAAGCAGTGGAAAATTTGACAAAAGATTTACAATTTAGTTTAGAATGTTTAATTAATCATTAAATGATTTCATTAAGGTTAAAGCCTTATGCTACAAAAACAAAGCCTGTCTGCGAAGCAGGATCTTTTTAAAGTCAAATTTTATGATCTCTGTAATCTTTTTCTGATCAAGTTTTTAGCTTGTTTTTGATCTTAATAAATCAAAAATTTTTAAAAAAGAGATAATTTCTAACAAAAATTAGTTCAATTTATTGAACGATTTTTGTTAGCATTGAACTTAAGTTCAATGCGAGTTAAGGCTTTTAGCATTTAACCCACTTTGAAATAAATTTCAAAGCTAACAGCGAACGTTAACTAAAGTTAACTAAACAAATGTAATTTTACCCCGACTTTGAAAACACCCTGTCGGCGAAGGCAGACTTTGTTGATCTAGCCTAACCCTTTAGGGTTTGAGCGTTTTCTAATAACAAATAACAAATAACTAATAATATGTTAAAAGCTTTAATTTTTGATGTAGATGGTACATTAGCAGAAACCGAAAGAGACGGCCATAGAATTGCTTTTAATCAGGCTTTTTCTCAGGCAGGTTTAAGTTGGTTTTGGGATGTTAATTTATACGGTGAATTATTAGAAATTGCTGGAGGAAAAGAAAGAATTAAATATTATCTTAACCATTATCAACCTAATTTTATTCAACCGGAAAATTATCAAACTTTAGATCAATTTATTGTCTATCTTCATCAAACAAAAACTAAATTTTATACCCAACTTTTAACCGATCAACCCATGACTTTACGCCCCGGAATTAAAAGATTAATTGATCAGGCTAGAAGTCACAAAATTAGATTAGCGATCGCCACTACGGCAGCCTATCCCAATGCGATCGCCCTGTTAAAAAATTCGATTGATCCCGATGCTATTTCATGGTTTGAAGTGATAGCGGCCGGAGACATTGTAGCCAAGAAAAAACCAGCCCCCGATATTTATTTATATGTGTTAGAAAAAATGAATTTATCCCCCCAAGAATGTCTAGTATTTGAAGACTCCCATCAAGGTTTAATTGCCTCAACTCAAGCGGGAATTAAAACCGTTATTACTGTTAATAATTATACCAAAAATCAAGACTTTAAGAAAGCTTTTACAGTCTTAAATCATTTAGGAGAAGAAAAGCAACCTTTAACTGTTTTAGGAGGGGAAAAAATTGCCGATCAATATATTAGTTTAAATACCTTAAAATCTTTTTTTTAGATTATTTAATCTTAGAAAAATTTGATTATACATGATGAATTAAAATGACAAGTGTTGATATTACGGTGTGCAATTTGAGCAAATTTCTTTACAATAAGATTAATAATTATTCATAATTTAGAATTAATAAAATTTATGGTCATAGCGACAACAAACATCCTCACAATAGGGCAAAAAATCTTAAACGACTTTGAAGTTAAAGCCGTCACCCCCCTGAAAGGCTTACAAGTTAATGCTTATCAGCTTGAGCATACCCCAACGGGAGCGAAAATTTTACACCTCCATAACGATGACGTGGAAAATCTCTTTTCCGTAAGTTTTCCCACTCATCCCCCCGATGACACGGGTATTCCCCACATTTTAGAGCATTGTGTGTTAAGTGGCTCAGAAAAATACCCCGTTAGAGACCCCTTTTTTGAAATGTTAAAAATGAGTCCTGCTAGTTTTATTAATGCAATGACAGGCTCAGATTGTACTTATTATCCCGTTTGTAGTAAGGTTAAACAAGATTTATTTAACCTCGCTGAAGTCTATTTTGATGCGGTTTTTCATCCTTTATTAGAAGAAAATACTTTCAAAAGAGAGGGGCATCATTTAGCGCCAATTGAGCCAGAAAATCCGGCTAAAGGTTTAAAAGTAACGGGTATTGTTTATAATGAGATGAAAGGCGCTTTTTCCGATCCTGAAGCCGTCTTAAGTCGTACCGCTACCCAATCATTATTACCTGATACTATTTATGGTAAAGAATCGGGCGGTGATCCTCAATTCATACCCGATTTAACCTATCAACAATTTAAGAATTTTCATCAAACTTATTACCATCCAAGTAATGCTTATTTTGTCTTTTATGGTAATATTGAAACTGAAGAATATTTAAAGTTTTTAGCACCTAAATTAACTCGTTTTCAAAAACAAGAAGTTAAGATTAATTTAGTACGTCAACCCCGTTGGAATCAGCCCCAAATTAAAGAGGAAACCTATCCTATTGGGGGGAATGATTCTAACAGTGAAAAAACCTTTTTAGTGATGAATTGGTTAGTAGGTGATAGCACCGATGCGGATGAATATATTAGTCTGGTTGTTTTAAGTAAAATTTTATTAGGCAATGAGGCCGCACCCTTGAAAAAAGCCTTAATTGACTCCCAATTAGGTCAAGATATTTTAGATCAATCTGGGGTTAATGAAGTAGGTTGGGAATCAACTTTTGAGGTGGGAATTAAAGGAAGTGAGGCTCAAAAAGTTGAGGAATTTTCTAATTTAGTTTTAACAACTTTAGGCGATTTAGCTAAGACTAAAATTGATCCTAATTTAGTTGAAGCCGCCTTTGCCCAAGTAACCTATTATTATCAAGAAATAGCCTCAATGTATCCTTTACATTTGATGATGAGATCGTTACAAACTTGGATCTATAATGGTGATCCTTTAGCTTATTTAACCATGAGCGATCGCCTGAAAAATTGCTATCAAGAATATCAAAAAAATCCCCTGTTATTTAATCAGTTAATTGAGGAAAAATTACTCAACAATAATCACCGTTTAACCTTAATTTTAAAGCCTGATTATGATTGGAATAACCGTACAGAAAAGGCTTTAAATGATAAAATTAAGGGCATTTGTTCCCAATTAACTGATGAAGAAGTAATCAAAATTGCTCAAACGGCGATCCAACTAGAGGAAGAAGCAGGAAAGGTTAATTCTCCCGAAGCAGTAGCCTTATTACCTCAGTTAAAACTTGTAGATTTACCCCAAAAACCAGAATCTATTAAGACTGAAATAGAGGAATTAAATAATAATACTACTATTCTTAAGAATCAAATTTTTAGTAATGGGGTTAATTATTTAATATTTAACTTTAATATTCAAAATTTACCCTTCCATTTATGGGAATATTTACCTGCCTATATGGAAGGAATGGAAAAATTAGGCGCGGCCGGAATGAATTATGAAGAAATAGCCCATCGCATCGCCGGAAATACGGGCGGCCTGCACCTTGAAACTAAATTCAGCACCTCGGCTCACAATCCTCAGCAAACCATCACCAATTTACAAATTAGTTTAAAAACCCTAGATCATCAACTGGATCAAGCCTTAAAAGTCTTAGAAGACTTACTTTTTGCCCTTGATCCATCCGACAGCGATCGCCTGAAAGATGTGATGATCCAAACCCATGCCCATTTACATTCCGACTTAATTTATAACGGCATGAATACCGCATGGCTCAAGGCTGAGTCGGCTTTAACACCCCAAGGCCATCTGGCGGAAATATTACACGGTTTACCCCAATTAGCTTTAACTCAGAAATTATCCCATAATTTTAGCGATTATGTGGATCAATTAACCAGTAATATCAATCAATTAAGAGATTTTATCATCAATCAACCCTTAACCATTAGCTTTACAGGTTCAGATGATAGTTACAATAAAGTAATTAATACTCTTAATAATTGGTCTAAGAAAAGAGAAGTTAAAGAGTCAAATCCTTTACAATTAGACTTTAATCCTAACTTTAATTTACGGGAAGGATTGGCCGGAGCGGTACAGGTGGCCTATTGTGTGAAAAGCTATCCTGCCCCCCATTATAGCCACCCTAACGCCCCCTATTTAAGCCTAGCCGCCCATTTAATCGGTTTAGGTTATATGTTTGATGAAATTCGCTTTAAGGGCAATGCTTACGGCGGAGGTTGTCGTTATGATGGCTTAGGTCAAACTTTAACTTTCTATTCTTACCGTGACCCTCACATTAGCCGCACATTAGAAGTTTTTAATAATGTGAGTAATTATGTCAAAAATGTAAACTGGTTACAAGAGGATATTGAGAGGGCAATTATTACCACTACTCAGAAAGAATCACCCGTTTTACGCCCTGCTAAAGCTACCAATTTAGCCTTAGATCGCTATTTAACAGGAAAAACCACTGTTTTAAGGGAGGAATATTACGCTAAAATGCTTACAGGTACAGTCAAAAATGTTAAAGAATCGTTCTTAGAAGTGTTAGAAAATGCGCAAAATAATTACGCTATTTGTGTCATGTCTTCACGGGAAAAATTAACCCAAGAAAATCAAATTTTAGGGGATCAAGCTTTAATTATTAATGATATTTAAAGTTTAATCTAACTGCCCTGTTAGCCCGTTTTGGGAGCAGGGTAGTTTTTTTCTAAAATTAATTTTTCTAAAATTTAATCAAACTTAAATAGATCTTTGATAAAATCAGTAAGGAATAACTATTAAATAAAAACCAGCGATCGCAGTCGCTGGGGAAAAAATCTTTAATTGTTGTTGTTGTTAATCTTTGAAGGTAATCTGATTGTGGCGTTCCAATGTCTTGGCAAACCTGTCAGACCTCTCAATGAAAAATTGTAGCAGATCATACAACATTTTTAACAAAAATTTTCAATTATTTTTTCAGAAAAAAATCTAACCAGAAAAATCAAAGTTTCATCACAAATTACAATTTAATTGTAATTTATTCATTTTATTATAGTTACCTACTTGTTAATGACTAATGACTAATGACCAATGACTAATTTATTTACACATTAAATCTAAATAACATCACATCGCCCTCTTGTACTATATATTCTTTACCTTCACTTCTGACTAAACCTTTTTCTTTGGCCGCAGTCATACTACCACAAGTTACTAAATCCTCATAAGCCACTGTTTCCGCTCTGATAAAGCCACGCTCAAAATCCGTATGAATTACGCCGGCCGCTTGGGGTGCTTTCATCCCCTCATGAATTGTCCAGGCACGGGTTTCCTGTTCCCCTGTGGTTAAATAGGTACGCAAACCTAAAAGCTTATAAGTGGCTTTAATCAAGGATTTTAAGCCTCCTTCTTCCACTCCTAACGATTCTAAAAAGTCTTTTCTTTCTTCCTCTGAAAGCTCGATTAACTCTGATTCTACTTGAGCGGAAACTACCACAACTTGAGAATTTTCGGCTTCGGCAATTGTTCTAACGGTTTCTACCCATTGATTACCCGTTGCTAAATCTTCTTCTGAGACGTTAGTGGCATAAATAACGGGTTTTTGGGTTAATAATTCTAAATTAGCAATTAATTTTAATTCATCCTCTGTTAAATCTAACTGTCTAATTAATTTATTTTCGTTTAAAGCTAGACTTATTTTCTCTAAAACTACCAATTCTTCGGCCGCTTCTTTATTATTTTTAGCTTGTTTTCTAACTCTTTCTATGCGTTTTTCCACTTGAGCTAGATCCGCTAAAGCCAACTCTAAGTTAATTACCTCAATATCACGCGCGGGATCAACTGAGCCGGAAACATGGATAATATCGTCATTTTCAAAACATCTTACCACCTGCACGATCGCATCAACTTGACGAATATGGGATAAAAATTTATTGCCTAAGCCCTCACCCTGAGAAGCGCCCTTAATTAAACCTGCAATGTCCACAAATTCGATCTGAGTGGGTACAATTTGTTTAGAGCCGGAAATTTTCGATAAAACATTCAAACGCTCATCCGGCACGGCTACCACGCCCACATTAGGCTCGATCGTGCAGAAAGGAAAATTGGCCGCATCGGCTTTGGCATTTTCCACAAGGGCATTAAATAAAGTTGATTTTCCGACATTGGGTAAGCCCACGATACCTGCTTTTAGCATAATTGTTAAAAATAAAATTAATCAATAAAATTTAAACTATAGTAATCTTAAAATGAAATGTGAACAAAATAAAATTTTTTCTTAAATTAATTGGATAATTTTGTTATTTTGGGAGCATTAAACCACTAAACTTGTTTCTTTAAGCAAACCAGTAGCCGTTAAAATAAAATGAGAATCATCAAACATTGTTATTAAAAAATCTTCTCTTAAAATTGATATTTCTGATGCTAAATCTAGTAAAAACTCAAAACATTTTAAGGTTTGATTATCATTAAAAATATATAATTAAGCTATTAACTTAAGTTGCTAGTTATAAATATTCTAGGTTTTGATCCCCCCTAGCCCTGCTTAATAAGGGGGGAAAACGGCTCAAAAGTTCCCCTTTTTTAGATGAATTTAGGGGTGCAAAAACTGTTCAAAAGTTCCCCTTTTTTAGATGAATTTAGGGGTGCAAAAATGGTTCAAAAGTCCCCCTTTTTAAGGGGGATTTAGGGGGATCAAAAAGTCTTAAGTTTATTAACTAGCAATTTTGATTATTAAAATATTTTAAATGATCAATAGCTGATCAGATTAATTAATTGTAACTCAAAAAAAACAAAATTATGAATCAATCTAGTGCAATTTCTTCCCCTTTAATTTTAAGCATCTTAATGATGATCGGTTTATTTTTCTTTATTAAAGCATCGGTTAAAGATCGCACACAACAGGTAAAATATCAAATTAATTTACCTGAATCTGCCTTATTACCAAAATTACAGGAATATTTTGATAGTAGAGCCTATCGAGTTAAAGCTTTAGATGCTCAAGAAAATCAAGTAATATTTGAAGGTCAAATTAAACCAAGTTTATTTATGGCTATTTTCTTAAGTTTTTTATCATTTTTAGGTTTATTTTGTTTAGGTTTAGTTATTACCTATGTTTATCCTAATCTTAATTATTTTCCCTATTTATTAGCTATTTTATCACCTTTAGCGGGAGTTTTTTATTGGTCAAAAGCGGGTAAAATTGAAACAGTAAAATTAAAGTTTGAAACTAATAGTAATAATCCAGAACTTTCTACTATTATAACGGTGACTGCTCATCGAGATGAATTAATCAATATGAATCAACAATTATCTTTAGAAATGATTGATTAGAGCATTCTATAAACTGGGGGTATTTTCAAAGTCAAGGTAAAAATGCAATTCTGAGTTCAATTTATTGAACGATCACTCTTAGCAATGAAATTGATTTCATTGCGAGTGAATTACTCCCAGTGATCTCTTAAAGTATTGATACCGCCTTGAAATGAATTTCAAGGCTAATATAAATCGTTCAATGAATTGAACTTAATTTATATTAGAAATTATCACTTTTTTAATAATTTTTGATTTATTAATCTTAAAAATAAGCGAAAAAGCCTAACATAAAAAGATTACAAAGATCATAAAAATTGACTTTGAAAACACCCTGGGGTAAAAGCCCGTTACCCCCTACAAAATCCATATTTTATCAGTTGATAATTGATAATTAATTAATCTTGTCAATTGTTGAATATAACTTATTACTTAAATTTGATGGCGATCCGTTAATATTTCATAGCCAGTTTTTGTTACTAATACCGTATGTTCAAACTGTGCGGATAAAGATTTATCCATTGTTACTACCGTCCAGCGATCACGCAGAACTTTCGTATGTTTTGACCCCATATTAATGATAGGTTCAATCGCTAAAGTCATGCCCTGTTTTAACTTTATATTAGGTATTTCTTTAGTTCGATAATTAAAAACTGGAGGTTCTTCATGTAAATTTCTCCCCACACCATGACCCGTATAATTTTCTACTATAGTATATTTGTACGGCTTAACATAATCCTCGATCGCCCCTGCAATATCCGTTAAATAATTTCCGGGTTTAACCTGTTCAATGCCCTTATATAAAGCTTCTTCAGCCACCCTGATTAAATTCTGAGCTTTCTGAGCAATTAGACCCACCCCAAGGGTAATACAAGAATCACCGTGAAAACCGTTTTGATAAGCCCCCGTATCCACTTTCACAATATCACCCGCCCTGATCACCTTTTTACGGTGGGGGATACCATGCACCACCTCATTATTAACGCAAATGCAGATGGAAGCCGGAAAACCGTGATAACCTTTAAAACTAGGCTTTGCACCCATTTCTAAAATCCGTTTTTCCACATAAGCATCCACATCGGCCGTAGTCATGCCGGGTTCAATAAAATCAGCCACCTCCTTTAAAACCGTAGCCACAATTTTACCTGAAACCCTCATTATTTCAATTTCTTGAGGTGTTTTGATCGTAATACCTTTTTTCGCACGGGGGGCGGCGTATTTTTCTTGTTTATCTGTTTTATTTTGGTTAATATTTTGTTTTTTTACGGGAGTTTCATCTCCTAATAAAAGTTTTTTTAATAAACGCAATTTTCTTAAACCTCAAACTAATTTAAAATTTATAATAATTTAATTATACTTGAGAATTACACAACTAAATCTTACAATTTTAAAGATTGACGAAATTGTTTAATGGCAGTTAAAGGATGGGAATGTTTCACATATTCTGTGAAAATTTCTATATTTAATTGCGGTAATAATTGACTAGATTTAATTAATTGATAACCAAATGTTTGATTAAATTCTTGTTGATTTTCTTGGGCTAAATAATATATAGATAACTGTTCATTTTCCCAAAACCAAACTTCTTTAACCCCTAATCTTTGATAAATTTTTAAAGAATCAATATTGCCACTGGTAAATATAATCTCGATCGCCAGATCAGGGTAATCTTTTAAAGTATCAAGACAATAACTTTCATCGGGTTCTAAACCGCCTCGTTTTTCTTGTTTCCGAAAAGTGGTTGAACCTGTAGGATAATAATTAATATCATGTTCAATAAAATAAATTTCTAATAAATTAGCAATTCTTTTTTTGATCATTTCATGGTTACGACTGGGTGACATTATGGTTAAAACTCCATCTAAATATTTAATTCTAAAAGCGGAACTATTATTTAATTGATTTAATAATGTTTCATATTGCGACCAACTGATATTATTAACACTAAAGATAGTATCTTGAACTTTAGTATTTAGTTCAGAATTAATAAGGTTTTCTATGTCTTGAGTAATCATGATGATACTTTTTAAATATTAATAGATTATTATACAGCAGTTAGAAAAAATTTAAAATAATTGTCAGTTTGCCATGGCCAACCTTAGATTTAATTATACATTAATTAAATTCAATTTATAAATTTCAACAATTGACAATGTACAATAGAGACTTGTCAATTATCAATTATTAAATTTAATTCGATTACATCTTCAGAATTTTGATCGGGTTTAATTTCAATTAAATTAGGTTGGGGAGATTGACCATCAACTAATAAATTAAATTGTCCAAGTTGCAAACCTTCTAAATAATAAATACCCATCCTATTAGTAACAGATAAAGCTCTTTTGCCTCCTTCATTAACAGGAATTAGTTCAACTTTGACTCCCCCTAATGGATTTCCTTGTTGATCAAAAACTTGACCGGCCGCACTATAAGAAGGGCTGAGGGGAACTAAAATTGAGGTAAAACCCCCCGGATTGACTTCCACGACTGAAGATAATTGTGAAGTTTGCCAACCAAGGGGCGCACCTCCGGTATCTATATCTAAACGATAATAACCGGGTGCTAAACGTAAAAATAACCCTTTATTAGAACTGGTTAAATTAGTATTTCCAAACGTATTAACTGCTTTATTATTAATTAAAAATAATAAATTTGATTCTTCGTAAATTTTTTCTCCTGCATCTAAAGTGTTATTATTATTTTGATCATAAAAAGATTGCAAAAATAAGCCTCCTTCAGTACGCAAATTTTCCGATCTACTACTGCCAAAACTTAAGCTAGGTTGTACAAATACATCTGTGGAGAATAAAAGAGTAAAACTAGAATCATTAGAATTACTGGAAATACCTTGATAACTGGCGGTTAAATTTAATCCTGAGAGGAAACTGGTAGAAGCAGAAGCAAAAAAACCACTACTTTGATCATTAAAACCATAGCCTAATTCAAAACTTAATCCGGCTAGATTATCATCATTATTATTAGGTGAGCGATATTGCCAAGTAATTGAGGTAAAATTACCCTCTTTTTCGTTGGTATCGTAATTTAATCTTAAAGTATTTCCACTGGAACTTGATTTGGGATCATCGGAAAATTTATAAGTTAAAGTGGTATTAGTTTTTGAATCATTGTTGCGATAAGTTAATTCTAAATTCTGCCAACTAGAGCGAATATCCCAACGCAAGTTTTTACTATCCAGACTAATACTGCTACTATAACGCAAATCAAACAAACTCCCCCCCACTGTCAGACCCGATGCGATCGCCTGATCTTGGGAGTTCCAACTTGAAGTTAAATTTACTCCGGGTAAAATTTTCAAACTAGAGTTAATGCGTTGAGATGATTCGTCACTATTGAAATTTAAGCTAAAATCAGCAAAAGGATTAAAGGCTAGATCCCCTTTATATTTAAGTTCGGATTTTTCCAGATCTAAAAAAGTTAAACCCTTCATCTTTAAAGGTAAAGCGTCTGGTTGCCAAACAAAATCACCGATCACTTTCAACCCGTCATGATAAGCCAAACCCATCCCCAAGGTTAGGGTATTTGTTAGCCCTAGACGATATAAAATTCCCCCTGTAAAGTCACCAAATTGAGGAAAAAACTGATTATTCCCATAAAGTTGAGTAACTCCTGCGGATAATACTAAAGCACAAGTGCCAAGGGAAAGTTGCGCCGGACTATTAGAATAATCAATCTTTATAATTTCAGGCGTGGCCGTCAAGTCGCCATTAGGATATAAAAAGATTCGATAATTCCCGTTTCCTGAGCCGGAGGAAGATCTATCGGCTGTGATCACATTTTCAAAACGATAAAGGCCAGATGAATCTACTAATACTTCAGCTACAATCAAATTACCGCTATTGGTTACTAACTGTGCCAATGTTCCGGGTTCGGCCTGGCCGATTAGATCCCGTTGAAGGCGATCGCTTCGCAGACGTTGAGAGACATTAAAACCATCACCTAAACTATTGGAAGAATTAGAGGCCGAAAAACCAAATCTTTGCACATTAGAAACTCCGAAAAAGTTACTCCCCCAAAATGGATTATGATTTCCTAATACCCAATCGGAGTCAGATGTTTGTTTTAAATATTGTAATTCTTTTAATTGCCAAGTGGTAAAATCATCTAATTCATTTTGATCAATTTGTGCAAACCAACTACCATTAAATAAATTGCCTACAGCAATCAATTCTCCTTGATAGTTAATATTACTATTAAATGAACCGGAAACAACTGCATTTTGACTAATGGCAGTTAATGAAAATTGAGGTGCATTAATAATAGGTAAACCTTCTAAATTAATAGGTTTTGATTCCTCTAAATAAGACTTTTGATCTAGGTTATTATTTAACCAAGATGGGGTAAAAATAACTGCATATTCATCAAGATTAAATTCCACCGGAACATTTAATAATGTGCGGATTTGTTCAACGGTAAAAACTAAGCCTAAATCTGGATCAGTTAATAATTGATCTTGATTAATTCTAATAACAGAAGCAAAAGATTTTAACTCTAATACTCCATCATCTAAGGTATTAACATTATAGCCTAAAGCTGACATTACATCATCAAAAGGAATCAACCATTGTTCAAAATTAATGGCCTTTTCTCCATCTTCTAAACCCTTAACCGATGAACTAGGATTAACATTACGATCGCCTAAATTAATCCCGATGGGCATTATCATTAATTCGGGTTTTGCTTCAGTTTCAGGAGTAATATTTTCTATATTCTGGGCAATGGAAACATCCTTAAAATTAACTTGAATAGGGGCATTTTCATAAAGATTAAAATTCTGATTATCCAAATTATTTCCTGATAACATTAAAGCAAAATAAACACTTGGATCAATCATTTTTAGTCATTAAATTAAAATAAATTCTTGATCAATTTTGCTGTAACTTAAGGAATATTAACATTAAAATTAAAAGGAATAGTTTGACTAAAATCAGGCTCTGCTGAGATAATTTCTCCCTTTAAAACATATTCTCCAGAGGCAAGTTCTTGATCCGATTGAAGTTCAATCTCAACAAGGCGATCGCTTTGCGCCATAATCGTAAATTCCTGAATATCTCCCGAACTTATTTCCTGTCCATTGTGAGTTAAACTCCATCTAATCTGAGGGCGGATCGTAGCTGTCCCACTATTATTAACTCTTAAATTAATCACTTTATTCTCTTGATCATAACTAACATTCTGCGGTTCTAATCCAAAACTGACCTCCCCATGACGCACATAAATGGCAATAGCAACCCTTGTGCGAATGGAAAAACCGCCCTCGGCCGGTACATTTTCGGGAGGTTCGGCAAACATGGCCGCTCGGTATTCCTGTTGGGCGCTACTGGGTAACAGTCTCACTAAAAGACGCACTCGGCGTACTTGGCCGGGTTGTAACACTACCTCGGTGGGGGAAAACATTAAGTAGGGTGATAAGTCATTTTCCGAAGTCTCCACCGTTTGAAAGCCATTTTCCCCATAAATAAAAGGCTCTGTATGTAATGTCAAACTCGCTTCTTGATTACTGCTATTAGTGAGGGTAATGACTCCTGAAGCTTGACCCTGTTCCGTTTCTAAGGTTATGACCATCGGAGAAACTTGCACCTGTGCTTTGACTAACTGAGGGGCTAAAATAAAGCTAGATAAAGCAATTCCACTAAATAATGAAACAATCAGTTGACGAGTTTTTAAAAACATAATTAATATTATTTTTCTAAAGTTTTGATATGGATATTAACCTAGCAATTCCCCTTTTTTAAGGGAATTTTATTGTGCTGTTACCGTGATCGTGAAACGGGTAGTGTACTCCCCCGCCCCTAACTCCTCTGCTCCCTGAACAGTCACAAAGGTAGAACTAAGCTCGATTTTTATATCCCCATTGAGATCAATATTGGGGGAGCTATTGATCACCACATTGCCAGTAGTTACTTGAGAATAATTAGCAGAAGTATTACTCACATTTCCCGAGGGAAAAATCAAGTTAACTTGCACTTGATGATCTATCCCTATATCGGTAGAATTAGTGATTAAATCAAGATTTTGATTGGTACGAAAATCGCTGGGGACGCTTAATTGATCTAAATTAATGGAATATTGAAAAGCACCACTATTACAATCAAAAAGCACAGCGTCACTAGCTGACATTTGATAGACTCTTTGTTCTCCTGCAATTAGCCTTGTTTGTGGTTGATAAGCAACGGGAATATTACCCCTTTGATAGTACAGGGAAGGGGTTTGAACACTGCATTGTTGACTAACTGATCCATTAATATCAGTAGAATTACTAATTCCACTATTGAGATCGGGAGTTACTTGTAATACAAATTCCGTGTTATAGTCACCTGCGGCCAATTCTTCAGCACCTCCGGTTAAGATAAAGGCGGAAGTGATCTCAAGGGTAAGGCGATCATTCTCATCAAGAGCCAAATTAATCCCATTGGTTAGGGGATTAATTATTAATTGATTTGAATTGGCGTTGATTGATGTCACTAAGGGGGTATTATTATTAGTCACATTAACCACCGTGACTTGATGGGTAACGCCAACGGAGTCAGTGCCAATTAAATCAAGATTATCCGCACTATTGGAGGGAAAATTAGGCGCATTCAGAGAATTTAAACGGAGGGATAAATCAACGGAATTATTATCTAAACATTGAAAGATAACTCGATATGTTCTCTCTAGTTTAATAATTCTACTGTGATAGGTGCCGAAATTTTGAATCCCTCCGGCACCGCCTAAAGCTGAAGTTGAGGAATAGGATAGGGGAGTCCCCTCGGAGTTATAGATAGTACAGTTACTAGCCGAGGCTACCTCTGGCAACATAACCCCACCACCGACAGCCATCAGGAACATTAATCCCCTAACTATCTTACCCATAGATCCATTAGTTAGGACTTACAGTCAAGGTGATGGCTGTTGTGTAGTCACCTGCCCCTAACTCTTCAGCCACTCCGTCAACTAAGTTAAATTCTGATATTACGTCCATCGCAATATCACCGTCCCTATCGGTGTATGGTGTCGCAGTGCCACTTAGCGCACCACTATTTCCACTTGTTGAAAGAATTAAATCACCGCTGTCAGAATTGTTAATTGTTAGGGTATTATCAATTCCCTCTCCTAAGGTAAAATCTGACCCGCCGCCAGTAAATGTGGGAGCAGTGACAGTGCCACTAACGCCAACGGTAACTGCCGCGGTATTACAATCAAAACTAACATCCGCATAAATGATCAGACTTGTAACCCGCTCCTCTCCTGTTATAGATGTTGTTGAGGTAGGGTTATAAGGGATAAGAGAGGATTCAAAGGCATTACTAATTGCACAGGCCGAGGGTACATTGCCAATGAAACTTGTCCCTTCTTCTACTGCTAAGGCAGAGTTAGCGAAGGTGGAAACAGATACACAGCCAATTAGGATGGAAAGAAGTTTTTTATTCATGTTAATTAAGTTGAATCGGTAGATACGTTTGTATGAGTTGACATTTGACAATAGATTAATTAGCTTAATGGTTAGACTTTGCTCACCAACTAATTAAGCCTTTTAGATGGCAAAAATATAAATATTTTTCCTTTGTCAATTGTCAACTTGTGAAAGGTTGTCAACTTGTGAAAGGTTGTCAACTTGTGAAAGGTTGTCAACTTGTGAAAGGTAGATACGTTTTTAAAAAAATTGTTACTTAAGTAAAAACAATTATTAATTAATTTTTACTTAATCAACAATTTATATATATTGTGAAGTTTTGTCAATGACTTTGATCACTCAATTTTTCCAATTGTGTTAAGATCCACTGACAATTAACAATAGACTTGTTGTCAAATGACTAGTTAAAGTAAAGGAAAGAGCCTCTAGTCAAGGTTCTTAGGGATCACTTTTGAGGCTCAAAATCTGAGGTTGATCTGTTGATCTATTTAGCCAAGGAGTTTATTAGTTACATAACTTAATAAATAAAATTAAGCCCTTGACATAAAATAGATCTTGTGATAGCATTATAGACCGTAATTAAAATAGGCAACTACCAAAGACAGCAGGAGCTTTAAGCTTAATTACCTGCCGAGGTTAATCCCTGATGACAGAATCATTAATTAATTTTGAGACTATTTAAACGATTATTAAAAAAATGATTATTTAAAAAATGATTATTTAAACAGTCTAATGATTAGAATGTTTTAACGTCATAACAGATGATTAAATCAATTGAACAACTAAAAAAGAGTCAAAAAAAGAGTCAAAAATTTAGTTAGTTCAGATGAACCCCGGCAAAGATGTTAGGGGTTTTGTTATGTCTTTTAATTAATATTAAAAGTTATTATTATTAACCTCAAATTTATTTTAAAGCTAAGAGTTTTTTTGACGAATAGCTAAATTAAACCTTAATTTTTAGGAGGTGATCTCACAGTGGGGAGAACCCGAGAAAACAAACAAGAGGTAATCAACGATCTAAAAGGTTTATTGAGTGAAACTCAGTTCGCTTTTGTGATTGATTACGCAGGTTTATCTGTTGCGGAGATTACCGATTTACGCAACCGACTTCGCCCTGTGGGTGGGACTTGTAAGGTTACAAAGAACACTTTGATGGGCATTGCCATTAAAGATTATGAACAATGGCAACCGATGGAAGAATTTTTAAGCCATAACAGCGCTTTTTTATTAGTTAAAGAAGATATTAGCGGTGCAGTTAAGGCTTATAAAGCATTCCGTAAAGATAGCAAAAAAAGTGAACTTAGAGGTGGTGTTTTAGAGGGTAAGGCTTTAACTAAAGATCAAGTAGAAGCTTTAGGTGATCTACCTTCCAAAGAACAACTTTACGCTCAGATCGCAGGTGCGCTCAATGCCATTACGGCCAAGATTGCGATCGGTGTCAAAGAAGTTCCCAACTCTTTGGCCAGAAGTATCAAAGCGGTTTCCGAACAAGGAAATCAAGAAGATGCGGCTTAATTTCTGTTAGAAATTACCAAAAATCAGGTTACAAACTTATCAATTTAATTTTATTAACTGAGGAGGCTTAGTTTAATGTCTGCTACAACTGATGCAATTTTAGAACAACTTAAAACCCTTACTTTATTAGAAGCGGCTGAGTTAGTTAAACAAATCGAAGAAACTTTTGGTGTAAGTGCGGCCGCTCCTGTGGGCGTGGCTGTGGCGGCGGCTCCTGCGGCGGCGGCTGAAGAAAAAGAAGAAAAAACTGCTTTTGATGTTATTTTAGAAGATGCTCCTAAAGACAAGAAAATTGCAATTTTAAAAGTAGTTCGTGAAGTAACTGGCTTAGGCTTAAAAGAAGCTAAAGATGTGGTTGATGCTACTCCTAAAACCGTTAAAGAAGGTGCTAGTAAAGATGATGCTGAGACTATCAAGAAAAAACTTGAAGAAGCAGGTGCAAAAGTTACTGTTAAATAGTTTTCTTTTGTTAGAATTTAGCTTTAATTAGTTAATTAATTAACACAATAATTGTAGGGGTTAACACTTGTTAACCCCTACAATTTTTTTGGTTAATTTAACTTACTGTTCACTGTGTAAAACCCTTAAAATACTGGGAATACTATTAACTGCTTCTAAGTTTTTAATTTCTTCTAAAGCTTGACGAAAATCCCCTTCATTAACATCATGGGTAACTACGACAATTTCTGCTAAATGATCTCTCATTCCGATTTGAACTACTGATTCTAAACTAACATGATGTTTACCAAAACTTGTGCCTAAATGTCCAATTACTCCTGGTATATCATTGCATAAAAAGCGCGCATAAAAACGGGTTTCTAATTTTTCAATGGGGATTACATTACAATAATGTTGATGATCACTGCTTAAAAGTGGATCTAAAATTTTACTGTTTCCACTGCTAATTAAAATTCCGGCTATATTAGTTAGATCCGAAACTACCGCGCTCGCAGTCGCTCCTTCCCCCGCACCCGGCCCAAAAAACATAACTTGGCCAAGGGGATCCCCTTCCACTAAAACAGCGTTATAAACCCCGTTAATACTGGCTAAAGGATGTTCTTTTGGTAAGAGGGTGGGATGTACCCTTACTTGCAATTCATCGGTATCAGGGTTGATTTTTTGGGCGATGGCCAATAATTTAATCACAAAACCTAAATTATTGGCATAGGTCAGATCAACGGCGCTAAGATTACGGATTCCCTCACAATAAATTTCTTCCCGTTTGACTCGGCCATTGTAGGCGATCGAGCTTAAAATGGCGATTTTATCGGCCGCATCTAAACCATCCACATCGGCTGTGGGATCTGCCTCGGCATAACCTAACTGTTGAGCTTGGGCTAAAACCTCATTAAAATCCGCACCGTGAGAACTCATCTGGGTTAAAATGTAATTGGTTGTACCGTTAACAATGCCCATCACATTACGAATGCGATTGACTCCTAAAGATTGTTTTAGGGGTTTGATCACGGGAATGCCACCACCGACAGCGGCCTCAAATAACACATAAACCCCTTTTTGATGGGAGGCGCTAAAAATTTCATCCCCATATCTAGCGATAACGGCTTTATTGGCGGTGACGATATGTTTACCATGTTCGATCGCCTTAAGCATTAAACTTCTAGCGGGTTCTAAACCGCCCATCAATTCTACTACAATATCTATTTGGGGATCCGTAACAATGGCCTCTAGATCCGTTGTGATCATTTCAGCAGATAAGTTAACCTTTCGAGGCTTATCAAGTGATCGCACTCCCACTTTGTGAATTTTAATGTCATTGACAAGGGGATGTCTACCTTGAGGTGCTAATAAAATATTGGCTACACCTGTGCCAACTGTACCTAAACCTAATAAACCGATTTTAAAAACCATAAAGCAAATTTTGCGATAAATAATAAATAAATTTACAATAATCTCATGTTAACAAGCAGTTGGACTTTGGACAAAAAATTAGATTTAATGAAGCTCACATCAGACCGAAAAAATTAAAATAAGATATTTATATTAAGAGAAATTGAATATTGTCTAATAGCATAATGTCAAATAATAAACTTTCTTTCTCAACAAGTTTGTTCTATAGATTAGAATAAATAGATAGTTTATTATTCAAAATAATATGAAAATCAAAAATAAAAATTACCAAGAAGTTGAACAATTTATTCAAGGTCGTCAACGATTATATCAAAGTCTTGGTTTAAGAAAAGATGCCTTGATGAATTTACTCGATGCTCTTAGTAGTAATCAAGATGCTAAAACAGTCGTGGAATTAAGTTTAAATCCTCTATTTAAACATAAATACCAAAGTATTTATCGAGCAATTGCTGATTTTAATAAAGCGGGAAAAAAGAAATCACAAATCACAAATAAAGCCGAAATATCTAAGATTATTTTAGAGAGTATTCCTCAAAATAATCAGCGAAAGTTTCATCTATTTGGCATTGATGTAACCCCTAATTCACGCCAGTTTTCTCCTACTGTATCTGATAAAACGTTTATTCATCAACCTAACAGTATTAAAGGCAATAAACCCATCAATATTGGTCATGCTTATTCTTGGCTTTTTTACTTACCTGAAAAAATATCTAATTGTGATGCTTCTTGGACAATTCCTTTATCAGTTCAACGAGTAAAAAGCGATGAAAAAGATGTTTCTGTTGCTCATAAACAGATTAATAAAGTTTTGACAGATTCATTATTATTTAAGATAATTCTATCAGTTATTGTCGTAGATTGTCTTTATAGTCAAAAAGATTTTATTGGCAAACAAGTTCTTAATCAAGATCGACTTGTTGTCACCAGAGTTAAAAGTAATCGTGTTTTTTTTCGTCCTTTTGTCAAAGATTCTTCTGAGTTAAAAAGTGGACATCCACGTTGGTATGGTGATAAATTTGATTTAAAAGATTCAACTTCTTGGCATCCCCCTGATGATTTAATTCAAACTAATTTTACTACGAAACGTGGTAAATTATTAAATGTCAAAATTAAGGGTTGGAATAATATGTTAATGAAGGGAACAAAGGAACATAAATTGCATGATTATCCCTTTACATTATTGGAAATTACTGTTACTGATCAAGAAGGTAATTCTATTTGGAAACCAATGTGGTTAATTGCCATTGGTAAACGCCGTAACGAATTAACTTTGCTTGAAATTTATCAATCTTATCGTCAACGTTTTGACTTGGAACACTTTTTTCGATTTGGCAAACAAAGATTATTAATGAACGACTATTTAACCTCTCATACAAGTTATGAAGAAAACTGGATGAACCTAATTTTAATTGCTTATATTCAATTGTGGAATGCAAGGAATTTAGCTGTTTGCTTACCCCGCCCTTGGGAGAAATATTTGCCTAATTTTCGTGAGAGTAAGATTACCCCCAGTGCTGTTCAGAGAGACTTTTATAGAATTATTAGCACCATTGAGATCAATTCTAATTTTCCCAAACCCCGTGGTTATTCTTCTGGACGGAAAAAAGGTGAAATACAAGTGAAAAGACCACGTTATCAGGTTATAAAAAAGAATCAAAAATGTCAACAAAATAGCTAAATTGCTGTTAGAAACGACTGTTAATTAATCTTTTTTCCCCTAAAATTATTTTAGGTTAGTTTTACTTTGTCTATTTTTTTATCTTCTATTTTAACCTCTACCAATTTCTTTTTGTCCAAAGTCCAAAAGCAGGAGACACCTTTTTTAGCTTGATTTTTTGATCCTTGATGTAGATTAACAGTTTACAATAGAAAAAAGTCATTAGTTATTCGTTATTCGTAATAACCAGCAATTTATTATTTGTTAAATTTATCATAAATTTAACATTAACAATGACAAAAAACAACTAATGACTAATTAAATTTTGAATCTTTGTTTTTAAATATTGAATTTTTAATATGTCTGTAAATGGGTTATTATCTCAATCATTATCGTTGAATCCGGCCATTGATACTAATTTTTTAACAGTGGAAGTTAATACTTCTGTGCGGGAAGTTTTAACCATAATGAGTCATTTGTCTAGTTATGATCTATCGGAAAATAAACAAAAAATAAATCAAACTGAGAGTTTTGAAGGGGATAAAAATAGGAGATTACCACCTTTATTTTTGAGAGAGAAAGCTTTAAATAGTTGTGTTTTAGTAACGCAAGATCATATTTTAATTGGCATTTTTACGGAAAGAGATCTTGTTAATTTAACTGCCAATCAGATTGAGTTAGATAATCTAATAATGAAAGATGTTATTACTAAACAACCGATCAGTCTTCAATATAGTGAGGGCTTAAATATTTTTAATGCTCTTTCTATTTTATATCAACATAAAATCCGCCATTTACCCATTGTTAATTTTGATCGTAAACCCATTGGCATGATTACTTATGAAACTATTAGAAAATCACTAAAACCTGTTAATCTTTTAACTAGGGTTCATTCTGTTACTGATGTGATGGAAAAAAATGTAATTTGTGCAAAGGCTAATGATTCACTTTTAACTATTGTGGAATTAATGAGTTTTCATAAAATTAGTTCGGTTATTATTGTTGAAGAAAAAGATCACAAAAAAGTTCCTATTGGTATTATTTCAGAAAAAGATATTGTTAAGTTTCATGCTTTAAAATTGAATTTAGCACAGAGTAAAGCTTGTGAATTTATGAGTTCTCCCCTTTGTTGTTTATTGCCTAATGCCTCATTATGGGAAGCTAATCAAATGATGAATGAGCGAAAAATTAGACGTTTAGCTATTACCGATCATCACGGAGAATTAAAAGGAATTGTTACCCAATCTAACTTATTAAAAATATTAAATCCTACGGATATGTATGGTGTAATTGAGATATTAGAAAGCATGATTGAAGCTAAAACAGATAAATTAGAAAAAGCTAATCAAAGTCTCCTTGAAGAACTTTCTCAACGCAAAAGATCGGAAAGTCAGTTATTAATGAATCATAAAAAATTACAGGAAGAAGTTAATCAAAGAACTCAAGAATTAATGGCTCTTAATCAAAAATTACAGGCGGATATTGCTGAGAGAGAAAAAGCAGAAATAGCCCTAAGAAAATCAGAACAATATCTGAAAAAACAAGCGGAAAAAATGCAAGAAACCCTTAATACTTTGCAAAATACTCAACTTAAATTAATTCAAACAGAAAAAATGTCAAGTGTGGGGCAATTAGTAGCAGGAATAGCCCATGAAATTAATAATCCTGTTAACTTTATTTATGGCAATATTACTTATGTCCAAGAATATGTTACGCAAATATTAGAATTATTAGAATTATATCATCAAGATTATCCTAAACCTAGTTTAGATATTGAAAATAAATTGGAAGAAATTGAACTAGATTTTTTGAAAGAAGACTTAGATAAAATTCTTAAATCTATGAAAATAGGGGCAGAAAGAATTAGAGATTTAGTAATTTCTTTGCGTAATTTTTCCCGTTTAAATGAATCTCAAATGAAAATAGTTAATATTCATGAAGGCTTAGATAATACTTTACTAATCTTACAAAATCAACTAATGTTAAAAGGCACTCATCAAGGTATTCAAGTAATGAAAGAATATACTAATCTTCCTGAAATTGAATGTTATCCGGGGCAATTAAATCAAGTTTTTATGAATATTATTTCTAATGCCATAGATAGTTTACAAGAGTCATTTATTCAAAATAAAATTTCTCCTTTAACCATTGAAGCACAAACTTTTAATTTTCCCATGATTTTAATTAAAACAGAACAAGCACAGGATCCTAACTATGTTTTAATTAAAATTATTGATAATGGTCAGGGCATGACAGAAGAATCACAAAAACATCTTTTTAATCCTTTTTTTACGACTAAACCTATTGGCAAAGGAACGGGTTTAGGGTTATCTATTAGTTATCAAATAATAGTAGAACATCATAAAGGCAGTATAAAATGTTTATCAGAAATAGGCAAGGGAACGGAATTTATTATTAAAATTCCTAAACGTCAAACTAAAGCAATGATGTGGCCACTTTAATTATTTGATCACTGAAAATTAACCTCTTTTAATGCTTCTAAATAATCAATAGCCGCTTGTAATTTATTTTCATAATTATAGGAAAAATCCTCAAACCAGATACCTTCCTCCGATTTTGGATCTAAATTTTTTAACCATTGTTTAGCTTTTTGAGTTAAGGCTTCTTTTCTTCTTTTTTCTCTTAATTCTGCTTGTTGTTTTTGCTCCTCTAATTTTAATTGTTCTTCTCTTTTTTCAGCTTCTAATTTTTGTTGTTGTTCTGTTATCAATTCACTTTTTAAATCATCTAATAAATGATGATTGAGGGGAGAACTTTTGACAGTATTTGAAACAGAAACATAATTAAATTCAGATGTATTAGTTTGATTTAATTCTGTTTTAACTTCTGATAATAATTGATCAATTCCTGATAATTTTGAGTTAGAATGATCGCAAATTTGAGAGTTTTCTGATAAAGAATTATGGCCAGAAGTTAAAGGATTAACTTGATTTTGTTGTGATTGATTAGATTGAAATTCAGCCTTAATTTCCGTTAAAAGATCGTCAATTGGATTATTAATCATAATAAATAATAAATTATTAATAATATTAAAAAATCTATTCTTCTATTTTAATCAAAAATTGATCTATTGTCTAATTTTTTTGCTTTCCCCACTTTAAAAAATTGATAAATGTTGTAAATATTTGTTACAAATGAATCAACAAAGATTAACATTTTAATTATTAAATTATTAATTACAATAGATTTTTTTAAACTAATTGGGAGGTGCTGAATAAAGGTATGATGTGATTATAGAAGTGAAATTTACAAAAACTCCTCATCAAACGGGCAAACAAAACCATACCTGTGTTAACTGTGGCAGACAATTTAGGACATTTTGCTTTAATAAACGATCGCCTCTCCCCCCTATCATACCTTGATTGAGCAACGCCTATAAGTCCATTATTAACTGGCTTCAAGATAACCTTGAATAATAGTGTGTCGTTTGCGCAGTTGTTTCAAGGCCTGACTTTCTAACTGCCGTACCCTTTCCCTACTTAAATTCATTCTTTGACCGATTTTTGCTAAAGATAGCTCTTTTCCATCTCCTAAACCGAATCTTAAATGTAAAATTTCCCTTTGTTGAGGAGTTAATTCTGACATTAAAATTTGTAAATCTTGACGCATTAACTCTTGAGTAATATATTTTTCCGGCGATTCATTGCTATCCTCTAATAACTCAATTAACTCTGTATCCTGATTATCTCCTACTTTTAAATCTAAAGACATGGGACGACGAGCGGCCGACAAGTATTCCCGAATTTGGGAAGGTTCGATGCCTAAAGATTGGGCAATTTCAGCATGATTGGGATTTCTCCCTAATTTCTGAGATAATTCCATTTGAATATGTTTAATTTTATTGAGTTTTTCCGTAATATGAATGGGTAAACGAATCGCCCTAGATTGTTGAGCGATCGCCCTTGTGATCGCCTGACGAATCCACCAATAAGCATAGGTTGAAAATTTAAAGCCTTTAGTGGGATCAAATTTTTCTACACCCCTTTCCAGCCCCAAACTCCCTTCTTGAATTAGATCCAGAAAATCCATATTTCTTTTCTGATATTTTTTGGCGATCGCTACCACTAGACGCAGATTTGCTTCAATCATTTTACGTTTAGCATAATCACCCTGATTAAGAGTTTTTTGTAACTCAGTTTCCTCTAAATTGAGGGATTGAGACCATTCCCTTAAACTAGGTTCACGTTTTAAACTCATCGTTAATTCTTCTTTTTTAGCGATAAATTGCATCATTTTATAAACTTGTTTGCCATAAATTATTTCTTGTTCCTGAGTTAAGAGAGGGACACGACCTATTTCTTTAAGATAGGTACGCACTAGATCAACAGAAAAAGTCGGTTTTTTCTCGGTTTTATTAATTTTAGTATTAGTTTTTGTCATTGTTACTCCTAATCTGACAGAATCTTAAAAAATAGTTAAAAATAGATCTTTAATTAGTTCTTGTTTATATTAAGACGTAAAAAAGGGAAAAAAAGTTCAAATCAATGAAAAAAGATATTATTTGATTTGTGGAAATTTATCATTATAGAACTCTACTTTTATTTTTTACCAAGGATAAAAAAAGTGGTTGTATCATTCCAAATACCTTGGGGAGTTAACAATTTTTTGATTAGTTGATGATATTTTTGTCGGGCGTTTTCTTGTTGCTTGAAAGTTAACTTTTCTATACCTGAAAACAAAGGATTTTTTACCATATTATCCCACATTTTCTCCCCTTCGGTTAAACTTAAATAACTCCCTAACTGCTCTGTTTTGATTGTAACATCATTAAAACCTGCATTTTTTAAAAGTTGATAACATTTTTCTCCATTAGCTGTCATCTCATTAAAATCCGCTAAATAGATACCATATTCTGCTAAAATATTGCGAATGATAATCCCTAAATTAAAAGCCTTTGTTGAAAATCCAGACACAACGATTAAACCATCTTTTTTTAAGAATTGATACCAATTTTTTAAAGCTCGATCAAGATGGGAAAAATAATGTAAAGAAGAACAACATAAAACTCGATCGAAATAATTTTGAGGTAGGTCAATATTTTCAGCATTACTTAAAATTAATTGGATATTTTGTAAACCTAATTGATTAATTTTTATTTGAGCCTGATCTAACATTCCCTTAGAAAGATCAACGCCCATAACTTCCCCATTTTGGCCAATTATTTGAGCAACTTTTAAGGCTACTAAACCCGTACCAGTAGCAAGATCTAATACTTTTTGACCTAATTTAATTTGAGAATATTCAACAAAAATTTGAGCAAATTTTTGATGAAATTCACTTTGATCATAAGTCTTACTTCTTTGATTAAAATAATTAATTAAATCATCAGTCATAATTGTTGATTGAATTATTGTTAGAAATTGCCCTATTTCCTAATATTAAATCAAAAATTATTAAAAAAGTGATACTTTCTAATATAAATTAAGTTCAATTCATTGAACGATTTATATTAGCCTTGAAATTCATTTCAAGGCAGTATCAACACTTTAAGAGATCACGGTGAGTAATTCACTCGCAATGAAATCAATTTTATTGCTAAGAGTGATCGTTCAATAAATTGAACTCAGATTTTTTTTAGATCGCTATTTTTTGAAAACAATTAAAAAATTTAATCTCAAATTATGGTTAATTAGTATTACCTTCTTTAAATTTATTCAAAATAAATATTTTTTATATTTATTAACAGCACAAAATAGCCACAATCTTTATTCATAAGATTTTATGGCTATTTCTTCATTCCTCAATGTGACACTTACATAAGTCCTATGTAGTTACGAATCTTCTTCGGCCACAGTGTATGCGACTAAATAGATAGACGCTTCACTAGCACTTGTGACTGTTTTTACATAAGTTCCTGGGTCTGTATGCGTTTCAATTGAAAAACTTCCGAGGTGATCGTCTCCAGAACCATAATCGTATTCCCAAAGGGTGATATCTAGTGGCTGAATGAGAGGATAACGCAATTCATCAAACCGTACAATTTGACCTGCTAAAATTTCATAGTATTTACCAGGCATTGGCCAAAACCGCTTGTCAATTCCCGGTTGATTACTAAAAGTCATGTACAGTTGATCTGGGTAATTTCCTGCCTTAGCAATTGCATCTACCAAGCCGGGAATTTGTTTCAACACTGTTGCACCTGCCTCCAGAGCTTCTCCAACCAATTGAGCTTTAGGGTTGGAAGTTTTACCCAAGACTTTACCTGCGGCGTCTGCAACGTCACCTGACAAATTGAAAGCCTTGTTAACGAGATCGGAATTGACACTCTCTGACATCGCTACACACTTGGCAGAATGAAGTCTGGCGACCTTTACCCCAGCTGGTATTCATAACGCAATTCATAGATATTCCCTTCTTTGGGATCGGATATCAGTATCTTTCCTGAACCTGAACCCGTGGCAGAAAATATATAAGCGCCCATGTAGTCATCAGATGAAGTCGAATCGTATTCCCACAACTCGATCTTCAAATCTTTTTGAAAACTAAATGTCTGGTTGATGAATTGTTCATCCCCCCTGCCCATATCAATATCACCACGCATTGGCCATCTTTGGGTTTGCTGGCCATCTACAAAGAATTTTGCATATACATCATCGGCACCGTCTGACGATGTTTGTATACATTTTAGTCTGGTTAATACAATCTTAGGCATTCTATTTTTTCCCTAGTTTTAGATATAAAATGTTTGAACCTTGGTTCAAGGTTTGTCTGTGATTATACCCACAAACACTTATTGACTATAATAGATCTTAAATATTCTTAATATTTAGGTCGCTAATGTCCAAGATTGTCCAAATTTTTGGCTTGAGTTAATAACCCTACGTATTCAAAAAACCATACTAACTGCTGTTTGTGCAATACTGTAGTTAGCAGTTAGACAATACCCCGCCTTGAAAGCAGTGTAAGTTCAAGGTGGGTTAGGGCATAACGAATTTAATTAGTCTTCGTACCGGAAAAAACCATTCCACGACTCGCATCTAAGGTTAAGATCGTTCCCTCTCTAATGCTTTGAGTCGCATTTTTAAAGCCCACAATTACGGGTATTCCTAATCTTAAACCTAAAGTAGCCGCATGACTGGTTAAACTAGATTCTTCCGTGATAATACCTCCAGCTTGACGGATGATGTCAACAAAACTGGCATTCGTTCCCGAAGTGACTAAAATATCACCTTGGGCGAAATCTCCCAATTGTAGAGGATTATGAGCTACCCTTGCCCGACCACTAACGGATTCTTGGCCAATGCCAACACCTTTGCCTAAAATCGCCGTTACCAACTCAACCTTAATCAAATCAGTTGATCCCGGAACACCTTGCAAAGTTCCCGCCGTCATTACCACCAGATCACTATCTTTTAATAATTCCTGCTCCTGTGCCATGGTGATGGCGGCTTGGAAAGTTTGACTGGCTGAGGCTAATTCTAACACTAATAAAGGTTTTGCCCCCCAAACTAACTGTAATTGTCTAGCCACATCCACATGGGGGGTAATGGCTAAAATCGGAGTTTTCGGACGATATTTAGACACATTTCTGGCCGTTGCTCCGGTTTTGGTTAAAGTCATAATGGCACCCGCACCCAGTTGTTCAGCGATTTGACTCACCGCTTCTGAGATGGCATTGGGAATAGAAGATTTAAAGGATTGTTTATTGCTAGAAATGCCTAAAGGAGTATTTTTAAACTTAGTTATTTTAAAAATAGGGCGGAAATCCTCTTCTTCTCCTTCTATTCTTTCCGCAATTTTAGCCATTGTTTGAACCGCCTCAACGGGGTATTTACCTACGGCTGTCTCATTGGATAACATCACCGCATCTGTACCGTCTAAAATGGCATTGGCCACGTCCGAAACTTCCGCGCGAGTAGGGCGGGGATTATTGGCCATACTGTCTAACATTTGGGTGGCGGTAATGATAGGGATACCTAACTCGTTGGCCGTTGCAATTAACCGTTTTTGTAATAAAGGTACATCTTGGGCAGGTAATTCTACCCCAAGATCGCCCCTTGCCACCATGACACCATCAGATAAACCAAGAATTTCCTCCATTTGTTCGATCGCTTCATGTTTTTCAATTTTCACAATCACGGGGACAGATTTTCCGGCATTTCTAATTAATTCTTTAATTTCTAAAACATCTTGAGGGTTTCTGACAAAACTTAAGGCGATCCAGTCTACACCTTGATCTAAACCAAACATTAAATCTTCTCGATCTTTTTCCGTTAAAGCTTTAATTGATAAATAAACCCCCGGAAAATTAACCCCTTTATTATTAGATAAAACTCCTCCCACAATGACTCGACAATGAAGATTTTGTTGGGCGAGATCAATTTTTTCTACTATCATTTCCACCTTACCATCATCAAGTAAAATGGTTGCACCTTCGGGGACTTCTTGGGCTAATTTATCATAACTAACATAGCTAATTTTTTGAGTACAAGCCACTTTCCGGCTAGTTAAAATAAAAGGATCACCATTGTTTAAATAAATATCACCATTTTCAAATTTACCTAAACGAATTTTTGGCCCTTGTAAATCTTGTAAAATACCGACAGGTTGATTTAATTCAAAAGCAGTTTGACGGATCAGAGAAATCGCTTTGCGATGATCTTCATGAGTACCATGAGAAAAATTAAGACGTAAAGTGGTAGCACCTGCTTCAATCAAACGACGTAAAACATCAGGTTTTAAGGTAGCTGGCCCAACAGTAGCAACAATTTTAGTTCGACGTTGTGATTTTCGGGGATTCATATTAACCGGAGACAATAAGATTTAACTATAGTTTTGTTTTGTTCAATGCAATGAAAGTTTAATTATAAGTGATCGGGGTACAATTTTTTGAACAATTGACAAAAGACTAAAGATACTACTGTATTCCCGTGCATTGGGGGGAACTGAAGAAGAAAAGCAAAATGTGATCTTCTTGTATGCTAAAAAAAAGCTGATTAAAGCTCATTTTAGACATATAAACACAATGTTAAATGATGATTAAAATTAAAATGCCCTCCTTCAAATTAAGCATAATTAGGAGGAATATAATTGGATTTAGTTCTTTGTTCTTGACTAAATTTTTGTAATTGTGTTTGAATATGATTTTGCAAATCTTTTTGATGAATTTCTGTACCTGTTGTTAAGTTTCCCACTTGTTCAAAAAAGACTAAACTATCTACTTCTTTCATGGCAAATAATTGAAAAATAATATGGGTAACAGGGAAAGGGGTGGCAATAATATTAGGATCATTTTTACCTTGAAAATTGTTTCCATCCTGTAAAGTTGTAAAGGCATAAATTACCTTTTTTTCTAGTTGGGGAGTGGCTCGATTTTGTAAAGTTGTAACTACCCAATTTTTTTGAAAATTTTGTAATATATAATATTCTAAATGTTCTAATTGTTGTGCAAAACTTTTTAAGACAGGGGCTACCGCTTTTTCAATGACAAGGGGAGTAACACCATCTTGAGGAGCATTTTTTATTAATATTTTTAATTGTTGATCAAGATTCATTTTTTTATTGGTTAATAGTTATTTAATAATAGTTATTTTGGTATTTATCAATTAACTATTATTAATTATTTATTGTCAATTGTCAATTATCCATTATCAATTATTGATTATCCATTATTAATTATCCATTGTTTGATATAATTGTTTAGTTAATTATTATTGTTATTTTTTAAATTATGTCATCCTCTCAAATTATTCTACAACAAAATTTAGAACATCAAGATTTAATTATTACCACCCCTGGCCATGATCTTTGTTTACAAGGTCAAGTTAAAATTCCGGGGGATAAGTCTATTTCCCATCGATCGCTGATGTTAGGGGCGATCGCTGAGGGTGAAACGATCATTGAAGGATTATTATTAGGAGAGGATCCACGGAGTACAGCCGAATGTTTTAGACAAATGGGGGCTGAAATTTCTGAGTTAAATGAAGAAAAAGTCATAGTAAAAGGCATAGGTTTAGGAAAATTACAAGAACCTCAAGATGTACTCAATGCAGGTAATTCAGGCACTACGATCCGCTTAATGCTCGGTTTATTAGCTTCTCAGCCCGATCGCTTTTTCAGCGTCACGGGGGATCATTCCCTCAGAAGTCGCCCTATGTCAAGGGTGATCAAGCCTTTAACCCAAATGGGTGCGCAAATTTGGGGCAGAAAAAATAATACATTAGCACCATTAGCCATTCAAGGACAAAATTTAAAGCCGATCCATTATCATTCTCCCATCGCCTCAGCACAAGTCAAGTCGTGCATTTTACTGGCTGGTTTAATGACTGAGGGTAAAACCACCGTGACTGAACCCGCCCTATCACGGGATCACAGTGAAAGGATGTTAAGAGCTTTCGGAGCTAACTTAGATATTGATCCTGATACCAATAGCGTCACCGTTACGGGCTATCCTACCCTAATTGGTCAAAAAGTAGTTGTGCCGGGGGATATAAGCTCGGCCGCTTTCTGGCTAGTTGCAGGGGCAATTGTGCCTAATTCTAACTTATTAGTAGAAAATGTGGGAATTAATCCTACTCGTATTGGTATATTAGAAGCATTACAGATGATGAATGCAGATATTACCCTCGAAAATCAACGAGAAGTTGCAGGAGAACCCGTTGCAGATATTAGAGTTAAAGGGAGTCAATTAAGAGGATGTACGATTGAAGGAGAGATTATTCCTCGTTTAATTGACGAAATTCCTATTTTAGCGGTAGCGGGGGTGTTCGCCCAAGGTACAACCCTAATTAAAGATGCGGCCGAATTGAGAGTTAAAGAAAGCGATCGCTTGGCGGTGATGGCTTCAGAATTAACGAAAATGGGGGCAAAAATTACTGAGTTTTCCGATGGTTTAGAAATCACCGGAAATAGTGAGTTAATAGGTGGAGAGGTTGAAAGTTATACCGATCATCGGATCACCATGAGTTTAGCGATCGCCGCCTTAAAAGCCAAAGGAAAAACCACTATTCACGGTGCAGAAGCGGCCTCTATTTCCTACCCTAATTTTGTTTCAACTTTACAGTCTTTAGTTTAAAATTTATCCCCTCACCCCCAAAGTGAGGGCTAAAATTTTATTTTTCTAAAGGAAAACATAAGATAGGAAACCAACTATTAAGAAGTAGATCTTTTGCCAAATTAGATACAGTTAATTGTAATAAATTTCTTTTATAATTTAACGAAATTGCGATCGCACTAATATCATATTCCATTGCCACTTGTAAAATTTCATAATTAGCATTTCCCTTTCTAATTAAAGTTAAAACTTCTAAGCCATAACTTTCTAATTCTTGTTTAACTTGTGCTAATTTTTCCGTAGCTTCCTGTTGATGAAAATTTGATATTTCTTTGCTTCCACCTTCATCAATTACCCAACATAATAAACATTTTTGTAAGGTATTATTATGATTATTTTTGACTATTTTTTCGATACTTTCTAATAAATGATTAGCGCTTTGTTGCCCGTTATAAGGAATTAATAAATATCGCCAAAGATGTTGACAACGTAAGGCTAATTCTTCCCCTGTCAAAGCAGAAATGAATTGACGGCGTAACACCATTAAAGGTATTTTGGCCGCTTTTTCTACCGCCATACTAATACTACCAAATAATTTTTCCTGTAGTAAACTTCTTTGAGGTGTTCCCATTAAAACAACTTCTGATTGATATTGTTTAATTAAGTTGCGAATATTATCAACGGCATGGCCAGAAACAACCTCAATTTTTACCTCTATTTCTCCATGATTTTCTAACAAAATAGGAGCAAAAAAATCCTGTGCTTGTTTAATTTTATCATGATCAATTCTAGGAATAGTTCCCTCCTCCCATAAAGGCACGTTGTGAACAAAAACTATTTGTTTAAAGCCACTTTGACTTAAATCGGAAATAAAATCTTTAAGTCTGGTTAAACCATCAGTTAAATCGGTACAAATTAGGCAACTTTTAAACATAATTAAAATAAGTTAGATCATCATAAATTTTAAAATATTAAATCTATCTTAACATTAACTTTGAAGATTGGGAAATTAATTTTTAATTAATTTATGGGATTAAATAGTTAAGGCTTGAATAATTAATTGAGCAAATTTTGTCGCCGCTCCTTTTTCTCCTCTTACCTTACTTAAATTTACCCTAATTTCTATTAAGTTTTCAGGATTTTCTAAATAATTTAAAACTTGTTGAGCCACCTCAGAAGCTTGTAATTTACCAATTAATTCTGGTACAATTTCCCGTTTAGCCCAGATATTAGGCCAAGCATAAAGGCGTTTATTTTTAATAATATATTGTACCACAATCCAATTAATAATTTTAGCAAAAATTGTCCCCACTAAAGGTAAATTAACTAAAAGTCCCGGAAGCCCGTCCCAAGCTCTCATCGCCTCTAATTGTTGAGTGGGAAGTACAACGATCATCGGAATAGCTAAAGCCCCTAATTGGGCGGTATTTGCTCCTACTGTGGTTATACAAATTTGACATTTTTTTAAATAATGATAAGCGGGAAATTCCCTGATTAATTCTATTTTTAAATGATTGTTAGTTTCTAAATAATATTTCTGGTCAATCTTGATTAATTTGGCCGAAATTTGATCAAATATTTTCGTAAGTTTATTATAGTTTGGATCAGCCCATTGTGCCAATTCTTCTAAGTTTAAAGTGGGGGCAACTGGTAAAATAAAATCAGTTTGAGGACGGCTTTCTTTGATTTTTTGGGCAATACTTAACATTAAAGGTACACCTTGGGCTAATTTAGCAGGTTTTGAGCCGGGTAAAATACCAATAATTTCTCTTTCTTGATCTCCTAAATTTTGCTCATAATTATTAATAGAAATATCCGCCATTAGATCACCCACAACTTTAAATTTATGGTGATATTTTTCGGGAATCTTATTAATAATTTCCGGTTTCATCACCCCAAAAAAATTAATCCATTGATACCATCTAGCGTCCCATTCGCCATAAATAACCGTTTGATAGCCTAATCTTTGACCAATAATCAAAGGAAAAAATTGATCACCTCCTAAGAAAACCACCACACCTTGTTCAGCCCAATCCCAATTTTCTTGAGTTTTTCCCCATAATAAAAAATCAAAAAAGTGATCAGAATTTTGTACTCGATCGATCTCTTTAAAACTTTCTAAAATTGCTTTTTCCGTACCCATACGATGGGGGCAAGGTGATAAAATAACCGAAATTCTAACATTTTCATTGTTATTTTTTAATTGTTCTCTTAAAGCCTTGACAACGGGATGCACCCAAGTGGTAATTTCTCCTGGCCCATTTGATAATATTAAAATATCTTTTGTTTTTGACATATTAATTGACATATATAAGATTAATTATTAATCATAAAAGTTGATAAATTGATTAAGTAGTAACTGGGCTAACTTTAGCACGATAAAGTATTTTTTCTCCTTGAAGATAGCCCACATATCTAATTTTTACTTGTTCATTTATTTCAGTATTTCCCTCCATTAATTGATGAAATTGGGGATTATAATTAGTTATTTCTCCGACTTTCCCGATGGCTTGAATATTCCATTTTTCTAACAATTTTTCGATAAATTTGATAAAGGGAATTACTTTTTGTGCGGACAATTCTGGATTATTTTCAATTGTTGCTATGACAGTGGGAAATTGAATTAAATATGATTCTAAAATTGCCAATGTTTGTTGTTGAAATTCCTGTTCTAAAATGTCTTTTTGATTAGCTAATTCTTGTTTAATTCTTAAATATTCTTGTTCAATTGCTAAATTTTGATGATCACTTGTCATCGAATTAAGATCTTCTTTAAAAATTGCTTCTTTTTCAGAAGATTGAGGATAAAATTTTTCGATTATTTCTAATAAAGAAACTTCTAAAATTTGAGCTAATTTTAATAAATTTTCTACTTCAATTTTCGGCAATAATCCAGCTTCTAATCGCCATAATTGCCATTCAGATATTCCCGATAAATTACTTAATTCTGTTAAATTAGTAATCCCAACTTTTGTTATTAATTCTTGTAAATATTCAGAATATTCCGATAGAGATTTCATATTATTAATTAATATTTAATTTAATAATGATAATTTAAAAAATGTTGATTAATTTAACAGTATAGAATATTCTAGTTAATTTGTGAAGATTAAATTTTAATTTCAATCTGATTGAATTGGTGATCAATGTCAATTTTTGCTAGGCCAAATTGTTCAATTACCCAAGCATTTGTAATTAAATGTTGAGTGATTGCTTCAACTTGATAATAACTATTTTCTTGACTAAAAACTAAAGGTAATAATAATTGATCGGCTAAATGTTGATCAATTGGTTTTTTAGTTTGATGAAATTTAATAAAATCTTTGACGGCTATTTCGGCTACTTTTTCTGATGATAAACCCCTTTTTCCTAAAGCTGAAAAACCTGCTTTAATCTTTTGATATTCTGCTGTGAAAAATATACCCGTCCCCTCTCCTATTCCTTCTAAAATTTGAGTTTTAATCTTAACTAAAGGATGATAACCTCTTAATAATTTTGTAGCAGTTAAAGCCATTCTTTCAGGAATATGATCGGGTAAATTTGTGGCAATAGCAACTCCTTTAATTTGTTTTAATGAACCTCGATTAATTAAGTTTAAATTGCCTAAATTATCTAATAAATTTTGACCTTTGCCTGTAATTTTTAACTTAATTTCTCCTCCTCCTTTGGGATACCACCCACAACTTTTTAAGTCTATTTTTGCCTCAATTCCTATTAAGTTAAGGGTGGGTAAATAAATATTTTCTAAATAATAAATAGAGGGAGAAAAAGGAACATGAGTGCCACCTTTTAAGATAATTTCTGAGTCTTGATCGGCACAAGCTAAGGGTAATAAAATTGTTTGTAAAACTAAACTGATCGCTCCTGCCGATCCCCCCTGCTGAGTCTGGGCTACATCAAAGAGGTATTTTCCGCCCTGTGGTGGGCTTTGGGGGCTAAACTCCAAAGTCATAGATTTAATTTGATTTCCCATAACGTGCGCATTACAGATCTGGGCGATCGCATTGACGGCGGTTAAATGTTGGGCGCTAAGGCCGGGCTTAGGGCGGTTGGCACGAATATTATAAAGGCAAAAAGCTTGTCCTGTAAGGGCTGAGAGGGTTAGACTACTGCGCAAAATTTGTCCGCCACCTTCCCCCGTACTTCCGTCAAGATTAATCATCATAAAAAGTAAAAAGTAAGGAAAAAAATTATCAATTATTTATTATCAATTATCCATTATTTAGACAATTATCACAATGGCCACATTTAAAATTAAAAGCTTCTTTTTTAAAGCCAAATTGATTTAATAAATATTGCCAACGACAAGTTTTAAGTGTTAAATATTTTGTCATTTCTTGATAAGTTTTTTGATGATTATTAATTAAATTTTTAACATCAAGTTTAGCTTGAGAAACTTTTTGATATTCAAAGGGCGATAACCATTGAATTATTCCGGCATAATGTAATAATGATAAAGCAATTTTACCCTGTTTAAATTCTTTATTTATATCTTCAATTTTACCCTGTTTTGGTAATTGTTGAGCAATTTTTTCAGCACTATAATATTGTTTAATTAGTTGATCTAAAAAAAATTGATTAATTTTTTGATCTTCTCCATTTAATAAACCCGTTGGTTCACTCATTAAAATTAAAGTTTGTGTTGGTTTTCCATCTCTGCCCCCTCGGCCTATTTCTTGGATATATTCTGATAATAATTGTGGGGGTTGATAGTGCAAAATCCAACGTAAATTATCTTTATTAATTCCCATACCAAAAGCATTAGTACAAACTACAAATTTAATTTTTCCCGTTAACCATTCCTGTTCAACTTTTCTTTTTATTTCAGGACTTAACCCTGCATGATAGGGTAAGTTATGATAACCTTTTTCCTGTAAAAATTGACTGATTATTTCGCTATCTTGACGGGTTCTCACATAAATTAAACCGCTACTATTTTGATGTTTTTCTAAAAATTTTAAAGTTTCATTTTTTCTGCCTTTTGGTGTCCAAATTGTTTTAACTTTTAAGCTTAAATTAGGACGATAGGGACTGGCTAAAAATTCTTGAATTTGAGTTAATTTTAAGGTAGATTTAATATTAGATTGGGCTTGTAAATTAGCGGTAGCAGTAAAGGCGGCGATCGCCATTTTTGAGCCTTGGGATTTATGTTTTAAAAGAGATTCTCTCACCATTCCTAAGCGTCTATATTCAGGGCGAAAAGTGTCACCCCATTGAACTAAACAATGGGCTTCATCTATAATTAATCCATTGATTTTAAGGGAAGGATTAATTAATTTTTCCCACACAGGAATACTGAATAAAGTTTCAGGAGATAAATAGAGTAATCTTAAAGTTTGATCTTCAATTTGTTTTAAAATTTTTCGTCTTTCAATGGGTGATAATTGACTATGTAATAAGTTAGCTGGTAACTGTTTTTGTTGTAATTCTTGTACTTGATTTTCCATCAAAGCAACTAGGGGAGAAACCACTAAAGTTAAGCCTTCTTTTAAGATAGCAGGAAGTTGAAAACAAAGAGATTTTCCGATCCCTGTAGGTAAGATAATTAAACTATCTTTGCCTTCTAATAAACAATTAATAATTTCTGCTTGAGGAGAGCGAAAATCATCATAACCCCAAATTTTTTTTAAGGTTTCTTTTAATTCTTTCATAGGGTAACTTTTCTTGGTTATTTGTTATTTATTATTGATTATTTCTTGCTTATTACTTATTACTTATTATTTATTATTTATTACTTATTATTTATTATTTATTCCTTATTATTACTTCCATTGTGGCGATCGCATCATTAAAGCTTCCGCATCATGGACATTAAGAGGCTTTGCGAAAAAGTAGCCTTGACCGTATTCACAGTTTAATGAGCGTAAATGAGCTAATTGAATAGTATTTTCAATCCCTTCAGCGATTACATCCATTTTCAAAATATGAGCTAGAGAAATAATCGCTTTGACAATTTCCCCATTTTCATCATGGGGATTAATCCGACTGATAAAAGAGCGATCAATCTTAACCGTATTAACCGGAAAACGGTGCAGATAGCTTAAAGAAGAATAGCCTGTGCCAAAATCATCAATACTCAATTGAATATTTAGATCACGAATTTTTTTGAGGGTATAGGTAGCAGCTTCAGTATTATCCATCAAAATACTTTCAGTTATTTCAAGTTTTATATGATGTCCGGGCAATTGATACTGATTTAAAACTGAGTCAATACTTTCAATTAAATGAGGATCTGAAAATTGTTTCCCCGATAAATTAATACTCATCATCACAAAAGCATAATCTTGATGAAATTGATCCTTCCATTTTCTCAACTGACTACAGGCTTGTTTTAGTATCCATGTACCAAGGGGAACAATTAAACCCGTTTCTTCGGCGATCGGGATAAACTCGGCGGGGGAAATATATTTTTGCTCAGGGTGATTCCAACGAATCAGAGCCTCAAATCCTGCCAATTCTCCATTTTTTAGATTAATAATTGGTTGGTAGAAAAGCTCAAATTCCTCTCTTTCTATACCCCGTCTTAGATCATTCTCTAACTGTAAGCGTTTGAGGGCTTGAGTATACATCGAATGATCAAACACCTGATACTGAGCTTTCCCCTGCTCTTTGGCCTGATACATACTAATATCCGCATCTCTTAATACTTCTTCCGCATTCTGATAATTATCAGAGGATAAAGCGATGCCAATACTAGCCGTAGTAAAAATTTCATGGCCATCAATTTTAAAAGAAGTCTGCAAAGCCATATAAATCCGCTCTGCAATATCCGTTGCATCCTCCACATGATTAATATTTTCCACTAACAAAGTAAATTCATCTCCCCCCAACCTTGCCACCGTATCAATCGGCCGCAGACAAGTTTCCAAACGCCGAGCGATCGCAATTAATAATTTATCCCCTAATAAATGCCCCATACTATCATTAACTACTTTAAAACGGTCAATATCTAAAAATAAAACCGCAAATAAATAATTAGGTTCTCTTTTTCTTCTCTTAATTGCCTGACCTAAACGATCAATAAATAAAGCTCTGTTGGGTAATTTAGTCAGAGAATCATAGAAAGCATCTTGTAATAATTGTTTTTCCATCTGCTTTCTTTCGGTAATATCAATAATTTGATTATTAAAATGTAAAGGTATTTCTTCAGAATCTCTGACAATAACAACTTTTAAAATTATATCTACAATTCTCCCATCTTTAGCAAAATAACGATTTTCCATTTGAAAATCACTCATATTTCCCTTTAATAATTCCTGCTCTTTTGCTTGATGGATCGGCAGATCATCGGGATGGGTAATATGGGCAAAAGTTAAATTTAATAACTCCTCTTGAGAATAGCCTAAAGCATCACAAAGAGATTGATTAACCTTCAAAAAATTTCCTTTCAAATCAGTAATAGCCATGCCAATAGGAGCTTTTTCAAAAGTTAATCTAAATTTTTCCTCACTTTTAAGGATTAATTCCTCAGCTTCTTTACGCTCAGTAATATCTTCAGCTATGCCCACAAAACGCACGACTTTGCCATGATCATTCCTGACGGGGAAAGCCCTCACCCACACCCAGCGAATCGTTTGATCTGGGCGAATAATTCGATATTCTTCTTCAAATTCATCTCCCGTGCGAAACTGAGTTTCTAACGTGGCCATTGCCCGACAAGAATCTTCTGGATGAATGGCCATCAACCAAGATTGGGGATCCTCATAAGCACTTTGAATTGTTCTGCCCCAGACTTTCTCGTAAGCAGGGCTAATATAGAGCATTGTATCGCTATCGGAGTCCATTAAAAAAAAGACTTCCCTCACATTTTCGGCAATTTGACGAAATCTTTGTTCACTTTCTTTAATTGTCTGTAATTGCTCTTTTAATCTCTGATTTTCTTCTTGATATTCCTCGATTAAACTATGAAATTCTTGAATAGTACCAGATGAATTTTGAATCAAAGTAGCATCAATTTTGCCATCTTGCTCCTGATTTTGTTCATTTAACTCTGATTTAAGTTCTTTATTTCGTTGTAATTTTTGATTTAATTTAGTTTGGAGAGAGTTTGTTAATGATTTTAACTCTGCTAAATTAAGGTTATATTGGTTTTTATTATCTGAATTAAACATAATAAAAAAGTTTTTAAAATTTAGTTTAAAGTGAAATTAAGTAGTGACACCATGAATTAATAAGAATTAATTATCTATCCTATTATAACCTATGTTTTTGATTAATAATAAGATTGTTGTCAGAGATAAAAAAAGTTTTGTTACTGATTTATTAGTTTGAATAAGATCAAATTAAGGTAATGGCTACCATTATAAATCTTAAAAATTGATTTATTTTTTGTATAGTTATGGGTTTAAAATTATTTTATGATATAATGATCATCGTGAGTTAAGTAATTACCTAAAATCGCTCTATTTATGATTAAATAATAAATGACAGTAATTCGTTTAATTGTGAAATATTCTTAATCAAAATGAGTTTAACAGTTGATTTAATTAGATTACAAAAAGCCCTATCCGTAGAAATAGAAAAAGGTTGTATTAATTTACAAGGAAATCAATATCTTTTTCATGAATTTTTATGTTTAAACTTTCAACAACCTTGCCCCCTCAATGATTCAATTACTTTAGATAAATGGTCAAATTTAGTTGCAAAATATGATCAATATCCTAACCTATCAATTGCTGAACGTCAAAGTTTAGCCACTTTTACCAGACAGTTTTTAAATGAGATTCAACAAAGCTTAAAAGCCATTGATCACCCTCCAAAACCTAAAATACCTCAAACTAAACCTTTAATCGAGAAACCCCCTCAAACCCCCTATTCTGCGCCTATTACCCTTGAAACTTTATTAGGGGATGTGCCTCAAATTGGTAGAGGAAAAAGTCCCTATTTAAAGAGGTTAGGGTTACAAACTGTGAGGGATTTACTCTTTTATTATCCTAGAGAACATATTGATTATGCTCGTCAAGTAACTATTGCTAACTTAACCGAGGGAGAAACCGTCACAATTGTGGGAACAATTAGCCGTTGTAATTGTTTTACCAGTCCAAAAAATAAACAATTAACTATTTTAGAAATCGTAATTAGGGATTATACAGGCCAATTAAAGATCAATCGCTTTTTTGCGGGATCAAGATTTAATAACCGAGGATGGCAAGAAAAATTAAAGCGAGATTACTGCACCGGAGCTACTTTAGCGGCTTCTGGCCTCGTTAAAAAGAATAAATATGGTGTGACTTTAGACAATCCAGAATTAGAGGTTTTAGAGTCTCACAGTGCTACCATTGAATCATTAAAAATTGGGAGGGTTCTGCCTGTTTATCCCTTAACTGAGGGTGTTAATGCGGATTTAGTAAGAAATGCCATGTTAGCAGTTTTACCCTATACGGAAAAATTAAGGGATCCCTTACCTTCAGTGATTAAAAATCAATATGCTTTTATTAATTTAAAAGAAGCAGTTAAAAATATTCATTTTCCTGAAAATTCTGAAGGTTTAATTCATGCGAGAAGACGTTTAATTTTCGATGAATTTTTCTATTTACAATTAGGATTTTTACAAAGAAGAAAACAGGAAAAAAGCACAGAAAAGAGTGCAATTTTTCATCCTGAAGGGGAATTAATTACTCGATTTAATAAACTTTTGCCTTTCAGTTTAACTAATGCCCAACAACGGGTAATTAATGAGATTTTAGCTGATTTAAGTTTACCCACTCCCATGAATAGATTAGTACAAGGTGACGTGGGAGCGGGTAAAACTGTGGTGGCGGTTTTTGCCATTTTAGCGGCTATTCAATCGGGGTATCAAGCGGCCTTAATGGCGCCCACTGAAGTATTAGCTGAACAACATTATCGAAAGTTGGTAACATGGTTTAATTTATTACATTTACCAGTAGAATTATTAACGGGATCAACTAAGACAAAAAAACGCAGAGAAATTCATCGTCAATTGGAGTCAGGAGAGCTACCTTTATTAGTAGGAACTCACTCATTAATACAGGATCCGGTTAACTTTCAAAAACTAGGTTTAGTGGTAATAGATGAACAACATCGCTTCGGTGTACAGCAAAGGGCTAGACTCCTTTCAAAAGGGGAAGCTCCCCATGTTTTAACGATGACTGCTACCCCCATTCCTCGCACTTTAGCATTAACATTACATGGGGATTTAGATGTGAGTCAAATTGACGAATTACCCCCCGGCCGACAGCCGATCCAAACAACGGCAGTAACGGGACATCAACGCACTCAAGTATTTGATTTAATCCGCCGAGAAGTGGCTCAGGGAAGACAAGCTTATATCATATTTCCCCTGATTGAAGAATCAGAAAAACTTGATGTTAAAGCGGCCACAAAAGAACATGAAAGACTCAAAGAAAAGGTTTTTCCAGAGTTTGAAATTGGGCTATTACATGGGCGCATGAAATCAGAAGAAAAAGACGAAGTTTTAACGGGATTTCGTGATAATAAATATCAGATTATTGTATCAACAACTGTAATCGAAGTTGGGGTAGATGTGCCAAATGCCACTGTGATGTTAATTGAAAATGCGGAGCGTTTTGGCCTTTCACAATTGCATCAATTAAGGGGTAGAGTAGGGAGAGGAAATCATCAGTCTTATTGTTTATTAATGAGTGGGAGTAATACACCTGATTCTAAACAAAGATTGGCGGTTTTAGAACAATCTCAAGATGGGTTTTTTATCTCAGAAATGGATTTAAGATTGAGGGGGCCGGGAGAAGTTTTAGGCAGAAAACAATCAGGTTTAGCTGATTTTGCTTTAGCTAGTTTAGTGGAGGATCAAGATGTTTTAATGTTGGCAAGAGATGCGGCGGAAAAAATCATTTTAGCTGATCAAAGTTTAAATAATTTGCCTTCTTTAAAACAGGAATTAGAAATACGTTATCAAAGGATGATCGGCGGTACGGTTTTAAATTAATTTAATTATTGATGGGGGTTTAAATATTATTAAAAATGACCCTCTCCTAACTAGGGAGAGGGTTTAGGGGTGAGGGTGATGATAAATTAGGCTCAAGAATATCAATTAGTAACGATTGCTTCAACTTGAGCTTTTTGGGTTTGAGTATCAACATTGGTAATAGCCCAACGTAAAGGTTCACCCTCTTTTTGTAACTGTTTTTCAATTTCCTTTTTAAGTTTAATGGGAGTTGATTGAAGATCAACTTCGGCCGTAATAAAATGAGTGGTCATAATCAAAAATCCTTAAAATCTAAATTAATTTTAGTCAATTATATAGCACTAGACTTAACAAAAGAAACAAGTGATCTGAAAGTTAGATCAGATCACTTGTTTCTTAAATTGAGGTTATGTTATTAATTTTAGGACAAGTCTGACCCAAAATAAGATTAAAACTTAAAACTTGTCTAAAATCCTAACTAAACTGAAATCAACGAATTACGCTTCACCTTCGATATAGTTAAACAGTAATCCTAAAACTACTGCGGGCATAACTAAACCAGTCAAGGGAACGAAAATTAAAGGTAAAAAAGAAGCTGTATAAGAAGCCATCATGTTTTTAACTGTCCTTTGCTATAAATTGAAAAAAGTACAAAGTTTACTAAGTACCGATATTACAACGAAATTTTATTACTTATTGTTAAATTTATAAAGATTCTTAACAAAAATACTCAAAGTGCAATGTTATCTTAAAATAACGGATAAATAGGTTTAACATTCCTAGTTCATATACACTAACGACTCAACCATGAGTTGTTTTACTTTAAGAGGAGATCAATTTACATGAGTTTAGATGTAGTTTCCCACGGTGGCGATCCCTTAGTTGGGAATTTAGCAACACCCGTTAATTCTTCACCCTTTGTTAAGGCTTTTTTAAATAGCTTACCCGCTTATCGTCAAGGTCTTTCTGCGAATCGTCGTGGTTTAGAAATTGGCATGGCTCATGGCTATTGGTTATACGGGCCTTTTGCTTTATTAGGTCCCTTACGGGATTCTGATTTAGCCGCTACTGCTGGTTTATTAGCTACTATCGGTTTAATTTCCATTTTAACAATTGGTTTATCCATTTATGGCACTGCTGGTGTTAGCACTGCCACTGCAACTTTAACCAATCCTAATCCTCCTGAAGATTTAGGAACAAAAGAAGGTTGGAGTGAATTTGCTAGTGCATTTTTATTAGGTGGCACTGGTGGCGCATTTTTCGCTTATTTCCTCTGTGGAACACCTTATTTAGCACCCTTAGTTGATGTTGCTAGTCGTATTTGGTCTTCATAACAGACTCGATCATTAATTGATTTTTTTGATCTCAAATACAGGCTTTTGTCCTCAAGCCTTGCCCCTCGCCCTTTGGGAGAGGGGTTTACACTGTTTACTGTTCAATGTTATGACAGGCTTTTAATTTTTCTAAACTTTCGGGATGATTAACAAAATAGCCTTTTAGCCAGTTACACCCCCGATTTAATAATTCAGTTAAATTTTCAACTCGCCACAGTCTCGCCGTTTGATCTGCACTGGCCGTCAATAGATAAGGATTTTGGGCTGAATAAAGAGGACTGAAAGCCACATCTAAAACCTCCCCTTGATGGCCTCTTAATTCTCCTAAAATATCGCCGTTTAAATTCCAGAGTCTAACTAAACCATCAAAAGAAGCACTGGCGAAGATTTGACCATCGGGACTAAGGCTAATATGATTAATCGGAGTATAGTGAGCTTGTATTTTTTTTAAAATTTTACCCTTTAAGTTGATTAAACGAATCATTCCATCAGCTCCGCCGATGATAATAAACTTTTGATCAGGGCTATATTGAAGGGTTTTAATAGCGGTATGATCTTGAGTTAGGATTTTTAAAAACTTGCCATTTTGATCCCATAATCTAGTTGTACCATCATCGGAGACGGTGACAATATATTTCCCATCTGGACTAAAAACCCCCTGATTAACTGCTCCTTGATGACCCGTTAAAATCTGTAAAACTGTACCTTGATTATTCCATAAAATGGCCGTTTGATCTTTAGAAGTTGACAAGAATTTTTGACCATCGGGACTAATATTAATATCTAATATTCCCCCATTATGTCCCTTTAATTCCTTTAAAAGTTGTCCTTCTTTATTCCATAATCTAATAATTTTATCCTCACAACCTGATAAAAAGTATTGACCATCTGGACTAAAAATCACACTGGTAACAGTCTTAGGATGGGTTATTTTTTGCATTTGTTGACCTTTTAAATCCCATAATCTCAGAGTATTATCAGAGGCTGTAGAGGCGATTATCTGATTGTCAGGGCTAAAAGCAACCCTAGTTAAATTATTTTCATGGCCTTTAAAAATTAAAGATTGATCTGGCTTTTTTAAAAGCCAAAGTCGAATCGTTTGATCTTTTGATCCGGTGGCTAAAGTTTCTCCATTGGGGCTAAAAGCAACGGTTAAAATTGTTTCTTGATGGCCTTTTAAATTATGTAGTAAATTACCTTGTAAATCCCAAATTTTAATAGTTAAATCATCGGAAACAGTAGCTAATTCTTGACCATTTGGACTAATCGTAATATTTCTAATTAAATTATCATGGGCGTTAAATTTACTGATTATTTGTCCTTTGAGATCAAAAATATAAATATAATGATCCTGATTAGAAGTGATTATTTTACTCCCATCAGGACTAAATTTAAGGGATAAAATTGGCTGATCCTGTTTGAATGTTTGTTTTAAATTTCCTTGCAGATCCCACATTCTGACAGTGGCATCATTAGAGGTTGTGGCCAAAAGTTGGCTATTGGGGCTAAAAGTAAGGGCATTGATGCCCCCTTCACGGGCAGGAAAAGATTGATAAAGATTCCCTTGGCTATCCCAAATTTTAATGAGATTATCGGCTGAAGCGGTGGCAAGGTATTGCCCATCCTGACTATAGTTTAAAGCGATCACTGCGGCCTGATACTGGGTGATATTTTTGACTAAGTTGCCTTGAATATTCCAAATTTTAACGGTTTTATCGAGGGAAGCGGAGGCAATATATTGGCCGTTGGGGCTGAATTCTACCGCCGTGACTTGATCTTGATGATCGCTTAAATTAAGATATTGACTATTTTGTAAATCCCAAAGTTTAACCAGATGATCCTGTGATCCACTGACTAAATATCGTCCATTGGGGCTAAAATTAATGGCTGTAATGCTTTTCTGATGAGAGTTTAACTGATTTTTTTCTTGAATATTGTCTAAAATGGGGCGCAAGACATACATGGGGGTATGAATGGGATTTTTCCCAAATGTGAGATTGTTGTGATATTTTGCTCGAAAGTCTTGGCCTACACTCATTGCATCAATTAAAGCATTGATTTGGGCAAACTCAAATTTGTGATAAGCTTGATTGACATTTTGATCTATTTTCAAGAGGAATTTTTCTTGTTTATTATTAATTAAAAATCCCCCCATTGGGATGGCAGTAATTACGGAAATAGCTAGGGCAATGTTTGTTAATTTTAGTTTATTTTGTGAGCGGTTTTGTTGTTGTTTTAAAAGGCTGGTTTCTTTTTCTAATAAAGCTATATTTCTTTGATTTTGTTGTGTTTCAATTTTTAATTGTTCGGCTAAAAATGCTTGTTGTTTTAATTCTAAAATTTGTCTTACTTCTTCTAAATCATATTCTTGAGATGCACTTAAAAATTGATAATCTTGATAGCTTAAATTTTTATCTTTTGACCATTGTAAAGCATCTTGTAAAGCTTGGCCACGCAATAATCTTGAGGTATCAATGCGATTAGATCCTAACCAAGCAATAATAGCTTGAGAATAGGGGCGTAAATGTTCTAATTCCTGTTTAACCCATTGGGGATTAAACACCGCTAAATAAATGGGATTATCTACGATTAATTCTTGGTTTTCTGCCCTAACTAAACCGGATAAAATTAACTCATTTTGTTCAAAACTATGATCTGATTTGATCGAGCCTTTTTCTAAAATTTCTTGATATAATTCTAATAATTTTCCTAATGTTTTTTCGCTAAATAATAAGCGATCACAAATAATTTTTAAATGTTCGGGGTGATCTTGAGTTTGCCAATGATTAATAATTTCTAATCTAACAATTTTTTCTAAAATATTATTGGTATTTTCTACGGTAAAATTGAGGGGAGATTTTGCGACTAAATCACATAATTTTTGAGTTAAAAACGGTTGGCCATTTGTCCAAAAAAGAATGGTTTTTAAGACTTTTTCCGGTTGAATCACTTGATATTTTAAGCCTTCTAATAAAGGGGATGATTCCTCAAAGGTAAAACCCGTTAATTTGATAGATTTTCCTAAAGGAAAGGGAGTCTTTTTTTTATTTTTAATTAAATCAGAGGAAGACGCTAATCCTCCTATGACAAAGGTTAAGCGTTGATAATTAACATTATAATTACGTTTACTAAAACATTCTTTGATAAGAATAAAAAAATCTTCAACTTTAAAATCTAAGTTGAAAATAGTTTCAATTTCATCAATAAAAATAACAATATTTTCCTTAATTAAATGTAATAAAATATCATCTATAAATTTAGTAAAACGGTGAATATTAGATAGTTGTTGAAATTCTAACCACCAATTTTGAAAATTAAAATAATCATCTAAATTTAAACTATTAACAATTTGATCAATAATCCCTGCATACCATTCTTCAGCAGTAATATCGGAAGTGCCGATCTCCTGAAGATCAATGGCCACACATCTCACACCTTGCACCTGTAAACGATACATTGTACGGATTAAGAGGGATGATTTTCCGGTGTGACGAGCATTAAAAATATAACAAAACTCATTATTTTTTAAGCTTTGATATAATTCTTCATCTGCTTTGCGAGTGATATAGGTAGGTGCATCAAAGGGTAAACTGCCACCGATTTGATATTGATATTTGCTCATTTTCCCCGATTGTTTTATTACCTCATCAAGTATTAATAACTAGACTTAAATAATATACAGTAAATTTTTTTGTTTGTCATTAATTATTTGCGATAAATAATCAATGACAAAAGTCTTTAATTTACTTTTTTTCTTCTCACAATTAAGAAAATAAAAGCTTTTTCTTAATACTAATTTAATATAAATTTAAGCTAAATTTAGTTACCTATTTTTCCAAATGAGCTAAAGCGGTTTTTATTAAGGCAAAAAAATGTAATTGAGTTACATCAACGACTTGTGCATTTTCTCGATTTGTGCCTAATAAACCTGTTTTTTGTCCCTTTTTAACCGCTAAAACTTTACCCTGTTCATTGCGGATTCTTAACTCATTTAAAGACTCCCATAAACTACAATCATATTTTTTACCTTTATATTCAAATCTGGCTTTTTTAATATTAGCAAAATTTTGATAATTATTCTGATCTATATTCTCAGTAGCCGGCCGAATTCCCACAATTTCAATTTGAATAGTTACTTCATTTTGCCAAAGATTTTCTTTAATTTTATAGGCAAGATCTACCACTGAAGGTAACGGCACAAAATCACCAAGTCCCCAGCCCATAGCCTTTATTTGACAAGTATTTCCCTGTATATTTTGAGCTACAATAGATTTTAAATGACCATTACGATTTTCCTGCTCAATAATTCTAACTTGGGGTGTCCAAAAAATCGGTTCATTATTATTAATTCCCCAAGGTTGAAGTTGATCTAATTGTTGATAAAGTTCCCTATTAATCTGATTAAAATTAAGTTGAGTATCAATTTTAACTAAAGGTTTTAAATGATGGGGTTCAACCGATTGATGTGCAAATTCACTTAATCTTTCTTCAAATTTTGCTAAATTTTCAGCCGGAAAAGAAAACCCTCCGGCCGCTTTATGTCCTCCATATTTTCCCAATAGATCTTGACAGTAATTCAAGGCCGAAAAAACATTAAATTCATCAATTCCCCTTGCTGATCCTCTGATCATTTCAGGATTTTCTTCCTCATAAGTTCCAATAAAAACGGGCGCACCATAGCGATCTTTTAGGCGAGAAGCCACAATGCCGATCACCCCATGATGCCATCCCATTTTAATAACTATAATTACTCTTTTTTCTTGCCAATTAATCAATTGAGTTTCAATTAATTCTATTGCTTCCTTGGCAATTTCTTCACATAATTTTTGACGTTCATTATTAATTTGTTCACATTGCATTGCCTTTTCTAAAGCAATACCTTCATCCTCAGTTGTTAATAGTTCAATTGCTATTTGTGGATCAGCAATTCTTCCAACTGCATTAATTCTAGGGCCTAATTTAAAACCAATATCATCGGGTTTTAATTGTTTTTGTTCTTCCTTAATTCCTGACATTTGCATTAAGGCTTGTACCCCTTTAATTTGTGATTTAGGAATTAATTTTAAACCTCTTTTTAACCAACGGCGATTGACACCATTTAAAGAAGCAAGATCCGCAATAGTTCCTAATGTAAATAATTCTAAAAGTTGAGCAGTCAAACCTTTTAATGAGTCTAATTCTTGGGCTAAAGTTATGGCTAAAATATAGGCAACTCCCACCCCTGCCAAACTGCGATAAGGTGAATTTTCAGGTAATAATTTGGGGTTTAAAATAGCATTAGCTGGAGGTAAATTATCTGGTAAATCATGATGATCGGTAATAATAACATCTAGCCCTAAATCCCTAGCCATTTCTATTGCTTCAAAGGCAGAAATACCATTATCAACTGTTAAAATTAAACCAATATTTTCCTCGGCCAATTCATTAACAATTCTTTGATTAATTCCATAGCCGTCTTTCTGGCGACTTGGAATAGCATAAGTTACATCAACCCCTAAATGTTTTAATGCTCTTAATAAAAGGGCTGTACTTGTCATTCCATCAGCATCATAGTCTCCGCAAATTGCAATTTTTTCTTGATTTTCAATCGCTTCTTTTAACAGTTCAATACTCATTTCTAAGTCGGGAAATTCCTTTAATGGTGGGGGCAATTTTTCCCATTCAGGATCAATATAACTACGGGCATCTTCAGTAGTTCTTAAATTACGATTACATAAAATTTGAGCGATAATAGAAGATACTCCCAATGTTTGAATTAACTGATTAATAATTTCGAGATCGGGATTATTAATTTCCCATCTTTGCTCAGGTAAATTTTTCATAAGTAATAAGTAATAAGGGATAATTGATAATTAATAAATAATAATAGATAATGGATAATTAACTGATAGCTGATAGCTAATAAATAACTAATCTAAATATTAGGTAAAATTTGCTCTTTTGCTTTAATAATATCTTCTGGAAAATCAATTTCAATCCATGAATAACCCGTAATATCTTCAAAGCCAAAATCTTGAGGATTTTCTAACAATAAATCCCTAATTACATCTTCATAGGGTTCATTTTCCAGATTATTTTTAGCATAAAAATCCGCTCTTTGTGCTAATTTTTGCGCTCCACTCCCAGAAAATCGGAAAAAACCCACAGATTCCCCCCAAAAATCAAAATTTAATTCGGGATCAATTTGTTTTCTAAATTCCACCAATAACCCATCTTTAACACATAATTTAACAGGCTCTACTCCCTGTTCAAAATTACGATCTAAGAGGAAACAATTACTAATATTTGTATTAACTAATCTCTCTAAAATATGAGGATGATATAACACATCCGCATCCATTAATAACAAGTCTTCTCCCTGTTCTAAAATCTCTTTTGTACACCATAAACTAATCACACTTCCTTGGGTAAAATTAGGATTATCAATCGTTTTTACCCAATCATTAAGATTTAAACGATCAATCTCATTTTTAATCATTTCTGATTGATAACCCACCACTAAAATTATTTCTTGAATGGCTAAACATCTTAATAGTTGAAAATGACGTTCTAATAAAGAAATTCCCCCAAATTTTAGTAATGATTTGGGTAAGTTTTCTGCTTCTTTGCCCAGTCTTTTGCCTACTCCGGCCGCTAAAATAATTGCTTTCATTCTTAATTTTTCTTTCAGATAAGGATTTTTTGATTTTACTTTATTGTATCAATCAACTGACAATTGACAACGGAAATTTTTAAAATTATCGGGTATCTTTACAATTTTGTCTAAAAAAATTGTAAAATATAATAATATTTATTTTTTGATTCATCTGCCTTTTTAAATTTAATTTTTTATGAATACAGAATTTAAAGCTTCTGAAACTGTGAAAATTCTTGTGGAAGAAAGAATTGTACCCATTCAACATTATTTAAGTCAACCTGAGCGCGTTGTCAAGGCGATCGCCGAAAATACCCCAATGGAACATTTATCGGGCGATCGTTATTTATTGAAAATGCGCCCTTTAAATTTTATGGATCTTTATGAGTTTCAACCTACCGTTGTCTTAAAAGTTTGGTCGGCTGATCACGGAATTATTCATTTAGACTCACAAGAGTATGATATTAAAGGATTAGATGCTCACAAACATTGTTTTTATTTAAAATTAAAAGGACAATTAGCACCCTGTTTAATTAATAAAAAAACTTATCTAAAAGGAAAAGCGGATCTAGAGGTGAAATTTCAACTTCCTCCGGCTTTATGGATCACCCCAAAATCTTTATTAGAAATGGCTGGAAATAGTCTTTTAAAAAGTGTTTTATTGAAAATAAAACAAAAATTATTAACCCAATTATTAACAGACTATTATCATTGGAGTCATTATATTTCTTTAATTGAAACTGATCCCATTAATCAACCAAAATTAACAATTTAATGTTAAAAATAACCAATTTTAATTTTAACAAATATCTTCAGCAATAGTAGAGACGTGCGATGGCAAGTCTCTACATATATATTAAATATATCAATATAAACTATACACCCCTAGTATTTTTCCTAATTGGAAAATACTTTTTAATTTTACAGTTGGCCAGGGACAAGAACCATTATAATTTTTTTCTAAACAGTGAGGAATTATCCGTTGATGTAAATAATAAAAATAAGTTTCCTGTGCCTGTTCCAAACTAAGATTAAGTTTGAGTTTATTGCCAATATTAATTACTTGTAATAATTGCTCAATTTTTATTTCTAAATGATCGTTTTTTTCTTGATTCAAAATATTATTTAATTTGTCTAAAATGAATTTTTCTAATGTTTTTTTCCCGTCCGCAATTGTTAATTTACATTGTAAACTATTCACTTCCGAGGCGATCACCATTAAATTACCAAGGTGAGTTTTATGAGCCTCTAAATCTTGAGACTCGATTAAAGCAGTAAGAGAATTGAGCCAACGATGAGATAAAGCCACCTCAGCCGCTACCTGTAATTCCTGTGGCACAGGCAACTCATTGCGATTAAAAGCCATAATCATACTAAAATTATCACGGTAAACCTGCGTATAAAGCTGATCTAAACGCTTTTTAGTATTCTGAGCTAATTTTTCCATAATAATATGGCGTTCCTCAGTAAATAAATTTTCTAAATTAAAAAATTCATCACCAAATAACTCATTCATAGCTAAAATTATTTCAACAATACTTCCTTTATTTAAAGTGTCAAATAACTTTTCTTTTAATTTTCCGTACTCGCCACGCCCCACAAATGGCTGAATACAACAGTGAAATTCCCATCCCCCTAAATGTAAAACTGCAAAAATATAATGAGCATTCTCCTGTGTCATTTGTGAGGTTAATTGTAATTGCCCTACCGCTAATTTTAACGAACCGATTTGTCTTTTTTGATAGTCTAATTGATGGGCATTATAACAATAAATTTGTTCATACTCAGTATAATTAGTAAATAAAGAGCTAATAGCATAATGGGCGGCCACCTGTTTAAAACCGATTTGAGAGGGAATTACCATTTTTTGATAAATATTAGCCCCGTCTTGATATTTTGCCAAATTACTAGGAGCTAAAGCTAAAAACTCTAAAAATTGTCTTTCTAATTGAATTTCCGTTAATTCTCCCGCTATTTCTAAGGCTCTTGAAGCATAGCGTAAAATTTGCACCCCTTCGGGGCGAGAAATTTCCTCAAAAAACCAACCACAACTGGTATACATTAAAAGGGCATGACGTTGCATCTCTAATAAACGTAAAGCATCTATTTTTTCTTCTTTACTAAGTAAATGATCCTGATGATAAATAAAAAAACGCTCTATATTTTCGGCATTTCGATCTAAAATAATATCAATATATTTATCCCTTGCCCCCCAAGGATCAAGGAAAAATTTAGGAGCTAATTGGTCATAAATTTCTATTAATTGATCCCGTAGCCAGTCTAAGGCATTGCGTAAAGGTTTACGCCATTTTTGATGCCATTCACCGCCCCCCCCACAGCCACAGTCATCTTGCCATCGATCGACTCCATGAGAACAACTCCAAGCGGTAACAGGTTTTAACTCGACTTCCCATGTGGGGGGATGAAGACTCAGATAATGAGCATAATTACTCACAATCCAACCCCTTTGGGGAAATACCTGCGTTACGGCGTAGGCGATACATTTTTCCGTGCCATACTTATGATGGCCGAAAGTTTCTCCATCGGTGGCTACACTGATGAGTTGACTGGGGCGGTGATCTCCTCTGACGGCCTGCCCTAAACGACTAGCAAAGATAGAGGCACTTTGTAAAACATCGTTAAAACCCATGTCACGGGAGATCGGCCCATCATAGAAAAAAATATCAAGATATTTTTCTGAGTTTTGTGACAAATAACAACGGTAGGGGCGAGTGGGATCAATTTGTGAGCCTCCCACTTCTAACCATTCAGGCTCAGAATTTTCCTCTGTTGGAAAAGGTTTACATCTTTGGGCTTGTGAGGGTGCAAGGATGATAAATTTAATATTTTCCTCAATTAATCCTTCTAAAGTTTCATAATCAACGGCGGTTTCTGCTAACCACATTCCTTCGGGATCACGCTGAAAACGATGATGAAAATCCTCTTTTCCCCAACGAATCTGAGTATATTTATCTTGTTTATTAGCTAATGGTAGGATAATATGGTTGTAAGCTTGGGCGATCGCATTGCCGTGGCCGTTTAATCTTCTAGCACTGAGGCGATCAGCCTCTAATATTTTTTGATAAACTTCTAAATCATAGTTTTCTAACCATGACATTAAAGTAGGGCCGATATTAAAACTCATATATTCATAATTATTAATAATACCGACAATTTGTTGTTGATCATTAACAATTCTAGCAAAGGCATTGGGGCGATAACATTCATAATAAATACGTTCATTCCAGTTATGAAAAGGAGCGGCACTAGGTTGTTTTTCAATAATATTTAAGTAAGGATTTTCACGAGGCGGTTGATAGAAATGACCATGAATTGTAATATAAATTCCAGTAGAAGTTGGTAGATGTGCAGATTGAATAGTGTTATGTTCAGCTTCTTTATATTCAGTAATAAAAGTCATAATTTCTCCTTGATTAAATAATTAACGAGTTGACGATTTCTATTAACTTTCAAAATAAATTAGTTAACTTTAATTAATAATGATACAATTATAGGTAAGTTAAATTTTTATTATTCTAACAAGACTTTTTGATTTCGGATAAATTTGAGCAAAATATTAATATTTGTTTACATTAATCTTTATTGATCTTGATAATTATGTTAATTAGATGATAAATTTTCTAGGAATTTTTAATATTTGGACTTTAGAGAAAAAAGAAAAAGTTTTAAATTAAAGCTATTTTTTGTTTCAATAAAAAAGTGTATTATTTCAATCATAATACACTTAAATAATAAAGAGATTAATTAATTTTTAGGTAGTTGCTAAAAAATCAACTTCAACTATATTAGATTTTCTTTCTGATGATCTAAGCTATTTATTAAATTCCTTGCGAGGATCAATTAAGGCTTTTGCTTTAGTTTATCGGCTGATTGACTACTCATAGAAAAAATTTTTTAGCCAAAAATATAGTTTAATCTATTATAACTTTAATACAATTAAATACACAAAAAATGTAACAATAGTAAAAGTAAATCTATCATTAAAAACTATGACAAAACAACCTCCAAAATTAACAGGAAACGAAATTAGAGATAAATTTCTCAACTACTTTAACTCTCAACAACATCCCATTTTACCCAGTGCTTCCCTTGTGCCGGAAGATCCCACCGTATTGCTGACTATAGCGGGAATGTTGCCCTTTAAACCGATCTTTTTAGGGCAACAAAAGCCCGATCAGCCCCGCGCTACCACCTCTCAAAAGTGCATCCGTACTAATGATATTGAAAATGTGGGGCGCACCGCCAGACATCATACTTTTTTTGAGATGCTCGGAAACTTCAGTTTTGGGGATTATTTCAAGGAAAAGGCGATCGCAATGGCTTGGGAGTTGTCAACTCAAGTTTATCAGCTTGATCCTCAACATATTATTGTGAGTGTCTTTGAAGATGATGATGAGGCTTTTGCGATTTGGCGAGATCAAATCGGTATTCCTGAACATCGGATTAAGAGGATGGGAGAAGATGATAATTTCTGGAAGTCGGGTAATACTGGTCCTTGTGGCCCTTGTTCTGAGTTATATTATGATTTTAAACCAGAATTAGGTGATGCTCACATTGATTTAGAAGATGATAGCCGTTTTATTGAGTTTTATAATCTGGTATTTATGCAATATAATCGGGATGCAGAGGGTAATTTAACTCCTTTACAAAACAAGAATATTGATACAGGTTTAGGCTTGGAAAGAATGGCTCAAATTTTACAAAAAGTACCCAATAATTATGAAACAGATTTAATTTTTCCCATTATAGAAACGGCGGCTAAACTAGCAGGAATTGATTACAAAAATAGTGATGAAAAAACGAAAGTTTCCCTTAAAGTTATTGGTGATCATGTGCGCGCCGTTGTGCATTTAATTGCTGATGGGGTGACGGCTTCTAATACTGATCGAGGTTATGTTTTACGGCGTTTAATTCGTAGAGTTGTGCGTCATGGGCGTTTAATTGGGATTGAAGGTAATTTTATTAATAAAGTTGCGGAAACTGCTATTAGTTTATCACAAAAAGTTTATCCTAATACCAGAGAAAGAGAAAGTTTTATTAAACAGGAATTATTAAGGGAAGAAGATAATTTCTTAAAAACCTTAGAAAGGGGTGAAAAACTATTAGCTGAAGTAATATCTAAACAACCGCAATTTATTTCAGGAGTTGATGCTTTTACCCTCTATGATACCTACGGTTTCCCCTTAGAATTAACCCAAGAAATAGCAGAAGAAAGTAGTTTAAAAGTTGATGTGGAAGGGTTTAATCAAGAGATGAAAATTCAACAGGAACGCTCAAAGGCCGCCCATGAAACTATTGATTTAACTGTACAAGGTAGTATTGATAAATTAGCAGAACAGATCCACCCTACTCAATTTTTTGGTTATGATAATTTACAATATCAAGCCATAGTTGAAGCCGTATTATTAGAAGGTAAAACTGTAGATATTGCTCAAGCAGGTGATAAAATTCAATTAATTTTAAATGAAACTCCCTTTTATGCTGAGTCTGGCGGTCAAATTGGAGATAAAGGTTATTTAACAGGAGATAATTTACTAATTAATATCACAGATGTTCAGAAAGAATCTGGCTTTTTTGTTCATTATGGGAAAGTTGAAAGAGGTACAATTAAGGTTAAGGATACCGTCAACGCAACCATTGATCGGGGTTGTCGTCGTCGCGCCCAAGCTAACCACACGGCCACCCACCTCTTACAGTCAGCTTTAAAGAAAATCGTTGATCCTTCTATTTCACAAGCGGGATCCCTTGTTGACTTCGATCACCTTCGTTTTGACTTTAATTGCCCCCGTGCCTTAAAATCAGAGGAATTAGAGCAAATTGAGAGCTTAATTAATCAGTGGATTGCTGAGGCTCATGATACTGATATTAATGTGATGCCCATAGTAGAAGCTAAAGCTAAAGGCGCGATCGCCATGTTTGGGGAGAAATACGGCTCAGAGGTGCGTGTAGTGGACATTCCGGGGGTATCAATGGAATTATGTGGAGGTACTCATGTTAAAAATACCGCCGAGATCGGACTATTTAAAATAATATCTGAAACGGGTATTTCTTCAGGGGTAAGACGTATTGAAGCAGTCGCTGGGGCTTCTGTTTTAGAATACTTAAATATCAGGGATCAAGTAGTAAAAGAATTGGGTAGTAAATTTAAAGTTCAACCTGAAGAAATTACCGATCGAGTGAACAATTTACAAGCAGAATTAAAGTTAACTCAAAAAGAATTAGAAGCGGTAAAAAATGAACTAGCTTTAGTAAAATCTGAAGGTTTAATTAACCAAGCTGAAAGTATTGGAGAGTTTAAACTTTTAGTGGCCAATTTAGGAGAAATTGATCCTAAAGCATTACAAACAGCTGGAGAAAGATTACAACAAAAATTAGGAGAATCGGCCGTAATTTTAGCATCAATTCCTGATAGTGAAAAAGTGTCTTTAGTAGCGGCTTTTAGTCAAAAAGTGATTAAAGAAAAAGGCTTACAAGCGGGTAAATTTATCGGTGAAATTGCCAAAATTTGTGGCGGAGGTGGCGGAGGTCGCCCCAACTTAGCCCAAGCGGGAGGTCGTGATCCTAATAAGTTAAAAGAAGCTTTAGAAACTGCCAAAGATCAGTTAATTAAAGCTTTAAGTTAAGCTTTAATTGAAACTCAAATAGAGCAAAATATTAAGAAAGCAATACCTTTATCTTATCTCTTAATTTTTAGCATTATATTTTCTTATGTTATGTGGGTAATCATATGAACTTTAACATAAGTTAGTATTATATAAAGGTGGGGAGAACCCACCTTATACCATTTACAAACAGTAGCTACATTGTAAAATACCTGAAATTTTTGTAAATAAACTATTCCATTAAACTACGTCTGAAGTTACGTTCTGTAAATGGTATTATATTTTTAATCCTCTACTTTTAAGTAGAAGTTATTGTTTATTTAGCAATTAATTGTTCCTCTAAAAGTTGTTTTTCTTTGTCCTTTCTGCGTTTTTTCGCATATAGTTGAATAGTGACAGCCATTAATAAAATTAAGGCCGCTATTAACCATGTAGTTGCATCTAAAGGTAATTGATTTTTAAAAATAGCTAATAACACAATTACTACTAATAGAATAGTGGGAGCTTCATTCAAGGCGCGAAATTGTTGACCCGTTAAATTGCATTGATTTTGTTCTAATTTTTTCATAATTCTAGCACAGAAAAAATGATAAATTAGTAGCAATAAAACCATCCCCAATTTAAGGTGAAGCCACCAATCTTTTAACACATCAGGCTCAGTTGTTAAAAGCCCAATCGCCATTGCTACGGTTAAAATCATCCCAGGAGTAGTAATAATATTATAGAGACGTTTCTCCATAATTATATATTGATTTTTAAGAATAGTTTGAGCGGGTTCAGATTCTTGATTTGCTTCTGCATGATAAACAAACAGACGCACTAAATAAAATAAACCTGCAAACCAAACCACCACACCAATAATATGAAAAGCTTTAAACCAAAAATATGCCATTGTTTTTTATGATCTCAAAGTAAAATTGTTTTTTGTCTTGAGTTTAATAATTGTCAATTGATAATTTTAACAGCTTTGTTGATCAATTTAATTGATTTTCTAAATAATTTTTAATTAAAATAGCGGTGGCAGGTGCTAATAAAATCCCATTACGATAATGACCAGTTGCTAAGAAAATATTATTAGTTCCGGTTAATTTTTCAATAATAGGAGCAGGTCTATTTTCAGGGCGTGGCCGTTGACCAAACCATTGTTTTATAATAGTATGATTTTCTAAAAATGGACAATAGGAAAAAGCGGCTTTTTTCACTTCTTCTAATAAGTTTTGATTCATAATAATTTCTCCTTGTTCGTTGGGAAATTCAACGGTTGCACCGATCCAAAATTCATTATTTTTTAAGGGAACAATATGCACATCATTACCTGTAATAACTGGTTGAAAATCAGGGTTAAATTGGGGATTAATTTGATTAATTTTCACTTGTAAAGCTTGACCTAAAACAGGGCGAAGATCGAGCGGTTGAGGAAAATTTTGAGTCAATTCTTTTGTGCCTAATCCGGCGGTAATAATGATAAAATCAGCTTTAAAATTACCCTCTGAGGTTAAAACTTCCTCACAATTAATGTTATTTTCTTTGAGAAAGCTTGTATTTAAAAGTTTTTGAACTTTGACCCCAAATTTACATTCAACCCCGTTAATTTTCGCTCCTTTGATCAGTGTTTGAGTTAATTCTGTGGGGTTAACTTGACGATCTTGGGGGGAATAAATAGCTCCAATAATATCATTAATTTCAACGTGAGGACAGTTTTTAAAAACTTGATTTTTGTCCCAAATTTCTAAATGATAACCTTGATTTTTTCTAAGTGAAATTAACTTTTGCCATTGTTCTAAAGAGTCTTCTGGAAATAATAATTTAAGGATTCCTTGTTGATTAAAATTAATAGTTTGTTCGGTTAATTTTTCCAATTCAGGAATTAAACTATTATATCTTTCTAAACTTTGTTGACGTAATTTCCAGCCCCTTCCTTTAATTTTATGGCTAATAAATCCCATTAAAACACCTAAGGCCGCACCGCTAGAATGTAAAGCTGGAGCAGTTTCTTGTTCTAATAAAGTGATTTCATATTGAGGGTTTAAACTTAATTCATAAGCAATAGTCGCCCCAATTATTCCCGCACCAATAATAATAATTTTTGTCATTTTTGGTTATTTTTTTTATTAAAAATGATAATTTTGATCCCCTACCCATAAACTAATGGGGATGGCATTTCCTTGGGTATCTACTTTAATTTCTACTACAAATTTTTGATTATTTTGAAGTTGAATTTCATTAATTTTATTATTAATTTCTTCCCTTCGACTTTCGGGAAAATAATATCTTTCTAAACCATATTGTATCATGTTATATTGGGTAACTCCTTTTAAGATAATTTGATTAGATTTAATCTCTTTAGGATAGGTTAAACTAATAGCAATAGGTTGCCAAGGTAAAGGGGGTTTTTGGTTTAATTTTTTAGGTTCTTCTAATGTTAAATAAATGGTAGTATTATCAGGTAAATCATAATAATATTGCGGTTGATTAACTTGATTATAAACCTCTTGCCAACCTTTTAATTCTTTTAAATTATTAGTTTGGGAAATGGTATAACTTAAAGTTTGAGAATAGCCCCTTAATAATTCATAAGGATCCACAGGTTGGGTTTGTAAAATCACGGTTTTTCCTGTTGTATAGGTGTAAAAACTATGGGCAGGAACGGAGAGAATTAAGGCTAATTGTAATAATAAAGGGAACAAAAATTGCCAAAGTTTAATCTTTTTTTGTTTGGGTTGATCTGTAGTCATTTTTGATAATTACTCCTAAGATTGATTGAGATTTTTAACATATTTTTCAAACCATAATCCGGCTATAATAATTCCAATTCCACAGAGGAAAAAGACAAAAGCTTTTAATAATAAACTGGTATCATATTCTACGGTACGGCTGAAAATTTGTAAGACTAATAAAATAATTCCATACCAAAAACCGCCCCTTTTTCCATTACTTAATGATTCCCTAATTAAACCAATGGCAAATAAGCCTAAAAATACATTAAAAATAAAAATTCCAAGCCAACCAATCGGTGTAAAAGTAATATGAATAATTAAACAAATTGATGTTAGGAATAATAGGGCGGCGATCGCTGTGGAATTAATGTCTATTTTCCAGATTTTTTGTTCATTATTTAAGCCTAATCTCCACCATGCCAGTAAAGTTAAACCGAATAAAATAAGGGGATCTATTAAACTCAATAATTGATACCAATTAAAATCTATTTCATTAGGAGAAAAACTATTTTCCCATAATATTTTAAAGGAAAAAATATAAAATAATCCCCCTAAAAAAAACAGTGCTAAATAACGAGAAATTGTGGCAAAACTTTGAGATTTAAGGGGCTTAATTGTCCATAAATTTTCTTGATAAGCATAGAAGAAAGCAGGTATTAAACAAGAAGCACTAACGGCAATTAAACTGCTTAAAAATGGTGAAAATTCAACAATTTGACTAGCATTTGTGATTAAATTAGCCACAAAAGTATAATTAATTAAAAACACCGTTAAACCAAACGTCCAAGGTGATTGACACCAATAGGCTAAACAGATTAAACTTGTGCCAATAATTAAGGGAAAATGTTTGATTAAAATTTGAAAAATTAGGGGCTGATTAATGCTATAAAAAATATCAGAATAACCCCATAAATAACTAATAGTTAAAAGAATAATTCCAAAAATAGATAAAGAGGTAATTCTTAAGCCAAAAGCCATCGCAATTACCCCGATTCCCCAAATTAAATATAATTGATAAATTGCGCCGCTTTGATGGAAAAGTTGAGACATTAAGCCTAAATTTGCTCCGAAAATTAAAGCCCCTAACAAAAATAAACCTAAGCCTAAACGATGTTGCCACCCTGAAACAGAATTTTTCCACAGATAAAAAGCACCAATATTAGCTATTAAGAAAAATCCTACTAATATTATCACTTTAATTTCTCTTGTCCATTCTTGCCAATTAGCCGCTACAAAGGTAATAACAGCTAATCCCAATAAAAAACTACCAATAGAAAGTAAAATAATAATAAAACGGTTTCTGGTTGCTGTTGCTAATTGATCAAATTGATAACGTGCGGAAAGTTGGTCAAAAATGGTTGAATTAATAATATTTTCTTCTTGCCATTTTTGAGCTTCTTTCATTAATTGAAATCGGAATTTTTCGGAAACCATAAATATAAATTAAGCTTTAATTTTAATAGAAATTAAGTTCAAATTTTGCCCTTTCCCCTTGCTAGAAAGGGCAAAGACCTTAAAGCAATGGATTTTGAGCAGAATTAACTTCTAACCAATTTTCCAACAAATTAACAGAAACCTGAATCAAAGGATGGTCAAAAATCTCCTCTAAAGCTTGTTTTCCACCGTTTTCTAAAGCTTTTTGTAAACGGTATTTTAATTGGGGAGAATTTTTAACCATTTGATAAATATAGCGCTCTATAATTTCCTGATTAGCGTTATTAAATGCTAATTTATCTAATTGTTGTTTCACCTCTGCTTTTAATGTTTGATCCACTGAAGAAAATGATAATTGTTCTTTCTTTTCTGCCTTAATTTCAGTATGTGATTTCGGCTCTTTTTTTGCCTCATTATTCACATTTTGTTTTACTACAGAAGGTGGAGATTGATTAATCACAGGTTGATTGATCACAGGTGTTTTTTTCTGACTAGATTCTGAGTTTAAATGATGAACTGGTTTTTCACTATGTTCAGAGTTTTGAGAGGGTAAAGAACCCATCTGATTAACAATTTTAACTAGATCCATTCCGGTGGCTTGACGTAATTGTTCCAGAAAAGAGGCCATTTTAGTAACAGTATTTCCATCTTTACTATTAATAACTGTGACATTTTGAACATCAACTTCCGGCACGGATTGAACTAAAGTTTTTAAGAGAATATCTAACTTTTGAAATAGGAAAATTTCTCTGGCTGATGATCCTGCATTTTTCCAAGATTCAGCTAAACTTTTAATCCCTTCAACTTGAGCTTTTCCTGCTTCAATAATAGTGGACGCATCCCCTTGAGCTTGGGCAATTGCCTTTTTACAATTTGCTTCAGCAGGTGCTACAACATCGGCTTGTAATTGTTGTTCAACCTGTTTAATTCTTTCAGTTTGAACTGATACTTCAGCCTGTCTTTTAACAACTTCGGCCGCAATTTCTGCTTCTACTTCTGCCACAATTGCTTCTCTTTTGGTTAAAGCATTTTTTAACCTTAATTCTGCTTGAGCTTTGGCTATTTCAATATCTCGATCGATCCGTCTTAAGGCCGTAATTTTTTCATTTTCGGCCGCTTTGATCACTGACTCAGCATGGGCTTGAGCTTCAGCAATTCGCGCATCTCTCATTAAATCTGCTTGTTGTTTTCGGCCAATTGAATCTAAATAAGATACCTCATCAGAAATGTTTTGAATTTGCAAATTATCCAACACTAAACCTAATTTTTCAAGGTCATCTTCCGCTTCTTCTAATAAACTTTTGGCGAAAGCAATTTTATCTTCATTAACTTGTTCAGGGGTTAAACTTGCTAAAACTCCGCGCAAATTTCCCTCTAATGTTTCTTTAGCAAATCGCTCAATTTCTTTGCGATTTTTCCCCAATAAACGCTCAATTGCGTTGTGAATTGTTGGTTCTTCTCCTGCTATTTTAATATTGGCTACACCTTCCACTCTTAAAGGAATACCGCCTTTTGAATAAGCATTTGTTACCTTCAATTCAATGATCATATTAGTAAGATCCATTTTGAAGGCTTTTTCTAATAAGGGAGTACGGATAGCACTACCCCCTTTAATTAAGCGATAACCAATTCTTTTTTTATCTCCAGTAGTGCTACTACTTCCTGCAAAAATTAGGATTTCACTAGGCTGACAAATATAATAGAGGTTGCGTAATACCATGACCCCCGCACTTGTACCTAATCCTAACATAAATAAAACAGTTATAATGACTGAAATTGGATCCATAATTGCCCTTTTTAGTATTAATAAATAATCAATTTTGAATGGTAAAAATTACTTTTTGCTTTGGTTTAATGTTCCCGCCACGTCAATTCCTAAAGTTTGATCCACCTGTGTCAAGAATTGACGCACAATTTCAGGATAAGCATTGATTAAACTGGCGATCGCCTTGCCATCACCGTTATCAATCACATTAATATTCTCCAAATGCAAACGGCTGGGAACTTTGGTGGCCTCCTGTAACAAAGTTTCAATCTGTTGAATTAAGAATAAATCAGAGGCATCCGCACCCATAGACTGCCAAACCTCAGAAAGCATATTACTCACTAAAGCCGAAGCCCTCGCATTTTCCGCTAAAGCCGCCGCTTCACCCCTTGCGGCCAACTCTTTCGCCTCTTTCTGAGCCTGAGCAGGTAAAACTTCATCAGCCTCTAAGCGTAATCTTTCTAACTCTGCCCGCACTTTCTGTAAAATTTGCTCCGCCTTAGCCCTTGCTTCCTTAGCGGCGGCCTCCGTGCGTTCTTCTTCCGATCGCGCCGTTTGTTCTAATTGGGCTTTAATTTTGCGTAATTGGTTTTCTTTTTCCTGAATAACTGTTCTAGCTTGAGTTTTAGCCACTTCCGCCGCCCTTTGACAATCGGCCTCAATTCTTTCGGCTTCCCCCAAAGCATCAGACTCAGCAATTTCTGCATCTCTGATAATTAACGCAATTTGACGGCGGCCAATTGAGTTTAAATAATCAACTTCATCGGAAACACTCTGAATTTTCAAGGTATCTAATTGTAACCCTAACCGAGTTAAATCCCTTGACACATCTTCGGCAATTTGTTCGGCAAATCTTAAGCGATCTTCGTTCAATTCTTCAGGGGTTAAAGTAGCCACCACGCCCCTTAAATTCCCCTCTAAAGTTTCCTTTGCCACCCTTGCAATTTCCGAGCGATTTCTATCTAAAAAACGCTCAATTGCATTGCCAATAATTGACGAATTTCCTGATATTTTAACATTGGCGATCGCCTGAATATCCAAGGGAATCCCCCCCTTAGAATAAGCATTTTTGACCTCTACAGGTACGGGCATTACTGTTAAGTCCATACTTTTAACAGTTTCTAATAAAGGATTGCGAATCGCCCGGCCACCAAAAATAATACGATAACCTAATTCTCGCCCTGCTTTTGTTTTATGTTTTGTACCTGATAAAACTAACACTTCATTGGGTTTACAAATACACATAAAAGTGTTAAGAAACCAGATGGCCAAAGCCGAAAAAAAGATTAATAAAGCAATGGAAAAACCTACTCCACCTATGACATTAGAAGAATTTGAACTATTAGATTGAGCAATAATTGTAGATTGATTTAAAGTAGCAAATTCTTCTACTTTTGTAACATTTTCTCTTGATTCATTGTTCATAATTTTGAGTTTGATTATCAACTGAAAATTAACTAGAGCAATCCTAAATAGCTTGTAGCAGATTAATTATTAGAAAAAAGACTGTTAAAGTCTTGTTAAGAATAACAAAAGCGTTAACTTTATTTCTCCCCACTAATTTAGGATTGTGATAAATCGTCTTGTCTTACAACAAGTTTATTTCTAGCTTACTCAATTTATGAAGATTAAGAACTATTTTTTAATATTTCTTGATATTTTTTTAGTAGAAATGTTAAAAAAATCTAAACAAAAATTGACATTATAATTATATAGATATAGCAAGGGTTTTTTCCCCTTTGCTATGGCCAAAGTGAAATTATAAAGATAAAAGCAATTTTTTAAACAGATCAACAATAATATTTTCATCATTATCTCTGATAAAAATATCAAAATTAGGATGGGAATTAATCTCAATTAACCACCATTGATCCCCCTCATCTATTACCACATCAAAACCGCCATATTTTAAACTTAATTCATCAAAAACAGGGGCAATAAAATCACTAATTTTCTTTAATAAATTTTGATCTGTAATTAAAATTGCTTGAGAGCCTTCCCAATGGAGAGGACTTAAATTTCCCGTAAATTGTGCATTTTCCTTACTTTTTTCATAAGCTAAAATTACATTTCTATTTAAACAAACTACTCGATATTCTTTTTTAATCTTAATATAATCTTGAGCCAGAGCAACATAATCATAATTTTTATGATTAATATTAAAAATTTGCCCTAAAGCTAAATTAATTTGCTCTTGATCTTGACATAAAAAAACATTATTACCCCCCGATCCCCGATTTCTTTTAATAATGAGAGGAAAGGTAAACAATTCTAATATTTTATCTTTGATTTCTTCAATACTTTGATATTTTAAATACTGTTGATATTTTTGATCACAAAAAGGAGATAAAAAATCCTGATGTCTAGGCATATTGATCACATTTTTTAAGATGTGATAGGTAAAATCTTTATCTCTTAAAATTTGGGAAGTAGCTTGAGATAGTAAAGGAGTAGTATAATTAACAAAAAAATGATATTGATCCTTAATTTTTACTCTTAAAATATTTTGATGATGGTGTAAAATCTCATATTTTAAATTTAATTGTTCACAAGCTTTGATAGTTAAACGAACATTAGTTAACATATAATTATTGTTTTTTAGTTATTGGTTATTTTTTATTTTAACACGATATAAAGCCTCAATAATAGCATTAATTTTAATTGGTTTACTAATATAATCTTTCATTCCCGCCTCTAAACATTTTTCCTTATCCCCATCAATTACATTAGCCGTCATCGCAATAATATAAGGGCAAATATCTTGAGAATAACGCTTAATAATTAAACGAGTAGCCTCGATCCCATCTAACTCTGGCATTGAAACATCCATAAAAATTAAATCATAAAAATTCTTTTCTAAAGCCCTTAAAACTTCAAGGCCATTAACCGCAAGATCAACTTTATATCCTAATCTTTGAAACATTTGAATGGCAATTTTTTGATTGACAATATTATCTTCTGCTATCAATATTTTAAAAGGTAGTTTTTTCCCCAGTTCGGGATCAAATTTGTTATTTTGCTCCCCTAAATTTAGATAACTAGAATTTAAGTTAAAATCGCAAGGTACAGTTAAATTTAAAGTAAAAATACTACCTTGATTTAATTCACTAGCAACCCCAATATTACCCCCAATTAAATGAGCCATTTTTTGACTAATAGCTAGGCCTAAACCCGTGCCTTGAGCCTTAAAATTATTATGCCCTACCTGTTCAAAAGCTAAAAATATTTTATCTAATTTATCGGTAGGAATACCGATCCCCGTATCCTCAATTTTAAATTCTATTTCACAAAAAATAACCTCATTTTTGCTAAGTTTATTCATTGATGTCACGGTAAATTTTACTCCCCCTGTTTGGGTAAACTTAACGGCATTTCCTAATAAATTTAATAAAATTTGTCTTAACTTTTTCTCATCAGTTTCTACGATAAAAGGTAACTTTTGATCAATTAAATAATCGAAATAAATATTTTTATTTTGTGCTGATTTTTCAATGAGATCACAAATTAATTTAAGAAAATTAATTAAATTAAATTTACTTAATTCAACATCCATTTTACCCGCTTCAATTTTGCCAAAATCTAACAAATCATTAATTAACATTAAAAGATGATTACCCGATTCATAAATAATATTAATTTCTTCTTTTTGCTTGTTACTTAAACTATCTTGATTTTGAAATAATTGTGCCATCCCTAAAATACCATTTAAAGGGGTTCTTAACTCATGACTAATATTAGTTAAAAATTCACTTTTAGCTTGATTGGCCAAAATTGCTTCTTTTTTTGCTTCTTCTAATTTAATATTTTGTTGACTTAAATAATGAGCATATTGTCTTATTTTTAACGCCCTATTATATAATTCATTTTGAGAGATTTGAGTCTTAATTAAAGCTTGTTCCTTTTCGATAAAAACTGCATTAAAAATTAACATAGAAAAGACAATTACACCGATAAAAGTCTGTAAAAAAATCAAAGATTCAATTAATGTTTCTTTAGAAAAAACTCCCAAACCTCTGACTGTTCCCGTAACTGCTAAAATTGCAATTAAAACGATTAAATTAGTAATTTCTAACTCTCCAAAACGACAATTAGCCCAAATTAAACAAGGGATTAAAATATATTCTAATTCATATTGACCCCAGAAAGAAAAAAGACAAATTAATAAAATTAAAGTAATTAAAAAAAGTAATTCAATGATTTTATTATAGTCAATTTGTTTAGTTTTTTCAACAAAAATATGAGTTTGAAGACCTAAATTTTTCTTGAATTTAATGGGTTTATTAAACTTACTTAAAAATTGATACCAACTAACTAAAGCAGGTGTAAAAATAAAAATTCCTGAGATATTAGAAATCCACCAAGTTAACCAAGTTTTGCCATATTCAAAAAGGGGAACTTTGCCCCCTAAAGTTAAAGCCGTAACCCCAATAGTAGCACTAACAAGAGGCGCAATTAATCCCGTATAAACTAAAAAATTACAGGTATCTTTAACCCTTTTAAAAGGATAACGCTTGTTAATTTTTTTTCTTAATAAATAAACCCCACAAAAGGGAGCTAAACTATTACCAATAGCAATAGCTACCACCTGTAAAATAGAAACAAATAAAGTCCAATTATTACTACTATTAATAAATGCCCAAATATTAGCTAAAAATGAGCCAATTAAAATTCCGGGTAATGTCCAATAACCAAAAGTTAAAACTGCCGCCGAAGCAAAACCATCAGGGGCCCAAACGGGAGTAACATTTTGAGGTGTAGAGGCTAAATTTCTACAAATTTCTGCCGTTTGATAGTAGACTAATGCTAAAGCAAAAGTGAAACTTAATCGTTTCAGCACCAAGGAAAAAGGCAATTTCATTGAGATGAGCAAAGATTAAAATATTAAATTTTTTCTATTTATTATAGAATAATATTTTGAATTTGTAATTTGAGAATATATGATAAAATTATTAAGATTTTATATTTAATAATTTTTCAATTAAATATTGTGTCCATTGAGCGGCCAAATTAATTTCAGTAAAAGGAATTTTGATCATATTTTCTGTGTTTTTTAATTGAAAATAAATAAAGGGTTTTCCCTTTTTTGGGAGTTGTTTTTCAGTGATAACTTTGTCATCCACCACCAAATAAATTTGTTTAATTTGATCTAAACAAAAAGTTTCTAAATTAATAATTTGTTTGGGGGAAGCTTGACCCCAACTAATTAAATTTTCCTTGATCCCTAACACTGCATAAATATCATATTTAGCCAGATCAAATTGTTGCGCCCATTGTTGATAAATTTGAAGTTTTTGATATTCTTTTGTTCCCAATGAAGTTAACCAAAAAAAGAACAATAATAACGGTAGCCACAATAAACCTCTTTCCATAATTTTTAAATTAATAATAATTAATGACTGCTTATCAATTATTAATTACTCATTGTAAATTGTCAAATTTTAGGCCAAAATGATTAAACTCACCCCCTGCCCCTTGATCAAATACTTAGAAAAGTTGAAATAATCATTGATTTTAATAAGTTTTTCCTCCATTCTCCCACTTATTACTTATTAATTGACTTGTGCAAAAAGTCTAATCACAAAAGGGGCAAAGGATCAAGGCCGTTTTGAAAATGAAAATGGAAACCGGATTTGGTATAATAGGCCAAAATCAAAGACGTTTAACCAGATGATATGACCGTAAATTTTCGCTTTGCTATCATCAGTGATCCCCATATCACCCTCCCCCATACCCTCTGGAATCACCCTAATCGCTTTCATTTAGGGGAAGTTAGTATTCCTGTACTAGAAAAAGCCCTGAGTCATTTAGAACAATGTGCTTTAGATTTCCTCTTAATACCGGGAGATTTAACTCAGCATGGAGAACCAGATAATCACCGTTGGCTACAAAAAAAACTTAATGATTTACAGATTCCTACCTACGTTATTCCTGGTAATCATGATATTCCCACCCTTTTCCCCAATCAAACTTCCATCGGAGTTAAAGCCTTTCCTTATTATTATCGAAAATTTGGTTATCTTAATCCAGAAAGATTATATTACTGTCAAGAAATTTTACCAGAAATTTATTTAATTGGTCTTAATTCTAATTATTTTGATCAAGAAGGTAAACAAATCGGTTATGTAGATAGTGATCAATTATTGTGGTTAGAACAGACGTTAGAATTGATTAAAGATAAAATAGTTTTAATTATGATTCATCATAATATAATTGAGCATTTTCCCTCCCAAGCCGACCATGAAATGGGTAAAAAATATATGGTTGGTAATGCCAAAAGTTTAATTAATTTATTTAAAAAATACGGAGTAAAATACATTTTTACAGGACATTTGCACGTTCAAGACGTAGCCAAAGAAGATGGAATTTATGAAATTACCACTGGCTCTTTAGTAAGTTATCCCCATCCCTATCGCATTTTAGAAATGAAAATTGATCAACAGGGAAATCAAGAATTAAACTTTAAATCTTATCAAGTTGATTCTATCAATGGTTGGGAAAATTTAGGACAATTTTCTAAACAATGGATGGGAGATCGATCCTATCCCTTTATGATCAATTTATTAACCAGTTTTCCCTTAAATTTACCCCATTTAGAAGCAGAAAAATTAGCCCCCCATTTGCGTTATTTTTGGTCAGATATTGCCCAAGGAGATCAAAATTTTGATTTTCCCCATTTTCCCTATCATGTGCGCAGTTATTTTCAACAATTTAGTTGTCAAGAAAAAATAGATAATGACGGCACAATTTTAATTCAAAAATGATCAATTAAAATCAATAAAAGTTAACTTTTTTTCCAATGACTAATGACAAATAGACCCCTTGGAAAAGTATTAAAAAAACAAAATTCAATCAATTCTTTTATAATATACAAATTCAACAAATTGTCATACAATATCATTAAAAATTAAATAGTTAGAGTAGATAAATAGACCCCATGCCCAACCCAAACAATCCTCTAATGGACGTAGGAAAAGAATTAAACACCTTACGTCAACAAGTTGCCGAACTTCAGCTATATAAAAAAGCTTTAGACGCTAATCGAGAATTAATGAGTAATTTTATTACCATGATTCAAAGTGCTTCGGGACGACTTCTCACTAGAGCCATGTTACAACAAACTTTACAGATCGCCATTGATCTCACCCAAGCCGAAGAAAGTAGTATATTTTTATTATCCCCCGATGGAGTGGTACAAGAAAGTTTATTGGCAAGGGGGATCGTCATGAGGGACGAAAAAAATAATTTAATCGGTCAAGTTTTAAAAGAAGGTTTAGCAGGATGGGTTTATCAACATCGAAAAATGGGCGTAATCGTTGATACAAGGATTGATTCAAGGTGGATCAATTTACCCGGACAACCTTACACCACTTTATCCGCTTTGTGTGTCCCCTTAATCAGAGGGCGTTTACTGTTGGGAATTATAACTTTAAGCCATTCACAGGCCGCTCATTTTACCCCAGAAATTACCGAATTAATGGAAATTACAGCCACTCAGATGGCCTTAGTTTTTGATCAAATGCGCTTTTATTTAGATAAAAAACTATTACAAACCACAGGATCAAATTCTGGGGAATATTCACCCCCTCCACCTTTGCCAACCTTGCCCAGTGAGCCAATCCCCCAAACAGATAGATTATTAGAGTTAGGGGTTTATATAATGACTCAAGACGGAATTTTTGTCTATGCGGATCCACGATTTGGGGATATTTTTGGTTATACTTTGAGTGAATTAGTAAGTTTAGACTCCTTTTTTTCCCTTGTCATTAACGAAAATCGAGACTTATTAAAAGAGAGAATTTACCATTGTTTTAAGGGGAAAAATCCTCAACTTTCCGTTAAATTTCAAGGAATAGGTAAAGATTCAAAATTAATTACAATTAGATTATATGGACGTAAAACTAAATTATTTGGTAAAAATTTATTAATTGGTTTTATAAAAGGACATGAAATAACCTAATTAATCAGTAATAATTACCTTATTCTAAGATTAAAACCTCTTTAGCCCGATGATGGTATTTTTGGGAAAGATTGATCAAGATCACAAAATTATGTTAAGATGATAAAGCAAGTCAAAGACGTTAACACCTAACAAAGAAAGTCAGATCCCTGAGACATAAACAAATCAGACTTAAGAGAAATCAATCAGGTGTTTGTTGAAAGTGGGTTAGCCCCGCTTTTTTTATTGCTTAGATTAATTAATTTCCTTAATTAATAACTGTTTATTGATAACTGTTCTCTCAAATGACCCATCCCTTGATCCCAAAAATTATAGAATTAGCCACACCGATCGCCGAAGAATTAGGTTTAGATCTGGTAGGGGCTGTCTTTCAAACTAATAAACGTCCTCCAGTTTTGCGTTTAGATGTACGCAACCGAGATGATCATACCAGTTTAAGTGACTGTGAAAAGATGAGTCGCTCTTTAGAAACTATTTTAGATACACAGGAAGTTATCCCCGGAACTTATATTTTAGAAATTTCTAGCCCGGGTATCTCTCGACAATTAGACAGCGATCGTGAGTTTGTAACTTTTAAAGGTTTTGATGTTTTAGTCAAAACCTCCACACCTTATCAAGATCACCAAGAATGGCAGGGCAAATTAGTCGGGAGAGATACACAGGCTATTTATCTTAATCAAAAAGGGCGTTCTCTGGCTATTCCCCGTAGTTTAGTAGAGAAAGTTCAATTAATTTAATTATTGGTTATTGGTTATTAGTTAAAGATCGTTAATTATTATTATTTAAAATTAAAAGGAGAATATTATTAAATGTCATTAGTACCTTTACCCGGATTACCCGATTTAATTGAAGAAATTTCTGTTAATCATAACTTACCCCATTCCGCAGTTAAAGATGCTTTAAGAGAAGCATTATTAAAAGGATATGAGCGTTTTCGCCGTAGTCAAACTATTAATCAACCCCCCTTTAGTGATGAATATTTCCAAAATTTTGAAGTAGAATTAGACCTTGAAGAAGAAGGTTTCCGCATTCTTTCTACTAAAAAAATTGTGGAAAATGTCACCAATACCGATCATGATATTTCCTTACAAGAAGTTCAAGAAGTAGCAGGAGAAGCCCAATTAGGGGATGAAGTTGTTTTAGATGTTACCCCTAGTCAAAGAGATTTCGGCCGCATGGCCGCTATCCAAACTAAACAAGTTTTACTGCAAAAATTACGAGATCAACAAAGAAAATTAATTCAAGAGGAATTTCAAGAATTAGAAGGAACAGTTTTACAAGCCAAAGTTTTGCGCTTTGAAAGAAAATCCATTGTCATGGCCGTTAGTAGTGGCTTTGGAGAACCGGAAGTTGAGGCCGAATTACCCCTCAAAGAACAATTACCCAATGACAATTATCGGGCAAATGCCACATTTAAAGTTTATCTCAAAAAAGTGAAAGAAGGCTTTAACCGTGGCCCCCAATTAATCGTTTCCCGTGCCTCAGCCGGCCTAGTGGTTTATTTATTCGCCAATGAAGTCCCAGAAATTGAAGAAGAAGTGGTCAGAATAGTGGCTATTTCCAGAGAAGCCAATCCGCCAGTGCGCCATGTCGGCCCTCGTACTAAAATTGCGGTGGATACTTTTGAAAAAGATGTGGATCCCGTTGGAGCTTGTATTGGGGCGCGTGGTGCCAGGATCCAAGCAGTGGTTAATGAGTTAAGGGGCGAAAAAATAGACGTGATCCGTTGGTCGCCCGATCCATCTACTTATATTGCAAATTCTTTAAGTCCGGCCAAAGCTGATCAAGTCATTTTAACCAATGCCGAAGATCGTCAAGCCTTAGTTTTAGTGGGGGAAAATCAATTAAGTTTAGCCATTGGAAAAGATGGCCAAAATGTGCGTTTAGCCGCTCGTTTAACGGGTTGGAAAATTGATATTAAAGAAACTAATGCCTATAAAAAAGAACAGGAAGAAAAGGCTAAACAATCAGCTTTAGAGGATGATCAAGATGAAGATCAAGATTTAACTTTAGAGTCTTTTACCCCTAAAACAGACTCCCTTAATTTTACTGATGAATTTTCTTCTGAAGAAGAATAAAATACTCAACAGTCAACAATAACCAATGACCAAAAACTTTAGAACTTGTCTTAGTTGCCGTAAAGTTGCACCAAAAAAAGATTTTTGGCGTATTGTTAGGGTTTTTCCCTCAAATTTAATTCAATTAGATCAAGGGATGGGTAGATCTGCTTATATCTGCCCTAATTCTAACTGTTTACAAATCGCTCAGAAAAAAAATCGGATCGGGCGATCGCTCAAAACAGAAGTAAAACCTGACATTTATCAACAATTATGGGAGCGTTTACAAATTGAAAAGAATCATAATTGATGATCACATCTGCTATGATCCTTTACAATAAAATTATTAGATCAAAAAAAATAAAATATTTAATTTAAGTTAAATTATTACTGTTAATACTATTATTCGTTTGAGGTGAGTATCTTCATTGATCATTTATTTTATCAAACTAAAATTTAATCGGGATGGGAATTGATTGCCAAAATTGATCATCAAGATCAGTTAATTGTTTGGAAAAATTTAACCTAATCAATCAATTGTCCACTGTCAATTGTCAATTGAGAACCAGGCCAAACAATCAAACAATCCATTAATCCCCTTTTATATTCATATCAACCAATTAACTAGAAACTGCATGAACAACGGAAAAGTACGAATTTACGACTTATCAAAAGATTTACATTTAGAAAATAAAGATATTTTAGATATCTGTGATAGATTGAATATTTCAGTGAAAAGTCATAGTAGCACTATCTCAGAGTCTGAGGCGGAAAGGATCCGAGCGGCGGCCAAAAAATATACCCCAACTGGAAAAGACCGCAGTACAGACAATTTTTTTAAAAAACCTCAAGATTCAAAAAAACAAGAAATTTTAGCTATTCATCATAAACAACCTCAAACCGAAACCCCAGATCAAATCCAAGATCAAACTCAAACTCAAACTCAAACTCTTGTACCCCCACCCCGTCCAGCGAAAATGTCCAATCAAACCACAAGTGCAACTCCCTCCCTCAACCGTCCTCAACAGCCCACTGTTCATGCAAAAGATGAAGCCGCTCAAAAACCAGAGGCCTCGACTTTGCCATCTTTGTCACCAAAACAAGCGGATCAACTGGAAAGTAATGCCCCTCAACTTTTAACTCCGCCTCCCCGTCAAACCCCTAAACCTGCAGAAGTTAAGTCTTCTAACGCTAAAGCTTTAAAGAAAAAACCTAGTCAAAAAGCTCCCATTCAAGCTGAGAAAAAATTACCGGAGAAAAAAGGTTCGCCCAAAAAACCTCAAGACAGCAGTAGTAATATTTCTGAAAAACCCTTGGTTAAACCAGTTCCTAAAGCTGGGACGGGACAAAAATCTAGTGACAATGGGGCGGTTAAACCTCAGTTGAAAATTAAACGTCCAGTTTTAGAAGGTAAAACCACCGAACTAAAACACCCCCCTGAACCGAAAAAAATTAAACCTTCTAAAGAGGAACTTTTACCGATTGAAGATTTAGAAGTAGATGAAGATTTAATCATTGCAGATGATTTAGATGAAGAAGTTATTATTGAGGAAACTTTATTAGAGCCTCCTAAACGCCCTCAATTAAAATTAAAACGTCCTAATGCTCCTCAGAAAAAGAAAGATTGGGATGAGGAGGAGGAGGATGTTCTCAAAAATAAATCTAAAGCTGTGGCCAAGGGTAAACGCCGGCCTAAACCTTTATTGGATGAGGATGAAGATTTTGAGGACTTAAATGATTCCATTGTGAGTAATACGGCCTTTAGTATTTCCACGGCCAGACCTCCTAAACCAAAATCAACTCAAGCTAAACCCCCAACGACACAACCAACCAGTAAGATTAAAAAGCCCTCTGGTAAATCAGAAGGCACTGGCCGGGGTGAGAAGCGCCGAGAACAATCAACTGCACAAAAAACCCCCGAAACCGTTGTTTTACCTGATACTTCAACTATTCGAGATCTGGCTCAACTCCTTTGTATTGCGGAAACGGAAATTATTAAAAATCTCTTTTTCAAAGGGATGGCCGTTAATATTACCCAGACTTTGGATTATGATACCTGTAAAATGGTGGCCGAAGAAATGGGTGTTAAAGTGGTAACGGGTGAAGAAGTGGCCGCCGCTACTAAAGTGACGGAGATGTTAGATGTGGAAGATTTAGAAAATCTCCAACGCCGTCCGCCCGTAGTTACGATCATGGGTCACGTTGATCACGGTAAAACTACTTTACTTGATTCGATCCGTAAAACCAAGGTGGCACAGGGTGAGGCCGGAGGTATTACCCAACATATCGGGGCTTATCATGTGGATATTGAACACAATGACAAGATGGAGCAGATCGTCTTTTTAGATACTCCCGGTCACGAAGCTTTCACAGCGATGAGGGCAAGGGGGGCAAGGGTAACGGATATTGCCATCTTAGTGGTGGCGGCCGATGATGGGGTACAACCTCAAACCAGAGAGGCGATCAGCCATGCTAAGGCGGCGGATGTGCCTTTATTAGTAGCGATTAACAAAGTTGATAAACCCGACTCTGAACCCGATCGCATCAAACAAGAATTAACCGAACTTGGTTTAATTGCGGAAGAATGGGGTGGTGATACCATTATGGTGCCTGTAAGTGCCTTAAAAGGGGAAAATCTCGATACTTTATTAGAAATGATCCTGTTAGTGGCGGAAGTGGAAGAACTTAGCGCTAACCCCGATCGAGAGGCAAGGGGAACGGTAATCGAAGCCCATTTAGACCGTACTCGTGGGCCTGTGGCTACCCTCTTAGTCCAAAATGGAACATTAAGGGTAGGGGATATTATCGTAGTAGGGTCTGTTTTAGGTAAAATCAGGGCTATGATTGACGATCGAGGCAATAAAGTTGATGATGCTACCCCTTCTTTTGCGGTGGAAGTATTAGGTTTAAGTAGTGTACCTGAAGCGGGAGAGGAGTTTGAAGTCTTCCTCAATGAAAAAGAAGCCCGAGCAGTGGTGGAAACCCGTCAAGACAATAAGCGCATTTCCCAGTTACAACAATCTATGGCCGCTCCCCGTGTCACTTTAAGCAGTTTATCTGCTAAAGCTCAAGAAGGGGAACTCAAACAACTTAATTTAATTCTCAAAGCCGATGTTCAAGGCTCTGTGGAAGCGATCCTTGGCTCATTAAAACAGTTACCCCAAGAGGAAGTCCAGATCCGAGTCTTATTGGCCGCTCCCGGAGAGATCACGGAAACGGACGTAGATCTTGCGGCCGCTAGTGGTGCGGTGGTGATTGGTTTTAATACCACTTTGGCTAGTGGAGCAAGGGCGGCCGCCGATGTGGAAGGGGTTGACATTCGTGAATATAATATCATTTACAAGTTATTAGATGATATTCAAGGGGCGATGGAAGGCTTACTTGATCCTGAAGAAGTGGAAGAACATTTAGGCCGCGCGGAAGTTCGGGCTGTCTTCTCCGTTGGTAAGGGTGCGGTAGCAGGTTGTTATATCCTTTCTGGCAAGGTGATCCGTAACCGACAGATGCGAGTTATGCGCAAAAATGAGGTTATTTATCAAGGTACTTTAGAGTCGCTCAAACGCTTTAATGAAGATGCCAAGGAAGTGGCGGCAGGTTATGAATGTGGGATGGGTTCATCTAAGTTTAATTTATGGCAAGAGGGTGACATTATTGAGGTTTATCAAATGATCATGAAACGTCGTACTCTTGCGCAGTAACCAGTGACCAGTAACCAGTGACCAGTGACCAGTCAGTAACAAATAACTAATAACTAATAATGACTAATTTTAAATTAGAACCCTATTTATGGTTACATTTTGCAGGTTTGGCCGTAATACCTTTTAGTTTAATAGGTTTATGGTTAAGCCTGTCTATTAGTTCTCCTTTCGGGCTTTGGTGGCTTGATTTTTTGATTGTGGCGATATTAGGAATTATGCCTATTTTCTTTTTACAATTGAAAAAACCTTTGAATATTTTTAGTTTTTTATTATTAGGAATTTATCCCAACTTATTAGAAGAAAAACAAAGAAAAATTCTCTCTTTAATTAAAGATAAAAGTCAAAAAATTATTCAAATTATTACTTGTTTACTATCTTTAATAGTGCTTTTTATTTTATATTATTTTGCTCCTGTTGCTTCTTTTCTAACAAGTAATTTTCCTCAAAATAGAATTTTTGCGATCATTTTAGCTTCTTTTTTCTTAGGCATAACTATCTTTTTTGCACAGATAGTTATGATAATTTTGAGAATTTTCTTAATCTCTCAAGCTAATTTTAATCAAATTTTACCCTACCCAGTGGAAAGAATTTATATTGATTTTTTAACACCACCTTTTTTAGTTAAAAAAATTCTACCTAATATTAATTAACTTGACAATGGACAATTGTAAATTATCAATTATCCATTATCAATTTGTTAATAATTAATTATCAATAATTAATTATTAATTATTTTTTCCTTTCTTCTAACTTTTTATAAACATCCCTTAAACTAACATTATGATGGGCTAAAGCTACAAGGGTATGATAAAAAAGATCCGCCACTTCTCCCGCTATTTCTTCTTTTTGATCATCCTTAAAAGCCATCACTACTTCTGCACTTTCTTCCCCTATTTTTTTGAGAATTTTATTATCTCCCCCCGCCAATAATTTACAAGTATAAGACTTTTCGTTGGGGTGATCTCGGCGATCGCAAATAATATCAAATAAACTAGAAAGGGTATCTTTAGAAGGGGCTATTTTTTGATTATTTACTTGATGAAAACAACTTCTTTCCCCCGTATGACAAGCAATATCACCAATCTGTTCAATCGTAATCAAAAGAGCATCACTATCGCAATCATAACGCATCGCCTTAACCTTTTGCAAATGACCCGAAGTAGCCCCTTTATGCCATAACTCTTGACGTGAGCGACTCCAATACCAAACTTCACCCGTTTCTAAGGTTTTTTGTAACGATTCACGATTCATCCATGCCATCATTAACACTGTACCATCTAAATAATCCTGTGCGATCGCCGGAATTAAACCTTGTTCATTATAACGAATAGCATCAAGGGGTATCTGTTGACATAAATTTAATTGATTAATAGACATAAATTTTATTATTTCTCAAAAAAAACTTTCAATTTGTATTGTATTCGACTATGGCACAATTCAAAATCTGTTATTAATAATTAATTATTGGTTCTTGCTTATTCGTTTTTTATTCATTATTCTTCCCTGTTAATTTATGTTTCCAATTATTTATTCTAGTTTAAATATTGAGGGAATTATCACTAAGATTGTACCAGAATATGACATAGAAAAAATAAAATCTTGTCAATTTTGGCATCGAGGGTTAAGTGATATTTATTTAATTGAAACTGAAGGCAACCCTTATATTTTAAGAATTTCCCATCATCATTGGCGCACAAAATCAGAAATAGAATTTGAATTAGAATTTTTAGATTTTTTGGCTCAAAATAATGTATCAGTTGCCTATGGGATCCGCACGAAAAATGATCAATTATTAATCGAAATTAACGCCCCTGAAGGGCAAAGATATGCTAGTTTATTTCCCTACGCTCAAGGGGAAATTCCTTTAGGAGATTTAAACCCCAAACAAAGTTATGAATTGGGTTTAACTGTTGCTAATATTCATCAATTAGCTCTTAATTTTTCTTCTCAACTTGAGAGAAAAACTTTAACTTTAGAATATTTATTAGATGATTCTGTTAAAATTATTGAACCATTTTTAAAAAATCGTTTAGAAGATTTTAATTATTTAATGAAAACCATTGATAATATTTATTTAAAGTTAGCTAATTTTCCTAAAAATGCTCCTTTTTGGACAGTTTGTTGGGGTGATCCCCATAGTGGAAACGTCCATTTTACCCCTGAAAATAAGGTAACTTTATTTGATTTTGATCAATGTGGCTATGGTTATCGAATTTTTGAAATTGCAAAATTTTGGCAAGTTTGTATTCGCACAGGCATGACTCGTAAAACCAGAGAAGCATTTTTAGAGGGTTATCAAAGCTTAAATCAATTAACAGAAATTGAGTTAAATAATTTACAATTTTTTGTTAAAGTTGCCCATATTTGGTCATGGGCGATCCATGTTGAAACAACTAAAACTTATGATTATAGTCGTTTAGATCATCATTATTTTACCCAAAGATTGCAAAAATTAAAATTTTTAGTTTCCCATGAATGGCAATTATTTTAATTAGTTATTCTTTATTTTTTAAGAGTTATTTTTGATTGGTAAAATTAACTCTTAACTATTTAATGTATTGACTAATCAGTGAATAGATATTATAATATTTTACTTACAATAAATAAAACAATAATAATTAATAAAAAAATGTCTAAACCTTGGGATGCAAAATTAGCTTATTATTTAATTTTACCTTTAAAAAATACCCCTATTACCCCCAATCATTTAACAACTATTCGCTTAATTACAGGGGTTTTTGCCACTGTCTTAATTGCCTATAGTGCCTATAGTCAAAATAGCTTTTTCTTAAGTAATTTGGGAGCATTTTTCTTTGTCTTTTCTGCCTTTTTTGATCATACGGATGGAGAGTTGGCACGTTTAACCGGAAAATTTAGTAAATTTGGTCATAATTATGATTTAATTAGTGATGCAATTGTTTTAATTTTTTTATTTTTAAGTATTGGTATTGCCACCTTAAAAACTAATTTAGGAATGTGGGCTTTACCCCTTAGTTTAATCGCTAGTATTGCCGTTTCAGGTATCTTTTATTTAATGAATGATTTAGAGTTAAAATTAGGGAAAGAAGCGGCCAGACAACCTAATTTTGCAGGGCTAGAAGCTGAAGATATTTTATATTTATTTCCCCTAGTTACTATCTTTAATTCTTTAGAAACTTTTTTAATTGCCTCGGCGATCGGCTCCCCTATTTTTGCCATTTATGTTATTGTTGATTATCAACAAACCCTCAAAAAATATCAATAGTTTTTTATAATTTGCCATCAATTTTTATCATTATTAGTTATTACTTCAAGATCTGTCATCAGTTAATTGATTGATGATTAACTTCTTCTAATTTTAAATTTGCTCCTGTTTCCCCTGTAAATACCCAAATTACAGCCCTTAAAGCGTCTCTTAAACATTTGTTCAAAGATTCAGGTTCTCCTTGGGAGGGAACGGCGATCGGATGAATTGTGATCCCTTGAGTGCCAAACACAATTAAACCGATGATTTCGGCTCGATACAAATGATTGGCGGAGGTAATTAAAAAAACATTTTTGATTCCTGCGGCCTTGAGTTGATCGATCAAAGTCGTAAAATTAGTGAGGGTGTCCACTGCGTGGTAATCGAGTTTGAGGCGATCGCCGTTAATACCCTGTTTAGCGAAAATTTTATGGGCATAAGCCGAAGGGCTACCACCAGAAACCCAAATCGGCAAATTAGGATAATTTTGAGCAAATTTGGCCGCAAAAATTTCCCTTTCTTCATGACCTCCTAATACTAAAATAGCTTGAGGTTGAAGTAAATAACCTCTGATAATTTGATAAATAAACCATGAAGTAATTGTTAATAAAAAAAGGCCAATTACTAACATAAATTTGAAGTAAGGTTTGCTTTTATTAGTCTTTTTTCCATTGTTGCTAGTGTTTCTAATGTTTCTTTTGTTGCTTAATGGTCGTTGTTTTATTTTGTGAGAATAGCGAGAATTAATTTTAATCACCATGAAATAATCTTCATCAACAAATTATTAAATTTTTGGTTAATTTTAACCTATTTGTTTTTTGTTAAAAGTAGATTTATTACTACTTTAGGCAGTTAACAATTATTTTTTATTGTCTATTGTTAGCCGTTTATTGTCAAGTAATAATTTTAAAATCAGTCACTCCCCATTATAAAAATTTATTTTTAGTATGAACTGGCTCATAAAATTATTCCATTACCTCAAGAAAAGACTGATCTTTATGCCAAAAACTAGGATAATCTCATTAAAAAGTTAGTTAAAGGCATAACAATTTTAACTTAATTTGTTAATGTTATGCCTTGGCATAAATTATTAAGAAAAACGCCGACTTAATAAAGGTTTAATTGTTAAGAAAATTAAGAGATCAAATGTTAATAAAATACCAGTAATTGTTAAAAAATTAAGGCCGCCCCAAGGGGTTTCCATGACAACAGTATTTAAGCCAAAATTACCAGTTAAATATAAATAACGGATCGGATCGATCGCATAGGTTAAAGGGTTTAAACTAGCCACAATTTGTAACCATCCTGCCATAAATGATAAAGGAGCAAGGGCTGTACTCGCAAATAAAAGGGGTAAATTAGTAACAAAAATTACGGCGATTAATTCAATATGGCCGGGGAGGGCAAATGCTAACCCTAAACTTAAAGCAGTGACTCCCAATACAATTAAAAAAACAATTAAAGCAATAGCACTTAAACCTAGTAAACTAGGAAAACCTGCCCCTAATAAACTAGCGGCTATGATAATTACTGCTGTTTGTAAAAAACTCATGGTAATTATATAAATTGTTGAGGCAGAAACAATGGAAAAACGAGAGGCTAAAGGTGCAACTAATAAACGATTTAAAAAGCCAAATTCCCGATCAAACATCACAGGTAAACCCGCATTTAAAGCCCCAGAAAAAGCGGTAAAAACGATAATTCCGGGGGCTAAAAATTTACCATAATTAAGATTTTCTCCAAATAAATTTGTGGGGGCATTATAAAATAAAGCCCCAAATAAAATTAACCACATTAAGGGTTGAATAATTCCGGCAATAATAGTTGAAGGTCTACGTTGTAATTGAATAAATAAACGCTTAGTTAAAGCTAATGTTTCTTGGATAAAATCACCTAAAAAGTTGTCATTTTCGGTAATATTTTGATTCTCAAAAGAATCAGGGGCTAAATTAATTTTGGGGGAAATAATAGATTGACTCATAATTAGAATAAATTTTGATCACAGCAAAAGTATTATAATTGATCTTGTTTGTTATTGCTTTATTAATTGTTAATTATTCAGGGTTAATTGTCAATTGTCAACTGTCAATTGTTAACTGCTCCCATTAATTCATTGATACTTTTAGCTATCATTTTTAAATCTGATTCTGGATATTGATAAAATATTTTAAAGGGTTTTTGATTGGTATTAATTTGTAAATATTTTATAGCTAAATCTTTACAATGACAAACTTCGGCCGAGATAATTTCTACTCTAAAATATTTAATTTGACGTTTTAACCATCCTAATTGACGGGTAAAAATAAATGTTTCTGCATCTATCATAATTTCACTATGACTTAACCATACCCATGCTATCATTAAATAAAAAACCAAATTATAAAGTAACAATGAAAGTAAAAAAGTTTTTAAGAAATTAATTATCTCAAATTGAGAAGCACTTTTCCAAGCATTACTAAAAGAAAGAATTATACTTACTATGATGAACATATAATAATTTTTCCGTTGATTTGCTTGAATAATCAGCTGATCTGGATTAATTTTAATAGTAATAAATTCACCTTGATATTGATTTATCATAAATTAAATTTAAACTAAATTTTTAATAAAAAAACCCTAACTTTAATTAAAAAGATAGGGTAAAATTAAAAATATTTCATCATTAATCAAGAGAATCAAGATAATCTCTGACTCGATTACGATTTTTTGGTTGACGTAATTTTTGCATAGCTTTAGTTTCAATTTGACGTACCCTTTCCCGTGAAAGGTCTAAAATGCGTCCAATTTCCGCCAAAGAGCAAGGTTTACCCGTTTTTAAGCCAAAACGTAACTCAATTACTTCCTGTTCTCGATCGGTTAAATAAGCCAACAGATCATCCAATTCCTGTTGTAAACCTTCCCTAATTAACAATTCTTCAGGGGAGGCGCTATCGGTTTCTAACAGATCACCTAATTCTGTATCTTTTTCCTTCCCTACTTTAATATCTAAAGACACAGAACGAGGCACTTTCGCTAAAACTTCCCTGATCTGATCGGTGGTAATGTCTAACTCTTTAGCAATTTGATCTAAACTAGGAGTCTGGCCATTAGCTTGAGATAATTGACGTTGAGCCTTTTTAATTTTATTTAATTTTTCGGTAATATGCACCGGAATGCGAATAGTGCGACTTTGGGTAGCGATCGCGCGGGTCATGCCTTGACGGATCCACCAATAAGCATAAGTGCTAAAACGATAACCCTTAGTGGGATCAAACTTATCAACAGCCCTTTCTAACCCCAAAGTTCCCTCTTGAATGAGGTCTAATAACTCTAAACCTCGATTTTGATATTTTTTGGCCACAGAAACGACTAACCGTAAATTAGCCTTGATCATCTGTTCTTTGGCACGAATGCCCACTTTCTGGATTTTTTCTAACTCCTTAACCTCAATTTGGGCCACCTGCGCCCAGCGTTTTTTGCCATTTCTTAAAGCCTGTTTTAATTCTGTGACGCTTAAATTCACCTTAGCCGCCCATTTTTCTAAAGATGGACGATGACTTAACTGAGAAACCAAGCGATCGTGAATTTCAATTAAATTGAGATAATGAGCCAAAATTGGATCCCCTTGTTGAGCCGCTTGACTACGTTTTTCCAAAAGCTGCATATAAGCTTGAACTTTTTGAGCCACTGCTACTTCTTCATCTTTTTGGAGTAAAGGAACTCTCCCAATTTCTTGCAGATAAACTCTAACCAGATCCGTAGATAAACGATGACTTTTAGGGGGACTAGCTAAAGAATTTTCATCGTCATCAAAAAGGGAAGTATCCTCAAACTCCATATTTTCTGTTTGGGGATCAAACACAAAAGAATCATTTTCCATAGGTTCAGTCGAGGGTAAGATAGGGGAAACTGACATAATTATCACTCCAATATCAAGGTGAGGGCTTAAAGTGGATTATTAAAATTAATTTTTCCCAAATTTGACAAAAAATCAAACATTTGTTAATACAACCACTATTACATATCTACCAAACTTTTAGTTTCAATTCCCGAAAATTAGATACATTTCTTATCAGTTGACAATCAATAGTTAAGAAAAAGTAATTGTCAAATGTCCACTGTTGTCAATTGTCAATCAGCTATTCTAATATTTGATTAACTGTAAATTATAATGATTAGTGGAACTGTAGGTAGGGACAAGATAGTGCGCATACCACTTGACTATTATCGAATCTTAGGTGTACCAATTCAAGCCACTGAGAGCCAATTATCTCAGGCTTATCACGATCGGGCCTTACAACTGCCCCGCCGTGAATATAGTAATGTGGCCATCACCGCACGGAAAAAATTACTCGATCAAGCTTATCAGATTCTTTCTAATCAGAAGGAACGAAATGCTTATGATGAGGAATTTTTGGCAAAAAGTTATGATCAGGGTAAAAAACCAAGGTTAGATCTACCTCTACAACAAGGAGGAGTCTCAGATGAATTTAATCTTGATGCCCATACCCCTTGGATCGAAATTGAACCGGAAGAATTTGTGGGTTCTTTACTGATTCTCCAAGAGTTGGGAGAATATGAACAGGTGATCAAATTGGCACAGCCCTATTTAGATAACCGTAGCATTATTAATGTGGATAAAGGGCGTTTTGGGGATCCCCAAATGGTTAGGGCTGATATTGTCTTGACGATCGCTGTGTGCTATTTAGAATTAGGGCGCGAACAATGGCAACAAGGCCAATATGAACTGGCCGCAAGTTCGGGTCACCAAGGGAAAGAATTATTATTAAAAGAAGGGCTTTTCCCTAGTGTGGGGGGAGAATTACAAGCGGATCTTTATAAATTACGTCCCTATCGCATTTTAGAATTATTATCTTTAAATGAAAATCAAATTGCTCAACGCCAAAAGGGAATGCAATTACTTAAAGAAATGTTGCAAGAACGCAATGGCATTGACGGGATGGGGGATGATCATTCCGGTTTGAGTATTGATGATTTTCTGCGTTTTATTCAACAATTACGCAATTATTTAACCTCGGCTGAACAACAGGAGTTATTTGAGGCTGAAGCCCGTAGACCTTCGGCCGTTGCTACCTATTTGGCGGTTTATGCCCTGTTAGCGGGTGGTTTTGCGAAAAAACAACCTGCTTTAATTAATCGTGCCAAAGATTTCTTAAAACGCTTACTTCAGCGTCAAGATGTTCATTTAGAACAGGCAGTTTGTTATTTACTTTTGGGTTTAACTGATGAAGCCTCAAAAGCCTTGGCACGTTCCGAGGAGGAAGAAACCATTGCTTTTATTAAAGAACATTCTGATGATGCTCCGGATCTGTTGCCCGGTCTGTGTTTGTATGGGGAAAGATGGTTACAAACGGAGGTTTTTTCCCATTTTCGGGATTTGGCTGGGTTAAAATTATCTTTAACGGAATATTTTGCCGATCAACAGGTACAAAAATATTTAGAAAATATTGCTTCTGAGTCTATGGCGGAAAATGAATGGGAACTCAAGGATATGGCTGAGGAGCAAAAATTTAATTTAACAACTCAATCTCAAAATATGATTGAGAAACAACGGGCAAAAATTAGGGAAAAAACCCTAACTCCGGTGGTGATACGACCTGAAAATGTGACCGATTCGCTAATTAAATCTAAATCCTCCACCATTGAGCCTCCTCCGATGGCTATTGATCAAGGGTCAATGTCGGGACAAGACACGGCTAGTCAATCTGCCCAACTATCAACTCCTAGTGCCAGTCATCCACCTCGCAAGAAAAAAGGCAAAATTGCGCCTTTACATTCTCGTATTATTTCTGGCAAAAAAAAGAAACCAACTAATCTAATTAAGTTAGGAATAGGGGCTTTATTAGCTTTTATTTTATTAGGATTAGTTTATAAAATTATTCAATCAATTGCTTTTCCTGCTTATTACAAAGAGCCTTTAATGGTAACATTAAATCAGTCAGTTATTCCCATTCCTGATCCTAATGCCCCACCTGTAGAGGATGATAGTAAATTAGATAATGCTAAAGCTCAAAAAGTCATTGAAAAATGGTTAGAAGCCAAAAAATTAGCCTTTGGAAAAGATTATCAAGTTGAAAAATTAGAGGAAATTTTAATTGAACCGTTATTGACAAAACAAAAAAATCGAGTTGCTTCTAATCAACAAAGTAACACCTATTATGAATATGAACATCAAATTGAAATAACCTCGATTAAAGAAGATGAGCAAGATCCTTTAAAAGTAATTGTTACTGCTAAAATTAGCGAAATTTCTCAAATTTATGAATCAGGAAATCAAAAGGGAACAAGTACGGATCAATTAGAGGTTCAATATGATTTAATGCGTCAAGATAATCAATGGTTTATTCAAGATATAGTTGTTAAATAAATACCATGATTAATTTTAAATTTTCTTTTTAAATTTTGCTTTTAAATTTTAATGTTTCCAGAATGAAATGGTTTTTTAAAAAAGTCTTAGCTTTCTTTTCCGTTTATTATGCCTATATGGTTGAATATCGGGCAGAAATATTTTTATGGGCTTTATCTGGTTTATTACCATTAATTTTAATGGGTATTTGGATCGAGGCTTCAAAACAGGGTAATTTTAGTTTAAATTCGATCCAATTTGCCCAATATTTTTTAACGGTTTTTCTAGTTAAAGAATTTACAATTGTTTGGATGATTTGGGAATTTGAAAAGGATGTTTTAGAGGGAATTTTATCTTTTCGTCTTTTACAACCGATCGATCCAGTCTGGCATTATATAGGGATGCACCTATCAGAAAGAATAGCCAGAATCCCTTTTACGATAGGCTTAGTCTCTTTATTTTTCTTTCTTTATCCTGAAGCTTTTTGGCTACCAAAAATAACAACATTTTTGTTATTTTTAATCGTAATAATATTAGCTTTTTGTTTACGTTTCACCATTCAATATACTTTTGCAATCTTTTCTTTTTGGACAGAAAGGGTAGCGGCCATTGAAGAATTATGGTTTTTAATCTATCTTTTTTTTGGTGGAGTAATAGCCCCTTTAGATTTATTTCCTAGCCAGTTACAAAACATATTATTTTGGACACCTTTTCCCTATCTTTTATATTTTCCAACGGCGATTTTAATTGGTTTACCTGTTAATGTAACTCAGGGAATTTTAATGATGTTAGTTTGGTTAATTATTTTCTTGATTTTTAATCGTTGGTTATGGAAAAAAGGACTAAAAAAATATTCTGGAATGGGGGCTTAATTAAGTAATAAGTAATAAATAACAAGTATAATAAACTAAAGTTGATTGTCTATGTCAAAATAAAAAAATAAATCTCAATTTAATCATCGCAGGAGCAAAATTAATGCCTAAAGCTAAAGATGTACAAGTGTTTCCCATTGCCGATCACACTAGAGTTTTTCGCTCTCGCACTTGGACTCGTTTAAAATTTGAGATCGAATATGCTTTACAACGAGGTACAACGGCCAATACTTATTTAATCGAAGGGGATAAAATTGCTTTAATTGATCCTCCAGGTGAGTCTTTTCACGAAACTTTTTTAAAGTCTTTAACAGAAAGAATTAATCTTCATCAGATTAATTATATTATTTTAGGACATATTAATGCTAATCGGGGTTTTACTTTAAAAAAATTATTGGATCTTGCCCCCCATCTTACTATTGTTTGTTCTAATCCGGCGGCGATCGCACTACAAAATATTTTAGGGGATCAGCCTGTTAATTTGAAAATTATTAAAGGAGAAGAAACTCTGGATCTGGGCAATGGCCACCTATTAGAGTTTATTCCTACCCCTAACCCCCGTTTCCCCGGCCAACTTTGCACCTACGACACAAAAACTCAAGTGCTTTATACGGATAAGCTTTTTGGGTGTCATGTCTGCACTGATCAAGTTTTTGATGAGGGCTGGACAATTTATAATGAGGATCGCCGTTATTATTTTGATTGTATTTTTGCTCCTTATAGTAAACAAATTACCAATGCTTTAGAAAAATTATCTACTAAATCTGCTTTAATTTATGCTACTGGTCATGGTGCTTTAGTTAAATATAGTTTAAAAGAGTTGACTGTTTCTTATCAAGAATGGTTAAGTCAACAAACGGAAAAAGAATTATCTATTGCTTTGATCTATGCCTCGGCTTACGGTAATACCACTGTCTTAGCACAGGCGATCGCCAGAGGAATAATTAAAACAGGGGTTGGGGTGGAGTCAATTAATGCGGAAATTGCTGATCCAGAGGAAATTAAAGAGGCAATTTTAAAATGTAATGGTTTTATTTTCGGTTCTCCTACTTTGGGCGGTCATGCGCCCACCCCCATCCAAACCGCTTTGGGTATTACCCTCGCTAATGGGGATAAAACTAAATTGGCGGGGGTTTTCGGCTCTTTTGGTTGGAGTGGAGAGGCGATCGATCTGTTAGAAAGTAAATTTAAAGATGGGGGTTATACCTTTGGTTTTGAGCCGATCCGAGTTAAATTTAAACCCACAGACCCTATTTTAAAAATGTGTGAGGAAGCGGGGACAGATTTTGCTCAGAAAGTGAAGAAAGCTCATAAAATTCGTAAACCAAAAGAAACGGTGAAAAGCTCCCAATCCGATCGATTAAGTCAAGCTTTAGGGCGGATCGTGGGATCATTATGCGTTGTGACGACCTTACAGGAAGACTTAAAAGGGGCAATGTTAGCCTCATGGGTATCACAAGCCACTTTTAACCCCCCCGGCTTTACCGTAGCCGTAGCCAAGGATCGAGCGATCGAATCTTTATTATATAAAGGTAATAAATTTGTACTAAATATTTTACAAGAAGGGAATCATTTAGGCTTAATGAAACACTTTTTAAAACCCTTTGCCCCTGGGGAAGATCGCTTTATGGGGGTTAACTGGGAAAGTGCGGATAATGGTTGTCCTATTTTAACCGATGCTTTAGCTTATTTAGAATGTGAAGTGGGAGATCGCATGGAATGTGGGGATCATTGGCTTATTTATGCCGTCACTAATAAGGGAAAAATCTTGCAGGATCAAGGCGTAACTGCTATACATCATCGCAAGTCTGGGGATCATTATTAAGTAATAAGTAATAAACCTCAAGTTCTGTCATTATGACATATTAATTTTATAAAGAGGATCAATATTGATTCAATATCTAAATTATTCCAGATATACATAATTGATCCTCAATCGTTTCTGGATAAAGAATTTTTATTTTTTCTGCAATTAAAGATTCTAAATTAATAATTTTATAATTTGAGATTCTATTATTGATATTAAGATGATCAATCATTTCACCAGCAATAGCTCTGATCACTGAAACGGGAACACTATTACCAAATTGTTGCCAAGCTTGACGATCACTAACAACTATTTTAAAATCTTCAGGAAAACCTTGAAGTCTTGCACATTCTCTAGGCGTTAAAACACGAGGATTTTTATCTTTTTGTTCTAACAATATTTCAGAGCCATCTTTCCAATATCTAGCAGAAATTGTATTAGTATATAAGGTATCCGCATTGACTAAAGAATATCCAAAACCATTGCCTTTATTGAGATGTTTTTGTTTTCTTTTCTGATGACCTTCCCACATTTTATCGGAAACAGTATATTTTTGATCAACATTTTGTTCAAGAATATCACCAACTTTTTGATCAAGTCCAATTGGTTTTGGAAAACAAAAATGCTTATCTTGTTTTTGAAAACCAACTAGATAAATTCTTTGTCTATTTTGAGGCAAGTTAAAATCTTTTGCTGATAAAATATTATGATAAACAAAATAACCAAGTTTATTTAAGATATATAATACCATTTTTAAAGTTCTACCTTGATCGTGATTCCTAAAACCCTTAACATTTTCTAATAGAAAAGCTTGAGGTCTATGATAATTAAGAATTTGAGCAATATAAAAAAACATTTGACCTCTTTGATCATTAAAACCCTGTTTTTTACCGGCCTGAGAAAAAGGCTGACAAGGAAATCCTGCCAATAGTAAATCATGTTTTGGAATTGATTCGAGCGGTATTTTAGTTATATCTCCTAAAGGTGTATCCCCAAAATTAGCTTGATAAGTTTGAATTGAAAATTTATTTATTTCTGAACTAAAAACGCATTTACCACCTAATTCTTCAAATGGGATACGCATTCCCCCGATACCACAAAATAAATCAATAAAATCAAAATTAAACATAAAAAATTTACAATTAAACTAAACTTAAAAGAGTCTCTTTGGTTAAATCTTTAGCAGAAAATATTTTATCTGATGTTTGACAATATAGACGTTCTGAATATATTTCTTCAGAAACAAAAAGATAAACATTATGATTAATAATATTGTTAGCAATACTTTCAGTTAAATCAAATCCTAATGTGACTTGTATCATCACATCAATATTAGTATTTAGAGTATCTAAAAATTGTTTATATCTTTCTCTTAAGGTTTTTTTAGCACTAATACCATACTTTTTATTATTAAGAGAAAAGATAAAATCATACTCTGTAGATAAGTGTTGATCATCATGGACTTGTTCAGAAATAGCATCTTTCTCAATACCTTGGGAGATGAGAACTTCAAGTACACGAGATTCATAATCAGAACCGGAATTAGAGGTTATAGCTTGATTAACAGATTCTGAAAACATCAGCATAAATATTTGATTAATACTTACACCTAAAGAGTTGATATAGTGATAACTATTAATGAGATTTAAAACATAATTTTGACTGTCATTCAGTAAAAAATTATTATTTTTGTTATGTAACTTTTCAAAAAATAAATAACAAAGTAAAGCAGATTTTGTTCTTCTTTTATAAGGTCTTTCAATCCCTAGATCATCATATTTAATAGATAAGGGATGAATATCATTTCTAATGAATTTATCAAATTCAACAATTTTAGATTCTATTAAAAATAAATCTTTAACAAAGATTAACTGCAAAGAAAAATAAAAAATTATTAAATCATCATAATTATCAATTTGACGCAAAACTTCATTAAGAGTATTTTTTCTTGTATAACTTTTAATATTCTCATAGGTTGAATTGAGCAGAGATTTTATCATTTTAATTTTGTCTGGTATTAATGAATCATTTAACACTGAATCATTGATTAAATATTTAATAATTATTCTCTGCATTTCTTGAGAAATTGAATCTGTAACGCCATTGCCACTATTAAGTTTTTTCAAGAAAAAATAAAGTTTATAATTATAATTAAAAACTTCAGCAGAAATTTCAAAAGATGAGGGATTGAGACTAATTGATCTTTTTTTATCCATACTATAAGCGAAAAGATTAAAAATTTGCTAATCGGAAAATATTAGGTAGGGGTGAACAATTGTTCCCCCCCTAAAGATATTTTATGTCAATTATTGAGGCAGACCAAACTGACGATCATACACCGCATCCTCTTGACCCGTTTCTAACTTAATATCAGAACGGGGATAGGACACACATAATAAAGCATAGCCTTCCGCCTGTAACTCATGGGAAATGCCCATGCCGTCACTTTGTTCCACCGTCCCAACAGAAAGTTTGGCCGCACAGGTGGTACAAACACCCGCATTACAAGAGGAAGGCAACTCTAAACCCTGATCAGAAGCGGCTTTTAAAATGGTTTTATCTTCAGGCACTTCAATAGTGTAAGTTTGCCCTTGATGTAAAATTTCGACTGTATATGTTTGAGGCATTTTACGAAAAATCCAATAAATAATGACTAATCAATTAAGTTTACATAAAATGAGCAATTTGAACAGTCTTTGTTTAATTTATTTACCAAAATTAATTGGAAAATTGAGAATATTTGTTATTAAAAGGAAACAGTTAATAGGGCTTCAATCATCATTAATTTTATTTTTTTATGGATATTTATAGTAATCAAAAATTAATTTGACTCATGTTCTAAGGGAATTTCTTGCTCATTTTTTGTTAAATTTTCTTCTGGATTTTCTTCAGTTTCTTGATAATGAGATTCAGGTCTAACGGTTATTTCTTCAGGTAATTGATCGGGGGAAATAATATCTTCAGGATGGGATTTTTTAAGGGAAGACATTGCTTGAAATGCAATGCGATAACATTCTATTTTGCCATCATAACGGAATAATTCTGTTGCTTCTAAAAAATCATCAATTGCCTCTTGAATATTACCTAAATGTACCTGTGCAAAACCCCTTCTATAAACACAATTACCATCACAGGGAGATAATTCTAAAGCTAAATTAAAATCATCAATTGCTTGTTGATAATTTGCTTCACTTAAGTATACCATTCCTCGATGATCATAAGCATCAAAACTAGGTTTAATTTCGATCGCTAAACTAAAATCTTCAATTGCTTTTTCAAAATTTTTTAAACAATGATAAATAAAGCCCCTTTCTACATAAATAATATGCTTATTTTCCCAAGGAATATTTAATGCTTCAGTATAATCATTTAAAGCCCTTTCATAAAGTTTTAATTGTTGATATAAATGCCCACGCATTCGATAAGTATTAATTAATTCTTCTTCAGAATTATCAGTTTGTTTTAATAAATTAATAGACTCTTGAAAATCGTGGATCGCCGCCTTAAATTCGTGATGTTCAATATGTGCTTGTGCCAATTCTTTTAAATCAGCAACAATATGATTTCTTAAAATTAAATGTTCATTATAAATTTGATTATAATCAATGTCTCCCTTGTTAATAAAATGTAATGCTTTAAAATAACAAAATAATCTTTTTTTACACATTTCTAAATGAGATAATTTCAGATTATATTTTAAAATTCTGCCTTTATACCACCATGCTTTAGGTGATTTTGGTTGAAAAATTAAACTATCATCAATGATTTTTTTAGCAATGATAATATTGGGATTATCATAAACTTTAATATTAGCTAAAATCAACTCATAAATTGATACCCCAGTATTTAATAAATCCTTAGCTAAAATTTTAGTTACGGCTCTTAAATCTTGTTTATTTTTTTGTTTAATATCTGGACTTTTTAACTGATTTTCTATCTGGGCAACTAATTCATTATAATTAACTAAATCTGCTAAAATTTGACCTTTTTCAATCAAAATTTCTTTAAGATTTTCCCCTGTTTTAAGAGCTTGTTTATACCGATTAACGATATTGCGATAAAGTTCACTTTTTTCAGGTGGAAAAATTTTAAATAATAATTTTTCTAGTCTTTCCTGTTCTAAAATATAATTCAATCTTTCTTTAATTTCTTCATGATCTGGTTGTTGTTGTAAAACTTTTTGATAATCAATTTTAACTTGATCATAATCTTCTTTTTGCCATAAAAAGTTACCATGATTAATTAAAGCAGTTAAATTATTTTCATCAAGTGTTAAAACTTGACGATAAGTTAACATCATTTCTTCGTATTTTTCCGATTTATTTTTAGAAATTAGATTGAATTGATTTTCTAAAATAATAGCTTTTTCTAACCAAACTTGAGGATCATCATTTTTAAAACCTAAAGCTATATTATAACATTCTAAAGCCCCTGTTAAATCGTGTAAAATATATAAAATATAGGCTTTATTTCTCCATGCTAAATAATTATCATTTTGCTTTTTAATAGCTTTGTCATAACAATTTATTGCTATTTCTAATTGTTTAATTTTTAACCGATAATTTCCCTCTCTACACCATTGTTGAGAAGTCCAAAAATGTTCACGATAAAATTTATTGACTTTTAGATAAACATATTTACTAATTCCATAAATTTTTTCTAAAACAGGATAAATTTTTTCGTAAAGTTTGACTATTTTTCGCCAAAGATAAATAAAGGGGCTAATTAATACTTTCCCCAATCTTTTTAAGATTTTTAATAAATAATTAAACATTGGCTTAATTTAGATGATAAAATATCAATAATATTAGTTCAAATAATCTTAAATTATTTCCATTTCTTGTAAATAATTTAAGGTTTTATTTGCTTCTTCTTGATCTAAAATACTTAAAGCAAAACCGACATGAACGATCACATAATCATCCACTTTTGCTTGGGGTACATAAGCTAAATTAACTTGTTTGATCACCCCCCCAAAAGAGACTTTTCCCATGCGGTTTAAATCTTCTCCTGTAATACTTATAATTTGTCCGGGTACTGCTAAACACATAATAATAATTGATAATCAATAATTGATATTATTAATATAATCTATAGATTAAGCAAAATAATAAAAAATTAATAATTTGTAACATTAATTTAGTTATTAATTATTAATTGAGAGATAATTTGCCCAACAGAAATACCCCCATCATTAGGGGGTATTTTGTGATGCCAATAGGGAATAAAATTAGCTTTTTCTAATTTAATTATTGCCTGTTCTAATAAATATTTATTTTGAAAACAACCTCCCGTTAAAACAATATTTTTAATCTTAATTTCTTGAGCAATTTTAACAATAATTTCCGTTAAAGTGTTATGAAATTTACTGGAAATTATGCTTAAAGATTGATTTTTACTTAAATCTTCTAATATTTCTTTAATAATTTTTTGCCATTTGATCACAAATTGATTAAAATTAGTTGTATTTGCTAAATTAACAATCTCAAAATCATAAAAATCTTGAATCTTTGGATTAATTTTATATTCTAAAGCCATCGCACCTTGACCTTCAAAAGTTACTTTTGGGTAGAGATTTAATAAAGCTGAAACTCCGTCAAATAATCTCCCCACACTTGAAGTTAAAGGAGTATTTAATTTTTTAGTTAACATTTGAGAAAAAATTAATAATTCCTGTTGACTAAATAAATTTTTTAATAAATAAAAATAAGGGTGATTTTCCTGAAAAATATTATTACCAAATAGCTTATATAATAAACCTAAAGCACTTCTTCTTGGCTCTTTTACTGCTTGATCTCCTCCCACTAGGGGAAAAAGCTCATAATAAGCTATTCTAGTAAATTGTGATGATTCTGATGGGGTAAGTTGTAAAAATTCTCCTCCCCAGATCGTGCCATCTAAACCGTACCCTGTGCCATCCCAAGCTACTCCTAACACTTCTTGATTTAAAATATTATTATCTGCTAAACAAGCTAAAATATGAGCATAATGGTGTTGAATTTGAGAAATATTTTGATTTAATTCTTTAGCATATTGATTAGAAATATAATTAGGATGTAAGTCACAGCTAATTTTATCAGGTTTTAAATCATAAAGATTAGTTAAAGATGTGATAGTTTGTTGAAAATAATTAAATGTTTCTGGATTAGATAGATCCCCTAAATGTTGACTAATAAAAATTTTATCTTGAATTGACAGGGCAATTGTATTTTTTAAATGACCGCCTAATGCTAAATGTTTATGTTTATTTATGTTATTTGTATCTAAATTAATTCTAATTGGTAAGGGAGCATAACCCCTAGCTCGGCGTAAAATCATTTTTCTACCGTTAATCTCCCTTGCGATCGAGTCATCAATCGGGCGAACAATCGGACGATTATGAGTTAAAAATAAATCAGCAATATTTTGTAATCTGTCTAAAGCTTCCTGTTCATCCTTACAAATAGGCTCATCTGAAAGATTACCGCTTGTGGCAATAATCGGAAAATTTAATTCTTTCATTAATAAATGATGTAGAGGTGTATAGGGTAACATTATTCCTAAATAATTATTATTAAGCGCTATATTATCAGCAAGATTAAGATTATTTTTCTTTTTTAATAAAACAATTGGTGCTTCTACAGAGGTTAATAATTTTTCTTCTAATTCAGAAACATCACAATTATTTTTAATTAAATCGAGGTTAGGATACATTAAAGCTAAAGGTTTATCAGGTCGTTTTTTCCTTTCCCGTAATAATTTTACCGCTTCCCGATTTCTAGCATCTACCACTAAATGATAGCCTCCTAATCCTTTGATTGCTAAAATTTTACCCTCTTTAATGGCGGCGGCTGTGTCTAATAAAGCTTGATCATGGGTACTTAAAACATTGCCCTGTCTATCCCATAGCTCTAAATGTGGGCCACAAACTGAACAAGCATTCGGTTGAGCATGAAAGCGCCGATTAAGAGGGTTATTATACTCACTTTGACATTGTGGACACAGGATAAAACCTCTCATTGTGGTATTTTCTCGATCGTAGGGTAAACTCTCAATAATGGTATAACGAGGCCCGCAATTGGTACAATTAGTAAAAGGATAGCGAAAACGGCGATTTAAAGGGTTAAAAATTTCTTCTAAACAGTCTTTACAAGTGGCAATTTCCGGTAAAATTAAAGTTGTTTTTTCTCCATTTATACTATGAATAATTTTAAATTCGTTATCATTAATTGGCCTTAATTCTATTTTTTCAATCGTGAAAATTTGAGATAAATTTGGCTTTTCAGTGAGTAACTTTTCTTGAAATACTGTTAATTGATTTTCTGTTCCTTCTATTTCGATAAAAACACCTTGTGAGGTATTATTAACCCAACCTTTTAAATTTAATTCCGTAGCTAAACGATAGATAAAAGGCCGAAAACCAACCCCTTGCACCACACCAGTAATTTTTAAATGTAATCGTTTTAAATTATTCATAATTGGTTATTTTAAAAATATTTTAATCATTTGATAATAATTTTTTTGTGGTTTGGCGAAATTACCCTAATTGATTAATTTCTAAGATAAACTATAATTAGAAAGAACTTATTTTAAATTTTACAACAAAACCGCTTGAAATCTTATGTATAATATTATGCCTCGTTTTTTAACTCGTCTTTATCGCAAAGAGCCTCTTTCTAGCTTTCTTTTAACTGTTGGTTTGGTAGATGCGATCATTGGTAGTATGGGCGGAAAATGGGGTTTATTTTCCTTAAGTGCCGTTATTTTATTAATAGGTATTGGTGTTCGTTGGTGGCATTTACAAACGCCCGATCAAACATTAACAGAAAAACCCCCTAGACGTTATTTACCGCCTAGTTCGTCTTCTCAACCTTTGCCAATGTTAAGTCATGAAAACCAACGTAAATTATAACTAAAATATCACCAAAATATCACTCAAAAAAAGTGTAAATTGTGTCAGCAAAAAATATTAATTAATAATTGATAACTATAAGATAAATTAAGTTCAATTTATTGAACGATCACTACTAGCCTTGAAATTAATTTCAAGGCGAGATTAATAGTTTCACTGTCAACTTTTAAGAATTAACTCACAATGAAATTTATTTCATTGCTAACATAAATCGTTCAATAAATTGAACTAAAAATTGTATTTTATCACCGACTTTGAAAACCAGAGGGGAGTGGTTAATTTTTATTAACATAAAATACAACAAAAAACCTTAATTTTAATTAAGATTATTAAATAAATTTTGCCAATTAGTTTGACCTTTATTTTCCCCTTCTTTAACTTCAAAAATTTTATTGGTAGCTTGAGAATTGTCCAAAATTTTAACACAAAGTTGGGCAATACTATCACGACTAACTTGACCTTTAATATTATCACCTTGCTCTAAAATTAAAGGCTTATCTGCGGGATTTTCCGTTAAGGCACAGGGACGAATAATGGTATAATTTAAACCACTATCTTTAAGGGCATTTTCTCCTTTTAATTTCCATGTTAAAATTCCCCCCAACTGATCATTCATTCTCACCGCCGGAGGCTCTTTTTCTAAGTCTAAATTAGGTCGTCCGGGGCGAGTAACACCCGCTGAACTAATCATAATAAATTGCGGTTTTGGTGAGCCTCCATAGGCTTTAATACTCTCAATTTCTAACGCAAAAATACCCGGACTGAAACGAGGATTTAATTGACCATCATATTCAAATTTACTTAACATTAATTGAATCGAATATGCACAACTTGGATCAAATTTTCCTTCACTTGGAACGGTTTTAGCACGAAAAACTGGAATTAAATCTTTAAAGGGTATTCTAATAGTTTGCCAACAATTAGAAAGGGTATCAAAAGAATAACAATAGGCCAAGCCGTCCCATTTTCCCTCACAACGCATAATAAATTTATATCTTTTTCCGTCTCCCTGTATTCTTAACTCAATACCCTCATAATCTTCTAAATTTAAAGGTGGGGTAAAATTACGAGTTCTAACTGAAGCAAAACCGCCGGAATTTTCCGTTGATACATTGCCTGTAAAAATGGCTTTTTGAGGGGCAAGGGCGATCCGACTTTCACTCACCCCACCCATGACAATATCATCTAAAGCCCCCCACATTTGGGCAGTTTCAGGAGTGGGGTTTTTAAAATCAAAAATGATTCTTTCTGATGGTAATTTTCTTAAATAAGGAGAGGCTAAATTGACTAAATTTTTAATTCCCTCATATTCGACTTTTTCTGGACTGCCCACCACTTGAGGCATATAGAATTTAACCCCCTGATAATATTTAGCTCGATCGGGTGTATCACCTTCAACGGGCTGAACTTTAACCCCTGTACAACAGATCACCGCCGCCACATTTTCCATCATTTCCGGTTTTAAAGTGGTAGGATCGGTAATATCTCCCTCATAAATTGGTAAATTATTACCAAATAATTCCTGAGTTTTAGCTTTATTTTGTACTAAAAGTTTAACTTGATAGTGATTAGTTAAGAGTTCTTTTACTACTCTTTTACCCACACCACCCGTAGCACCAACGACTAAAATTGTTTTCATTTTATTGCTTAAATTAGTTTGATTGAATTGAGATTTTTCGCCGCTTAAAATGCGTTTTAAACAGCCAAGAAAAGGAATAATATCAAAATAGGTTAAAGTATCAATAATGCGATTAAATTTAGATTTATTGCTTTGTTGATTAGTCATGTTTAAAATTCCTAATTATTAAAAATAATCCTGATCTAATAACTGATCTAAAGTATAAATACATTCTTCAGGAAAATCAACTTGATTTTTAGTCTTCTTAATTACATATTCTAAAGCATCTTGATAAATTGAATCTAATTGATCTAATAGATAATTTTTTAAATTAGTGGTTAATTTTCGATTTAATTGTTTCCTAAAACTAAAAATTTCTGCTTCCCAATGTCCAGAATTTCGATCATATTCAACTGTCCAATATTGTAATAATAACAAATGTCTAATAATCTGTTCTAAAAAACTAGCTACTGTAATTTTATCACTTCTACCCATTGCTTCCAATTCCTCAATTAAATTTTCTAAATCTAATTCATCTAATTTTTTATTTTTTAACAGATCAATAGTTTCTAATAACCATTGATGATCGTCAATTTCATAAAGTTGTTTTAAATTAGTTTTAACTACCATAATTTTCCCTTGAAATAAAGTTATTAATTATCTAAAATTGATCATAACTTAATTATTAAAAATTTTCCATTTGGGTGAAATTAGACACAAATTAAGTTAAATTAAAATAATTATGTGGTGTGCAAGGTTGAGGAAAAAACACAAATGAAAGCCATGATTTTGGCGGCGGGAAAAGGAACTCGTGTGCGGCCTATTACCCATACGATCCCTAAGCCTCTGATTCCGATTTTACAAAAACCAGTAATGGAATTTTTACTCGAACTCTTACGAAAACACGGTTTTGACCAAATTATGGTCAATGTCAGCCATTTAGCTGAAGAAATCGAAAGTTATTTTCGAGATGGTCAGCGTTTCGGCGTTAATATTGCCTATTCTTTTGAAGGTAGGATCGAGGATGGGGTTTTGATCGGTGAAGCCCTCGGCTCCGCCGGAGGTCTTCGCAAAATTCAAGACTTCAATCCCTTTTTTGATGATACTTTTGTCGTTTTATGTGGGGATGCTTTGATTGATCTTGATCTGACTAAAGCCGTTGAATTACATCGCCAAAAAGGTGCGATCGCAACTGTTATTACTAAAACCATTCCAAAAGAATTAGTTTCGAGTTATGGGGTAGTAGTTACCGATAAAAATAATAGGATTCTGAGTTTTCAGGAAAAACCATCGGTAGAAGAAGCCCTAAGTAATCAGATTAATACCGGAATTTATATCTTTGAACCCGAAATTATTGACTATATTCCTCCCCATCAGGAATTTGATATTGGTAGTCAATTATTCCCCTTATTAGTCGAAAAAGGAGCGCCTTTTTACTCCGTGCCAATGGAATTTGAATGGGTGGATATAGGTAAAGTTCCTGATTATTGGGATGCAATTAGGGGAGTATTGACAGGAACGATTAAAAATGTTCAGATCCCAGGGACAGAGGTATTTCCGGGCATTTATACAGGCCTAAATGTGGCCGTTAACTGGGATCAAGTTAATATTACAGGCCCTGTTTATATTGGCGGAATGACTCAGATTGAAGACGGTGCAACCATTATCGGGCCAGCCATGATCGGGCCTAACTGTTGGATCTGTAAAGATGCCACCGTTGATAATAGTGTCATTTTTGAATATTCCCGTTTAGGGCCGGGTATTCGCCTTGTGGATAAACTGGTTTTTGGCCGTTATTGTGTGGATAAAACCGGAGCAACGATCGATCTTCAAGCGGCGGCTTTAGACTGGTTAATTACCGATAGTCGTAAAATTAGTTCATCAATTGAAACGAAAGAAAAAGAAGTAATTACAGAATTAATTAAATTTAATACTGATTAATAATTAACCTTAAAATCTTATAAAAAAAACTTTGATCTTTAACGATCAAAGTTTAATAAGCTCATTTTTTAGAGAGAGAATTTTTGTGAACAATTAATCTAGTTTTTTGTCATATTGTTTGGCAAGTAAAAATTATTAAAAAGATGATTAAAGACTGGTAAATAAGCCTACTAAGGTATGTCCGCTTAAAATTTCTGTAGCTAATAAAGCAATAAAACCAACCATTGCTAAACGACCATTTAGTTTTTCTGCATATTCAGTCCATCCTGCGGAAACTGAGTTATCTACATAAACTTTAGGCTCGATCGCAAAGTTATTACCTTGACCAGTTTCATCAATATAGAAACCTTTGTTATTAAATTTTTGTTCGGGTTTGATTAATGTTTGCATAATTTATGATTCCTGTTTATTTATCTATGTTAAGTAATGTAACATAATTTTAAGATTTGTAACAGTGACTTGACAAAAATATTTTGGTGATCTCAATCACTTTGATTAGTTAAAAGCTTACTATGTAAAAGTTTCGAGCAATTATAAAGAAAATATTAAGAAAATTTAATTTTAACTTTTTTGTACAAATTTGACGTTAAGTTAATCATTTCGGGCTTGTCACAATTCTCAAAACCTCACGGTTTAAAACCCCCACTTGGAAAGTTATCGGCCTTTGAGGGAGTGAAGATGGATCCGGCGGTGTGTTTTTTAAGGAAAATCTCCGAAACAACCAATAACTATAAAATAATAAAAGTAAACAAATTTAATTATCTCTCAATTTACTATGTCATCGAATATCGAATCGGTTTTACAAGAAGATCGCTTATTTCCCCCCGCACCTGATTTTGCTCAAAATGCCCAGATAAAAAGTTTTGAGCAATATCAGACACTCTACGCTCAAGCCAAAGCCGATCCTGAAGCTTTTTGGGGGCAACTGGCCGAGAGTGAATTACATTGGTTTGAAAAATGGGATCAAGTCTTAGACTGGCAACCCCCCTTTGCCAAATGGTTTGTTAATGGCAAAATTAATATTTCCTATAACTGTTTAGATCGCCATCTCACCACCGATAAAAAAGATAAAGTCGCCTTGATCTGGGAGGGGGAAAATGGTGATAGTCGAACTTTAACTTATACCGAACTTCATCGAGAAGTTTGTCAAATGGCCAACGCTTTAAAACAGTTAGGTATTAACAAAGGTGATCTAGTGGGCATCTATATGCCCATGATCCCTGAAGCCGTGATCGCCATGTTAGCCTGTGCCAGAATAGGCGCACCCCATAGCGTGGTTTTTGGCGGTTTTAGTGCGGAAGCCTTAAAAACCCGTTTAATAGATGCAGAAGCAAAATTAGTTATTACAGCCGATGGTAGCTACCGTAAAGATAAAATTGTCCATCTTAAAGACGAAGTAGATCAAGCCTTGGCCGGTGATAATGTCCCCTCTGTTAAAAATGTGTTAGTCATACAACGTACACAACAAAACATCCACATGGAAGCAGGGCGAGATCATTGGTGGCACGAACTTCAAGGGAAAGTTTCAGACGAATGCCCCGCCGAGGCGATGGATAGTGAGGATTTACTATTTATCCTCTATACCAGTGGTACAACGGGTAAACCCAAGGGTGTAGTCCATACCACAGGGGGTTATAACCTTTATACCCATGTAACCACAAAATGGATTTTTGACCTTAAAGATGATGATATTTATTGGTGTAGTGCCGATGTAGGTTGGATCACCGGCCATAGTTATATTGTTTATGGGCCTCTTTCCAATGGTGCAACCATTTTAATTTATGAGGGTGCGCCCCGTGCCTCTAAGCCTGACTGTTTTTGGGAAGTAATCGCAAAATATAAAGTGACCATATTTTATACCGCCCCCACAGCGATCAGGGCTTTCATTAAAATGGGTGAAGAACTGCCTAAAGCCCACGATTTAAGCTCCTTAAGACTATTGGGTACGGTGGGAGAACCCATTAATCCTAAAGCTTGGATCTGGTATCATGAAGTAATCGGTGGGGGTAAATGCCCGATCGTAGATACATGGTGGCAAACGGAAACAGGAGGTATTCTGATCACTCCCCTTCCGGGTGCTACTACTACCAAGCCCGGCTCCGCCACTTTTCCCTTTCCGGGGATTATTGCGGATATTGCAGACTTAGATGGTCAGCCCGTAGGCGATAACGAGGGGGGTTATTTAGTGGTCAAACATCCTTGGCCTGGCATGATGCGCACCGTTTACAAGGATCCCGATCGCTTCCGCCGTACCTACTGGGAACATTTACCCCCCCAAGACGGCAAATATCTTTATTTTGCAGGAGATGGGGCCAGACGGGACGAAAACGGTTATTTTTGGGTGATGGGGCGTGTGGACGATGTAATCAATATTTCCGGTCATCGCCTTGGTACAATGGAAGTAGAATCGGCCTTAGTTTCCCATCCGTCCGTAGCTGAGGCGGCCGTAGTGGGTCGTCCCGATGAAGTCAAAGGGGAAGATATTTGTGCCTTTGTCACTTTAGAAGGAGATTATGAGCCTACAGAGGAATTAATGAAAGAGTTAAAAGCCCATGTGGTCAAAGAAATCGGCGCGATCGCTCGGCCTAGTGAAATTCGTTTTACCGATGCCATGCCTAAAACCCGCTCAGGGAAAATCATGCGCCGTTTATTACGCAATCTTGCATCAGGACAAGAAATCGCCGGAGATACCTCAACCTTAGAGGATCGGGGCGTTTTAGATAAATTAAGAGGAAGTTAAAATTTACTTCTGATAGGATAGGGTAGTAATAATCATTAATTTAATAATTAAAACTCAAATTAAGATTAATTTTCTACCCTATTTATGTTTTAAATTAAGATTATTTTTTTTAAATTATTACCAATCTTGAGAAGGTTTTTGACTCCAATCTTCTTTATCATTGCGTTTATTTTTTCTCTCAAAATCTTCTCGGCGGGGACGGTTAAATTTAGCTTTTTTTTGATTAAAATTTTTTCTATTATTACTATTAGAACTAAAAAAAATTGAACCCAATAACAAACCGATTCCTAAACTAAAAGCTAATAATAAACCTGTAGTTAATTCGATTGATTGAAACCATAAAAATTTTAAAGTTATTGGCTCAATATTTTGCATTGAAATAATAGCAATTACACCGATCCAACTAGCAAAAATTAAAGACATTAAAAAATTAGTAAAGTTTTTCATTTTAGTTATTTGTTATTTTTAATATAGACATCTTTACTGTAATCTATCATTATAAAAAACGACTTAAATCAAATTCTTCTTTTGATTTATCTTCAACAAAACGCTCATTACTTAAGACTAATAATAATCTTTCTGTGTAGTCTACCGCCCCCCTCAATTCATCTTGTAAAATTTCTAAACCTCCATTCGCATATTCTTCAAAAATTTTAATTCTTTCTTCCTGCACTGTCAAATCATAAGGAGATAAAATATTCGGGTTTTTTGTAGTAGCGATCGCTATTAATTTGATTAAAGAATCATACCCTCTGGAAATAAAAATTTCTAGGGCGATCGGGGCTGGATCTTTTTGTGCAATTTCTTTTAAAGGCACTTTTTTTTGATATTTTGATCCCAAACTAGCGGCAAAAGCTAACACATCCGCAAAAGTTTGAAAAGGTGCAGTATAATCTCCACCTTCCACTAAACTTTGCACAAATTCAGCCTTATCTTTTGCCACTCTAATGCGATTAATAGACATGGTTTTTTAACCCTATTATCAATAATTTACATTTAATAATTATGCTAAACTGTAAACACAATCTTGAGAAAAATTAACTTGATAATTCGTTTTTCTTTTAATAACAGAAACTCTTTAATTATAAACTACTTGTACAAAAAATTCGGTGATTTCTATTTCTATTTTGGAACTCTGAGAAGCTCATAATCGCTAATTTTAAAACTCTTTAACCTTGTAGATCCGCAAAAGTAGATCCGCAGAAAATAGATACTAACAAGGCTTTATTTCGTAAGACAAGAAAAAGCCCGTGACGAGGATTGAACTCGTGACCTCACCCTTACCAAGGGTGTGCTCTACCACTGAGCCACACGGGCGAATTATAAAAAAGGTGGGCCGAGCTGGATTTGAACCAGCGTAGGCATAGCCAGCGGATTTACAGTCCGCCCCCATTAACCACTCGGGCATCGACCCATTTGTGTTTAAACTTTTGTTTAACACATTTATATATAGTAGCAGAATTTTTGGAAATGTCAAGTGTTTTGATTAATTTTTTTAAAGTAATACAAATATACTTGATGTACTACTTTATAATTAAGTAGAATTAAATCACAATTTTATTACTTTATTAGATATTTTTAAGAATAAAATTAATTAATTGACAATTATTTACTTTTTATTTTAAATTGAAATTAATTTTTTCTTTCCCTAAAAAACAAAAATGGCATTAAAACAAGGCGACTTAATCAAATTAGAAATTACTGGTTTAAATAATAATGGAGATGGGATCGGACGTTATGACGGTCAAGTAATTTTTATCCCTGACACGGTTACGGGTGATATAATTACAGCGCGCATCGTCCATCTTAAAGCCAAATATGCCCAAGGTAAACTGGAAGAAATTATGACACCCTCTGGCGATCGCATTCGCCCTCAGTGTATTGTGGCGGATAAGTGTGGCGGTTGTCAATGGCTACATATTAACCCCCAATTTCAACTTGAAGCTAAACAAGCCCATGTTGCACAGACTTTAAAAAGAATTGGCGGTTTTGAGAATTTTGACATGGGTAAAATTATCCCCTCGCGCACCCCTTTAGGCTATCGTAATAAAGTTAGTTATCCCTTCGGTATTTCAAAAACAGGGCAGATCCAGGCGGGATATTATCGCAAAAATAGTCATCAATTAGTAAATTTGAATCAGTGTCCCGTACAGGATCAATATTTTAATGCTATTTTAAAGGAAATAAAAGCGGATATTTCCCAACAGCAATGGACAATTTATAATGAAAAAAAACGTCAAGGTAGTTTAAGACATTTATCTTTAAGAATTGGCCGCCGTACTCAGGAAATGTTATTAACTTTAATTAGTTCTGATCATAACTTAAAAGGCATTGAAGATCAAGCCCAAAAATGGCTCGATCGTTATCCTAATTTAGTGGGAGTTTGTGTTAATTATCAACCTCAACCTAATAATGTAATATTTGGGGAAGAAACGATCTGTATTAAAGGGAAGAATTATTTAGTAGAAGTATTTAGTGACTTGGATTTTCAACTTAAATCGGATACATTTTTTCAAGTTAATACGGAAGTAGCAGAAGCATTATTAAACATCATTATTCAAAGATTAAATTTAACCGGAAGGGAAATTTTATTAGATGCCTATTGTGGTATTGGAACTTTTACCTTACCCCTTGCTAAAAATGTACAACAAGCCATCGGAATTGAAGTTTATGCCCCTTCCATTGAGATGGCAAATATTAACGCTAAACTCAATGATCTTGATAATATTACTTTTGAAATAGGCAAAGTAGAAACAATTTTACCCCAATTAAATCTTACTCCCGATATTATTTTATTAGATCCCCCACGCAAAGGTTGCGATCGCCAAGTAATAGAAACCCTCTTACAAATTAAACCCCCTCGCATCGTCTATATTAGCTGTAACCCCGCCACCTTAGCCCGTGATCTTAAATATCTATGTGAAAATCAAGAATATAAAATAGATTACATTCAAACCGCCGATATGTTTCCCCAAACACCCCATGTTGAAACTGTTGCTTTCCTTCAACTTTTAAAACCTAGTTAAACAACAAAAAAGTTGTTTAATCAAATCATTATTTTTTTACTTTTTATTGAAAAGAAAATAGGGCGAAAAAGCTTAATCTAAAAAGGATAGATGAGTTTATTTAAAAAAATATTAAGCCCCCCTTGCCGAAAATAAAAAGAATAGATTATAATAAAAATACAAAACAAGATTAAGATCAATTAACTTCTTAATGATCATAATTAAAATAGTCTAAGTATTAAATACAGTCTAGGCATTTAGAGACTTTATTTAGACATATTATTAATCAACTGTTAACTATCAATTGATAATTTATCCTCAAGTTTTATCGTTAAATTATTAATAGTTAAAAACAGTTTTTTGATAATTCTAAAAAACAACTAAAAACTAGCTAAATTAAGGAATTTTCTAATGTTAAGTTTCGAGTTAAACCCTTTAAAAATAAAAAAAATAGAGGTATAGCCTGTGATAGCACTTTCCATCCCCGTAAGTCATAAACATTGGAGTACCATGAGCTTTGCTTCTACCCTGTATCTATGCCCCATACTTGACTTGTTATTAGCCCATGTGCCTCCATCACATCAATTAGAAGTCAGATTAGGCTTACAAGAAGCCCTTGTCAATGCCGCTAAACATGGTAATAAACTTGATCCTAGTAAACAAGTAATGGTTCAATTTTCAGTAACAGAAAATTTATATTCTTGGGTGATCACCGATCAAGGCTCTGGTTTTAAACCAAAACATTGTAATTGTCACACCTTACCACCTACAGAAGAATTACCTCCAGACGAGTCAGAAAATGGTAGAGGATTATGTATTTTATCTCAGATTTTTGATCAAGTTTTATGGAATCAAGATGGCACTCAACTTAAATTATGTAAAGTAATTAATACTAATCAATCAAAATCTTTTCCCAACAAATTTTTTAAACATCAGATTTTTTGAGACTTCAATACAATCAAATTTAATAGAATTAAATTTTGAACTAGACATTGAAGATCAATCGCATCAAGTATATTACAATTAAGCAAATAGCGTTAGGACATTAATCTAAATTGTCATTATCATCTTTTGACTTTCCCTCCCACTTTGACGTATTAGTAGTCGGGGCGGGTGCGGCCGGTTTATATGGTGCTTTGTGTCTTCCCCAAAGCTATCAAGTCGGTTTAATTACCAAAGATTCTTTAAAAATTGGCGCTTCTGACTGGGCGCAAGGTGGTATTGCGGCGGCGATCGCTCCTAATGACTCCACCCAACTTCATTTTGAGGATACCCTTAAGGCGGGTGCAGGGCTTTGTGATCCCTTGGCGGTTCAATTTTTGGTTGATCACGCCCCCCAAGCGATCGAGTCTTTAGTTAATTTAGGTGTGGGTTTCGATCGCCACAATGGTGATCTGGCCATGACATTAGAGGCCGCACACTCTTTCCCCCGTGTCCTCCATGCAGCCGATACCACAGGGAAAGCCATTGTCAGCACTTTAACGGAAAAAGTCCTAACCAGAAAAAATATTAGAGTTTTTGAGCAAGGTTTAGTCTTACAATTATGGATTAACCCCCAATCGGGTCATTGTCAAGGTTTAAGTTTATTTTATCAAGGTAAAATTCATTGGTTGTCAGCCTCGGCGGTGATTTTAGCCACAGGAGGCGGAGGTCAAGTTTTTGCTCAAACCACGAACCCCCCCGTCAGTACGGGTGATGGCGTGGCGATCGCATGGAGAGCAGGGGCAGTTTTAAGGGATCTAGAGTTTTTTCAATTTCATCCCACCGCTTTAACCGTGCCTAATGCCCCCCATTTTTTAATCAGTGAAGCGGTTAGAGGGGAAGGAGCGCATTTAATAGACGAGAAGGGAGAGCGTTTCGCCTTTCATTACCATCCGGCCGGAGAGTTAGCTCCCCGTGACGTGGTCAGTCGTGCGATCTTTTCCCATTTACATCAAACCGCCGTTGATCCGAGTAAGGCGATCGTTTATCTTGATTTACAACCGATCCCCAAAGAAAAAATCGCCTATCGTTTCCCCAACATTATCAAAGTTTGTCAAAATTTCGGCATAGATCCCTTTTGCCAACCCATCCCAGTCACTCCGGCCGCCCATTATTGGATGGGGGGAATAGTGACGGATCTATCTACCCAGACTTCCATCAAAGGGTTATATGCCATTGGAGAAACCGCTAGTACAGGGGTTCACGGTGCCAACCGTTTAGCTAGTAATTCCCTGTTAGAATGTTTAGTATATGCCTCAGAATTGGCTAATTTACAATTGGATAATCAAACTGATCATGTTACTCCGATTACGGAAACTAAGCTTAAAATTAACATAGATCAAGATTTAAAATTAATTAAAAAAATTCGTCAACAATTGCCTATTTTGATGTGGGAAAATGCTGGAATTTGTAGAGAACATCAAGGTTTAAATAGTGCGATTGCTATTATAAAATCATGGTATTTGGAGTTAGAAAAATATCCTTTAGTTCAATCTTTAAAACAGTCTAGTCCTTGTGGTGATCGTCTAATTATTTTAGAAAATATTACAACTGAAAACTTAAAACTTTATACCGAAACTTTAAATTTATTAGATATTGCTTTCTTAATTCTCAAAAGTGCTGATTTTCGTTGTGAAAGTCGTGGCGGTCATTATCGTTCAGATTATCCCCAAAGTAAACAGTCTTGGCAATGTCACACCCTCATATCTGATGACCGGATTGATCGTTCACCATCTAAACTTGAATCAATTAACTGTTAAATTCTAAGTACAAATTATAAATGTTTCGTTAAATTTTGATGAGTTAATCGTCTTTTAGGGAGAGGTAAGGTTAAGTTAAATTAACCGCCACCGCCACCTTCTACCCCTGCATTAGAACAGTCTTCTGTGCAATCGGGAAGATCCTCATCTTTATTTTGTGATAAAACTCTTTTCCCATTGTGAGACATTTGCTCAGAAGTAGAAACAACAACTTCATTGAGAGGAATGGGATTTTGCGGATCAATTTTAGTGGTTGCTTGAGCGAATTGAGGGCAAAATAATTGTCCTGTTATCAAGCAAACCGAAAGAGTAGTTAAGGAAATTAGGTTGTTCATAGTTGGCATTTGAAAGATCAATATAGATCAATGGTTTCGCACCTGATCCCATTATATACTCTCCGTAAAAATACGGAGAACTTTTGATTAGTTAATTATATTTAAAAAAACAATCATAACCTGATTTAATCATTGGTTTTTCTTATTATTTCACAGGCAAAAGGTTCAACAATTAAAAGATTAGCTTTGCGTTGCTTAACAAAAACTGGAGTATCTTTTTCGAGGATAACATCCTGTTCACAAATCGCAAACCAATAGGTAGCATGATAATAAACCCGGCCGGGTTGATTGGGTGCGATTTTGGTTGTGACAGTGGCTTTTTGATCTAAGTGCCGATAATTTAAGTCAACGGGTGCTTGGGGATTAGTTGATGGTTGTGTTTTAAAAATATTGACAATAAACTCAAACATGGGTATTGCACCCCCATTTTAAAGAAATTCAGAAAAATTAAAATGAGTATAATTCCCTGTTTGATTATAAATCTGATTGTTGAAAAAAAGAGAAAATCATCTAATTTATTTTATAATTCGCCTTTTCTTAATGTAAAACCCCTCTCCTTGCAGGGGAGGGGGGTTTAGAGTAGGGTGAAACTAATTTAATTTTGAAAGAAAAATAGACTTCTTATTTAGCCGCCGCTAACTCTCTTTCTTTAACTTCTTTAATCACCTCATCGGCAATATTTTTGGGACAGGGTGCATAGTGGGAAAATTCCATGGAAAACTGTCCACGTCCCGAAGTCATGGTTCTTAAATCGCCAATATAACCGAACATTTCACTTAAAGGTGCTTGGGCTTTAATTCTTGTTCCCATGGGATTACTACTTTGGGATTGAATCATACCACGACGACGGTTAAGATCACCGATTACATCCCCAATATGATCATCGGGAGTGAATACATCCACATTCATGATCGGCTCTAATAACTGAGGTGAAGCCTTGGGAATAGATTGACGGTAAGCGGATTGAGCCGCAATTTCAAAGGCGATCGCGCTAGAGTCAACGGGGTGATAACCACCATCGGTTAAGGTAACTTTTAAGTCCACACAGGGATAACCAGCTAACACACCTTTAACAATGCTCTTTTCAAAACCTTTTTGCACCGCTGGCCAATATTCACGGGGAACATTCCCACCAGTTACTTTAGATTCAAAGACAAAGCCCGTTCCAGCTTCGCCCGGTGCAATGGTATAATCAATTTTACCGAATTGACCAGAACCGCCGGACTGTTTCTTATGGGTGTAACTATCGTTAATAACCTTGGTGATGGACTCACGATAAGCTACTTGGGGTTTACCTACTTCCACTTCTACGCCGTAGGTACGCTTGAGAATATCTACTTTAATATCAAGGTGTAACTCACCCATCCCTTTAATAATGGTTTCACCGCTTTCTTGATCCGTTTCCACATAGAAAGAGGGATCTTCCTGTACCATTTTACCTAAAGCTAAACCTAATTTCTCAGAATCACCTTTTTGCTTGGTTTTAACGGCGATGGAGATCACCGGATCAGGGAATACCATTGGCTCTAGGGTGGCGGGATCCTTAGGATCACAAAGGGTATGACCAGTTTGGACGTTTTTCATCCCCACGATCGCCACAATATCACCCGCTTGAGCCGATTCGATTTCCTCTCTGGAGTCAGCGTGCATTTCCACCAATCTGCCCACACGATCAGTTTTTCCTGTGGCAGTATTGAGAATAGTGTCGCCTTTTTTCAAAATACCAGAATAAATACGGGTAAAGGTTAAAGCACCATAGCGATCGTCCATAATTTTGAAAGCTAAAGCTCTTAAAGGTCTATCAGGAGTAACGATCGCATAATTTCCGGTTTCATTACCATCAATATCAGTTTCCGGTTGGGGGTTAACTTCGGTGGGATTAGGTAAATAATCAACTACACCATCTAAAACTAATTGAACCCCTTTATTTTTAAAGGAAGAACCGCAATAGGTAGGGAAGAAAGACATATCACGAGTACCTTTACGGATACATTTCTTAATATCTTCGATGGAAATTTCCTCACCCTCAAGATATTTTTCCATTAAATCATCATCTTGCTCAACGGCGGTTTCGATTAATTCTTCACGGTAGGCTTCCACATCATCCACCATATCAGCCGGAACATCTTGAATAGTATAGGCATTGGGGTCTCCAGATTCATCCCAAAGCCATGCTTTACGAGTTAAAAGATCTACCACACCTTTAAAATCAGTTTCAATACCGATGGGTAATACCATCACTAAAGGTTTAGCGGCTAAAACCTCTTTAACCTGCTTAACTACTCGATAAAAATCCGCTCCGGTACGGTCTAATTTATTGACATAGATCAACCGAGCTACTTTAGAATCATTAGCATAACGCCAGTTAGTTTCGGACTGAGGCTCAACGCCACCAGAGCCACAGAAAACACCAATACCGCCATCGAGAACTTTTAAAGAACGATAAACTTCAATGGTGAAATCAACGTGGCCGGGGGTATCAATGATATTAAATTGGTGATCTTTCCAAAAACAAGTAGTGGCCGCAGATTGAATTGTAATTCCACGCTCTTGTTCTTGTTCCATAAAGTCGGTAGTGGCCGCACCTTCATGCACTTCACCAATTTTGTGAATTTTACCAGTGAGTTTTAAAATACGTTCAGTTGTCGTGGTTTTACCAGCATCAACGTGGGCGAAGATGCCTATATTACGGTATTTAGTGAGATCTTTTTTCATACTTTAATCTAGTTTTACTTGGAGAACCAATCATGGTTCACTATAGAGTTGATTTTTAGACAGTTTTAGGTGCGACTATGATCACATAGTCTCACGGATTTTATAATTTATCTGATATAGACTTTTTTTGTCCTAAACAGATCCTGTATTTTATCTTATTTTGTGATCTATTGTAAATTATTTAGAAGAAACGATGAGTGATGAAAGATGAGTGATGAAAAAAGTCTGTAATACTGATTTCATTAAGGCTGAAGCCTGTGTAGGCAGGGTTTGTTTCGATAGCCCTACCCTTCAGGGTTAGGGGGTTGTTGATTTAAAATTTTTTGGATAATTTTACTGGTGGAAGTGCCTATTTCAATGTCAATTAATTTAATTTCGCCTCCGTAGGCCTGTACAAAGGGAGTTTCGGGTAAAGTTTCGAGGGTATAGTCTCCCCCTTTAACATAAATATCTGGCTGTAAAATTTCGATTAAATTAGAAGCAGTATTTTCTTCAAATAAAACTACACCGTCTACGGGCTTAAGTTGGGTTAAAATTTCTGCCCTTTGTTCTTCTGGAATGATGGGACGGGCTACCCCCATATTATCATAAGGTTTAATACTTTTAACGGAGCGATCGCTGTTTAAACCGATGATTAAAGTTTTACCAAAATTTTTGGCTTCTTTTAAATAACGTAAATGGCCTACATGAATTAAATCAAAACACCCATTAGTTAATACTAATGGCCGCCATTGTTCGGGAAAAAGATCAATTAAATTTTTAAGTTGATGTAAATGATAAATTTGACTCATTGAAAATTAAAACCTATTTTTCTGATTGATTATAGCCTATTTACTACTGTTGATTGTTGATTGATCTTTGTTGATTAATGGGATCAACCCGATTTAATTGGGCTTGAATTTTTGCTAATAATTCTTTATTGTCATGATACAATAACAAGTTAATTTTAACAATTAAGGCTTTTAATCAATGACTGAATTATGCTAAGGGTTGTTGTTTGGGAATACCTATTTTTCTGGGATATTGGGGTTTAGTATTACTAATTTTTTCTAAATAAATACAATGTCTGATCCCTTGACTTAACGGCGTTTTAAAATTATTAATTTTGGTGATTTTACCCCCTAAAATTTGACAAGCTTTAGTTAATTTTTCCCGCTCAATTTCTGTTAATTGGCCTCGATATAAAATTCCTTTCCCACCAATTTTTAATAAGGGTAAAACATATTCTGCACAAACATTAACATCTGCTACGGCTCGAATACAAGCTAAATCATATTGTTGACGATGTTGTTTATTTTGGCCTATTTCTTCTACTCTAGCGATTAATGTTTGTACATTTGTTAATTTTAAAATTGGTAAAATTGACTCAATAAAGATGATTTTCTTTTGGGTAGAATCTAATAATTTTAGTTGCCAATGGGGGAAAATAATGGCTAAGGGCAATCCGGGGAAACCTCCTCCTGTCCCAATATCAATTACGTTTAAATTATGGTTAATCTTAATTAGTTGATCTTGATTAATTACTCCGGCTAAAGAATCCCATAAATGTTTTTCCCAAAATTCTTGATCATCGGTAATTCTAGTTAAGTTAAGTTGTTGATTTCCTTGAATAATTTGTTGATATAATTGCTCTAATTTTTGTTGTTGTTCTTGATTGGGAAACCAATTTAATGTGTTTTGCCAAATTTCTTGATTAAGGGGTAATTTATTTTGATTCATGGGTTTCTTTTATTAAAAATAATTTTAGCTTTGAGAAAATTCTTTAATGTAGAAAATTCTTTGAGTTGACTAATTTTACAATTAAAATGATATAATAAAAGTTGGCAATTTTAGTAATTAATTTTTAACTTTTATGTCCAATCTTGATTCAGAAACAGACAAAGATAAAATTTTATTAGTAGATGATGAGCCGGGGGTGCGTACTTCTGTTAAGGCTTATTTAGAAGAAGATGAAGAATTTGAGGTAACTTTAGCTAGTAATGCTCAAGAGGCTTGGCAATGTTTACAAATGGAAAGTCCTGATTTAATTATTTCTGATATTATGATGCCTCAAGTGGATGGTTATGAGTTTCTGCAACAGTTACGCGATGATCCTTATTTTAAAAATCTTCCGGTTATTTTTCTGACGGCAAGGGGCATGACCAGCGATCGCATTCAAGGTTATGAGGCGGGATGTGATGGTTATTTACCAAAACCTTTTGATCCTGATGAGTTGGTGGCTATGGTTAAAAATATTTTACAACGGCGCAAAATTCAAACGGAGTCAAATGTTAATCAGGATCAGTTAGGGCAGTTATTTCAGGAAGTTAAGGATATTAAAAGATTATTAGGCTCTCAGTCGGTTTTAACTACTACTCCTAGTCCGATCGCTGTGGAATTAACTCCAAGGGAACAAAGTGTTTTAGACTTAGTGGCACAGGGTTTAATGAATAAAGAAATTGCAAAGGAATTAAATACCAGTGTGCGCAATGTGGAAAAATATGTTAGCCGTTTATTCAGCAAAACTAATACTAATAGTCGCACCGAGTTGGTGCGTTTTGCTCTCAAACACGGGCTAACACAGTGACCAGTGAGTGATCAATAATAATTAATTTCTTAACTGATTTAATAATTCTTGGGCGCGTCTTGCTCCTTGAGTATTGCCTTCATTTTGATATAATTGTAAGGATTTAGATAAGGCCTCGATCGCCTCTTGATTGCGGTTACGCCCCCTTAAAGCTAAAGCTAAATTATAATAAACTCCCGGATCATTAGGGGCTAAATCGGCTAAAGTTAAATAACTGACAATGGCATAAATATAATTTTGCTGTGCTAAATAAATTTCACCGATTCCTGCTTGTGCATCAATAGATTGAGGATTTAGGCGAAAAGCCCTCTGATAAGCCTCTAAAGCATCCTCATAATTATTCTGAGCTTTTAACATCTGAGCGATCGTTAATAATACTTGTGCATTGTTAGGATTAAGACGGGTAGCTTGATCTAAGGCATTCATCCCTTGATCTATATTCCCTTGCTTAATATAAGCAATTCCTAATTGTAAATAAAGATCACTATTATTAGAAAATTGACGAATTGCGTCTTGAATAAAATTAACTGCTTCTGAATAATCCTGTTCTTGAATCAGAGCTTTTGCGATTAATACATGAGCGTCTATGTTATTAGGTTCTAAATCAATCACTCTTTGATAAGCATTAATTGCTCCATTATAATTACTTTGGCTTAAATATATTGCACCTAAAGCGATATAATTTTGTAAATTATTAGGAGCAAGTTGAGAGGATCGATTATAAGCGTTTATTGCCCCATTATTATCGCCACCATTAGCCAAACTATAACCGAGTGCATAATAAAAATTAGCATTATTAGGGTCTAAATTAACCGCTTCTTGATAGGCATTGGCCGCTTCTCGAAAATTACCTAGTTGGGCTTGTAAATAACCGATCCCTGAAAAAATTTTCGGGTCTTGAGGGTCTAAAACGGAAGCCTGTTGATATAATGAGATGGCTTCATTATATCTTCCTGCGTCCACATATTCTTTTGCTTGTCTAAGGAGTTCTCTTAATTGTTGAGTGTTATTATTACGTTGGGCAATTAATAAAGGTTGATTAGTTTGAGCATAACTTAAAGAGGGAAAAACAAAACCAGTGAGTAGTAAACTACTGGCTAGAGATAAGGTGAGAGGAGAAAAACTTTTTTTGAACACGGTTTAGATCAGTTAAATTAATAGCTTAAAAATTGAAATATAGCAGTTCTAAATTAATCTTGGCCAATCAAGTTAACTCTTTTTAGGTCTGCTATGTGAGTATTATAACAAGTTTATCACGACTTTACAATTGACAATTAATCATTAATAATAAATCATTAATAGTTAATTCTAACCGATAATAAACAATGTCAAATTTACCTCCTTTAAATGATCAAACATTCTGGGCTATTTTGAATGAAGAAATAGACGATCAAACCGTTAATCAATTATTGTGGTATTACTTAGGTTATCGCTTTAATGATCATACGCAAAAATATGATTTTATTGGCTGTGATCCTAGTTGGTTTGAAGAATATCCACTGCCTCCTGATTTTATCGCTAATCGTCCCCCAACGGTTAAATTAACTCGTTCCATTCCTAAACCTAATAAACAATTATTAAAGGAAAAATTAGGGTTTAAAGGATATAAAATTGGTACTTTTACTCCTAGACATACTCGCCGTGCTACTGCTGTTAATTGGCTTTTAAGCTATTTAGAAATTGTTTCAACTCCCAAAACCTCCTAAAGAATTAAGATTGCCGGCCGCTTGGGATACCCTTACGGCTGACTGAGAGAAGATTTGAAAGGCTTTACGAATCTCACTTTCACTATTGGCAGGGGTTAGGATCCATTCTTCTCTAATGCCCATGTCTTTAAAGACTTGACGAAAATCGGTGTAACCGTCATCAATACCCATTGCGGCAATAATATGATTTTCTGAGCGTAGCATATCAGAGATTACTGATGCTACAGTTTTAGCCGTAGCTTTAACGGAATGGGCATCCGCCCCATCAGTAATAATTAATGTTACCGATCGCACTGGTACACCGTTATCAGAAAATTCCTGAGTTTTCGCTAAAACTGTACCCAGTAAGACTAAAGTTTGATCATAAAGGGGCGTACCCTCGTTAGGGTTATAATTTTTCGTATCCATCCGAATGGCCTGATCAATGGGACAATAGGGATATAAAACAAAGCCATTGAGATAACGATTGTGAATTAAAATGTTATCTTTCTGTTTTGATTGACTTAAAGAATCTAAAACCGCATTATGACCTCCACGCACGGCTTGAGTATTTTTACTGTAGACGATCGAGCCGGAGTCATCGGGCATAATGGTAACAAGTACCACCTCCGAAGACATCACATCATCTACGCTGATGCCTAGCCCTGCCTGTATTTGTAGCCCAATATCATTCACATCTAATGCTTGTAAAGAGGCGGTGGAGAGCAAACCGTCTTGATGTGCCGACTGAAACAGACTGTTAATATTGATTGACTCAGACATAGCCATTACCTCTTGATTGTGTATTTTTTACACTTTTATTATAGTGTTATTTTTACACGATGTCAAGAAAAAGTCAGAAGTGGTACAGGTATTGTGCCTGTACCAATAATCAATAATTAATTATTAATAGTTGAAAGCTGATTTAATACCCTTTCTTGTACTCTTTGATAAGCTGATTCCACGTCTCCTAAATCTTGGCGAAAACGATCTTTATCCATTATTTTACCTGTAGGATCGCTTTGAGTTTGATCCCATAAACGACAAGTATCGGGGCTTATTTCATCGGCTAATCGTAAATTTCCTTGTTGATCTAAACCAAATTCTAATTTAAAATCTACTAGGGTAATCTGACAGGAATTGAAAAATTGTTGTAAATATTGATTAATTTTTAATGCTGTTTGTTTTAAGTTTTCTAATTGTTCCTCCGTAACTATTTCTAATATTAAAATCCGGTCTTTAGTTAATAAAGGATCTCCTAAAGCGTCATCTTTTAAATAAAATTCAACTAAAGGAAACGGTAATATTTTACCTTGGGATAAACCCGTTTGTTTACATAAACTTCCGGCGGCAATATTTCTAATTACTACTTCTAAAGGAATAATTTTAACGGCATGAACTTTCATTTCATTGTCACTAATTTGTTCAATAAAATGTGTTAAAATACCTTGGGATTCTAACCATTGAAATAAAGCGGAAGATACGACACAGTTAACTACACCTTTACCTTTAATTTGACCTTTTTTGAGGGCATTAAAAGCGGTTGCATCATCCTTAAAATAACTTAAGAAAATATGAGGATTTTCCGTAGGATAAATAATTTTGGCTTTACCTTCGTATAATTTTTCCATCATTGTAATTAATAATCTATGTTTTTTTTAATTAATTCTACTTTTGAGGTTAACAGATTTTTGTGCAAAAATATCTTATTTTTTTATTAAATTTGTTAAATTAAGTTAAACTAATGATGATAAACTATTTAAAAGTAGGAGCAAAGGAGACATTAAAATTATGGTTGAGGAGACAAATGAAATAAATAATAGCCCTTGGAAATGTACGGGGGGCTTGGAATATGGGGGTTTTCATCCTGAAGTAATTAATTATCAGGATCAATGTCAATTTTGTAACCGTCATCGCAATGAATTTTTACCTGTTAATTCTCAAAAGAAAAAAGTTAAGGTTGAAACTATTATTTCTGAAGAAAAATCTTTACTTAAACAACATTTTATTGGTCAATTTAATCGTTATAAATATGGCTTAATTGCTTTAGTTGCTTCGGCTTTAGGTTTAAATAGTGAAACGATTACAAATCAATTAGAAATTTTAACTAATCAATTTTTAAAATCTTCTGATCAAGTTACAAATCAAGTTACGATAACTCCCGCACCCACTACGACACCAACACCCACTAAAACACCTCAAGAAGTTATTAAACCTCCTATGATTGTAACAGGTTTACCGGATAATCAAGTAATAATAATTAAGGCTGGTTCTTCAAAAGTTATAGATCAAAATATTGCTTTATCTCCTGAGATTAAAACTAAAAAATATCAGGCTCAAGTTAATGAAAAGACTATTTTTAATTTTAAATTAAATCCTGTTACTAAAGATCGGGAAATTTCACTTTCAATTATTAATAAAAGTAATCAAAAAAGTTTATCTAATTCTACTAATGGTGAATTAAAAGAGATTGTTTTAGAAAAAGGTGATTATATTATTGAAGTTATGTTAATGGAAAATCAACCTAAAACTTATCAATTAAGTATTAGTCAAAAATAAAATTTGATTTGTTACCTTATGCCATTTTTATAAATGAGTTCAATTTATTGAACGATCACTATTAGCCTTGAAATTGATTTCAAGGGGAGATTAATACTTTCAGGGTCAACTTTTAAGAATTAACTCGCAATGAAATTAATTTTATTGCTAACATAAATCGTTCAATTTATTGAACTAATAATTGTTTTTTACCCCGACTTTGAAAAGACTCTGCTCCAAATTTTGTCACGACTAATTTAGAACTGCTATATTAGAACAAAATATTATAAACAATCGGGTAATTGAATATTTTTTGAATTAATAATTTTGCCATTAAAATCAATAGATTGATGGTCATTAATACTTCTACCGAATGCTAAATTTTGTCTCAATTTTGCCTTTTCTAATTGGTCTTCTGAGCCATTTATTAAATAAACTAATAATTTACTGGCTAAATCTTTTCCTGATACTTGAATCCTCCTTTTATTGCCATTATATAAGACTCCATACCATAAAGATTGGGGATATTCCATCCCACTAAAGCCTCCATTTCGATCATATTGTGATAGTTTTTTAAAAATTATTTCTAAACTTAATTGATGTACAAATTTTAACATAGCGATCGCCTGAACAACCGCAATTTGACCAACGGGGCGAAATAAAATATTCCCCTCTCCTCCTCCTTTTTCCTGACTAAAACGCCTTAACTCAGGGGTATCACTATCTTCTAACCTTTGATAACTGGGCAGTTTGGCTAAATGATCAAAAAGTTGATTTAATAGTTGATACCCTGCCTCTAATTCCTCTGATTCTGGACGCAGAGGAATTAAGCCGATTGCTGAGGGTTTCCAGTGGGGAAAGGGATAACTTAAATATTTAGTTGCCATTTCCTGTAAAGCCTGAAGTGTGGTTAAAACCGTAGATTTACTGGCTACCGTTGCACTATCCCAGTTAACACGGGGTTTTCGCTCCTGTTGATCTCGTAAAAGAGGATGAGCAACCGCTATTTTTCGAGCGGCGATCGCAAAGCCATCATCCTCATTTAATAAGGCTAACTGCCCTTTACTCAGATTCACCGCCATTAAGTTAACGTGAACAAAAATGGAGCGAATCCTTCTTCTGGCTTCTTCTCTAGTTTCTCCCTTAATTACCGCCGGAATTAACTCAATTCCGATTTTTTCTTTCACTAATTTTTTAATATCTTCTTTCTTAATTTGATAAATTTTGATTATATCCTCTAATTTAATAATTAAACCCGTAGGTTTTTTCTCTTTATTGTATTTTGGTAGTTGTTCTGTACTAATTAATTGAATTAAACCTTGAATCCCCATTAAACGATGTTGACCATCAAGGGCAAAAATAGAGTAGGATTGTGAGGTATCTAATAAACCCAGATCACCTTGAGAGTCTAAGGCTTGAAAAGAGGTAACAGAGGTTTTCGCCCTACCTTGTTGATCCCAGTGGGGGCTATGGGGATCATCAACCCAAGGGCTAGTCATCACAACTAAAATGGCGGGAAATTTATGATTTTTTCTAGCGATTAAATATTGAGCCAGATCCGCTTGACGTGACCAGTCTAAGGGGCGTTGCTGTAATTCTTCAACGGTTTGAGCATCTCGAATAATATTATTATTTAATTGATTAAATTTCTGTTGAAAAAGAGGCAATTCCGTGGCAAATTTCACTTTATTTGCTAACCATTCTAATGTAACTGAGCCTAAATAAGCTTCTGTTTTGCCCATGATTGTTTTTTGTACAAAAATTTGATCTTCTTTGTTTAATAATTCGTTTAATAGTTGAGCGATCGCCTGTTGATTATTGGTTAATTCTGTCATTTTTGGCTGAATATTTTAATACAATTATGATTATTAATTATAAGATTAATTAAGGTAATTAATCTTAAGAAAAGTTGAAAATTTAGCGGTTTTTAAAAATTGAGTAGTTGATTAATTAAAAAAGCTTAATTTTTTCAATCTGGCTTTTTTAAAGTTAAATTTAAAGTTAAAAAATAAGTCTATTTTTTAATATTTCTAACATTTTTATTTGTTCTTGATTGTGGGTGGCCATCACTGAAAAGCGGATCCGGCTTGTGGGTACGGTGGGAGGGCGAATAGCCGGAGCTAATATACCTTTATTTTTTAAAATTTCTGCTATGTTTAAGGCTTCTTCAGGTGTTTTTAAGGGTAAACAAATAATAGGAGATTGGGAGGGTAATAATTTTATATCTTTAAATATTTCTTTTAAAGAGTTTACATTTTTCCATAATTTAGCCCGTCTTTGCGGTTCTTTTTCGATAATTTTAATAGCTTCTAAGGCCGAGGCGGTGTCGGCGGGGGATAACCCTGTAGTATAAATCCATGTGGCCGCACGGTTTCGCAAATAATCAATTAAAATTTTACTTCCGGCTACATAACCTCCTAAACTTCCTAAAGCTTTACTTAATGTTCCCATTTGAATCAGAGGTTTCCCCGTACAATTAAACTGTTCTACCACTCCTGCCCCTGTTGCTCCCATTACACCAGTACCATGAGCCTCATCCACTAATAACATACAATCATAGGATTGTGATAACTCAAAAAGCTCAGAAAGAGGACAAATATCACCATCCATGCTAAAAACCGTGTCGGTGGTAAGCAAACAACGGCGGTATTTTGAGCGATTTTCCTCTAATTTTTGACGTAAATCAGCCATATTACAGTGTAAATAGTCAATTATCGTGGCTTTGCTCAATTTTGCTCCATTTTTCAGGCTAGAGTGATTATATTCATCCCCTAAAATTAAATCTTTTGCCCCCACTAAGGCGGTAATAGTACCGATGTTCGCCAAATAACCGGAACTAAAAACGATCGCATCTTCCGTCTGTTTGAAGGCGGCGATCGAGCTTTCTAACTCTTGATGTAAGGGGCGATCGCCCGTTAAAAGACGTGATCCCGTGCTACCCGTGCCATATTTTTCAATAGCTGCGATCGCCGCCTGTTGCAGTCTGGGATCACCAGCCAAGCCCAAATAGTCATTACTAGCAAAATTAATCAAATTTTTGCCATTAATTGTAATAGTTGAAGCGGGTAAACTATCAATAGTTTTAACTTGACGATACCAGTTAGCTTTTTTGATAGTATCAAGGGATTTTTCTAGCCATGAATAGGGGTTAGATGTAGCCATTTTCTGTTAAAAATTCTAATGAGATATTTTCAGTTTGTTGTTTAGTAATTTGATGATGTTTTAACAATTTTTCCACATATTTACCTAATATATCACCCTCCAAATTAACCAGATTTCCTACTTTTAAATAAGCCAAATTTGTGTGATGATAAGTGTGAGGAATTACCGCCACTTTAAACCAATTTCCTAACGGATCACAGTCGGCTATAGTTAAACTAATACCATTAACAGAAATACTGCCTTTAATAACAAGATAGGGGGCTATAAAATCTTGCCATTGTTGTTGTAAAAGAGGGGGAAAGGTAAAAATTAATTCCCATGCTTGATCGGTTTTAATTGATGATTTTAAACAGCCTATTCCATCCACATGGCCTGTTACAAAATGCCCCCCTAATTTACTTCCCATTCTTAAAGAAGTTTCTAAATTAACAACAGGTGAAACTTGATTTTTTTGACCTAAAGTAGTACGTTTTAAAGTTTCAGGAGAAACAGTGGCAATAAAACCATTGTTTAAAATTGATTCTACTGTTAAACAAACCCCATCAACCGCCACACTATCACCTATTTCTAAATCTTTAAGTATAATTTGGGGTTGATCTTTGTCAATTTTAATAATAAATTGATCTTCATTAGAAGCTTCAATTTTACCTAAACTTTGAATTAAACCTGTAAACATTAATAATAATTTTTGATCAATAATTTTAAATATTTATTATCGAGACATACCATGTTAAGTCTCTACGGTTGATAAATTTTTTCAGGTAAATGATCTTGATTAATTTCAATGACTAAATCAACTAAATTAGGATTTTTAGTTAAAGGTTTAATCAATAATTCAGGATGGAGCGATCGCCAGAAATAATTAACAAAATTTTCTATTTCTCGATCGCCCATTCCCGTTTTACCCTCAGCGATCATTTTTTGTTCAGCATCCTTACGCCATTGTAAACTAAAACGGTAATTTTGAGGCCATAAAATAATTAAACTAGCTAATTTTTCCCAGAGGGGCAAATATTCCCCTAAACGCTCATTATTATCTTTAGCAAATTGGCGATCTTCTGCTGTTAAAATAGGATCAAGGGGCTGATCAAAATTACTTTCATCTATTGATCTTACACCAACAAACCAACCTTCAAATAAAATAATATCAGGTTTATTAATACTTTCAAAATGACTTCTTTCTCCTATGCCATGATAAGCCGATTTATCAAAGCGAGGGATTAAAATTTGAGTGATATTTTTGTCTTCTAAACTATTAAATAAATTTAAAGCTAATTTAAGATCATGGGTTAAAGGAGCGCCTCGATAAATTAAACGGGGATCAAATGTTAATAATTCTTGTCTTTCTTGATAGGTTTTATAAAAATCATCAAGGGAAATACTAATAGTTTGATAACCTAAAAATTCAAGAATTAAGATTAAAATTTTAGTTAAAGTTGTTTTTCCTGTACCTTGACTGCCTAAAATTCCTTGAATCAAAACTTGATTTGATTTTGCTTTTTTCTGGGCAATTTGTAAAGCTAAAGGTAGCCATAAATTCCATAATAATTTAAGAATTAACTCTTGATTTTTCAAATTAAATTGATCACAAAGATTAACTATTTCAGGATATAAATTAATTAATAAATTAGCCCTAATTTTAATTTGTTCTAAAGCATTATTTTGATTAAGATTAAAGGGATTATTTTTAATGGTCAATTCATCAGATAATAATAACTCTAATTCTGCTAAATTAAGATGATTTTGATTAACTAATTTTTCTAATAAATTTAACATAATATATAAATATTTTTAAAAACTTTAAAAGCCCCTACCCTTTCCAATCTAAATTAAACTAATAATTGTATTTTAACCTTGATTGACAAGCCATTGAACGATCCCATCAGCTAAAACTTCAGCTAACTTTTGTTGTTTATTAGGATTAGAAATCCATTCAAATTCTTCAGGATTAATAATAAAACCTAATTCTAACAGCACCGAGGGCGCAATTGTGGGACGAGTTAAAGCTAAATTATTCCAATATACTCCATAGGAATTACGCTGTAAATTTTCCACTAAATAATTCTCTAAAAAAACCGCTAAAGAATGGGCTTGGGGATGATACCAAAATGTACTTATTCCCCTTGTATTTAACGCATCTCCCTGATCGGGTAAAGCATTATAATGTAAAGAAATAGCAATAGTTGGTTGAGTTTGATTAATAATATTAATTCTCTCATTTAATGATAAAGTTTGATCACTTTCTCTTGTCATTATAACTTTAATTCCTCTCTTAATTAATTCCTGTTTTAATAATTGAGAAATAACTAAATTTGCATCTTTTTCGGCGTAACCTGTTGGGCTAATCGCTCCACTTTCTGAGCCACCATGGCCAGGATCTAATAAGATAGTAACATCAGATAAAGATTGACTATTAATTTGGGGCTGATGACGCAAAGAAAGCACTAAACTTGTTTGATCATATTTGACATTATAACCCCATTGTTGATCTGTTTTAAAATGAAAGGTATATTGTACAGAATTAGGGGTAATTTGTTGCCAGTCTAATCTTTCAATTAAGGGATCATCATCTATATAAATTGTATCAGTTTGGGCAATGGTATTATAAAGGGTTAAAGTTAAAGTGTTACTACCCTGATTAATATTAATTGGTACGGGTGTTTGTAAAGGGAAAATTATATCAGTTTGTCCTTCTTTTTCTTCTGCTTTAATACTTCTAATTATGGTTTGTGGTGGAATGGCATTAGGAATAATTCTGGTATCTTCTTTTTTAATCCATCCACCATAATCTAATCTTAACCAGTCACCTTCTGAGCCTATAACAGATGCTCTTGTGCCTTGTGGTAAGGGAGTTAAACGGGAATAATTACTATTTGAACCTGTGCGAGTAATGGCATTTTCAGCTATTACTTCAATCACGGTATGATAGGGAGAAATTATACTAATTTTTCCTGTACCTTGTTGTTGATTTTCTTGTCCATTTAAGTTAAGATTAAAAATAGGATAACCTAATTCCCCAATTTGATAAAAAGTTGTACAACCTTGATAGGTTTCAATATTAGATGAAATTGGTTGATTATTACCTGTTAAAACTGCTGAATTTTCAGGAAGTTGGATATTTTGTTGTTGAGGAAATAGGGGTATTTTCTGATTGGCTAAATTAACAAAAACTTCTCCGTTTTGAGGGGCTACGGCACTAAAACAAATTAACTCATTGGGCAGTTTACTAATGTCAAGATTAGGCATTAAACTATTATTAGCAAATGTTACCCCCTGTGGCACTTCAATTTGATTATTTAAACGGGTAATTGTAATATTTATTTCTTCATTTTGATGGCGAATGGTAAAATGATTTTCTCCTAGTTGTAAGGGAAAACTAGGCGCAAAATGGCCGGCATTACTACGGGGTATTTTTTGATTATTAATTAAAACGTCACCTTCGGGGGAGGCTGTGCCAATGAAAAAGATGTGATTGGCGGTAGTTTGATGGTTTTGAGGGGGATAGGATAGGTTTAATTTTTGGCTAATTTGAGCGTTTACGGTCATAATTCGCCCCATCATACCTGATGCTATCATGAAAGTGGTACTTAGGGTAAAATTTAAAATTTTCTTCATATTTTTTGGTTTAATTATATTAATAAAAATATTAAAATAATCAAGCTATAGAAGCTTGATCTACTATTATATTAATTTAATAAATGACCAATGACCAATTAATTAATTATTTTTTTCTTAATAAAAATTTGACTAATTCTTCATTAATTTCTTTCGCCCAATGTTCTTGGGGATAATGTTTCGCTTCGGGTAAAATTATTAATTGAAAATTATCTTTTTTAGCTAATTTTTCTACGGGTTCAATTGATAACCAAGGATCATCTTTTCCCCAAATTATTAAAGTGGGTTTTTCCCAATTTGATAAGCCTTTTTCAATTTCTAACATTGATTGAGATAGTTGTAAATTTTTACTAATTGCTAATAGTGATCGCCCCGCACTAGAACTTTTTAAAAACGGTTTACGATAAAGGTCTAAATGCTCATCGGAAATAATAAAACCGCTTCCACCTTCAAGGGTACGATCTACTAACAGAGGATCCTGAGTTAACATATCTCCAGCAAGGGGAATTGTCCACTGTTTCATCATCCAAGGCAATTTTGCCTCGGTTGAAAGGGGGGTATTTAAAATAATTAAACCTTTAATTTGCTGAGGATTTCGCAGGGCATACTGAATACCTACTGAGCCTAAAAATCCTTGTACCACTAAAAAACATTCTTTGATTTCTAATTGATTTAAAAAGTCTGAAAGTTTATCTATATAAGCATCTGGGGTATATTTAAAATCTCGTTTGTCAGGATGAGTAGAACAACCTGCTCCAAGCCAGTCTGGAGCGATCGCGCGAAAACCTTGCTCACCAACGGCGGTTAACATTTCACCCCAACAATAACTATGGGCAGGAATACCATGCAAAAAGACAATGTTTGAGGTGACTTCCGTTGACTCACTTTCTCGGTAAAACCATTGATCTTGATTAACTTTAATTGTTTTTTCGGTAAAAGACATCAGTATTTTTTGAATGTGACAATCTTAATTTATCATTAAAAGAGTATTTTTTCAAAGGAAATAATGATAGAAATTAATTCTATTTCTCTTTACTTAGTATTCACTTATTAAAAAATTTTTAAGCTATTTTTGAGGTTTTAATGATTACCAAAAATGTTAATCATTACTTTAAATATAAAGCCTTATTTCCCAATGCAAAAATGGCTAAAAATTCGATCTAAAACTGATTCTGTGATTTCTTCTCCAGTTATTTCCCCAAAAATTGAAATAGCACTTCTTAGATCAATTGTCCAAAAATCTAAAGGTAATTGATTATTGATTGTTTCTTGTACTTGCATTAAAGCCGTTTTTGCTCTAATTAAAGCCCCTTTCTGTCTTTGATTAATGGCAAAATCTACGTCTAAAGCCGTAATTTCTTGAGCTTTTATTGCCTTTAAAATTGCATTTTCTAATTCTTCTATTCCCTGATTTAAGGCCACTGCTGTATTAACTTGATGCTTAATTTTTGGGATATTTTCTAATAATTTAGATGGCTGTAAATCACATTTATTAATCACCAAAATTAAAGGCCGATCTTTTATTTTTTCGTAAATTTCTGTATCTTCTTTTGTCCAACCTTCTTCATAATTAATAGTAAATAAAATTAAATCTGCTTTTTGCACCAGATTGAGCGATCGCTCAACCCCTATTTTTTCTACGGTGTCGCTAGTGGCTCTAATCCCTGCCGTATCTAACACTTGAATGGGTATGCCTTTAACCACTAATTGAGATTCTACCACATCCCTTGTCGTGCCGGGCAAATCAGTGACGATCGCTCGATCGCTCTGACTCCAAGCATTTAATAAACTGGATTTTCCCACGTTGGGACGACCTAAAATCGCCACTTTTAAGCCTGATCGTAACAATTCCCCCCGATCAGCCGTAGCTAAAATCTGATTAACTTCATCTAATACTGAGTTTAAGCTCTGTTTTATTTTATTTTCATTTAAAGGAGGTAAATCTTCTTCAAAATCAATTCTGGCCTCAACTTCGGCTAAAATATCTAAACAAGTGTTTCTCAAGGTGCGGATAGGTTGGGCTAATCGCCCTTGTAATCCGGCTAAAGCGATTTGAGCAGATTGGGGTGATTGGGCGTTGACAAGTTCGGCCACGCTTTCGGCCTGAGTTAGATCAATCCTACCATTGAGGAAAGCTCTTAAAGTAAATTCTCCTGCCTGTGCCAATCTTGCCCCATTTTCCAAACATAACTGTAATACTTGTTGCACAGGGATGATCCCCCCATGACAATGAAACTCGATCACATCTTCACGGGTGAACGATCGAGGGGCTTTCATTATTAATAAGAGGGCTTCATCTACAATTTGAGAGGTTTTAGAGTCTTTGATATGGCCGTATAAAATCCGATGGGATTCCCACTTTTGTGAGCCACAGGGGTGAAATAATGTTTGTGCGATCGCAAGGGCTTTTTCCCCTGATAATCTCACAATCCCGATACTACCCTGTTGAGGCACAACGGCTGATGCGATCGCTACAATAGTTTCTCTTTGTAATGTCATTGTTATTTGTTATTGGTTATTTATTATTAAATATTAATTATCAATTATTAATTGATTTAAGGGTTTTTGCAATTAAATCTAATTGTAAACCAAGGGGATAAACATGATCTTGTTTAACTTTTTCCATCTCAAATTCAGGTATTAATAAATCCCTTTTTTGGGCAATTGCTTTGACAATATCACAGCGATCGATCACACCTGAAACAGCCCCGGCCGGTGATAAAACGGTAAGATAAAAATCTTTTGTTTTAATGTCTTCTAACTTTAAAATAACTTGATATAAAGGGGTATTTTCTGTTACTGAAGGAATAGTATTTAAAGGGTGGATAATTTCATTTAAAGTTAAACTTTCCCATTGACTCCTTTCAATATTTTGTAAATCATTTATTTTTAATAAACCACGATAACGCCCTTGAGAAGCTACGAAGTAGGGTGCGGGATAACCTAAATTATTTAAGATATATTCTTCCGTAAAATTTCTAATAGTTAACTGGCCATTTAATACTTTAAATTTACGCATCATTACATCTTGAGCCGTTAAATTTACAATCATTTTTTGTAAAATTGCCACTTGTTCATAAACTGTTGCATTGCGTAAAATAAACCAACCAATTAATGTTAACCAAATACCACTTAAATCACTACTTAAAAAGATAATAATAAAGCCTAGTGATACCCCTATCCAGCCTAATATTTTACCACTAACTCCTGCATATTCCATCCCCTTAAAACGATCGCCTGTAACTTTCCAGATCATAGCTTTTAAAACTTGGCCACCATCTAAAGGTAAGCCCGGAATTAAATTAAATATTCCCAAAACTAAATTAATTCTTGCTACTTCTAAAGTAATATTACCAAAAACATTATTAAGGGATAAAAATTGGGTACAAATCCAAAAAATTCCGAATAAAATAAAACTAACAATCGGGCCGGCGATGGCCACTTGAATAGCTTGTTTTGGGGTATTAGATTCCTTTTCTAAAGAGGCCACTCCACCAAATAAAAATAAAGTAATTGAATTAACTTTAATTCCTTGGGATTGGGCAACTAAACTATGACCTAATTCATGTAATAAAACGGAAATAAATAATAATAAAGCCATGACTAAACCTGTTAGCCATCCAAAAAATCCAGACAGATTTAAACTACTGGTATTAATATCATTTGCATTGACAATAGTAACAAGAGCTAAAATAATAAACCAACTAGAGTCAACAAAAAAAGGAATCCCAAATAATGAACCAATTTGCCAATTTTTGCGCATAATTGTTAATTAATAAAAATTATTTTTTTATTTTACTTTTTTTCAATTAATTTATTACCAATTATTCCCCCTCTCCCTTGGGAGAAGGGGGTGAGGGCTTTAGGACATTTGAAAAATAAAAGTCATTTTATCACCTTTGCCTAATCCGATGCGATCGCCTGGCCGTAAACGATGACGATTTCCGGCTAATAAAGGCGTATGATTGATATATGTGCCATTAGAACTGCCCACATCTTCAATATAGAAAGAATCTCCTTCTACTCTAATATCCGCATGGATCCGAGAGACAATTTCCGAGTTAGGAAAACCGGAAACGTCTATGTCAGGGGGGATTTGTTCATTGGGCTTACCAATATGAATTACAGATAAATTTTGTTGAATTTCAATTTTTGTGCTTGTTTGCACATGAAATAAACTGGCAGTTTGGATCTGTAATCGAGTGGCACTACCCGTAGCTACAGGAGTTTGACTGACTGGATTTTCTACTAAAGTGATGGGATCGGGATCCGGAATAGATGAAGATGTGACAGGGGTAGGAGGTTGATGTTGGGCTTCTAACTCAGCTTGCGCCGCAGAAGAAAGACTCACAGTGGCGGGAATTGAACTTTCCTGTTCAATTTCACTAACGGCCGTGGGAATTAAATTAAATCCACATTGACCGCAAAAAGTAGCATTAGTTTCGATCTCTGCCCCACAATTAGGGCAATTACTACCTAGATTTGATTGTACATTCCCAACAGGTAAAGGGGTATAACAGGCTTCACACTGAGTAGCACCATCGGGATTTTGATGTTGACAATTAGGACAACTAATCATTTTTTTAGTTCCTTATCAATAATGTTTTTTCTTTTTTGATATTACTATTTTACATCAAATCATTTAACCTGTTTAATGATCATTAAATTAAATAAATTTTAACATATTTAATTCTAATCAAGTTTTTTTTCTAATGAATTATTACTTACTACTTATTAGTTATTACTTAATTTATTTTAGTCTAAATTTTCCAGTTTGATGCGTGGGTCTACGATTTTTAAGAGTAAATCAGCTAATAAATTACCTAAAATTAACATGGCCGCCCCCATCATTAAACTAGCCATCACTAAATATAAATCTTGTGCCTGTACTGATTGTAAAATTAAACGTCCTAAACCCGGAAAATTAAAGAAATATTCAGCAATAAAAGAACCACTTAATAAACTAGCAAATTCAAAGCCTAAAAGGGTAATTAAAGGATTAATTGCATTGCGTAAAGCATGAACATAAATTACTTTATTTTCAGGTAATCCTTTGGCTCTTGCTGTTTGAATATAGTCTTGTCTTAATACGTCTAATAATTGACCTCTCGTTAATCTTTGTAATCCGGCAAAACTGGTAATACTTAAAGCAATAATTGGTAAAATACTATGCCAAATTAAATCTAAAATTTTCCCTAACAATGAGAAATTATCAAAGTTAATACTGGTCATATTTCCAACGGGAAATAAAGGGCTAGTGACTTGGGCAAAAAACAATAAAATTAAGGCGGTAATAAAACTAGGAAAACCTTGACCAATATAACTAATTACCCTCAAACTTTTATCAATTAAAGTATTTTGTTTAACCGCACTAATAATACCTAATGGAATGGCGATCGCCCATGTGACAATAATAGAAGAAATTGCTAATAAAAGGGTATTTAAAACCCGTTCTTGAATTAGATCAGAAACGGAACGGGAATTAGCAAAACTTTGACCAAAATCAAACTCAAAAATAACTTTTTTTAACCAGAGAAAATATTGGGTAATTAAAGGTTGATCTAAGCCAAAATCTTGACGATAGGCGTTTAAAGTTGCTTCAGAAATTTTGGGATCAAGTTTAAGTTGAGATAGCACATCTCCGGGGGCTAATTGTACGATAAAAAAACATAAAGCTGAAGCTAATAATAGGGTTAAAATTGCTTCTAATAATCTTTTAATTATATAAAGAGTGGTATCATTAGTTAAAATTGATAAATTGATTGGCTTTTTTTTTATTGAATTTAAAAATGGATTGGCCATAATTATTAATTGATAATTGATAATGGATAGTTGATAAATAACTAATAACTAATAACACTAAGATTAAAGTTAATATTGGACTAAAGAAATGATAGGTAAATCAGGTAATTTTTCCCTACCTTTTAAATCTTTTAATTCAATAATAAAAGCAAAACCTAACACTTCACAACCTAATTTTTGTAATAATTCGGCCGTGGCTTTAGCCGTGCCTCCAGTGGCAATTAAGTCATCAACAATTAACACTTTTTTTTCAGTTTCTACCGCATCTTGATGAATTTCTAATTGATCCGTACCATATTCTAATTCATATTCTACCGTATGCACGGCGGCCGGTAATTTTCCGGGTTTTCTAACAGGTACAAAACCCGCATCTAAATGATAGGCTAAGGCAGGAGCAAAAATAAATCCTCTTGACTCCATTCCTACAATAAGATCGGGGTTTAAATTATTAATTTTACATTGATGTGCTAGGTGATCAATGGTATAACGTAAGCCTTGGGCATGACTTAATAAGGGGGTAATATCACGAAAAATAATCCCCGCTTTAGGAAAGTCTGGAATATCTCTAATTAATGATTTAATATCCATTTATTTTTTAATTTTTAATTAGTTGATTTGTCAACAATTGTCAATTATCCACTGTTAACTGTCAACTAATAAGATGGGCATTATTATTTTATCTTATACCATTTACATAAAGTAAATTCAGACTGATACCATTTACAAAAAGTAGCTACACAGATAAAGCATTAACAATATAATCCCAACCTGCTAAAGACAGGATAAAATCTTCTTGTAAATTATTTAAGATATTAGCTACTTTATTTTTGACATCATCTAAGTTCTTAAACCAGATATTTTTTAACTGTTGTTTGATATATAACCACAGTCTTTCAATCGGATTTACTTCTGGACAATAAGGTGGTTGAAATAACAAAATTATATTCTCAGGTACTTCTAACTTTTTGGCAGTATGACAGGGTGCATTATCTAACTGTATTATATGAACCTCATCGGGATATTCTTTACTAAATTCTGTTAAATATTTACCAAAGCATTCACTATTAAAATGAGATAGTTCATAGAAAAAACTTTTGCCATTTTCTACTTCGATTAATCCATAAAGATAATAATAGTCATAATGCCATTGTAATTCTTGTTCTGGTTTGACTCCTTTTAAAGTTATTTTCCTTCCTAATTCTGTTCTAAAACCTAATCTAGTTTCATCTTGACACCAGTAACAAATATTTTTAGTATCACCCCATTTCTCTTTTATTTGAGCTATTATGCCTTTTAATCTTATGGGTAAATACTCTTTAAATACGGATATTACCCCTTCATTTTGATACTCATGATAAGGACGTGGTACTTTTAATTTTGCCCCTAATTCGTATCTCACTAATTGATGTATTGTGGTATAACTTATCTCAATATCTTGACAAGTAAATAACCATATTTTTATTTCTTGGTAACTGTTAAATCCTTGAGGCTCACTTAATTCTTTTTTGACCAGAGCAACTGTTTCTAGCTCTAGTTTTTTTGGTCTTCCTGTTTTATTATGTTCTTGTAATAATGCGTCTAATCCTTCCGTCTTATATAAGTGAAACCATTCGTAAATTGTTCTCTCACTACGCCCCATCATTACCGCTAAGTATCTGATCGTTTCAGCCACTTGAATTTTCCAAAGATATAAAGCTTGAACTTTGGCAAAATTCAAAGCTGTTTTTTGTTGTTTCATGAGATTTTTTAGTGTATCTGCTGATTCAATTACTTCTATTTTTGATATTCCTGACATACTATTGCTCCTGTTAATTTATTCCTATACTAACCCTGAACTTACTTTTTGTAAATGGTATTAACCTAAAAAAAATGGGATCAATGATCAAAAAAAAGCCCTCTCTTTCATTAAAGAGAGGGTTTGAGGGTTAAATAAAAGAGTTTATCGAGCCTACTTAGTCTCAGAAAACTCAGCATCAATTACATCATCGCCACCATCGGAAGAACCGCCAGTTGTACCACCTGCGGCCGCATTGGGATCAAAACCACCTTCAGCGCCTCCGGCTTGTTGATAGAGATTGCTACCGATCGTGTATAAAGTTTGTTGTAACTCAGGCATTACAGTTTGAATTTTGGCATCGTCTTCTTTAGCGACAGCGTCTTTTAAGTCACTGATCAAACTTTCAGCCTTAGTTTTATCTGCACTAGGTACTTTATCTCCTAATTCTTTCAGTTGTTTTTCTGCTTGATATACTAAAGAATCAGCTTGGTTTTTGCGATCGATTTTCTCACGGCGCTCTTTATCGGCGGCCGCATTGGCTTCGGCTTCTTTCACCATGCGATCGACTTCCAGATCCGGTAAAGTAGAAGCACCTGTAATACTGATGGACTGCTCTTTACCAGTTCCTTTATCCTTAGCAGTAACTTGTAAAATACCGTTAGCATCAATATCAAAGGTAACTTCGATCTGAGGTACACCACGAGGAGCAGGGGGAATACCGTCTAAACGGAATGTTCCTAAACTCTTATTATCTTTAGAAAATTCCCGCTCACCTTGTAAAACGTGGATCTCTACGTTAGTTTGACCATCTACCGCAGTAGAAAAAGTTTCTGATTTTTTGGTAGGAATGGTGGTATTACGGGGAATAATTTTGGTCATGACACCGCCAAGGGTTTCCACACCAAGGGATAAAGGTGTAACGTCAAGTAAGAGAATATCTTTAACTTCCCCTGCTAACACACCACCTTGAATGGCCGCGCCCACAGCTACCACTTCATCAGGGTTAACGGTTTGGTTCGGTTTTTTCCCTAAGATTTTTTCAACTACATCAACTACGGAAGGAATACGGGTTGATCCGCCCACTAAGACTACTTCATCAATGGCAGACTTATCAATTTTGGCATCACGGATCGCATTTTCCACGGGGATCCGACAGCGATCAATCAAGTCTGAGCAAAGTTCTTCAAATTTAGCACGGGTTAAGGTAGTATCAAGATGTTTCGGCCCGTCTTGAGTTGCGGTAATAAAGGGTAAATTAATTTCCGCTTGGGTAACGCTAGAAAGTTCAATTTTCGCTTTTTCGGCCGCTTCAGTTAAGCGTTGTAAAGCCTGTTTATCTTGACGTAACTCGATCCCTTCAGTTTGCTTAAAGGTATCGGCTAAAAAGTCCACAATTTTTTTATCAAAGTCATCACCACCGAGGTGAGTATCTCCAGAAGTGGCTAATACTTCAAATACACCGTCACCCACTTCTAAAATAGATACGTCAAAAGTACCACCACCAAGGTCAAATACTAAAATCGTTTCATTACTTTTCTTATCTAAACCATAAGCTAAAGAAGCGGCCGTAGGTTCATTAATAATACGTTTTACTTCAATACCTGCAATTTTACCAGCGTCTTTAGTAGCTTGGCGTTGGGAGTCGTTGAAATAAGCCGGAACGGTAATAACTGCCTCGGTAACAGGTTCACCTAAATATTTACTCGCATCATCAACTAATTTGCGTAAAACTTGAGCAGAAATTTCTTCAGGTGCAAATTTTTTCTCCATTGAAGGGCAATCTAATTTTACATTGCCGTTACCATCCTGTAACACTTGATAGGAAACTTCGGTCGCTTCGTTGGTTATTTCTGTATGTTTACGTCCGATAAAGCGTTTAACTGAATAGAAAGTGTTACCGGGGTTCATTACTGCTTGACGTTTGGCGATCTGACCCACAAGGCGATCTCCATTTTTCGCATAAGCTACAACGGAGGGAGTAGTTCTAAAACCTTCGGCATTAGCAATAACAACGGGTTTTCCCCCTTCCATCACAGCGACACAGGAGTTAGTAGTTCCTAAGTCTATTCCCACAACTTTACCCATAAAAGAATCTCCTAAATATAAATAAGATTAATAAATTTAAAGTTAAGATTGTTAGTTAAAATGTTTGTCTTAATTTAACTTAACTCTATCTTGAAGTATGTTAATCAATCTTACATAGTGTAAATTTCCGTACCTTGAATACGGTTTTCCTTTTTTTGATGATTTAATCAAAATTTACAAAAAAAATGCCCCTATTTTCGTAGGGAGGGCAGATTGTTTTTTATATGGGGGTAAAAATGCAATTTTTAGTTCAATTGATTGAAGATTTACTGTTAACTTTGACCTCAATTTTAAAGTGAATTAATTATTCAAAGTTAACCCTCAAAGGATTGATAATTCCTTCAAATCACTTTCAAAATTTTATTGAAATCTAATCCCAACCGTAGGAGGAATACCAAGCTTAATATCAACGATAATATCTTTAAATATATCAATATAAACAGATGAGAGCAAATCATTCCATTGTTTAGCGAGTAAAATTCCATTGAAAACGGCACAGATAAGTTGATTATTTTGATTTTCTGATTTAATTTTTTCAATAGCTTCTACTTCAATACTATCAATACTTCCTCGTAAACTCATTTCAATTTTTGGCAAAACTCCTGCCTCAATATTAAAACTTTGTACTTTCAATCCTAGTTGTTCTGCATAGGGAAGAAATCGCTTATATTCTTCAATGACTTGATTAATTTTTTCCTTTGCTATTGTGGTTAAATTAGTGGTTTGTTCTTGCATTTCATCAAAAACTTGTCCCTTAATTTGGAGGGCTTTTTGTGATAAATCCTGTACAGATTTTACTTCATTTTTATTGAAAATATTGACTAACACAACGATTAAGCCTAACCCTAATAAGGCAAAAACATAAGGATAATCTGTAAGAAAATTACTAATTTCTCCTAATAACATAAGGGATTTAACTTCAATTATTGTCATATTTCTACACTTATTAATTTAATAATTGTTTAAGGATAGGGATCAATCGAAGGAGAGAAGGTTAATGTTTGCTTTTTAATTAACAATTACTTCTAGTTATAATTAGTTAATGTTTAGGTTTTTTTCCTAAGTGTTGATCCCCTTAATTCAGCACTATTATTGTTTTTATCTGGCCACTTGTCAAGTTTTTTTTTGTTAATTTTTGTAACATTTTTGTTCACTTTTTTAAGTTTTTATTTTCTTTAATTATTAATTGAATTGCTTGATTCTTGGCTCACAAAATCCCTAAATTTTTCTAAAATTTTTTCCATTTTTAAGATTAATTCTGTTTCATTTTCTAATTGATTTGCTTGGGCTTGTGTTTCAAGTAGGTGTGCTAATTCTGGCAAATCATAAAGGGCAATCATACTAGAAATACCTTTTAATTGATGGGCATGATAAATAATTTGATCAAAATTTTGTTGAAGAATTGCTTGTTTAATTTTTTTAAGATAAACAGCGGCATCTTCTAAAAAAGTGATAAATAATTCTTGTCTAAATTGCCAATCATTTTTAACAAATTCGTTAATTTTAGCAAAATTAATTGGCACTTGATGTCGATCATAAATATTAGGTGAAGCCTCAAGACTAGAAATTTTTGATTCTGATAAATATTCCTGCCATTTTTGTAAAATTATTTTTAAATGATCTAATTCTACGGGTTTACTAATATAGTCATCCATCCCCGCTTTGATACATTTTTCCCTTTCTCCTTTCATCGCATTGGCCGTCATTGCAATAATAATTGAATGATGTTGATCATCTTCTTTTAAACGTAATAATTTAGTCGTTTCATAACCATCTAATTCGGGCATTAAACAATCCATTAAAATTAAATCATAGTTTTGTTGATTTAATAAATTTAAAGCTTCTTGTCCATTATTAACTGCATCGGCCGTATAACCTAAAATTGTTAATTGATTGAGGATAACTTTTTGATTGATGGGGGTATCTTCTACTACTAAAAGTTTTAAAGTTTGCCTATTACAACTTTCTAATAATTGATTTTCTAATAGATTGGCTGATTTTTCTATTAATTGATTTTCCTTCCAATTAGAGTTAATTGTTCCACTTAAACCTTGAGCTAAATTAATTAATGAATCTGCTAATTTTGAAGGTTTAATTGGTTTAACTAAATAATGATAATAGGGGTGATTATTTTTAATTTGATTTTGTTGATCTAAACTGATTAACCATAGACATTGTAAGGTAGCCAATTCAGGATGAAAACTGCTTAAATGGCTCAAAATTGCCTGATCTAAATCGGGATATTGCATCTCAATAATTGCTAAATTAAAAGGTTGAGATGTTAATTTTGCTTCATAAAAATGGCTGACACCTTCTTGAATTGTGGTTGCTGTTTTTACTTCCATTTGCCATGCTAAAGCATAATTTTCTAATATTTTTTTGGTGGCTAAATGATGAGTTATAATTAATAATTTTAAACCTTTTAAATATTGTTTTGTGGGAATTGTCACGATTAAGGGAGAAGTTTGTTGAGCTAAAGTGACGGTAAACCAAAAGGTCGATCCTCTATTTACCTCACTTTCAACTCCGATTTTTCCGCCCATCATGGTGACAATTTGCTGACAAATGGATAGGCCTAAGCCTGTGCCTCCATACTTACGGGTAGTTGAAGCATCCATTTGACAAAAAGATTCAAAGATTTTTTCTTGATATTCTGGGGCAATTCCGATCCCTGTATCCTTCACTTCAAAGCGAATTTTAAGTGAGTTTTCCTGTTTTTCTTCTAATGATAGTTGAATTATAATAGAGCCTTGTTCTGTAAATTTCAGAGCATTAGCGACTAAATTAACTAAAATTTGTCTAAGACGGGTGGGATCACCTTGTACATTAAAATTGTCAATTTGATCGTCAATAAATGTTAATAATTCTAGTTGTTTTTCTTCGGTTTTAAGGGCGAATAAATCCACTACTTCATCTAAACAGGTATCAATATTAAAATCAACTTTTTCTAGGTGCATTTCTCCTGCTTCTAATTTAGAAAAATCTAAAATTTCATTAATAATTGTTAATAAATTTTTGCCACTTTGATAAAGGGTTTTGACAAAATCTTTTTGTAGTGGATCTAAATTAGTATTTAATAATAATTCTGACATTCCTAACACTCCATTCATGGGAGTTCGGATCTCATGACTCATGGTTGCTAAAAAATTAGATTTAATTTTTGCATTTTCGATCGCCGAGTTTCTGGCCTCAACTAAATCATTAATATTTTGTACTACCATAATCATGCCACTAATTTGGTTATCCCCTGAAAAACAAGGATTCATCGCCCATTTATAATATATTGGACTTTGATTATTAAAGGTTAAACAATCTTCTTCACTTGCTAAATATTCACCTGCCAAAACTCTTTGATATAGTTCAATTTTTTCAGCAGGAAGATAGGGGAAAATCTCATAATGGGATTTATTTATTAAATTATTTTCTTCTAACTGAAATTCTTTTAACCATTGTTGACTATAGGCTAAATAATTCATATTTTGATCAAACATGGCAATGGCAACAGGCGCATTATTGATTAAATAATAAAGTTTATTTTGTTCTTGTTTAAGAGCTTCTTGAGCTTCTTTTTCTTTATTAATATCCCTTAAAGTACCTGATAAACCAATAATTTCACCAAATTTATTAAAAATAATTTGTTTTTGTTCGTCCATCCAACGATAATTACCCTGTTTTGTCAGATAACGCACCTGTGTTTGACGACAAGCCTGATTTTCTAAGATAGGATGGATACAATCTAAACAAGTTGAACGATCTTCAGGGTGAATAAACTCACTAAAATGACGGCCAATTGTTTCTTCAATGGTAAAGCCAGTTAAATCTGTCCAAGTGCTATTCACAAAAATCCAATTACCCTCAATATCCCTCTTAAAAATTACTTCTTGTAAACTATTAACTAAATTAAGATATTGAAATTTAATTTCTTCAAGTTCTTCATTTTTTGTCAATAATTTTTGTTTAAGTTCTTCATTTTCTAATTGACTACGTTGATAATTAATCTTTAGAATTTCATGATCTGTTAATTGATTATTAAAGGCGATCTCACTCATAATTAACTTATTCAGATTAAACAAAGGATAAAAGTTTTTGAATTTGGCAGATTAATTTTGATTCTAGCATTCTTTTTTTTGGTTATATGTATTATAATTATCAGAAAAATCTTTTAATTGTCATCAATTTTTGATTTTTTGCCTTTTTTGAAGTTTTAAACTTAATTTAATTAAATTAATTATCAATTTTTAATTGATTAAATTCTCTTATTTCTAAAAAGAAACATTCCCAAACTAAACGGGGCTGAACATATCTTAATAATAATTTGCGAGTTTTTTCTAAACTTTTTAATAAGTGAGAATTATGCCATTTTTCCCAATAGGAATAAGTTAAATATTCAATTAACCATAATTGGGTATTAACACTATAATTCTGACTAAGTTCTTTTGCTAATAATAAACATTCTATGGGAATTTGAGGGGGTGACATTAATTTATTAAGTAAATTTTGGGGTAATTCTTGCAATTGTTTAAAAGCAGAAATAGCATCTCCCGCACTACCTTGGGCGATGGATAATAAGGCCGGAAAATTAGCAATTTCACCATAGGCATTAGTCTTTAAAACTTCTTTTAAATCTTCTTCTCCTAAGCGATAAAAAGGTATTTTTTGACACCGTGATACTAAAGTTGTTAATAATGAATCGGGGCTAGGGGCTAATAAAATTAAAGTAGCTTTTCCCGGTTCTTCTAAGGTTTTTAATAAAGCATTGGCCGCCCCTTCTGCCATAGTGTGAGCGTCTTCAATAATGACAATTGATCTTGATGCTTCTAGGGGGGGACGTGCTAAAAATTTAGTTAAATCTCTCACTTGTTCGATGCGAATTTGGGGGGAGGTTTTTCTTTTAATTCCTATTTCTTCCGCTTCTTTTGATGTTAACATTTTACCTTGATGAAGATAGGTAGGTTCAACCCATAATAAATCAGGATGATTTCCCATTGTTAATTTCTTTCTAATTAAAGAATGTTTTTCTGAATTAATGTGATGACACATTAATAATTGGGCAAAACTTTTGGCCGCAAAACTTTTACCAATTCCAGATGCCCCCACAAATAAATAAGCTGGAGCAATGCGATCTTTGGCAATGGCTTGTTGTAATAATTCAATTGCTTGATTTTGTCCGATTAAAAGATTAAACATTTTGTTATTTCTGATTAGTTATTGACTATTTGTTATGGGTTATTTTTTACTGGTAAATTAAATTAAAATTTAAAAATTAAGTCGTTTTAACAAACTTAGAAATCTTGTTACAAATAACTAATAACCAAGAAATAATAACGAATAATAAAACAATTATGATTTTTAGCACCTAATCGGATATACTATCAAAAGATTAACCTTATAGCCTATTTTTTCTCTCCAATGCAACCAACAGACGCAACTAAATTCACCGAACAAGCTTGGGATGCGATCGTGAAGTCTCAAGAAGTAGCCCGTCGTTTTAAAAATCAATATTTGGAAGTTGAACATTTAATTTTAGCTTTAGTGGCCGCTAAAGGGTTAACTCAGACTATTTTACTAAAAGTTAACATTGATATTCTTAAATTTGAGCAACAATTAGAGCTTTTTGCTAAACGTCAACCCCAATCTATTCCAATTGATCAATTATATTTAGGTCGAGGGTTAGATCTTTTACTAGATCGCTGTGAAGTTTGTCGGGAAAGTTGGCAGGATAAATTTATCTCTGTTGAACATATTTTAATCGCTTTTGCTGAAGATGAACGCTTCGGCCGCCGACTATTACGCAGTTTTAACCTCGATCCCCAAGACTTAGAACGGGTTATCAAAGAGGTTAGAGGCTCACAAAAAGTTACTGAGCCTGATCAAGAGGAAAAATATCAATCTTTAGAAAAATACGGCCGAGACTTGACCGAACAGGCTAAGGCCGGCAAATTAGACCCCGTGATCGGCCGGGATGAAGAAATCAGACGTATTATCCAAGTATTATCCCGTAGATCCAAAAATAATCCCGTTTTAATTGGTGAGCCGGGGGTAGGTAAAACGGCGATCGCTGAAGGCTTGGCACAGAGAATAGTTAACGGTGATGTACCCGAATCCCTCAAAAATCGTCAGTTAATATCCCTTGACATGGGCAGTTTAATCGCAGGGGCAAAATACAGAGGGGAATTTGAGGAAAGATTACGCTCAGTATTGAAAGAAGTGACTAATTCTGAGGGTGGAATTATCTTATTTATTGATGAAGTTCACACGGTGGTGGGGGCTGGTGGTAGGGAAGGCTCAATGGATGCGGGAAATCTCCTCAAACCCATGTTGGCAAGGGGTGAATTACGCTGTATTGGGGCTTCTACCCTTGACGAATACCGCAAATATATCGAGAAGGATCCCGCCCTTGAAAGACGTTTCCAACAGGTCTACGTTAAACAGCCTAATGTGGAGGATACTATCTCAATTTTAAGAGGTTTAAAAGAGCGTTATGAGGCTCATCATGGTGTTAAAATTACTGATTCGGCTTTAGTGGCGGCCGCTACTTTATCCCAACGCTATATTACCGATCGCTTTTTACCTGACAAGGCCATCGATCTGGTAGATGAGGCGGCCGCTAAATTAAAAATGGAAATTACCTCTAAACCTGTGGAATTAGAGGCCATTGATCGCCGTTTAATGCAGTTACAAATGGAAAAATTATCCTTACAAAGTGAGGAACAATTAGGAGTTAATTCTCCCTCTTACCGTTTATCACAGGAAAGATTAGAGAAAATTGAAACAGAAATTAAAGAATTAGAAACAAAACAACAACAATTATCTGCCCAATGGTTAGGAGAAAAAGAACTATTAGACGATTTAAAAGCTCTCAAAGAAGAAGAACAGGAATTGAGGTTACAGGTAGAACAAGCCGAAAGAGCTTATGATTTAAACAAAGCCGCTCAGTTAAAATATGGAAGGCTAGAGGTAATACAAAGAGAATTAGAAACAAAAGAAGCTCAGTTAATCGAATTACAATCACAGGATAACGCTTTATTGCGCGAACAGGTGACAGAAGCCGATATTGCCGAGATCGTAGCACGTTGGACAGGCGTTCCCGTCAATAATTTGCTCGAATCTGAGCGCCAGAAATTATTACAATTAGAGGGACATCTTCACGAAAAAGTGATCGGCCAAGATGAAGGCGTGGCGGCGGTTGCGGCCGCTATTCGTAGGGCAAGGGCAGGGATGAAGGATCCCAACCGCCCGATCGGGTCATTTTTGTTTATGGGGCCTACAGGTGTGGGTAAAACCGAGTTAGCCAAGGCTTTAGCCAAATTCCTCTTTGATAGTGAGGAGGCGATGGTGCGCCTTGATATGTCTGAATATATGGAAAAACACGCCGTTTCACGGTTGATCGGTGCGCCCCCAGGGTATGTGGGCTATGAGGAGGGGGGGCAACTATCGGAGGCTGTGCGCCGCCGTCCCTATTCGGTGGTGTTATTGGATGAAGTGGAAAAAGCACACCGTGATGTGTTTAATATTTTATTACAAGTGTTAGATGATGGAAGAATTACCGATTCTCAAGGGAGAACAGTAGATTTTCGCAATACAATTATTGTGATGACTAGCAATATTGGAAGTGAGTACATTCTGAATTTGGCAGGAAATGATGAAAATTATGGAGAAATGAATGAGAGAGTAACAGAGGCTTTAAGAAAACATTTTCGTCCAGAATTTTTAAACCGTGTGGATGAATTAATTATTTTCCATAGTTTGAAGAAAGATCAGTTAAGTAAAATCGTTACTTTACAAATGAAACGTATTGAAAAATTACTAGAAGATCAGAAATTAAAGTTAGAATTAACAGCCAAAGCCCTGCAATATATCGTTAATGTGGGCTATGATCCCGTTTATGGTGCTAGACCTTTAAAAAGAGCAATTCAAAGGGAATTAGAAAATCCCATTGCTACCAAAATTTTAGAATTACAATTTGTGGAAGGGGATACAATTTATATTGATTGTCTTAATAATCAATTGGTATTTAAAAATAAAAATGATGTGGATTTTTCCCAAGGTCAAGAGATACAAATTGAATCAAAAATTGAGCCAAAAATTGAGGAAAAAGTCAATGAAATTCCTGAATTTAAAACCGAAGTATTACCTAAAGATCATGGTACATTAAATACTTTTGATACAACGGCGGTAGTTATTGAAAATTAGGAAAAAATCTCTTAATAAAAATAAAAGTTATTTATTTTGAACATGGATGATCTCCTTTATCTTTTGAGTTTTAACAATTGCAAGTTATCAATTAACTATCAGGGATTAATCTATCAAAAAAGAATCAAAATCTACCGGACAAATTAAAATACTTGTGTTAAAATTAATTAGTCTTATAGCTATTAGCTGATCGTAGATTTTGAATGTTTATTAAGAGGACTCATGATCAATTCTGATATTCGGGATCACGCCTATCAATTTTTTATTGAGGAAGCCCCAGAGTTATTACAATCAATTGAAGAAGGATTATTAACGATTCGTCAAGAAAAGGATAAAGCAAAGGTACACGGGATCATGAGGGCGGCTCATTCCATCAAGGGCGGGGCGGCCAGTGTGGAGTTAGAGGGGATCAAACATATTGCTCACCGTTTAGAGGACATTTTCAAGGCTTTATATAGCGATGAGGTGGTGATTGATGCCTATTTGGAAAATTTGCTCCTACAGGGCTATGATTGTTTAAAAGACTCTTTAATGGAGCAAATTGAGACGGGCAGTTATGATGAGCAAAAGGCTTTAGAACAGGCTGAACCGATTTTTCAGAAAATTGAGAGTGAATTAGGAGAAGCTTTAACACAAGCGGATGATTATATTCCTAGTTCTACTGATCTGGGAATTGATGTGGTATCGTCAATCTTTGAAGTGGATGTGGCTCAGGAGTTAGAGCGTTTAACACAGGTCGTGAATAATCCTCACAATTATGAAGTGGCAGGAGAGTTACGAGCGACAGGGGAAGTTTTTGCTGGTTTTGCTGAGTTATTGAGTTTACCGGGGTTTGGGCAAATTGCAACGGTGGCCGAACAGGCTTTGGAATATCATCACGATCGCGCTTTAGAAATTACCCAACTGGCTTTAGCCGATTTTACACAGGCTAGAGAGCAGGTATTACAGGGCGATCGCAAAGAAGGGGGAAAACCCTCACCCGCCTTGTTAAAATTAGCTCAACCCCCGACTCCGCCAAAAGATGAATTACACGATCACGCCTATCAATTTTTCATTGAGGAAGCCCCTGAATTATTACAATTAATAGAAGATGGAGTATTGAAACTTAGACAGCAGAAGACTCCTGCCCTTGTTCACGAAATTATGAGGGCGGCACATTCTTTGAAAGGTGGCTCGGCTAGTGTGGGCTTAGATGGGATCAAAACTATTGCACATCGTTTAGAAGATATTTTCAAAGCTTTATATAGTGAATCTGTGATAATTGATGAATATTTAGAAAATTTACTCTTAAAAGGCTATGATTGTTTGCGTAATCCTTTAGTTGTGCAGATTAAGACAGGTAAATATGAGCCAGAAAGAGCTTTAGCAGAGGCTTTACCCATCATGGAAGAAATCGAGGCTCAGTTAGGGGATGCACTGCAAGAAGCAGAGGATTATATCCCAAGTTCGGCGGATTTGGGTATTGATGTGGTATCGTCCCTCTTTGAGGTGGATGTGAGTGAAGGGATTGAAAAATTAGGCCAAAGCATTGCTACGGGCGAACTTCAGACGATTGAAACTGATTTGCGATCGCAGATTGAAATTTTTGATGGTTTTGCCGAATTATTGAATCTGCCCGGCTTTGCCCAGATCGGCCAAACGGCCATCACAGCTTTAGATCGCCATCCCGATGAATTGTTAAGAATTGCTAAATTAGCTTTACAAGATTACCAAAAAGCGCATCAAGACGTAAGCAACGGTGATCGAGATCGGGGGGGATCAGCCTGTGATGAGTTAATCAGTTTAGCGGGAGGGGAGGCATTAGAGGCTGATCAGCCCGTCACAGATGAATTAATATTAGAAGAAAGTGATTTTGACTTGAATAATTTAATAGAGCAAAATTTTGACGATCATCTGTTATTGACAATATCTGATCACTATGAAACTGAATTTTCTGATGTTTTTGAAGATGTAATTTTAGATGATTCTTTGATTGAAATTGATCCCCAAATATTACAATTAGAAGATAATGTTTTTGAAGAAGTGGTATTGGAAGAAAATTCAATAGAAATTAGTGAAGAATTATTGAATATAAATTCAATTTTTGATGATATTATTGAGGATGAATCTATAACAGAAACAACACCTGAAATCTTACCTGTTGAAAGCGTTTTTGATGATGTGATTTTAGATGAAACTGTTATTGAAAATCAAGGGGAAATCTTACCTGTTGAAACTATTTTTGATGATGTAATTTTAGATGAAACTGTTATAGAAAATCAAGGGGAAATCTTCCCTGTTGAAACTATTTTTGATGATGTGATTTTAGATGAAACTATTATTGAAAATCAAGGGGAAATCTTACCTGTTGAAACTATTTTTGATGATGTAATTTTAGATGAAACTGTTATAGAAAATCAAGGGGAAATCTTACCTGTTGAAAGCATTTTTGATGATGTAATTTTAGATGAAACTGTTATAGAAAATCAAGGGGAAATCTTACCTGTTGAAACTATTTTTGATGATGTAATTTTAGATGAAACTGTTATAGAAAATCAAGGGGAAATCTTACCTGTTGAAAGCATTTTTGATGATGTAATTTTAGATGAAACTGTTACAGAAATTCCTCAAAAAATAGAAATTATAAGCGAAAAATCAATCAGTTTAGATGAAGCTTTTAATGATGTTTTCTTAGAAGAAATACCAAATTTAGATGAGGTATTTAAAGAAGTTATTACAGAAAAAACCCCAAGTTTAGATGATGTTTTTGGTAAATTTGCAGGGGAAGAATTAATTAATGAATCAGTTATTGAAAAACCAATTATTGAAGAAAAACCAGTGGCAGAAATTAAGCCTATTGTTGAAAAATTACCTGAAAAAATTGAAGAAAAATATAGTATTGAATCATTAATTAATTCAGTTGAACAAGCATTTGTTAATTTACCTTCTGCTCAAAATATTGATCAATTAGTTGAACAAGCTGAACAAAAATTAAAACAAATTCAAAGTCACAAAAAACCACAAACAGAAAAAGAAAATACTCAAGCAACTCAAACTTCCAATTTATCAGTTAGAGTTGACTTAAATCGTTTAGAAAGAATGAATGATCTAGTGGGAGAATTAGCAATTAATCGTAATGGTTTATCTCTCCAAAATGAACAATTACAAGGACAAGTTCAAGAATTATTTAACCGTTTTTCTAAATTCCAAAATTTAACACAGGAATTACAAAAATTATCAGATAAAATGTTAATTTCACCGGAAAAACAACCCATTTATGAATTGAAAAGTACCCGTCCTAATTCTTTAAGTGAAATGCAAGATTTGATCACTTCAACTGAAGAATTTGACTCCTTAGAAATGGATCGTTATAGCGTTTTACATTCGATGATTCAATCATTTTTAGAAGAAATAATGATCCTTGAAGAAGCGGTTGATGATATTGTTTTATATGCGCGCCAATCTAATCAAACTATTGAAGAACAAAGACAAATGTTAACTCGTCTAAGAGATGAATTAATGTGGGCGAGAATGTTACCTTTAGGGGAAGTTTTAAGACGTTTTCCCCGTGTGTTAAGAGACCTTTCTAATAAGCATAAAAAACCAGTTAATTTGAAGTTAACAGGCACGGGTGTTTTAGTGGATAAAGCTGTGTTAGAAAAACTCTATGATCCCCTACTTCATCTATTAAGAAATGCCTTTGATCATGGGATTGAAAATCCTGAAGAAAGAAGAAAACGAGGCAAACCGGAAGAAGGTATAATTACTGTTCGGGCTTACCATCAAGGTAGTCAAACGATTATCGAAATGAGTGATGATGGGGAAGGCTTACAACTGGATAAAATTGCTAAACGGGCGGTGGAGAGAGGCTTACTTTCGATGGCACAATTAGAGGTAATTGAACCGAATCAATTGCTTGATTTTATCTTTGAACCCGGATTTTCTACGGCTGAAAAAGTGAGTGAATTGTCAGGTCGTGGGGTTGGTCTTGATGTTGTACGCTCACAATTACGATCTTTAAAGGGCAATGTTAGTGTTAATTCTAAACCCGGAAAGGGTACTTCTTTCATCCTTTCTTTACCTTTAACTCTGACTATTGCTAAATTATTAGTTTGTATTGTGGGATCAAGCGCGATCGCTTTCCCCTCCGATAGTATTGAAGAAATTATCGTACCCAAAGCCAATCAAATCCATAAATCAGGCACACAACGCTTTTTATATTGGCGTGAACAGGCCGTTCCCACTTACAATTTAAAAGACTTATTAGAATATGGTTGCCCCTTGCCCGATCTATTGCCTAGTAAGGCTTTAGGGGCGGTTAACACCCCCTCTGACTGGGCTTTACCCCTCTTGATCATCCGTCAAGAAAATCAATATTGGGCTTTAGAAGTCGATCGCCTTGTAACTGAACAGGAATTAGTGGTCAAACCCTTTGGTACAGCCATTAAGCCCCCTCCGTATATTTATGGTTGTACCATTTTAGGGGATGGTAGTTTAGTCCCAGTGATCGAGGGTAATAGCTTAATTGAAATGACTTTAGAGGGTGGTAGTACATCAGTACGCAATTCCAATCTCAGTTCTAGCGTAGTTTTAAATCTGACTACCGAAACGGAAGAATCCTCACAAATAGAAGTCAGCAAACCGGAAGAACCCTCAGTATCTACTGCACAAATTACGATCCCTCGTATTTTGGTAGTGGACGACTCGGCCGCCTTACGGCGCACCTTAGCCTTTAGTTTGCAAAAGGCTGGATACCGTGTATTTCAAGCGAAAGACGGCAAAGAAGCCTTACAACAATTGCAACAGGGAACAATGGTTGATCTGGTGATCTGTGACGTGGAAATGCCTAATATGAACGGTTTTGAGTTTTTAGGGCAACGAAGACGGGAAGCCTCGATCAAAGATATTCCTGTGGCCATGCTAACCTCTCGCAGTAACGACAAACATCGCCGTTTAGCGATGCAACTAGGCGCAAGTGCTTATTTTAGTAAGCCCTACGTTGAACAGGAATTTTTGACAGCAATTAAAGATATGATTACCCAGAAAAATCCGGCCATGGCGGGGGCTTTGCGTTAAAAATAGGGAATAAGTAATAAGTAATAAAATTAATTATTTTGATCAGTTTTAAGTCAATTGATTGAACAAAGAACAATGGACAATGTACAATTAAGAATTAAGAACTTAAGTATTACAAAAAAAGCCCCTCTGCCCACAAAGGAGAGGGGTTTGGGGTGAGGTTTTATCAATGAATCAAGCAACAACTAATCACAAGCAAAAATCAAAAGATTGGCAATGGAAATTTTGGCAACTTGTGCCGATCTATCCCTATAGTCAACGCCGCACCGTCCGAACAGAGGTTTTAGAGGATACAATTTGGACTTTTGATCAATTACAGGGCATTTTTTATGTGATTGTACCCATTCGGATGACGGTAATACGCTTGGAAAATGGCGGTTTATTGGTTTATGCTCCCGTTGCACCTACCAATGAATGTTTAAAATTAATATCAGAATTAATAGATAAATACGGAGAAATAAAATATATTATTTTGCCCACTTCATCGGGCTTAGAGCATAAAGTTTTTGTCGCTCCTTTTGCCCGAAAATTTCCTAAAGCTCAGGTATTTGTAGCGCCTGATCAATGGAGTTTTCCTTTTAATTTGCCTTTAAGTTGGGTTGGTTTTCCTAAGAAAAGAACATTTATTTTACCTAAAAATAGTCAAGAAACACCCTTTAAAGATGAATTTGATTATCAAATTTTAGGGGCAATTAATTTGAATTTAGGTAAATTTTCAGAAGTGGCTTTTTTTCATAAAAAATCACGCACTTTATTAGTTACAGATTCAATTATTTCTATTCCTGAAGATCCCCCTAAAATTATTGAATTAGATCGTTTTGCTTTGTTATTTCATGCTAAAGAAAACACTTTTGATCAAGTAGAAGATACATGGGAAAATCGTAGAAAAGGATGGCAAAGAATTGTCTTATTTAGTCTTTATTTTCAGCCCAAAGTATTAAAAATTCCTGATTGGGGTAAAGTCTTTTTAGAGGCTTTAAATGCGCCCGATCGCAGTAAAAAAGCCTTTTTTGGCCTATATCCTTTTCAATGGGAAGAAAATTGGCGAGAATCTTTTTATAAATTAAGAAAAAATGGGGATTTATTAGTAGCACCAATTTTACAAAAATTAATCTTAAATCGTAATTCAACGGAAACTTTAAACTGGGTTTATGAAGTAGCAAAATGGAATTTTGAACAGATTATTCCCTGTCATTTTTCCGCACCAATTAAGGCTAATTCCTATCAATTTAGATTAGCTTTTACCTTCTTTGAAAAAGAATTTTTCCCAGAGGAAGATTTGCAATTATTAAATAATATTAATGAAAATTTGAATAAATTAGGAATTTTACCACCGATTCAATAAACAATCAAAAATCATGTATTTATTTCATGTTCAAACTAATCAAAAAATTCAATTAAATTATCAATATTCAGTTTTAAAAATTGGTAAATTTACAGATTTTCAAGGAGATCAAATTAATGTAATTGATTTTCCTAATGCTGATATTATTTCAAGATTACATTTATATATTTATCTTAATAATAATAATTGTATCATTGAAGATAATAATAGTTCTAATGGCACATTTTTAAACGGAAATCAGTTAATTCCTTTTCAAAAAATTACTTTAAAAAATAAAGATTGTTTAAACTTAGGAAAAGATGGAAAAATGACCTTTATTTTTAATAATGATGATGATAATTTTAGTCAAAATATACCTTTAAATATTGCAGAAATAGAAGCAGAATTAATCGAAACAACAGAAAAAGCGCTTATTCCTCAAATTATTCCACCTACCCATATTCAACTACAAAAACATCAAACAAACAAACCAAAAATACAATTTATTAATATAGAAAAATTCAAACATTTTAATAAAAAAACGAGTCGTTTTTTAGGTATAATTTTAATGGTGGCAGGATTTATTTATTTGGCCGCTTCTACTCGAATAGGAGTAGTTTTTAATGCCTATATTATCCTGTTATGGATCGCCGGAGGTTATTTAATTTTTCAAAATAAAATTAATAAACAATGGGGCTTTTTATTAATCGGAATTAGTTTAATAATGATGTTATTAACCAGTCAGATTATTGCTTTTGCTAATTTGTTACAATTAATCATTGCTTTTGCTTTAATGGGCTTAGGTTATTATTTATTTTCTATTAATAATAATTAACATGAAAAATCAATTAAAAATTGTTGTGATTGGTGGCGGTGCGGCCGGTGTTTTTGGTGCAATTAATTGTAAAATTAATAACCCAAATTGTGAAATTATCATCTTAGAAGCCGGAATAAAACCTTTAGCAAAAGTTCAAATTTCTGGGGGTGGTAGATGTAATGTAACTCATCATTGTTTCGATCCGGCTGAATTAATTAATCATTATCCTAGAGGTGGAAAAGCTCTCAGAGGGGCATTTACCCGCTTTCAGCCCCAAAATATGATTGCATGGTTACAGCAAAGGGGAGTACAATTAAAAACAGAAGAAGATGGTAGAATGTTTCCTATTACTGATCATTCTGAAACGATTATTGATTGTTTTTTATATGAGCTTAAAAAGTATCATATTCAGTTAAGAATTAAAACGATTGTTAAAGATATTTTTAAACATGAAAATAATTTTAAAATTGTTTTAAAAAACGGTGAAATTTTAGAGGCTGATCGCATTCTAATGGCTACAGGAGGGAATATTTCTGGTTATGAATTAGCCAAAAAATTAGGCCATAAAATTGAAACCCCTGTACCTTCTTTATTTACTTTTAATATTAGGGATCAACGCTTAGAAAATTTAGCAGGAATAGCCGTAGAAAATTGTCATTTAAAGTTATTAAATACGGGTAAAATTAAAATCGAACAAAAGGGAATTATTTTAATTACCCATTGGGGTTTAAGTGGGCCGGGTGTGTTAAAATTATCGGCATGGGGGGCAAGAATTTTACATGATCATCATTATCAAATTGATTTACAAATTAATTGGCTATCTGAATTTAATCAAGAAAGTTTAACTCAATTTTTATTAGAAATTAAAGCCAAAAATTCACGCCAAAAAATCGAAACTTTCTCACCTTTTGCCACTATTCCTAAAAGATTATGGCAAAGTTTCGTTAAATTTAGTGAGATTAAAGAGGGCAAAATTTGGGCGGAAATTTCTAAAAAGGAATTAACTAAATTAGTTTTAGAATTAACTCAGGGAGTTTATAAAATAAGGGGGAAAGGCATTTTTAAAGATGAATTTGTTACCTGTGGAGGTCTTAGTTTAAAAGAGGTTAATTTTCAAACAATGGAAAGTAAAAAATGTCAAGGTTTATATTTTGCAGGGGAAATTTTAGATATTGATGGAATTACCGGAGGATTTAATTTTCAAAGTGCATGGACAACTGCTTTTATTGCTAGTAATAATCTGAAAAATTAAACTAAATTTATTCTACATTAAGAGGGTCTTCCTCTTTTTCTTCAGTTCCAGCAAAACGAGATTGGGGGGGAATAGCGGAAATAATCGCATCAATTACCTTACTAACACAGATTATTTCTAATCCTAAATCATCGGGATAGGCTTGTCCTTTCGGGACAATTGCTCTTTTAAATCCTAATTTAGCCGCTTCTTTTAATCTTAATTCCATTTGGGAAACTAATCTTACTTGACCTCCCAAGCCTACCTCCCCGATTAAAACGGTACGAGAGTCTACCACCCGATCCCGAAAACTGGCTACAATGGCGATTGCCATGCCTAAGTCGGCCGCAGGTTCGGCCACATTTAAGCCACCGGCCGAGGCTACATAAGCATCTAATTTTGAGAGGGGAATCCCTACTCTTTTCTCTAAAACTGCTAAAATTTGCTGTAAACGGTTATAATCTACTCCCGTAGTGGAACGGCGGGGCGAAGTGTAACTGGTGGGGCTGACTAAAGCCTGTAACTCTACCACGATGGAGCGTGTACCCTCACAAGATACCACCGTAGCCGTCCCAGGGGAGGGGTCTTCCCGATTGCCTAAAAATAACTCAGAAGGGTTAGAAACCTCTGCTAAACCATGTTCAACCATTTCAAAAATACCGATTTCATGGGTTGCCCCAAAACGGTTTTTGACTGAACGTAAGAGGCGATGGGAAGCATAGCGATCTCCCTCAAAATATAACACCGTATCCACTAAATGTTCTAACACCCTTGGTCCGGCGATCGCACCTTCTTTGGTGACATGGCCGACAATTAAAAGGGTTATATTTTCCCGCTTGGCCACCTGCATCAAAGCGGAAGTACATTCCCGCACCTGTGCCACCGAGCCGGGGGCTGAATTTAAAGAAGCAAAATAAAGGGTTTGAATACTATCAATTACCGCTACTTGAGGCTTTAAAGATTCTAATTCCCTAATAATTTCCTCTAAATCTGTTTCTGGCATCACATAAATATTCCAGTCGTTCGTTACATCTGTTAAATTATCACTACCCTCAGAAACCTGCTTTTTCTTTTTGTGACCATTGTGATTAATTTGGGTAATATTTTCCACTTCCTTACGGGTAGCCCCTAAACGACTAGCCCTTAGTTTAATTTGTTGGCCAGACTCCTCCGCCGAAACATAAAGAATACGGGGTAAATTTTGGGAAAGTTGGTTAGCCGTCTGTAATAATAAAGTAGATTTTCCAATGCCGGGATCCCCACCGATCAAAACCAGTGAGCCGGGGACAACTCCCCCCCCTAGCACCCGATCTAACTCCCCATAGCCAGAGGGAAAACGCTCTTGCACATCGGTGGTGATCTCACTAAATTTTAAAGAGGCTCTAGGTTTACCTTCTCCCGTTGACTGCCCCCCCGATCGCAGTTGAGACTGCCATCCCCCTCGGCTAAAACTACCATTACCATTATTATTTGTCTCCTGTATCTGCTCCTCTAAAGTACCAAAAACGAGACAATTAGGGCATTTTCCGTACCATTGTACCGATTCAGTGCCACATTCACTACAAATATAAACAATGCGAGATTTTGCCATTTTGCTCAAAAAACCAAAAAAATGTTGAAATTTAGTAATATTTCTTAAACTTGTGTTACGACACTTTAAAAATCTATTGTACAATCTTAATCAAAGATCATGATTAAGTAGTGATCAAATTATGCTAAAACCAAAATCACTAAATAGTTTTAGATTAACAAATACTTTTAAAATAAGATTTTTGAAGCAAACAACTTATAATCAAACTTAATGATTAGTAATTTAACTTAAAAAAGGAGTGTTAAGTCCCTTGGAAATTCGTAAAGAAAAAATCCTCGTCGTAGATGATGAAGCAAGTATTAGACGCATCTTAGAAACCCGTTTATCTATGATCGGTTATGATGTAGTCACGGCGGCCGATGGAGAAGAAGCTCTTGATACTTTTCGCATGGCTGAACCTGATCTGGTAGTCTTAGATGTGATGATGCCTAAACTTGATGGTTATGGTGTTTGTCAAGAATTGCGCAAAGAGTCTGATGTTCCCATCATTATGTTAACGGCTTTAGGGGATGTGGCTGATCGCATTACGGGGCTTGAGTTAGGGGCTGATGACTATGTGGTTAAACCTTTTTCCCCCAAGGAGTTAGAAGCTAGGATCCGCTCGGTTTTAAGACGAGTGGATAAGGAAGGAGCGCCCGGGATCCCCAGTTCAGGGGTGATCCATGTGGCTTCCATTAAGATAGATACAAATAAACGTCAAGTTTATAAAGGTGATGAGCGGATCCGTTTAACGGGGATGGAGTTTAGTTTACTTGAGTTGTTAGTAAGTCGCTCTGGAGAGGCTTTTTCCCGTTCTGAAATTTTACAGGAAGTGTGGGGCTACACCCCCGAACGTCATGTGGACACTAGGGTCGTAGATGTTCATATTTCCCGCTTAAGGGCGAAATTAGAAGAAGATCCATCTAATCCTGAATTAATTTTAACCGCTAGGGGTACGGGTTATTTATTTCAAAGAATATTGGACTTAATAGATGATTAAATTAATTTGTTATTTGTTATTCGTTATTTGTTGTTCGTGATTAATTAATTATCATTAAATTATGCCCTCAATTTATGATTATAGCATTTAAAAATGAGATCTAAAATGTGGGATGGGCTTCTAGCCCGTCACCGGCCAAATGCTTATAGCATAACAAGCAAGATGGCTGTACCACAAATTATTAAATTTCACATAAAAACACTATCTTAAACAACTAATAACCAATAACTAATAACTAATAACTAATCGAAAAATGAGTAAAGTTAAAGAGCAAAATTATGTACGTCTATTACCTTTTATTGTGGGAACAATAGGCGGTTTTTTCTTATTAATTAATCGTTTTACTACTCCTGTTTTATTAGACTCTCAAGCTCGATCGGATGTGGTGGGGGTAATTTTATGCGGTTTTTTAATTTTAATTGGTTTAATTTGGCAAAATATTCAACCTGTTGCCCCCGATTCGGTAGAATTAATTGGGGAACAAGGTTTTGAATTATTGCCAGTTTTACCCGATCAAATTAAAAAAGAATTAGCATGGGCTAGTCATTTAATTTTAACTAATACGGTCACAAGATCTATGGTGATTTATTATCAAGATCAAGTGTTATTAAGAAGGGGTATTTTAGGTAAAAATAATCAAGTTAATCAAGGTAATATTATCAAAAAAGTTTTAGAACAAAATAAAGCGATTTATTTAGTTGATTTAAAATTATATCCTGGGCGGATCGAATTTGATTATTTACCGCAAAATACTCAAGGAATTATTTGTCAACCTTTGGGCGCTCAAGGTGTTATGATCTTAGGGGCTAATACCCCCCGTAGTTATACTAAACAAGATGAAAAGTGGATTGAAGGAATAGGGGATAAATTAGCTGATAGTTTACAAGATTTGACAATTAATCAGTTAATTTAATTTTGAAAAATCCTCGAAATGGTTGCTTTTTTTGTTTAAATTGTTAATGATTAAATCCAATTAGTTGACCAAATTCTAATTTTATATTCAAGGGGAAGCAGAGGTAAACCGAGATAAAGAGGCAACCAAAACAGAAAGGCAATAATGATTAAAATAATCAAGGCTTTGGCTGTGTTTTTTACAAGTTTAAATTTACTGTTTAAACTACGTTCTAAAATCCAAGCTAAGGCCATAATTGAAAAGACAAAAGCCACCATATAATGATATAAAAATAAACACCGTTTAATCATTGCCCAAGGTAAATAATTAATGGCATAATTAATAATCAGATAAAAGAAAAACCAAAAATGATGATTTATTTTTAATTTATTCTGACAAAATTGAATTGTATTATAAATAAAAAAGCCAAAAACTGGTATTATGGAAAGGGAAGATAACCACCATAAAATAGGGTTTCCGATGGCATGAACGTCATAAATAAATTTTTTGCCATTTTCAAAGATTTCTTTATAATAATAAGCGATGGGTCGTTCCATCCAAAACCATGTATTCCATTGGGAACAGTAGGGATGAATATTAGTTTTATTACCCAAATTTTTATGAAAATTAAAAATTTGTTGATGGACTTCGATTAAGCCATATTCGGGATTTAAAATTAAATGGGGAATCCACCAAAGTATATAGGTTATGATGGGAATAATAACTAAAAAGATGATTAAATATAAGGGTTTTATTTTGATTAAATTTTCATAAAAAAATGAAGGTTTTTGCCCTTCCATATCTAAGTTATATTTTCGTTTAATTCTATCATAAATATAAACGGAAATAATGATTAAATAAAGACTGAATAATAAGCATAAACCATTCCATTTAATCGAAATACATGAGCCTAAAAAGAACCCTGCTAAAGCTAATTTATCTAAGGGATTTAACCAAAAAGGAAATTTATTAAAAATTGGATTTTTAAAATATTTTTTCCTTGGTGATAACGCCCATAAAAAAAAGAAATGACCTAATAAACCAAAGAATACTAAATAAATATTTTTTAACGCATAACGAGATTCTACTAAGAAAAATCCATCTAAGGCCATTAATCCAGCTACCATGATACTATAGGATTGACGGCGAGTAATTTGATAGGCTATTCCTCCTAATAAAATTGGAATAAATGAGCCGAATAAACCATTGATCCAACGATAGCTAAAGGGCGATAAAATTGAGCCTGTTAAATCATTTGTTACATCATGGGAAATAGGTAATAATTGACTAAACCAAATGCCAAAAGCAATAATATATTGACTTAGGGGGGGGTGGGCATCAAAAACAGGTTTTCCAATCAAATAATTATTAGCAAATTTAGCATAATATACTTCATCAAAAACTAATTGATTAAATTGATCTATTTTCCAAAATCTAATCAATAAACTAAATAACCAAATTAGAAGTAAAGCTAAAGGATAACTATGTTTTTTATAAAAATCAATTGTTTTAACTGATTCTAACATAAATTATAATTATAAATAAAGGTAAAATTTTCTAATTGTCTTTCAAAAATTGACAAGTAATTCTATTTAATAATAGAGGAAAAAAAGGGCAGAAAAATTTTTTATTTTTTGCTCATTTTGGTATTTTTAAACCTAATTAATCAATTGTCAATCATCAATTTTATAAACTTAATCTTTGATCTAAAATAGATTTAATTTCTTCATGCACTTGATCTTCTGATTGATTGCCATTTATTCTGATAATTCGCTCAGGATTATTTTTAGCTAAAGTAGCAAAACCCTCTCTTATCCTCTGATGAAAAGCGATTTCCTCCTGTTCAAGCCGATCGCATTCACCCCTTGTTTGAACCCTTTTTAAACCTATTTCCACATCCACATCTAACCATAAAGTTAAATCACTTTGTAAACCACTTGTAGCGATCTGATTTAATTTTTGAATTAAATTAAGGTTAAGGCCACGGCCATAACCTTGATAGGCAATGGTAGAATCACAATAGCGATCGCATAGAATAATACTACCTTGAGCTAAATGGGGTTTTAAAAATTCTTCAACGTGTTGAGCGCGATCGGCCGCATAAAGTAATAATTCCGTTAAATTGTGAAGATCAAGATCTTCACAATTTAATAATAAATCTCGGATCCTATTCCCTAAAAGAGTTCCACCCGGCTCTCTGGTGACAAAAATGGGAAATTCCTCTTTAAAATTAGATTGCAACCAAGGGATAATTTTTTGAATCTGAGTAGTTTTCCCCGCACCTTCCCCACCTTCAAAAACAATTAATTGACCTTTCATTTGTCAAAGATAAGATAAGATAATAAACAATGTTATTCTAACCTAAAGAAGATCACAACATCAAAATTGACAATTAACCATTGACAATTTTTTATTTTAAATTTTGAATTTTATTTTATTGATATGGCTCGTTATACATACTCCTTTTTTGTCAAATCAACCGTTAACGAAATTCACTCCTTTGTTAATCAAGTGATGCCTACTTGTCATTTTGATATGATTTACAGCACTAATGATTATTTAATGGCAAGAGAAACACCCGGCAATGTTCCTTTTAGTAAGTTAGTTACTGCGGAAATTTTAATTGATACAACCATGAATTCAGATAAAGGAATTAAAGTTAATTTTGTGGTTAAAAATGATGAACTTCCTTTACAACTTGATAATCATTGTCATCAATTATCCCAAAAGGTAAAAAATGCCGTTTCTGAAAATAACGCTTGGAAATTTATCAATGTTATCACCGAATAATCGGTAATAAGTAATAAGTAATAAGTAATCTGTTCCAAATAACAAATAACCAATTATTCCGGTGTTTCTCCATCTTCAGCCATAGAGGGATCAATCAAAGTAATATCATAGGGATCATCATAATTTTCAGTGCCAAATTGATCTTTTTGACGATAACGATAAATCGCAAAAACTTGAGGCCCAAACACAATTTTATCCCCATCTTGTAAATAATGTTTTGGTTTTTTTACATCATTAATTAATAACCCATTAGAACTTTTATTGCCTTTTCCATCACCGTCTTCAATTTCATAATAAGATTGTTTATTTCCATCAAAATAACGTCTTAAAACCGCATGATGACGAGAAACAAATTGAGAACGGATCCTTAATTCACAAGAGCGATCACGCCCTAGAGTATAAAATTCTTCCTCTAGTGTAAATTCTTGTGTTCCTTTATTATCATCAATCATTAAAATATGTTCTTTTTGGGGTATTACAGTCATAATTTCAGTAATTAATTAATTGATAAATATTAGATTTTAAATCGTTTTTAACTAATAGCTAACTATTACTGATTAAGCGACGCAATAATAAAGAATTGGTAACAACGATCACAGATGAAATTGCCATTAAAGCCGCCGCTAAGACGGGAGATAGAAAAAGTCCAAATTTTGGTAACAGAAAACCCGCCGCTACAGGGATAGCAAAGGTATTATAACCTAAAGCCCAAAAGAGATTTTGTCTTATTTTGTCAAAGGTTGCCAAACTTAATTTTATTGACTCAACCACCTCCCAAAGATTATTTTTCATTAAAACAATTTGAGCAGTTTCCATTGCTATTTCTGTACCGCTTTTGAGGGTTATTCCTAGATCTGCTTGGGCAAGGGCAGGAGCATCATTGATTCCATCTCCTATCATTGCTACTATTTTACTTTGATTTTTTAAATCTTGTTGTAAGTTTTTAATTTTGGTGGCTTTGGCTGAGGGTAACATCTGCGCGAATACTTCTTTGATGCCTAATTTTTGCGCGATCGCTGTGGCTACTTCGGGGCGATCGCCCGTCATTAAGATGACATTTAACCCCATTTCTTGCAGTTTTTGGACGGTTTGAACCGCATCAGGTCTAATTTGATCTTCAAAGGCAATAATCCCTTCTAATGTGCCATTAATGCCCAAATAAACGAGGGTTTGGTCTTGACTGACTGATTTTGCTTGTGTTAATTGTTGTGTTTCAAGGTTCAAGCATAAATTGTCAATGATCCATTGTTGATTACCTAAAATAACCGATTTTCCCTCAATGGTAGCACTAATGCCCAATCCGGCCGAGGTTTGAACATTTTGAACGGGTAAAAGTGCTAATTTTGCTTGATTTAAGGCCTCTAATAATGCTAGGCCTAAAGGGTGATTAGTGCCACTTTCGGCCGTGGCCGCATATTGTAAAATAGTTTGGGGTGAAAGTTGCCCTAAAGGGAGAATGGCCGCCACGGTGGGCTGTCCTTGGGTGATCGTGCCAGTTTTATCAAAAACAATGGTATCTAAGCGGTGAACTTGCTCTAAAATGTCTCCACCTTTGATCAAAATTCCTTTTTCAGCCCCGATCCCCGTTCCCACTAAAATGGCGGTAGGTGTGGCCAAGCCTAACGCACAGGGACAAGCCACCACTAACACAGCGATGGCTAATTTTAAACTCAATAATAGGGGGGAAGTGGTCAGAATGTGATCAAGGTGATCGCCATAGGAAGCCCTCACCATCAACACTTCAGGCCAGATTTTTGTGCCAAATAAGTCCCAAAATAAAAAGGTTAACAGTGCGATCGCCATCACACCATAACCAAAATAACCTGCCACCGTATCCACTAATTTTTGAATCGGAGCTTTGCGAGTTTGAGCGGCCTCCACTAATTTAATAATTTGAGCTAAAACCGTTTCTTCGGTGGTGTGGGTAGTTTCAACGATCAATAAACCAGATAAATTAATTGTACCCGTTTTCACCGGATCACTCACTTTTTTATAAATAGGGGTAGGCTCTCCCGTTAACATCGCCTCATTAACCGTAGATTCCCCTTTAATAATTAAACCATCTACGGGGATTTTTTCCCCAGGTAAAATTTTCACCCATTCCCCCACCCTGATCTGTTCAACGGGAATATTAATACCCGTTTGAGTCACATCTTTACCCACTAAACAAGCCACCAAAGGCTGTAGGGAAAATAATTTTTCTAAGGCTAAAGAAGCTTTCGCCCTCGCTTTTCCCTCTAAAATCCTACCTAGTAAAATAAATCCTAATAACATCACAGGCTCATCAAAAAAACATTCCCATCCTAGTTGGGGGAATAATAAAGCAATAAAACTCGCTAAATAGGCGCTAATAGTGCCTAAACCCACTAAAGTATTCATATTTGGCATTCCATGAATTAAACCTTGCCAACCTTCTTTTAAAATGGGAAAACCCGGAATAAGTAGGGCTAAAGTGGCTAAACCCCAATGAAACCAGATATTGCTAACGATGGCAACAGGGTTAATTCCAAAATGTTGTAAATGACCTAAACCGGAAAATATTAATAAAATAATAGCTGTTATTAAACGATTAATTTGTATTTTTTCTTCTTTTTTTCTGCGTTCAAAAGGAGTTAATATATCTTTAAAATTAGATTTTAAATTAATTCTAGCTTGAGAAGGAAAACCCGTTTTAGTTAATTTTTCTGCTAATTGATCGGGATTAATCAGATTTTTGTCATATTCTACCACCGCCACCTCGGTAATAAGGTTAACACAGGCGGAGATCACGCCCTGATGTTGTTTTAGTTGTCTTTCTACCGCACTCACACATCCGGCACATTTCATCCCTTGTACATCAAAGGTGACAGTTTCATTTTTGATTAATGTAGAAGTTGCTGACATCTGTTATAGATAAAAGTAATGATCAACTGTTCATTATATACCGCTATTAAAAAAGGAAACATCAAAAAGTAAGTTTTATGTCAATTAATAATATTAATATATAAAGTAGATTCGTTTTTAGTCTTGACTATTGACTCAAGAATGTTTACTGTTAATTGATAGTTGTTCACTGATTATGAAAAATGGGTAACACATTTGGTCATCTTTTTCGCATTACAACTTTTGGCGAGTCTCACGGCGGTGGGGTAGGAGTGGTTATTGATGGTTGTCCTCCCCTCTTAGAAATTACTGAAACTGAAATACAATTTGAGTTAGATCGGCGCAAACCCGGACAAAGTAAAATTACTACGCCACGCCGAGAAAGTGATCTTTGTGAAATTATCTCAGGTGTTGCTGATGGTAAAACTACAGGTACTCCTATTTGCATCTTAGTGCGTAATAAGGACGCTAGATCCCAAGATTATGATGAAATGGCCATTAAATACCGTCCTTCCCACGCCGATGCTACCTACGATCTTAAATATGGCATTCGTAGCTGGCAAGGTGGCGGTAGATCTTCGGCTCGTGAAACCATTGGAAGGGTAGCGGCCGGAGCGATCGCCAAGAAAATTTTAAAAACCGTGGCCGGAGTTGAAATAATAGCCTATGTTAAACAAATTCAAAATATTATGGCCGAGGTTGACCCCAATACCGTTACCCTTGAACAAGTAGAAAGTAATATTGTACGCTGTCCCGATCAGGAAACCGCCCTCAAAATGATTGATCATATTGATCAAATTAGACGGAATAAAGACTCGATCGGCGGTATTGTAGAATGTGTGGCTCGGAATGTTCCGTTAGGGTTGGGATCACCAGTTTTTGATAAACTAGAAGCGGATCTGGCTAAGGCCGTGATGTCTCTCCCAGCCTCTAAAGGTTTTGAAATAGGCTCAGGTTTTGCCGGAGTAATGTTAACGGGTAGTGAACATAATGATGAATTTTATTATGATGAAACTGGCAAACTGCGTACCTATACCAACTATTCAGGGGGCATCCAAGGGGGCATCAGCAACGGTGAAAATATCATTTTACGCACCGTTTTTAAACCCACTGCTACCATTGGAAAAGAGCAACGCACCGTCACTAAAACAGGGGAAGCTACCACCTTAGCCGCTAAAGGAAGACATGATCCTTGTGTTTTACCCAGAGCCGTGCCAATGGTAGAATCAATGGTAGCATTAGTTTTATGTGATCATCTTTTACGCCATCATGGTCAATGTTCTGTATTCAAGCCTTAAAGGGGCCTTATGAAAAATCTTTCTAAGAGTGAATTTGTAGTAAAATTTTGGGGAGTTCGGGGTAGTGTTCCTTGTCCAGGCCCTTCCACTGTGCGTTATGGTGGAAATACCTCCTGTATTGAAATGCGTATCGGTGGCAAACATCTTATTTTTGATGGGGGTACAGGTCTACGGCAAATGTCTAAAAGTTTAGAAGACGAAATGCCCCTTGAAACTTATATGTTTTTTACCCATTACCATTGGGATCATATTCAAGGTATCCCTTTTTTTAGTCCTCTGTTTACGGAAGGAAACCGCATTTATATTCATGGGCAAGTCCCAGATGAGGGCGAAAAAATGAACCTTGAGGAGCATTTTTATCAACGAGTTTTACATACTAATTCACCTGTACCAGTTAAGGCGATTAAGGCGGATCTGAAGTTTCATGATCTCATCTGTGGGGAAACTTTTTATTTGGATGATATTGAAATTGATACAATTGAATTAAATCATCCTAATGGGGCGATGGGTTATCGGGTGGCATGGAATGGCCATGCGATCGCCTATTGTACTGATACTGAGCATTTTCCCGATCACCTTGATGAAAATATTATCAAGATCGCTCAAAATGCGGATATTATGATTTATGATGCGATGTACACCGATGAAGAATATCATAATCCCAAATCGCCGAAAGTGGGTTGGGGTCATTCCACATGGCAAGAAGGCTTAAAGGTGGCTAGGGCGGCCGGAGTCAAGCGTTTGGCGGTTTTTCACCATGAGCCTAACCATAGTGATGAGATGATGGATCGTATTACGGAGGAAGTTAAAGCCCAATGTGAAAATGCTTTTGTGGCAAGGGAAGGTTTAGAAGTGAGTGTGATCAGTGATCGGTAAAACTATGATAAATTATTACCCCAAACCCTGAAAGAGTTTTGGCTACATGGACAAAGCCTGTCTGCACAGGCTGTATTTTAGTCGGCAAATTATTACCCAAAACCCTGAAAGGGTTTTGGCTACATAGACAAAGCCTGTCTGCACAGGCTCATTAAACGGCTGATTTTAAATGCGCTCCGGCCGCTTGATCCAATAACCACCAAAGTTCGCCTTGAGGTTTGATCAAACTAGAGGGATAAGCCTCATAATCAGGCTCAGATGAAAAAATTTGTTCTAAGGCCATTTGTTTATTTTGCCCTGAGACAATAAAAATTACATTCTGAGCATTATTGATCACTGGAATGGTTAAGGTTAAACGGGGTTCACCATTTTTATTGCCCACTGTGACAAGGTGATCGCTCACTTTAAGAGCATTGGTGTGAGGAAATAAAGAGGCTGTATGACCATCATCACCCATTCCTAATAAAATAATATCAAAACTAGGTAATTCCCCTTGATTTAACTCAAAAAAGTTTTCTAATTGAATCTGATAAAATTGAGCGTCATAGTCAGGATTTTCTGCTGAAGTTGGCATTGCAAAAATATTTTCAGGGGGAATTTTGCCTTGATTTAACCACGCTTGACGCGCCATATTTTGATTACTGTCGGGATGGCTAGAAGGTACATAACGCTCATCTCCCCAGAAAATATAGAGTTTTTCCCAAGAAATATTTTGACGGGAAAGAGCTTGATATAAGGGTTTGGGCGTACTACCACCGGATAAAACTAATGTACATTTTCCTTTTTGTTCAATCGTATTTAAAATTTTTTCTAAAACAATTTTAAGCGATCGCTCGATTAAACTGGATTGATCGGGTACAACTTCAATAAATTTTTCCATATCACAATGATTAATAGTTTGTTAAATTTGATGTTTTAATTTTCTTATTATATAATAACCAAATTGATTATTGTGTATTTTCAATAAAATCTAGTTTAACTTTTCTTTAACATATTAGATAATTGAATTAATCATGATACTGGATAATCTAAAACAATAGTTTTTAAAATTACATTTTTTTCAATTTCAAAAGTTATGAATAATTTATTAAAAGGCTTAAATATATATTTAATTGGAATGATGGGATCGGGGAAAAGTACGGTTGGCCATTTATTAGCACATGAGTTAGATTATCGTTTTTTTGATACGGATCTTGTCATTGAAAAAGTAGCCAATCAAAGTATTAATCAAATTTTTGAAAAGGAAGGAGAGACGTATTTTCGCACTTTAGAAACGGAAATTTTAGAGCAACTTTCATCCTATACCAGAAGTGTAATTTCAACGGGGGGGGGTATTATTCTTAAGCAAAAAAATTGGAGTTATTTACGTTATGGTTTAACTATTTGGTTAGATGTTGATGTTAATATTTTAGTAACAAGATTAGCTGAAGATGAAACTAGACCTTTATTAAAAGAAACGGATTTAACAACAAAATTAACCCATATTTTAGAGCAAAGAATTAATTTATATCAACAGGCTGATTTAATGATTAAAATAGAAGCTCATCAAACACCTGAAGAAATTACTGCTCATATTTTAAAACAAATTCCTTCAGTTTTAAAATAATAATTTTAAATTAAAAAAGTCGAGGATTTGTTCAATCCTAGACTTTTTTAAATCAGTGAAAAAATTGATTTACACAGCAGAGAAATAAACTTTAGATTTAACAGGATCAGGGATCATGGTTTTATCGCCTTCTTTCCATCCTGCTGGACAAACTTCATCGGGGTGAGTTTGAACATATTGAATGGCTTTTAATGTTCTTAAAGTTTCGTCAACACTACGGCCGAAAGAAAGATTATTGATAGTTGAATGTTGAATAACTCCATCTTGATCAATGATAAATAAGCCTCTTAAGGCGATTCCTGCATCGGGATCAAGTACATTATAAGCCGTACTAATTTCTTTTTTGAGATCCGCTACTAAAGGATAGGTAATATCTCCAAGACCTCCATTTTTGCGATCGGTCTGAATCCAAGCTAAATGAGAAAATTCGCTGTCCACAGAAACTCCTAAGATTTCTGTATTAATAGCACTAAACTCACTATAGCGATCACTGAAAGCAATGATTTCAGTAGGACAAACGAAAGTAAAGTCTAAGGGATAGAAAAAGAGAACAACATATTTCCCTTTGTAATCAGAAAGTTTGATGGTTTTAAATTCTTGATCGACAACGGCTGTGGCAGTAAAGTCGGGAGCTTGTTGTCCAACTCTTAAGCATCCTGTCATAATTCAGAGATCTCCTAAATTTTGATAATGATTAACAAAAATTTACAATTGTTTACAAATATAACATAAAAAGTCAACTTCTGGCACAAGTTCAAGAATAAGTAATAAGTTATACTAAATATTTTTCAAGACAGCCTTTTTGCCCTTGGGGAGATGGCTTTAAGGGCAAAACAGACTGCCTATAATAAATTTGAAGCTTCATAAAGTCGGCGTAACATGGCCATAATTTTATCTCCATAACTGAGATCCGCTTTCCAACGTCCAGATAGTTGAGGTACAAGGGGAGCGATCCCTCTAGTGACAAAGCGAAAACGTGGTGCTACAATTTCTTGGACGATCGGCTCAAGACTGGCGTATGCTTTTAAATGTTGAATATGCGCCCTCACGCCGATCCTCGCACTGGGAAAAGTGGCCAGTTGGGAAGCTCCCCCCACTGAACCTAAAGCTCCAAAATTATTTTGAGAGGCTTTTAACTCTCCCCCAAAACGCAAAAATGAGGTTTCTACGCACATTTGACTAAAGGCAATATCATAACTAATGCCTTCAATACCTGCTTCTTCTCGATAGATTTTCGCTAAGTCGGGAAAATTCTCTAAAGCCTTGTCATTGTTATTTTTGAGGAACATAATCATTTGCACTTCTGAGGTATTACCATGTCCCATAATTTTATCCATTAAACCTGGGCAAATTTTTAAAATAGAAGTTAAAACAATGGTGCGAGTAGAGCTTTCCCATTTAACCGTAATATTATAATCCCTTAATTCGATCGCTTTGACATAGACCACCCCTTTATATTGAACTAAACGAGTATTGGGAGATCTAGTTAAATCAACTCCTAAGCGATCGACTAGATCCATCGGAATAAAGGCATTTCCATTAATCAAAATGCCCTGTTCATGGTAGGTTTGATTATTAATCGTAATATTGATGGCCGGATAACTTGTTGTGGTTTCTGTGGCTTCATTTGAAGGGGGTGTAGGGGGTGTAATACCTGATATTTCTCGACTCCATTCGGCTAAACCTTCCGCAATACCTTGGGCAATATCACGGCGTTTATTGGTCAATAAAGCCCGATCGTCTGGACTGGTAAGGAAACCAACGGTCATTAACAAAGAGGCTGGTATCACTTGACGACAAAAACGCAGTTGACCTAAACCTGTGGCTGTATCGGCTTTTGTGCCTCGGTTGGGCAGTTGGGGAACTCGTCTTAATAATCTTAATAGTAAAATATCGGCGTGTTTTTTGCGCTCATCATTATTGAGTATATAAAAGACTGTAACCCCTCTCACACTGGGATTTGTGGCTGAATCACTATGTATTTCTAGCGCAATATCACCCTGTTTGGTTCGACTGTTGATCCATTGGATCGTTCCTATTTCGCTAAGATCATCGGGTACGGAGAGGACTTCTTGACCAAGCGATCGCAACTCGGAGACTATTTGATCCCGTAATAACATCATTTGTTGTGCTTCAGTTGTGCCTCCGGCGATGATCCCGGTATCGGGTCTACCTTGTTCAATGCCACCATGGCCGGCTGAAATAAAGATTCTTCCCATAAGTTATTCGTTATTCGTTATTAGTTATTAATTATTTGTTTAAGTCTAACTAATTATAAAATGTAACTAGACTAATTTGATTAAGATTTCTTTGTTTTTAGTAATTACTATTTTACTTTCAATTATACTTGCTTGTTTAACAACAAACAACAAATAACCAATAACCAATAACTAATAACAAAAAGCTTTAATTTTTAATTTGATCTAAGGCTTTCATCCGATAATAAAAACTTAAATATTGTAGCCACAAAGCCGGATTATTTTGTCGCAACCAAGGCTTAATTTTAGTTAATAAATCAGGAAACCAGCCCATTAAAATAAATCTTAAAAAGGCATCAAAAGTAAAGGCTAAATAGGAAATTAACCATCGGAAAATGTCTTTTAATCCCGCCATTTCCACAATCCAAATTAACATCATGGGATTTTGAAAGGCCGCTTTTAAGGCTAACTGATTAAATAATAACCAATTAGTGCGATCTTTGATAAATGTATTGGCAACTTCCGGCGGTTCTTGTGCCAACAGGCCAAAAAAGGTATTTAACATTGAATTAATCCTTTCAGGGGGTAATTTTGCTCCTGTTTTAACCATCATTCCTTTAGAAAATAACCAAGTAACAGAGATATTACTCTGATAAGCTCTGATTTGATTGAGATTTTCTCCTTTTAATAAATCATATTTTAAGGCCGTATCTAATAGATCGGTTAATCGGGCTAAATTTCTCACTAATGAGCCAAAGCCCGTAAACACTAGGGGTGACTGCAATGAGGCCGCATCTCCGATCGCTAGGATGCGATCGAACCCTACACGGCGATCGCTACTATTAACGCTAAAATGTCCGGGAATATAACCAAAAGTAGCTTTTTTCCAGATTAAATCATCCATATTACAACGGCGATATTCAGGAATAATGGTGAAAAAATCTTCATACATTTCCAATAAAGAACCCGGATTATCAGGGTGTACCTCATGATAATGGAATAAATAAAAGGTTAAATCATCATTTTCCCCCGGAAATAACTCCCAAATTAATTGTCGTCCTCTGGAAATATCGCCATGAGAGTTTAAAACATCTCCATACTGGGGATCCCAGACTTGCGTAGGGAAACAACTTTTTTCGATTACCGCCCCCACCGTAGGGCAAACACTATTAAAAGTGCGGCCTCCGTTTAATTGCCATGCGATGGGTGAAGCCGTACCCATCGCATCTATAATCATTCTAGCGGTGGCTTTTTTGCTCTCCTTTGTTTTTAAATTAACCGTGTCAATAATGGCTTGACTAGGGGTAATATCACCTCTGATAAACTCAGTTTCATCCCAAATTTCACCACCCGCTTTTAAGAGTTTTTCCCCACAAACTTTTAACAGTTTTTCAGAGTCAAGGGCGATATTTAACACGGTGGGAGTATGTAAAATCTGAGCTTTCAGATTAGGAGGATTATTGCTATCAAAAAACTTATTAAAGCCGTCTACATATTCTTTAGCGATTAAATCCTCAAATTCCTGAGAATTAAATAATCCTAGCTCAATTAAGCTCTGAAATTCTTGACGAGAAATATTCCATTCTCGATTCATTCTAGCAAAAGGTAGCCTTTCGATCAATAAAACTTTATAACCTTTTTGAGCCATTACGGCGGCATGAATTACGCCTAAAGCCCCACCGATATAAATTAGATCATAAGTAGGCTTTTCTGAGGTTAGATCTTGATTTTGTTGGAAGATAACCTGTTTGGGGGTTTGGGGATTATTGACACTATCACGCCATTTTTGTTCCCACCAGTAAGCCCTAGTTAGATCATATTCACCTTGGGGAAATTTCTGAAAATATTGAACTGTTTTAGGATAATAAGGATCTAAAGCCTCAAAAATAGTTTGTTTAGATAAATCAATTTGAGGAGGAGAAGGATATTGTTGGGGGAATTTATGATTAAGAGATTGAATTAAATTTTGTTTAATTTCTGACCAATAGGTAGTAATTTTTTCTTGCCATTGAAAAACTTTAAGGTAAGTAGTGCGTTGTAAAGACCAAACAAAAATAGATAATTCATAATCTGGTTGTTTAAGCTCTGATTTTTCCTTAGTAAAAAACTGAATACGAAGACCATCACAAGTAGTTAATTTTACTCCTTTCGGCGATCGCCACTCTTGTTGTAAATAGGTTTTAACTGCGTTGGTATCAGGTGTAGGTATTTCCAGATAAAGAATTTCTTTCATAATGGAGGATTATCTATAATTTTAATATTGCTATATTTTGATCATAATATCATGTAAAGAGACAAAGAAGCAAAGAAACAGAATGAAAAGTATGGGGAAAAAGTTTAATAATTATTAATTGTTGATGATTTATGTTAGAATTTTTTTAGATGATTATTGGTAAGGTATATGAAGAAAATCAGTTTTGATTTAATCACAAAAAATCAAGTTAATTCTATCACAGAAATTAATCCTAATTCTGATCAGATAAATGTTAATAATAAGCTTAATAATGAACAGTTATTGAGTGTGATTATTTTGGCGATTAGTGGTATTTTGATATTAGGCTTAGGTGTATTTTTTATTTTGAAAAAACAGTTATTGAAAAGTCAGAATCAATCTAACTTACCTCAAAATCAAGGTAACAAAACTGACTCTATACAAGAAAATATTAGCTCATTTAATCAAAATTATACTTTACATAATCCTCAATCTAACTTAACTCAAAATCAAGGTAACAAAACTGACTCGATACAAGGGAATATTATCCCATCTAATCAAAATTCTACTTTAAATAATCCTCAATCTAACTTACCTCAAAATAAAGGTAACAAAACTAACTCTATACAAGGGAATATTATCCCATCTAATCAAAATTATACTTTAAATAATCCTCAATCTAACTTAACTCAAAATCAAGGTAACAAAACTGACTCTATACAAGGGAATATTATCCCATCTAATCAAAATTATACTTTAAATAATCCTCAATCTAACTTACCTCAAAATAAAGGTAACAAAACTAACTCTATACAAGGGAATATTATCCCATCTAATCAAAATTATACTTTAAATAATCCTCAATCTAACTTAACTCAAAATCAAGGTAGCAAAACTGACTCTATACAAGAAAATGTTAGCACATCTAATCAAAATTATACTTTACATAATTCTCAATCTAACTTAACTCAAAATCAAGGTAACAAAACTAACCCTATACAAGAAAATGTTAGCACATCTAATCAAAATTATACTTTACATAATTCTCAATCTAACTTAACTCAAAATCAAGGTAACAAAAATAACCCTATACAAGGGAATATTATCCCATCTAATCAAAATTATACTTTACATAATCCTCAATCTAACTTAACTCAAAATCAAGGTAACAAAACTAACTCTATACAAGAAAATGTTATCCCATCTAATCACAATTCTACTTTACATAATCCTCAATCTAACTTAACTCAAAATCAAGGTAACAAAACTAACCCTATAGAAGAAAATGTTATCCCATCTAATCACAATTCTACTTTACATAATTCTCAATCTAACTTAACTCAAAATCAAGGTAACAAAACTAACTCTATACAAGAAAATGTTAGCACATCTAATCAAAATTCTACTTTAGACATCTCTATAATATAATAGAAATAAAAAAATTAAGCTATCATCAACAAAGATTTTAAGGAGAAATAACAAAAATGAGTAATTATACTTGGCAATATATTCAAGATCACAAACAAGCAACTAAAAGATTATTAGGAATTAATTATGAACAATTACAACAGCTAATCGCACATCTTTTGATCTTGGAGAAACAAGCAAAAGAAGAATCCGAAAAACAAAAAACTAGAATTATCAATTCCGGTGGTGGTAGAGAGAGTAAGCTTTCAAAAGAAAACCAGATTATTTTGACTTTAATTTATTTAAGACATCACCTGAGTTTTCAACTATTAGGTATCATCTTTCAAGTAAGTGAATCAACGGCGAATAATTTGTTTGATTATTGGCAAAAAATTATGAGAGAAGCTTTGCCATGCTCTTTACTAGAACAAGTAAAAAAGTCCCCAGAAAAAATAGAAGAAATGTTGGAAAAATTGAAGGAAAATGAATTATTAGTAGATAGTGAAGAACAGCCAAGAGAAAGACCTTTAGACTATCAAGAACAGAAAAAATATTATAGTGGAAAAAAATGTGAACATACTTTTAAAAATCAATTAATTAGTCTTCCAAAAGGCCGAGATATTGTGGATGTAGTGGCGGGAAAACCAGGGCGCTTCAAGTGATATTAACATTTGTCGTCAAAATCTCAAGAAGTTTGGGATAGATCAAAGGTTTAAAGGGGATAAAGCTTATGTGGGAGAGCCACAAATTATTACCCCGAAGAAAAAACCGAAAAAAGGAGTATTAACTCAGGAAGAAAAAGAAGAAAATAAAAAGATTTCATCGGTCAGAATATTTATAGAACATTTAATTAGAATCATAAAAATATGGCGAGTAGCAAGAGAAAGATTTAGATTAAGAAAAGACAAATATCAGTCAGTATTTTTAACAGTTTGTGGGTTAGTGAGATTAAGAATTAAGAGTTTAGTTTTAGAAATAGTAAAATCATCGTCATCAAATGAAGTAATTGATGTTTTAATTAGTCATACTTTTGGGACGAAATTAGATTTAGACGAAATTTTGACGTGAAATTAACTTTACAGGGATTGATTGCTGAGTGCTGATTAAAGATGAAACTGTTACCATATAAGCTTTATCATTTATTGGAGATGTCTTTTACATAATTTTCAATCTAACTTAACTCAAAATCAAGCAAAAAATGAAATAGAAAAAAATGCTGATTTTTGGTTTAAAAAAGGAATCAATTTATTTGATCATTGTCAATATGATGAAGCAATAAAAGCCTACGATCAGGCAATTAAAATTAAACCCAATTTTCCCGAAGTTTGGTACAATAAAGCTTTAACTTTTAGACGATTAAATCTTGTTCAAAAAGCAATAGAAGCCTATGATCAAGCAATTAAATTATATCCTCAATTTTATCAAGCATGGTACAATCAAGGATGTATCCTCGAAAAGTTAGGTGAAGATCGAAAAGCAATGTTTTGTTTTTCTCAAGCTATAACTTTTCAGCCAACATTTTACCAAGCATGGAATAATAGAGGTGTTACTTTAGAAAAATTAGGAAGATTAAAAGAAGCTAAAGAAGCATTTAATCAAGCAATATTGATTAATCTTAATTATAGTTTAGCTATTAATAACTTAAATTTAATCAATTTAATGATCCTTGAATTTTAGGAGATTTTAAGAAATATTAATTAATAAAAAAAATGCACATTATTACCCGTAAAATATGATATGACAACTATTCAATTAGAACAAAATATTAATTTTTGGTCATTCTTAGCTAATAACATTTATGGCTCTTTAGACAAAAAGAGAGTTTTTAAATGTTATAGTTGAAACAGAGCAAATATTGTTAAGCAAAGTGGTAAACTATTATAACAAATAACGAATCACCAATAACGAATAACAAAATGGCCGTATCTCAACCACACTCTTGTGACTTTTTTCCAAATATTAGACAACCTTGGTATACTCAACCGATAGACAAAACTCTCCATCTTTTAGCAAGTAATGGGGAGACTGGCTTAACTGAGGAAGTTGTCAAACAACGTCTAATTTACTATGGTAACAATGAAATTACGGAAATTAAAGGCCGTAATAATTGGCAAATTCTTTTAGATCAGTTTAAAAATACTATGTTAGTGATGCTCATTATTGTAGCAATCATTTCCGGTATTATTGATTTAACTGATCTATTAGGGGGGAAAATAGAAGAAGGGGCTATTCCTTTTAAAGATAGTATTGCGATCCTAGCGATCGTTATTTTAAACGGAATATTGGGTTTTTTACAAGAAAGTCGGGCGGAAAAAGCACTTTCTTCTTTAAAGCAAATGTCTTCTCCCAAAGTGCGGGTGATCCGAGAAGGAAAAACCTTTGAAGTTGATGCCATTAATTTAGTACCTGGTGATATTATTTTAATCGAATCTGGCACACAACTTTGCGCCGATGGACAAATTCTTGAAGCCAATGGTTTACAGATCAGGGAGTCTGCTTTAACTGGAGAAGCTAACAGTATTAATAAAAAAGTCTCTCTTAATGGTTTAGCGCAAGATACTTCCCTCGGCGATCGCACTAATATGGTTTTTACTGGTACAGAAGTAATACAAGGGCGGGGAAAAGTCGTTGTTACCGCCACAGGGATGGATACGGAATTAGGTAAAATTGCTCAAATGTTACAGGAAGTAGAAACTGAACCCACTCCCCTCCAGCAAAGAATGACTCAGTTAGGTAATACCTTAGTCACAGGTTCTTTAATTTTAGTAGCAGTAGTAGTAATTTTTGGGAGTTTAAAAGAAGGTAATTGGAGTAAACTCAAAGATTTAATAGAAGTCTCCCTTAGTATGGCTGTAGCGGTTGTGCCAGAAGGACTTCCCGCCGTGATCACCGTGACTCTGGCGATCGGAACGCAAAGAATGGTTAAGCGAAAAGCGCTGATCCGTAAGCTTCCGGCCGTTGAGACTTTAGGCTCAGTTAATACAATTTGTTCCGATAAAACAGGTACATTAACTCAGAATAAAATGGTAGTACAGGAAATATACACCTTACACCATCATTTTCAGGTAACAGGGGAAGGATACGCCCCCGAAGGAGAATTTTTCAACCGAGATCAGGAAAAAATTGAACCCGCTACCCATCAAGAATTAAATTTACTGCTGATGAATGGAGTTTTATGTAATGATGGCATTTTAATGATGGAAAATGATTGGAGTATTTTAGGGGATCCAACCGAAGGAGCATTATTATCATTAGGAGGAAAAGGAGGATTTAATCAGGAAAATTGTCAAAATCAATATAAAAGAGTAGGAGAAATCCCTTTTTCTTCAGAAAGAAAAAGAATGAGCGTTATTTGCAAAGGAATTTGGGAAGGTGAAAATGAACAATTATTAATGTTTACTAAAGGCTCACCAGAATTAATTTTAGAACTTTGTGAATCGGTTTTAGAAGGCTCAGAAACCTCTTTTTTGACCAATGAACAACGCCGTCAAATTATTGCCCAAAATAATGAAATGGCCGTCTCCGGTTTAAGAGTTTTAGGATTTGCCTATAAACCGATCGAGCAGATCCCCCCCCAAGACGAACTTGAAGAAAATAACTTAATTTGGCTAGGCTTAGTGGGAATGTTAGATGCCCCCCGTCCCGAAGTTAAAAAAGCCGTCAAACGATGTCGAGAAGCGGGTATAAGACCAATTATGATCACGGGAGATCATCAATTAACCGCCCGAACTATCGCCTTAAAATTAGGAATTGCAACAGAAAATGAACTGATTTTAACTGGACAAGATTTAGAGAAAATCTCCCAAGAAGAATTAGAACAAGAAGTAGATAAAGTGAGTATTTATGCTAGAGTTGCTCCTGAACATAAATTAAGAATTGTCAAAGCCCTACAAAAACAAGGTAATTTTGTAGCCATGACGGGAGATGGAGTTAATGATGCCCCGGCCTTAAAACAAGCTGATATAGGTATTGCCATGGGCATTACAGGCACAGATGTGAGTAAAGAAGCGAGTGATATGGTGTTATTAGATGATAATTTTGCGACTATTGTAGCGGCTACAGAGGAGGGAAGGGTAGTTTATATGAATATAAGACGCTTTATTAAATATATTTTAGGTAGTAATGTGGGTGAAGTCTTAACGATCGCCGCCGCTCCCCTTTTAGGTTATGATGTGCCGTTGATACCCTTACAAATTCTCTGGATGAATTTAGTTACCGATGGGATACCCGCCTTAGCCTTAGCCTTAGAGCCGGCCGAGCCAAATGTGATGAGCTTTCCGCCCTTTAGCCCAAGGGAAAATATTTTTGCGAGGGGTTTAGGCTCATATATTATTAGAATAGGGATTATATTCGCTATTATTACGATTATTTTAATGGTTTGGTCTCATCAGGCTACCAATGGAGATGCGGATAGTTGGAAAACGATGGTTTTTACCTCTTTATGTATCTCTCAAATGGGTCATGCGATCGCCTGTAGATCCGATTATCGTTTAAGCTTTGAAATTAATCCTTTTTCTAATCCCTATTTATTAGGTGCGGTAATTATTACTACTATTTTACAATTGTCCTTAATTTATATTCCACCATTACAAAACTTTTTTAATACAAATTATTTAACCCCACAACAATTATTAATCTGTTTAGGTGTTAGTAGTTTAATGTTTATTTGGGTAGAATTAGAAAAATTATTTATTCGTTGGTATCGTCAAAAAACATAGGTTTTTCATTAGACTTCTGTGATTTTGCCAGAAGTCTAATGTCATTTCTTACCTCAATCAAGCCTGTTTTTTTATAATAAAAACCGATCTAAAGCTTCCCTTAATTCTTCAATTTCTGATTCAATATTACCCTCTTGAGCCGCCCTTGCAATACATTCGCTTAAATGTTGATCTAAAATAATTCTTGCCACCCGATCTAAGGCCGCTCTAACGGCGGCGATCTGCACTAAAACTTCAGGACAGGGGCGACTTTCTGTTACCATAGTTTTAACACCCCTAATATGCCCTTCAATGCGAGATAAACGATTAACTATTTTACGCAAAGATTCTTGACTATGAACATGGGAATGGGGATGGAAATGACAATTTTCCCTTTGCTGGTTAGAATCTGAATTATGATGATTTGTTTCAAAAGAATGAGACATCTTATTTTCAAAAATATCAATTTTTTATAATTTTGAGATGGGAAAATAATTATTAATATTAATTAAATCTTTAAGGTTATAAGGTAAAGAAAAAATGAAGAAAAATCAACCGTTATCTTTAATTTTACCAGTCTTTTTATTAGTAGGGGGAGGAGAATTATGGTTCTATCCTCAAATAGCGATCGCTCAAAGTTGTGTCGCTGATAGTAGTTGCCCTCCTCAGCCGATCCAGTTTATCCCAGGAGAAGTTATCACCGTAGAGGTAATCAATCGTAGTTCTAGTTTAATTGCGATCGAACAGATCCAAGGAACTGATGCTTTTACCTTGGATCCGGGCAAAACCGTATCTTTTTTTAGGGGGGGAACGATCACGCCAAATTTTTCCGTGATTATTTGGGATATTCAAGGTTTATCTTTAAAGTTTAAACTATCTCAACCCCAGCCAAAAAAGTTAAGAATTGAAGTGTATTTAGGGGATGGTTTTTATGACGATCATCATGCCATTTATTTAAGAGATGATGGGCGTTTAGACCTATTTTAATTAAGATTAATTACTTTAAAATTTACCTAAACGATTAAAGGGAAAAAAGCGAATAGTCGCTTTACCAATCACATTTTTTTCAGGTAAAAATCCCCAAATATGGGAATCATTACTATTATTACGATTATCTCCCATCACAAATAAAAAATGTTCAGGAATAATAATAGGTTCAAGCTCATAATTTGGTTTTTCTGCAATATAATTTTCCCTTAAAGGTTGATCATTAATATAGACTTTGCCCTCTTTAATTTCTACTTTTTGACCTGATGTACCAATCACCCTTTTAATAAAAGCTTGATCCTTATTGTAACCTAACATTTGTAATTGTAAAGGTGGCTCAAATACAATTATATCGCCTTTTTGGGGAGTTTTAAAATAATAAGATACTTTCTCGATAACCAGACGATCGCCCTGTGTTAAAGTGGGATACATTGAATCAGAAGGAATATAACGGGGTTCAGCGATAAAAATTCTAATTAAAAAAGCCAAAATTAAGGCGATCGCCATTACTTTACTATTTTCTTTAATTGATTGCCAAAAGGAAAAAGATTGGGAATTAGAAGTTAAATTTTGTTGTTCAGAAGTCATATTAATTAAAATCAAAAATTAAGTTTGTTCTGATCTTATAACATTAATTGTACTTTTCAACAATTGACAATTATCCATGATCAATTATCAATTGATCCTATTATTTTATCTTGTTGATATTTTTGTAGAGACTTATCAGAGTAAGTCTCCACAGGATTTTTGATAATGATTAAATATTATGTTCAGAAGCAACAATCATTGAACCGATCCCTTCATCTGTAAAAATTTCTAATAAAATCGAATGGGGAATACGACCATCAATAATATGCGCCGCTTGAACACCTTGCGCCAAAGAACGAACACAACAACTAACTTTGGGAATCATACCACCACTGACGATCCCTTCCTCAATTAATTGTCTGGCATTTTGAATGGTTAAACGATTATAAAGAGTAGAAGGATCATGATAATCTTTTAAAATTCCGGGGGTATCCGTTAATAAAATTAATTTTTCTGCACCAAGGGCGGCCGCTATTTCCCCGGCCACCGTATCGGCATTGATATTATAAGCCTGTCCATTGTCATCGGCCGCCACACTGGAGATCACCGGAACATAACCACTGTTAACAAGGGATTCCACCACATTAATATTAACATTAGCTACTTCCCCTACAAAACCCACATCACAATTGTCCATCGGACGAGCCGTAATTAAATTACCATCTTTACCACATAAACCAACGGCCGATCCCCCAGATTGATTGATTAACGCCACTAACTCCTTATTAACACGCCCAACTAACACCATTTCCACCACATCCATAGTAGGGGCATCAGTCACACGCAAACCATCTTTAAACTGAGGTTCAATATTTAATTTTCCTAGCCATGTATTAATTTCAGGCCCGCCACCATGTACCACCACCGGACGCATACCCACACAGGACAGAAAAATAATATCTCGAATTACTTTATCCTTGAGATCACTATTTTTCATCGCCGCCCCACCATATTTAATCACAACAGTACGGTTAGCAAACTTTTGAATATAAGGTAAAGCCTCACTCAAAATTCTGACACGAGTTGCTTCTTCTTTGAGGAAATATTCGCTTTCGTTTTTCATAGAGATTTAGATTTTTAGGATTAATAAAGTAAATTTAGTCCAGTTTAAAGGAGATCAAACCATCGAAATGTTCATATTTAGCGATTTTCATCTAAAAACTGAGATCTTATTAAAAATTTACCTTATTTAGTTTCATAAATATTATTAACCTTCAATCTTTTGCCATTTTTATTTGATAATGTGTTAAATTTAGTCAATTAAATCTATGGGAAGATCATAAATAAGTTAGCCACATTGCTGTCCTATAATGATTAATTATTAAAGAAAATTTGATCAGATCAAAAATCATAGACAAAATTATCAATTTTTGATTAATTATTAAATAAGAACTTTATAATTTTTAGTAAATCCTTTAGTAAGAGCAAAATCAAAATTAAATATGCAATGTCCTTATTGTGATCATCCTGAAAGTCGAGTCTTAGAATCTCGCTCAACAGAAGGTGGAAAAACCATTCGTAGAAGAAGACAATGTTTAGATTGTCAACATCGTTTTACAACTTATGAAAGAATAGAATCTTTACCAATCATTGTCGTCAAACAAGACGGCACAAAAGAATGCTTTGATCCATCTAAACTACTACGGGGAATTATTCGTGCTTGTGAAAAAACCAGTATTTCTCAAGAAAGTTTGGAAATTTTTGTTGAGGAATTAGAAACCCAACTGCAACAACGTCCCCAACGTCAAGTTACCAGTTATGAAATTGGCGAATATGTGTTAGACTATTTACGCCAAGAAAATGAAGTCGCTTATATCCGCTTTGCTTCTGTTTATGGTAAATTTCAAGGTTTTAATGATTTTATTGAATTATTAAGTAATCTTCAAGAACATTCCTCATTAAACTCCCAATACTCACAACCATCTTTATCCTGCGTTTTACCTGTACAAACTTCTTAACTAAAAATGTTAATATTTAATCAATTAACTACCTAACAATTAAAAACCAACGCTTAATTTAACGGAAGCCGGAGTAAATAAAAATAAACTTTCTCCAATTCTAATTTGCTCACCATCAAGGGCAAAAGTGCCACCAGAAATAAAATCTAAACAGCGTTGATTCCTTTGTGGAGATAGATTAACAAAATTAATTAACACAGAAAAATCCGCTCTTAAAAAATCAATAATATTAGCTATATCATCATAATTATCAGGTTCAAGAATTATAATTTTACTAATTTGATTTAATGAATTGACTGGTAAATTTCCCCGACTCATCTTATTACTAACTCCAAGATTATTAAAATTACTAAAAGATGAGGAATTAGGATTATTAATTTTTGGAGATTGCAGATCAATTACCTTGGGTAAAGTGGGGCTATGGGAAAGATGAGGCGACACCCCAGAAGTAGTTTTTTGTGGAGAGTTTGACTGTTGATTTTCAGTAAAATAATTAGAATTAATTTGATTATCTTGGAATTTTTTTGGATGACTCAAGCGTTGTATTTTCTCCTCAAAATGAGGATTAGGTAATTTAATTTTAGAACCGTTTGCATAACCGGAATTTTGCTGATTAATTTCTACTTTCGTAGGAGTGGGAATCCCCTCAAAACGAAAAGGATCAGTGTTATTATGACGTAGATCGGGAGCATAATGTTTTAAAAAAGAATTCATTTCATCAGTCAGCCAAATCAAGATCGGAAAAGGAAAATTTTGAGCAAATTCTTTTTGGGTAAAATGAAGATTACTAAAAAAAGTATCAGGATCTTGTAATAATTCTACCCCCGTAATCATTAAAGCTGATGGAGTTTGATGACCGATTAAATTATTAATAGTTTGAGATAAATTAGTAACAGAAGAAATTAATTTTAAATCTCGCCATTTAACCGGACATAATTGCTTTAATTCTTGAATAATTTGTTCCCTTAAAGAAATATTATTACATTGTAACCATAACCATGAAAACTGACCTTGTGTTGAAACTAAGGTTCTAGCCAGTTTTCTTAAGGTAAATTGATTTAGATCTGCGATCGCATCTGGATTGTGCAAATGAGTCATATTTTAACAGTGAGCAGTAAACAGTAAAAACTTACCAATAAAGGTTAATTGAGAAATCAATCTTGATTTTATACTGTCCATTGTTAAAAGACAGATTTTAAATCAAATTAATTAATTGTCAATTGTTAATTGTTAATGGTCAATTGTCAATTGATAAAACTAATCATAAGTCTAATCTAAAAAATATCCTGAAAATAATCATTCACAACTGGGAAAAAGAAAAGAAATCTTTATTAAAGTAACAACATGAGTGATCAAAGTCGTTTAGTAGCAGGATTATTAACACTGATTCCCCTTGCCGCCGGAAGTAGCTCCGCTCAGACAGCAACTTCACAAACCGCTTTGAAAGATAGTTTTGGCTTAGATAGTGCAGGAATCGAAAATTTTGAAAATAATCAATTAGATCTAATTCTTAAACCAGCCCCCATTGTTTCAAGGGCTGAAAATTTAACCCCTGAATTTAGTATTGCTGTCTCATCCTTAACTCAATTAAACCCCGATCTATATTTACCCGCAGTTCCACAACCAACTATCATCCCACAAACTCAACCCCATTTTGACCTTAATTCATACCAACTGCAAATCAAACCCCAATCCGGTGCGCAACTTTATCAACAACGTCAGGCCGCACTTAGAGCCGGAAAACTATTTACCCGTTTAGATTCTAGCAGTTTTCAATCCCAATGGCTCAATGCTTCTGTGCAACCCTCCCATCAACAATGGCAAACATTACTAGCACAAGAAGCAAAAGTCATGTCCCAAAGTCAAGGGCGAAATCATCTTAATATTATGGTAGGAGACTCCTTAACTTTATGGTTTCCCACACAAGCCCTCACTAAAGATAAATTTTGGCTCAATCAAGGAATTTCTGGCGAACAGACAAGCCATATTTTACATCGAATAGATGCTTTTGCAAAAACTAGACCCGATCGCATTTATCTAATGGCCGGAATTAATGATCTGCGTAATGGCAAAAGTGACTATGAAATCCTATCTAATCTGCGTCAAATCGTCAAAAAATTAAGACAAAATCATCCCCAAACCGAAGTAATAGTTCAATCAATTTTACCCACTCGATTATTAAATATTTCCCCTAATCGCATTAATCAATTAAATTATCATCTACAAAACATCGCCCAACAACAAGGCGCTCATTATCTCGATCTATCTAACTTATTTACCGACACAACCGGCCAGTTAAATCCCGAATATACCACCGATGGATTACATTTAAGTCTTCAAGGTTATAACGCTTGGCACAATGCCCTACAACAAACAGAATTATGGTTAAATCAAATCCAAAGCTAAAGCTCCAATCAAGATAGAGACGTAATATTTTACGTCTCTACGGGCATAGTTGGAGATGTGTATTAATCAAAATAAAACAAAGTTACTAATTTTCTTTGTTCTTCAGCCTCAGAGCAAGTTTGCAAAAGAGTGTGACTATCATGAAAAGCAAAACAAACTAACTGCTGACAACGGGAAATTATTTCCCGATTGCACATCATACTAGCCTCTCCGAGGGAGAGATGATCATTTTCATGATTTTCCACCAAATTAATAACTTGTTGTAACTGCTCTTGAGACTCTCTAGGTTGTCGGGAAAGACTTTGGGGTAAAATTACCGTCAATAAAGCCGGATCAGCCCTCATTGCACCTTTGATAGCCGCAGAATTTGTACCTGTGGCACCTGACGTTACAATTTTATTTCCTGACAATACAAGGGCATAACTCATCATTTCGATTAAATGTTGATGAGTTAGGGGAACATGGCGCGATCCTAACAGAGCGATCCGTTTAGAACTGGTTTGCTGAATAGCGGCCAATTCTTGCGCCAATGTATCAAGTTTATTGGTATCTATTACTTGGCTCAAATATTCTTAATCTTTATTTTGTCTGAATGACCCTTACCATTATAACAAAAACTAGATCATCCTAAAAGTTTATTTTGAGCTTTTTTGGTTTTTGTGTTAAGTTAATTTTTATGATCAAAAATTTTTCAATAAAGACCCAATCTTTAGTTGACAAAATTCCTTTTTTAGATTATAATTAACAACACTGTAAAAAATTAAGGACGTATAGCTCAGTTGGTTAGAGTACACCCTTGACATGGGTGGGGTCGCTTGTTCGAGTCAAGTTACGTCCATTAAATAAATTAAGCTTTTCAGGCTTTGCTTAAATCAAAAGTTAGAGAAAAAAGCCCTTTTGTATATGTTGAGTCATGATAAATCTCCTCATCTATCAGGTTCAACAACATCAAATAATATAAAATGATATTCGTCATCTTTATTTTCTAAAAAACCAAGAATTAAGCCAATGTGTTTAAATTTTTTTTCTGATTTTATTAAATTATTAAAAACAGTTTTTGTTTCCTCTAAATCATATTTATCATGAGAGGCACATAGTAAATACCATTTATCTAAATTAAATTTTTTGTTATAAAAGCATATTTGATTAATGCCAGAAGAAACACTCATTCCTTTTGTTATAGATTTAACTTCATATCCAATTTTTAAATTATTTTTTTGTGTTAATCTTATACAATCAATCCAATATGTTCTGTTTGGTAAAATATCTTTATCTTGAATTTTATATTCTAAGAAAATTTTATCATTAGGATATTGAGATGATAGCCAGTTAAAAAATGCTTGTAAAATTTCCCTTTCACTAACCATTGAACTATTTTTTTCACTTATTAATTCTGCAATATTATTTACATCCCTTTCAGATTCTTCTAAAATTTTTGCCTGTAAATATTCTTTAGCATCTTCAACAAAATTTTCTGAATTATACATCCAAAATAATTCTGCCCCCGCTTGATATATTTCGTCAATAAGTTCTCTACGAGGACTTATTGTTTTTCCTGATTCTTGTAACCACCAATCTTCTTTATTATCATCCGTCACAAAAATAATATATTTCCATTGATTATTATTTTGTTCTATTTCCAATGTCACTTTTTCAATAATTTCTTTCCACAAAATCAAATCCCCATAAATTCTATCAAATGACAAATGATTCCATAAATAGGTTTTTCCCTTTTTTTTATCTTTGTCTTTATAACCTGGTGGATATTTTATTTTGTACCTGTCTTCTCCTTCTTTATATATTTGATTAAGCTGATCTTGGTTGGGAGCATTTCCAATTTTTCCATCGAATAATTTTTCTATTATATCTCTAACATAATCATTTTCTTCTAAATTATTCGTTTTCTTTTTGATTAATTGATTGTGTTTTTCTAAGTAATCTAATAAACATTGATCTAACTCTTTAATAAGATCCTCTGGATTAATGCCATAAAAATTACGAATAGCTCCTTTAAAATCATTAATTCGATTACTCCATTGATTTTTAATTTCATCAATTTGATTTTTTTGATCTTCAATTAGTTTATTTCGATTTTCTTGAAATTCAAGGGCAACTTGATGGGGTATCCATAAGCGATCTTGTATTTTTACTAGAATATTATTAAATATATCCTTACAAGTTTCTTCACTATAGCGATAAAAATTCAGAAGAATATTAGTATCAAAAATAAAAATACAATTTAACCAAAGTTTATTAAAATCATCTTTGGTTAAAGAATAATAACTAGGGAAAAGTTCTCTCATCTTCATCAAATAAATAATCCTTTTTTTTACAAAATACTTAAGCCACAAAGCGATCAACAAAATCTATTAAATCCAGAATCTAACCCTCATTAAAGCATTTTTGAGATATATTTTCAGATTTTTTGGCTGTCATATTCTACACTTGTTCTAATAAGTTTTAGTGAGAACTTAAGAAAAAATGCAAGATATTAAAGAGTTTTCAAAAAAAAATGAGGTTCATGTTTTTGTTATTCTGGAAAAGGAGCAATAATCAATTTTCGTTCTCTTGACTTTTTCTTTTTTTCTTAAGTTCTCACTAATGATTTTCGCAAGATGCTATTAACTTAAAAAATGTCATACCGATTTGATATTATATTTATTCTCCGCTTAAAAGAGCCTCAACAAACTCATAACTGGAAAAAGGTCGTAGATCCTCTATTCCTTCCCCTGCACCGATAAACCGGATTGGGAGTTTTAACTGTTGGGATACGGCTAAGGCCACCCCTCCTTTAGCTGTGCCATCTAACTTGGTTAAGACAACACCGCTTAACTTGGCCGCCTCTGAAAATACTTGTGCCTGACGTAAGCCATTTTGCCCTAAAGTGGCATCTAAGACTAATAATGATTGAACTCTGGCTTGGGGAGCTTTTTTATCAATTATTCGGCGTATTTTCGCTAATTCATCCATTAAATTCTTTTTATTTTGCAGTCTTCCTGCTGTATCAACTAACAATAACTCGGTATTACGGGCTTTGGCCGCCTCGATCCCATCATAAACCACGGCCGCCGGATCCGTATTTTGGCCGGGGTTAGCGATCACGGTGGTATTGGTGCGCTCACCCCAAACTTGAACCTGTTGCACCGCCGCCGCTCTAAATGTATCGGCGGCCGCTATTAAACAGCGATAACCGGAATTATTAGCCATGTGAGCTAATTTACCAATAGTGGTTGTTTTACCCGCACCATTAACTCCGGTCATTAACCAAATATTTAACTGATCTTTTTCTGGGAAAAACTCATGATTTTCAATTTCGCCTAAAGGTTCATCTAAAATATCTCTTAAAATATTCTTTAAATAAGCAATAGCTTCATCGGGGGGGAGAGATTCTTCTCTTAATTTATTCTGTAAAGACTCGATAATATGATCTGTTGCTTCTACTCCCACATCGGCTTGTAATAATAGGGCTTCAATGGACATCACCGCATCATCATTGAGGGGGCCTTGCCCCACGATCGCTTTTAATTGATTAATTAAACTACGGCGAGTTTTACCTAAACCTTGACGTAATTTTTTGAGCCAATTAATTTCTTCTTCGGAAATTTGATCGGGTGTTCTACCTTGATCGGCTAAGACTTTGGCTGACCATAAAAAGTCTTCGTCAAAGGCTAATTTTGCCGCTTCTATTTCTGCTTGTCTGGCTTCTTCGGGGGCTAATTCTACGGCGGTTTCTTTTAATTTTTCTAGGGTGTCTGATTTTTTTAACCAAGCAGGAATATTAGTATTTTCGGTTTTCGTTTCAAGGGGTTCAGGTTTTTCTTTTTCTTCTTTTTCAGCAATAATATCTTCTTTTTCTGTTATAACTTCAGAAGTTATTGCTATTTCTTGATCTTCAATTATTTTAGTAATTTCTGTTACTTCTTCGGTAGTTTCTACTATTTCTTGATTCTCGATACTTTCGGATTTTTTAGTAACATCTTGCTCTAAAATTTCAACATCAGAGTCAATGTCTTGAGTTTTACGTTGTTGAATATTTTGATAAGCGGTTTTTGCCCATTGAAGATAATTATCTTCGGTTTTTTCTTCTGTAGTAGTTTCCTCAATTTTTGTTTCTACAACTTGTTCCTCTTGGGGGGGAGGAGTTTGTTGTTGATTATCTTGAGTTTGTTCATTTCCGAAATTACGACGAAACCAATTAAACATAATAAAATATCAGAATAAATTTAATAGTTAGTTATTAATTGATAATTGTTGAAGATATTGATAGACTTAAATTTTATTTAACCAATAACCAATGACAAAATTATTCAATCAATTAACCTACAATTATATCATAAATCCGTAGTTGTAATTAAATGTAAGGTTGGCAATGAGCAAAATAATATAAAAATATTATTATTAATAATTAGACTTGTTGCGAAATAGGTCATGATTTGGTTACAAGTCTTATTTTTCGATCATTTGTCATTAAATTTAATTTTTTGTATGATCAAATACTAAAAATTAAATTCAATTGTGCGATCGCTCCTAAATATACTAAAATGAAATATTAGTTTTGATAATGGACAATTAACAACTTTTGATTATCCATTGTTAAACGGATTATTCAACTATAGGAACAAATATGGTAACAACAGCTATTACTCAAACTGAGAAAAAATCTAAATTAGAAGGGATTAAAGACAGAAGTAATAACTTAAGAGAACCTGTCGCTACAGAACTTCTCAACGATCTCAACTATTTTAGCGAAGAAGGGATCCAAATTTTAAAGTTTCATGGTTCTTATCAACAGGATAACCGAGATAACCGTGTTAAAGGGCAAGAAAAAGACTATTCCATGATGTTGCGTAGTCGTAGCCCCGGTGGTTTTATCCCTCCTGAATTATATTTAACTTTAGATCAACTTTGCGATCAATATGGCAATCAAACTTTACGCGCTACCACCCGTCAAGCTTTCCAGTTACACGGTATTTTAAAGAAAAATCTTAAAACTACGATCGCCGCTATTGTCAGAAGTATGGGAAGCACTTTAGGCGCTTGTGGTGATCTTAACCGGAATGTGATGGCCTCTCCTGCTCCCTTTAAAAACCGCCCTGAATACCAGTATGCTTGGCAATATGCGGATAATATCGCCGATCTGTTAGCCCCCCAAACAGGCGCATATTATGAGATCTGGTTAGACGGCGAAAAGGTGATCAGTGGTGAGGAAGATCCCTCAGTGAAGGAAGCCCGTCAACGTAATCAAAATGGGGTAAATTTAGATCATCCTGTCGAACCGATCTACGGTGATCATTATATGCCCCGTAAGTTTAAATGTAGCGTCACCGTACCCGGTGATAACTCGATCGATGTTTATACCCATGACTTAAGTTTAGTGGTGATCACCAATAAAGAGGGCGAGTTACAGGGTTTTAATGTGTTGGCTGGAGGGGGCATGGGGCGCACCCACCGCAAAGAGGAGACTTTTCCCCGTGTGGCAGACGAGATCGGCTATGTGGCTAAAGATGATGTTTATGATCTGGTTAAGGCGATCGTGGCTACCCAAAGAGACTACGGCGATCGAGTTAAACGCCCCCATGCCAGAATGAAATATTTAATTAATGACTGGGGAGTGGCAAAATTTAAAGCTAAAGTAGAAGAATATTTTGGTAAAAAAATTGCCCCCTTTAAAAAATTACCTAAATGGAAATATCAAGACTTTTTAGGATGGCATGAACAAGGGGACGGAAAGTTATTTTTCGGCTTAAATATTGTTAACGGACGGGTCAAAGATGAAGGTGATTTCCGCTTAAAAACTGCTTTAAAAGAAGTGGTTAAAACCTTTAATTTACCTATGCGGGTAACAGGAAATCAAAATGTAATTCTGTATGAAATTAACCCAGAAGATCAAGCTAAAATTGAAGAAATTTTCCAAACAAATGGCGTTATTACTAACCCAAATGCGATCGAAAAATTAACCCGTTATTCCATGGCTTGTCCTGCTTTACCCACTTGTGGTTTAGCCGTTACCGAGTCTGAAAGGGCTTTACCTGATATTAATGACAGAATACGCTCATTATTAAATCAATTAGGCTTAAAAAATGAACATTTTGTCATCAGAATGACCGGATGCCCTAACGGTTGCGCCCGCCCCTATATGGCAGAATTAGGCTTTGTGGGCATTTCCCCCGAAGCTTATCAAATGTGGTTAGGAGGTACACCTAATCAAACCAAATTAGCACAACCCTACCTTGAAAGTTTACCCATTAACCAGTTAGAGGCATTTTTAGAGCCGATTTTAGTCTTTTTTAAACAAAATCGTCAAAAACGAGAAAGCCTCGGAGAATACTGTTCTCGTGTGGGATTTGAGGCAATTCGAGAATTTACTGAAAATTATGAGTTGGGCAGTTATCAACCCGCACAAAGTGGTCAAGGACGTAAGATCCGCCATCGGATCGGCATTCATGACGAACTTTATGAGCGTTTAAAAACTCAAGCCGATCAAAGTGGTAAAACCATGACCGAAATAATGGCTGAAGCTTTACAAAATTATTTATCAGTTGAAAATTAATTGATAGTGAATAATTGACCGAAGAAAAAAACCGTCTTTCTACTAGGGAGACGGTTTTGGGGTGAGGTTACACTAAATTAATTGACTTGCCACCAACCAAAAGCAGGCCCAATAAAACGAATAGTTAACCAAATGGCTACCATTAAACCAATCCCAATCCATGCACCTTTAGTGGTAATTTGATAAAATTGATCAGCTTGTGATTTAGTCAGAGGTAGCCAAGAAACTATTTGTTTTTCTTGTCCATATTTTTCCCCTAAAACTTCTTTGCGTCTTTTTGATTCACCCATAAAATTTGTTTTTTTTAATCTAAATTTGAAAATTAATTAATTGTCCATTGTCAATTGTCCATTGTCAATTCTTGATAGAAACCATTGGCGATCTGTCTACGTTTTTGAATATATGCAATAGCAGTTTGTACTTGTTCTACAGAATCACCACAGTAATTTTCTGGATTCATAACTTCTTCTATTTCTTGTTCACTCAAATATTCCATAATTTGAGGACTTTTTAAAAGCACTTGCTTAAAAGGGATTCCTTCTTCTATCGCTTTAACAGAAAGCTCCCTAATTAAAGTATGAGCGGTAACTTTGTGTCCTGTTTTTTGCCACAATTTTAACATCACATTTTCCGCCATTGCCAAACCATTAGTTAAATAAAGATTTTCAATCATTTTATCCTTATTAACACGCAAATCTTTGAGGATATAAGTAGCTTTAGATAGAGCCGCCGATGTGAGTAAAAAATTATCACTAATACATTTAAAAGTCGGTCCCATTCTAGTGGCATCACGCTCACCCAGAATAGTTATACTAATAAGTGCCGTAGCATTTCCTTGGGCAATTTTAGCCAAACCATCTAACCATTCGCTAGTTTCTGGATTACGTTTATTAGGCATGGTGCTAGAAGAATATTGATTTTGATAATCCCAAGGTTCTTCTAGTTCCCTAATTTCTTCCGCATTGAGATAACGAATATTAAGGCCAATTTTAGCTAAAGATGTGGTTAAATTAGCAAGAACAAAACCAATTTCAGCCAGTCGATCCGTTCTAGTTTGAATGTCGATCGGAGGATTGTCTAAACCAAGATGCTCACTGGCTTGAGCAATCAGTTTTTGTGTCGTTTCTAACCCAAATAGATAAACCCAAGTATTGCGTGTGCCAACAGCCGCCGTAAATTTCGCCCTGAAAAGTCTTTTGGCTAATTCTTGAAGCCGATCAATATGATCTCGAATTTCATAAGCCCAACTTGCAAGGGTAAAACCAAAAGTTAAGGGGACAGCGTGTTGGGCATGGGTACGTCCCATCATGATGGTATTTCGATGGTCATAAGCTTGGTTAATTAATACTTCTTCTAAGTCTAAAGCTTGTTTCAGAATCAAGTCATAAGCTTCTCGCATTTGTAGGGTTAAACCTGTTAATAAAATGTCTTGAGTTGTTAACCCTAAATGATAATATTCCCCCGCATCCCCACACATTTTGGCAAATGCTTTAACGAAAGAAACGCCAAGATGTTTTGTTTCTTGTAAAACTTCAGCAATCATGGCCGGAGTTAAGTATTCTGTAGAAGATTTACTGGCAATTTCATTAGCTATCTCTGGAGATAAAAGATTAAGATTAGCCATTTCTAAAACAATGGCTTTTTCACAATCTAACCATTTCTGAACCATATTTTTTTCTGTCCAAATTTCACGCATTTCTGGTGTACTATATGAATCCTCAAAAATGCTATAGTTGTGTACTACCATTGATTAGTTTTGTCTCCTCTTTTTTGAAATTATTTATATGTTAGATGATTTGATGTAAATATTTTTTCATATTTTGGCTGTTTTACTCATTGATCTAGTATTATTCTCTCCCGATGAAAAAAACTAGCCACAATGGAAGGATAGATCTTAATATTTTTGACCACTAAAAAACTACACCAGATATTATAGACAATGAGCGTGAAAGCAGTGGCTAATGCCGCCCCATCCATGCCTAAAATCGGAATAGCGATGGCATTTAAGACCACATTAATTAAAGCACAACTACCTGAAACAATTAACACTTGATTTTGATATCCTGTCATCACCATTAAGTTACCCACCGAACCACATAAAGCATTAGTTAATTGTCCAATCACCAGAATTTTTAAACTCCAATGGGCGCTAACAAATTCCTCTCCAAATAAGGCTAAAATAGGTTGGGCGAAAATGATTAAAACTCCCGCAATGATTAAAGACGGCCAAAAAATCCAGTTAGAAGCCGCTGAAACCACTTTTTGTAATCCAGTCTGATCTTTTTGGGTATAAAGGTGAGTAAATGTCGGTGCAACCACTAAATTAACGCTTTGTAAGATAAAAATTACCCACAAAGCCGTATTAGCGGCCGCATTGTAAATTCCGGCTGTAGCTACCCCAATCATAGACCCTACCATGATCACATCAATTTGTCGCAGTATCTCTCGAAAGGCGAGATGAAATAACAAAGGTAATGCAACTCCTAACCATTGACGACGGGCATAAATGGTAGAGGCTGATGCAACTTCTTGGGCAAAACTGTGCCAAATAAAGGTTAATTGTAATAAGACAACTGCTACTAAGGTGGCGATCGTCATATCAATCATGGGAATACTGGTTAAAGTTTTGTCTTGCCATTGAAACAGACAAAAACCCCCTCCCAATAAGAGAATAGGCCAAAGCACTTTTGAAGGTCCATAGGCGATCAAAAGGCTTTTTGCTCCCCTTCCCATGTCTTCTTGGAGTTGTAGTAATGATTGTAAAGGAATTGTCCAGATCCCGAAGATTAAGGCTTGGGCGTAGGTAAACTCATAATAATAGTCAAATAGTGAGATGATGATAGTCCCTGCGATCGCCACGAATAGCCCCATCCCTAGAGTGAGTTGCCAACTACTCACTAATAAACCGCGCATCTTTCCCCATTCTTGTTTGACTCGGTATTCCGTAATAAAACGTAACACAGCACGAGGTAATCCTAAACCTACAGGAATGGCAAAAACTAAACACCAAGCAACTACATAAGTATAAATGCCATATTCTACTTTTCCCATCCAACGGGCTAAACATACTTGAACTAAATAAGTCAGAAGAACTCCACAAATTTGCAAAAATAGAGCAAAAATCGTACCTCTAGCTAGATGTTTGAGATCTAGGTCTATTTGGGGATTAGGGGTTAAGGTTTTTTCCATCTTTTTCCATCAATTGTTCAGAATGTTGCCGCCATCAACGCAATACATAAAATAGGCTTAATCAACCCAGATTATAACTTAGTCAGGGATCAATTACAAATTTTGCCTGATGGTTCTCTATTTTGCTTAACCTCATCCTGTCTTAAATGAGATAAATGAGAAAAAACTAATTTTTTGTAAAGAAATGTAAATATGATTAATCAAGAAAACTTAACAAATTAATCTTGACGATGATCTAGATCACAATTGCTTATCAAATAAGGGTTTTCAAGGTCAGTTTTCAGACAAAAACCTTAAAAACCGAGTCAAAATCAATGATTTTGTGACGAAAATAACACAAGTTTTTTAGGGAGAATGTAACATTTTATTAAGCAACGATCATTTAACAACTTTTTTATTTATAATTGAGTTCAATAGCAAAAGGCAAAAATTTGATTCAGCCTTAAACAAAAATTACATTACTTTAATAAATGTGTAGTTAATTCAGGTGTAGTTAATTCAGAAGAAGCAAATCTGAAAAAATAGATCTGATGCTTCCAATCAGACAATTAGAGATTGGGTCAGATTTAATCAAATCAGCTTTTTCTGGGCTTAATAAATCACTTGCTATTTCATCTTTAATTGTTGTTTAATCAATCTTTCCTTGACTCATTTTTAATAAAATTATGAATTAGTTTAGGTATTTAAACTTATGTACAAATATCCTGTTAATACTAAACAAAAGATTGTTAAAAATTAAGTCAAAAAGAAAGATTAATTTTCTTTAATTGTTGTTGTCTTTAACAAAAATTTTTGGAGGAAACGTATATGCAAGTAGCTCAACAACCCGTTTGGGAACAAGGGTATAATTTTGGGACATTTAAAAGTTTTTTAATTTGGAGTTTTACCTTAACAGTTTGCTTTTTAGTCGTAGGATTTCCGATTGTGGTAATTTTAACAACCATTGGTTGTTTATCGGCCTTAGTTTTGCAATCGGTGTTATCCATGAGTGGAGTGTTAATTGTGGCAGGAATGCTCATTGGTGGTAGTTTATTGTCAATCTTTGTAGGTGCGGCTATTTTAACCATTAAAGGAATCAATCCTCAAGATGTCAGTTGGTTAAGATGGTTAAATGGCTCTGCTAGTCCTCTTTATACCTCAGTATATGCGGCTTGTCCTCTCACTTGTGAGATACTTCAATAACCGAACCCACATAGGTTTTAAAAATCTGATTAGTCATAAAATGAAAAAGTAAGGAGTATTAATTTTACTCCTTATTTTTTTACTATTTTATATCAGATTTTAATTAGTTAGAAGACAAAAAAGCCTCACTAATCGTCACAAATTTTAAATTTCTTCTTTCCATTTCTTCAATCATCGGGTCAAGGGCTTTAATGGTTGCCTCACGAGTTTTAGCGGCTTGAGAATGTTGAAATTGATGGCTATAGTCCACTGTACTTTCCGTTGAATCGTGCATTAAAATTATATCTTGACCATTAGATTGTAACGCACTATTGGTAATTTTTTCGGCACTACTTTCTTTATTCCAATCTTGCGTATCAATACTCCAAAGAACGGTATTTAAGCCTACTTCATGGGCAATTTTAAGGATGGCCTCACTTTGATCGCCGTAGGGTGTGCGTAGCCACAGGGGGCGAAAACCAACACAATTATTAATCACTTGTTGAGTTTTTTCCATTTCTTCTTTTTGGGCGGCCGGGGAAAGTTTGGTTAAAAAGGGATGGGTATAGCTATGATTAGCGATTTCATGACCTTCTGCCACAATTCTCCGTACCAGATCGCAACGGGCTTGTACTCTTTTTCCCACTAGAAAAAAAGTGGCTTTGATCTGATGTTTCTTTAAAATATCTAAAATTTGAGGCGTATATTCGGGATTAGGCCCATCATCAAAGGTTAAAGCGATGGAATTTTCAGGCATTTTGGCTACCCAATTTTGAGCAGTTGACCAGCCAATATCTATATAATTAGCAGAAGGGTTGATGGCCGGAGGTTTTGACTGTGTTTTTGGATTAGATTGATTAACTTGATCTGGATAATAGGGTAAAGGCTCAGTAGTGGGTGCTATATTATTAGAATTATTATCAGTTCTTTGCGGTTTCATATCAACCAGATCTTGATTATTCAAGGGTTGAATTTGGGGGGGTTGAGTTTGATTAGAACTTTCTATTTTACTAATTTCTGTTTGTTTTTCTTCAATTAATTTTTGATTTTTGACGGAAACTCGATTTAGGGAAAATAATCCTCCTACCACTACTAAAGCAATGATGGTAGTGGCGATCGTTGCTGAAGAAAAAGGAAAAGGATTTTGATCTTTCATATTATAAATAGTTGACGAGAGGAGGACTAATTCTACTTACTACTTATTATTTATTACTTATTATTTATTACTTATACATTGCCATTGTTAATAAACCTTGTTGCCCTAACAGAATTTCTCTGATTAAAGTTACAAGCCCTACCCACACAATGGGAGTAATATCCACACCACCAAGGGGCGTAATAATTTTACGAGTAGGTACTAAAAACGGCTCAGTGGGAAGATAAACCACATTCCAAGGAAAACGAGTTAATTCGATTTGAGGATACCAAGTTAAAACAATGCGAAAAATAAATAATAAGGTTAATAATCCTAAGATAACACTAATGGTAAAAGATGCGATCGCTAGAAGATTCATAGATAAGGGAAATAGATATAATTAACTTTGATTTTTCTGATTGTACATCTTTTACTTAGGGAGATATGAAGTTTTGTAACAATTTTAGATAATTGTAGCAATTGATACAAAAATTTGTTATATATATAAATAAGCAAACGGAAAAAATAAATTGAAAATAAGCAATTCGGAGGGACAAAATTATGAATACTCAACAACAAGCCCGCGCCTTAATGATGCGTCATCATCAGTTGATCAAAAATCGTCAACAATCAATGTTAGGCCGTACGGCTAAATCTATTGGTTTGGAAGTTGACGCTGAATATTGGGGCAATATTCAAGGAAAACCTTATGCGAATGCGGCCGACTCATACGATCGTAGTCATGCTTCCTTAAGCTAGAGTTTTCTTTTACTTTTATGAAATCCCTTTTAATCATAAGAGAACAAACTAAAAATTAAATATAAAAATTTATTTTGAATCTTTTTGAAAAAAATAGGTATTCCCAAGTTGGGGAGTGCCTATTCTTTTAATAATAAATAATACAACTGGCCAGTCCAATCAATCAAACCAGCCCTTTCTCCGGCTAAGTCTCCACTTCCTAAGAAAATATCCACCCTTCCCGCACCTGTGATCGCACTGCCTGTATCTTGATCTAAAACGTAACGACTGACTAACCGATTTTCTAATTCTCCCGTTACAGTTTGGTAGGGTATTTGGGTATGGATCACGGCGATCGCGCCGGGGGGCATGATTGATTTATCCGTAGCGATACTTCTTTCTGGGGTAACTGGTACTCCTAAACTACCTCTGGCAGGACTACCAAAAGTTTCCTCAAAAAAGATAAAACGATTATTCCGAGGGATATAAGTATTTAAAGCGTCTGGATTTTCTTGAAAATATTGAATTAAACGAGGTAAAGACATTTCATCAGCCGGAATTATACCATCATTAATTAATTCTTTACCTAAACTGGTATAGGGATAATCAGTATTTCCGGCAAAACCCACCGTCATGATGCGCCCATCTGGTAAGATAATTCTAGCTGATCCCTGTACTTGAACTAAATAAGCTGACAGACGGTCATTTAACCAAATTAATTCATAGCCTCTTAATGGACTTAAAGCTCCCAATAAACCGTCTTCCCCTTCAATTTCCGCCCTTGTGGGATGATTAGGCCACCGATCTAAAGCCCAAGGGCGGCGATAGAGAGGATAACGAAATTCGTCTGTTCTCACTAAACTACCATGATATTCAGGCTCAAAATAACCTGTAAATGCCACTGTCCCTTGTTGATCACGGCCAACGGATTGATATAGTTCAAATTCCCTTGTCACAGTTTCTTGAAAAGTTTGAGGATTATTATTATTGAGTAATAATTCTTGAAATCTGAGTAAAGACCGTTTAACTCTATCTAAAGTTATGCCTTCAATGGGATAATTTTGGTAATCTTGTTGAGCTTTATTACTATTAAGGTAAGTTAAACTATGATTAATTGCGTTTAATAAAGCCTGTCGATCTGAGTTAAACCCATTTAACCCCCAAATTTGTTCATCCAAACCCAGATTAAGAGCCTCACTAAAATCAATTTTTTCTAAAACTGGTTGATTGGTTTGGGTAAACCCTACGGAAATGGGGGCAACGGCTAAGGCTAAACCCAGAGTAAAAGCCGTTAACAATCTTTTTATCATATATTTTGGTTAAATATTTAATAATTTTATAATTATATATTTATTGTAAGTATAGGTTTATGATTGTTAATTATAATTATTTCTTTAAATTAACTTTTAATAAATTTTAATAAAATCAAAATAACCGAATAAATTGTTTAACTTTAAGTCGCTGAAATACGTTCCGATTATAACAACAATTTAATTCAGTGAGACTGTGTAAACTTTTGTAAAGTAATTGATTAACTTATGTAAATTTTTTGATTTTAAACGGTAGACAGCCTTTGGATAATTGGCCTAATTGTACCTGAAAAGGCGTAATTTCGTCAAGGGGGTTGAAAAATTGCTTAACATTTTTTGCCATTACATAAGGCTTTCCAGACTCTCAACTTAATGAAGTTTTGTTAAGCAAATTACTTTTGCGAATTTTCAATGATTATTTCTTATTTTTGGTTTATATATAATAAGATTAACTTATTAAAATTATAGAAAATTACCCTTATCAGTTGATAATTGTTGAATAACCCAAACAATGATTGCGGTTTATTTTAAATCTTCAATAATCAGATCTAAGATCGGTTGATCGGTTAAACAATGCCAATGACAGATAAATAAATCGGGTTTTTGTACTCCTAAACTGGCGATCGCAGGGGCGGCAGGGAAAGGCCACAGGCGATCGAAAACGATTTGATCTTTGAAAAAAGCAAATTGTAATAAATAGACCGATGGGGGAGCATTAAAATGATCCAATAATTGAAACCCTAATTGATATAAAGATTGGCGTTTTTTGTCGGATAAATCAACAGGCTGAGTATAACTATTGGGCATCACATCTTCCCCTATCACCTCACCATAAATAGGCCCTTTTTTCGTTAAAATAATCGGTAGCCATAGATCGCCTGATTTTGTTTTTCGACTACTAATCCATAAACCTAAATTTTCTTCAACCCATTGTCGAAGATTGTCCACATTTTGACAGGTTTGAAAAATACTTTTAGCGGGAAATTCAAATTTTTCCGGTAAATCGATCGTTAAAGGACAATAAATCAACTCACTTTTGCGAAGTTTAAGAGGCAATTTACCGTGATTTGACCATAATACTGCATTAGAAACTACCTCCAATTCTAAATCTTGGACAGAATGAAGGGCGATGGCTTTGCGTAATGAGTCGATCATCCTTGCTGTAGCAACCGAAGCAGGGATGATCTCACCATATTCATTAATTTTGGCATTAACAATTAAAAGGACTTTAGGCATTTCCGAATGTCGGAATAGGGGTGGGTAGATGGGCAAAACTAGGTAATTCAATTTTTGAATTACTACGACGATTTTTCACCGCCAGACGATAACTTACACTTTGTAATTCCGCATGGAGTTGGCGGTTTTCACGTTGTAATTGTTCCACCTTCTCTTTGACTGGTGCCATTCTTTCGGCAAATTTCCGGCGATAAATACTGGGTAATTCTTGTACTACCTGTTCTAACATCCGGCTGCGATCGGTTAATTCTTGTACTGATTGACGTAATTGGTAAATATCAGTATCCCGTTGGGAAATTTGTTCCTGATAGAATTTTACCTGTTGTTCCACTTGCTGTAATTGTTCCCGTAGTAAACGAGTTTCTTCTTGATTACGTTGGGAAACTTCAGGCATGGGCATAAAATTAGCATTGCCTTTGACCAGTCGAAATAACTCTTGGGATAACTGTTGTACCAGTTGATCGCGCAATTGTAACTCCTCACGCAAACGAGAAGTTTCCATTTGCAAAGTTTGTAATTTTTGGCTATCGGTTTGGATCACAATAACGACTCCTCTTAAGCTTGAGGGTTGGGAAATAATAAAAGATTAAGTTAATCAATTCTATAATTTTGCCCTACTGAGGTTAATTTACCATAAGAGGGGGCTTAATCGAGAAAAGATTAATTTCATTTTAGCGATTAATTTAATTTTATTGACCTTTGCTGTTGTTTTTATTGATTTTCTAATTCTGGGGGCAAATCGAATAAGACTTTATTCATATAAATTTCTGTCCATTGTGTGCCAAAAGCTTTTTCTAAAACACGGCGAGTTTTATCATTTTGTTGTTGTTGGGTACAATAATAGCGTTGTCCGGCTATATATTCTAATGTTTGATCTTCTGATAAGGCCGGGCTTTTGACTGCTTCTTGACAATGAACTTTTAAGATTGTTTCCACATATTTTAAAAATTGAGTTTCTTCGGTGTCATTGGCGGGGCGAATAAATAGACAAAAAGGGGAGAAAATATCAGCCCATTCGGGTAGCTCTCGAATTTGGGAAAATTCTGTTTTAGTTAGAGAAGCGAGGGCATTTTGATAATTGTGGGCTAAAATTTTTTGAGCATTAGTGGGGGAAAGATCAACGATCGCCGCGCTGACACCGGCCTTACCGGCCACAATATCACAGCCAAACATGGGTAAACCGTATTGAGGGTGAGGAAACATCACACAATGTAAAATATCTAAACTTTGCCCCACTTTTGCCAATTCTAGGTGCATTTTGCGGAAATTTTGACTTTGATAACAACGGTTTTCAATTTTCAATCTTTCTCCTTCTAACTTGCCTTCCACATATCCTAAACCTTCGGGTAGATGGTAGGGGGCTAAGTCTAAATATTCTTGCCAAGCTGAAATAATCAGATCGGCTAATTGGCGGATCATGGGGTGTAAATCTTGATAAACGGCGGAATTGTTGAGTTTTTCGATCGTTAACATTGGGGATGTTTAATATATTTTACATTGTCTGATCTTATAAGCAAAGCGATCGTTAATTTTAAATTGTTACAATTAATTACATTATCAATTGGGGGTTGACAATGGACAATTGTTGAATTGCTAACATAAATTGTTCAATAAATTGAACTGATCTATTTTTTAGAATTTTTTATTTAATAATCAAAAAAAATGATCTCCTACAATGCAACGGGTGAGCTTAAAACAGATAATTAATTCTTAATCGCTTTATAAATAGAGCAATAATCATCATCTTGTAAACCTAAGGCCATTGCCTTAATAATTAAACTTTTGATTCCTGTTAAACTATCAATATTTAACCCCAAAGATTGAGCTTGATTTAAGAAAAGTTCCGTATCTTTTAATAAATGTTTAGTTGGAAAATTAGGATTACTAAAATTACCTTCTAACATTCGATTTAATTTTTTATCAAAAGTAGGGGCATATAAAGCACTCTGTCTTAAAATATTCATAAATTGTTCAACTTTAACCCCTTCTTTTTCAATTAAAGCTAAACTTAAACCAAAGGCAGAAGTAAGGCCAGAAATTAATTGATTAAGAGCTAATTTTAAAGCAGAAGCTTGACCAACTTCACCTATTAATTCTGGTTCTTGAGAAAAACTTTTGAATAAGTTTAAATGTTTTTTAAACTGGATTTCTGTTGCTCCTACCATTAATAATAAAGTCCCATTTTTAGCTTCAGGAATACTTCCTAAAACTGGTGCTTCTAAATATTCTCCACCTTTTTTTATTACTTTTTGAGCAATATTTCTACTTTGATCTGGGGCAATTGTTCCCATTTGGATAACTGTTTTTTCTATTAAATTTTGCTCGTTTTTATCTAATGCTAAAACTTCATTAATGGCTGATTCATCAGTTAACATTAAAATTAAAATATTCCCTTGATTAATAACAATTTCAGGGGATGAAAATACCTCTATTCCCGCTTCTTTTAGAGGTAATAATTTTTCAAAAGTACGATTATAAGCAATCACAGAATAATTATTTGTCAAGAGTCTCAGGGCAAGGGGAGCGCCCATTAAGCCCGTACCTAAAATACCAATTTTCATAATTTAATTAATTATTTTAATTATTATTAACTATTGATCAATAATATCATAATAACTCACCTCTAAACAAATCAAGAGTAAGAAAAGAGCGATACTTATTAATTATTACTGATTATTTGAGTTATTTAATAAATTTATTGTTCATTGATCCCCGATGGGTATATAATGGGGATCAATTAGTTTAAGCTGTTTTTTAATGTTTCGAGCAAATCGTATAATTTAAAAATATGTCTTTTTTCAAAATAGCTTGGCTTTTTTCTTGGTTCAGTTTGATACTGGTGATCCCCCAAGATTTAGTCAAAGCGGCATCTTCAATTGATGATTTATTTCATCAACAAAAAAATAATCAACAAAACCCTTTTTGTCAATTAACTTCTCAATATCATAATTCTGGTTTAAAACCTATCTTTAGTCAGTCTTCGTCTAGGTCAAATGATCAAAAAAATGATGATTCAACCCTTGTTCAAAATTATTTTTACAGCCATAATTTTAATTGGTTATTAATTTTTCAAAATTTATTTAAGACTGAACTATATGCCGTTTCTATTGCTAAACAATCTCCACCTGAAGTTGATTTAATTGTGAGTTCGATTAAACCCTCTGCTATTTCCCAAAGAGATCACAATCAATTAACTGCAAAAATTGAACCTCTTGCCTACTTATCCTATCATCAAGGCGATCCAAAATTTGATCCCCCTAACATCAATTCCCCTCTACAAGATTATCAAATTTTGGTTAATAAAAAACAAATTCTGCAAATTGAACAGCCGGAAGTTGCTAAAGTTATTTCTCAACGCTTAGATTATTTTCTTTCCAAATCTGATCTTGATCCTAATAAAATTTATCCTATTTTAATTAATAATAAAGCAGGGGCTAAAATTGGAGATCGCATCTTATTTTTAATAGATGATAAAGTAGCCCATGATGATGTAATTAATAAACATTTATTGGCTTTACAATGGGTTAATAATTTGCGTTTAGCTTTAAATACTCAACCTTTAGATTTACTTTCGGCACAGTTAGAAATGTATAATTTAGAGGAAACTGATCAAGATTTTGAAGGTACTGCTTCATGGTATGGGCCTGATTTTCATGGGCGTTTAACTGCTAATGGGGAAATTTACAATCAATATGATTGGACGGCCGCCCATCCTTCTTTAAAATTAGGAACATATATTAAAATTACTAATTTAAACAATGAAAAATCCATGATTTTAAGAATTAACGATCGAGGCCCTTATATTCCCCCTCGCACTTTAGATTTATCTTTAGGGGTAGCATGGTGTATAGATTCGATCAAAGATGGTGTTATTCCCTATCAAGCCGTTGTGATGAAAACAATTGACAATTGACAATGGACAGTTGACAATTATAAATAACAAATATTAAATAATAAATAAAAAATAACAAATCACGAATCACGAATCACAAAATTAAATGTATTATCAAACTAGAAAAAAATACCAGTGGTTATCTTTTTTTGAAGGCTGGAAAAATCTTGATTGGACATTATTACTTTTAGTGATCGGTGTTACCATTTTTGCTGGAATTATGATTCACAGTACGGAATTAAATCTCGGTTTAAATGTGTGGCGACAACATTGGATCATCGGGGTGATCGGTTTAATCATTATCCTTTTTCTGTCTCGCATTCGATATGAAGGTTTGATCCAATGGCATTGGATTATTTATGGAATTACTAATTTTTCTTTAATAATTGTAATGTTAGCGGGAACTTCCGCTAAAGGGGCGCAGCGTTGGATTAATATTGGCGGTTTTACGTTTCAACCTTCAGAATTTGCTAAAATCGGCGTAATTATTACCCTAGCGGCCTTACTCCATAATCGCCCGGCCTCGAGTTTATCTTCTATTTTTAAAACTTTAGCAATTACGGCCGTACCTTGGGCTTTAATCTTTTTACAGCCCGATTTAGATACGGCTTTAGTTTTTGGGGTGATTAATCTGGCCATGTTATATTGGGGCGGGGCTAACCTTGGTTGGATTATTTTAATGATTTCCCCTATTTTTTCGGCGATTTTATTTAGTTTAGTCTTTCATGTTTGGATTCTTTGGGCCGTAGCCATGACGGTTATTGCGTGGTTTACCTTCCCTTGGCGTAAAATAGCGGCCGCTATTGCTTTATTAATTAATGTTTTATCTGGTGAATTAGCCCATTATCTGTGGAATCTTTTACATGATTATCAAAAACAACGGGTAACAATCTTTTTAGATCCCTATCAAGATCCTTTAGGGGGGGGTTATCATTTAATTCAATCTTTAATTGCGATCGGTGGTGGAGAAGTTTGGGGACAAGGTTTAAATAAGGGTATGCAAACTCAACTTAATTTTATCCCTGAACAACATACGGATTTTATCTTTTCTTCCGTTGGTGAAGAATGGGGTTTTGTGGGCAGTATCATTTTAATCTGTGTTTATTGGGTGATTTGTCTGCGTTTAATGATGATTGCTAATAATGCGAAAGAAAATTTTGGTTCATTATTAGCGGTGGGAGTTTTGGCGGGTTTTGCTTTTCAGGTTTTTATTAATATTGGTATGACCATCGGGATTGTACCCGTAACGGGGATTACTTTACCTTTATTAAGTTATGGTGGTTCTTCTTTATTGAGTCAATTTATTTTGTTTGCTTTAGTGGAAGCTGTGGCTAATTCCTCTTTAAAAAAATAGGAAATAATTGATAATTAATTTATAACAAATAACCAATAACTATAAATTAATTTGAGCGCCCCAACTATCTTGGGGCAAAAAAGAACGATCGTTGGGAATTTTGGCCACATATTCACTTAAAGTAAACTGTTTATTTTCAATCCATTGTTTTAATAATTCCGCCACTTCTAACGACCTTTTAAAACTAGCTAAAGGTGCAACTCTAACTGTTTTTCCCTCAAGGGTCATTTTACCTGTTTTTAATTGGGCATAGCTAACTAAACCAAAAGTCGGCCGAATACGTCTGGGAATGGAAAAATCCATCACTGGAGCGACAATATCTTTATCTTGAATTGAACATTTAATAATTACTTCTTGATTGATCACTGGTAAAGGTATTCCTACCCCTAACATTAAAGAGGATCCATAATTTTTAAAATAACAACCCCTCACCCAATAGGGATCCATTTTTTTCGCATCCCCAATTAAAGCTAAAGTGGCCGCAGGGCCGATGGGAGTGCGGTTAGGTAATCTTTTTTGTAAGGGAAAATGTTGTGTACCTTCAAACGCAATATAACCAATTGTACCCCCTAAAAATATTTTAGTTCCAATGCCAATTAAGTCAAGATCAGGGTCATTAAATAAAGGCGAAATTGCCCCCGTATTAGAATAAACTGCATTACCTAAACGGGGTTGTAAAGGGCCTAAATAGGTATATAAAAGGCGATCGCCACCATTAACACCTACGATAAAATTCTGATATAAATTACGGGGATTATAGAGATAACATTGATTAATTGTTTCTTTATTAATGGTGGTTTCAAATGATGAACGGGGGTAACAATCTGTTACTTGTCCTAACGCTTTTAATTGAAGATTTTTGCCCCTTATTAAATCCTCAATCACATGACCTCCCCCCCTTTCTAAATAACTAAAATTTTGACGATTTTCTATTTCTGGAACATCCCCACTATCTACCATCATTGTTGCTCCCAAATAGAGATCAACCGCCCCAAAACCAGCATAAGCCGGAACGCCATCTAACCAACATTGACGTATTTTGATCGGTGGATCTGTATGGCCTAAATTAATCATTAAACCGGAAGATTCCATCGGTTCAAATGTTCCGGTACAAATCACATCCACCTGTTTAAATGCTTCTTTAACGGTGATTTCTTTTAATTTTTCTTTCAACTGTGCCACAGTCCAAACTGTTATTTTACCTGTGTTAATTTTGTCATTAATTTCGGCAATAGTACGCATTTTTTTTATTAATAATAAAATTTAAAATCTAAAAATTATACACTATTTTAATTTGTTTATTTTACCCTGACTCCCTCAAGGCTTATCACAAAGGCAAGATGGGATTATTTAAAAGTAAATTATTTCAAATTATTTAAGATTAGGAAAGCAGAGATCAGGGGTAATAATTATGTAAACAAAAATTAAGAAAATTTTTGATCTGCGCAAAAAATGCACAAAGAAATAATATAAGTAAATATAGCAATAAAAATTTAAGACCCAACTATAATTTCTCCTTATGAATGATTTTAACTTGTAATTTTCTGTTAAATTTATTTTAGTTATTTATTTATTTTTTTGACTGAGGTAACGAAGATGAGTATTAAAGTTATGTGTCAAGTTAAACCCAGAAAAACCATTTTATCGGAACAATTAAATCTGCTTTTTAATGAATGTGAGGAATTAATGAATGTGATCACTCAATATTTACTTGAAAATAAAGAAAAGTTAAATAAATTATAATTCTCTGGGGAATTGTTTTAAATATTTAACTGGATCACTAGGATCAAATGTTCTTTGATCAACGAAAAATTCCGAAGGTTCAATTTTGATCCTTTCAGTGGGGATTTTTATTTTTAAAGCTTGGGCGACTTCTTCATATATTTTCCAAGCGTAAACTTTTTTTAATTTATAATCTGCATTTTTTGGATATTCTGAAAGGTTAATATTTTGCCAACGAATTAATTGAGTTAAAAACCAAATTCCATGAGATAACCAAGGAAAATTAGCGTGATCTTTGTCTTGAAAATAATCCGTATTTTGATGATGAAATACATAAAAATCCGTCATTAAATCTTGGCGAATTTGCTCATCAAAACCTCCATATAGATAGTTTTCTGATAATGATTTTTGAATTAAATTAACATCTAAGTTTAAATAATTTTGATTAGCTAAAATTTCTCCTAAATAAGTTTTTGTTTGGCTTTGATCACAGTATTGACAGGCTTCTAACACCGATGCAACTAAAGCCCTCGCCGTGGCTGGATATTGATCAAGCCAAGGGATCATCGTGGCTAAAACGCTTCCGGGGTGGCCTTTCCAAATATTTTTACTCACGGAGGCACAAAAAGCCTGTTGATTGGTGATTGTTTCTCGATCCCAAGGCGCTTCGCCACAATAACCATTAATTGATTTATTTATGAGGTTTTGCAGGATTTGTGAGTTGTTAATTTCTAGCCAGTTAATTTCCTGTTTGGTGCGGATGCCAATAGTTGAGAGCCAATAGCGGAATAAATAATAATTATTAGAATTGAGGCTATCTATGCCATAAGTTAAAGTTTGCTCTCTTTGACGCAGATCTTGACGAAAATCTTTAGCAAATTCTAAAAAGTTGAAATAGTCTCTCACGGGACGAATTGAGCGATCCCATGTTTGGCGATCGAGTACAATTGAACTGCCATGACGGTGTAAGACCATTAAAATACTCATGGGGGTATAATTTTGGGAAAATTGGGCGCTAATGGGTACAGCGTAAGGAGTTTGAGCCACATCTAAACGATATTTTTTTAAACCTGTTTCTATTTCTGACCAATTAATGATTTTTTTTAGGGTAACATTTAAGCCATATTTCTGAAAAAAACCTTTTTCTTTTGCTATAATCAGAGGCATTGCTCCCATTACAGGATAATATCCTATGATTAAATTAGTTTTTTCTAATTGACCAAAATTGACCGCCCCATCAGGAAAGGGATCTTTAGGGGGTGTATTTTCGGAGGAAGATCGGCTAAAGTTAAAGCCTTGACAGCCAGAAAAGAGTAAACTGGCAGTGCTTAAACTGGTATATTTTAAAAAGTGGCGACGTTGCATGAAGTTTTTAATTGTTATTAAAATTGATTTTTTTATTTATATTAAATTATAAATCAGAATTAAAAAATTTTTCAATTTCTGAAGGTGGTAATGGTGGGGAAAATAAATATCCTTGGCCGTATTCACAGTTAATTAATTTTAATTTTTCTAAGTGAAAATTAGTTTCGATTCCCTCAGCAATTACATCCATTTCTAAAGTATGGGCTAGATTAATAATTGCTTCAACAATTGCTAAATTTTGGCCGGTTTCACTAATACGATTAACAAAAGATTTATCAACTTTTAAAGTATCAATGGGAAAACGATGTAAATAACTTAAAGATGAATAACCTGTGCCAAAATCATCTAAACTAATGGCGATATTTCTTTGTTTAATTTCTTTTAAAATATGGTTAGCTTTACCTTGATTTTCGATTAAAATACTTTCCGTAATTTCTACTTTTAAATTATGGGAAGATAATTGAGTTTTTGTTAAAATTTGATCAATAGTTTCCACTAAATTTGTTTGTTGTAATTGTTTGCCGGAAAGATTAACACTAACTTTTAAATGTTCAGTTTTAGGAAATTGTAATTGCCATGATTTCATTTGTAAACAAGCTTCTAAAATAATCCATTCACCTAATGGCACAATTAAGCCATTTTCTTCGGCAATTTGGATAAATTCGTAGGGAGGAAGTAATCCCTTTTTCGGATGTTGCCAACGAATTAACGCCTCAAAACCTGCTAATTTTTGAGTGCTTAAATTAATAATTGGTTGATAGTATAAAACAAATTCTTTGCGTTCTAATCCTAATCTTAAATCAGTCTCTAATTCTAAAAAATGACTAATTTGAATGTGCATTAAAGGATCGAAAATTTCATAACGATCTTTACCCTTTTCTTTTGCTCCATACATGGCCAGATCCGCATCCCTTAATAAGTCTGACCATTGCTCATAACCCGTAGAACTAAAGGCAATGCCAATACTCGCACTGGTAGTTATTTTTTGTTGTTCTAAATAGAATGGTAAGCTTAATTCATAATTAATTCTTTCGGCAATTACGGTGGCTTCTGTGATATTATTAATCGGGTCTAATAGAATGGTAAATTCATCTCCTCCCAACCGTGCTAAGGTATCAGAAGAACGCACAGACTTTTCTAATCTTTGGCCAATTTCTATTAATAAATAATCGCCTATTTCATGGCCTAAACTATCATTAATAATTTTAAATCGATCAATATCAATAAATAAAACCGCAAATAAATAATCGGGATCTCTTTTGCTTAATTTAAGACATTGTTCCACCCTTTCTTTAAATAAATTACGGTTATAAAGTCCAGTTAAACTATCATGAAAAGCATCATAAAGTAACTGTTCTTCTGCTTGTTTTCTTTCCGTAATATCCATTGCAGTTGATATTACTAACTTTCTTTGATCAGGTAATTTTCCCAAAGGGGCTGAATAAAAATTCCAAATTCTAATTTCTCCCGTTTTAGTATAAATATTATATTCCCCATTATCAATTTTATCTGTTAAATCATACAGTTTATTAATAATAAATTTTACTTCTTCTTTATGTTCTTGATAGGCTTTTTCTACCCAATCATTAATCATCGGAATATCTTGTTGAGTATAACCTGTTATTTGCGTCCAAACTTCATTAATTTGGATAACTTCCCCATCTTCAGCATAAATAATAATCGGAAAAGGAGCATTAATAATTGCTTTTTGAAAACGATCTTTACTCTCAATTACTTCCTGTTCTAATCTTTTTCTTTCCGTAATATCTATGGCTAACCCCTCAATAATAATTTCATCATTATCTAATTTTTTACTAATAGATCGATCATAAAACCAATGCCAATTTCCTTGGGCATCTTTAATGCGATATTCTATTTCAAAATGACTATTTTCTTTAAATTTTTCTATCACTTGAAACACAATTGGTAAATCTTCAGGATGAATTGAATTTTGCCACAAAAAAGGATCTTCATATAATTTTTCAGGGGAATATCCTAAAATAAATGTCACAAATGGTGAATAATAAATTCCTCCCCTTTTGCTTGAAAAACTATAAATAATAGCGGGTAAACCTTCCACTAATTTTTGATATTGATCCTTGCTATTTCTGAGGGCTTTTTCCATTAGTTTTCTTTCTTCAATTTCTATTTCTAATTGTTGTGTTCTTTGGTCAACTCGATCTTCTAATTCATTGTTTAATTTGATTAATTCCGTTTCAATTTGTTTTAATAAAGTAATGTCTCTCCCTACAGCTTGAAACTCAATAATTTCCCCTTTTTCATTAAAAAAAGCCCTATTTGTCCATTGATGCCAACGGAGATGGCCAAGGGCATTAATTACACGATGTTCATGGGTAACAACAGGTTTTTTTTTATTAAGAATAGCTATATTTTGATGTATTATAATATGATCTTCTTGGGGTATTAATGGGAAGAAATTATAACCAATTAATTCTTGTTTAGTTTTATTAAAATAACGACAATAGGCTTCATTAACAAAAGTTAATTTGCCATCGGGTAAAAAGCGACAAATTAATTCAGTTTGATCTTCAACTATTGCATCATAGAGACTTTCACTTTTTTTTAATTTAGTCTGTAATGTTTTTAAAAAATTGATAGACTTAAGATGATTAAAATACGATCTAAACATAATAATTGTTAACAAAATTATGATTAATATTAAGTATATAATATATCTTTGTGTCCAATTATTTTTAATTTGATAATTTTCGTTTAAGCCCGATCGCTGAACAATTTTGTTCATTCTCTCCACTACAAAACCAATGGGGTTTTCCTGAAAATTGACGTGATCAATTGAAGGAAAAACACTATATTTTGCTGGAAAATACCGAGGAACATTGGTGGTAATTTCTCTTAAATTAGTTAGTTGATTGTCTTGATTATAATTATAATTATTATTATTATTTTTAATAATTAAAAAATCGAAACAAATAATAATTATAAAAAAAATAATCAGAGCAATTATTTTAAAAAATTTAAGCATAATGAACTTTTAATTATTCGGCCAACGGAAAAATTTGATAACTGAATTAATCAACTTCTTGCACAAGTCAATAAAAAGTGATAACAATTGATCAAAACTATTAAAGAATTGATTTAATTTTGTTTTTTTTTATACTTTTTTGGCAAGATGTCTAATTTTGCTCTTTACAATCAAATTATAATCAGATTTTTGGTCATTGAACACAAATTGATCAAAATAGGGGGTGATCGCACTGCGATCACCCCACAAGGTCAATTATTTTCAGTTTTACCATTGATCTGCCTTCGTCAAATGGTAAAATTTGATTATCAGTCGACAATTGACAATTGACAATTAACAATTATTTAATCTTATTTTTGAATTATTAACAATGTCTGAAACTGAATCTTTAATTAATTTTGTTGAATTTGAAGAAACTTTAGAAGAAACACAACAGTCTTTAAATGCCCTTAAAGAGCGGTATTTTCAAGTTAAAGAAGCTTTAGAAACAAAGGAAGAATTACAACAACTTCAAGTTAAATTAACACAGGAAAAAAATCCAAAAGAACATCCTTTAAAAACACAATTACATCAAATTCAACAACAAATAGATCAAATAGAATTAACTTTAGAAAGTCGTCTTTTTCAATGGAATCAACTAGCTGAACCTTTTTGGTTAATTGTTCGTTTTCTCGGTTTAGGAATTGTGATTGGTCTAATTTTGGCTCATTTTCTTAATAATTAACCATAGATAAAATCAAGGTTTTTAAATCAGTTAATATTTGAAAAGTGATCATTAAAAATTAAAAAATTTTCAAGATTAACAAAAAAAATATGATCCCATTGGCTAATTAACAAATGATCAAAGTTTAAAGAATTAGCTAACAGGATCATAATTTTTTTTACTAATATAAATAGTTCAATCAATTGAACTAAGAATTATTTTTTACCCCCGATTTTAAAAACCCCGTGAAGGGGCTGGGGGTAAGCTCAAGGCCAAATTATAAAATGTCTAAACGAACTTGTGCCACTCCGTGATTAAACATTCCGATTTCCCTTGCGGCCTGAGCCGATAAGTCAATCAGGCGGTTGTTGACGTAGGGGCCTCGATCATTAATGCGTACGATCACTGAAAGCCCGTTAGTCAAATTTGTCACCCGCACTCTGGTATTAAACGGTAAAGAAGGATGAGCCGCCGTCAAAGCATTAGGATCAAAAATCTCCCCATTTGCACAAAGACGCCCTTCAAAACCCGGCCCATACCAAGAAGCCATGCCCGTAACCGTATTGCTAGGATTAGAAATATTGGGGGAATTAGAGGAAAAACTGTTATTGCTGGTGACTCTGGCCTTTGTTTGAGGGATTAAATTATCTTTTAAGATGAAGGCCGATGTAGATTGAGCCAATAAATCAACTTGTGAAACTTGGGAAATCTGATTTTTATTAAAATCATTAGTCACAGATGCCCTTTCAGACGCATCAACTGGACAAGAATTGAATACGCTAAAAAGTGAGGCTGTTAAGCACAGTCCAAATGATTTTTTATTCATAATAGCAGATGTTAAGTAGATGTTTTTTGATGATTGGGGTATGCAAAAGACAAACCCGAAATATAGATAGATTGTTTAACAAAATTTGACATAATAATAATGTTAAATTTTGTAACAATCTTTGCACCCGTAGAAGGGATGAGTTAAGTTAACTCAACTTCTAGTTTTAACATAAATTAATCAAAAGTAAAGATTGATGATCTTAATTTGTTAACTTTTGTTAATTAATTAATTTAATACAAATTATTATCTTTTACATCCGTATTATTACCCAAATTTAAGCAAAACTTCTATACATTGATCAAAATTCACTTACTTAAAATTTTTGTGTTTTGCATCCGTATTTGCACGGAAATTTGATTAAATCTTTATTAACCACTTAGATACAGAGGAAGGAAAAGCCTTGAATAAACTAGAGTTAAGGAAAAAATACCTAAAGAAAAGAAAATCTCTAACTATTGATGTTTGGAGAGAAAAAAGCGATCTCCTGTGTCAACACTTGAGGTCGACAGAAATTTTCCACAACGCCAAAACTATTTTGGCCTATTTTTCCATTAATCAAGAGCCAGACCTCAATTCTTTATTTTTTCTTAATAAAAACTGGGGTTTTCCCTATTGTGTCGCCAATCAATTACAATGGCACTCATGGCAGTGGGGAGAAAGCTTAGAAGTTGGTCAATATGGCATTCAACAACCCTTAAAAACCGCCCCCCTAATTAAAGTTGAAGAAATTGACTTAATTTTAGTTCCGGCGATCGCTTGTGATTATTGTGGTTATCGTTTGGGTTATGGCGGGGGCTATTATGATCGTTTATTTTGTCAAGATCAATGGCGATCGATCCCGAAAATTGGAATTATATTTGATTATGCCTATTTACCTCAATTACCAAGGGATCCTTGGGATCAAAAATTACAGGGAGTTTCTACAGAATCAGGTTTTTTAAAAGTAATAAATAATCAAGAATAAGTAATAAGTAAAAAATACAAGGTAAAAAGTTGATAGTTAACCAATGGGTAAATTTTAAGTTTTTTTACTTTTTAGATAAAAAAGTATAAATCAATTATAATGCAAAAAAGAATTATAGTTTTTTGAAATAATAACTTTTTATCAATTAATAATTGACATTGAATTAGTCTTGTTTTGAAGGTAAAAAAATGATCAAATTCAAAATCGAACATTTTTGTGAACAATGGATTGAAAAATGGTGTCAAGAAAACGGTTGGACAGACCTTTTTCTGGAAAGATGTAATAATTATTGGGCTTTTCCTCCGGGGGCGGTCATGCCAGAACCCATACCCCCTAAAACTTTACGCATGATTAAGGCTGAAAATGGCCTTTCTCCTGATGAAAAAATATGGTTATTACTAGCAGTAATTGTCACAATTATTAGTGTTATTTTGAGTATTTTGATTCATTCTCCCATGCCTCTAGTTTTAGGGTTTGCTTTTGATGCGATTACCAGCGCTAAATTAGAAATAGAAGACTTTTAGAAGTGTAATAAATAATCAGTAATAAGTAATAAGTAACTATTTTAAAATTACCAATTACAAAATTATTGATGAGGTGCAACTAGGCGATCAACATCTAATAAAAACACGGTTAAAGATTGATTTTCATTGGAAATAACCGTTACATGAGAAGCAATTTCTAATGTATCAACTTTACGATAAGACTCAGGTAAAAGTCTAATTTCAGAAACTAAAACATCAATTAAAGTAGGAGTTTCAAGGGAAACAATTGCAAAAGTTTCTCCTGCGGAATTTTTAGCTATTACTAAATAACCTTCTTGATCATCTTGAGAAATAAAAGGCTTTTTATAGAGACGTTGATAAAGATCAATAACTGTTATTTCTTGATTATCTAAATGGGTAATACCCATTTCAGTTAAACCACTACTATAAATATGGGTATATTTAATAACTTTTTGCACAAAATTAATAGAAAAAGCCACATTTAATTGGCCAATGGGAAAAACAACTAACTTTAAAGTAGAAGTTTTTTGGCGTTTTTTGTCTTGATTAGAATCGCTCGTGTGATAATTAAGAGTTGAACTATTCATAAATTTTAAGCATCAAAATTTAGCAAAAGTGGATTAAAAATAATTTAACAAATGGGGAGGATTGTGGTTGTTAATATGGCTACCAAGATCCTAACATAAAATCGTGCTAAAATATTCTGAAGAATCATAAATAACCAATAAAAAATAATAAATATGTCTATTATTACCTTATTAACTGATTTTGGGTTAGCAGATTATTATGTAGGAGTAATGAAAGGGGTGATTAAAAAAATTAATTCTGATGTTTCATTAATAGATATTAGTCATGATATTCCACCTCAAAATATTATTGCGGGAAGATTTTGTTTAATTAATAGTCTGGCATATTTTCCCGATCAAACTATTCATTTAGTTGTGATAGATCCGGGGGTAGGAAGTAACAGAAGGGGCATAATTATTAAATATCAAAAAGGTTATATTATTGTACCTGATAATGGTTTAATTAATGGGATTTTTGAAGAAGAAGAAATAATCGAAATTATAGAAATTAAAAATTGCCAATATTGGTTAAGATCAGATCCTAGTTTTACCTTTCATGGGCGAGACATTTTTGCACCTGTGGCGGCCTATTTAGCTAAAGGAATACCCTTAGATTATTTTGGGGAAAAAATCGATCGTGCTAGTTTAATCAAAGATCAATTTTTCCCTTATCAATTAACGGATCAAGGTATCATTGGTTATCTTCAATATATAGATCATTTTGGCAATTTAATTACTAATATTCCGGCTAATTTACTTAAATATAAATCTTGGAAAATAGTGATCAATAATCAAGAAATTATGAACTATAATACTTATAATGATGGAGAAATTAATCAAATTATTTCCTTAATAGGTAGTCATAATTTCTTAGAAATAGCAGTTAACCAAGGTAATGCACAAAAAATTTTAAACTTAAAAATTGGGGATCAAATTGAATTATTTTTCACCTAAATTTTAATCTTTTTCAGGAGGAATAATACTTTCGATCTCCCCTTCAGGGGTTAGCATAACTTTTCCACCAATATTTTCGATCGCAGTAATCGCTTTTTGACGAGTTTGCTCATCATAAGCTCCATTTAAAACCATGAGCCAAGCACTAAATTGAGCCATTTTACTATCAGGATTGTTCTCTAAAAATTCAGCAGTTTTAGCAAAAATTTTCGATAAAGATTGACTTTCTTGATCTGTATATAAACCTGCCCATTCAGATGCTTTTTTAAAAGATTCTTTCCCATTTTTACTATCACCTAAAAATAATAATTCATCCACTGCTTTATAACGCCAAATATAATAAGCACCCAGAGGAACTTTTGGATTTAATAATTTTAATTTATCATTCATAATAGCCACAGATCTTTCAGGCTTTCCTGCATAAATTGAGCTACTAGCTGATAGATAAAAATAGGCTTCTAAAAATTTTGGATCTCGATCTAAAATAATTTCAAAATATTCCGGTGCTAGATCATAATTACTTAATTTTCTAGCAGGATCATCCCCAAAATATTGAGCAAAATTTAGAAAAATCCAATCAGCATATAAATTATTAAAACCAAAAGTAGGGAAATTATTTAAGATTTTTAATTTGGTTTCTTCTAGTTTAACCGCTTTTTCTACTTCTGTTTTTGATAATTCTTGATCAAGATGTTTAATTTTTTTGAGATAATCATTTTGTAAATAAATTAGGGTGATCGCACTGGCTAAAATAATTAAAATATTAAAAGTAAAATTAAAAGACAATTTATTTTTTAAAGTTAACATCATTTTCATTTGTCAAAACCTCTTTTGATTGTAAATTATGTGATAACTGTCATTTTGTAGAAAAGTATCATGTTAAGTCTCTACAAATTTTATTATTAAATATTAATTATTAATTGTCAATCTATATAAATATTAAGAATATCAAACTAATAATTAATTATTATGATGTATCTATCAATTTATTACTTAATCTTTATTAATTAGTAATAAATTTTGCCACATTTGTTGATAAGCTTTTTCCATTTCTTGAGTAAATTGTTTGGCATTCCATAAAGGTGATCTTTGTTTAGCTTGATGTAATTTCCATTTAACTTCTTGACGTAATTTTTCATTTTTGCCAAAACTAACACCCCAATTAATATATTCTTGATCATTAAAAGCAATTCCCTCATTAATTCCCGCATTTATCATCATAGTATAACTATTTCTAGCAGCAAATTGTTCCCCAACTTTTGTTACTAATGGTATTTCCATCCATAAAGTTTCTAAAGTTGTGGTTGCACCATTATAAGGGTAAGTATCTAAAATTATATCAGCAATTGCTAAATCAGCCCGATGAATTTCCTCAGTTAAAGCATTAGGTAAAAAACGTAAACGCTCTTTTTCTATACCATATTGTTTAGCTAAATTAATAAAATATTCTTGAATAGAATCATCTTGATATACCCCCTTAATTAAAAAGTAACTATTAGGTACTTCACTAATAATTTTTAACTGTAAATTTAAGGTATCAGGATGACGTTTAAAACCACTTTGACCAGAATAATAAATAATCCCATTATTAGGAATATTTAAACTATCTCGTCTTAAAGAAGGTAAATGCACTTCAAAACCATCTACAGCAATATAACTATTAGGTAAACGCCAAATTTTTTCAGTATAATAATCTTGAGCTTGAAGTGGTAAAACGTAATTATCAGCTATATAATAATCAATTTCAGGCAATCCAGAGGCATCCCAGCCTAACCATGTCACTTGAATTGGTGCAGGTTTTAACGCCATAACTTGAGTCGTAATATCTAAAGTTAAACTATCTAAATCTACTAAAATATCTATTTCATCTTGATAAATTTGTTCCGCAATTTCAAACCCATTAAATTCACATTGATAATATTTTTTCATTTGTTGTTTATACCATTCTTGAATGGGATCATAAAAATTTTTACCATTAATAAAATAACCATAAATTTCAAATTGTTCTCGGTTATGATGCCCTAATAAACCTCTAGCTAACCAACCTACAGAATGACGAGTAAAACAATGACAAATATAACCAATTCTTAAAGGCTTATTTTTATCTTTTTGGAAGGCTCTTTCTTGACAATTTTGATATTTTTCAATCTGTTTTTTATTATATAATTTTAATTGACTACTAGCTAATTTTAAAATTTGATTTTGCAAAAAATGATTGAATTTAGGATTATCTTGAAAATAAGGTAAATAAAAAGTAGTTGTAAATAAACAAATCAAATTATCTAAATCAAAACCAGCATCTTCTGTTATTAAAATTTCTTGTAATAATTGTTGATGTCTTGTTACCACTTCTAACGCTTCATTCCAATAACCCCCCGTGCGTAATAACGCCCTAATTAAAATATGACTAGCAATAATTCTATCAGCTAATTTAACAGATACTTCATAACAATATTTAGCAGTTTCTATTGCTTTTTGATAATTTTTTCCATCTTCATAAAAAGAAGTTAAATGTCTTAAAATTTGTACGTTTTTTGGGTTTAATTTTAAACATATTTTTAATAGTTCTATTGCTAACTTATTTCTTCTATAACTATAATTAATTTTAATAGCTGTGGGAACAATAATTAAATAAAATTGATCTGTTTTAGTGATATATTTTACACTAGCTAAAATTAAATCATCTAAATTAGAAATTAGTGGATTTTCAATACAAATATTATTTAAAACAGTTAATAATAATTCTTCATTGACTTGATAATCTGAATTATTTAATAACTCAATTAAATCTAAATTAGTTAATTCTTCCTCAATATTTTTTTCTAATTTTAAACTTAAATCTATTAAAATTAAAAAATTATTGAGATCATCAGGATTAAATTCTTTAAGATGTTGGCGAATAGTCCAAGCTAATAAATAATTTTGGCTCTGTGCTTGTTTTATAGCCTCTATTTGCAAAACCTCAATTAATTCTTTTGTCCCCTCAATAATTTCAGTTTCAGTTGCTTCAAAAAAAGGTAACATCCAAGTAGTTTGAGCTTCTACTTCATCACCTTTTAATAATAAGCTCAAGCCTAAATACCAATAATAAGTTTTATTTTCTGGATCAGTTTCTATTAATTCTGTATAAAGGTTAATAGCATTAATATAATCTTGGTTAGCGAGTGCGCAAAAAGCTAAATTTTCTTGATCAGATAAAGTTAAATTAGACATAATTAATTAATCAATTATTAAAAAAATTTAATCTATTATATCTGAACTCCCCCCCATTCATTTGTACTGAAAATAGTTATAACTCTTGTGTAACAGAATTTTTGAGTATCAGAACCCCAATTTTCTGTGTCCATGTAATTGTAACGATTTCTTAACATTAATTGAGTGTTGATTAGGATATAATGATTGAGAGGGTAATCGCTTCAACCAGTCACTACAAGCCCTCTCCCAAAATGGACACAGTAATAGGTAGTTAAAAAGCACTGAAACTACCTTATATCAAGAGTTTTATTATTTTTCTTAGGGGGAAATTCAGATTAAAAAATCAAGAAATGTAAAGTGATGTTGCAAATTTTTTCCAAAGATTAAGATCTGATCTAAAACAGAAAGAGAAGACTTAAATTATAAAATTTAGATTGATCTTAATTAAATTACAATGAATAACGAACTTCAAAGATACCGCATGATCTGTACTCTCTCTTTTGGAGATATTTACGGTCAAATTATTATTTGGTTAATTGTTATTTTTCTTACTTTAGCCTCCACTTTAGCCTTATGGAGTAGTACCGGCCAAATATATGCTTTTGCTACCGTTGGGATCGTTTTAGTTCTCTCTTTGCCTTTCTTGTTATTTGCTTTCGTCACAACTCTATTAAATCATATTGAGTTTGAAGAAATACAATAATAATTCACAATTGACAATGGACAATTGACAATTGTAGTACAGGCATACTTCGGATATGCTCACTACAAGTCTTGACTGTTAGCAAATAACTAATGACCAATAACCAATGACCAATAATTAACTATTTTTGATCATGTTTAATCATCTTACACCCCTACAACTTCCTCCATTTCTTAAACAAGGGGATCTCGTTAAAGTGATCTCCCCTAGTGGGGCTTTAAAAAATATTGAAAAAATAGAAAAAAGTTTAGAAATTTGGAGAAATCAAGGTTATAAAATTGAGTTAAATTCAGATTATCAAAGTAGTTTAGGTTATCTAGCCGGAAGTGATGAACAAAGACGAGCCGCCCTTGCTGAAGCTTGGTTTAACCCCCAATGTAAAGCCATCATTTCCACAAGGGGCGGTTATGGTAGTATGAGATTACTAGAAAATTGGCTTTGGCATCATCCCGAACACCCTCATAATACTCCAAAATGGCTGATCGGCTTTTCCGATGTGACGGCCTTATTATGGAATTTAGCAAAAACAGGTATTTCAGGACTTCATGCCCCCGTCTTAACTACCCTTGATCAAGAGCCAACATGGGCGATCGAGCGTTTATTTAATTATTTAGAGGGAAACCCCTTACCACCCTTAACGGGCAAAGGTTGGGGATCAGGTCAAGTAGAGGGCTTACTTTTCCCCGCTAACTTAACCGTTGCTACCCATTTATTAAGAACAAATTTACTACCAAATTTAGAAGGAGTGATCTTAGCCTTAGAAGATGTGACAGAAAGCCCCTATCGGATCGATCGAATGTTAACCCAGTGGCGCTTAAGTGGCTTGTTAGATCAGGTTAAAGGCATTGCTCTAGGGCGTTTTAGTCGTTGTGAAGGGGATAGTGATAGCTGGACAGTGGAAGAAGTTTTAAGCGATCGCCTATCAGACTTAGGTATTCCCATTGTATCTAATTTACCCTTTGGCCATGATGGAGTCAACGCCTGTTTACCAGTGGGGCAACCCGTCTTCTTAGATGGGGATCAAGGAATATTACAGTTTTAAAAAACCAAGTTTTTCAGTCAAAAACTTGGTTTTTTGAATTAAATTAACTAGCGAGATATTCCTCAATAGAATCTTTTTGTTTGCGTAATTTTGTTAAGGCTTCTCGTTCAATTTGACGGACTCTTTCCCGACTAATTTTTAATTGATCCCCAATTTTAGAAAGAGTTAAAGGTCTTCCATCTTTTAAGCCAAAACGTAAAGAAATAACTTCTTTTTGTTGAGGTGTTAAATTAGTCATTAATCTTTCTAAATCTAATTTTAAAGAAGAATGAGTGGCATAATCTTCAGGAGATTGACCCGTATCTTCTAATAAATCACCTAACTCCGTATCTTGATTATCTCCTACTTTTAAATCAAGGGATAAAGGTTGACGAGATCTTTCTAAATATTCCCTGACTTGTTGGGGAGTTAATTCTAATTCTTGGGCTAATTCCGCCACAGTAGCAGGTCTACCATATCTTTGGGCTAAATCCCTTTGCAATCTTTTAATTTTATTGAGTTTTTCCGTAATATGGATAGGCAGACGGATCGCCCGACTTTTCTCAGCGATCGCGCGGGTAATAGCCTGACGGATCCACCAATAAGCATAAGTAGAGAAACGATAACCTTTAGTGGGATCAAACTTTTCTACCCCCCTTTGCATCCCGATCGTCCCCTCTTGAATCAAGTCTAAAAGATCAAGATCACGCTTAATATATTTTTTAGCAACAGACACCACTAAACGCAAATTAGCCTCAATCATTTTGCGTTTAGAAGCCTTACCGCTCATCATTTGACGATGTAACTCATGAACTGTTAAACCAGCCGCTTTTGCCCATTGAGCATCAGTTACTTCTTTGTTTGAATGTTGTTGCAAATTTTCCTTAATTTCTTCTAAGGCGACACATTGTTGAATTTCTTTTGCATAGAGAATTTCCTCCTCATGGGTTAAAAGAGGTACTTTACCAATTTCCTTAAGATAAGTCCGAACTAAATCGGTAGACAGTTTAGCAGTTTTCATGACGAGAATTTATTTAGATAAAGAATCAAAATCAATGAATCAATCAAAAAATGTAAGAAAAATGATTTTTATAATTGCAGTTTGAACTCTGGCTTTAGGTGTTTGTACTTTTGTTAAGTATAACCAAAATTTGCCAAAAAAGTCAAATTTTCTATTTTACCCTAAAACAGTAGTCAGAATCAAGTCAAAAATTAATTTTTTTTTAAGATTTTCCTTAGATTCTTGATAGAGTGGGAGCTTAAAGAAACAATATTTTTGTTTTAAGCCCTATTTTTACCTTAACATAACTTAATAAACTTTTATCAATTTTCTAAGAAATCTGCTTCAAATCCCTTGGCTGTGAGTCAATAGTTAATAATTGATAATTGTTGAAATGTTAAAGATATTTAAAAATAAAGCCACAAGTGAAAACTAATTGATATGGTTGAAAATAATATCTATCAAAGTTTTAACTTATGAGTGTTACCTTAAAAGTCTTACAAGATACTTATTTCAAGTTAAGTACAGCCCAATCATCAAGTTTGAGTGATAATGAAAAGATCTTGATTCCCAAAGGCACTGAATATGAAGTAGATTCGGAAGAACCAGCGGAAAATGGTCACGTTAAAGTTACCCTAACCACTGCGAAGTTAAGCCCACAAAGTCTAAATATTTGGTATATTTTCAGTGATCATGTGGAGATTGAAGGTACAGAGGAAGAAAATCAACCTCAAGATCAACCCGAAGCTCAAACAACCAAGATTTCCACCCTCAAAAGCGGCCCGATTAAGTTACCCGGCCACAGTTCTACTTTTTATCTCTCGGATCCGATTATTGAAGGGGGACATTTTAGTTGGGCTGAAGCAACCCACAACGGTACACGCATCCCCGTTAGCAAAGATATAGTGGAAAATATCATCAAAATTGCTAAATGTATGGAAGAAGTGCGGGAATATTTAGGCGGCCGAGCGATCACCGTTAACTCTTGGTATCGGGATCCCGTTACTAATCGCAAAGTTGGTGGAGCTAGTCAATCTCGTCACATGGTAGGGGATGCGATCGATTTTACGGCGGCAGGGATGCACCCTTCAGAAGTACATAAAAAAATTGAACCTTGGTGGGGCAACCGAGGCGGTATTGCCAGTGCTTCCTGTTTTACCCATATTGATGCCAGAGGCTATCGTGCCAGATGGACTTATGGTTTTTAAAAATTTGTCCTAATCTGACTTAATTAAACCGTTAAAAATGGGAATCCCCCTTGTTTCTTCAAACAAGGGGGATTCAAACTTGCTGTTTACCGCAACGCCGTTTTACCGCAGTTTATGACCTGGTTAAACCAGGTGGGCATCTGTCGCTCAACCGATTAAAGTTTCTGAGTACAAGCTCAGTTTACTGTCACGGGATCTAACAAATTCCCTTATCATTAAAGTCAAGATCAAAAAACTTTATTGGCAGTCACCAACGCTGTAGTAATACATTTATATTTATTATACCAGTTTTTGTGCAAATTGCAAGTCTAAATAATTGACAATTGACAAGGGACAATTGACAATTAATATAACAGTCCCAAATTGATCATAGCAAAAAAGATTAATTTTTTTATTATTTGTCATTCTTAACAAGACTTTAATCATTTTTTTTCTAATCATTGATTTGCGACAAATTTAGAATTGTGATAATTATTAACTGTTAATTATTAAATATTATTTTTTATTATTAAAAATCTATGAAAATTCGGATTGGTAATGGTTACGACATTCATCAACTGGTAAAAGGTAGACCTTTAATTTTAGGTGGTGTTAATATTCCCCATGAGTTAGGATTATTAGGGCATAGTGATGCTGATGTCCTAACCCATGCGATGATGGATGCTATGTTAGGGGCTTTAAATTTAGGTGATATTGGTCATTATTTTCCCCCTAGCGATCCTCAGTGGAAAGGTGCTGATAGTTTATTATTATTAGAAAAAGTTAATCAATTAATCTTAGAAAAAGGCTGGAAAATTGGTAATTTTGACTCGGTGATCATCGCTCAAAAACCGAAATTAAAACCCCATTTAAAAGCGATGAATGAGCGTTTAAATCAAGTTTTACAAATTGATCCCGATCAGATTAGTATTAAAGCAACTACTAATGAAGAATTAGATGCGATCGGGCAAGAAAAAGCGATCGCTGTTTATTCTGTTGTTTTATTAATACAAGATTAAAATTTATTTGTTATTTGTTATTTGTTATTAGTTATTTGTTATTCGTTAGATGATAATAATATTTTTAAATTTATTAATTATTAATTATTAATTTATCTTTACAAAAAATGCTAAAATCAATAATTTGTATCAAACTATAGGAGAAATAATTAATGAAAATTTTAGTAGTTGGTAACGGTGGTAGAGAACACGCCCTTGCATGGAAACTCTTACAGTCACCTACTGTTGAAAAGGTTTTTTGTACCCCCGGAAATGGTGGCACGGCCGTAATGAAAAACTGTGAAAATATCGCCGTTGGAGTAGAAGATTTTGAGAAAATAGCAGATATTATCACTAAAAATGAGATTAATTTTGTGGTAGTAGGCCCTGAATTACCTTTAAGTAAAGGGATTAAAGATTATTTAGTAACAAAAAATATTACGGTTTTTGGGCCTACTCAAGAAGGGGCAAAAATTGAATCTAGTAAATCTTGGGCAAAAGAATTAATGATCGAGGCCGGTGTGCCAACGGCTTATGGTGAGACGTTTACCGATATTATTTCTGCTAAAAAATATGTAGATGAAAAGGGAGCGCCCATCGTTATTAAAGCCGATGGTTTAGCGGCCGGAAAAGGGGTGATCGTTGCTCAAACTTTAGAAGAAGCAAAAGCAGGTATTGATGAGCTTTTCGGCGAAGGTTATACCAAGTTAGTGATCGAGGAATTTTTATTAGGGGAGGAAGTCTCCGTATTGGCTTTAACTGATGGTATTGATCTTAGATTATTGTTACCTGCACAGGATCATAAACGCATCGGTGAAGGTGATACGGGTAATAATACGGGGGGTATGGGGGCTTATTGCCCTGCTCCCGTAGCCACTCCAGAGATTTTAGAAAAAATTAAAACCCAAATTTTAGAGCCAACGGTGGCCACTTTAAGAAAGCGTGGTATTGACTATCGGGGCGTATTATATGCGGGTTTAATGATCTCGCCTGAAGGTGAGCCAAAAATTTTAGAATATAATTGTCGTTTTGGTGATCCTGAAACTCAAGCGATATTGCCTTTATTGGAAACGCCTTTAGATCAGTTATTGTTAGCCTGTGCGCAACAGAGATTAAGTGATTTTCCGGCTTTAGAATGGAAAAAAGGAGGCTCGGTGTGTGTGGTGGTAGCGGCCGGAGGTTATCCCGGAAGTTATGCCAAAGGAAAGGTAATATCAGGTTTAGACAAGGCTCAGGAGTCAGGGGCGATCGTCTTTCATGCGGGTACAAGTTTGAGCAATAATGATATTATAACTAATGGTGGCCGGGTCTTAGGTATCACGGCGATCGGAGATAACTTTGATCAGGCTTTAAGTAATGTATATCAGGCGGTTAACTGTGTTAATTTTGAAGATATGTATTTCCGCCGTGATATTGCATGGAGAATTAAAAATAAATAATATCTGTAGAGACGTAATATATTAATTCTCTACCTATATTATGTCTCTACAAATTATTTTCTATTCCCTATTTTTTAGCCTTTAATTAATTAATTTATGAACAATATTAACTATCAAAAAGAAAAGATTACCGCTAATTATATTCCTTTAGCAATTTATCGAGAAATTGCCGCTCATTTAAGACAAATTGAAGGAGTAGAAATTAATTTTATTGATCAAACTGCCCCTAATTTTGATTATAAATATAGTCAATATAGCGGTTTTGAATTATCCTATCCTGATAATTTAAACAGTTATGATCTACAATGTTTAAATAATATTTTAAATTATTATGCTCAAAAATGGCAACCTTTTCAAAGAGAAAGGCTCTAAAAGTAATAATTAATAAGTACCTAAGCAAATTTAATTATATAATGTGGAATGGGCATCCTGCCCGTCACAGGCTAGAAGCCTGTGCCACAATTGGGTAATTAATTACACACATCTACTTAAGTAATAAATAATTAATAAGACAATAGCCAATCTATTAAACAGCTTATTAATTATTAATTATCAATTATCAATTGTCAATTGTCAATTATTTATTTATTCTTCATTTTTATAACCAAATTCAGCTAATTGTAAACGAGATTGTCTCCATTTTGGGGTAACTTTGACAAATAATTCTAAATACACTTGCCCATCTATTAATTTTTGAATTTGTTGACGGGCTTGTGTGCCAATATTTTTTAACATACTGCCTTTTTTGCCGATTAAAATTCCTTTTTGAGAGTCTCTTTCCACATTAATGGCCGCATAAATACGAGTAATATTTTTACTTTCTTCAAATTTCTCGATCGCAATGGCTACGGAGTGAGGAATTTCCTCTTTTGTTAATAATAAAATTTGTTCTCTGATTAATTCACTAATAATAAATCTTTCCGGTTGATCTGTGACGAGATCGGGCGGATAATAATAAGGGCCTGATGGTAATTGATCAATTAAAATAGATTGTAATTGATCTAAACCGTTTTGATTTAAAGCGGAAAATTTAACATAATTCCAGCCATTAGTTTGAGCAATATTGAGATAAGTTTGATCTATTTCTTGATAATTTTCTGATTGTTGATCTGCTTTATTTAAACCTAAGATAACAGGAGTTTTATTATTAGTTAATAAGTCTACAATAAATTGATCTCCTTTACCAAATTTAACGGAACAATCTACTAACAAAACGACTAAATCTACACTATTAATTGAAGTTTTAGCATTATTAACTAACACTTTTCCTAACTCATGATGGGGTTTATGGATCCCAGGAGTATCAACAAAAATTATCTGGGCTTGATCGGTGGTTAAAATGCCTTTTAATTTATTTCTAGTTGTTTGGGCAACGGGGGAAGTAATGGCAACTTTTTGACCGATTAATTGATTCATTAAAGTGGATTTTCCCACATTAGGACGGCCTACGATCGCCACAAAACCGGATTTAAAATTGTCAGGAGGGATTGGAATGGTAAAATTATTAAACATTAATTAATTTGTGATTAGTTATTGATTATTTATCATTTATCATTGGTCATTTGTCAACTATCCATTATCAATTATCAATTATTAATTATTACTTATCCAGAAATATCGGTGGGGGCATCGGTAGTATAAAGATTTTCTAATTTTAATAAAATTTTCGGCTTTAATTTTTGAAATTCCTGTTGTAAAATCAGTTTACTCATTTGAGGATCTCCACTTTTTAAAGCTTGACTAGACTGTAACCAATCTTTTAACATTTGACATTGATTTGGTGCGATCGTTGAACTCATAATATTTTGACAAGTTTGGGGGTATTTTAACGCAAAAAATAAAATGCGATATAATCCCGATTGACCTAAATATTGAGTTACTTTTTGTCCGGCCGGAGTTTTGAGATCCAAATAACAGGGCAACCATCTTGGGCCTTCATTGCGATTATATAACACCGTAATCCACAAAATCATGGGGTGAGGATTACTCAAAAATAAAAATTGATTATAACGGGTACTAGAAACCCTTTTAATAATATCGGTTTGTTCTAACATCACCCAAAGGGTGGCCAAGGTTTGATCATGGATCTGCACTAAACGAGGAAAAACAATCTTTTTCTGAGGTTTATCTTGAGGCCAAGTAGAACTCATTAATAACTCATTAATGGAAAGTTCCGGCGGTGACGTAACTTTGATCTGTTCACTGGTTTTCGTGATCAGTTTGGGATCAACGATAATGGTATCTTGATCGTCTTGTTCCTCATCTTCCTCTCTCAAGGGCTGGGGGAGAACTTGAACGGAATGGGGTTTAGGGGTGAGGGGATGGGGATAAAAAATCTGATGAGTTGAATCTAATTCATTTAATTCTAATAAAAGCTCAGAAATATTTTGAGGGCGATCGCTGGGTTTTTTGGCCATACAACCCATCACAATCTGTTTTAATTTGTCAGGAATCTTAATTTGAGGGGGGAAAGCCTCAGGCTCAGTAAAATGATGAGCTTTATACCAACCGCCAAAATTGGGATTGTCAGGAAACAGAGGCATTTGAGAGGTGAGCATTTCATACATCATCACCCCTAAACTATAAATATCTGAACGATTATCTAATTCTTTCCCTTCCATTTGTTCGGGGGAACAATAGGCTAAAGTCCCCATAAAAGTTTGAGTTTGGGCTTGACTAGCTTGAACTAATTTAGCGATCCCAAAATCTAAAACCTTAATTAATTCCCCTAAACTGGGATCATTTAAAATTACAATATTACTGGGTTTAATATCCCTGTGGACAATGGAACATAACTCACCCTTAAAAATAATCCCCTTATGGGCGGCCTCCATCGCAATGCAAATTTGCCGGATAATGGGCAAAAATTCCGCCACCGTTAAAGGTTGATATTTGATGCGATCACTTAAACTTTCCCCCTCTAAAAACTCCATCACATAATAGGGAATTTCCTCCACATCTACGCCATAGTCACGCACTCGCACAATATGAATACATTTTTCCCCAAGTAAAGCACAGATCGTAGCTTCCCTCTCAAAACGCTCTTTCATATTATTATTAAGCAGAGTTTGAGACAGGAATTTAACCGCCACGATCACCCCACCTAACAAAATATCTTCGGCCTTATAAACTCTCCCCATCGCACCCTTACCCACTAATTCAATTAGTCGGTAACGATTGCCTAATAAACGTCCGGGTTTAGAGTCTTTAGTCATAATAGATGGTAGGATCAATTAATTCCTTTTAAATAATGACAAATAAAATAAAAAATTTAAGTAATATTTAATTAAGATTGTTGAGTTAAAACAGCTTCCATCATACTACTCAATGCTAGACCAGTTTGAATACCACCTGAATAAAAATAAGTTTGATCATTGAGACGATAAAAAGTCTCAAAACCGTTACGCCGTTGACGATCAGACAGTACCCAATATCTTTGAATAATGGAATTATTGCCGATCCAGCCCTCCCCTTCCACTTGTCCGAGTAAAGTTTGATTAAGAAAATAGGTATAACGGCGTTCACCTGCCTCTAATTTGCCTTTATATTGAAAGGTTATATCAACTTTATCATGATCAGGAAAAACCAACTTTGTTACCATTGTAAACCAATTATCTGCACTCCAAGCAATCAAAGTTCGACCTTTAACAAAGATTGGAGATTCATCTTTCTCAATCCAAGTTCCTTCAAGATTCCATTTTCCTGCCTCCATTAAAAAACGATGTGTCACAATTTTACTCCTTACTAGCTAGATCATTTCGTCATTTTAGTTATTAATTAATTACTAATTTGTAAATATCAACTATTAACTGATCATTGTCAACTAAATTAAATATAGATATCCTAAAAGCTGATTTTTTGACGCTCCGGTAACTGAGGGTAAATTTCCCCCAAACTGACAAACATAACGCCAATAGGCGAGGATCCCAAAAGCGATCGCTTCTTTATCATCCGCACTTACACCCACTTGATCCGTAGTTAAAAGCACCGTATCCGGTAAATAAACTTGAAGACGGCTTTTTAAATAACTATTTCGACTTCCCCCTCCACACAGTAAAATTTGATCGGGCATCTGGGGTAAAAAACGCTGATAACTGTCTATCATAGATCTAACGGTAAACTCCGTTAAAGTAGCCAACCAATCGGCCTCACTGAGTTGATAAGCCTTGACACTTTCCCAACATTGTGCTAAATAGGACGGACTAAATAATTCTCGTCCGGTTGATTTTGGGGGGGGTTGTCGGAAAAAATCTAATTTTAGCCACTGTCCTATTATATCTTGACAAGGTGTTCCCAGAGAAGCCCATTTGCCATCTTGATCAAAAGTTTGTTGTCCTTGAGTTAATTGAGATACAGCCAAGTCTATTAACACATTCCCCGGCCCTGTATCCCAACCCATAACCTGATCTTCCCAATGTTCAAGGTGACGGGGGGGTAAATAGGTGACATTGCCGATGCCGCCTAAATTTTGAATACATCTAGTTAAGTGGGGATGAGCCAATAAACAAGCGTCTATTTTAGGCACAAGGGGCGCACCTTGTCCCCCCACAGCGATGTCGGCTTGTCGAAAATTACTAACGGTTGTAATTTTGGTTAAATGGGCAATTAAATCACCCCTTCCTAATTGTAAGCTATAGCCAAGGTGATGGCCTTGGGGGGGGCGATGAAAAACCGTTTGTCCATGAGAGCCGATTAATTCGGCTGGGGGTTGATTTTCTTGAATTTTTAAAGCGGCCTGGGCAAATTCAGAGGCGATCGCATCATCAAGTTGGGTTAATTCCATCATCGTGAGGGGTTTTCCGGCACAAACCGCTAAAATTTCCCTTCGGAGTTCTTCAGAATAAGGATAGGTTTGGCCGGCCAATAAATTAACCTTTAAATTCATATTTTCTCCGGTAATTTCCATTAAGGCCGCATCAATTCCGTCTACGGAAGTCCCACTAATTAAACCTATCACAATCATAATAATTTTAATTAAAAATAATACAAGATATTAATGGAGTGTTTAAGTACAATTAAATTAAATTTTAATCAAAAAAGTTTTTGATAATTCTATCATACTATTTAACTTTTGTTATCTTTTTTTTCTAAGATTGAACATTTTTAGATTAATCTATGAGGATAACGCAATAATTAATTAAAAAGGAAAAAATATAATGAAATCACAAGATCAAACAATCAAAGTAATTGGGGAACAAGGACTATTAAAATTTGTCCAAAAATTTTGTCCTAGTAATATTATAGGTGATGATGGGGCAGTAATAGCGACTGATCCAAAGCAAAGATTAGTAACTACTTCTGATATGTTAGTTCAAAATGTTCATTTTAGTGATTTAACTACTTCTAACTATGATATTGGATGGCGCTCGGCGGCGGTTAATTTATCAGATTTAGCGGCTATGGGTGCAAAGCCTTTAGGTTTAATGGTGGCTCTATCTTTACCTCCAGATACTAATATTAGTTTTGTGGAAAAATTATATCAAGGTTTAGCAGATTGTTGTCAAAAATATAATTGTCCTATTATCGGTGGAGATTTATGTAAATCATCTATTATTACTGTTTGTATTACGGCTTTAGGGCAGGTTATTCCTGATAACATTATTAGTCGTTTTACCGCTCAAAGAGATGATTTAATTGTTGTAACAGGTAATCATGGTAGCTCAAAAGGAGGTTTAGAATTATTATTAAATAATTGTTTAAGTCAAGGGTTAAACTTGGAGGAAAAACAGGAGTTGATTAAAGCTCATCAACAACCACAACCTCGCTTAGATGTTATTCCTTTGTTATGGGAAAATAATAATAAGATAACAGTGTCAGGAATGGATAGTAGTGATGGTTTAGCTGATGCAGTAATTCAGATTTGTAGATGTAGTAAAGTAGGTGCGCAAATTGATGCGAATTTAATTCCCATTTCTGCTAGTTTAAAAAAATTAGTAGGGGAAAATAAAGCTTTAGAATATGCTTTATATGGGGGAGAAGATTATGAATTAGTTTTATGTTTACCTGCTACTAATGCAAAACTTTTAGTTAATAATCTAGGGAAAAATGCTAAAATAATTGGAAAGATTACAGAGGCGAAAGAAGTTAAATTAATAGATAATACTGGTAAATTTACAGAGCAAATTTTAAGTTTAGACAAAGGCTTTCAACATTTTTGAGATTAATATATTAAAAATTACAAAATAATCGCCCTCGCCCTTGAGGATGAGCTTTTTAGATTAAATATTAACTAATATTAGAAAAGCAAAACTTTAAAAGGGAGCAAGGAGCATCATCATTTGTCTAATTCTTACTAAAAAGATTAAATGTTTTAATTTGGCGGCTATTTCTGGGGGGTATTTAGCTTGGGCTAATTCTCTTTCTAATTCTGCATATTCTTGGGGGGTTAAAGGATCTCCATTAAGGCTAGATCGCCCTTCCAAAATTATTTGTGTTCTTAATATTTCCTCTGGAATATCATCAGGTTGTGGCAAAGAAACAGCAATTTTTAAATTAATTTGAGTGAAAAATAAAGTAATGATAATTAATAACAATTTATTCATAATAATTAAGTCCTAGTAATTTGAGTTAAAATGTGATGATTTTTTCACAATGAAAAAAAGTTAAAAAAGATTGAATTATTAATCATTAAATGATATGATCAAATATAACAAAAATTAGTAAGTTTTTAATCAAAATATTAACTATGAAACGTGTTATTTGTTCATCTAATGCTCCTGCTCCTTTAGGCCCTTATAGTCAGGCGATCGCCGCCAAAGGGGAAATGTTATTTGTGGCCGGCCAAATACCTCTTGATCCCCAAACAGGAGAAATAGTTGGAGTGGGAGATATTACTCAACAAACAACTCAAGTAATGAAGAACATTGAGGCTATTTTAACAGAAGCTGGAGCTAGTTGGGAAAATATAGTTAAAACCAGTGTTTTTTTAAGTGATTTAACTAATTTTGTGCCAATGAATCAAGTTTATGCTCAATATTTTAATGAAGCAACTGCCCCCGCTAGAGCTTGTGTAGAAGTGGCACGTTTGCCCAGAGATGTGTTAGTTGAAATTGAATGTATTGCGATGATCAATTAACAGTTAATAGTGGCTAATTAATAATTGACAATTGCTTTTTGTATTGTTAATTATTAATTTTTTACTATCAATTTTATCCGCAAGTTTGATACTAAGAAAAACCGTAAAATTTATGAACACAACCACAGAATTTAAAAGTGTTTATGGGCCTTTAAAATCATGGCGTTATGGTAATTCTCTAGGGATTGATCCCATTGGAAAAACCTCAGTTTGTTCTTTTAATTGTGTCTATTGTCAATTAGGTGAAATTGAAATAGTTACCAGCGATCGTCAGATTTTTATACCCACAAAAACCATCATTAAAGATTTAAAAACTTTTGCTCCTTGGGCGGTTGATATTATTACTTTAAGTGGCAGTGGAGAGCCAACTTTATCCTTAAATTTAGGGGAAATTTTACAAGAAATAAAAACGATTACCCACCTACCAACACTTGTTTTAACTAATGGTACATTATTGACAGATTATCAAGTTAGATTAGACTTAAATCATGCCGATCAAGTATCAGTTAAACTTGATGGTTTAAGTCAAGATCAACTCAGAAGAATTAATCGCCCTATTGCTCATCTTAATGTAGAAAAGATTGAACAAGGAATAGAAAAATTTGCTCAAGAATATCAGGGTAAAATGTCAATTCAAACCATGATTTTAAGCCAGTGGGATGAGCAAACTTTAAGTAAATATTTAACAGTTTTAGAAAAAATAAGTAAATTTCGTCCCCCCTCCAAAACATTAGAAATTCAGTTAAATTTACCCACGCGCCCCAAACCATTAAAAAGACAATTAGAAGGCAGAGGAAATCACTCTAAATCAACACAAAGAGACTACCCAATTACCCTTTTAAAATGTGTAGATTTTGAGATTATTAAAAAATTAGCAAATATCATCGAACAAAAATTAGGTTTAAATGTTACTTTTCCATCAGAAAAAGTTAATTAATTCTAAGGTGGGCAAAGCATCAATAAGTTAAATATTTATCAAACATTTTATCAAATAATTAAACCATGCCTACCTGAAAAAATTAATTATCAATTATTAACAAATCTTTGCTATAATGGATCATAAATATATTTTAACTAATTTTGATCAATAGATATTTACTAATAAATAATTATGTCTTTACCCCCATCTAGCCCTTATAAAAGTAGAATTTTTAATGCGATTAATCGTACATTTTTAACATTAAATGATCAAAGTAAAATTAACTTAAATAAAGTAAAAATTTTTGCAACATGGGGGCTTCAAATCTTACTTTATCCAATTTATTTAGGCATTCAAACTGCAAGAGTTGCCATTGATAAACTGCTTAATTCTACTCATCAAAATTCAGCCCTTCCTCCCCAAATTGAAGAACCGATTGAATATATTTTAAGTCAAATTCAACCCCAATTAACAACAGAAATTAAAGCGATCGCAACGGAATTAGATGATAAAAAAATAGTCTTAATTACCAATAATAATCAAATTTTGTATTTAAAAAATAAAATTCAAGAACAACAATTAGAAAAATGGATTAAATGGGAATTGGCTAATTATTATTATCAACAAAAATCATTAGTTAAACATCAACAAAAATCCCCTTATTTAACACCAATTAAAATTAATAATTCTCAGGTAATGTTTCCAATCAATTTATTTTGGAAAATGATGGCATGGGTAGAAAAAAGTCCTTTAGCAATTAGCCTTAATTTATTTGGTGAATTACAAATTATTCAAGCGGAATCTCCACACAATCAACAACAAATTAACTTATTAACTACAATTGATCAACAAATTGCTGTTATAGAAAATAATCAAAAAATTACAACTATTATTAATTCGACTGAACAATTAACTGAAAAATTAACTCAAACGATTAAACAAAGATTGTTTAAATTAAATTTAATTAATAATTCTGATGATCCTTTTACCATTAGAGCTATCATTATAGCCGCTCTTAATTACTTTTTTGGACAGGGAAATCATTTAACAAAAATTAAATTAGACTCTCAAGATTTATCCAATCCTAATATTTTAGATCAAAATCAATTTTGGGGTATAAAAATTAATCACAATGATGAACAAAAAGCCCTTAATTATCAGCAAGATCAAAATTATTTTAAGCAAAAAATTGATGATCATTGGTTAAGCTCTGCTGATTTTTTGCAACCAACAATTGCCCCTAATTATGAAGGGAATAATCAGCAAAATGATCAATCTACAATTTATCAATTAACTGGCTTTCATGTAATACCAGAAAAACCAAAAATTTCCGCTTTAGAAAAAATTAAACAATTATTAAATTTTGAACAAAAAAGCTTAAAATCTCAAGCATTAATTCCGCCTCAAATTGATAATCAAACTACTAATAATTTAACAGTTATTAATCAAAATTTGATGTCTAATCAAACAATTTTAAAAGTAGAAACAGTAACTAATTCTAACTCTAACTATGCTATTATTCAAAGTGAAAATAAAGACGAAATAAAAGAATTTTATGTAGAAACAAAAGCAACTAATTTGGGTTATGAAAAACATTTTTTAGAGCATCTTTTAGGCTGGTTAGATCATCTAATGCTGTTATTAGAAGACTTTTTAATTAATATATTCAAATGGTTAAAAAGAAAGATTTAATCTTAACAAAAATCTTAATTTTCTCTCTCAAAAATACCAACTCCATAAGCACAAGGTGACACCGAACATTGGGACATTTCTATTTCTACTTGATAAGAAGAAGAATGATCGGGTTTAATATTAACTAAAGGAGTATGATCATCGGCGGTATCATAATCAATAATTTTCAGGTTTTGATCATAAATTGTTAGATCAATATCTTGACAATCTTGATCACAAATTCCTAAAATAGCATAACTTTTTCCACTTTCTAAATTCAAAGTAAATTTATCTTTCTCATTATTCCAAAGGCTTTCTACATGAGCTTCTTGAGTTAATTTATTACTACCTAAATTAAAGGAATTAGCTATTTCTATCAGTTTTGTGTTAGCTTGTTGTTTAAAACGATCTTTCGTGGAAATGACAGAAGGTGATGATTTTATTTCATTATTTTTTGCTTCTTTAAATTGAGAAGATACAGACAAAGATTGAGGAAGATAATTGCTTATGGCAAAACATAAGCCAAATAAACCGACAATTTTAAGAGTTTCTGTGATTCTTGACATATTTTTATGTGTTTTTTAATATAGTTGTTATAATCAAAGACGTTATTTTAAGCAAAAAAGATACAGATATTGTAACAAAACTTATTATTTTTTTACAGAATTTTATTTTAGAGAACTATCATTGAATTTAATTTATTTATATTTAATTTTGAAATTTCTTTATTAGTAGATGTAAAAGTTTTTATTTGGAATTGATATTTTTTGCTCACATATAGCCCTGATTATAATTTTACAACAATCTTAAATTTTAATGTCAATTTTTTAATGATAATCTAGCGAGTTTAATTCCTATATAGATTCCTAACATTCCTAAGGCCATACTCCCAAAACCATAGTTAAAAGCTAATCTTAAATCTGGTTTATTTAAAAATAGGTTAGTTTCTAAACTAAAGGTAGAAAAAGTGGTATAAGAACCGCAAAAACCCGTAGTTAAAAGTAATTTTAATTCATCAGAAAAATTCTTAATTTTTTCAGTTGTTAAAGTTAAGACATAAGCGATAAGAATACAGCCTGTTATATTAATAATAAATGTACCGTAAAAACCAAAATTTTTACCCCAAATATTTGTTACTAATTCTGTTATATAATAACGAGTTAATGCACCTACGATCGAGCCTAAAGCTACGGCAATTGTTGGACAAATTTGATTAAACATAAGCTTTTTTTATTCGACAAATAATTGAGCTAAAAAAACACCAAGATTAATAGCTACTACGCCAAAAATAGCCGTAAATAACCAATAAAATGCCGTTGCTATTTTATCTTGATTGCGCCATAATCCTAGACTGTCCCAACTATAGGTAGAAAATGTGGTATAAGAACCCATAAAACCTGTTCTAATTAGTAGATCTAATTCTTGAGGATAACCTTCGATGGCATTAGATAAAGTAGAAAAAAAACCCATTAATAAACATCCTGTAATATTAATTAAAAATGTTCCGTAGGGAAATTTAGTTCCAAAAGCTTTTTTTGTCCATTCTGTTAGATAAAAACGGGTTAAAGCCCCTGGTACTGCTCCAATAGTAATCGCTATGGGAATTAATATAACTTTCATTATTAGGGAAAAATTTAGTAAATTTAGGCTGACAAAAAAAGGTAAAGAAATTAATCTCTACCTTTTTAAAATAAAAAATAAATTGATTTTTTATTTTTCAATTATGCTAGGAATTTGTGATACTTGAAAAGAAGATTGATCTATGTTTTCTGTTAATACTGGTTTTTGAAAAATAGAAGTATTAACAATAGAATCATTGGCTAAATTAAATAAGGGATTTGATAAAATTCCTGCTAAAGATGTGGCCAAAACTGCTAAAATTAAACCCACTTTTAAGGGTTGCATTCCGGTAATATCCCAACGAATTTTTGGATAATTTTTAACAACTTCAGACATTTCATGGGGTTCTTTTACTACCATCATTTTTACTACTCGAATGTAATAATAAATGGAAATAACGCTAGTAACTAAACCTAATAAAACTAAGCCGTATAAACCACTTTGCCAACCTGCCCAAAATAAGTAAATTTTGCCAAAAAATCCAGCTAGGGGGGGAATCCCGCCAAGGGATAATAAACATATACTTAAACAGAGTGTTAACAGAGGGTCTTTTTGATATAATCCTGAATATTCGCTGATTTGATCTGTTCCGGTTCTGAGGGAAAAGAGAATCACACAGGTAAACGCTCCTAAGTTCATGAACAGATATACTAACAGATAAAAGATCATGCTAGAATAACCCGCATCTGTACCTGCAATAAAGCCGATCATGACAAAACCTGCTTGGGCGATCGAGGAGTAAGCTAACATCCGTTTCATGCTACTTTGAGCCAAAGCCACCACGTTGCCGAGGATCATACTTAAAATAGCGAGGGCGGTAAAAATTAAGTGCCATTCGGGGGTAATAGAACCGAAAACCGTCACTAATAAACGGATCGCTAGGGCAAAACCGGCCGCTTTTGATCCTACTGATAAAAAGGCGACTACGGGAGTGGGTGAACCCTCATAAACGTCAGGTGTCCATTGGTGAAAGGGTACGGCCGAAATTTTAAAGGCGATCCCTGCAATGATAAAGACAAGGGCAATAGCTAAACCTAAAGAGGGTTCGGAACTTCCGGTTTCTAAAGCTTTGGCGATGGCATCTAACTGGGTTTCGCCACCTGATAAACCGTAGAGGAGAGAAACACCGTAAAGGAAGATGGCCGAACTGGCCGCACCGATCAACAGATATTTTAAGGCCGCTTCATTGGAACGGGGATCCCGTTTCATATATCCCGTCATCAAATAAGAGGAAATACTGAGCATTTCTAAGGAAATGAAGATCATTACCAACTCATTGGCGCCGGAGAGAAACATCCCCCCCAAGGTGGCGGTCAATAGAATGCCAATAAATTCCGCTAAAGCCGTTCCCGACTGCTCAACGTAGGTGATCGACATTAAAATAGTGCTAATGGTGGATAAAGCGATAATTCCTCGAAAAACTATACTTAAATTATCCGCCGTAAAAGAACCTAAAAAGCCTTCTGGGGTGCTACTATTCCATTGCATTGCTAAAGCATAGATAGCGGCCAATAACCCTGCGATCGCCAAATAGGGCAACCATTGGGAGGCTTTTCTACCCGTGATCAGATCAGCGACTAGAAGTATCATTAAAGTAACAATGACAATTCCTTCAGGTAAAATCGTTCCCGTGTTTAACTGAGAAGCTATTTGAGCCGAAAAGTCCATAAAAATTTAAGTAAACTAAAAATTTGATTTAATCATCCATTTTAATTATCTTAACCTGTAGAGGGAAGATCAAAACTATTAAATAATTGATTGTATTTTGTTTTTTTATTACTTTTTCAATGAGTCTAATATTAAAGCTGCGATCGCAATTAAAAATTTATTAGAAAAAATTAAATCTTTTTAAACAATTTGTTATTAGTGATCTTGAAGGATCAAAATTAGAAAAAAATAGCCCTCTCCTTAGTGGGGAGAGGGTTTAAGCTTGAAGTTAAATCACTTTTTCTTGCACCCATTGATCAATAATTTGATTAACTTGTTCGGGTATTTCATCATGAGGACAATGACCTGCATTCAGATAATATTCAGTTAAATTAGGAAAATATTTGCGATATTTTTCACCCCTAACTTTGGCATTCATCCAAGGATCGCCTTCTCCCCATAACATTAATAAAGGATGGGGTAATTGTTGAAGTAAAATATCAACTTTTTCCCCTTGGGGAGAGCTAAAAACTGATTGAAAAACCTCTAAAGCTCCCTGATCACAAGAGGGGCGGTAAATATCTTCTACTAATTGATCAGTGACGGCATTATGATCTAAATAAACCTTTTTTAAGGTTTTACGAATAACGGATTTTTGTCTTAAATATTGAAATAGGAAAAAAGTAGTAATATTATTAAAAAATAGTTTTCTAGTTAGATTACTAATAATTTTTTGAGTAGGATTAATTTCTGCTTGAGGTTGACTTTCTGAAAAAGGGCCAGCACTATTAATTAAAATGACTCCTTTGGCTGAATTAGGACGTTGAGCGGCTAAACATAAAGAAGCATAGCCTCCTAAAGAATTACCCGCTAAAATGACAGGTTCACCGATGATTTCTTGAATAAAATAATTTAATTGATCCCGCCATAAATTCCCTGTATATTGTAATTTTGGTTTAGCAGATCGGCCAAAACCTAAAAGATCAACCGCCCAAACCTCATAATATTGTTGTAGTTGAGCAATATTTTTGCGCCAGTGATCAGTTGAAGCCCCAAAACCGTGTATTAAGAGCAAAGGAGGCTTGTTAGGTTGTTTTTCCCCAGCCTTCACATAGTAGACTTTATGATTATTCCAAGTGCAATATTGTCCTTCCAAAGTAGTTTGTGTTAAGATAGCTGTCATAAATATTAAGAATTATTAAAATACTTTAATAATTATAATAGTTTGCTCAAAAAAATGCTATTGATTAGTGAACAGCAGACAACAAATAATTGATAATTGATAATTACCAACTTAGAGTAAAATAGATTAACTAATTAACAAAGCTCATGATTAGCTTTTATTATACTAATAATCTTAATGAATACAGAAAGTTATCTTAATCATCCTACATTTGGTTTGCTTTATCGTTTATGTCCCCTTGATGGCAACCAAGAAATTTTTACTACTCTTTATGCCCAACGCTTGTTTTTTCTGGTGACAACCACGCCCGAACAGATTGATTTTGAAACCATTACCCGCGCTCAAGCTAGAATGGCAATAGATAACCGTTTACGCACCTTGAGACGGGAAGGTTTAACTAAAGAATATCAAGAAATTTTTACAATGTATAAAAAAAGTTTTTAATGAGTAATTTAATTAGGGAAAATCTCGATTTTATTCGTTCAAAAATACCTCCTCATGTTCGTCTAATTGCAGTGACGAAAAAGATGTCTATTGAAAAAATAAAAGAAGCTTATGAGGCAGGGATCAGAGATTTTGGGGAAAATCATTTACAAGAGGCTTTAACTAAAATTGAACAGTTAAAAGATTTACCTGATCTTTGTTGGCATTTTATCGGTCATTTACAATCAAATAAAGCCCATAAATTAGTTGAAAATTTCCATTGGATCCACTCTGTAGATAGCCTTAAACTTGCCCAAAAATTAGAAAGAATTGCCCAAGAAAATAATAAGAATCTTAATGCTTGTTTACAGGTTAAATTATTACCCGATCCCAATAAGTTTGGCTGGGAAATTGGCGAATTGAAAGAAGATTTACCCTTATTAAATCAATGTCAATTTTTAAAAATTAAGGGATTAATGACGATTTTACCATTAGGATTAAACGAAACAGAACAATTAAATACTTTTCAAAATTTAGCCCAATTAGCCACAGAAATTAATCAAAATTCAGACTATAATTTTAATTTAAAAGAATTATCTATGGGAATGTCAAGTGATTATTTATTAGCGATCAAAGGGGGAAGCACCATGATCAGAATAGGTACAATTATTTTTGGTGAAAGATTAGTTAATTGAGTATCTCTTGCGAAAGTATCAGGAGATCGCCAATTTTGTCTTCAAAGAAAGCTCATAATTATAAATACCTGCAATTAAATTAAATCTTAATCCAAAACGTTTTCTCCTGAACTAATTAAAATTTTCTCAATTTTATTCACAATTCGACAAACATTTGACTCATGAATTCCCCAATCAATTGCTAAATGAAAAAAAGAACGATATTCTCTTAAATAGGCAAGAGTCATTAATATTTGATCTTCTATAGATAATTTGCTTTTCCTTCCCTGTTTTTTTGGAGTATTTTTTCGGCTCTGACAATTTTTACCATATCATTAAATGTTTCGAGCTGAACTCCACAATAGCGTTTAAACTCAGTTGAGTTTAATTTTTTGACTTCTTCATAATTCATATTCTGTTCTCCAATTTTTTCTTTATTGTACTTTCATGATCCCACTTTCGCAAGAGGTCATTAAAAAAAGATCACAGCGAGTAATTTCTTAAGTCTGACTTTTGCTATAGTTGTGTTAAATTAAAACAAAAGCCATCCTAGAGGGAGGGATTTTTCTTGATTAACCATCTTTTACGTTATTTTTCAGGAGTAAATTAAATTTATGTGTGGAATCGTTGGCTATATTGGGACAAAAATGGCGACTGATATTTTAATCTCAGGCTTAGAACGCTTGGAATATCGTGGCTATGATTCGGCCGGCATTGCTACAGTTTTAGAAGGTCAACTCAATTGTACCCGCGCCAAGGGCAAATTATTTAATTTACGAGAAAAATTAGAGCATCAAGTTAATCCCTCTCAAATCGGGATCGGCCATACCCGTTGGGCAACTCATGGCAAACCGGAAGAACGCAACGCCCACCCCCATTTAGATATGTCCGGTAAACTGGCCGTTGTACAAAATGGAATTATTGAAAATTATCGGGAATTAAAAGAAGAATTAATTACTAAAGGTTATCAATTTGTTTCTGATACGGATACGGAAGTTATACCCCATTTAATCTCCGAATATCTGAATGATTCTTCTTCTTTATTAGAAGCAGTACAAAAGGCTATTCCCCATTTAAAGGGGGCTTTTGCCATCGCCGTGATCGGGGCTGATTATCCTGATGAGTTAATCGTAGCACGTCAACAAGCCCCTTTAATTTTGGGTTTAGGGCAGGGTGAATTTTTCTGTGCTTCTGATATTACCGCCTTGATCCCCCATACCCATGCGGTAGTTAGTTTAGATAATGGGGAAATGGCACGTTTAACCCCTTTAGGCCTAGAAATTTATAATTTTCAGGGCGATCGCCTCAAAAAACAACCCCGCACGTTAAACTGGAGTCCCATGTTAGTGGAAAAACAGGGTTTTCGCCATTATATGCTTAAGGAAATCCATGAACAGCCTAATGTGGTGCGCACCTGTTTAGAGGCTTATGTTAACCATTCTTGGAATGGGGAAAGACACTCTGATTTTAGTCCCATTACTCTTAATATTCCTCCTCATTTTTACGAAAATTTACAAAAAATTGATATTTTAGCCTGTGGCACAAGTTGGCACGCAGGTTTAATTGGTAAATATTTACTAGAACAAATTACGGGCATTCCCACTAATGTGCATTATGCCTCTGAATATCGTTATGCCCCCGCTCCCATTACTCCCCATACTTTAACCATTGGTGTTACCCAGTCGGGGGAAACGGCGGACACTTTAGCGGCCATCGAGATGGAAAAGGATCGCCGAAATCATTTAGAAAAAGAGTTTAAACCGAGATTATTAGGAATTACTAACCGTCCTGAAAGTAGTATTGTTCAGGTGGTGGATCATGTGATCAATCTCCATGCGGATATTGAGATCGGCGTGGCGGCCACTAAGACTTTTTTGGCACAAGTGATGGCTTTTTATTGTTTAACTTTAGATTTGGCTTATCACCGTAAAAGTATTTCTTTAGAGAGATTACAGGCAATTATAGAGCAATTATATCAACTACCCTCGGCGATCGAGACTTTAATCCAACAACAAGAGAAAAAAATCGAACAGTTGGCGCATGATTTTGGGGAAACCAAAGATTTTATCTTTTTAGGGAGGGGGATTAATTTTCCGATCGCGCTAGAAGGTGCTTTAAAATTAAAGGAAATCAGTTATATTCATGCTGAGGGCTATCCGGCCGGAGAAATGAAACACGGGCCGATCGCCCTGTTAGATGCCAAAGTTCCCGTTGTCACCATTGCCATGCCCGGCAATGTCTATGAAAAAGCGCTTTCTAATGCCCAAGAAGCCAAAGCCAGAGATGCAAGGATGATCGGCGTTACATCAATGAATGAAGAAGAAGCTAAAACGATGTTTAATGATGTTTTAATCGTGCCGGAAGTGGATGAATTATTATCACCAATTTTAACGGTTATTCCTTTGCAATTATTAGCTTATTATATCGCCGCTCGGCGTGGTTTAGACGTGGATCAACCCCGTAATCTGGCTAAATCTGTCACTGTAGAATAATTAGTTAATTTATAATACAAATTAACTACATTGCCAATCACAGCGATGGCCGGGGCGCAAAAATTGGTTTTCTCAATTTGTTCTATGATATTGCCTAAAATACCGATCAATTCTTCCTGTTCATCTCTTGTTCCCCAACGAATCAGAGCAATAGGAGTATTCTGAGTTAAACCTCCGGCCAATAATTGGGGAATAATTTTACTTAAGTTATGGACTCCCATATAAATTATGAGGGTTTCTGAGCCTTGGGCGATCGCTGTCCAGTTAACTTGAGGGCGATATTTACCCGCCATTTCATGACCCGTCACAAAAGTAACCGATGAGCTATAATCACGGTGGGTAATGGGTATTCCGGCGTAAGCAGGTGCCGCAATACCAGAGGTGATCCCTGGTATCACTTCAACGGGAATACCCGCTTCGATTAAATCTTCCATTTCTTCACCCCCACGCCCAAAAACAAAGGGATCACCCCCTTTTAAACGCACCACGATCTGATTTTGTTGGGCTTTTTCAATTAATAAGGCGGTGGTTTCTTCCTGTAGTTTAGAATGGTTGCCTCGCCGTTTTCCCCCGTTGATCTGTTCGGCTTGGGGGTTGATCATGGCGATGATGGCAGGGCTAACTAGAGCATCATAGATCACCACTTGCGCCTTTTCTAAGATTTCCTTACCCTTGAGAGTCATTAGCCCCGGATCCCCCGGCCCTGCACCAACTAAATATACTTTCCCTTGATTTTGAGCGTTTTGAGTCATGATTTAATCAGATTTAAGAGATTTTACAATAAGTTGGGCTAAGGCGGGAGTAGCCCCCAAAGGCTGATCTAACAAGAGTTTTAACTCTGGATACTTTTGTTCTAGTTGTTTTACCTGTTCACCGATGCGATCTGTGATCCCACCCACAAACAGAAAATAAGGAACAATCGTAATATTAGTGATATTTTGTGAGTATAAATTGTTTACTTGTTCTTCCAAACTGGGGTTAATTGACCAATAAGCATTAAGAGCATTTAGATTTTTAGCTAGATCTTCTATAGTCTTATTACCGCCAATTTTTTTACTACCATGAGCTAATAAAATTCTGCCATCAGTCTTAAAACTTTCAAATTTATCTTTTAAAAGTAAAATTAGCTCATTATAACTTCCTAAATATAACTTTAATCTTATATCAATTTCAAAGTTAATATTATGTTTTGCTTGAGCTATAGCTTGAGGAATATCCTCAGTTAAATGAACACCAGCACTTAAAAATAAAGGAATAATTGCTAGTTCTTGATAGCCTTGATGGTGGGCAGTTTGAGCAAAATTAACAATTTTGTCAGACAGAGAAACCTCAGCAAATTCTAAACTAGCAACATCTAACAGACAATAAGTATCATTTTGATCAGCCATCACTTGACGGATCAAAGAAGCTAACTCAATTAAAGCCTTTTGGGGGCGAGGGTCACGGCTTCCATGAGTTACCAATAAATAAGCAGTATTAGACAAATTATTTAACTAAATATTTACGATAAGAATATATTAATCAACTTTATTTTTAAATTGAATTAACTCAATTTTATAACCTGTGGGGTCTTCCACAAAAGCAATAACGGTTGTACCGTGTTTCATGGGGCCGGGTTCTCTCACCACTTTACCACCTTTAGCTTTAATTTCCTCACAAGTTTTATAAATATCATCCACACCTAAAGCGATATGACCATAACCTGAGCCTAGATCGTAGCTGTCCACACCCCAATTATAGGTTAATTCAATCACAGTATGCTCAGATTCTTCTCCATAACCTACAAAAGCAAGGGTAAATTTTCCGTCGGGATAATCTTTTTGTCGTAATAATTTCATCCCTAAAATATCACAATAAAATTTGAGGGATTCTTCTAAATTTCCCACTCGGATCATGGTGTGTAACATTCTCATAATAATTATTAAAACTCCTTTAATGATAATAATTTTCTTGATTAGTGTTAACTATTATATAATAAAAATTAGATTTTTGAAACAATTTTTTTTATTATTAACAACAAATATTATTACAAATGTTGAAATATTGGTTTGAAACAATTGCCATTGCCCAAAGAATATTAAAAGAGTTATGGTATCGGAAAAGAAATTTAATTTTTTGGGTAATTTTTCCGATTTTTGTTTTATTATTAAATGCTTATATTGTAGCAGAAAGAGCGAAATTTTCCCTCACCAAAGCGATCGAGTTTGTTGCACCTTCAACTTTAGTGGGAGTAGCGATATTTTTTAGTTGTTTAGGGGGTACGGTAGCCACTATTGTTTCCGAGAGGGAAAATAAAACTTTAAAAAGATTATTTTTATCTCCTTTAAATGGTATTTCTTATTTTTTAGGTATCTTTTTAGCCTATAGTTTAATTGCGATCGGGCAAACTTTAATAGTTTATACAATTAGTGTTTTTTATGGTGCCAAAATAAGCGGATCAATAGTGTTAGGAATTAGCATTATTTTATTGAGTATAATGGGTTATGTGGGTTTAGGTTTTATCTTAGGAACACAGTTAGCCAGAAGAACGGAAGATGTTAATACTTTAGTGGCTACTTTTGGTGTACCTTTATTAATTTTAGGAGGTTCTTTTTTGCCTTCTTTTCTATTCCCTAAAGCCTTATTAAAAATAGCACAATTTAACCCTATTTATCACATGAATGAAGCTTTAATTGGGGTTTGGACAAGGGGAAAAAGTTTAATTTCTATTCAAAATCATCTCATATTTTTAGTAATTTTTGCGATTATAATGCTTATCGGAGGATGGTTTTCTTATCAATTAATGTTACAAAAGGAAAGAAGATTATAATTTTAATTGATAATGGATAATTAATCATTAATAGTAGTACAGGCATCTTGCCTGTTAACTACTAACAAATAACCAATAACCAATAACTAACTATTCTTTCCCAGCGCCATATTTCCATTGATCAATTAAACGATGATAATAATATAACTGTTTCTTGCTTAAATTTTGAGTTAAAATATTAGTTAAAAAATTAACTTTTTCTACTTGAGATAAACCCGTATATAAACCCAAATTAACATAATGAAAACTCCAATCTAATAAAGATAAAATGCCAATTTTTGGGAATAAAGGAATCACTAATTTTGGATTAACTAAAGGTAAAGTTTTAGTTAATCCATTAAATTGAATTACATCTTGTAAAAAAGGTTTTAAAACATCATCTCCCAAACGATCCATAACTTCAAAAACTCCACTCATTAAATTATTAATTTGTTGAGGATTGACTTTTTGATTAATAGCTACACTCATGGTTTTTTGAAATAACCAAGTTACAGAAATATTCGGTTGATAAGGTTGTAATAAAGTTAAATCTTGATAATTTAAACAATCATTTTCTAAAGCTTCTTTAATACCAAAAGTTAATCTTTTTAAATGTCTAATCATTGAACCAAAACCGCCAAAACTAACGGGAGATTGACTTCCACTACTATCACCAATAGACATAATGCGATGATATTTTAACTTTAAAGGGCTATCTTGATAAGCCGGAAAAAAGCCAAATAAAAACCTTTGAAAATCTAATTTTTCTAATTCAATCTGTTGATATTCTGGTAATAATTTTAAATATTCATTCATCAAAAATTCTAAACTAAAACGCTGAGGATCGGCATCTAAATAGGTGAATAAATAAGTAGTGCGGCCATCTTTAGCTGGGAAAGCTTCCCAAAAATATTGACATTGATTTTTAATAGGAGTAAAGGTATAAATTAAATCTCCAGTATCATTTTTTTCGTAATTTTTAGCACAACTTCCTACTACTAAACAAACACCATCAGGCTGTTGATTTTGTCTAACTTGTTTGGTAATAGGTGAAAAATGACCCATTGCATCAATTAATAATTTACTTTTTAACTGTTGTTGATTAGTTTGAATGATGATACCATCATCAACAATAATCGCTTTTTGAAAAGCAGTATTTTCTAGTAAAACTCCCCCATAATTTAAAAATTTTTGTTTTAAAACTTCTAATAAATAAACCGGATCAACACCTATATTTAAAACATCTTTAACCCATAATTCATAACCTTGATGAAAACCAACTCTAGCCGGATTATATTCAGTAACAATGCTTGTTTCTAACTCAATTTCTGTTAATAATTCTAAATCTAAAAAAGTTTCTAATTCTGTTCTTGAAATGTTCCATTCTTGAGTTCTTCCTCTTAAAATTCCCCTTTCAATAATGGCAACTTTAAAGCCTAATTTTTGTAAAGAAATAGCTAAAAATAAGCCTAAAGTACCTCCACAAATAACCACATCAAAATCCACATTATTTAAACTTTCTTGAGTAGTTTCAATAACTTGATTAAATGTTTGATTATTGTGACGTAAAGCAGACCATAATTGATCAGCTTTTTTTAAATTTTCTACATCAGAATTAATTAAAAATTGGGTGACTAAATTCATATAAAGATTAGATTGAAAATAATAAAATCTATGGTATAATAAAAATAAGTAAAAGCAAAGTTAAATTTAGTAGTTAAAGGAAGTAATAATTATGAGATTTCTTGATCCCAAAAATGATTATGCTTTTAAAAGAATATTTGGCTCTGAGGAAAGTAAAGATATTTTAATTAGTTTTCTCAATGCCGTTTTATATGAAGAACAAGAAATTATTAAAGATTTAGTAATAATTAATCCTCATGTTTTGGGTGCAACTTATGATTTAAAAGATACTTATTTAGATGTTAAAGCTAAGTTAGATAATAATACCACTGTTTTAATTGAAATGCAATTATTAAATCGTTTTGCTTTTGATAAAAGGGTGATGTATAATGCGGCCAAAACCTACGCCAATCAACTTGATGCGGGGGAAAGATATTTATTATTACAGCCCGTAATTGCTTTAACAATTATGGATTTTATCTTATTTAAAGATAGTCCACAAGTTATTAATAGTTTTATTTTTAAAGAGGAAAAATTAAATATTCCTTATAACAATGAAATTAAATTAGTATTTATTGAATTACCGAAATTTAATAAAGCTTTAGAAGAATTAAATACCCTTTGTGAAAAGTGGTTATTTTTCTTGAGAAACGCATCAACTTTAACAAAAAAACCGTCTTCTTTAACCTCAATTAATGTGTTAAATCATGCTTTAGAAATATCTAATTTAGCGGCATTAAATTTGGATGAATTAGAGGAAATTCAAAGAAGACAAATGTGGTTAACAGATCAAGAAACTATCACCATGTATGCCATAGATCAAGGTATGCAAAAAGGCCTTCAACAGGGCATTGAACAGGGGCTTCAACAAGGTATTCAACAGGGTATTGAACAGGGCATTGAACAGGGCATTGAACGGGGAAGCTATCAAAAAACAAAACAAATTCTTGAGCGTTTAATCAAAAAAAGATTTGGAGAAATAGCAAAAGAAATTGATCATAAAATTAATCAATTATCCCTTGAAAAACTAGAATTATTAACAGAAGAATTGTTAGATTTTTCTGATCAAGAACAGTTAAATAATTGGTTAATTAATAATCTTAATTAATAATTAAATAATCGTAAAGTTTTAAATTATCTTTTGCCCAAAAACCACCCAAAAATATTAAAATCATTTTGCATTTTTCTTAATTCTCTTTGATGTTTTTGGGCTGTTTCTTGATACCATTGACAATAAGCCTCAAATTCATCTCTATGTTTAACCTCCTGATAAAATTCACGGGTCAATAAATGAACTTCGATCGCCTCAGAAATGGGGGCAGGAGGCTGAGTGGGGAGAATACGTTGTAGATCCATAAAACCTTCCTCATCTTTTAATTTAATTAAAATTATATTTTGTGATTGGTTATTTGTCAGTAGTTATTGATATTTTGTAACAATTTATTTATAATTAAAATCGATCCACTTTATTAATTAATTGACATTTTCAAAAGTTAAATTTATAATGTGAAGGAGATAGAAAAAACTTATAAAGTAAACAAATTAAAAAGCTTTTATTGATAAAATTTAAACAAAATATTTAATTAAATTGCCCTCTTATTATATAATGATATAATGTTATTCTATTGCGATTATTTTTGAACATGGAAAATCAATTTCCCCCACGCACCGCCACCATTAAACGTACTACCAAAGAAACCGATGTTCAAGTTTCGATTAATTTAGATGGCACGGGTCAATGTCAAGTTAATACTGGTGTACCATTTTTGGATCACATGATCCATCAAATTTCCTCTCATGGCTTGGTTGACTTGAATATTCAAGCCACTGGAGACACCCATATTGACGACCATCACACCAATGAGGATGTGGGGATCACCCTTGGCCAAGCCTTGGCCAAGGCCATCGGCGATCGCAAAGGAATTGTGAGGTTTGGACATTTCATCGCCCCCTTAGATGAAGCCCTGATCCAAGTAGCCCTTGATTTTTCCGGTCGTCCCCATTTAAGTTACGGTTTAAATATTCCCACTGAAAAAGTCGGAAAATATGATACCCAGTTAGTGAGGGAATTTTTTGTAGCTATTGTTAATCATGGCCAAATTACCTTACATATTCGACAATTAGACGGAATAAACTCCCATCATATTATTGAGGCTACCTTTAAAGCCTTCGCCAGAGCCTTAAGAATGGCTTTAGAAGTTGATCCCCGTAGAGCCTCAGAAATTCCGAGTTCAAAAGGAGTTTTATGAAAACTCAGGATTAACAATCTTTAAAAATTATCAATTATCAATCATTATTGTCATCAAATTAAGAAAATTATGTCTTTAAAATCTATTTTCAAAATTGCCATTTCTCTAATTTTTATTGTTTTTTTAATCTCTCCTTTTCCCGCTTTAGCAGGTAGTTCATCAGCCGTAACAGGCTCAAATTCTCTCTATAATAATGCCGATTTATCGGGGCGTGATTTCACAGGAGAAAACCTTAAAACTTTAGAATTTACAAAAGTTAATTTAGCCTCTACTAATTTTACCAATGCTGACTTAAGAGGGGCAGTTTTTAATAATTCTAACTTAACTAAAACTAACTGGCATGGAGTTAATTTTGGCCAAGGATTAGCCTATTTAAGTAATTTTGACGATGCCGATCTAACCGATGCTATTTTTACCGATGCCATTTTATCTTTATCTACTTTTAAAAATGCCAATATTACAGGTGCAGATTTTACTTTTGCCGTCTTAGATAAAGAACAAATAAAATTACTTTGTCAAAGCGCTTCTGGTATTAATTCTAAAACAGGCGCAGACACTAGAGACTCTTTAGGATGCTAACAAATGAATAATAAGTAATAAGTAATAATTGACAAATAACGAATAACTAATCACAAATAACTAATCAAAATGTCAAAAATTAAAGTAGGTGTTATCGGCGGAGGTCAACTAGCTTGGATGATGGCAAAAGAAGCCCATCATTTAGGGATTGATCTAATTATTCAAACACCATCAAAAAACGATCCCGCCGTCAGTTTAGCTTCCGATGTTTTCTTAGCAAAAATTGACGATGGCATCACCACCGCTAAACTAGCCCAAGAATGTGATTTTGTTACCTTTGAAAATGAATTTGTTGATTTGATTTTTTTAGAACAATTAACCTTAACAGAAAAAGCAAATTTTTATCCAACAATTAATAATTTAAAACCCTTATTAGATAAATATGAACAACGTCAATATTTAAAAAAAATAGGTTTACCCGTACCTCAATTTATTTCCGTTGAACTATTAAGAAATAATCAATCTGATTATGGTTTTCCTGTGGTTTTGAAAGCCAAAAGACACGGTTATGATGGGCAAGGCACTTTTATTATAAAGAATCAAGAAAGCTTAGATCAAACTTGTCAAAAATATCCATTAGACTCAATGATTTTAGAAGAATTTGTGCCTTTTATAAAAGAATTAGCTATTATTGGGGCGCGCAATATTCAAGGAGAAATTAAACTTTATCCAGTGGTAGAAACTCAGCAAATAAATCAAGTTTGCCGTAGGGTGATCGCCCCTGCTAAAATCGGACAAGAAATTATAGAAAAAGTCAATCAAATCACAGTTAAATTATTAACAGAATTAGAATATATTGGGGTGTTAGGAATTGAATTTTTTTTAACAGAAACAGGGCAAATTTTAGTTAATGAAATTGCACCAAGAACCCATAATTCTGGGCATTATACCCTTGATGCTTGTGCTACTTCCCAATTTAAAATGCAGTTACAAACCGTAACAAATTTACCACTAGGTGATAGTAATTTAATCACACAAGGAGCATTAATGGTTAATTTGTTAGGCTATGAAACATCCCATAGTGATTATATTGATCAAAGAAAACAACTAGAAGAAATAGATCAAGCTTACGTTCATTGGTATGATAAAAAAGAATCACGCCAAGGCCGAAAATTAGGTCATGTTACAGTATTATTAAACGAAAAAACGATTAATAATACAGAGGAAATAATTGAAAGAATTGAAACAATTTGGTATCCTCCATCAAAATTATAAGAATTGTAACAAAATCAATTAAATTTGTCTTAAAATTAGACTAAAAATCAAAAGATAGATTAAACTGAAAAATAGTTCAGTTAACTGATTAATAAAGATTGCTTAAGATTATGAAATCAAACTTTCATCAATATCAAAGAACCGTTGAATTAAGTCCAACTGTAGCACCAATTCAGAATAATAATCCGACAGCAGGATATTCAATTCCCTTAAAATTAGAACTTGAAAATCAAAATAAAGATAAATTAAGAGAATTAAATCAGTTAGCTGGACAAATTTTAAGAGAACCCCTCTTACAAATTTTATTAAGTCAGAGGATTTATGATTTAATGAGTGAAGATTTAACCTATTATAAAGAAAGAGCAAGAAGTTATGGAGGAAGAATTTAATGGCACAAAGTACAGATCCTTATCAGGTTAATTATGTTACGGCCAATCGTTTTTATGTGCAAATAGGGAGTACAATTAAGGCTTCGTTTAGTGAATGTTCCGGTATTGGGGTAACGATCGAGCATCAATCTTTTCAAGAGGGGGGAGTCAACAACCAACAAAGATTTTTTCTAGGAAAATCTACTTTTAGTGAAGTCACCTTAAAACGGGGGATCACTGATGACTACGCCTTTTGGACATGGATCAATCAGGTTTTAAATGGGGTAGTCAAACAGCGTAAATATATTGACATCTTGCTTTTTAACCAGTCGGGAGAAACCATGCAGACATGGACATTAGTAGGGGCTGTACCTGTGGCGTGGAAGGGTGCATCCCTTGACGCAAAGGGAAGTAGCGTGGCGGTGGAGGAATTAACTTTAGCTTACGAAGGTTTAATTATAAAAGGAAAAGCGGCGGCGAAAACTATTCGTGGACAAGGACGAGGCAGTTTAGGTTATTTTCCATCACCCAGTTAGTCAAATCAAAATTAAATTATGAGTAATAATCAAAATAAAGAGTCTTTCAATGATAATTTAGGGAATAATAAATCTATATTAGTTATCAAAAAACTCGCAAACAATCATATCTCGCCTAAATTTTCAACTGCGATCGCACGAAAATCAATCAGTTCGATCTCAGAATTTCCCTTTGTTCACTCAAATTTAATTGATACAGAGGACTTTGGTAATAATATAGAGCCACTGGAAATAACAGAGGATTGGTCGGATTCAGAGGATACTACTGTTTCTCCGGTTCAATCAATTCAGAGACAAAGTAATACAAGTTTACCATCAACGGCCAACATTAGCGAAAACTTTAGCTTTAACTTTAATCGTACCTTAGAAACTAGCCCTGTTACACCCACTCCCACTAATATTGAGTCAATAGAAACTAGCCCTGTTATACCCACAGCCACTAACATTGAGGCAACACAAACTAGCTCTTTGACACCTCTTCAAAGACAACTAGACACAAGCACTACTAACATTGAGTCAACAGAAACTAGCCCTGTTATACCCACTCCCACTAATATTGAGGCAACACAAACTAGCTCTGTTACACAACTTCAAAGACAACTAGACACAAGCACTACTAACATTGAGTCAACAGAAACTAGCCCTGTTATACCCACTCCCACTAATATTGAGGCAACACAAACTAGCTCTGTTACACAACTTCAAAGACAACTAGACACAAGCACTACTAACATTGAGTCAACAGAAACTAGCCCTGTTATACCCACTCCCACTAATATTGAGGCAACACAAACTAGCTCTGTTACACAACTTCAAAGACAACTAGACACAAGCACTACTAATATTGAGTCAGTGGAAACTAGCCCTGTTATACCCATACCCACTAATATTGAGTCAGTGGAAACTAGCTCTGTTACACCCCTTCAAAGACAACTAGACACCCCCACTACTAACATTGAGTCAAGAGAAACTAGCCCTGTTACACCCACTCCCACTAACATTGAGTTAACAGAAACTAGCTCTTTGACACCCCTTCAAAGACAACTAGACACAAGCACTACTAACATTGAGTCAACACAAACTAGCCCTGTTACACCCATACCCACTAACATTGAGTCAATAGAAAATAGCCCTGTTATACCCACTCCCACTAATATTGAGTCAATAGAAACTAGCCCTGTTACACCCACTCCCACTAACATTGAGGCAGTAGAAACTAGCCCTGTTATACCCACTCCCACTAATATTGAGTCAACACAAACTAGCTCTGTTACACCCACTCCCACTAACATTGAGTCAGTGGAAACTAGCTCTGTTACACCCCTTCAAAGACAACTAGACACCCCCACTACTAACATTGAGTCAAGAGAAACTAGCTCTGTTACACAACTTCAAAGACAACTAGACACAAGCACTACTAATATTGAGTCAGTGGAAACTAGCCCTGTTATACCCATACCCACTAATATTGAGTCAACAGAAACTAGCTCTGTGACACCCCTTCAAAGACAACTAGACACAAGCACTACTAACATTGAGTCAATAGAAACTAGCCCTGTTATACCCACTCCCACTAATATTGAGGCAACAGAAACTAGCTCTGTTACACCCACTACCACTAATATTGAGTTAACAGAAACTAGCTCTTTGACACCCCTTCAAAGACAACTAGACACAAGCACTACTAACATTGAGTCAACACAAACTAGCCCTGTTACACCCATACCCACTAACATTGAGTCAATAGAAAATAGCCCTGTTATACCCATACCCACTAACATTGAGTCAATAGAAACTAGCCCTGTTACACCCATACCCACTAACATTGAGTCAATAGAAAATAGCCCTGTTATACCCATACCCACTAATATTGAGTCAATAGAAACTAGCCCTGTTACACCCACTCCCACTAACATTGAGTCAATAGAAACTAGCCCTGTTACACCCATACCCACTAATATTGAGGCAGTAGAAACTAGCCCTGTTACACCCACTCCCACTAACATTGAGGCAACAGAAACTAGCCCTGTTACACCCATACCCACTAATATTGAGGCAACAGAAACTAGCCCTGTTACACCCATACCCACTAATATTGAGTCAGTAGAAACTAGCCCTGTTACACCCATACCCACTAATATTGAGGCAACAGAAACTAGCCCTGTTACACCCATACCCACTAATATTGAGGCAACAGAAACTAGCCCTGTTACACCCATACCCACTAATATTGAGTCAACACAAACTAGCTCTGTTACACCCCTTCAAAGACAACTAGACACACCAACTAACATTGAGTCAGTGGAAACTAGCTCTGTTACGCAACTTCAAAGACAACTAGACACACCAACTAACATTGAGGCTGTGGAAACTAGCCCTGTTATACCCATAGCCACTAACATTGAGTCAACAGAAACTAGCTCTGTTACGCAACTTCAAAGACAACTAGACACCCCCACTACTAACATTGAGTCAAGAGAAACTAGCCCTGTTACACCCACTCCCACTAACATTGAGGCAGTAGAAACTAGCCCTGTTACACCCACACCCACTAACATTGAGTCAACACAAACTAGCTCTGTTATACCCACTCCCACTAATATTGAGTCAACACAAACTAGCTCTGTTACACCCACTCCCACTAACATTGAGTCAGTGGAAACTAGCTCTGTTACACCCCTTCAAAGACAACTAGACACCCCCACTACTAACATTGAGTCAAGAGAAACTAGCTCTGTTACACAACTTCAAAGACAACTAGACACAAGCACTACTAATATTGAGTCAGTGGAAACTAGCCCTGTTATACCCATACCCACTAATATTGAGTCAACAGAAACTAGCTCTGTGACACCCCTTCAAAGACAACTAGACACAAGCACTACTAACATTGAGTCAATAGAAACTAGCCCTGTTATACCCACTCCCACTAATATTGAGTCAATAGAAACTAGCCCTGTTATACCCACTCCCACTAATATTGAGTCAATAGAAACTAGCTCTGTTACACCCACTCCCACTAACATTGAGTCAACAGAAACTAGCCCTGTTACACCCATACCCACTAATATTGAGTTAATAGAAACTAGCCCTGTTATACCCACTCCCACTAATATTGAGTCAGTGGAAACTAGCCCTGTTACACCCACTCCCACTAACATTGAGTCAATAGAAACTAGCCCTGTTATACCCACTCCCACTAACATTGAGGCAACAGAAACTAGCCCTGTTACACCCACTCCCACTAACATTGAGGCAACAGAAACTAGCCCTGTTACACCCATACCCACTAATATTGAGGCAACAGAAACTAGCCCTGTTACACCCATACCCACTAATATTGAGGCAACAGAAACTAGCCCTGTTACACCCATACCCACTAATATTGAGTCAGTAGAAACTAGCCCTGTTACACCCATACCCACTAATATTGAGGCAACAGAAACTAGCCCTGTTACACCCATACCCACTAATATTGAGTCAACACAAACTAGCTCTGTTACACCCCTTCAAAGACAACTAGACACACCAACTAACATTGAGTCAGTGGAAACTAGCTCTGTTACGCAACTTCAAAGACAACTAGACACACCAACTAACATTGAGGCTGTGGAAACTAGCCCTGTTATACCCATAGCCACTAACATTGAGTCAACAGAAACTAGCTCTGTTACGCAACTTCAAAGACAACTAGACACCCCCACTACTAACATTGAGTCAAGAGAAACTAGCCCTGTTACACCCACTCCCACTAACATTGAGGCAGTAGAAACTAGCCCTGTTACACCCACACCCACTAACATTGAGTCAACACAAACTAGCTCTGTTATACCCACTCCCACTAATATTGAGTCAAGAGAAACTAGCCCTGTTACACCCACTCCCACTAACATTGAGGCAGTGGAAACTAGCCCTGTTATACCCACTCCCACTAACATTGAGTCAGTGGAAACTAGCCCTGTTACACCCATACCCACTAATATTGAGTCAACACAAACTAGCTCTGTTACACAACTTCAAAGACAACTAGACACCCCCACTACTAACATTGAGTCAAGAGAAACTAGCTCTGTGACACCCCTTCAAAGACAACTAGACACAAGCACTACTAACATTGAGTCAATAGAAACTAGCCCTGTTATACCCACTCCCACTAATATTGAGGCAACAGAAACTAGCTCTGTTACACCCACTACCACTAATATTGAGTTAACAGAAACTAGCTCTTTGACACCCCTTCAAAGACAACTAGACACAAGCACTACTAACATTGAGTCAACACAAACTAGCCCTGTTATACCCACTCCCACTAATATTGAGTCAATAGAAACTAGCCCTGTTACACCCACTCCCACTAACATTGAGGCAGTAGAAACTAGCCCTGTTATACCCACTCCCACTAACATTGAGTTAACAGAAACTAGCTCTGTTACACCCACTCCCACTAACATTGAGTTAATAGAAACTAGCCCTGTTATACCCACTCCCACTAATATTGAGTCAGTGGAAACTAGCCCTGTTACACCCATACCCACTAATATTGAGTCAACACAAACTAGCCCTGTTACACCCATACCCACTAATATTGAGTCAACACAAACTAGCTCTGTTACACAACTTCAAAGACAACTACACACCCCCACTACTAACATTGAGTCAAGAGAAACTAGCTCTGTTACACAACTTCAAAGACAACTAGACACAAGCACTACTAATATTGAGTCAGTGGAAACTAGCCCTGTTATACCCATACCCACTAATATTGAGTCAACAGAAACTAGCTCTGTGACACCCCTTCAAAGACAACTAGACACAAGCACTACTAACATTGAGTCAATAGAAACTAGCCCTGTTATACCCACTCCCACTAACATTGAGTCAACAGAAACTAGCCCTGTTATACCCACAGCCACTAATATTGAGTCAGTGGAAACTAGCCCTGTTATACCCACAGCCACTAATATTGAGTCAGTGGAAACTAGCCCTGTTATACCCACTCCCACTAACATTGAGTCAGTGGAAACTAGCCCTGTTACACCCATACCCACTAATATTGAGTCAACACAAACTAGCTCTGTTACACAACTTCAAAGACAACTAGACACCCCCACTACTAACATTGAGTCAAGAGAAACTAGCTCTGTTACACAACTTCAAAGACAACTAGACACAAGCACTACTAACATTGAGTCAATAGAAACTAGCCCTGTTATACCCACTCCCACTAATATTGAGGCAACAGAAACTAGCTCTGTTACACCCACTACCACTAATATTGAGTTAACAGAAACTAGCTCTTTGACACCCCTTCAAAGACAACTAGACACAAGCACTACTAACATTGAGTCAACACAAACTAGCCCTGTTACACCCATACCCACTAACATTGAGTCAATAGAAAATAGCCCTGTTATACCCACTCCCACTAATATTGAGTCAATAGAAACTAGCCCTGTTACACCCACTCCCACTAACATTGAGGCAGTGGAAACTAGCCCTGTTATACCCACTCCCACTAACATTGAGTCAGTGGAAACTAGCCCTGTTACACCCATACCCACTAATATTGAGTCAACACAAACTAGCTCTGTTACACAACTTCAAAGACAACTAGACACCCCCACTACTAACATTGAGTCAAGAGAAACTAGCTCTGTTACACAACTTCAAAGACAACTAGACACAAGCACTACTAATATTGAGTCAGTGGAAACTAGCCCTGTTATACCCATACCCACTAATATTGAGTCAACAGAAACTAGCTCTGTGACACCCCTTCAAAGACAACTAGACACAAGCACTACTAACATTGAGTCAATAGAAACTAGCCCTGTTATACCCACTCCCACTAATATTGAGGCAACAGAAACTAGCTCTGTTACACCCACTACCACTAATATTGAGTTAACAGAAACTAGCTCTTTGACACCCCTTCAAAGACAACTAGACACAAGCACTACTAACATTGAGTCAACACAAACTAGCCCTGTTACACCCATACCCACTAACATTGAGTCAATAGAAAATAGCCCTGTTATACCCACTCCCACTAATATTGAGTCAATAGAAACTAGCCCTGTTACACCCACTCCCACTAACATTGAGGCAGTAGAAACTAGCCCTGTTATACCCACTCCCACTAACATTGAGTTAACAGAAACTAGCTCTGTTACACCCACTCCCACTAACATTGAGTTAATAGAAACTAGCCCTGTTATACCCACTCCCACTAATATTGAGTCAGTGGAAACTAGCCCTGTTACACCCATACCCACTAATATTGAGTCAACACAAACTAGCTCTGTTACACAACTTCAAAGACAACTACACACCCCCACTACTAACATTGAGTCAACAGAAACTAGCCCTGTTACACCCACTCCCACTAACATTGAGTCAGTAGAAACTAGCCCTGTTATACCCACTCCCACTAACATTGAGTCAATAGAAACTAGCCCTGTTACACCCACTCCCACTAACATTGAGGCAGTAGAAACTAGCCCTGTTATACCCACTCCCACTAACATTGAGTTAACAGAAACTAGCCCTGTTATACCCACTCCCACTAATATTGAGGCAACAGAAACTAGCTCTGTTACACCCACTACCACTAATATTGAGTTAACAGAAACTAGCTCTTTGACACCCCTTCAAAGACAACTAGACACAAGCACTACTAACATTGAGTCAACACAAACTAGCCCTGTTACACCCATACCCACTAACATTGAGTCAATAGAAAATAGCCCTGTTATACCCACTCCCACTAATATTGAGTCAATAGAAACTAGCCCTGTTACACCCACTCCCACTAACATTGAGGCAGTGGAAACTAGCCCTGTTATACCCACTCCCACTAACATTGAGTCAGTGGAAACTAGCCCTGTTACACCCATACCCACTAATATTGAGTCAACACAAACTAGCTCTGTTACACAACTTCAAAGACAACTAGACACCCCCACTACTAACATTGAGTCAAGAGAAACTAGCTCTGTTACACAACTTCAAAGACAACTAGACACAAGCACTACTAATATTGAGTCAGTGGAAACTAGCCCTGTTATACCCATACCCACTAATATTGAGTCAACAGAAACTAGCTCTGTGACACCCCTTCAAAGACAACTAGACACAAGCACTACTAACATTGAGTCAATAGAAACTAGCCCTGTTATACCCACTCCCACTAATATTGAGGCAACAGAAACTAGCTCTGTTACACCCACTACCACTAATATTGAGTTAACAGAAACTAGCTCTTTGACACCCCTTCAAAGACAACTAGACACAAGCACTACTAACATTGAGTCAACACAAACTAGCCCTGTTACACCCATACCCACTAACATTGAGTCAATAGAAAATAGCCCTGTTATACCCACTCCCACTAATATTGAGTCAATAGAAACTAGCCCTGTTACACCCACTCCCACTAACATTGAGGCAGTAGAAACTAGCCCTGTTATACCCACTCCCACTAACATTGAGTTAACAGAAACTAGCTCTGTTACACCCACTCCCACTAACATTGAGTTAATAGAAACTAGCCCTGTTATACCCACTCCCACTAATATTGAGTCAGTGGAAACTAGCCCTGTTACACCCATACCCACTAATATTGAGTCAACACAAACTAGCTCTGTTACACAACTTCAAAGACAACTACACACCCCCACTACTAACATTGAGTCAACAGAAACTAGCCCTGTTACACCCACTCCCACTAACATTGAGTCAGTAGAAACTAGCCCTGTTATACCCACTCCCACTAACATTGAGTCAATAGAAACTAGCCCTGTTACACCCACTCCCACTAACATTGAGGCAGTAGAAACTAGCCCTGTTATACCCACTCCCACTAACATTGAGTTAACAGAAACTAGCTCTGTTACACCCACTCCCACTAACATTGAGTTAACAGAAACTAGCTCTGTTACACCCACTCCCACTAACATTGAGTTAATAGAAACTAGCCCTGTTACACCCATACCCACTAATATTGAGTCAACACAAACTAGCTCTGTTACACAACTTCAAAGACAACTACACACCCCCACTACTAACATTGAGTCAACAGAAACTAGCCCTGTTACACCCACTCCCACTAACATTGAGTCAGTGGAAACTAGCCCTGTTATACCCACAGCCACTAATATTGAGTCAGTGGAAACTAGCCCTGTTATACCCACTCCCACTAACATTGAGTCAGTGGAAACTAGCCCTGTTACACCCATACCCACTAATATTGAGTCAACACAAACTAGCTCTGTTACACAACTTCAAAGACAACTAGACACCCCCACTACTAACATTGAGTCAACAGAAACTAGCCCTGTTATACCCACTCCCACTAACATTGAGTCAACAGAAACTAGCTCTGTTACACAACTTCAAAGACAACTAGACACCCCCACTACTAACATTGAGGCAGTAGAAACTAGCCCTGTTACACCCCTTCAAAGACAAATAAATACAAATTTACCTAATCTTAATTTAGCGGATCAAGTATTAGAAAATAATCCCATTCAGTCAATTCAAAGACGGGGCGAAATTCCTTTTTCTACTATTAATAATATTCCTCAAATTCCTATTAGTTTAAATTCTATTTCTTCTATTTCTTCTCTTAATAATAATCAGCCTTTAGGTAGAGTCGAAAATCAAAATATTAATCCTTCTTTCTCCTCCGATCGCCCTATTCAAAGAAGTTTTGATAATTATGCTCAAAATATTGATTCTAATAATGCTTATTTAGACAATAACTCACAAGTTAATAGTCAAAATTTGTCTTCAAATAATACAGAAATTCCTGCTTTACCTAGTTCGATCGAGCCTATTTATGATTTACAACCTTTAAATACTTTGCAAAGATTAAGTAATGATAATTCTTTAATTTCCCAAAATTCCTCTAGTCAAAGCAATTCACCATCAACATTGATTCAACGAGCTTCTAATCAACCAGAAGACAATCCTCTTAATGCTCTCAATCAGTTCTTTCCCCAAAATGAGGATTTATCAAGTACAGTAGAACCGATTATAACACCTAATACACCGTCAAGTTTAGGCAATTCTTCACCGATAGTTCAAAGAAATAGCTCTAATATTCCTCAAACTTCTGTTAATTATTGGGCTAATATTAGTGATTTAATAGGGGAAAGTTCTAGTCGTTCAAGTTATCATAATTCTACTCAAAATACGGTAGAAAATGTGATTCAAAGAGCCTATAATTCTAATTCGAGGGAAACTGAAAATTTATCTGTTACGGAAAATTATGGTGATATTATTCAAAAATTAGATGATAAAATTTTAGGTAATACATCTGCTGAAACTACTAATATTTCTAAGGCTGATCAAAGTTCTTCATCAGATCATCAACAAGAAAATTTTGAACTTTTAGCAAGGGAAATTTATATTTTATTGCGCAATCGTTTAATGATTGAAAGGGAACGCAAAGGAAGTTATACTTCTGATCGTTTATCTTGGTAATTATAATTAATAAAAATGTTATATAATTATTTTTAAATATTGATTAAGGAGGAAAATTAATGAGTTCAACATTAGTGAAAGCCAAGTTAGAATCACAAGACGGAGGGGGTACAATTAATTTTATGTTTAACCCCGATAAATTGACGATTAAAAAATCAATTACTCTCAATGAAGATAAAGGTGCGAGAACGGCTAAGGGGCTACCAAAAATGACTTTTGCCCATCCTAATCCGAAAGAAATAACTATTAGTAATATTTTATTTGATACTTATGAAACGGGGGGCAATGTTTTAAGTTATATTCAACCTTTTGAAAAAGCACTTGACTTTGTGGGATCCCTTAAACGTCCGCCGACTTTTCTTTTTACTTGGGGAAGTCAAGAGTATATTCGCTGTTTTATTGATGAAGTTAGTTATGATTTAACGATGTTTTTACCTGATGGAACTCCCGTTAGAGCAGTTATTAATAGTTTAAAATTGAAGGAGATTGATCAATCGATCGCCCCTGCACCCGCACCAACACCAAGTAGGGAAAGCAGTTCCCCTTCAATTATCCAAGAATAGACTTATTTTCAGATGATAAAATATTACTTTGCTTGTAAAATTTTACCCTTTTGAGAATAAAAAATAGTTAATATTCCCCAGTCAATTTTAATTAAATTTCTGAAATAAAACCACCAAACATAATTCTAAAATACCAGAAAAAAATTAAAATTCCGATGGCCAAACCATCACCCCAACCTAAATTAAATTGATGCCATTTTACCCGATGTTCATTAGGACTGGTAAAGCCTCTAACTTGCATAGCTAAAGCAATTTGCTCCGCACGGCGTAATAAATTATCTAATAATTTTTCCGCCACCAATAACCATAAATTTAAACTTCTTTTAATACCTAATTTTTGCCAATTAATTGCCCTAGTGCGCACTGAACGGGTTAAATTTTGGATTTCTTCTAACACTAAAGGAATAAAACGTAAAGAAAGAGTTAAAGTTAATAAAATTTCCGTAACAGGTATTTTAAATTTTTCTAAAGGTTGAATTAATCTTTCTAAACCAGCAGTTATTTCTTCAGGAGCAGTAGTTAATAAATACAAATTACTACTATAAACAAGAGTAAATAAAAGGCTACTAATTCTCACCGCTATATCCAAAGATCTACGAGTAATTAAAATACTACCTTGTTCAAATAAAATATATTGATAATCAGTAGTTTTTGAGATAATTTCACCATCAGGTAATCGAGGTTGATAACTAACACCTAATCCATCAGGTGCTACAATTGTAATCAGAAAAATTAAAACACATAAAAACATTAACCAACCCATTTGTTGTTTCCAAACTCGCCAAGGAATTGAAGCACAAATCGTTAAAATTATTAAGACAATTACTAAACTAATGCGCCAAAAAGGATTAGCTAATAAAGGAGTAATTAAAAAACTCATTAACCATGCTAATTTAACTCTGGCATCCAATTTATGTAACCATGTTACAGGTTTTTCTAAATATAATCCGATCGGTAATGATCTTAATAAATCCATCTTAATAATTGATAGTTGATAATTGATAATTAATAACGAAAAACCAATAACTATTCAATAATAACTAATTTAGTTCGAGAAGATAAACCAGATTTAATCGTAATTTGAGATTTAGAAACTTGAAAATTTTTGGCTAAAATTTCAATTAACTCTCGATTGGCCTTACCATCTACCGGAGGTGATTTTAATTTGATCGTCAAACTACCATCACTTTCACGTTCAATTTTTTGCTCTTTAGAATTAGGTTTAACCTTCACTTGTATTTTCATCAGACAAAATTTATTTAACAATTGTTAATTATCAATTGTCCACTGTCAACTGACAAAAGGGTATAATCAAAATAAAACATGAAACAAAAATGACAACAGATCCACCACTGCCCAAGAAAAATTATAAAAATTTCCCTGAAAATACAGATCAATCACAGTCAAATTGTATAGGTTCAGGTTATCATAGATCACAAATCCCAAAAGTCTAATATTCCTTTATCCTGTGTGAAATAAGATTATAACGGTAATGCACCAATGAGCTATTGCATAAATCCTCAATGTCCTAATCCCAAAAACCCCCCCAAAACCAGAATCTGTCAAGCTTGTGGTTCTAGTTTAATCCTCAAAGATCGCTATCTAGTCGTTAGAAGTTTAGGTCAGGGAGGGTTTGGTGCAACCTTCTTGGCGGCTGATATTTCCCTGCCCGGAACACCCCCTTGTGTGATTAAACAGTTACGCCCTTCGAGCAATGTTCCCCAAGTTTTCCAAATGGCAAGGGAATTATTTGAACGTGAAGCCCAAACCTTAGGCCGCATCGGTAATCATCCCCAAGTCCCCCGACTGTTAGATTATTTTGAACATAATCAACAATTTTACCTGATTCAAGAATATGTTAAAGGGAAAAATTTGCAGGAAGAAGTCAAGAAAAATGGCGTTTTTAGTGAAGCAGGATTAAAACAATTTTTAAGCGAAATTTTACCCATGCTTCAATATATCCACTCCCATCAAGTCATTCACCGTGATATAAAACCTGCTAATTTAATTCGCAGAGAACAGGATCGTAAATTAGTTTTAATTGATTTTGGAGCAGTTAAAAATCAAGTTAATGTAGAATTAGCCGAAAATAGCTCAGAACAAACCGCCTTAACCTCTTTTGCCGTAGGAACTCCGGGCTTTGCCCCCCCCGAACAAATGGCCATGCGTCCCGTTTATGCCAGTGATGTTTATGCTTTAGGAGCAACTTGTCTTTATTTACTCACCGGAAAATCCCCTAAAGAAATGGGTTATAATCCCGCCACAGGTGAAATGGATTGGCAAAAATATGTCAATATTAGCGATCACCTCGCTAAAGTTTTACAAAAAATGTTAGAAGTCTCCGTCAGACATCGTTATCAAAGCGCTCAAGAAGTCCTAGATGCCTTGGAAATGGAGCCTTATATGGATAGTTTAGCCCAAGGTTTAGTTGCCAAACCAACTCAAAGCTCCTCAGATGACCCCAAAACTGGCATTATTAAATCCTTTAACACTGGTCAAACCAACATTTCATCCGGTGAGTCCCACACCATCGGCCATTCCCAGTTAGCCGATGCCATCCGTAACCGCCGCGCCCGTCGTCCTAGTTTGGAAGGGGGGGCTTTTAGTCCGGTCAACCGCAATCGTTCTTTTGACAGTAATTTAGGCAGTAGACCCCCCTCTAACCCCCCCAAAAGTACGGCTGGGACATATCAAAGGGCTGGGGGTGCGCCAAAAGCCACTCCTCAAGGGCAGAAAAAAGTTCCCCAACGCTTAACCGAACAGGAAATTGTCACCGCTTATCGTAATGGCCGGCGAGATTTTACCGATCAAAATTTAAGTTATTTAAAATTACCCGATGTGGACTTATCGGGGGCGATTTTTCATCAATCTAAGTTAAATAAAACCAATTTTCAGGGGGCTAACTTATCCAGTGCGGATTTTGGCCGGGCTAGTTTAGTTCAAGCCAATCTGCAAAATGCCAATTTAGGAAGGGCTTATTTTAGTGCCAGTAACTTAGAAGGGGCTGATTTTCGGGGTGCGGATTTAAGTTTTGCCTATTTTAGTAAGGCTAATTTAAAAGGGGTTAACTTTTGTGGGGCTAATCTAGCCAATGCTAAAATTACTCCCGAACAATTAGCCCTGACTAAAACTAATTGGGCTACGATTAAACCTGATGGGAAACGGGGCGGTTTTTGGTAAATTAAGGTGGGTTTTATTGATCTAGCAAAGGGTTAAAACCCTTTGCCCTTTCTTACAATAAACCCACAAAATGTAAAGGCCCATGGCCGCTGACTAACTCCAATAATAAAGCCAAAAACCCTAACATAGCCAAACGGCCATTCCAAACTTCCGCCGCCGTAGTCAACCCCCACTGCCAACGCTCTTGGGGGTACATCTTCATGTTTTTCTTCGGGTGGGTTACTTCCCCAAAACTACAGGGAGTTTGATCTAAAGAGTCAACCACTAAGTTAGCTAAAGCCTCAATAAACATTGGCTCAGTATTTAAGGCCGCAACTCGATAAAATTTTTCAATTCCAGCTTGTTCGGCAATCTCTTTATATTCAATATCAATTTCTTGTAATGTCTCAATATGCTCAGAAACAAAGCTAATTGGCACTACTAAAATTTCCTTAACTCCCTTGGCTCCCAATTCATTTAAAGCATCTTCTGTATAGGGTTGTAACCATTCCACCGGCCCGACTCTACTTTGATAGGCTAAAATGTGAGGATTGGGACGATCTAATTCCTGCATAATGGCACGGGTACAAGCCTCTATTTCCTCTTGATAGGGGTCTCCGGCTTCTTCAACATAACTTTTAGGCACACCATGAGCGCTAAAAAAGATTTGAACCTCATCAGGATGCTCACATTTTTTTAATTCTTGATTAATTAATTTAACCATAGCTTTAATATAACCCGGATAATCAAACCATGAAGGGATGAGGGTATAATCTATTAACCTTAAGGCCGGATCGGTTTTCCACATTTCTTCTAAGACTCGAAAACTAGAGCCACTGGTACTAATGGAAAAATGAGGATAAAGAGGTAAAATTACTAATTTTCTAATTTGATCCTGTTTGATCTGGGCGATCGCTTCTTCGGTAAAAGGATACCAATAACGCATTCCAATATAAATTTTAGCGTTTTTACCCATTTGTTCTAATTGGGCTTGTAGGGCAGTACCTTGTTCTTCCGTGATCCGCCGTAAAGGAGAGCCACCGCCGATCTCTAAATAATTATCTTGAGATTTTTTAGCTCTTAAAGTAGAAATCAACCATGCTAAGGGCTTTTGTAGCCAAGGAAAGGGTAAACGGATGATTTCGGGATCAGCAAATAAATTAAACAAAAAGGGACGAACATCCTCTATTTTATCCGGCCCCCCTAAATTGAGTAATAATACCCCAAGACGATCCATAATTGTAACAGTTTTTTTATAATAAATTTTTTTTAGATATATTAGGTTAATTGTAACAAGAAATTGGTCAATTTTGAACGCTCAATCATCTATTATCAATTGACAGTTGACAATTGACAATTTTCAATGTTCTACTTTTTAGTAGAGCTTATGGTCAACTCAACCCTGTCAATTGTCAATTATTGAATCGTTATTTTTTATTTATAACAATAATTGTTCAAGACTTAAAAACTAATAATAATTGACCAACAACATCAATTGTTTAACATTTTACATTAATTATTCTGATTATTCCCTATTATCTAACTTGGGTCACAAGTCTATTCGATCAATGTGATCAAAACAAGCTACAATGATTTATAGAAGTAGTCAAAAAACATTTACATTGTTGAATCATAAAACCTCAAACGTGACCAATATAGATAACAAAGATTTTAATTTTAACTCCATTGAAGAAGCCCTTACCGATATTAAAGCGGGTAAACTTGTCGTGGTGGTAGATGACGAAAACCGAGAAAATGAAGGTGATCTGATCGGTGCGGCTGAGTCTATTACTCCCGATCTAATTAATTTTATGGCGGTGGAAGCTAGGGGCTTGATCTGTCTTGCTCTGACAGGCGATCGCTTGGATCAATTAGATTTACCTTTGATGGTGAGTAAAAATACTGACACCAATCAAACCGCCTTTACCATTAGTATAGATGCGGGGCGACATTTAGGCGTAACAACGGGCATTAGTGCTGAGGATCGGGCTAAAACCATTCAAGTGGCCATCGATCCCCAAACTAAGCCCGAAGATCTCAATCGGCCGGGGCATATTTTCCCCATTAGAGCTAGAAAGGGAGGGGTTTTAAAAAGGGCTGGCCATACGGAAGCTGGTGTGGATCTGGCTAAACTAGCAGGGCTTGATCCTTCGGCGGTGATCTGTGAGATCCAAAATTCTGACGGCTCAATGGCTCGATTACCTGAATTAATCAAATATGCCCAAAAATTTAATTTAAAAATTATTACTATAGCTGATTTAATTAGCTATTGCTTAAAAAATAACCGTTTTGTTTATCGAGAAACTATTGCTAATTTACCGAGTCAATTCGGAAATTTTCAGATTTATGGATATAAAAATAGTCTGGATAATACGGAACACGTTGCGATCGTCAAAGGTGATCCAGCCACTTTTGGGGATGAGCCTGTGATGGTACGGATGCACTCAGAATGTTTAACGGGGGATGCCCTTGGCTCGTTGCGTTGTGACTGTCAAATGCAGTTACAAGCGGCCTTGAAGATGATTGAAAATGCGGGGCGTGGGGTAGTAGTTTACCTGCGTCAAGAGGGGCGTGGGATTGGCTTGGTCAATAAATTAAAGGCTTATTCTTTACAGGATTTAGGTTTTGATACTGTAGAGGCTAATGAGAGGCTCGGATTTCCCGCCGATTTGCGCGATTATGGGATGGGGGCGCAAATGTTAAATGATTTAGGGGTGAAAAAAATCTGTTTAATTACCAATAATCCCCGTAAAATTGCAGGTTTAAAAGGCTATGGTTTAGAAATAGTTGATCGAGTACCTTTATTAATAGAAGCTAATGATTATAATACCACTTATTTAACAACAAAGGCTCAAAAATTAGGTCATTTATTATTACAAACTTATTTAATTACGATCGCTATTGATTTTTCAGAAAATGTAGATTCTGTTACTCGTTATGAGAAAATTGAGCAGATTAGAAGTTTGGCAAAAGCTAATGATTTGTTATTACAAGAAGAAGCTAGACCGGTTAGTATTGCGGTATTTGGTCAACCTTTGTTAGTTTTTCATTTAGGTTTTGATCAGCCAAAATTAGCTTTTTCCCAATGGTATCAAAATCAAAATCATCCCTATTCACAGGCGATCACCCAAATATTAGATCAACTAATTACTTTCCCAAAAATTAAAAAGATTAAATTTTTAATTGGGGAAGGTGATGATCCAATGTCAAGTTTACAAGTTAATTTAATTAGAAAAAATTTAGATCAAAAAGCTCAATTTGCTCAAATTTTTCATCAGTTAGAAACTCAAGTTATTTATCAGTTGATAATTGATAATAATTAATAATAGATAATTGATGATTTCATTAAGGCTAAACCCTTATGCTACAAAAACGAAGCCTGTCTGCACAGGTAGGCTTTGTTTGTCTAACCCAACCCTTTAGGGTTTGGGAATAAGAAGATCTTTAATTAATTCAAAAAAATAAACTATGAAAAAAAGAAAATTATTACTTTTAGGAGGCACAACAGAGGCAGTAAAATTACAATCTTTAATAGAAAAGATCAGTGTGATCGAGATGATCACATCCCTAGCAGGTAGAACAAATCAACCAGTGAGCAAAAGTACCCGTATTGGTGGGTTTGGGGGTGTTTGCGGTTTAATTGACTATTTACAACAGCAAAAAATTGATTTAATTATTGATGCCACCCACCCCTTCGCCAATCAAATGTCATGGAATGGCTATCATGCTAGTGTAGCAGTTAAAATACCCCATTTACAATTGGTGCGATCGCCTTGGGAAAAACACCCTCAAGATCAATGGTTAGAGGTTGACAGTCATAAAAGTGCTAGTGAGATTTTACCCCAATTAGGTCAAAGAATTTTTTTAACCATCGGCCGTCAAGAATTAGCCCAATATTCCCACCTCAAACAACTATGGTTTTTAATGCGTATGATCGATCCCCCTTCGCCCCCCCTTCCCACAGGAGAAATAATTTTAGCAAGGGGGCCTTTTAGTTTAGATCAGGAAAAAGCCCTATTAAAACAATATCAAATTGAGGTAATAGTGAGTAAAAATAGTGGGGGTGAGGCTACCTATCAAAAAATTATGGCCGCCAGAGAATTAAATATTCCGGTGGTGATGATCAAACGTCCACTTTTACCCCCCTGCGATCGAGTTTTTAATGTAGAAAATGCTTTAAAATGGTTAGAAAAATTAATATTTAATCCTTATTAAATAAAACTTAAATTTATTTTATGTTGTTAGCTTTTCAATTTCAATCACCTGGCCCGATTTTATTTGATTTAGGTTTTTTTCAGATTAGATGGTATGGTTTATTAATTGCATCTGCCGTCTTAATTGGTGTTACCTTATCTCAATATTTAGCCCCCCGTAGGCAAGTTAATCCCGAAGTAATTGGTGACGTTATAATTTGGATTGTCTTAGCTGGTATTCCTTGTGCAAGAGCTTATTACGTCTTATTTAATCTACAAGATTATATCCAAAATCCGCAAGATATTATTGCAGTTTGGAAAGGAGGAATTGCCATTCATGGAGCAATTTTAGGAGGCATTTTAGCCACGACAATTTTTGCAAAAATTAATAAAATTTCGGTTTGGTTATTAATTGATTTAATCACCCCCTCTCTTATTTTAGGACAGGCGATCGGGCGGTGGGGGAACTTCTTTAATTCTGAAGCTTTTGGTAAACCAACAGATCTACCTTGGAAATTATATATTCCTTTTTATAATCGTCCAGTTAACTATCAAAATTTCGACTATTTTCATCCCACATTTTTATATGAATCAATCTGGAATCTAGGGGTTTTTATCATCTTATTATCCATCTTTTTTTGGGGTTTAAAACATCAAAATCAATTAAAAATAGGCACTATTTCCCTACTTTATTTAATTTTATATAGTAGCGGTAGAGTTTGGATTGAAGGCTTAAGAATGGATAGTTTAATGTTAGGGGGTTTAAAAATTGCCCAAATTGTTAGTTTAACAGCGATCGCACTGGGAATTTTTGGCTTATTTTGGCTTTATCGAGTCAAAAAACCTTTACCCGATGTAGTTTCAGTGATTAGTGATCAATTACCTATTAACAGTAAATAATAATCAGTTAATGATTACCCAAACCCTGAAGGGTAGGGCTAGATAGACAAAGCCTGCCTGCGCAGGCTTGATTGAAGTCTGCATAAGCAGACTTTGTTTTTATAGCACAAGGCTTAGGCTTCAATCAAAAAATTACACCCTGCCACGCAACATCATGGCCATTTCGTTAGGGGTGGGAGACTGGCCTAAAGCCACTTCTTCAGTAATGCGCCCTTCCTGATAAAGATTAAATAAAGCCTTATTCATGCTAATCATGCCATCAAACTCACCCTGATCCATCAGTTGAGCCATATCCTCATACTTACCATCTTTAATATATTCTTTCATGGTTTCCGTATTCACCAGAATATCATGGTAAGCCGCCCGTTTACCGTCCGTAGTACGACATAAACCCTGAGCAATGATAGCCACTAACGACTCAGCCAAAGCGATGCGCATCGCCGTTTGTTCTTCAGCCGTATATAAATTTAAAACCCGCTCAATGGTTTTAATCGCACTATTGGTGTGTAATGTTCCCATGACTAAGTGACCAGTTTGGGCGGCTTTGAGGGCGGTGTTAACCGTTTCCTTATCCCGCATTTCCCCCACTAGAATGAGGTCAGGATCTTCCCGTAAAGCGGCCTTAAGCGCATTATCAAATTTTAAAGTATGTTGCCCTACTTCCCTGTGTTTAATCAAAGACTTACGACTTTGATGCACAAACTCGATCGGGTCTTCAATCGTAATAATATGTTTAGCGTGTTCTTTGTTAATATAATCAACCATAGCCGCCATCGTAGTTGATTTTCCAGAACCCGTTGGGCCTGTTACTAAGACTAAACCCTTATGGGAATCGGAAATATCCCTAAACACGGGAGGTAGACGCAGTTGTTCCATCGTGAGAATTTTTAAAGGAATAATCCGTAAAACTAAGGCCGGGCCTAATAAAGAGTCGAAAACATTGATCCGGATCCTCGCAAAATCATATTGAGTTGCACTATCAAGATCCAGAGTATCTTTAAAGCGTTGTATTTCTTCCTCTTTTAACACTTCATATAGCCAACTAAAAAAAGTATCCGTATCCGTCACAGGATACTCAGTCATAATGATTTCACCCCGATCGCGCAAACGGGGTTTTTCTCCTACCCCAAGGTGAATATCAGAACACCCCTGTTCATGGGCTTTTAAAACAATTTCATTTAAAGTCGGTTGGCCGGGGCTACGTTGGGGTCTTTGATGACTACTAGCGGCCATAATATTCGGCACAGAAGGGGAAGCTTTCTGGTTTGAGGGCATTTGCACAGTTTTATCCGTGCCAGTTCTCGGTGGTGGTGGTGGAGCGGCCGTTCTTCTTGGAGGCGGTGGTGGCGCAGGCATACGTTGAGTTTGATCAGCCATAATTTTTTCCTCATTAAATTTAATGATCTTTATTTATACTGTACAACTTTTTAAGTTTAATTTTAAAGAGCAGTCTTAATGCTCTTTTCGCAATCTCAAGGAATCACGATTACGATCTAATCAGTATTATATCAATTGAGAGTTGAAAATTTGTTGAATCAATTAAGTTAAAAAATGCCCATATTTTTCCAGAAATTGATCTTGTAAAATTGCCTCCCTAATTTCCCTTGTAAATCTAATTAATTCCGTTACATTATGTAGAGAAATTAAAATATATCCTAACATTTCCCGTGAGCGAATTAAATGATTAAGATAGGCTTTCGTAAATTGGGTACAACAGATACACTGACAAGTGGGATCAAGGGGGGTAAAATCCTCTTTATATTGGGCATTTTTTAAGTTAATTCTATTGCCTCTGATTAAGGCCGCTCCATGTCTGCCCAATCGAGTCGGGATCACACAGTCAAATAAATCTATCCCCGATGCGATCGCAATGGCCATTTCTTGATATGTTCCCACCCCCATTAAATAACGGGGTTTAGTTTCAGGAAGTAAAGGAGTGGTAAACCTAACTATTTCATGGATTAATTCCGGTTTTTCCCCCACACTCACACCCCCGATCGCATAGCCGGGCAGATCTAAATCAATTAAACTTTTAGCCGCCTTTTCCCTTAAATCTTGATAAATACCCCCCTGCACGATGCCAAATAAAGCCTGATCTTCCCTTGCATGGGCATTTATACAACGCTTTAACCAGCGATAGGTGCGATCGGTGGCCGCTTCAATGGCTTCCTTTCCGGCGTTGGCCGGAGGGCATTCATCAAAAGCCATGATCACATCTGCCCCTAAATTATTTTGAATCTCGATCGATTTTTCCGGTGTAATCTTAATTAAACGACCATCACGGGGCGATCGAAAAATAACCCCCTCCTCACTAATTTTATTAAGATCACTAAGACTAAAAACCTGAAACCCCCCCGAATCGGTTAAAATCGGTTGATTCCAGCCCATAAAATGATGTAAGCCTCCCGCCTTAGCAATGATCTGTTCACCTGGTTGAAGATGGAGGTGATAGGTATTAGCTAAAATCATTTGAGCCTGAGCCGATCGCAGTTGATCAGGAGTTAAACCCTTGACGGTGGCTAAAGTTCCCACAGGCATAAAACGAGGCGTTTCGATCACTCCATGGGGAGTATGAAAAATCCCCACCCTAGCCTGAGTGTGACAACAAGCTTTTTGACATTGAAAAGAAAATAATCCCACTGATCCAAAAAAAGAATAAAATAAAATAAAATAAAGAACTAATTTTTAGATAGTCATTAAATAATCAATTGTCAATTGTCACCTGTCAACTGTCAACTGATAAATTGTTATAATCTAAAATAGTCTGTTATAGTCTAAGGTTAAAGCAAAAGTCAATTTGTCACCAACAGTGAATCAAGTAACCAACCAAACCAACTCTGATTTTTCCATTCAATTTTGGGGAGTTAGAGGTCAGATCGCAACTCCGGGGAAGGAAACTGTCCGTTACGGAGGTAATACCTCTTGTTTAGAAATGAAGGTGGGAGGAAAACATCTGATTTTTGACGGTGGCACTGGCATCCGTGAGTTGGGAAATCATTTATTATCTCAAATGCCAGTGGAAGCTTATATTTTCTTTACCCACTGTCATTGGGATCGCATTCAAGGTTTTCCTTTTTTTGTTCCGGCTTTTATTCCGGGAAATAAATTTCATATTTATGGGGCGCAAGCGTCTAATGGGGCTAGTTTTGAGCAACGTCTTTGTCATCAAATGTTGGGTCCTAATTTTCCTGTGCCAATCCAAGTTATGCAGTCAGAATTAGATTTTCATGATTTAATGATCGGCCAACGGGAAATTTTAGATAATATTACCATTGATACACAATTTTTAAATTATGAGCATCGCTCGATAGGTTATCGAGTTAATTATGAGCATCTCTCAGTAGTTTATGCTACAGATACAAAAAAGAATCCTGAACTTTTAACAAAAAGTTTAATTGATTTAGTTAAAAGTGCTGATTTATTAATTATAGATACTCCTGATAATCAAGAATTTGAATCTTTAGAAGAAGAAAGTGATTTTTGGTTAACTTATTTAGAAGCGGTTAACCTTGCCCAAGTTAAACAAATTGTCTTATCAACTCATCATCCTGATCATGATGATCAGCGCTTAGAAAAATTAGAATTTGCCATTCAAAAAGTTTTTCCCTGTGCTTCTTTAGCCAGAGAAAAAATGAATCTTGAGGTTAAATAATCAGGGTAATAATTAACGAGAAATTCTCAATTGATAGGGGTGGTAACTGTTTTGTTGATATGAGCCAACCCAAACTTGATAATCACCCTGCGCCCATGAGCCGTTAATCTGAGGATTAGGTTGGCCGTTATAGTCGTCATTACACCATGTGCCTCCCACTCCGGTAATGACTAAGGTTGTGTCTACTTCGCTTGTCACTTGCATGGTTAAAGAGCTAAAGGGGGCATTTAGAATTACTTGATAGTCTGGTTGACGTTGCATATAACCTTTACATGAGCCTGTGGGGGTTGATTCAATATTGGTAATTGAATTAACTGGTGAATTTCCTCCGCTCACTCCTTCTAAAATCAGAGGATTAGGAGCAAAGTTTTGATTTAAAGTTTGTCTGCCAAAGATAGCTTGTGCATTTTGGGCAAGGGCGATCGAGGGGGTTAAAACCGCCATGATCGTCAAGAGAAAATAAAATTTCCGTTTTGACCAAAAACTAAGATTTATTTTATTAAAAAGAATAGATTTAATCATTTTCAATTAAAGTTTAAATTTATCTAACAATTTCAAAAAGTACCGTTGTATTTTGATAGGAATTGACGTTTTATGATTTAATTTTGTTCCCTCGATTGTTAAGTAATCAATAATAAGTAATAATGATAGCATTGCTAAATTGGTCATTAATCATTTATAAACTATCAATTATTGATTATCAATTATTATTCTGCTCCTGCATTTTTTAATAAGTCAACCATTTCAGGATAATGATTATATTGGGCTAACATTAAGGCGGTATAACCTGCATTATTTTTGTCATTTAAGTTAACTTGATTAGTATTTAATAAAGCCTGTGTTACTTGTAAATAACCTCGATGGGAAGCCCACATTAAAGCAGTCGCCCCCGCATTATCTTTGAGATTAAGATCTGCTTGAGCTTGAATTAATTTTTCCACAATAATTAAATTACCTAGATCCGCCGCTTTCATTAATACTGTTTTGCCATCATTAAAACGGGTGTTAGGATCCGCTCCCCCATCTAATAAGATTTGAGTAATTTCTGCAAAATTGTGGATAATAGCTAAACTTAAGGCTGTATCTTCTTCATTTTGATAATTAATATTTGCTCCATATTCTAACAATAATTTGACGATTTCTTGATACCCTTGTAAACAAGCAATGATTAAACAACTATCTCCAGATTCGTTAATCAGATTGGGATCAGCACCATTTTCTAATAATAATTTAACAATCTCTGTATAACCTTCTACTGTAGCCAAAAATAAGGCACTTTCTTCAATATTATTTGTTAAATTAATTTCCACTCCTGCTTCTAATAAACATTTAACTATTTCCTCATTTCCTTCGGCTGAAGCTATCATTAAAGGTGTTTCTTGATCGGCAGTTTGATCATTAAGATTAACCCCTTTTTCGATTAAAAATTTTAATACTTCAAGATGTCCTTTTTCTACTACCTTAATTAAGGGAGTTTCGCCTTCTATTAAAATATCATTAAGGTTAATTCCTTGTTTTAATAATTCAGTTAATAACAGATGAATTAAATTAAGATGACCTGATTTAATTGCTTCAAAAATTCCTTCTTTTATTGTCTCAAGATCAGTGCCAACTTCTAATAAATATTCAACAATATTTTGATGATTATTAGCAATAGCTAAATGAAAAGCACAATCTTCATCTTTATCTTTTAAATTGAGGTTAGCACCTGCTTTAATTAACTCTTTAACTACTTCTAAATTTCCTTTATAACAAGCGATCATTAAAGCGGGAGAGCCATCTTCATTTGTTAAATTTACATCGGCTCCATACTCAATTAAAATCTTAACAAGATGGGTTAAATTAGCGGTTGAGGCTAACATTAAAGGAGTAATTTTATAAGGTCTTCTTTGATAATTTACATCCGCTCCATTTTCGATCAATAATTTAACTATTTCAGGATGATTATTTTGTACTGCATAAATTAAGGGGGTACAAAAATTTTTATCTATCATATTAAGATCAATTTTTTGATCTTCAATTTCTTGATTCAAAGATTCTTTTATTAATGTTTCTACTAGACTGTGATCGCCTTGTTTACAGGCTTGTAGGAGAAGAAAATTTTGATTAGAAGTCATATTATTGATCTCAATTTTAGAGTAATAATGGATAGGTTAAACTAATTAATTTATTTTTTTACTTGTGATTATATCATTAATTAATCATTTGTTACAAATCTTAACGCAATCAATTAAAATAAAAATTAATGATTATGACTAATATTTTGTAAACCATGAACTAATCTATTCATACCTTCGGTGACAGTTTCTGAGTCTAAAGCACCATAGGAAATTCTTAAAAAACAACCTTGATTCATGCCAAAAGTTGATCCGGGAATTACGGCAATTTTATAATCAAAAATCAGTTGTTTTGTTAATTCAAAATCATCAATTTCTTGGTTAATTTTGAGGAAAAAATAAAATGCTCCTTGGGGTGTTGACCATTGACATTGATCTTTAATTGGTTCTAATAAATTAACAACTTTTTGGCGAATTTGCTCAAGTTTTGGTAAATATTGATCACAATATTTTTTCCCTATTTGTAAAGCACCTAAAGCCCCATATTGGCAAATAACCGGAGGACAAATTAAGATAGTATCTTGTACTTTTTTAATGGCAAAAAGTAGATGTTTTGGTATTACCATATAACCGATCCGCCAACTCGCAAAACCATAAGCTTTTGATAAACTAAATAATGAAATTGTATAAGGGCTACTACTGGGCAAAGATGCGGGTGAAAAATGTTGATGATCTTCGTAGGTAAAATATTCATAAGCTTCATCGCTAATGTGATAAATACCTTGTTGTTGGCAGATTTGATTAATTTTAATTAATGATTGGGGATCATAAACTGCTCCGGTGGGATTATTAGGAGAAATTGTAACAATTGCTTTAGTTTTAGGAGTGATTGCTTGGGCAATTAATTCAGGTTGTAGTTGATAATTTTCGTCTGTTGGAACTAAAATAGGTTGACAATTTGCCATTTTAATGGCCATTTCATGGTTAAAATAATAGGGCGTTTGTAAAATGATTTCATCTCCAGCATTAGTAATAGCTAAAATAGCATTCATAAAAGCCATATTACTTCCGGCCGTGACAACAATGGCATGATCATCAGTTATTTTAATCTGATTATCTTCTAATAATTTTTGCTCAATAATTTCTAATAATTGAGGTATGCCAATAACTGATTGATATAAATGATTTTTAGGATTATCTAAAAAATTAGAAATTTGTTTAATTGCTTGGGGGGGAGGAGGATAAGAAACTACACCTTGACCTAAAGATATTGTACCCTTAGATTGGGCGATCATTTCTCCTACTACTGCAATTAAAGGAGATTGTATTTGATCCATTCGAGAGCTTAAATTTTGCATATTTTCTAAATTTTGATTGATGAAAAAATTATTAAGGTAATTTATTTTTAATACAATCAATTTTTAAATAATTAATTTAGATTTTAGACAGTTGATTAATTTAAACATTTTGATCCTATCACATCTCAACATCCTAACACTGAACTTTTCTCGGTTGATTTGTACTATTTTTTACTGCGCTCATTAATTTGGATTGTAAAATTTTGTAAAGATAACAGTTAGTTTAAAACTCTTGTGATACTTATATGAACGGTAATTTAACTTGAATTAATTAAGAAAACTACCATTCCCTCTTTATAAGACTTTGTTATTCTAAATCGTAAGAAATGTTATGATATTCGATTAAATTATTACTTTATTATCTCATCTAAAAAAACTATGATTAATCAATCAAAAAAATCTTTCATCAAAATTAATCTGATTATAACTTTATTAAGTGTAATTATTAGTTATTTAACCATAGCTTGTAATAATCAATCTCAAATAAACAGCCCAGAAAAGCAAGAAATCCAAACTAATCAAACTAATAATAATTCGCCAGAAAACCCTAATCAAAATTTGCTTTCTTGTCAAAAAAATACGGAAAAAATAGATCAAGAAAGATGGGAAGTTATCTACCAGAAAAAAGATAATAGTAAAGCAACATGGTTAAATTTAACTAAAAATAATATAAAAAGTGATAATTTAGAAAAAAGTTGTAATCAAATTGCTCAAACTTTAGATCAATTAAATCAAGAGGGATTATTTAATATAAATTATCAAGTAGATTCTAACAATAAAAATAGTTATCTTTTATGTGGAGAAACCAAAAGTAAACCGAATCAATGTTCTTTAATTACTGAATTAAAAGTAACTCAAAATATTGATCAAACTTTTAAAGAAATTGCTCAACCTTTATTAATTCAAAGTAAAACCAATCAAAAAGTTTCTGGAAATACATCTGAAATAACTAATAATATTAATCTAGCTCCCCATTTATTAGGTGGAAATAATCAATAAAAATAAATTTTTAAGTAGTGGCAATCTCGAAAATTCATCAAATATGTAATAATATAAAAAAGGTTGTCTTTCCTCTTAATTAAAATTTTATTTTGAATCTTTAAACTTATCATATTTTAAATACAAATGATCAATAACTATCTTGAATCTTTGTCAAAATTTGGGATAAAATTAGGTTTAGAAAGTATTAAAAATTTACTTTCAATTTTAGATAATCCCCAACAAAAATTTCCGGTAATTCATATAGCAGGTACGAATGGAAAAGGCTCGGTTTGTGCCTATTTAGCTTCGATTTTAATAGAAAGTGGTTATCAAGTGGGGAAATATATTTCACCCCATTTAATCAATTGGAATGAAAGAATTACTATTAATAATCAACCCATTTCTACCGAAAATTTTACAGAAATTTTACAAGAAATTAAAGCGAAAATTGAATTTAATCAATTAGATTCATTGACACAATTTGAAGTAATTACGGCGGCGGCTTTTTGTTATTTTGCCCAACAAAAAGTTGACATTGCTATTATTGAAGTGGGCTTAGGTGGGCGACTTGATTCTACTAATGTTTTTGATAATCCTTTATTAACTGTTATTACTTCGATCGGGCGAGATCACTGTCAACAATTGGGCGAAACTTTAACAGAAATTGCCTTAGAAAAAGCAGGTATTTTAAAGCCTTTAACTCCGGCCATTATTGGTAATTTACCCCAAGAAGCATTAACCGCAATTGAGTCTAAAATTAAGGAATTAAATTGTCCCCAAATTGTTATCAAACCTGCTATAATTATTAAAGAAAATTTAAACCAAAATTATCAAACTTTTGCGATCAATCCTCCTGAAACTAAGGTTAAATTTTTAGCACCTTCTCACCAAAATTTTCAATTTTATGATTTAGATTATGATTTAACTTTAGCCGGAGAATTTCAATTAAATAATAGCTCCATCGCTGTGGCCTGTTGTCAAATTTTAGAGCAAAAAGGTTGGAAAATTAATGCTAAAACGATTAAAGATGGGATCAAAAAAACAAAATGGATAGGAAGATTACAATGGATCAAATATCAAGAAAAAACTATTTTAATTGATGGCGCACATAATCTTGATGGAGCAAAATTTTTACGTCAATATGTAGATCAATTTAATTTACCGATTACTTGGATCATGGGGATTTTAAAAACAAAAGATTATGAAGAAATCCTAAAAATTTTGTTAAAACCTAAAGATCAATTGTATATTGTACCTATACCTAATTATGACTATGTAGAGCCAAATAATTTACAATCTTTAGCTTTAAAAATTTGTCCAGATTTAGAAAATTGTCAAACTTTTGATGATTTATTTATCCCTTTGAAAGAAATTAATCAAACATCAGCTTTAACTGTTTTATGTGGCTCACTTTACTTATTAAGTTATTTCTTTAATCAATCAAAAAATGATTAATTATGTTTAAATTTTATGCTTTTTTATTAGTTTTTATTGTTAGCTTAATGGGATGTGAAAAAACAGAAAAAACTGTTAATCAAACTCCCGTTAATACTCCCACACCTGTTAATACTTCTACCCCTATTAATCCCCCAACTCCTATTAGTAATAATGATAATTCAACTACTTTTAATTTACAATCACCCGTAACATTAGAAGGCATGGGAAGTATTAAAACAGAAATGACGATCGAAGAAGCAGAAAAAGCCACTAATCTAACTTTAAAAAAAGAACAAAGTGGCGGAGAAGAAGGAGGTTGTTATTATTATTCAATCGTGGGAATCAATGATATTTTATTAATGATAATAGATAATAAAATTGCCAGAATTGATATTTTTAATCCCGTTGTGACAACAAAAGAAGGAATAAAAATTGGGGATACAGAAGCAAAAGTTAAACAAATTTACGGTAATAATATTAAAGAAGAACCTCATCATTATGTAGAAAATGGAAAATATTTAATTTTAACTTTACCTAATAATTTTAATCCCAATTATGCTATTATTTTTGAAACCGATAGTAATGGTAAAGTTACAACTTTTAGAACTGGCCGTTTTCCTGAAGTTGGTTATATTGAAGGTTGTGCTTAAATGTTATTATTAAATTAAAATTATCTGTGTTTTAATAATTTTTAATTTTTTAATTTCAAAATTAAGCAAAAAAAGCTTAACATATTAAACATAATTTATTTAAAATTATTTTAATACTAGAAAAAAAATTATTAAATTTAATTACATATAAAATGACTAAAATTAATCAGAATTTTTACAATTATCTAGCCCAATCTCAACCTAAATTAAACAACTATTTAGATCAATTTAATCAACCAAATATTTTAGTAGTGGGTGACTTAACTTTAGATGAATTTTTAACAGGAGAAGTGGAAAGGCTCTCAAGGGAAGCCCCCGTTCTAATTTTACGCCATGAATACACGGAGCAGATCCCAGGGGGAGGTGCTAATGCGGTTTATAATTTAGCCAAAATGGGCGGTAAAATTAAAGTGGCCGGCATAATTGGTAATGATGCCCAAGGTGAGGCTTTAAAGCAGATTTTTGACCTTGCAGGAATTGATACAACGGGTATTTTAATTGATTCTAAACGCCCAACGGTTACAAAAACCAGAATTGTAGGCCATGCAAGGCAGTCGGTTAGTCAACAAATTGTGAGGGTCGATCGTAAATCAGATGATTTACCCGATCTTGATCTACAAATGCAGTTAGCTGACTATATTAACTCACAAATTTCTCAAGTTGATGGGGTAGTATGCTCTGATTATGGGGATGGAGTTTTTACCCAACCTGTGATTAAAGCCAGTTTAAGCCATTCTAGGGTAATTGTAGATACTCAGAAAAATTTAGGAAGATTTGCAAATTCAACTCTGTTTACGCCTAATGTTCCAGAGGCTGAATTGGCAGTAGGCTATAAAATTAAAGATGAAAACTCATTATATAAAGCTGGAAAAGATTTATTAAATTTAACTAATGCTCAGAAAATTTTAATCACAAGGGGCGAAGATGGCATGAGTTTATTTGAAAAAGAGGATAATGAGGTAAAAATAGCTCACATTCCGGCTTTTAATCGCACCGATGTATTTGATGTCACAGGGGCAGGGGATACGGTGGTAGCGGCCTTAACTTTAGCTTTAGCAGTGGGGGCGAACTTTTTTGATGCCGCCATTTTGGGAAATTTAGCCGCTAGTATTGTGGTACGTCATTTTGGCACGGCCACAACTACCACCACCGAAATGAAAGAAACTTTACAGATTTTATTAGAGGAAAATGGTTAATTGATCATTGATCACTCATTACTGGTCACTGGTCACGGTAAAAGTTATAATCAAAAAAATTAATCACCATTTATAATCAATATGAAAAATTTAAAATTCATTTTAGGGTTACTCCTTGGCTTGAGCCTTTCTCCCACTGTGGCTTTAGCCCATCAAGTTGAAACTAATTATTTTTTACAGTCAAAAGGCTTAGAACTTAAATCAATTTTTAGTAATGGAGATGCCTTTAAAAACGCTAAAATTGTGATTTATTCTCCTGAAAATTCTGAACAACCTTGGTTAGAAGGGCAAACTGATCAAAATGGAGATTTTCTCTTTACTCCCGATCCCACGATCAACGGAAACTGGACGATCGAAATTGGTGAAGATAATCACTGGGATCGTTTAGTTATTCCAGTTAATCAGGGAAATATTGAAACCGATGAGATTGCCTATTCTCCAAATCATGAGCCTCATGAACATTATAGTTTAGCCGATCAATTTTTAATTGGTCTGATTGCCCTTGGTGGTGTGATGGGTGTTAAAATTTTTACCCGCAGATCCAAACAGTGATCAATAACAAATGACAATTTTTGTAAAGAATCTTAACAAAAAAGGTTAGCAATATGGTTTACGCTAGTTAAGCGTTTAAAATTTTTTCTTAAGCATTTAACAAAACTATTAAACTTTTAAGACAGGATATTGAATTAACTATGAGCGTAAATTTAGCAACTCAGTTAAGAGAAGGTACAAAAAAATCCCATACGATGGCAGAAAATGTTGGTTTTATCAAATGTTTTCTCAAAGGGGTAGTTGAAAAAAAATCCTATCGTAAACTTGTCACTAATCTCTATTTCGTTTATTCAACGATGGAAGAAGAAATGGAGAAACTCAAAGATCATCCTATTCTTTCTCAAATTTATTATCCTGAATTAAATCGGAAACAAAGTTTAGAAAAAGATCTCCAGTTTTATTATGGTTCTAACTGGCGCGAAGAAATCCAAATTACTGCGGCCGGTCAAGCTTATGTTGATCGCATTAGGGAAATTGCCCAAAATGAGCCAGAATTATTAGTAGGTCATTCCTATACTCGCTATTTAGGTGATCTTTCCGGTGGTCAAATTCTTAAAAAAATCGCTCAAAACGCCATGAACTTAAATGGCGATGGTACTGCTTTTTATGAATTTGAACACATCCCCGATGAAAAAGCCTTTAAAGACAAGTATCGTCATGCGATGGATACCTTACCCATTGATCAAGCCACAGCCGATCGCATTGTCACAGAAGCCAATGATGCTTTTGGCATGAATATGAAAATGTTTAATGAGTTAGAAGGTAATCTCGTTAAAGCCATCGGTACTATGTTATTTAATATGTTAACCCGCCGCCGTAGTGGTGGCAGTACAGAAGAAACACCATCAGCCGAATTAGCATAAATTGCCCAAATTTTAGCCAAAAATTACAATAAGGAAGTTTAAGAATTTAATCTTAAACTTCCTTATTTTCTAGGCGAAAAAGAAAGATCATTAAAGCAATTACTCCTAATTGTAAAGCCAAATTAGGAATAGTTGAACTGTTAGAATTACCGCTTAAAAGTTTTAAGAGAAAAATTAAAGCCCCTAGAAAACCGGAGATTCCAAAAGCTAAATAAAAGAATTTTCTTAAGCCTCGATAGGGCTTTTTTGTCTCAGCTTTTAAACGCTTAATTAATTCAGGAGATAATTGTTTTTGAGAATTTTGATTCATCTGTTATTAGAAAATAAATAATAATTATAACATCTTATGATCATCTAAAAATTGACCAATTTTTTGGGTGGCAATTTCTAAAATTTCCGGTTCTAAAACTAAGGCAAATCGCACATAACCTTCCCCAGATTGACCAAAACCAGAGCCGGGGGTCAGTGCTACACCCGTTTCTTCTACTAATTTGATACAAAAATCAACGGAATTTAATTGACATTTTGGCGGTAATTTTGCCCATAAATAAAGAGTAGCTAAAGGAGTGGGAACTTCCCAGCCAATTGCTTTTAAAGATTGAATTAAATAATCCCTTCTTTGCTCAAATACTTTGACAGTTTTCTTAACAATTTGATCGGGACATTGTAAAGCGGTAATCGCCCCATTTAAAATGCCTTTATACTGGTTAAAATCTATCACCGATTTAACTTGTTTTAAAGCTTTAATTAACTGTTGATTTCCCACAGCAAAACCGATGCGAAAACCCCCCATATTATAGGATTTAGAAAAGGTAAATAGTTCGATCGAAATTTCTTTATTGACATCAGCTTGTAAAACAGAAGGCGGTTGAGGTGTTCCCGTAAAATAAATATCAGCGTAGGGAAAATCATGGATTAAAACAATCTTATTTTCTTGACAAAATTTTACAGTTTTACGGAAAAATTCAATGGTAGCCATTGCTGAGGTGGGATTATGGGGATAATTTAACACCATTAATTTTGCCTGTTTAATAATATCTTGAGGGATATTTTCATAAATAGGTAAAAATTGATTTTCTGCTAACAAAGGCATATAATAAATTTGTCCATTTGCTAAGTGAACCCCCCCAATATGGGAAGGGTATCCCGGATCAGTTAATAAGGCATAATCCCCCGGATTTAAAATAGTTAAAGGTAAATGTGCCGTGCCTTCTTGACAACCAATTAATGGTAAAACTTCCGTATCTGGATTAATCGAAATTCCGTATCTTTTTGTATACCAAAAAGCGGCGGCTTTTCTAAAATCTAAAGTGCCATGATGTAATAAATAAGCATGGTTTTTACTGTCATTTAAAGATTCCCTAATTGTGTCAATAATTGGCTCAGGTGTAGGTAGATCCGATGAGCCTAAAGATAAATCAATAATAGTTTTACCTTGAGCCTCAGCCTTAGTTTTTGCCGTATCCATATCTGCAAAAACATTATGGGATAAATGTTCTAATTTTTGAGATAATTGCATTTTGTTGTAAGTATTTTTGAGACAATATTAATTAATTATAATTTTGTTGAACTATTTTAATCCCATTATTAACATCTTTTTCTTGATAAAGTTAATTATCTAATTTTCTTAGGTATAAAATTAATTTTGAGAGGAATTAGTCATTAGTCATTTGTTAGCTATCAGTTAATTATCAATTATCCATTATTACTTATTACTGATTATAAATTTTGATCTAATAAAGCTTTTAACTTATCTTTCGTAATTGCACCTTCAAAAGATAAAACTAATTCTTCATTTTTAAATAATCTTACAGCAGGTACTCCCTCCACCGCATATTTTGTCACGGTAATGGGATTGGGATCTACCTCTAATTTAACCACTTTGAGGCGATCGCTGTAAGTTTGTGCTGCCCACTCAATGGAAGGAGATACCAGACGACAAGGGCCACACCAAGAAGCCCAAAAATAAGCCAGAACAGTGTGATCGTCCTTTAAAACTTCTTTTTCAAAGTCAGCATCATTAATCACAATAACTTTACTCAAAATAATACCCTCCTGTAATAAATCTTAATATTTATTATTAAAACATAAAATTAAAACATCAAAACTGAAAATTGAAGAAGGATGTTTTCAGTTTTAGCACTAAATTGACTTATTGGGAAATTAACAGTGATGACAGCCCCTCAAATTGGCTTTTTTTGAAAGTCTAAATTATGAGAAAATTGAAAATTAGTCAATAAAAAACCGCCCATGATGAGGTGGCGGTCTGAACATAAGCAATCGGAGGGTATTTTTAGAGTCTAACAAAATGCCCTAAAATACCGTAATCTATGTTACCAATCTTTTTAAGAATTGGAATAAAGATTTAATGGTTCTTTAATGAATTTGATATAAAAATTCTTCAAAGTAGATTTGAAAACCCTTGGTAAACCAAAATCAATGGGTATAAGGGCTGATGGTAATTTCCAATCATCTATGACTAGATCACGGGGGTGAACTAAGGGAAAATTAAGTTGATCTATACTTTGCTCACATAAGCCCATTTTTAAGGAAGTGGCCACGGTTGGCACAAGTAAAGGATCTACATTGAGAATGTCTACCAATACTCGATCGAGTGCAAAAACATCCCTTGAAGCCCCTAAAATCCCTAGTTGACGTGGTTCTCCCCCATGAGGCCCATTCCCCTGATGGCCAATAATGCCATCTATAATCGTTAAATCAGGATCGATCGTTTTAGCCGTAGTAACTAACATTTCCCCAAACAAATCGGCATTTTTCCCCGCTTCCATGTGCCACCATGCTTTCATTTTTCCGGGTACACAGCCAAATAAATTTTTGACTCCTAAAGTTAAGGTTAACTGACTGTGGGATTTAACTTTTGGTAAATTAATCACCACATCAGCCTCCATTGCTTCTTTTGATAGGCGTAAATACTGAAAATTATCGTTTTGAGTTTCATATCTTTTCCCAGAAAACTCAATTAATGGCAGATTTAACTCTTTTAATAAAGGTAAATAGCCGTTATTTTTAGCCACCCCGTAAGCAGTCCCAAAAGCTGGACTATCCCCCAGAAAAGGCTTTCCACCTGCTTCTTGTACCATTTGTGCCACACAATAAACAAGTTCTTTTCTGGTGATACATTCTTTCGTTGGCCGTGATCCAGTTAAAAAATTAGGTTTTAATAAGACTCGATCGCCCGGCTTAACAAAATTTTCGATCCCACCCAAAGGAGAAAGCAAATTAATTAAAGACTCTTTTAAAGTGGGGATTTCATAGCTATTGGCTTTAATCAGACTGATAGAAGTCATAGTTTTTTGTAATCTCAAAATATTAAAAAAAATTGATTTTTTCTTTTCCAGAAAAAACATAATTATGTAACAATAGATATATAGCTTAACAATTTTTTGCTAAAAAATCATTGTCTTAATTAAGCAAGATCGCAAAAATTAAAATTATTTTTTCAAATACGGCCTAATTAATTTCAGTTTATTTTATTTATTAAACTTGGCTTTATTTATTTAATTTTAGTTGAATATTTACCACTTATTATTGATTACTTAAATTATGATAGAAGTGCAATTTAGAGAATTTAATCCTTTTGATTTATGGATTTGGTTAGAGTTTGAAAATTATCCTTCACCAATGGAACAACAATATATTGAAGAATTATTTTCTTCATGGTTTTTTTTAGGAAAATTAGGTGGTTTTAATGCGGAAAATTTACAAATTCAAGATCAAGGAATAGATATTAGTTATATGGATTATGATCACGAACTAGGGGATCAAATTTTAATGTCACCCATGCACAATATGGGGGAATTTCAATATTTAGGCACATGGGGAAGATGTTGGTTTGATCTAGGAACAAGTGATTTAATTGCTATAGATATTTTAATTAATTCTTTAAATCAATTAAGTCAAGAATATGTAGAAATTAAACGGATTATTTTTGGCGGTGAAAATGATGATTGGCAAGTAACTGAAAGGAGAAATGACCAATTTTTTGAATAAATTTTTGATCAAGGTTAAGCAATCATTTTATAATAAATTTTTAAATTTTTTGTAGATCATTGCTCACCTTTTCTTTAATGATGCCAACCTAATTATTAATCTTTAAATTTATTTAATTACTTTAAACAATTATGGCAAAATCTCACAGTAAAAAAGTCAAAACATCGAAAAAACCTAAAATTAGAGTAACAGCTTTAGGGGTAATTATTGATCAGGATTTAATTTTTTTATCTCAAGGTTATGATCAAGTTAAACAACAAACTTTTTACCGTGCTTTAGGGGGCGGTGTTAAATTTTGGGAAACCAGTATTGAGGCTTTAAAAAGAGAATTTAAAGAAGAAATTAACGCCGAAATAACTAATATTAAATATTTGGGTTGTCTGGAAAATATTTTTATTTATAATGGACAAAAAGGCCATGAATTAATCCAATTATATCAATGCGATTTTGTCGATCAAAATTTCTATAAATTAGATCAATTAACTTTTCGAGAAAAAGACCGTGAAAAAACCGCTCTCTGGTTAAAAATTGAAGATTGTCAAATAGGGAAATATTTAGTTTTACCTGAAGATTTTTTTAATTTAGTATCTTTTTAAGGCTTAAGAATACAAGAAAATATGCGTTAGTTTATCTTTTAATAATTTAATTTTAAATTATATTCAAAATTGCAAAAATTATTAACTTTCAACTATCAACTATCAACTGTTAATTTATGGCTTTTATTATGTACCGTTGTTGTGGTAGACATCTACTCCAAATAGATCAAACTGGGGCTTATATTGGGGCAATTATTGCGGGTCATGAAGGGGAAAGTGGCAGGGCTTTTTCCTATGATTTTGGCACTACTTATTACCCTGAAGATATTATTAATTTTAAAGACTTTCCAGAATTAGCAAAAATGCCTTTTTTTGCTGTTGATTATTCGGCCTATCATCGGGAGTTTATTCCTAAACTTGATCCCAAAAAAGATCGTAAAATTTATACTCTTTTAACGGCCGAATGTAAGTTCGGGGCTGGTGAAAATAATCAAGTAAAACAAGGGGAAGCAACGATTAATTTATTATGGCAATATACGCCCCCAAATTTAAAAGGTTATTGGAAAATTCCTATTTGGAGTTTAACAGTTAATGAAGATATTTGTTGGATGGGAAATAGGGATGGTTTACTATTAGGATTTAATCATGAAGGTGAGATTATTAATCAACAGGAATTAGGCTGTAAAATCAATTGTTTTGTGACTAATGATCAATATTTTTACTGTGGTTGTGATAATGGTAAAATTTATGATTTAAGAGGGAAAAAGCCCCAATCATTGTATAATATTCGTTCTAATTATTATGACTCTGGTTTATATATTTTTAACTTAACTTTTGCTGACAATAATATTTTAATTGTTGATACCTATGGTAATTTAAAATTAGTCAATGATCAATGGCAAACTATTTGGGAAAATAAGGATGATCAATTATGGCGTAGTTGGTTTTTAGCTTATCATGATCAAAAGATTTTTGTCGGTCATAGTAAAGGGCTTAATTGTTATGATCTTAATAAGGGTAAATTAATCTGGAAAAATGAAATGAAATCATCGGTATTATGGGGAGAAATTGTTAATCAATCTTTAATGATCGGCACAAGTGACGGGCAAATTTATAAAGTTAATCAACAAGGAGATTTTAAAGTAAAAAAAAGCAAAATGAGAAAACTTTTTCAAGGGGAAAGTGCCTTATTTTCCGGTGTAATTTTACCCGAACAAAAGTTAATAATTACCAGTGATTATCAAGGTCATATTTATGGAGTTAATTTCCAAGGAAAATTAATATTTCAATCAGTAATTGAAAAGGGAGCAATTTTAAATTTAAAAGCATGGCAAAATTTAATTTTTGCAGTGACAACGGAAGGCACAATTTTAGCTTTTGATCTGAAAAATATTATTTGATCATCTTAATTTCTTATTTTTATAAATTTTAGCCCTCAGCCCCTCACCCCCTCTCCCAATGGGCGAGGGGGAACTATTGAAACATATTTTAGTTCAATTTATTGAACGATTTTTGTTAGCCTTAAACTTGAGTTAAAGGCGGGTTAAATACTTCGAGTATTAATATCACTTTGAAATAAATTTCAAAGGTAATAGAGATCCTTAACTAAAGTTAACTAATAAAATGCAATAATTTGTTAAGATTTCTTACATTTTGGTGACAAATAAACTAAAGTAAACCACAATATCTAGTAATAACAATAAAGTAAGTAATTCTATTTATAATTATGGCTCATCCCTTATACGTTGCCTTTATTTGGCATCAACATCAACCCCTATATAAGTCACCAAGTCCTGACAATCAAATTGAACAATATCGTTTACCTTGGGTGCGTTTACATGGCACAAAAGATTATTTAGATTTAATTTTAATTTTAGAAAAATATCCGAAACTTCATCAAACAGTTAATCTTGTGCCTTCTTTAATTTTACAATTAGAAGATTATGCTAATGGAAAAGCGATCGATCCCTATTTAGAAGTAGCTTTAACCGAGGCACAAAAGTTAAATTTAGAGCAAAAACATTTCATTGTTGAACACTTTTTTGACGGTAATCATCATACCTTAGTAGACCCCCATCCTCGCTATGCTCAATTATACGAACAAAGAAGAAATAAAGGCCAAAGATGGTGTTTAGAAAATTGGGATTTAAGAGATTATAATGATCTATTAGCATGGCATAATTTAGCATGGATTGATCCCCTATTTTGGGATGATCCAGCTATCAGTAATTGGTTAAAACAAGGGGAAAATTTTACTTTAGAAGATCGCAAGAATATCTATCAAAAACAACAGGAAATAATTAAAAGAATTATTCCCCAACATAAAAAAATGCAGGATGCCGGCCAGTTAGAAGTTACCACCACGCCCTACACTCACCCCATTTTGCCCCTCTTAGCTGATACCAACGCCGGAAGGGTGGCGATCGCAAATATGGCTTTACCCCAAAATCGTTTCCAATGGGAGGAAGATATACCCCGTCACCTCAGAAAAGCTCAGGAATTATACAGCGATCGGTTTGGTCAAAAACCGAGGGGGCTTTGGCCATCGGAACAGTCAGTAAGTCCTGCTATTTTGCCTCACATTAAACAAGCAGGTTTTAATTGGATCTGTTCCGATGAAGCCGTCTTAGGATGGAGTCTTAAGCACTTTTTCCACCGTAACGAAGTGGGCAATGTTTATGAGCCTGAATTATTATATCGCCCCTATCGCCTAGAAACCTCTCATGGTGACTTGTCTATCGTTTTTAGAGATCACCGTTTATCTGATTTAATTGGCTTTACCTATGGAGCAATGGATGCCAATAAAGCCGCCGGAGACTTAATTGCCCATTTAGAGGGAATTTCTCGCCAATTAAAAGAACATCAAACAGATAATCATACAACTTTAGAACAACCTTGGCTTGTTACCATCGCTTTAGACGGTGAAAATTGTTGGGAATTTTATCAAAAAGACGGTTTACATTTTCTTAATTCCCTCTATGAAAGACTAAGTAAAAATGAGCAAATTAAATTAGTAACTGTTTCTGAATTTGTGGAAAAATATCCTCCCACAGCCACTATTCCCTCTCAAAATTTACATAGTGGCTCATGGGTTGACGGTAGTTTCAGCACATGGATCGGCGATCCCGTTAAAAATAAAGCATGGGATCTATTAACCCACGCCCGTGAAACTTTAGCCAAACATCCCGAAGCCACCGAAGAAACCAACCCCCAAGCATGGGAGTCATTATATGCGGCCGAAGGCTCAGACTGGTTTTGGTGGTTTGGGGAAGGCCATTCTTCAAACCATGATGCCATGTTTGATCAACTGTTCCGTGAACATTTAACAGGCATTTATAAAGCCCTCAATGAGCCGATCCCCGCCAATTTAAGCGAACCTTTAGAAAGTCATGAAAAAATTGAGGATCATTTGCCCCAAAGCTTTATTCATCCCTTTATTGATGGGGTGGGCGATGAACAGGATTGGGATAAGGCTGGGCGCATCGAAATTGGCGGTGCGCGTGGTACAATGCACCAAGCTAGTGCCGTACAGCGTTTATATTATGGCTTAGATCACCTTAATTTTTATTTGCGCCTAGATTTTAAACAGGGAACGGTGCCGGGGAAAGATATTCCCCCCGAACTCCATTTATTTTGGTATTATCCGGGCATCAGTGGGGAGATCAGCCGTCCGCCCTTAGATGGTTTACCCGACAAAGCCCCCATGAATTACCTTTTTCGCCATCATTTAGGCATTAATTTAATCACAGAGTCATTATGGTTTGCGGAGGCAAGGGCTGAACACCATTGGCATTCCCGCCGTAGTCGTGCGGAAATGGCTTTTAAACAATGTTTAGAAATAGCCGTACCTTGGGCGGATCTTCAGATCCAGCCTGATGTTTCTTTGCATTTAGTGGCGGTTTTAGCTAATCAAGGTAAATTTCACAGTTTTTTACCAGAAGAAAATTTAGTTACACTGAGCGCACCCTAATATAATTGAAGCTAATCCCCCTTACACAAGGGGGATCCAAGGCGATCGCCAGTTAATTAATTTGGCAAGAATCTTCGTAATTATTAGCATTAATTGTGATTTTGGCCAAAATGTGGGATTAAAATTGAATTTTAGAACAATCAAAATAACACAAAATCATTAGGTTATAATAAATGAACATCACAGTTTATTTGGTATAACCAATAACAAACATGACAAATCCATCTGAAACGAAAAATAATAATAGATCGCTGATTGTAGGTATTGGAGCATCCGCAGGGGGTTTAGATGCTTTTTCAGAATTGCTTAGTCATTTACCCACTGATACAGGGATGGGATTTGTCTTGATTCAACACCTTTCACCCGAACAAAAAAGCCTCTTAAGTGAATTATTAGGGCGCACCACACGAATGCCCGTTCACACGGCAGAAAATGGCATGAAAGTGGAGGAAAATCATGTGTATGTGATTCCGCCTAATGTTCAAATGACCATAGCTGACGGACGATTACAATTAGATCCCTGTAATCAATTTCAAGGACGGGTTAAAACTATTGATCTGTTTTTTAAATCCTTAGCTAAAGATCAAAAAAATAAAGCGATCGCCGTTGTTCTCTCAGGTAGTAATAATGATGGAGCGCTTGGAGTTCAAGCCATTCGAGCCGAAGGGGGAATTGTGTTTGCTCAAGATCGCTCCAGCTCTCAATTTACCGAAATGCCAAACGCCGCTATTGCTACAGGTAATGTGGATTTTGTCCTATCTCCAAAGGCAATTGCGCAGGAATTGCTAAAACTTAAACTACATCCCTATATAAGCTCACTGATGACCCTAGAACAAAGCGAAGGTGAAACTACCGTGATTGATGAAAATGAACTGGTAACGGTTTTTCGGTTATTACAACATCAAAGTGGGGTTGATTTTGCCAACTATAAACCAAGCACTTTTCAGCGAAGACTGCTAAGACGCATGGCACTGCAAAAATGCGTCAACTTAAGCGAATATATCCAGTATTTGCTCGATCATCCCGATGAAATTCAGGCCTTGCATCAAGATGTGTTAATTAGCGTCACCGGATTTTTTAGGGATCCTGAACTCTATACTGTGCTTCAGGAGCGGGTTTTTCCCTTACTGTGTCAACAGCCCAACGCCGCCACCAATATTCGCATCTGGGTGCCAGGGTGTGCAACGGGAGAGGAAGCCTATTCCATAGCCATTTGTTTATTAGAGTGTCTACATCATCAACTCCTCAACCCCACCATTCAAATTTTTGGCACAGATATTAGTAACGAAGCCATTGAAATTGCTCGGATTGGTTTTTATCGGGAAAACCAGATGGAAAATATCTCTAATGAACGCCGTCATCGCTTTTTTAATGAAGTGGAGGGGGGCTATCAAATTAAAAAATCAGTGCGCGAACTGTGTATTTTTGCCCGTCAAGATCTTGGCAGTGATCCCCCCTTTTCTGATATTGATCTGCTCAGTTGTCGCAATGTGCTGATTTATTTTAAACCATCCCTTCAAAAACGGGTATTATCCTTCTTCCACTACAGTCTTAAACCCACAGGCTTTTTAATTTTAGGCAATTCGGAAAGCTTAGGGGATACAACGGATCTGTTTGAAGTCTTTGATGCCCAAGGCAAGGTATATAACCGCAGTGCTGTGCCTTGTCGTCTCAATTTTGATTTCATAGCTAGTTATTATCCCAGAGAAGCGGATTTTGAACAAAGACAAGGTTTTTCCGCTTCCCTCAACCGCAGTAACCTTCAGCAATGGGCGGATCAGATTGTGTTAAGTCGCTTTGGGCCGGCCGGGGTGATTGTCAATGAACAGCTTGATATTCTCCAATTTCGGGGGGATACGAGTCCCTACCTTAGAATACCGGCCGGAGAGCCAATTTATAACCTCTTAAAGATGATTCGCCCTAGCTTATTGATTGATTTACGCATCGCCATTGAAGAAGCTAAAAAACAGGGTATTGCCATCAGAAAACGGGGCTTAAAAATTCCGGATCTGTCGGAATTGACGGTGGAAGTAATCCCTTTTCACCTTTCCACTTCTTCTGAGCGTTGCTATTTGATCCTATTTGAGCGGGAAATTTCGGAAATTTTACCTGCTTTATCAGAACAGGCTAATGAAACGGAAGTGGAACTGATTGAGATTGATCCCGAGATCCGCCGACTTCGCCAAGAATTGGCCGCTACTCGTCAAGAGTTGTTAGATACCCAAACCCTTTTACAATTAACTATTGAGGAGAAAGAGTCCACAAATCAACAACTGATCGCCGCTAATGAGGAAATTCTCTCTAGTAATGAGGAGTTAAAAAGTACCAATGAGGAACTGCAAACGGCTAAAGAGGAGATACAGTCAGCCAATGAAGAATTGAAAACCACCAATGAGGAATTACAAAATCGCAATATAGAAGCCCGTCGTGCCAATGATGACCTGTTGAATTTGATTAATAATGTTAATATTCCCATCTTGATGCTCTCAGATGATCAGTGTATTCGCCGTTTTACCCCATCAGCCCAATCCGTCTTTAACCTAATTCCTACGGATGTAGGCCGGCCGATCAGCGATCTGAGGTTTAATATTATCGGTTCTGACTTAGAAGCTTTAATAAGAGAGGTGATCTGCTCTCTCAATATAGTGGAACGGGAGGTGCAGGATCAACAAGGTCACTGGTATATGTTGCGGATCCGCCCCTACCGTACCGTTGACAATCAAATTATGGGGGCAATTGTGGCTTTAGTAGATATAGATAATCTTAAGCAAACAGAGCAAAGTTTGCGCCATAGCCAAGGGGAATTAGAACAGGAGTTATTAGCTCTCAATCAGGTGCAAAATCTGAGTTTAGGCTTATTTTCCTCTTTAGATTTGGATGTGATCTTGAACCAAATTCTCAATACTACTATTAACTTACTCCATGGGGATTTGGGTAATATTCAACTTTATGACTCCCAAAGACAAGTCTTAGAAATTGTTACTCATCAAGGGCTTAATTCAGATTTTCTTGATTATTTCAGGGAAGTGCATATTGATGATAATACCCCTTGTAGTAATGCCCTAAAGTCTGGTCAAAGGGTAATTATTGAGGATGTACAAACGGATCTTACCTTTGTTCTTTACTGTGAGATTATGGCCAAGGCCGGGGCTTTGGCGGTGCATTCAACCCCTCTGATCGGTCGTCAAGGGCAGTTACTGGGGGTGGTTTCCACCTATTTCCGAGAGCCTCACCGTCCGACAATGCGAGAGTTACGGATGTTAGATCTCTATATTCCATTAGTCTCGGCCATGATTTCCCTCGTTTTGGCACAGCGTGACGGTGAGATTTTACTCGGTAAAGCCCGTATTGCTGAGGCGGCCAATGCTAGTAAGGATGAATTTCTGGCCATGGTTTCCCATGAGTTACGCACTCCCCTAACTACGATTTCAACTTGGATTCAATTGATGGAGCAGGGGGGATTGGATCAGGCTCAAATGGAACAGGCGATCGCTGCCATTCGTGATAGTACCTTGACTCAAACGAAGGTAATTGAAGACTTGCTCGATGTTTCTGGTATGATTCAGCAACGCTTTGAGATTAACCCTAAATCCTGTGATCTGAGAGCTTTATTACAACAGTCGATCTCCCAGATTCAAAACCAGATTGAGCAAAACGGGCTACAATTGGAAACGGATTTCCAAGCCTGTCCAGACTCATTAGAACTTGATCCTACTCGTATGCTTCAAGTGATGTCCAATTTGCTCACCAATGCTATCAAATTTACCCCCAGAGGAGGGCGAATCACCCTACGGTTAATTGATCGGCCTAATCAGGTACAGATACGGGTACAGGATACTGGTGAGGGGATTGCTCCTTCTGCCTTACCTCATATTTTTGAGCAGTTTAGACAGGCGGATTCTTCTAAAAGCAGACGGACAGGGGGCTTGGGCTTAGGATTGTTTTTAGTGCGTTCCATTGTGGAGGCTCATGGGGGAACGGTGGTGGCGCATAGTTCGGGCATAGGGCAGGGAAGCACTTTTACCATTACTTTACCTAATGTTACGACTCAAGGCTCTCAATCTTCCCAATCTTTGCCATCTGCACCACCGATCAAGAAAAAAACCCTTGAAGGGATGCGTATTTTGCTGGTTGAGAATGATCAACATATTTTAGAAGTTATTGCTTTAGTGTTAGAAAATTTTGGTGCGATTGTAACCTGTCTGTGTTCGGCCAAGGAAGCTTTAACCCAACTGACTAGGGAAATACCGGATTTGATCATCAGCGATATTGGCTTGCCTGAAGTTAATGGATATGATCTGATGCGTCAAATTAGAGCTTTACCACCCTCACAAGGGGGAGAAATTCCGGCGATCGCAGTGTCTGGTTATGCAGATATTAAAAGTATCAAGAAGTCATTGGATGTAGGTTTTCAGGCTCATTTGAGTAAGCCCATAATTATAGAACAATTGATCAAGGAAATAAATGAATTATTTAATTAAGAATTATCAATTTATAATTAACTTAGGCTCACCCTAAATCCCTCTTTTAAGGGGGATTTGCTAACTAAATAACGTACCCTTTCAAGAGCAAAAATATAAAATTTTTTCTTTTTTTTAGGGTGATTTTCTATTAATTTTAACCGACTTGTTGACTTGCTCTTTCAATTAAATTACGCGCTACGGTTTGAATACCTGTATGTTCATAATAATTGGTACTAGCATCAATAAAAGCGGCCACATAATCTAATTTATCATCTGCAATTTGAATAAATTTACTTAAACCCCCTAAAACTGTAGCGGGAGTTAAACCTGTGGAAGAAATTAAATTATTAATCCAACCACTAGCGGCTGTAAATGTATTATTAATAAATCCTGCTTTATCATCTGCTGGAATTAAATTTCCAATAGTTTTAAAAACCGCATTATTTTGTAAAGAAGCTTGACCATTTTGGCTTAACATTTGTTGAACTTTCTGAAGAAAATCTGCTCCTAAAGGTAACAAACCATCAAAACAAATTAAGGCTACCATTCTCATTAATGCTTCATCTTTATAATTAGCTTTTAAAGAATTAGCAAATTCGGCCGGTTGTAGGGTAATTTTATTCATTTTACTATAAGCAATTAATTCTCCTACTAATTTAATGGCCAAATCTCCCGTTTGTACATTGTCAGCTTTTGGGGTTAATTTATCTAAAAAAGGAATAAATTTAAAAGTATCTCCTACTTTATCGGCTAAAGCCGCCGCCGCTACTGCTGTATCTAAATTATCTATAGTTTGATAGATCCATAAAGCAGTGTCATAACCTTCATTTTTATCTTCATAAATTGCCATAGCCCGATCACGAATTTTATTAATTTGATCGTAATCTGTTATCCCTGTAATTGAGCGAATTGTATTATTAAATCCTACTCGATTTTCATAGGTTCCGGGTACAACAAAATCAAGCGATCTTAATACTTTTACAGTGATGTTATCCGTAGGTAAATTATCAACTAATTCAATAATATTGGCCGTCATAATTTTGATCAACTCCTCTTTATTTTATGATTTTTAAATTAATACAACTATAATTTTATTTTTCCCCAATTATGTCAAAACATTGTTAAATTTTTCTTAAGGTTTTGATCAATTGACCAAGGTTGAATCCTTATTTATTATTATTTATTTTTTGACCTTTTTAGTCTTTTTTTAGCTAATTGATCAAGGATCAATTGCCTACAGTCAACCGATCAAAAATAACCGATAGCAAAATGATCCAATTTCAGGTAAAATCTATTATTTTATTAGTTTATAATTAGGGAAAATTTGTGTCACAAAAAAAACGATCTTTAGCAAATATTGCCGGAATTGTCGGTATTGCCACTTTAATTAGTAAATTATTTGGTTTATTTCGTGAACAGGCGATCGCCGCCGCTTTTGGCTTAGGTGGCGTTGTGGACGCTTATGGTTATGCTTATATTATTCCGGGATTTTTTCTGATTCTTTTAGGAGGAATTAACGGGCCTTTTGATAGTGCTTTAGTGAGTGTTTTAGCTAAAAGAAAAAAAGAAGAAGCCGCCCCTTTAGTAGAAGCAATTACAACTTTTGTGAGTTGTATTTTATTAATTTTTTCTTTAATTGTCGTCTTTAGCGCCCCTTATTTAATTGATTTATTAGCCCCTGGCCAAGATCCACAGATTAGAGCGATCGCCACTGAACAACTGCAAATCATGGCGCCCCTTGCCTTTTTTGCCGGATTAATCGGCATCGGTTTTGGCACTCTGAATGCCTCTGATCAATATTGGCTACCAAGTATTAGTCCTCTCTTTTCAAGTTTAGCCCTAATTATTGGAGTAGGAGTTTTAGCTCTGAATTTAGGGGGTAATATTCACAATCCTGAATATATGCGTTTAGGAGGTTGGGTTTTAGCCGGAGGAACGCTACTGGGGGCAGTTTTACAATGGTTGATTCAAATTATTGCACAATCACGCTCAGGAATGGGGAAATTAAAGTTAAGATTTGACTGGAATATACCAGGAGTAAAAGACGTTTTAAAATTGATGATTCCCGCTACATTAGCATCAGGAATGTTACATATTAATGTGTCAACAGATATGTATTTTGTCTCAGGTATTCCCCAAGCAGTTTCAGCAATGCGTTATTCCAGTTTTATTATTTTAACGCCATTAGGGGTTATTTCTAATACTATTTTAGTTCCATTTTTACCTATTTTTGCAAAATTGGCCGCCCCCGAAAATTGGGGAGAATTAAAAACAAGAATTAGACAAGGTTTATTATTAACAGCTTTAACCATGTTGCCCTTAACATCAATTTTTTTGGCCTTAGCAAAACCCATCGCTAAAGTAATCTATCAAAGAGGCGCATTTAATGCAAGTTCAACTGATTTTGTGACACCAGTTTTAATGGCCTATGGTTTTGGGATGTTTTTCTATTTATCAAGAGATGTATTAGTCAGGGTATTTTATGCTTTAGATGATGCCCAAACACCCTTTAAAATAAGTATTGCCAACATCTTTTTAAATGCAATTTTAGATTATATTTTAGTTAATGCTTTTCAAACTCCGGGGGTAATTTTTGCCACCATTGGAGTTAATATTATTTCGATTATATTATTTATTTTCGTATTAAATAAACGCTTAAATGGATTACCCTTAATTGAATGGGGAATAGCTTTATTAGGCTTAATTTTTGCTAGTATTATTTCCGGTTGTGCTTGTTGGGGAAGTTATTTAGGTTTAGAAATGATTTGGCCTAGTAATAATTTAATAATTGAAATTATAAAATTAGGCTTAGAAACAATTTTAGGAATAATTATCTTTTTAGGAATTGCCTTTCAATTAAAATTACCAGAATTAGAAATGTTAATGACAAGAATTAAACAAAAACTTAAAAAATAACTTAAACTTAAAAATTAAGGTTATTAGGGTTTTTTCAAAAAAAATACAATTGTGAGTTCAATAAATTGAACGATCGCTATTAGCTTTTCAATTTATTGAACTATTTATCTTAGAAATTATCCCTTTTTTAATAATAAAAATTATAAGATTTGACTTTGAAAAAGCCTTGCTTGAAAACTGATACTAAAGCACAACAAAGAACTTTATTTTTTAGTAGTAGTTTTCTTAGTGGTAGTTGCTTTTTTAGTAGTAGTTTTCTTTGTCGTAGTGGTTTTCTTGGCCGTAGTGGTTTTCTTAGCCGTAGTTTTCTTTCCTCCTGTTTTTTGGGCTATTAAAACTAAAGCCTTTTCTAAAGTCATACTTTCCACCGTTTCACCTTCAGGAATGCCTACATTAGTCTTTTTATATTTAATATAATCCCCGTAAGGCCCATTATAAATATTGACAGGCTCATTATCCTCTGGATGCACTCCTAAAGCTTTCAGAGGCTCTTTAGCGGTTTTACTCGCTCCTCTGGCGCGTTTGGGTTGCGCCAATAACTCTAAAGCCCTTTCAAGGGTAATGGTTAACACATCATCCTCTTTTTTCAAAGAGCGATAGTCTTGGCCGCCTTCCTTACCCTGATCATGCACCACATAAGGCCCAAAACGCCCTAAAGCGGCCTTGATCTTACAACCAGTGTCAGGGTGCGTACCTAACAAGCGCGGTAGGGAAAGTAAACCTAAGGCCGCCTCCAAAGTCATTTCTTCCGGTTTTAAGTCTTTCGGTAAAGATACCCGTTTTGGCTTTTTATTTTCCTCTGTCACTTCCCCTAACTGCACATAAGGCCCATAAGTACCCGTTAACAGATAAATAGGTAAGTTAGTTTGGGGATCCGTACCCAGTTGATCAGGCCCTTCCGCTTTTTGTTTTAAAATGAGATCGATCTGTTCAGGGTTAAGATCACAAGGGGTTAAGTCGGGGGGGATCGAGGCAGTTAAAACTTCTTCACCCTGTTTCTTTTCCACATAAGGCCCAAATTTTCCGATTTTAATGGTAGCATTTAACCCATCTAGCGCGATCGCCTTAGACTCGGACGTTTCGATCTCCGTTTCCTTAACTTTAACTTGAGTTTGTAGCCCCGTTTCTCCTAAATAGAATTTTTCTAAGTAGGGCAACCATTTGGCCTCACCAGTGGCGATCTCATCAAGGGTTTGCTCCATTTTAGAAGTAAACTGGGTATCAACTAGATCACAAAAATATTTTTCTAATAAGTTAGTCACCGCAAAAGCCGTAAAAGTTGGTACTAAAGCCTTATTGCGGATCACGGCATAACCCCGATCTCGGATCGTACCAATAATACTAGCGTAGGTGCTAGGTCTACCCACTCCTTCCTGTTCTAAAGTCTTCACTAAAGAGGCTTCCGTATATCTGGCCGGAGGCTGAGTTTCATGGCCGACAGTCTCAATTTTTTTACATTTGGGGTGATCGCCCTTGACTAGATCGGGTAATAATACCTCTTGGTTATCTAAGGCCGCTTCGGGATCGTCCGATCCTTCAACGTATGCACGGAAAAAGCCCGGAAAATCAATTCTTTTACCCGTTGAACGAAAACCCGCATCTTCTACCTGTAAATTCACCGTTAACTGAGTTAACTGAGCGTCTGCCATTTGTGAGGCTACGGTGCGTTTCCAAATTAAATCATAAACGGATAATTCCCGCCCACTTAAACCCGTTTCTTTAGGGGTGCGGAAAGCTTCTCCGGCAGGGCGGATCGCTTCGTGTGCCTCCTGTGCAGATTTACTTTTAGTTTTATATTGACGAGGGCTAGGGCTTAAATAATCTTTACCGTACATTTGTTCTACACAACTACGGGCGGCGGTAATAGCCTGATCCGATAGATGTACGGAGTCCGTGCGCATATAGGTTATATAACCGTTTTCATAGAGATTTTGAGCGGTTTTCATGGTTTCCTGTGCGGATAAACCCAATTTACGGTTGGCCTCCTGTTGTAAAGTTGAGGTGGTAAAGGGGGGGGAAGGTTTGCGGGTGGTGGCTTTTTCCTCCGTATCGCTCACTGTCCATGTTTTACCCTCAAGTCTGGCTTTGAGCGCGATCGCATCGGCCTCATTTAATAAAACTACTTTTTTACCTTTGCTTAATTTTCCGGTCTTACCATCAAAATCGCTCCCAGTGGCGACTTTTTGCCCCCCTACACTGATTAATTTAGCAAAAAAGGGATTTTTGCTATCTTTCTCTAAATCTGCCTTTAAATCCCAATAACTAGCGGTTTGAAAAGCTCGTCTTTCCTGTTCCCTTTGTACTAATAAACGCACCGCCACCGACTGAACACGCCCGGCCGATAGACCCCTTGAGATTTTTTTCCATAATAAAGGGGATAAAGTGTAACCAAAAAGACGGTCTAAAATACGTCTGGTTTCCTGAGCATGAACTAAATTTTCATCAATATTACGGCAATTTTTCAGAGCTTTTTGGATGGCTTCTTTAGTAATTTCATGAAAAACCATGCGTTTAACAGGCATTTTAGGCTTTAAAAGTTCCATTAAATGCCAACTAATACTTTCACCTTCCCGATCTTCGTCAGTGGCTAGGATCAACTCATCAGCCTCTTTAATAGCTTTTTTGAGGGTGCTAACTATTTTCGTTTTACCTTTAGGGATCACATAGATCGGCTCAAAATCTTTTTCAATATTAACCCCTAACTGTGACCATGACTGTCCTTTATATTCGGGGGGTATTTCGTCAGCCGAGGAAGGCAGATCCCGAATATGCCCCATTGACGCTTCCACACGGTAGTCAGAGGGTAGATAATTACGAATAGTTTTAGCTTTAGTAGGCGACTCAACAATAACAAGGGTTGACATAATGACTTTAAATAAAAATGATAATCGGTTTTGAGAGCTTTAATATTAATTAATATATAACGGTTTACATAGACGTACCATAGCACGTCTTTAACATTTATTTATAGTTTAATCTTACACATCAAAAGATCAAATATAACATTTACAAAGATTTAAAATCTAGGATCTGGCGATCGACTGTTAGAAACTCAGAAATTTTGAATATCTTAACAAAACTTAATATATTTAGACATACTAATCTAAAAGGCTAATTTTGATCGTAGTTAAATTGTTTTTTAAAACCAATGAATATAACTAATTTTTTGATACATACAAGCTTGAAGATAAGAAAATTCATCTAATAGTGATCCCTCAAATTTTACTGGTATTTTTATTAATTTTAATATCAAATAACCAATTAAACAAATATATATTTATCTGTTGATTATATTCTCCAGAGGGACATAAATGAAAATGTATCTAAAACTGGATAATCTTTTTTGGGTAATGGTTTTAAAATATCCTTAACTATTTTAGGAAAAGTTATGACTATCATAATTTAGCAATTTAATTTTATTTGTTTTTCCTGATTCTATCATATTCACTAACTTTGGTTATTTCTTTCTTCTAACATTCAACATTTCTGTTAACTTTAGTTAATTTTTTTGATGAGCTTTGTCAATTTGTGCCAAAGTAGTTTATTATTAATATTTTAGCTGATTAATCTTAAAATTTCAAATCTCAATCTAAATTATTGATTTATGAGTGAAACTATTTTTAGTAAAATTATTCGCCGTGAGATTCCTGCTAATATTGTTTATGAGGATGATCAAGCGATCGCTTTTAAAGACGTTAATCCGGTAGCTCCAACTCACATTTTAGTTATTCCAAAAAAACCCATTCCTAAGTTAGATGAAGCTACTTTAGAGGATCAACTTTTATTAGGTCATTTATTATTAACTGTGCAAAAAGTTGCTCAACAAGTTGGTTTAACTAATGGTTATCGTATTGTAATAAATAATGGTGATGATGGCGGCCAAACTGTTGATCATTTACATTTTCATCTCTTAGGAGAACGCCCCATGAAATGGCCTCCGGGTTAATTATTTTCTAATACAAAATGGATAATTGATAATTATTAAAATTGCTAAAATTTTGTTATAAAGAATCAATCAACAATCAACAATAACTAATAACTAATTATGGATAATTTAACTTTAATTGCAATAGTTTCAATTGCGACAGCAGGTATTACAATGGCCATCGGTTCGATCGGGCCGGCTTTAGGAGAGGGAAAAGCCTTAGCTCAAGCTTTAATTTCTTTGGCACAACAGCCCGATGAAGCTAACAATATTACCCGCACTTTATTTGTGGGCATGGCGGTGGTGGAATCAACCGGAATTTATTGTTTAGTTATAGCTTTAATTATTTTATTTGCTAATCCCTATTGGAATTTTTTTATTAATCAAACTGTTAAATAATTTAAACATTATTATCTATTAAAATGGAAATTAATTGGTTTACTTTTGTTGCCCAGATTATTAATTTTTTAATCTTAGTTTTTTTATTACAAAGATTTTTATATGAACCAATTATAAAAGTTATTAATCAACGTAAAAATAAAATTAAAGCCCAATTATTAGAGGCTGAACAACAAATGAGTCAAGCCCACGAATATAAACAAAAATATTTAGATTTAATCGGGGAATTAGAAGCGAAAAAACAAGAGTTTTTAAGCCAAGCTAAATTAGAAGTGGAAGCGGAAAAAACCAAATTATTAAACTTAGTTAAAACTGAAATTGAAGAAAGCAGAAAAACTTGGCAATTCTCTTTAAAACAGGAACAAGATCAACTTTTACAAGCTTTAAAAAATCGAGCTAGTGAAAGTTTTTTAACTATTATCAAAAAAAGTCTCAATGATTTAGCTAATCAAAGTTTAGAATTACAAATAGTTGAAGTTTTTTTAGATAATTTAGCTAAACTAGATCAAAATAAAAAACAGATAATTGAATCTAATTTAAAAGTTAATCATGAATTAATTATCCAAACAAGTTTTAATTTAACTTCAGAGAAAAAAGAAGAAATTATTAAGAAAATTCAAGAAAATTTTAAACCACCAATTAAAATTAATTTTACCATTGATCAAGAGTTATTATGTGGCATTAATTTAATCGTTAAAGGGGAAGAATTAAACTGGAGTTTAGATAGTTATTTAAACAATTTAGAAGCAACTTTAAAAAGTGCTTTAGAATTGTAATATTTTCAACAATTGATCCGATCAAACCGTTGAGAATAACTTTTTTTTATTGCCATTGTTCATTGTCAATTATCCATTTTGCACTGATAACCGTAATTTTTGGGTCATAAGATGACGTTCAACTAGCTTCATCTTATGATATTGTGGAGACAATCGAACCTATTGAATTAAACACTTTTTCTATAATCAAGTTTTGTGGTGAACGGAAAGTTAAGCATAGATGTTCACTTCATTTATAATAATAGGGAAGATTACAAAATAGCTTTAAATACAACATTATTGGGTGACTTATGGCACAACGTACTCGCTTAGGAGATATCCTTAAACCTTTAAACTCTGAATATGGTAAAGTTGTTCCCGGCTGGGGAACTACCCCTGTAATGGGAGTTTTTATGGTTTTATTCTTAGTCTTTTTGTTAATTATCCTGCAACTCTATAATGCTTCTTTAGTATTAGAAGGTGTTGATGTGGACTGGACTACCCTTGGACAGTAATCTTAACAGGATTAACACAAAAGTTTTCATTGATTTTTGAGATCCCGGCTTGTCCGGGTTTTTTACTATTTTGTCATTGGTCATTTATAATTTATAATTTTATTACTAATTTTTAAAAGGAAAAAACTATGAATATTTTTGGACTTGGTTTACCTGAAATAGTTATTATTTTAGTTGTAGCTTTATTAATTTTTGGGCCTAAAAAGTTACCAGAAATTGGCCGTAGTTTAGGTAAAACTATTCGTTCTTTTCAAGAAGCTTCTAAGGAATTTGAAACTGAATTTAAAAAAGAAATTGATAATTCTAAAGATGAATCTGTCAAAATGAATGCTCAATTAGAAGAAGCTCAAACTGAAAAAAAAGAAGCTTAATTCAGTAATAAGTAATAAATAATAAGTAATGAAAAATAAGTTTAGGGCAAAAAGTCGGGGATTTTTCTTAAAATATCATTTTTATCCTTTAACTATCTAAAAAATCCCCGACTTTCAAAACTTAAATTATAATTTTTAGTTCATCCTTGTCTCCTACTTATTACTCCACTTTTGCCAGAAGTTTAGTCTTGTTACAAATGACTAATGACTGATGACGAAAAAGTTAATAATTATTAACAATAATAACCTATTTAAACATGATATAATCCCTGATTAGATTTAGGAATTAATCAGTTTTCTAAATAGCTTATTTATTGGTAAAAAATATATGTTACATCTTCGCTCCAGTGGCATTTTACTACATCCCACTTCTTTACCCGGACGTTTTGGGATCGGCGATCTTGGCAAAGAAGCCTACGCTTTTATTGATTTTTTAGCACAAAGTCATCAGAAAATTTGGCAAGTTTTACCTTTAGGGCCTACTGGCTTCGGCAATTCTCCCTATTTATCCTATTCTGCTTTTGCGGGGAATCCTCTGTTAATTAATTTGGAATGGTTAGTTGCGGAAAATTTACTTTCTGAGGATGATCTGAATCAATTACCCCATTTTTCAGAAGATCAGGTAGATTTTGATTTAGTCATTGCTCATAAAATACCTTTATTACGCAAAGCCAGTCATAATTTTGATCAGGTAGCTACACCCCAGAGAAAACAAGCTTTTGAGGCATTTTGTCAAGAGCATCAATATTGGTTAAACGATTATGCCTTGTTTATGGCTTTAAAAGAGCATTTCCAAGGTTTATCGTGGAATCAATGGGATCAGGATATTTCTAAACGGGATCCGGCGGCGATTGCCCGTTATACTCAATTATTAGCTGAGGGAATTTTCTTTCATAAATATATTCAATCTGAATTTTTCCGTCAATGGAAAAGTTTAAAAAAATATGCTAATCAGAATGAAGTCTATATATTTGGAGATTTACCTATCTATGTAGCCCATGACAGTGCCGATGTGTGGTCTCACCCTCAAATCTTTCGCTTAAATAAGGAAACAGGTGAACCCGCTTGGATGGCAGGAGTACCGCCGGATTATTTCAGCGAAACTGGTCAATTATGGGGGAATCCGGTCTATAATTGGCGAAATCTAGCCCGTACTAATTACCATTGGTGGATTCAGAGGGTAAAATCCATGTTAGACTATGTGGATATTATGAGGATTGATCACTTCAGAGGTTTTGAAGGATTTTGGGCAGTACCTCAAGGGGAAAAAACCGCCATGAATGGCCTTTGGGTTAAAGCTAAAGGTCAAGCTTTCTTTGAATTATTGAAAAAAGAATTAGGAGATTTACCGATTGTTGCTGAGGATTTAGGAGTTATTACACCTGAAGTTGAAGCTTTACGAGATAATTTTGGTTTACCGGGGATGAAAATTTTACATTTTGCTTTTGATAGCGATCGAGCTAATCCCTTTTTACCATTTAATTATGTTAACCGCAACTGTCTGGTTTATACGGGTACACACGATAATGATACCACTGTGGGCTGGTTTGACAAACGCACCGAGGAAGAAAAAGCCAGAGTTGTTGACTATTTAGGCGCGATCGCTTCTGATGGTATTCATTGGAGTTTAATCCGTTTAGCGATGGGATCCGTGGCAAATATAGCCATTTTCCCCTTACAGGATATTTTAGGCTTGGGCAGTGAAGGAAAAATGAATACTCCCGGAGTTGCTACGGGTAACTGGGCTTGGCGTTATCATCCTGATGAGTTAACAGATGATCTGAAAAATAATTTAGGTTATTTAACTTATCTTTACGGCCGTAAACAAAGTTAATAATTAATAATTAATAATTAATAATTGATAGTTAATAAATAACCAATAACAAATGACAAATGACCAATAACAAATTTTGTAGAAGGTAAATATTTATGAACACATTTGATCACAATTATCAAGGCAAAAAAACTTTTTTGAGTAGATTTAAACTCAGAACTCAAATGCTTTTTGGTTATGCTATTCCGGTAGTCGTTTTCATCGGTTCAACTGTCATTGTTTATACTAATGCCAATCGAGTATTTGTGGCATTTCAAAAAGTAGAAAATGTACAAACTGCTATTATTGAAGTAGATAAAATTGCCCTAGCCGGAAGTAATATGGTGGCTAATAACAGGGCAATTTTAATTACTAACAATCAAAAATTTATTGATTCATATAATCAAAGTTGGACTAATTTTCAACAGGCAAGTACAGAATTAGAGAAAGTTGTGACAGATGAAATTCAAAAAGATCGTCTTCAACAAATGATTCAACTTGGAGATGAATATAATAAGTATGCCGAGGAAATTTTTAGACTGATTAATAATGGAAAAAAACAAGATGCAATTAATCTTTTTAATACAGGTGTTGGCACAAAAACTTTAGAGGAATTTCTTAAATTAAATCAAGATTTTAATACAAATGAAGTCAATAATTTATCTGAGCAAAATACAGAAGCAAAACAAACCCTTCAAAGTGCGGTTAATTTATTAATTTTTGGTTCAATTTTTTCTGGTGTTACTGCCTTTATTATTGCATGGATTATTTCATCTTTAGTCAGTGGTAAAATTAGTCAGGCCGCTAATTCAATTAGTAATTCTTCAACTGATATTAATATCGCCGTAACTCAACAGGAAAAAATTACCAATAGTCAAGCTATTTCCGTTAATGAAACTACTACTTCAATGGATCAATTGGGGGCATCAGCTAAACAAGCAACTCAACAAGCTGAAACTTCCACCGTTGGCGCTCAACAGGTTTTAAATTTAGCACAAAATGGTAATCAATTAGTAGATCGAACTTTAGGAGAAATGGCACAAACTAAGGATAAAGTTCAGGCGATCGCTCAACAAATTTTACGTTTAAGTGAACAAACAAATCAAATTGGAAATATATCTCAATTAGTGAGTAATTTAGCTAATCAAACTAATATGTTAGCCCTCAATGCGGCCGTTGAAGCAGTAAGGGCTGGGGAATATGGAAAAGGCTTTTCTGTGGTAGCTTCAGAGATTCGTAAATTAGCAGATGAAAGTAAAAAATCGGCCGAACAAATTAATAATTTAGTCAATGAAATTAAACAGGCTACCAGTGCAACTGTGATGGTAACAGAAGAAGGAATTAAAAGTTTAGAAAATACGGAAGAATTAGCACAAAAAACCGCTTCTTCTTTTAATATAATGTCTGATGAAATTAATAATATAGTGATTAATTCTCAACAAATAGCGATGAATACAAAACAACAAGCTTTAGCGATTCAACAAGTAGTTACAGCCATGAATAATCTTAATCAAAATGCAAAAGATAGTAATGATGGAATGAATCAAATTAAATTAGGAATTAATAAATTAAATCATGCGGCTTTAGAATTAAAAGAGATCGTTCAAGATCAATAAATCATTATCAAAATTAAAAATGATCGCTGATTTTAATGATTAATTAAAGAGCGATCATTTTTAATGCTTACTTTTAAGAGATATTTATTGAGTTTTATTCTGCAAACCTGTTCCCGTGCCATTGCCCACGCCATCACGACCTTGGCCTGCACCTAGATCTCTCACTCCATTATTGCCGTTATTACCGCCCCCCGGAAAAATACCACCAGTTGCACCACCCCCCGGAAAAACGCCACCAGTTGCACCACCACCTGGAAAAATTTCTTCAAATGGAGTATTTAAACGAATTTCGCCTATTTGCGTCATTTCCTGCACATCTAAAGAAGTAGCATTTTGTAGCGTTTCTTGATTCCCATTCTTACTTTCAAAATTGAGGTCTACTACTTCGAGATCCCCGTTAGGAAATTCTGTTTCCGTTTGATCTGGCATAGCCACAAAATCGGGATTAGTTAAAATCGGACTATTTTGATCTAAAGATGGTACAGACTCAAGAGCTTGTTGAATTTCTGTTAAAACGGACTCTGGGGCAACTTGATCCAGATCCTGTGTTAAAGGGCTGGTATTAAGTAAAGTTACTAAGTCAAATTGATAAACATTGGTTAAATTTTCACCCTCAAAATTAGCCATTTGACCGGGTTTCAAATCAACACATTGGGAAGCATCTTGATTACAAGCTTGAATCCCAGAATCAGTTAAAGCACCGATTAAAGTTTTTCCCTCTTGACCGTCTTTGGCGGGAATAACTCTAATAAATAAAGCCGATCCCCTTACTCCGGCGGCGGCGTTGGGTGTTCTAATGGTAGTTGTCCCTTGACCCCCATTGATTAAGAATAAACCCGTACCATTAGTTAAATCAGCGATGCGACTATTCGGGCGAAAACGAAAAAAAGCTTGTTGTCCTAAACGTGCTAAAGAGCGATCGTTAAATCTTAAGTCAACACGGGAAGAACGGGCAGTAGCAATGCTATCTCCTACCGCTAACAGATCATTAACTGTGGCATTGCGGCCATCAGGCTGATCGGGATTTAAGCGTACTTGATTTTGTAATGATACCACTGTTGCTTGATTGAGAACGGTTTGAGCCTGTGGACTTTTGTTCCCGACTAAAATTAATGCTAAACTGGAAAGTGCTACAGTGATGGAAAAATTTAATTTATTTAACATAATTTAATTTACCGATTATTAATTTAAAATTGTTTAAAATTATAAAATTTAGATGAGAAACTTTTAATTGGAGTCTCAAAATATGAAATTTAAAGCATCCCTAATTAATCAATTTTTTTCTGACAAAGATTGTTCTAAGTTATCACCCAAACAATCTAATTTTTTTATTTCTCAATTGCTAACCCCAAAATTCCCTTATTATCTTTTTTTGTTTGTTTTTAGTTTAATCGTCAGTTTTCATCAATCAACTTTAGCTACTGTCTATTCTAATTGTAAACCAAATAATCAACTTAAGGATGATCTTTGTCAAAACTTGACGCACTCTCCACATTTGAGTGACAATATTATCAGTAATAATACTGAATCTACAAATTATCCCCCCGAATTAATGATAGAATCACCTAATTTTCAAGTGATTCCTCAAACTTTAAGGCAGTCAAATCAATTAAATAGCTTTGAAACTTCAGTTCAATCATTTGATCACCATAATTACATTGTAGCAGATCAAAACATTGAAATAATAACCACTCAAATTAATCATTCTGATCAACCAGAAAACCCCTCAACAAATTTGGCTCAAGATGATAGTATTGATTCCAATCATAGCGATCCAGAATTAGGTGATTTATTATTACAAGAAATTGAACCAAAAATTACCCCCAAACAAGAAAAACCTTTCTTATATTTAATTGGTAATTTTGGCTATCTCAGAAATAATAATATTTTTTCGGGAATTAATCCCGTAGATGATAATTTATTTCGTACCGGAGTAACTCTATTAGCTTTACCTTCTTTAAGTGATCAAACTTCCCTACTGGCCTCTGTTACAGGTAATTTTGTTAGTTATAGCGATCAATCTTCATTTGATTATGATCAACTCAATTTAAACGTGGGAATTATCCATCAATTTGATGAGAATATTTCAGGCAATTTTGGCTGGAAAAATAGACAGTTATTTGATGGAAATAATGGTTATCGTTTCTTAAATGATCATAGTTTATATTTAGGAATTAACTATGAAAAACCCTTAACAGAAGCATTAACTTTTAATGTGCAAACAGATCTACAAACTAATTTTTCTCAGCCAGATAGTCGTTCTCAAATTATTAATTCTTTTAAAATAGGGCTAGATTATCAAATTACATCTCAAATAAAAGCAGGATTAAATTATCAATTAGCTTTGTCTAATTTTACTGTACAAGATCGCAATGATACCTATCACGAATTAATGGGAACATTGAATTATAATATCTCTCCTAACACCTCTTTAGAAATATTTTTAGGTCATAGTTTTGGTGATTCTTCTAATCAATTTATAGACTATGATGGTTTAATTTTTGGTTTAGGATTTAATGTTTATCTTTTTTAAAAAGATTTGATTAAAACTAAAGCCTTATCTTATAAAAAAAAGTCTGCCCAAGCAGACTTGATTAATTAATAATTGTTAATAAACATAAAAAGAAAGTTTCTGTCCATTCCACGATCGCCCCATAACTATCACCCGTTTGACCTCCTAACTTATGATTAAACCAATAACCAATTAATAAAGAAATACTTACACCAAAGCCTAACATTTTTAAAATTAAAATTAAATTTTCCGGTGCAATTATTAATACAATTAAACCAAAAATTACATAAAAACAAAAGCCAATTATAACATCAATTTGAGGCTGACTATTTTCTTTATGAAATGCTCCTTTCCCCTCCTTTCTCAAATAGGGATAATAACTAATCGCCACCATTTGCGCCCATCTTGCCCATCCAGCCCCGGCCATTAAAATTAAACTGCGATTTTGTGGGATCTCACTTAACGCAATAATTTTTAACAATATCACAAAACATCCCGCCATCACCCCAAAAGCACCAGTAACACTATCTCTCATTACCTCTAAGCGTTTTTGAGGATTATTGAAAATAGCCAAACCGTCAGCCGTATCCATTACCCCGTCTAAATGTAATCCTCCCGTTAACATAACCCATAATCCCACAATTAAAGCACTGCGAATCACAATGGGAAAACCCACCAACTCTAAACTAAAATCACTCAAAGCTAAGATTAAACCGATCAAAAGCCCCACATAAGAAGCATATCGAGCGATCCCTTGAAAATTTAATTCCCATGATGGTGGAATGGGAATAATTGTATAAAATGTAATTGAAGCTAAAAAAGTTTTAACCCAGTTTGTAATTTTTGCCATAATTGTTTCATAATTAATCTAAAATCTCTTTTTTGATCAATCCTGTTCAAAACTTTAAGTAACAGTTGAGAAAAACTAGGTTAAGATTGTATTATAACAATTCTGTACCTAACAGAATCAAAACGAGAAATGTATTTTGATAGCGTAAGACTAGATCTTGTAAAACAGTCTTATTATAAAAATAAAGATTGGCAAAAAACTAATTCAATTTGCCTCAGCTTTTGATGGGTGTTTGATCCCCTTGATTAAGTCTAACGAAAAAAAAATACATTCTCTCAACATAATTGTTTTATTCTATGACCCCATTTTTACACCTTTGTGACTGAAGGCTGAGTTCTATGAGTTATCAACAAACTTATCCCCAATTACCTGCTCCTTGTATTATTGATTTCGGAATTGTCGCTAATAAAGATGATATGCGGCGATTGTTGATTGATTTGAACCGTGTGCGTTATATTCATACTCTTGATGGTGAAGCCAAAAGTGAAGGCGAAGGTTGGATCCTTGAAGTTTTTAACGATCCAACTCGCTCCACTTTAGTCGCAAATCAAAGACTTTACTTGAATATCCAAAGTTTTGATTATTTAGAATTATATCAGGCCTCACCCACAGAAACTTATTATGATTTAATCCAAGATAATAGAAAACTGAGGCTCATTCCTTTTCATAACAATTCCCCCGATAGTGGCTATAATCGTAACCTTGATGCAGATGCCCTTGAAGCGATGGTGACACAAGTGCTTTCAGCCAAATGGGATGTGCAGTTGGATGATGATGACTGTCCTTTTTAGATGGTTTGGGCTGGCCTCCTAACCCCCTCCCAGGGTGTTTTTAAAGTGGAGGAAAAAGGTAAAATAACAGTGATCTTTTTTTAGTAAAATTTTTTAGTAACATTAAAAAGAGATCACTATTTTTTTATTAAAAAATAAGACTTTTTGCTCAAGTCAGAGAAAAAGAAAAAGTAATAAAAACTGATTAAATATAGTTTTTTTGATTAATTTTGCAAGATTTCTATTACTTAAATCTAATCATTTGCACTCGATAACGCTCTTTTTTTGTAATCACAATTTCCCCAACTTCCACCCTGCCTTTCCCACTTACCGCAATCAAATCACCTGATTTAACTTGATAACTAGACTGTTTAACTTCTTTCCAGTTAACCCTAACATTCCCGCCATTAATGGCCTCTACCATTTTACTACGGGACATCCCCAAACCGGCCGAGGCGATCGCATCTAAACGTAAAGAAGCCTCAACAGTGGTAATTTCTTTCTTACTAGGAGGCTGAAACTTTAAATTTTCCAGCCCTACCTGCTGAGTTTTGACGGGAACAGAGCGCACTTGTACTAAAGACTGCTCTAAAAAAGTCACTATTTCCGGCACAACTAAAACTTGAGCGCCCCTTTCCCCTAGTACAATAATATCACCTACCTTATCCCTCACAATACCCGTACCTAAAATAGCGCCTAAAAAATCCCGATGGGTAGCCGGATCAAACAAAAAATTACCGGAAATATCCAATAAGGCTACCTCAACTTGAGAGGGAGCCAAAGGTATTTCCGAGCGACTTAAGCCAACTCTTTGCCTTTCCGCTTGGGGATAGCCCCCAAAAACACAAAATTCAATTTCTGTTAAACGACTAAAAAGTTGTTGAATTTCGGCAATAATGGGAGGGGCTAAAAAGTCAGTACAACAGACTTCCCAAGACTTGATCGCCTGTTGTGCCTTATCTAAAACTTTGGCAATTTCTTCTCGATTTTCAGTTTGTTTTAAAATTTCTTCTCTAGGTAACATTATTAAAATTAAGATAGAAGTTTTATGATTACAAAAATATTGTACAATTAATAAACACTAAATTCTAAATAAATATTTAATTTTAATTACAAATATGATTGCAAAACTCAAAACAAAAATCTTAAAAAATGAAATATTACGTTATTGGGAAATTTTATATGTATTAGTGGAAAGAAATTTAAAAGGACGTTATCGAGGTTCATTTTTAGGTGTATATTGGTCACTATTAAATCCCTTAATTATGACGGTAATTTATACAGCAATTTTCGGGGCAACTTTTGCATCTTATTATGATAATTCTACCATTAATTATGTGTTAGCGGCCTTTACCGGATTAGTAGTAATTAATTTTTATTCTTCTTCTACCGCTCAAGCTTTATCAAGTGTAGTTGGAAATGGAGCATTATTAAATAAAATAAAATTACCAGTAAGTGTGTTTCCTGTTTCGATGATTACGGCTAATATTTTTCAATTTTGTGTCGGAATGTTACCATTATTAATCATCGTAACATTGGTCAGATCTCACAGTATTCTTAATGCAATTTTCTTAATATTTCCCTTTGTGGCACTATGTTTATTTTGTACAGGAGTAGGCTTTTTTGTTAGTGCTTTATTTGTGTTTTTTAGGGATTTACCTTACTTTTATGAATTGGTCACATTTGTGATGTGGTTTAGTTCACCTGTGTTTTATCCCACGGATATTGTACCCGATCAAATCAAACCTTTTTTAGGATTAAATCCCTTATCACCTATTATTGAAAGTTTAAGACAAATCGCCTTAAAAAGTGATTTACCGAGCTTTACTTTAATTGCCCAAAGTTGGTTAAGTGGCATTGTTTTTTTAACAATAGGATTAATCTTTTTCCGTTGGTGTAAACCTAAATTTATGGATTTGTTATAATCAAAATATTATGAATAAACAAATAAAAAAAGAATATAATTATGACCTAAATACTTGATTTATCAAAAAAAGTTAGGGGCAAAGTTGTTGACACTTCTCCCACAATCTTATAAATTAATTGTGGTGATTGTTCCCTCACACACAATTTTTATGGAACAAACTTACTATAATTAATTAATGACTGAAGCGATCCGACTTGATCATGTTTCCCTGTGGCGACGCACACAGGAAGAATTTACATACGATCTCAAAAAAACAATTTTCTCCATTATACAGGGCAAATACCGTCAACCTGCCCGTAAATTAATATTAAATGATCTTAATTTAGTGGTAAAACAAGGGGAAAAAATAGGTATTATTGGTGCTAATGGTGCGGGAAAATCCACTTTATTAAAGGTAATCTGTGGTATTTTAGAGCCAAGTCAAGGCAAAGTCAGGGTAAAAGGGAATATTGCCCCTTTAATTGAATTGGGAGCAGGTTTTGATGCAGAATTAAGCTTAATTGATAATATTATTATGTACGGGGTGTTATTAGGTTTTCCCCGTCAAGAAATGAAGGAAAGAATTAAAGCAATTTTAGAGTTTGCTGAGTTAGAAGAATATGCCCATGCCCCCGTTAAAGCCTTATCCTCTGGGATGGTGGCTCGTTTAGGTTTTTCGATCGCCACCGATATTCACCCAGATATATTAATTTTAGATGAAGTTTTATCCGTAGGAGATGAGAGTTTTAGGAGAAAATGTCAAAAAAGAATGGATCGTTTTTGGGATGCCAATGCAACTATTTTAGTAGTTTCTCACTCAATGGATTTTATTAAACAATCTTGTGATCAAGCTATTTGGTTAGATAAGGGAAATGTAAAATTAGTTGGGAATGCTCAAGATGTGGTTTCATCATATTTTGAAAGTGTCAATTAGGGGGAAATCTGATATATTTAATATCCAGATTGTTATTGTTTGCTGTAAGAGAGTGTTTGAAAAGTTGAAACGGTAGTAGACCTCTTGTGATTGAGAAAATTTTAATTAGTTCAGGTTTGTTTACTTTACAGGGAAAAAAAGCTAATTCAAAGTGAGAATGAGATCGAAATAGTAGCAGTTGACGTATCAGAACATGAGATAGAACGGCCTCAAAAAAAACAGAAAAGTTATGATAGTGGAAAACAAGGCTATCATACAATAAAATCCCAACTATTAGTCAATAAAAAAAGAATTGAATCGTCAACTAGCAAAAGAAAGAATAATTGTTGAACATATTCATTGCTATTTAAAAATATTTAAAATACTTTCGTCACGATATAGAAACAGAAGAAAACGTTTTGGATTAAGATTTAATTTAATTGCAGGTATTTATAATTATGAGCTTTCTTTGAAGACAAAATTAGCGATCGCCTGATACTTTCGCAAGAGGTCTATTATTTTACCCACTGTTGTTACTGTACTTAATCGTTATGCAAAGAGAGGTATATAAATTTCAAAGTTTTAATTTTTCATAACCGAAGCTAAAGAGCCATATTAATTTTTATGAAGATATTTATTTAGATCTAACATGATGTTAGAAAATACAACAAAACAGATGAAAAGTATTGTCAATAATTCTCATCTCTTATTTATAAGATTTTTTAACTTTTAACAGAAAAATTATGAATCTTCTCTTCCCTGCTCAAAGCACTCTTAAGCACATTAATAGCATTGCCCACGAGGGTAAAGTCATCGTTGTAGCCACTGCTACCGATGGTAAAATTTGGTACACGATCAAACAAGATGGTTTTGAAGATAGTTATTTGAACACTCCTCCAGAGCAAAGAACAGGTTGGGAAAACTGGCAACAGTTAGAACTACCCAATGAAGACAAAGCAGACGAGTCTGTTGTTAAGCAAGAAAAAGCCGAACTGACTTATCTGACAGACCCCAACCGCTTTATTCTGCGATCGCGCTATCAAACTGTTAATGAAACTGCCGTTGCACCAGTTCAGTTAATTTCAGCCTTCGGACATCTTTACATCTTCCGTCAATCTAAAACTAACACCTTATTAGTGGATCGTTTTGTAGTTGATGGTATGATCAATAAGCTCAATCGTAAGCTAGAAGTTCGTTTCAAGCGTAGTCAGCAAAAGTATGAAGCCACCAAAAATATGAAAAAAGGTTCTCAGGGACTCACCAATACCGACTCCCTAGACTTTAGAGATGCCAATGGCAACTTTTTCTACGAACCCACCACAGAAATATGTGCAGTCAATAATCTACAAAATGGCGGGTTTTCGGTAGTTTTAGTTCCCACCATCGAAAATGATATCTATCGTTGGCACATTTTCGCTTACAATAGTCAAAACCAAAAAGTTGACATAATCAGCCTACGAGCATCAGAAGATGGGCTATTTGCAGTCAAAGATTACACCATTTTTGAAGAAATCAATGAAACATTCGTACCTCGTCAAATTGCTGGAGTGATTAAACGCACCCTAGACATAACGGGAGCGATCGTTACCAATGGCTTAACTGCTACCAAATATGACTTACAACAGGAACAACAAACCCAATCAGGGGAAATGCAACTGTTAAAAACAGCCACCCGATTAATGTTAGCCATTCCCACCGATAAAGGAACAGCTAGTTTTAACTTTGCCATCGCTGGAGATGGAACACTCGCAGAAATTGACGAAACTCCCGACAAAACTATCATTCGCAGTAAAATCAGAGAAATCCTCCTCCCCTTAAATACCCTTGACGAAATCAAACCCCTAGCCGACAGAACTCCTCCTCCCCAAGGAATTATCACAGGATTAGCCGAAGGAACAGACGAAGAAGATGCCGAAAACCTAGTCAAAATCACCACCGAAGGCAAAGCCGGAGACTTAACCAATGGCGACCTAGTCAAAATCATGGGAACAACTGACTATCAAGGGCTGTATCAAACCACCACCATCAATGAAAACACCTTTGACATTGACCTCGGATTAACCCAAGGACTGGGATACTGGGAAAAACAAGACGAGGAAGAAGGAGGCTTGATTTTTGACGGCATGATTACCGCCTACGAAAAGACCGCCGATGGGAAATTACGAGTAACCTGCCCTAATCATGGCTTAGAAAATGGCGATGAAGTCCAAATTGCTGGTACAGAAGACTATAACGACACTTATCCCGTTAAAAAACTGGATGATACCCACTTCATCATTGAACGTTCATGGGTAACCGCCTCCGCCATTAACATTAAATTAGTCTCTCGTAAACGACGGGGCATTGTTTTTGATGGAGTAGATGATTATATTCAACTATCTCAGCCTCTTTCAATTTTCTCTGGTTCATTCACCATTTCGATGTGGGTGAAAGTACCTCAAAATTCTGATAGAGGCATATTGTTGGGAGACTATGGACTACCAAAATCAATTAATGTGAATTTTGAAGTTTTCAATGGCAAGCTGAGATTTTACTGGAATGGTGAACCAATTCCCTATCTTCTTGGTTCAAAAGATTTAAGAGACAATCAATGGCATTTTATCAGCTTTGTGAGAGATAAGGAAAACCAAAAAATCTACGGTTATATTGATGGTGTCCTTGATTTTGAACATTCTGGCACAATTTCGGATAAGCGTGCCGTAATTGCTCACAGAATCGGGCGTGATAGTCGGGAGGGAGTAACCAATTTTGAAGGTCAAATTTCCGATCTGCGCATCTGGAAAGTGGTACGTAGCGCCGAAGAAATTAAAAACAATATGTACCTGCAACTAACGGGCAAAGAAGTCGGTTTAGTCGGTTATTGGCGGTTAGGAGCAATTGGAGAAGGACAAGTAATTGACTTTTCCAGTAATGGAGTAGATGGGACTGTCTATGGCGATGCTTATGTCAGCGCTGCTACCCTGAACCGTAAACTCGCAGGTGGGTTAGATGCCGTTAAATATAGTAATCCTGAATTGTTTGCCGTTAGTGAACGAGCAACCTATGAGGAAAGTTTTGAATTTAAGGTTGTTTCTTCCTCTGCGGTTAATCTTGCCTATTTGGATAATGCAGACGGGAAGAATTTAGGCACGAAACTTTTTAAGCTCTCCTATTGGGGAAAAGCCAGTCGCAGTGCTGAAGAAAAACAGATTATCGCCCCTGAACAAATTAAACAAAACAAATTTGAGGATTTAGGAGGAGGTTGGTATCGAGTCTCTGGGAATGTCACGATTCCTGATGGGATTAGTATGTTACGTTGTTTTGAGATTGCTAATGTTCAAGGCAATTGGCAATCTTTAGAAATTCGCAAACATCGCATCCGTTTGATTTCTGAAAGTATTACTGAGTTTAAGTACACGGATAGTGTTAGTTTAACTACTTTAGCGGATAATCAGGCAACATTAGCTACTAAATTAAAGCAACTGGGATCAAAAGAGATACGGGAAGCATATTTACTCAAAGAAAAACGGCAATTGGAACTAGATATTGCTAATCTGAGTCTTCAAGGCGCACAAAAAGAAGCCGCTATAAATGCCAAAAACAATGAAATTAATCAGCAAAAAGCGACAATTAGCTATATCAATGAGCAAATAAATCGATGTCAAATTGTTTATCTAATAGAGCAGAATAATCCCTTAAACTATTGGTGTAAACTGGTCTGCCGAGTTAATGAAAGCTTGATTGCTCGTATTTATACCCAATCAACAGGGCTTCTTTATGCTGATGTCGGAGCTAATGGCAATCCTTACTACTCTAACAACTACTTCAAGTTTGTCGCAACAGATAACGGATATTATCGCATTGTCTCAATGATGGATGACCTAGCCTTGTATGGAGGTTCAAAAGCTCAAGTATATAGTAATGCCTATGGTACTGGCTCACAGTATGAATGGAAACCAGAAAAACTTCCATCGAGTGATTATTATTTAATTCGTCAACGAGCAAACGGAGAGGTATTAAATCGTGGTGGTGGCGATTATGGAGTTTGTACTTGGCCTCAAGGTAATGTAACGTGGGAACAATGGAAAATAGTGCCCATTGGCGGGGAAACCAATAACAATATTGGTAATGCTTACTCAGCTTTGGTTGGGAAGCAAACAGAGTTGAGCGAAGCACAAAAGCGTTTGAGAAATCTTGAAAATGAACTAAACCTCTTAAAGTTGGATGGTGGTAATCAAGATGCTAAGAAAGCCGAACTTCAGAAGCGTCTGGAGGCAGTCAAGGCAGAACTGACCACCCTGCAAACTGAAATCAACACCTTAAATACTGACTTCATTAATGGAGTAAAAAGTACCCAACAAACTCCCCAAACGATGCCCCAAATTGCTAAAGATAGCAAGGGGTTAGTTACTCAAGGAGCGGTACTGGGTTTTGTTAATTCTGTCACTCGTCTTAAAGCTATAGAAACCAGCGAAGGCAATGTCCAACTGAGTTACTTTGATAACCAAGGACAAATGCGACAAACCAACTATGATGTCACAGCAGACAGTAAAAATGCCACCTTTGAACAGTGGATTCCTGATGCTCAACGAACTTGTTTAAACTTTAACAATAAAAATAGTGTTGTTACGTTGGATAAACCCCTCCATCTTGCCCAAGATTGGAGTATTGAAGCATGGTTCATCTATCCTTTACCTGAAGCGGGAGAATGGAATACCCTCATCCGAGGGAAAGATGTGGATCACCACATTAAGGTCAGAAATCTTAAACAGTTAGGGATTTATCTGCACAATGATTCCTTGGGGCAATACTTTTACGATAGCGGTTTCAATCTGGAGTTGTTAACCGAGGGATGGCATCATCTCGTTGCTGTCGGTCGGGGGGATACCACTCTGTTTTATCTTGATGGCAAAAAAGTGGGTGATGTGAAAGCAAAAGCCCTAAAAGATGCCGAGGAGAATCTGAATAAAAACCCCAACGATGCCGCCGCTAAGAAAAAGGTTGAAGACATTAAGAAAGCTAGTGTGAAATCTAAGAGCGATGTTTATGCCATTGGTAACTTTCAGGGAGGTGGGCAACCTTTTGGAAAAGTTGCCGAAGTCCGTATCTGGGGAGTTGCCCTAAGTGATGATGAAATTGCTGTCAATAGCAAAACCTTACTTAGTGCTAACGAACCTGGTTTGTTGGCTTACTACCCCATGAGCGAAGCCACAGGAGTGCAAGTGCGCGACAATTCCGGTAATGGCAATAATGCCACGGTGTCTGGGGCAAGTTGGTGGGGTTGTACAGCACCCATTGGCAAGATCGAGAATACAGCGATGAAGTTTGATGGGGTGAATGATTATATTAAGACTTCTGCTCAATTTCCCACTGGTAATGAAATCACGATCGAATACTGGTTCAAGGGCACCAGTTTGCAGTCTGCCGTCCGACAGCAAGAAGGTAATAATTATATTGTTGCTGGTTGGGAGGGTCAACATATTATTTCCAGCGATGGCGGTGTAAATACAGGAATTAAAGTGGGAGATACTGCAACTAATGGCAGTTGGCATCACATTGCGATGACCTGGAAACGGAACACTCCCAACGGATTTGTCAGCTATCTGGACGGGGTGCTGGTAGCCCAAAGAACGACTGCGAACGTAGCACTACCTACCTTTAGCACTAGCCAACCCGTTTTCCTAGCCTCTTTTTCGGGTATTGGCGAGTTTACCAACGGTCAACTTGCGGAAGTCCGCATCTGGAACAAAGCCCGTACTCAAGCAGAAATTCAGGCGGATGCTTACAAGCGGCTGAGTGGTAAAGAACCAAACTTAGTAGCCTACTATCCCCTCAATGAAATCAAACTGGAAGGTAATACCCGAAAAGTCCTAGACCTAGCGGGGAACAATCATGGCACTGTCAATGAAGCCATAACGGTAGATGATAATTCCCTACCCATCGGTAGCGATGCCCTAGTCTCTGCTGAGTACAGCACCGTGACTCTGGAATCATCCACGAAAACCAAGGTTGCCATCATGCGGCGGTTCTTTGCTTATCCTGCTACCAATGGAGTTACCCTGCTACCAGATAAGCGGATTGAAAACTTAGAACTCAAGTGGATTGGTAACGCCCAATTTGCTCCCACTTTGTTGGGTTATATTGAGGGGCCACCCCCAGTTCCTAGTGAAAATTTAACCCTCGAAGATGATTATAATGGGGCTACTTCTGTGGAGTTAATCATGTCGGAAGATGTGGAATTTAATTGGACTCGATCGCAGGATTCTGGTTTGGGAGGAACTGTGGACACCTTTATCGGTGCGGGAGGTGCAATGTCTATTTTAACCGCACCAATGGGTGTAGGTTCATCAATCGAAACCAGTACCAAGATTGGTTTCAAAGGAAATTTTGATTTTAATTACCAATTCCAAAATGAGAGTAGTATTACCTCTAGTTCGTCTCTGAGTATGACGGATAAGCTAGAACTACGAGGCACTTGCGAACAAAAAGCTCACTTTCCCCATTTAGGCACACGTTTCATTCCGAAAAATATCGGTTATGCTTTAGTTGTTTCAGCTATGGCTGATGTTTTTGTCACTCGTCTGGCGCGTAGTGGTAAAATGATCGGTTATCAAGTGCAACCTGTGGATGGTATTCCTCCAGATGTCAATACCATTACCTTTTTGATGAATCCCGCCTATACAATGAATGGTAGTTTAGATGGTATGACAGGAAGCGGTGCTACTAGCGATCGCTTCTTTAAGCACGTTCCTGAAATGCGCTCTCAGTATGGCTCTCTCTATCCTGCTAGTTACTACCGTCTTAAAGAGGCTTATGATCTCAAACAACAGATTGAAGCTGAGGATAAACGCCGAGAATCTTACTTTTCTAATTTTAATGTGCGTTTAGTGGATGAACTCTCCTTAAATCGCAATGTTGATAGTGGAGATGCACCTACTAATATAGGGTTACAGCGAGAAGAAGATAAACCCGGCACTCCAATGACGGATGAGCAAAAGAAAAAAGCCCAAGACGACAAAGCAAAACGGTTTCAGGATAGTGCGGCTCAGTCTACTGACAAGGCAAGTGCGGCTACTAAACAGAAACAGGCAGAAATTCAAAGCAAAATTGATGATCAGGAGAAACGAGTACAGGCCACTGACAGTTTTGCTGGTTGGCAAAAACGCATGGAAAGTATCCAAATTCGCTCTGGTAAGCGTAATATCGTTAATACCTACGTTTGGGATGCTGATGGTGGACTACGAACTGAAGCTCAAAGTTTTGCCAATACGGTAGAGCATACCATTGGTGGGTCTTTTACCATGAATGCCGGGTTAGGTGCTGAAAGTGAGTTTTCAGCTTTTGGTGTGGATGTGGAACTGACTGCCCAAGCTACTGTAAACTTGACTCAAACCATGAGTAAAACGGAAACTCGCAGTAAGGGTTTTGAGTTGAATGTGGATTTGAGTGGCTTAGAGTATAAAGGGATTACGGATCATAAAGATCGACCTATTTTACCTGGAGAAAAAGTTGATCGATATCGCTTTATGAGTTTCTATCTCGAAGGTAGCACTAATCACTTCCAAGACTTCTTTAATTATGTGGTTGATCCTGAATGGTTAGCCAGTAATGACGAGGAAGCACGAGCTTTGCGTCAAACCCAAGCCGGAAAACCCAATAAAGCATGGCGAGTATTACATCGTGTTACATACGTTGAACGTCCGGCACTGATGGGATTTGGTCGTGATGTGCGTCAATTACGTCCGGCGGATGAACTCTCAGATCAGCAAACCTTATTAGCAAAAATTGCTAAATTAGAGGAAAGTAACCGTCAATTAGAGGCTAAATTGGATAAAATTCTTGATGCTCTCAACAAATAATCGAAGTTGATTTTCAAAATATAGTCTAATACCATTTACAAAAAGTAGCTACACAGATAAAGCATTCACAATATAATCCCAACCTGCTAAAGACAGGATAAAATCTTCTTGTAAATTATTTAAGATATTAGCTACTTTATTTTTGACATCATCTAAGTTCTTAAACCAGATATTTTTTAACTGTTGTTTGATATATAACCACAGTCTTTCAATCGGATTTACTTCTGGACAATAAGGTGGTTGAAATAACAAAATTATATTCTCAGGTACTTCTAACTTTTTTGCTCTATGACAAGGTGCATTATCTAACTGTATTATATGAATCTCATCGGGATATTCTTTACTAAATTCTTTTAAATATTTACCAAAGCATTCACTATTAAAATGAGATAGTTCATAGAAAAAACTTTTGCCATTTTGGACTTCGATTAATCCATAAAGATAATAATAGTCATAATGCCATTGTAATTCTTGTTCTGGTTTGACTCCTTTTAAAGTTATTTTCCTTCCTAATTCTGTCCTAAAACCCAATCTAGTTTCATCTTGACACCAGTAACAAATATTTTTAGTATCCCCCCATTTCTCTTTTATTTGAGCTATTATGCCTTTTAATCTTATGGGTAAATACTCTTTAAATACGGATATTACCCCTTCATTTTGATACTCATGATAAGGACGTGGTACTTTTAATTTTGCCCCTAATTCGTATCTCACTAATTGATGTATTGTGGTATAACTTATCTCAATATCTTGACAAGTAAATAACCATATTTTTATTTCTTGGTAACTGTTAAATCCTTGAGGCTCACTTAATTCTTTTTTGACCAGAGCAACTGTTTCTAGCTCTAGTTTTTTTGGTCTTCCTGTTTTATTATGTTCTTGTAATAATGCGTCTAATCCTTCCGTCTTATATAAGTGAAACCATTCGTAAATTGTTCTCTCACTACGTCCCATCATTACCGCTAAGTATCTGATCGTTTCAGCCACTTGAATTTTCCAAAGATATAAAGCTTGAACTTTGGCAAAATTCAAAGCTGTTTTTTGTTGTTTCATGAGATTTTTTAGTGTATCTGCTGATTCAATTACTTCTATTTTTGATATTCCTGACATACTATTGCTCCTGTTAATTTATTCCTATACTAACCCTGAACTTACTTTTTGTAAATGGTATAATTAATCATATTGACACTCCCCCGTTACAATCTTTGATTTAACGGGGGCTTCTTGTTTCTTTCATCCCATTTACAGAAAGTAACTTCAGACGTAGTTTAATGAAATAGTTTATTTACAAAGATTTTAGCTATTTAACAATGTAGCTACTTTTTGTAAATGGTATTAGCACAAAATCCCATGGTATGTTAAAGTAGTTATTAAATCTGTTTATTTTTTGTTGTACCAGAAGAAACTATATTGCTACAATTCTATAATAATTTCCATTATATAGTTACCTAATCATATTTTAACATTAATTTTCAAACTTAAATCAAAATTTTTTAGGGTAGACAATTCTAATTGTTTGATATTAGAATGAAAGAATAATTTATAGTAAGAGGTTAGATAATATGATTCTTAGTGTAAGTAGACGTACCGATATACCAGCTTTTTATGCAAAATGGTTTATTAATCGTATTCGGGAAGGTTATTGTATTGTACCAAATCCTTTTAATTCTAAGCAACTTTCTCGTATTGATTTAACACCTAAAAATGTAGATATGATTGTTTTTTGGACAAGAAATCCTAAGCCTTTATTTCCCTATTTAAAAGAATTAGACCAACTTGGTTATAAATATTATTTTCAATTTACTTTAATGAATAATCCTAAAATAATTGAAACCAATAAACTGCCTTTTGAAACAGCCATTAAAAACTTTCAAGAATTAGCTAATTTAATTGGGAAAGATAAAGTTATTTGGCGTTATGATCCGATAATTTTAAGTAATATTACTAACCTTGAATTTCATCTTATACAATATCAAAATATTGCTGAGATGTTATCTAAATACACTTTTAGATCAGTAATTAGTATTATAGATAATTATGTTAAAACAAATCATAAATTAAAAATCATTACTCAAGAGCATAATGTAGAATTTTTTAATTGGGATCAATCTCAAGGAGAATTTCAAAAATTATTATTAGAAATAGCCAAAATTGCTAAAGAAAATAAACTTGAAATATTTAGTTGTTCAGAAACAATTGATTTAGAAAAGTATGGCATTCAACACGGTAAATGTATAGATGATGAATATATTAATCAAGTTTTTGGAATAGAAGTTATTCATAAAAAAGATCACAGTCAAAGAGAAGCTTGTGGCTGTGTTTTGAGTAGAGATATTGGAATGTATGATAGTTGTTTATTTGGTTGTCAATATTGTTATGCTACTAGAAATTTTGATCAAGCTAAAGAAAATTATCAAAATCATAATCCTTTATCCCCTTCTTTAATTGGTAATTATAATTTTAATGAAAAAGTAACAAGTAAACAATTAGAACTTTTTTAAAGTTAATTTAAAAAGGAATATCGTCTAAATTATCATCAAAACTAAAGTTTTTATTTTTATGAATAACTAAATAAGAAAAATTAATGCTTGATTTAGGAATTAATTTATCTTCTCTTGTTAATAAATTTTCAGTAATTATTGTCGGTATAGGGCAAGATGATCTTATCATTAAACCATCACTTTTTTGAATTATTTGACAATTCTTTCTACTTTGAGTCATTAGAGTTACTTCTTTCATAATTTGAAGATTTTGAGGATAGAGAAGATCACTAATAATAATTAAACTATTGTCAGCTGCTAAAGTCAATAAATCATTAATATTTAAACGCATATTTTCAACATTCCAAAGTTCATTTAAACAATTCTGAAAAACAAAAATATTATAATTTTGAATATCTTTTTGAATATTTTTTATTGAATTTTTTTGACATAAATCTATCTATAGAATACGGCGATAATTTATTACAACCTTGCCATGCTTTAGGCATTAATTGAGGAATAATATATTTACGAGTAATTTCTCTCGCTCCATTCCATCCTTGAGAATTAATACCATTTACAAAAAGTAGCTACACAGATAAAGCATTCACAATATAATCCCAACCTGCTAAAGACAGGATAAAATCTTCTTGTAAATTATTTAAGATATTAGCTACTTTATTTTTGACATCATCTAAGTTCTTAAACCAGATATTTTTTAACTGTTGTTTGATATATAACCACAGTCTTTCAATCGGATTTACTTCTGGACAATAAGGTGGTTGAAATAACAAAATTATATTCTCAGGTACTTCTAACTTTTTGGCAGTATGACAAGGTGCATTATCTAACTGTATTATATGAATCTCATCGGGATATTCTTTACTAAATTCTTTTAAATATTTACCAAAGCATTCACTATTAAAATGAGATAGTTCATAGAAAAAACTTTTGCCATTTTCTACTTCGATTAATCCATAAAGATAATAATAGTCATAATGCCATTGTAATTCTTGTTCTGGTTTGACTCCTTTTAAAGTTATTTTCCTTCCTAATTCTGTCCTAAAACCTAATCTAGTTTCATCTTGACACCAGTAACAAATATTTTTAGTATCCCCCCATTTCTCTTTTATTTGAGCTATTATGCCTTTTAATCTTATGGGTAAATACTCTTTAAATACGGATATTACCCCTTCATTTTGATACTCATGATAAGGACGTGGTACTTTTAATTTTGCCCCTAATTCGTATCTCACTAATTGATGTATTGTGGTGTAACTTATCTCAATATCTTGACAAGTAAATAACCATATTTTTATTTCTTGATAACTGTTAAATCCTTGAGGCTCACTTAATTCTTTTTTGACTAGAGCCACTGTTTCTAGCTCTAGTTTTTTTGGTCTTCCTGTTTTATTATGTTCTTGTAATAATGCGTCTAATCCTTCCGTCTTATATAAGTGAAACCATTCGTAAATTGTTCTCTCACTACGCCCCATCATTACCGCTAAGTATCTGATCGTTTCAGCCACTTGAATTTTCCAAAGATATAAAGCTTGAACTTTGGCAAAATTCAAAGCTGTTTTTTGTTGTTTCATGAGATTTTTTAGTGTATCTGCTGATTCAATTACTTCTATTTTTGATATTCCTGACATACTATTGCTCCTGTTAATCTATTCCTATACTAACCCTGAACTTACTTTTTGTAAATGGTATAATATCATAAGAAATTGCTTGAATATTATGATCAATAGAAGAATGTTCTGTTAAAAATTGAATTAATCCAACTAATTCAGGACAAGGACCAGAACCAAAAAAACAAACTTTAATTTGTTCTTGTTGAGTTAATTCTGTTGTTAACAAACGGAATACCTCTAAACTCATTTCAACATAATGAGGATAATACCTAATTAAATATACTGCTTGAATATTCTTATTAGAATATTCAACTTTAACTAAATTATTTCTAAAAGAATCCCATAACAATTTTGCATCTTTTTTTAATGATTGAAGATAATTTTCAAATGTGCCGTGAACTCTGGGGTTATAAAAATAACCTGAGTTTTTTAATCCTTCTAAAATATAGTTATATAGCAATCCTAAATAGGTTGTGGCAAAATTCCATATTGATAAAGTTTGGGGAAATCAAATATTTGACCATGCGCAAAAAACTTAAATAGCCACTTTACTATTTTAAATGATTTACATAAATGATAGAATTGTCTAATAAAATTTTTCACTTGTAGCCAAATATCTTCTACCGGATTTTGTTCTGGAGCATTAGGGGCAAATTTATGACAAGTAATTAACCATTCTTCTTCCAATAAATCTTGATTTATTATAGTTAAATACTCCCTAAATTCTTTTGAGTCATGATAGGTTGCTCCATCCCAAAATATTGCTAATCTTTTTCCTTTTCTTTTTGATAGTAAATACTTGATAAATTTGATCGTATTTTCTGTATTTCCACTTTCATATTCTTTGACAATAAATTCTTTAGTTTGATAGTCTAATGCCCCATAATAAGTTTGTCGGCTTTTTTCATTTTTAATGGGAATTTCTATTCTTTGATCTGTTCTTCCCCAAACATAACCTAAAATGTCTCCCCAAAGTAAATGACATTCATCAATCATAAACACTACAAGCTCTCCACTCTCTATTTCTTTTTCCAAATCTCTAATTTTTCACTGATTTCTTTTTTTTTAGCTTCGACTAATTCGTCATTTTTAGCCGGATTCTTTTTTGAGTTTTTTCCAACTTATTTTCGCTTCTTTGAGCAAACTATAATAACTTTGATTGGATTTATAAATAATATTATATTCTCGCTCTAAATAAATTTTTAAATCTGATAATCTTAAATATTCTTGCTCTCTTAACCAATTAATAACTTGGTCTTTTTCTTCTGGTTTTAATTCACTTTTAGTTCCTTTAAACTGTAATTTCAAGCTTTCTACTCCACAAAAAAGAGCTTGATTTTTCCACATACTAATAAAGCTATGAGAAACTTGTAATAATTCTTTTACTTCATGGTATGATTTTCCTTCTAAAATCATTTTGACAGCTAAAGCCCTTTTTATTTCTTTAGCCTCTTTTGTTTGATTGATAAAATCATTTAACTCAGAAATAATGTTCATTTTTTTTTCCTTGAATTTAGATTATAATTAATATTATATCTGTTATGACCTATTTAGGATTGCTATATATATTATCCATCATGGGAAAAAATAAAACTTGTCAATTTAATTGATAATTCTAAAAGTTAAATTAATACGAGGTTTTACTTCTTTTTTAGTTTTAGGTATTTGATGAAGCCAATGATGTTGAGTTTCACCTTGCATTAATAATAAACTACCATGAGGCAAATCTATTTCAATTTTTCTAGTTGATTCTGTTTTATGTTTCAAACAAAATTTACGAGTTCCGCCAAAACTAACTGAGGCAATAATCGGATTTTTTCCTAATTCTGGTTCATCATCACTATGCCATGATACGCTATCTTGTCCGTTGCGATAAAAGTTTAATAAAACACTATTAAATTTTACTTTAGCTATTGTTTCTATTTTATTTTTAATCTCTATTAAAGTAGGATTCCAAGCATCTGGATGTTGTTCTATTCCTGAATAAATATAAGATTTTCCTTCATCTCCATACCAAGCAGTTAACCTTGGTAAAGGCATGGTTTTCCCAAAAAATTTAATATAATCTTGTCGCCAATTAGTATTTTGTTCCAAATCTTGAAAAAACTTATTACTTTCTTTCAAATTAAAAAAATTAGGATAAAAAATTACTTCACCATCAACAGAAACAATTTTTTTCTTTTCAATTGCATTTGTTGATAGTAAAGTTTGATTTGATATTGGTATTTCTAAAAGATTCATTTGTTGATACATAAACTTTTATAAGAACAATAAATAATTGACAATCTTAGCATAATCTGTAGGGGCATGACATCATAAAATTATTAATTTAATCATAAAATTTAATCTGTCATGCTCCCACAAGAATAACAACTCAATTAATTCAAATAATCCTGTAAAGCCTTCACATCAAGAGGTTCTTGTTGTAAAGAGCGGATCGCCGCTACGGTGGCTTTAGCACCTGCGATCGTGGTAATGATCGGGAGTTTATAGTCTAAGGCACTACGGCGGATCAAACGCCCGTCAACTTGAGACTCCTCACCGCTCGGAGTCGTCACAATAAACTGAATATCTCGGTTTTTGATCCAGTCTAAAACGTGGGGGCGACCTTCATGGAGTTTTAACACCGTCTCCACTCCCTCGATCCCGTTATCCTTTAAAACTTCACGAGTTCCTGACGTGGCTACAATTTTAAAGCCTAACTCCTTAAACTCTTTCATTACAGGCACTACCGCCTCTTTATCACGGTTATTCATGGACACAAAAACCGTACCTGATAAAGCTAGGTTTACTCCGGCGGCGATCTCGGCTTTAGCAAAGGCTTTACCAAAATCGCTGTCAATGCCCATTACTTCACCTGTAGAGCGCATTTCTGGGCCTAAAAGGGTATCCGCACCATGAAACTTATCAAAGGGCAAAACAGCCTCTTTAACGGCGATATGTTTAGGCATAATTTCCTGTGTTACCCCTAACTCCTCAAGGGTTTTCCCTGACATCACACGGGAGGCGATGGTGGCGAGGGGGCGGCCGGTGGCTTTAGACACATAAGGCACGGTGCGAGAGGCTCGGGGGTTGGCTTCTAAAATATACACCTGTTCCCCTTGGATCGCATATTGAATATTCATTAAACCCACTACTTTAAGAGCTTTGGCGAGGGCTTCTGTCCATTGGCGAATGGTAGTTGTTACATCCTCAGAAAGCGAAGTATAGGGAATGGAACAAGCTGAGTCACCGGAATGGATCCCCGCTTGTTCAATATGTTCCATAATACCGCCGATCACCACTTTTTCTGTGCGATCGCAAAGGGCATCTACGTCAACCTCGATCGCATTTTCTAAGAATTTATCAATTAAAATGGGGTGATCCGGCTCAATTTGGACGGCGTAGGTCATATAATGTTTTAATTCGTCATCAGAATAAACAATTTCCATAGCACGACCCCCTAAAACATAAGACGGACGTACTACCACCGGATAGCCAATTCTACGGGCAACCCTTAACGCTTCTTGATAATTACGAGCGATGCCGTTGGGAGGTTGTTTTATATTCAATTCGTGGAGGATCCGCTCAAATTTTTCCCGATCTTCGGCGGTATCAATGGAGTCTGGAGAAGTTCCCCAAATTTTAGTTTGAACGTGACAATACTCACTATTAAAATAGTTTTGCAGTGGTACAGCTAATTTTAAGGGAGTTTGCCCTCCAAATTGAACGATCACCCCTTCAGGGTTTTCCGCTTCAATGATATTTAACACATCTTCCTTGGTTAAAGGCTCAAAATAAAGGCGATCGCTGGTGTCATAGTCCGTTGAGACAGTTTCAGGGTTAGAATTAACCATAATGGTCTCAAAACCGTCATCAGAGAGCGAAAAAGAGGCATGACAACAACAATAATCAAACTCGATCCCTTGGCCGATGCGGTTAGGCCCTCCTCCTAAGATCATCACTTTACTCTTATCGGAGGGTTGGATCTCCGACTCCCCTTGATCATAAGTAGAGTAATAGTAGGGGGTAGAAGACTCAAATTCTGCCGCACAGGTATCAACTAATTTATAAACAGGAAAAACTCTTAATTCTTTCCGGTATGCCCTCACTTCATCCTCGGTTGTATTGGTAGCAAAGGCAAGTTGGCGATCGCTGAAACCATGTTGCTTAATTAGGAGCATCTCTTTTTTACTAATTTGCTCTAGGGGAGTACGTTTTAAAAACTTTTCAATCTCTAATAACTCAGCAAATTTATCTAAAAACCAAATATCAATTCCAGTTAATTCATAAATTTCCTCTACACTCATTCCTAATTTTAAAGCATGATAAACGGAGAAGATTCTTTCAGGGTTGGGGGTGCGTAAACTCCCCCGAATATGGGATAAAGAGGGTAAAGTTTCATCTTTATCACAACCAAAGCCATAACGCCCCGTTTCTAGGGATCTTAAAGCTTTTTGGAAAGACTCTTGGAAAGTACGCCCGATCGCCATAGCTTCCCCTACGGACTTCATTTGAGTGGTTAAAATAGGCTCAGAGCCGGGGAATTTTTCAAAGGCAAAACGGGGAATTTTTGTTACTACATAGTCAATAGTAGGCTCAAAGGAGGCCGGGGTTTTCTTGGTAATATCGTTAGTAATTTCGTCTAAAGTGTAGCCTACCGCTAACTTAGAGGCAAACTTAGCGATGGGAAAACCAGTGGCTTTAGAGGCTAAAGCAGAGGAGCGGGAAACACGGGGATTCATTTCAATAACAATTACATCTCCATTAACAGGATTAACGGAGAATTGAATATTAGAACCTCCTGTTTCAACTCCGATTTCACGGATAATTTTTAAAGAATAATCTCTTAATCTTTGATATTCTTTATCTGTTAAAGTTTGAGCAGGAGCAACGGTGATGGAGTCTCCAGTATGAATACCCATCGGATCAATATTTTCGATCGAGCAGATAATCACCACATTATCAGCTAAATCCCTCATAACTTCTAACTCATATTCCTTCCAACCTAAAAGGGATTTTTCGATTAATAATTGAGAAACAGGGGAAATTTCTAAGCCATATTTAACTAATTCGATGTATTCTTCTTGGTTATAGGCGATCCCACCGCCACTACCCCCCATCGTAAAAGCAGGGCGAGAAATAAGAGGATAACTGCCAATTTCTTCAGCCACTCTCATGGCCGACTCCAGATCCGTGACAATACCAGAAGGGCAGACAGGTACACCAATGCGCTTCATTGCTTCCTTAAACAGATCCCGATCTTCGGCCATTTCGATGGCCGGAAGTTTAGCCCCGATCAACTCAACCCCATATTTTTCCAAAGTGCCATTTTTCGCTAAAGCTACCGCCACATTTAAAGCAGTTTGGCCGCCCATGGTAGGCAATAAAGCATCAGGGCGTTCTTTTTCAATCACTTTAGCCACAATATCAGGGGTTAAAGGCTCAACATAAGTGCGATCGGCCATTTCCGGATCGGTCATAATGGTAGCAGGGTTAGAGTTAACTAAGATAACCTCATAACCTTCTTCTCGCAAGGCTTTACAAGCCTGAGTTCCTGAATAATCAAATTCACAAGCTTGACCAATAATAATAGGGCCGGATCCCAAAAGTAAAATTTTTTTTAAATCGTTACGACGTGGCATAGAATTTCTGGTATAAGATCAAATTTACATATTTTGCAATATTTTAATCTGTCTTTATAGCTAAAAAAAATTTTTTTTGCTATTTGTTAACAGATACAGACAATTACAGTGATCAGTGACCAGTAAATGCTCAAGTGTAACAACTACCCACTTCAAGAAAAAATGCGCTATGACACTTTGAGGGAAAAACCGTTAAAAAAAGTTAAAATTTTCCAGCTAATAGCAAATTTTTCTGAAAAACTATCATAAACTAATGGTTATCAAAGTTTTACCAATCAAGACCATTAAGCGATTAACTTTGTCAGAAAAAATATTATGATCTCAGAAGTTTTCTCACACACCTTTAACGATTATTTTGCCCCTCAAAATAACAATTTAGTGGATGATCCCCTCAATAGCCCCCATCCCGTACCTTGGAATTGGGTAATGGAAACTTATCAAAATTATTTAAACTATCCCCAAATTGAAGAAACCCGTTATTATCGTACTCCCTCTTTACTATCACCGGATCAAAAATATTGTGCTTATAGTCGAGTTTCCATGGAAGTTAATCCTGAACTTGGTCAATGTCGGGTTAATAGTGTGATGTTTATTGAAAATTTGGAAAGTGGCGAATTAAGATTAATTACCGCCGATACACCTTTAGCGGATAACCCTTTTCAGATTAACACACAAGCGCACCAACCCGGCACAATTGCCATTTTAATTCCTATTTCTTGGTCAATTAAAGGCGATCAAATTTTAGCCAGACAATTTGAGGGAATTTTTAATAGTTCAATGATGTTTGATTATGCCGTAATTTGGGATCGCAATGAAAATAAAACTCGTACACTTTCGCCTAAAGAATCAATCGAATATGATTATACAGTGTTATTAGGGTGGAGTAAAAAACAACCGGATCAAGTATTATTTCGAGGTGATATTTTAGGGGAGGAAACTGTTTCTATTTTAGCGGTTAATTTCAAAGGTAAAACTATTATTTCTCAAGAAGATCAACCAGTTATTTATAGTTATTAATTGATTATCTAAAATTCGAGGGTGTAACAATTCCCCCTTCTGTCCCCTATCATACCCTAATTCAGCAAAGCTTTTTTTCTTTTCATGAATAATTCAAGTTAAAGCCCTAAAAGAGTGCTAAGAATGTTGGGGAAAACCTAAAGGCTTAATCAATTGATTTTTTCTCTCAATTTCCAATCGTTTTAACTCAGTATAATCTACCCAATGAATACAGTCTACCGGACAAGTATCGATCGCCTCCTGTAACAACTCCTCTGACTCCCCATTTTGATTAAAAACCCTTGATCTACCCTGACTTGGTTCAATATAAAAAGTATGAGGGGCTACATGGGCGCAATGTTTACAACCAATACAAGTTTTTTCATCCACATAAACACCTTTTTGACGCACCTGGCCACCTAACTCCGGTTCAAAACCCGTACGATTGGACTCATCTCGGAAAATCCCCCCCAACTCTGGCTCAAAACCCGATGTTTGCGTTAATTCGTAACTCATGATAGATAATTCTCAAAATAAAATAGATTGTCATTAGTCATTTGTCACCGATCACTGATGACTAGATTTAACTCCAGCGTTGTAAAACAAGACGGATCGAGCCATCTTGATTTTTTTCCTCTTGAGCAATCTGGAAACCTTGATTAGTAGTTTCATTAACCACTGTATGATAAGCGTAACGCTGAGTAATACGTTGTAAAAAACCATCTACCGATAAAGGCTGTTGCCAATATTGAAAATCAGCAACTAACTCATATTCCTCACCATTCCAACAAAAGCCAATATCATAGTTATTATCCTGTTCAACTACTAATTGAGCAGTACGAGTTTGACCTTGATACCCCCTTACAGGTGCAGAACCCTCTTTCCATTCAATCCCTAAATCAGTTAAAGCCGATTTTAAAGAAATTAGGTTACGGAGTTCGGTTTTAATATTCGTAAAATGAGACATATTTTAAATCAAAATTAATTAAGATTGATTAAGATGAAAAAATATAAAAAAATGCAATTTAACAAAAATGCACCTGAAAAATTACCAATCGCTAAAACTAGCTTGATTTAAGCTTTGAGCCGACTGATGATTAGTTTGGGCAAAATATTCGGCAGTGGTCTGGGTCGAAATAACACGCCCTAGTTGAGCTTCAATAGCGGCGGTTACTTCTTGACAAGACGAGCCGATTATGCCTGTTACTGTTTCTTTAACCCGACCATCGGGATAAATGACAAATTCTAAGGTTTCCATGTTCATGGTGCAACCCAAATGAGAAAAATTAGCTGTAATATTTATTCAGTTTAATCATGATCTAAAATTACTGCAACTATTTATTCCACATCCCACCATTGAAAAAATCACCTGACAGTTGTTTGAGAATAGATTTTCAAACTAATTAACATATTTGTACAAAATTTAACAAAAATTTATATTTGTTGGATTAGGATCGAAACATAAAAATATACTAAAATCAAAACAAATTTAAAGAGCTTGTATGGCACTCAAAAAAGAAGTTTCCATTCGCCCACTAGAATCAATCCAAGGGGGTATGAGTGAATTTTATACCCCTCAAGCTAGTCATGAAACGATGTTAGTCAAAGTTCCGGCCGGAGCTAATGACGATTTATTTGTCCATCGTTTTCAGACGGATCAACTGTTAGTTGTCAAGGGCAGTTTTATTTTAGTTGTCTTATTAGATCGTCAGTATCAATATATTCCCTTGAGCGATGGTCATCCTCAAGTTGTTACTATTCCGCCAGGTGTTTTACATGGTGCCATTAACCCAAATAAAGAAGATTGTTTATTAGTTAATGCGGTTTTACGTCATGGTCAAGGCAATCGTAAAGATTATATCCCAAGACCAAAACCCTTCCCCTATAACTTAACAAAAGCTAAAACAACATTAGATTTATTGAAACAATAGCACTAACTTGCGATCGAAAGGAAACTTGTCACCTTATAGGCTCACGCCTTAAGATAGATGTTTGTTTCCTTTCCCTCTCACTGAGCTACCACTAGAAGAAAGGACTATTTCATCCACTTGTATGGTTCAGATTCCTTGACAATTACCGTTAAATAATGGTATCTTTCCGATAGAAAAATCTGAAAAACCTTACCAGATCAAGAAAATCAAAATTTTTGAAAAAAAAATAAAAACCCTTGCTTTTTTCAAAAATCCATGTTATATTACTGAAGCACTTAAAAAAAGTGTTATCCAAGCCGAGATAGCTCAGTTGGTAGAGCAGTGGACTGAAAATCCTCGTGTCGGCGGTTCAATTCCGCCTCTTGGCATATTTTCGATGTCTATAAAAACCTAAAAGCCTTGATATACAAGACTTTTAGGTTTTTGTTAGTTTTTGTAAATGTATCACGATATATCATTATAAGCAATAATGGAAGTAAAAATTTAAGCAAAGTTTAAGCAAGGTTTATTATGGAAGAAAAAATAAAACAAGCAAATGAGCGGTTAAAGTCGGCAAAGTTAGGTGTAGCGATTCAGCAAATAGGGAATAGGTTATATCTGAGTGCGACATTACCACCTAAGCCAAATTCAAATAAAACTAAACCTCATCAACAAAGAATTAGTTTGAAGGTTTATGCTAACTGTAACGAACTGCAAACAAGATCGCCTCGACGCGCAAACAAGTCAATTTTGAAACCACATTAACTGCAAATAAGACCCCCTTCAAAACCACATTATCTGCAAATGAAACCACATTATTTGCAAACAACGCGCAAACAAGAACTCAAAACCAGATTATTTGCAAATAGGCGAAAAGATAGACAGAGACTAAAATAAGGGAGACTTGAGGAAAAAGTGTCCAGAAAAAAGGATAGTTTAAATTAGTGATTTATGTACGGTCAATCTGGTATAAACTAGAGCATATCCGTCTAATTAAAATCTAAAAAGGTTTTGTTTGTAAATCTGTCTTTTATGGTCGTTTATGCCTATTTACGAGTGTCCACAGACCATCAAGATGTGGATAATCAACGTCATGGCATCCTCGAATATGCCAACAATAAAGGTTTAGCTCCCGTTAAATTCATCTGTGAGAAAGTTTCTGGGCGTAACCCTTGGCGTGAAAGGTCAATGGGACAATTATTACAAGAAACTGCCCAATCAGGGGATGTAGTCATTTTTGCGGAAATAAGTCGTATGGCTCGTTCCACCTTGCAAGTGTTAGAAATACTCGAATGTTGTCTCCACAGAGGTATTTGCGTTCATATTGCTAAACAAAATCTGGTGATTGCCGAAGACCTCCAAAGTCGGATCGCCGCTACAATCTTAGGTTTAGCCGAAATTGAACGGGAATTAATCTCCATTAGAACCAAGGAAGCACTGGCAAAACTCAAAGCGGAAGGCAGGAAGTTGGGACGACCGAAAGGAGCAAGGTCAGAATCACTAAAATTGGATCAATATGAGTCTCAAATTAGAGGTTATTTAGCAAAAGGAATCAGTAAACGCTCTATTGCTAAATTAATTGAATGTTCCCCCTCCACACTTTATGACTGGTTGGCACGAAAAAAAGCTCATGGAGGGGAAATATGAACAAGAAAAGAATCCCCACCTCAGCCCTGCTTGACCTTCAACAACGCTTAGGACAACTACCGCCTCGATGCAGTGAACGTCGCCAAATCCTCCAAGAAGTGGCACACCTGTACGGTGTATCCGAACATACCGTTTATCGAGCTTTACGAGAAACTAATCATCTATACCCTACCAAAAGAGGAGATTATGGACAACCTCGAGTCATGCCAAAAGTGACCTTAGAGCGTTACTGTGAAGTAATTGCCGCCTTAAAAATTCGGACGAATAACCGCAAGGGACGACATTTATCTACTGTAACAGCGATTCGGCTCTTAGAAGAACATGGAATTGAAACCCGGACGGACATCTTCAAGCTCCGGTGGGATTATTAAAACCAGCGACGATCAATCGTTATCTCAAGCAATGGGGTTATGACCACCAAACCCTTTTACGTCAACCCCGCCGTTAGGTTTCAAGCCCAACAGAGTAATCAATGTTGGCATTTTGATTTAAGTCCCTCAGACCTCAAACACTTGAAAAATATACCTGAATGGGCTGAGGGGAAAGGTCGTCCCCTCCTCATGCTTTATAGCGTCGTAGATGACCGCAGTGGCGTTGCCTATCAAGAATACCATCAAGTCTATGGGGAGGATGTAGAAGCGGCTTTACGTTTCCTTTTTAACGCTATGTCTGCCAAAACCGTTGAGAACTTTCCCTTTCAAGGCATTCCCCAGATGTTATATCTGGATAACGGTCCCATCGCCCGAAGTCTGGTCTTTCAGAAGGTGATGAGTTTACTGGGTGTGGAAGTGAAAACCCACATAAGCGCCGGAAAGGATGGTACAAGAGTCACCGCTAGGTCAAAGGGAAGGTAGAGCGTCCTTTTCGTACCGTTAAAGAGATGCACGAAACTCTCTATCATCTCCATGAGCCAGAAACGGAAGGGCAGGCCAATGCTTGGTTGATGCGGTTTTTAGTCCATTATAACAATCAATCCCACCGCCATGAGCCTCATTCTCGACTAGAAGATTGGTTAACTTCTTTACCCGATGAAGGCTTACGTCAAATGTGCAGTTGGGAACGCTTTTGTACCTTTGCCCGTGAAGCGGAACGTCGCAAGGTCGCAATTGATGCGAGGGTGAGTAGACATCTCCAATAACTGATAAAGCTTATATGGTAACAGTTTCATCTTTAATCAGCACTCAGCAATCAATCGCTGTAAAGTTAATTTCACGTCAAAATTTCCTCTAAATCTAATTTCCTCCCAAAAGTATGACTGATTAAAACATCAATTACTTCACTTGATGACGATGATTTCACTATTTCTAAAACTAAACTCTCAATTCTTAATCTCACTAACCCACAAACTGTTAAAAATACTGACTGATATTTATCTTTTCTTAATCTAAATCTTTCTCTTGCTACTCGCCATATTTTTATGATTCTAATTAAATGTTCTATAAATATTCTTACCGATGAAATCTTTTTATTTTCTTCTTTTTCTTCCTGAGTTAATACTCCTTTTTCGGTTTTTTCTTTGGGGTAATAATTTGTGGCTCTCCCACATAAGCTTTATCCCCTTTAAACCTTTGATCTATCCCAAACTTATTAAGATTTTGACGACAGATGTTAATATCACTTGAAGCGCCCTGGTTTTCCCGCCACTACATCCACAATATCTCGGCCTTTTGGAAGACTAATTAATTGATTTTTAAAAGTATGTTCACATTTTTTCCACTATAACATTTTTTCTGTTCTTCATAGTCTAAAGGTCTTTCTCTTGGCTGTTCTTCACTATCTACTAATAATTCATTTTCCTTCAATTTTTCCAACATTTCTTCTATTTTTTCTGGGGACTTTTTACTTGTTCTAGTAAAGAGCATGGCAAAGCTTCTCTCATAATTTTTGCCAATAATCAAACAAATTATTGGCTGTTGATTCACTTACTTGAAAGACGATACCTAATAGTTGAAAACTCAGATGATGTCTTAAATAAATTAAAGTCAAAATAATCTGGTTTTCTTTTGAAAGTTTACTCTCTCTACCACCCCCTGAATTGATAATTCTAGTTTTTTGTTTTTCGGATTCTTCTTTTGCTTGTTTCTCCAAGATTAAAAGATGTGCAATTAGCAGTTCTAATTGTTCATAATTAATTCCCAATAATCTTTTAGTTGCTTGTTTGTGATCTTGAATATATTGCCAAGTATAATTACTCATTTTGGCTATTTCTCCTTAAAATTTTTGTTGATGATAGCTTAATTTTTTTATTTCTATTATATTATAGAGATGTTAAATTCAATACAAAAATTATGTCAGATAATCTTAGAAGTAAAGTTATTACCCAAGGTGCGGCGCGTACTCCTAACCGTGCCATGTTAAGGGCTGTTGGTTTTGGCGATAATGATTTTATTAAGCCGATCGTGGGGGTGGCTAATGGTTATAGTACCATTACCCCCTGTAATATGGGGATCAATGATCTTGCTAAACGTGCCGAAAGTGCCATTTTAGAGGCGGGTGGTATGCCTCAACTATTCGGCACGATCACCATTAGTGATGGTATTTCCATGGGTACGGAAGGGATGAAATATTCCCTCGTTTCCCGTGATGTGATCGCCGACTCGATCGAAACGGTTTGTAATGGGCAAAGTTTGGACGGTGTAATAGCGATCGGCGGTTGTGATAAGAATATGCCGGGGGCAATGATCGCTATGGCTAGAATGAATATCCCTTCGATTTTTGTCTATGGTGGTACAATTAAACCCGGTCATTATAAGGGTGAAGATCTAACGGTTGTTAGTGCTTTTGAAGCGGTTGGTAAACATAGCGCGGGTAAAATTGATGATCAAGAGTTATTAGCGATCGAGAAAAATTCTTGTCCGGGTGCGGGATCCTGTGGTGGGATGTTTACTGCTAATACCATGTCAAGTGCTTTTGAAGCGATGGGTATGAGTTTACCCTATTCTTCCACCATGGCCGCCGAAGATGCGGAAAAAGCGGAAAGCACCGCCGAGTCAGCTAAAGCCTTAGTTAATGCCATTAAAAAGCAGATTTTACCGAAAGATATTTTAACCCGTAAAGCCTTTGAAAATGGCATTTCCGTGATCATGGCGGTGGGTGGCTCCACTAATGCGGTATTACATTTACTGGCGATCGCCAATACCATTGGTGTACCCCTAACTATTGACGACTTTGAAACGATCCGTCAAAGAGTGCCTGTTATTTGTGACTTAAAACCGTCAGGTAAATATGTTACCGTTAATCTACATAATGCTGGTGGTATTCCCCAAGTCATGAAAATGTTATTAAATAACGGCTTATTACATGGAGATGCCCTTACTATTTCGGGTCAAACTATTGCGGAAGTCTTAAAAGATATACCCGATCAACCTCCGGCCGATCAAGATGTGATCCGTCAATGGGATAATCCTTTATATCAAGAGGGACATTTAGCCATTTTAAAAGGTAATTTAGCACAAGAGGGATCAGTGGCGAAAATTAGCGGTGTGAAAAATCCCAAAATTACCGGCCCTGCTAGAGTTTTCGAGTCTGAAGAAGAATGTTTAGACGCTATTTTAGCCGGAAAAATTAAAGAAGGTGACGTAGTGATCGTGCGTTATGAAGGGCCTAAAGGTGGGCCAGGTATGCGGGAAATGTTAGCGCCTACCTCTGCCATTATTGGGGCTGGTTTAGGTGATAAAGTGGGTTTAATCACCGATGGACGTTTTTCAGGTGGTACTTATGGCCTAGTGGTTGGTCACGTTGCGCCAGAGGCTTATGTAGGGGGTAATATTGCCCTTGTGCAAGAGGGAGACAGTATTACCATTGATGCGCATGAAAAGTTATTACAGATTAACGTATCTGAGGAAGAATTAGCACAACGCCGCGCCAAATGGCAACCTCCTGCCCCCCGTTACACTAGAGGGGTATTAGGGAAATATGCGAAATTAGTTTCTTCTTCCAGTTTAGGGGCAGTAACTGATTTAAACTTATTTTAATTAATTTGGTAGGGGTGAATTTAATTTTTACTCCTATCAACTCAGGGCGTTTTCAAAGTCGAGGTTAAAATGCAATTCTTAGTTCAATTTATTGAACGATTTATATTAGCAATGAAATTAATTTCATTGCGGGTAATTGATTAAAAGTTAACCCTAAAAGTATTGATAAAGCCTTGAAATGAATTTCAAGGCTAACAGCGATCGTTCAATAAATTGAACTTATCTAATTTTTTATCAAATGTTGGGTTTCGTTACCTTACAAGATATAGCAATCCTAAATAGGTTGTGGCAAAATTCCATATTGATAAAGTTTGGGGAAATCAAATATTTGACCATGCGCAAAAAACTTAAATAGCCACTTTACTATTTTAAATGATTTACATAAATGATAGAATTGTCTAATAAAATTTTTCACTTGTAGCCAAATATCTTCTACCGGATTTTGTTCTGGAGCATTAGGGGCAAATTTATGACAAGTAATTAACCATTCTTCTTCCAATAAATCTTGATTTATTATAGTTAAATACTCCCTAAATTCTTTTGAGTCATGATAGGTTGCTCCATCCCAAAATATTGCTAATCTTTTTCCTTTTCTTTTTGATAGTAAATACTTGATAAATTTGATCGTATTTTCTGTATTTCCACTTTCATATTCTTTGACAATAAATTCTTTAGTTTGATAGTCTAATGCCCCATAATAAGTTTGTCGGCTTTTTTCATTTTTAATGGGAATTTCTATTCTTTGATCTGTTCTTCCCCAAACATAACCTAAAATGTCTCCCCAAAGTAAATGACATTCATCAATCATAAACACTACAAGCTCTCCACTCTCTATTTCTTTTTCCAAATCTCTAATTTTTCACTGATTTCTTTTTTTTTAGCTTCGACTAATTCGTCATTTTTAGCCGGATTCTTTTTTGAGTTTTTTCCAACTTATTTTCGCTTCTTTGAGCAAACTATAATAACTTTGATTGGATTTATAAATAATATTATATTCTCGCTCTAAATAAATTTTTAAATCTGATAATCTTAAATATTCTTGCTCTCTTAACCAATTAATAACTTGGTCTTTTTCTTCTGGTTTTAATTCACTTTTAGTTCCTTTAAACTGTAATTTCAAGCTTTCTACTCCACAAAAAAGAGCTTGATTTTTCCACATACTAATAAAGCTATGAGAAACTTGTAATAATTCTTTTACTTCATGGTATGATTTTCCTTCTAAAATCATTTTGACAGCTAAAGCCCTTTTTATTTCTTTAGCCTCTTTTGTTTGATTGATAAAATCATTTAACTCAGAAATAATGTTCATTTTTTTTTCCTTGAATTTAGATTATAATTAATATTATATCTGTTATGACCTATTTAGGATTGCTATATGTAATCTCACTTATTTTTATCCTCTCATAAATTTAATTTGAGTCGGTTAAATTAATAGAATGACAATCAATTGTGATATTGTTCATAATTAATCCTCTTTGAATAAAAAAAGAATAATTTTTGATTGTAGAGACGTAAAATTTTACGTCTCTACTGGCTGAAATTAGCCGATACTGAGTAATTCTACATCAAAAATTAAGGTAGCATTGGGAGGTATTACCCCACCTGCACCCCGTGATCCATAACCTAATTCTGAGGGAATAATGAGTTTACGCCGTCCGCCAACTTTCATCGTGCCGACTCCCTCATCCCATCCTTTGATCACTTGTCCCACACCGATGTTAAATTGAAAGGGACTATTGCGATCGCGCGAAGAATCGAATTTTGAGCCATCTTCAAGAGTTCCGGTGTAATGAACGGTTACTTTTTGCCTTTTTTGGGGAGTTGCACCTGTGCCTTCTTTGAGTTCTACATATTGTAGTCCAGACTCTGTGGTAATGACCTTTTCCGTTGTCATGTTGATAGTTTCCTCTGTTGTATTGTTAGTTGATTCTTGTATTGTCTCATTAATAGTCACCTGTGGACGGTTATTTAATTCATCAGCGATCGCCGTTTGTTTGGGATTATTATTAAAAATAACGGTAACAACTAAGATCACTAAACAGGTTAAAACAACACCTAAACTGATTAAAATTTCTTTCATTTTCAATAATAAAAAATTAGTTATTGGTAATTGGTAATTGGTAATTGAACTAGCGCCAAAGCTTATTTTCTAAGTCTCTAACTTGTCTTTCTAAACGATCAATACGTCCTCGTAATTCATCCATTTCAGATTGACGGGGAACGCCAATATCTTGTAAAAGATTACGCATTTGACGTTCTATTTGGGCTTCAAAATTGCTTTGTTCAGACTTAAGATGATCCATAAGATCATCAACAAAACCTTTAGCTTGATCAGGGTTAATTTTACCTTCTTTGACCCATTCGTCACTAACTTCTTTGAGTTTTTCTGTCACAAGAGAAGTCGTACCAACACCAATCATTAAAAGTTGTTTAATCCAATCTTGATTATCCATAACATTATGATGATTAAGAGTAATAATTTACAATAAATTTTTTTAATTGTGATTCTTCGATCATGACATAAAATCAAAGAGTTAGTAATTTGAGCGGCCAGTGACCAGTTTACTAGGGTCTAAAGTTGTTTATTTTTTAGTTTTAGCTTTAGTTCTAGTGGTTTTAGCTTTAGGTTTGGTTTCGGCCGTTGTTTCGGCGGTGGTGTCTGGTGTTACTTCGGGAGTAACTTGTGCTTTGACTTCTACAGGTGCTTCAGGGGCAACTTCTGGTTTAACTTCGGCCGTTGTTTCGGGAGGAACTTCTTTTTTCGCTTTAGTTTTAGCCTTGGTTTTAGCTTCAGCTTTAACTTCCGTTGTCACCTCAGTTTTAGCCTTAGTTTTTGCTTCGGTTGTTACCCCAGCTTTAACTTCCGTTGTAACTTCCGTTGTAACTTCCGTTGTAACTTCAGCTTTAACTTCAGTTTGCCCCTCAGTTTTAGCTTTACCCTTACCTTTGCCTTTACCTTTCGCAGTGGTATCTTCTTTGATAGAATCGGCTTTAGTGGGGTCTACTTTAACAGGTTTAATATATTTAGGAACTCTTAAAGTTGATTCTCCAATTTCTTCCACCACACCAAAAGTATTTAAGCGTGGGATAAATTTAGTATGAAGTTGGGCAAAATATTTTTCACCTTGAGTTTCAGCTTTAGGATTAAATTTAAAAGGTTTAAGGGGTGAGTCTTTCCATAAAACCGGAATATGACTAGCCTTACAGCGATCGCCATCCCATTTTCTCTGGTTACGATAAATACTGACTACAGGACGTTTATATTGGGGGATAAATTGCCAAATTCCTTTAAGAATGAACAAACCCTCATTAGGAGAGCGTTCTTCCGACCAACCTACTAATTTAAAATAAATTTTACAGTTATCTCTATCACCTTTTTCATAGCGAACCTGAGGATAAACAGTTAAAGTTAATTCTCTTTCTTCAACAAAATGAATTACATATTGTAATTTTTTAGGGATCGCCAGATCATATTGAGTTTGTGCCTGTTCAATATACCAGCCACTTTTATCTTCTTTGCGATAAATGGTAGTGCGTAACTGGCCAACGGCTTGGAAAAAGTAGGGAGAGGGTTCTCTTTTTGCTTTTTTCTCTTTTTTCTCTTTTTCTGGTTTTTCGCCTGATGTTTCCTCACTGCTGGAAACTTCGGGGGTGGGGGTTTCCTGTGTTACTTTTTCAACGGGTGCAACTTCAACAGTTGCAGTTTCAGGGCTTTGTGTTGTTGTTTCTTTGGCTATTTTAGCCTTAGTTTTTCTCGTTTTTGATGGTTCTTCTTGTTGAAGTTGTTTTTCTAAGTCAGCAAGAATTTCTTGAAAAGTGGCCTCGGCAGGTGTACCTTTAGCGGCTTCAATTCGTTTTTTGAGATCTGTAATTTGTTTTTTTAGAGATTGAGTCATAGTAAAATGAGATTAAATCAATTGGGTTAGAGGCTTAAGTTTAAGATCAATCTTACACTAAACTTAATTTAGTGTACTTTAAACTTAAATCAAAAAAAATAATCTTTGTTAAATTCTGATTTAACTTGATTAAGTTTAAAAAATTTATTTTATCTTTAATTTTGATATTTTTAACTTTCGGTTTTAGATAATTTTTGACCAATTTTTGGTTCTGTTCCGGCTAATAAACGACTAATATTAGCTTGATGACGAACAATAACATATATTCCCGCAAAACTGGCAAATAAAATATAGGGTAAGGGTTGTTTAAATATAATCATTAAGAGGATCACGGCGATCGCCCCTGCAATGGAACTTAAAGAGACTATGCGAGATAATGCAATACTGATCCCAAAGACGGCGATCGTGCTTAAGGCTACGAAAGGACTCATCACCAATAATACCCCGATACTGGTAGCAACGGATTTTCCGCCAGTAAAATTCAGAAAAATTGATTTACTATGGCCGAGAATGGCCGCCGCTCCTGCCCCAATAATTAACCAATATTGCCATGTACTAGGTAAACTGGGGTTAATTTGCCAAAAATACCAACTTTTGATCACTGCGATCGCTAAACAACCTTTTAAAATATCTATGGTTAAAACGGCGATCGCCGCAGGTTTGCCTAAAGTGCGTAAAACATTAGTTGCACCCGTAGACATTGAGCCATGCTCCCGAATATCAATATTTTTAAGCCAACGCCCTGCTAAATATCCTGTCGGGATCGAGCCAAATAAATAGGCGACTAAAATTAAAATTAGAGCAATTAAAATAGTTAAATTCATAATTGATAATTGATAATGGATTATTAATAATTGATAATTAACTAATAACAAATAACTAATAAATAATTATTAATAGAAATAATTAGAATTAGCTTGAGCTTCAGGGGCAAAAGCTAACCATAAAGGAAATTGTAACAGAGCTAAATTAATATTATCTTCTGTTTCATCAATAATTACTAAAGGTAATAATTTATCATCCCTTAAACGATCAGCTTTTTGAATTAAAGCTTCTGGTTGTTCAAATAATACTACACCTCTTTCGGGCCCAAAATCACTGCGGGAAATGCCTAAACAGTCTTGTAGCCCTCTACGCCATTCCCCTAGCCTTTCAGGAGTATTGGCTAAAATCAGGGTGCGCACCCGATTACCATATAATTTATGTAACACAGACATAATGGCCGAGGCAACTAAAATATTTTGTAAACGGCTACCCATAGACTTGATCGCTCCCCGGCCGCCTTGGGAGAAAAACCAATTTTTAACCCTTTCAGCGTGGATCGGCTCAAAAGTTCTTCTTAGTTGCCAAGGTGCGCCATAATAGTCGGGGCGAGTGCGATATTGCTCTAAACATTCTTTAATTTTGCGTTTTTCTTGGGCAAAATTTTGTTCAGAAAATTGAGGTTGAGGTGCAATATTTTCTGGTTGTTTTTGAGGAATTGGAGGGCTACTTTCCCAGTTTTCAGTATTAGCAAATTCTAGTTGTTCAGCGGCCGCAACTAAGTCTTGTAAACTACCTACTAAATAATCTTTAAAACCTTGTACTCTAATAGCTAAGTCTTGGGAAACTCCTGCAAAAGTTGTTTTCATTTCTGCATTAATTCTTTCCTTTCTTTTGTCTAATTTTTCCACAGCAATTTGTAATTCCTGTTTCTGTTTTAATAATTCTTCTAAACTGGTTTCAATCATTTGTTTTAACTTACTTTCCACATCAACAGTTTGATTTTCTAGTAAGTTATTACGGGTATTTTCTAAAGTTTCAATTTCCGTTTTTAAACTTTCTTTTTCTGCTTGAAGTTGACTAATTTCTTGAGTTAAATTAGCTTTAGTTTCTTCAAGTATTTGTAATTGTGGATCAATTTTAACTACTTGAATTTCAGGTGTAACGGAATTTTCTAGGTTAAAATCTATTAAATTAGATTCTTTTTCTAAATTTTCTATTTCAGGAGAATTTTCCCCTAAAATTTCATCGTTATTAAGATTAAAATTTTCTTCTGTATTCATAATTTTAGTTATTTAATCATTAATTAAATTTTTATAATTTATATTTTTTAGTTTCCCCTACTTTAAGGCTGGGTTTTTTAAAAGTCAATTTTTATGATCTTTGTAATCTTTTTATGTTAGGCTTTTTCGCTTATTTTTAAGATTAATAAATCAAAAATTATTAAAAAAGTGATAATTTCTAATATAAATTAAGTTCAATTCATTGAAAGATTTATATTAGCCTTGAAATTCATTTCAAGGTGGTATCAATACTTTAAGAGATCACGGTGAGTAATTCACTCGCAATGAAATCAATTTCATTGCTAACAGTGATCGTTCAATAAATTGAACTCACAATTGTATTTTAACCTTGACTTTGAAAATACCTTCCCCCTTAAGGCAGGGTTTTTTAAAAGTCAAATTTTCAGACTCATTATAACCTTTTTGTGATCAGGTTTTGAGGTTAATTTTTAGATTAATGAATCAAAATTTACTAAAAAATCAATTTTTTTATTTAGTTTTAGTTCAATTTATTGATAGTAATTAATTTGGCTTTAAACTTAATTTAAAGGTAAATTAACTCTTTTGAGTATTAATTTTACTAGCAAATTAAGTTAGTTGCTAATATTAATTATACAATAAATTGAACTAAATTTTTTATTTTGCTCTTGACTTTCAAAATAATCTGGGGAGTTAGCGCTATATCTATCCTATTATTTATTGTCAATTGAAATATAGGTTTCTAAACAATTCTTTAAAGTTTGAGGATCAAATAAAATTGGTAAAAAGTGAATACTTTTAACTTCTTTGAAATAAAATAAAACGGGAAAAGATGGCCAAAAAATTTGCCAACTTTCCCACTCACTATAGGGAAAACTTCTGATTAATTTTTCTTTACGATAAATGTCTAAAGCTGTGGGCGTAAATTTTAATCTAATATTAACAGTTTGAAACATTAAAAATAACCCGAAAACAGCGATCGCCAAACTGATCCACCAGTTAACTAAAATAAAAGGAATACCACCTAAAGTTAACACAATGGGGATATTATAACTAGGGGTAAGGGTAACGGTATTAAGAGGTTTAGAAGTTTGAAAAGTTGTCATAGTTAAAAAAGCTAATTTGTTAATATTTTTATTATATCTGAATTTTGCCTTATTTATCTTTTAAATAATTTTTTTGTTAATCTAAACTGCTCTTATTTGAGTTATGATTGACAAAAATTGAGTAAAATTTGATTAAATTTTTCAGGAATTTCATCATGGGGGCAATGGCCGATCTTATCTAAAGTAATTAATTTAATTTGATGATTTAATTTAGCGAAAAATGGAGCTAAATTTACAGGGATCATACAATCTTTTTGCCCCCAAATCAATAAAATTGGCAGGTTTAATTCTGGTAAAATCTTTTTCATTGACGGGGCAAAGTGATGATCATTAACTCCTTTACATAGGGCAACAAAAGCGTTAATTGAATTATAATCTTGAGTTGGAATAGCAACAATATTAATTAATTCTTGATTAATATTTGTTTGATCAATATAGGCTATTTTTAACCAATTTTTTAAAATAAAAGGTTGACGTAAAATTAAAAATAATGGTTTAAGAAAGATCCCATTAGTAAATATTTTTTCCACTGTGGTGACAATTGGCTGAATTATTTTAGGGATCATTTCCTGTTTTAAAGTAACATCAGGTAAGTTTAAAATAGTTAATTTTTTGACAATTTCTGGATAATAATAGGCCGTCATTACTGAAATTAATGAGCCTAAAGAATTGCCGACTATGATCATTTTTTGATTGATAAAAGTACGCCAAAAATCATAAATTAATTCTGCCCAAAATTGACTATTATATTCAGTATCAGCCTTAAAAGATGCCCCAAAACCTAACAGATCGATCGCATAAACGGGGTATTCTTGAGCTATAATAGATAAATTAAAACGCCAATGTTTTAAACTCGCTCCTAAACCATGTATCAAAAGAATAGGAGTTTGATTATTTTGATCGGGAATAGGGGGCTTAAGATAAGTATATCTAATTTGCCAACCATGCCAAACCCAATCCCTTTGATGACCGTATTTTTCTATCATAAACCTAATAATACTTTTTGCACAAATCAACTAATAAGTAATAAATAAGAAAATTAAAATATTGTTATTAATAATCCATAAAAAATAACTAATCACTATTTTTCAAGATTTGATGACAAATTTTTTCTTAAATCATAGCAAGATCGAAATAATAGAGTTAATCTGATTAATAGGTTGACTTTAACACATTAATCTATTCAAGGCCGACAAAAATCCGGGAAATCTTAAAAAAATATTAAATTTTTGTTAAATCGGCTACAATTATGATTATCAAAATTCTAGTTTGGGAGAAAAACAGTGTTTAAAAGACTTGCACAACAACATCGTGAATTTGTTAAAGACTTAGTGATGAATCTTCAAGCTTTGGCAATTGTATTAGAAAATAGAGGTTATATTGCTTCTTGTTATACCTGTGGCAATGAACCCTATAGTGCCTCTTTTATGGTAAGTTTAGGTAATAATCATTTAATTCGCTTTTTAGTGTCTGATTATGGTATTACTTGGACAGAAATGCGTGATGATCGGGAATTGATGAAGTTAGAAGGGGCTGAGGCCATCAGTCAACTTCAGGAGTTAGCGGATCTGGTTAAATATCAATTTGAAACGATCAATAATTCTCCCAAAACTCCCCCATATGGGGCTAAATATGCCACTGAATTACATTCTTTTTCTTTAGTTAGTCATTAAATTTTGGGGTTTGATCATCGAATAAGACTAGATCAATTTTAGTCTTAAATTGTGCTAAGATCACGAGAGGAGAATTGATGAATTTATTGTTTAGAACTTGATTAAATTTATTTAAAAAGAAAATCAAACATAACCAAACTTTTCGACTATTGTTGTTGATGTTTTAAGAGAAAATAATGAATATGAAAAAACCATGTTTAGAGATGATGAAATTATAATTGCTTCTATGTTTTTAGAATTAAAATTAACTCCTAATCAAATTTTTAAAGCTTAAAAATTAGTTATTGATTATTGGTTATTTTGGCTTTGCTCAATTGAGGTAGGAGCATCCACAAAATACCTTCAGAAGACAATTTAAACGATTTTACCTAGTAAAAGATAGTTAAAAATCCCTGAAACGGCCTTCTGTTGATCGTTAAATTGATCATGGTGAAGTTTGACAATAACTAGCGGAAATACTACTTAAATTATTATTAGTATAAACTCCCGTTCTGACCATCCCAATACCATTAGAAATAACGATACATCTTTTATAATTGGTCTTAGGATGATAAATCACAATTGTTCTTAAAGGGCTAGTATGACCCCGAAAATTAAAGTTAATTTTTTTGTTACTGATATTATTATATTTAATCATTACATCATCTAAACTTCTTTTGCCTGTAGTTAAACAACTACTTTCAAAAATAGGATTTATCGTATCATTATTTGGCAAATTTAAAGAGCAAGTTTGACTTTTTTTAATGGCTTCTTGTTGAGTAATGGTAATTGTACTGCGTAAAATAGTTAACGCTTTATTAACCTTAGCACGATTGAGAAAGCCAAAAAAACTGGGAGCAGAGATCGCCCCGACAATACCTATGATCACGGTTACTACCAGTAATTCAAACAGAGTAAACCCTCGATTGTGATTGTAATATTTAACCATTTAACCTATTATTTCACAGTAATATAGACAGATTAAAATAAGTATTAAATAATTATTAATTACAAAAAGTTTACTTTTGATAAGTATTTTTTGATACAAAATTAAGTTTTTTTCTGGCAAGGAAAAGTCGGGAATTTTCAAAATACCCGACTTTTTTACTTTATACAAGAGTAAAAAACCTAAAATCTAAAATTTTCCTTTGACAATAAAACTTTTATGATCCATCAGCACCACAAGCCTGAGTCGTCAAACTACTAACTCCTGCAGAATTGGTAGCTCGTACCGCATAACACCATTTCAGGTTTTTAGTTGTAGTAGCGTTTTCTGTAAATGATAATGGGGTTAAGTTATTATATACAATTGAACTCGAAGTACTCACGGTACAGGTACTATTGTTACTGGTTGATTGACAGCGATAAAGTTCATAGATGTAAGGTGAGCCTCCAGTGGTAGGAGCCGCCCAAGTGACGGTGGGTTGTGCTGCGTTACTAACAGTGAAATTAGTAGGAGTACCAGGTGCAACTATATTATCAACACCACAAACTAAATTAGAACCTGAACTTGTGCCACCAGTGTTATAGGCGGTGATTTGATAACAGAATTTACGATTAGTGCTAGGGTTGGTAGTTTCGGTATAAGAAAGAGGAGACAACTGATCGGAAACCGCCGTGCCGAGAATATTGGGGGAACAAGCGGCATTTGCGGTCGTGGTTTCACAACGATAAACCCGATAACCAGTGGGAGCAGTTCCACTTGGAGCAGTCCAAGTAACAGTAGGGGTTTTACTACTTGTTGCACTAGGATTGACGGGCTTATCAGGTGCAAGAACAGCTTGGACACCTCCACAATGAGTTACCAATGTTGTGGTTAAGCTACTATTATCTGTTCCATTGGTAGCCAGAACCGCATAACACCATCTGTTCCCAACTCCGGGTTGGTCATTATCAATTACATTGGTCAGGGGCCCATTATACCAGAGAGTATTAGTTGCACTAACTGTGGTACTAGGGGAGCAGAAAGTAGTAGTATTATTGTCTGAATTATCATCCAAACAGCGATAAATCTTATAGGCCGTTGCTCCCGTCACCGCATTATAAGTGAGACTTGGCGTTGGACTACTCGAAACAGCTAAACTGGTGGGAGTGGTGGGTGCCACTCGGGGGCTACCGCACAGGGCTGAAGTTAAACTACTACTTCCATTGGCATTAGTAGCCCTCACCGCATAACACCATCTGTTATCAATAGCCGAGGGAACAGCACTTTCTGTAATGCTTAGAGCAGATCCATTGAAAAATAACGTACTGGAAGTATTCGGAGTGCAGGAAGTGCTAGGAGAAACCGCTTCGCAACGATATACCTGGTAGGAATCTACCGTTCCCCCAGTAATGGGTGCTGACCAACTGACATTTGGGGAGCTAGTACTGGTAACGGTTAAAGCAGTGGGTACACCTGGCGGAGTAGCACCTCGCACAATGCCACATTGAGGCGCACTTAAAGGAGTATTAATCGTTGCATTATAAGCTCTGACGGCATAACACCATTTCTTAGTCATATCAGAGGCTGTGGTTTCTTGCTGAGAATTAGCAGTGCCTTTATAAAATAGATTTGTGTCATTCAGAACGGGGGTACAATCAGTAGTATTTTGACACCGATAAACTTCATAACCTGTTGCCCCTGTTACCGTAGTCCAACTAACTAATGGTTGTTCCACTGCTGTCACAGTTAAAATTGGTGTGGTCAAAGGTTGAAGACTGCGGGAAAATACTTTACTGGTTGTAGTTAAAACTTCTGAATTGGCATCAGTCCCTTTATTATCTGTTAATTCTCCAGAAAGAGCGACAACAGCGTTATAGATAGTAACACCATTATCCGTAAGATCGGTTTTAATACAAACTTGAAATCCAAATTGATTTAAGCTTGTTCCTCCTGTGCAAGTGGCTATTTCTTTGAGTTTGATCGTATTAGGTGTGTCTGGAGAAGACGAATTAATTATATTTTCGGAAATACCATCTACTAAAGTTTGTGTAACTCCTCCTGTTTCTAGTCTGGTTAAAACTTTTGGACCGATCCAAGGACTACTCGCATCGCTGAGAGTATAGGTAATAGTGTTACTCGTGGTCACTGAAGGATCAGGATAATAAGTCAAGACTAATTTATCATCCGTGAGAACGCTAGGAGTATTATTGTTATTAACTGTTACAGTTCTTGCCCTTCTTATATCTTCGCTAATATAATCTAAAGCTCTGTTCAATTGGGTTCTTTGTAAGGTTTTTGCCTCTGCTTTTTTATTAGAATTTAAAGTAAAAACTAATCCTGTGCCAATACCTAATAATACGATTGAACTGAGGGAAATAGCCATTAAAATTTCCAGCAGAGTGAATCCTCGATCAGATTTAGCTCTAGTTAAATATTGTGTTAAATACCAATGTAAAAATTTCATAGTTTTGATCAAAGTTAATAATAAATAATATATAAATTGATAAATAAAAAAAGATATTTGCCCTTGAAATCAATTAATAATTAATGTTAGTTAATCATTATTAATTATTACATTTAGTAAAATCGGTAGTCGTAGTATTATTAGCATCGAGATAGTTTCCACTTCTAATTAATCCTAAATCATCGGAAATAACTAAACATTTTTGAGAAGAATCGTTATCACTAGGACTAATTACAATAACTAGATGATCAGTAGTTGAGACATCATTATCATCTAAATTTTCTTCTGTTCTGCCTTTAAAATCAAATAAAGTAGCGGTTTTTGTGGTAGAAGTTGTGGCCGTTACATTTTTGAAGACAGTATTGCCATTATGACGAATTTTAACCCCGTTTAAGGTGCGAGGACCTAAAACAAAACAATTACTTTGAATGGTTGGGTTAACGGTAAAAGTAGCAGGAGTAACGGGAATAGGAATCGTCACATTACACTTTTTGCTTTTGCGGATCGCTTCTCTTTGTGCCTCACTAAATGCCCCTTTTAAAACAGTTTGAGCATCATTAACCTTAGCCCTTGTCACCCAACTAAATAGGCTTGGTGCGCCGATCGCTGATAAAATACCAATCAGGATCACAATGATCAATAATTCAAAAAGGGTATAGCCTTTTTCCCTAGTAGGGTTTTTTTTAATTATTACAGGAAAGAACAGCATCAGGAACAACCTCCGTAAATAAACTAGCAATAGGCGTTTCATTAGTATCAGCAACCCCATTTCCATTTTCATCGGGAACAACTTCGTGAGTAATACTTAGGGTATTGCCATTAGCGATGGTAGTACGCCTCATAATATAAACTTTATTCGCTAATTTTTTAGGATTATTAAGGGATAGCACATCAACACGAGTTTTTAAGGCAGTACCATAGCTACCACAAGTACCACTTAAACCAGACTTGGCCGCTTGGAATTTAATTTCCTCTAAATCTTCTTGAATAGCATTAATGGCTTCTGATTGTCTTTGAGCTTTTACCCTGTAAACCGTACCAATCACAATGCCTTGGGTTGTGATCAACACAAAGATTAATGCAATCATCATACCCACTAACACTTCAAGAAAAGTAAACCCTTGTTCATCTTGAGAAAGTATCGCTTTTTTCATTTAATTTGCCTCCTGTCTTTCCCAGTTGACGATGCCACCGCTTTTAATTATAGTCTCATACCCTGCGATCCCATTATAGGAACTGCCAAACCGTGTTGCTAAGGATGCGCCGGCTCCTGTGGGAATCCCAATCGTTGCGATTGATGAGGATGAACCTGTTCCCACTGAACCATTATTGCCATAAGTTTTGACCCAGAAAACTCCTTCCACCGCCGGATTAGACGAACCTCCCATAATCCCGAACTGGGCATCGGGTGCATAAATAAATATTTGGGTTGCACTATTACCACCATTAAACTCGATCAGTTGATCAGTAGATAGATTATTGGGATCTTCGGGTTTACCAATAAAAGAAAGATTAGCAAAATTACCTGTATGGTCTATTGTTGTGCCTTTTTTAATATTGCCTTCAAAAAAGACGATCACTGGATTGGCGTTGCTAGTGGTAAAATTGAGTTTAGCATCTATATCTCCTGTTACTTGATAACAATAAGTTCCATTGGAGGCTGGTTGATCACCATGAGCGGTATCGGGCAAATTGAGAACAGTTTGGCCAGTAGTTTTCCACTCACTGTAGGGATTACAATAAGAATAGTCTGTGATTTTCGGCATGGGAGGCTTTTCGGGTTTAGCAATTTTTAACTCAATTTGTTGAGTATCCCAAGCACTCCAGTTTTTAATATCAAAGTTAGCGATTAAAGCCGCTTCAGTTGGCACACCACCAACACAAGAAGACTCAGGAACTGTGCAAGTGGTACAAAGAACATTGATTTTATCGGTAGTCCCCCCCACTGTCACCACATTATTACCAAAGGCTAAAAACTCACTGGCTAATAACCCCGGAAATTTCATCGGAATGGGGGTTTTAATGTCACTAACTTGAAAATTTACTTTAAGACGACTTTTCGCTACTTTATCATCATTAGTTCCTTTCAGGGAGTTAGCCTGAAGAAGCATTGTTCCGATTTTACTTGTGGCGTCATATTTATAGGCTAGAAGATTATAGCTTCCCTTTTCTGTAACTACACCATTATTAGTAACTGCAACTGGTGAACTTACGTTAGTCCCTAACTCAGTGGGAATAGGAACTGATTTAGTGCTAGTACCCGTACCACAACCATTAGCATTAACCGCACTGATCTGAGCAGTATCCCATCCTAAATCCACTGGATTAGTGTCTTTAGGCCCAAAATAGGTTTCCGTTGTACTTCCCGGAAGCAATCTATTATAATTTAGTTTAAGAAAAACACGATTATCTCCTTGATTTAATATAGCCAAGGCCTTACTGATTCCGCCTTCTGCTACCCCTAAACTTTCGGCGGTTTGTTCTTGTTCGATCGAACTAACTTTATCATCCCCAGAACGGTTAATCATCATTATTGCTACTAGCAACATAAATAAACCAAATCCTAAAATTATAGGGAGGACAAAGCCTTGATTGGAATTAGTTTTTTTTGAATGAGAAAGTAAAGTATATTTAAAAAAGGGATAGAGTTTATTTTTCATTTTTCCTGTTCCTCTGTACAAAGTTATTATTAATAAAACTTCAAAATTAATATAATTTTAGATCCTTATTTTATTTTTAGTGTAAGCTTGATCCCATGGAATGGTGTGACGATCATCACAAAACTTATTGATTTAATGTGATTGTAACAAATTTTGGTTTAAATCCCAGTATTTGTGATTCTTAACAATATTTTAAGATTCTTTTTTCTAATAATTGATTTGCTACAAGCTGTTAATTGAAAAAAAACTCCCCCCTCCTTACGAGGGAGAGGGGTTAGGGGAGAGGTTAAAGCAAATTTGAAAAATTTTACTGAGGAATAGTATCTAAAAATGCGTCAAAATCTTTAACGGCTTGATTAAATTTACCTACGGCCACGCCATAATTACGATCTTTGGCGGCACTATCTAACTGTACTAGATCGGTAAATAAATCACTAGCTAATTGTTTAGCTTTTTGTTGATCGCTAGGTAATAATTTTTCTGATAAATAGCGCATATCTTGACGCAGAAAACCTAAAGGCCCATGAATAAGATCCCGCACATCTGTCCAGTTTTCATCTTGAACTAAAGAGCCTAACTCAGTCATTCTTTCTCTGACTGCTTTAATTGGTTCTAGTTGAAGTTTTAAAGATTCAATTTTTTCGGGTGTGTAGGTGGTAGGAATTTTGGCAGTAGCAGGGGAGGAACAACTAACTAAAAGGGTAGTTACTACTACCAGTACCATTGATAATAAGGAACGAAATAAACGATTCATAAATTTCATTGTGCTTGATTTTTGATCAATAAACTATCTTTATAGAAAAGAATAAGGCTTTATGGCATTTTATTGACATTTAATTTTTATCGTTGTCAATTGTCAATTGTTTTAACTGTTAATTTGTGTTAAATTACTAATATTTTTTAATTTAATTTCAGGACAAGCTCGTTTTAATAACCCTGTTAAAACCTTGCCCGGCCCTATTTCGATGGCCTCGGTTACTTGTTCTTCAATTAAATTATCCATTAATTCGCGCCAACGCACTCCTCCGGTCATTTGTTGCCTTAAACGCTCTTTTATTTGCGCCCCGTCATAACAGGGGGTAGGATTGACATTAGATAACACCCCCACTTCCCCATCTCGAAAAGTAACGGATTCTAAAACCTCTGAAAACTCAGTTGAGGCTTGGTTCATCATGGGGGAATGAAAAGCCCCAGAAACTTTGAGGGTAACGGCTTTTTTGACCTTGACTTGAGCCAAAATAGTGTCTACCGCTTCGGGAGTGCCTGAAATGACCACTTGTTGATCGCTGTTATCATTGGCTAAAACTACGTCATTAGTTTGGGCGATGGCCTGTTCTAACTCCTGACGGTTAAATTTCATCAAGGCCGCCATTTTACCCCCGGCCGCTTGATCCATCAACTGGGCGCGACTTTGAACTAAACGCAAACCAGACTCAAAGTCAAAGACTTTGGCCGCATATAAAGCTGGATATTCTCCCAAACTATGGCCAGCCACCAGATCCGGTTTTTGAGCCTGTTTAGCCATTAAGTCGCTTAAAATTGCTTCAACTACATATAAACAGGGTTGAGTATAGAGGGTTTGAGCGAGTTTTTCCTCATCTTGTTGACATAAATCTAACACAGACCAGCCTAAAATGTCCTCGGCGATCGCAAATTTTTCCTGACCTTCGGTGGTTTGACACAGGTCTACACCCATGCCTAAAGCTTGAGAACCTTGTCCGGGGAACAACCAGATCCTTTTATTCATTAATATTTTTCTCCTGAAAAAATGTATCTAAATTAACCATATCAGGGTTTTGGATCAATCGCCAATTAAGAGCCATTTCAGGGGCGAATAAATACCCCTAAGCCATTATTGACCCTGGCGGCGGTTACGGGCGATCGATCTATGAGTTGCCCCCCCAAATAAAGGGAAGTGGAACTGCCCCCATCAAGGTTTAAAGCGTCTGTTGCCCCTAAACGCTGTAAAATTTGCGCCCATTGGCCTAAAGTTGCTCCACCGCCACCGATCCGACTGTGGGTAGTGGCGATGATTAATTTTCCTTCACTATTGAGAGCGATCGCGCTACGACTGGCCTTTTGTGTGAGAAAAGCCTCTGTAAAGCCTTCTAATTCACCATTTAAGACAATTTGATTATTTTTAATTAATAAAGGCCCACCGCCAATTATATAGGGAAAACGCTCAAAATCTTTAGGATTGGTGAAACTTTTAAGGTTAATATTATCGCCAATTTTTAATTGATTAGCACCGCTAAGATAGGAGCGAAAAATTAATAAATAACCGTTATCGGGAATAATAAATTGACCTGATCCGGCTAATTCTCCCTGTTCTTTGGCGGTAATTTGATCATCAACTACGGTAATAATTACTTCATTATTAGTTAGGGGAATATAAGTTGATCCCCACTGTTGATCATAACGGGAAATTCCCGCTTTAACATAGCCACTATTGAGAAATAAAATAGGTAAAGAAAAATTCTGATTAACTGTTAAATGTTCCTCTAAAATTAAGCGATCAAATTTAATATTTCCCTTGGCATCCCATCCCATAACTCCACGATTTAAAATAGGACTAGATAACCAATTAAAATTATCCCTAATTGCTCCTAAAGGATAGTGATTATTACGATTAAAAAATCCGGCATTAATAGCGGCCGAAGCTAAGACATTACGCGCGGTTATGACAAGGGGTTCAAGGCCAATTATTGTATCAGAATAGGGATGAATTGGAGTTAAAGAAATTTGAGGAGATTTGAAGTCAATTTCTAGCCATGCAACGGGGAAATAATCAGTCTTAGTTAAATCGGGTGAATCAATAGCAATATATTGTTTTCTTAATCTAATTGCTTCATGCCATAAAATATTATATGATTTTAAGGGATCGGGGATAACTTCAATTTGTAAACGATAGGGATTTTCTAAACTGTTAATTTTTACGCCATAATTAGCTGGTTTATTGATAATTAATTTAACTAAATTATCTGTTTTTTCTAATCTTAATAATGGTTTTTCTTGAGATTGATCATTAATTTCTGATGGATCATCTACTAAATTATTCTCATTAATTTGAATTGGTGAATTTAAGCTAGATTGACTAAATTTATCTAATAAAGATTGATCAATATTACCTGATAACATAATGACCGCTTCTTGATTATTTTCGCTAATTTGCCAAGGAATAGCTCGATCTAAATTTACTAAAATTTCTTTTTTAGATTCCTGATCAATGGTAATAATATCATTGATATTACCGTTAGCTTGTTCAATGATTAAATTATTCTGATCAATTCTAAAAGTTAAACCATTTTGAAGTAATAAATCCGTTAAATCTAAATAACGATAAGGAGCGATAAATTGGGCAGTAAGATTAAAATTTTCTCTCAAATTATCCCCATACCATTTTAAAGGCTGAATTAGAGGATTTTCTGTATCTAATAAATCAAAACCAAATAAATTAACCGCCCCAAAATCACTAATTCCTAAATGTTGTTGATTATCTTGATCCCATTGAATCCAAGCAATATTAAAAGTGCGATTATTAAAAGTAATTGTTTGTCCTTGTTTTAGATTAGTATTAACTTGATTATTTTTATTAGTTTGTGCTAAAGTTTGATTATTAATAGTTTGACCTTGAACTTTTTGAAAAAAACTATCGGTTAAAGCTAAATTTAAACTTAATAAAATAAAAAAAGAAATTGGTTTAATCATTTTAGTGATGTTCATTTTGCCAATAAAAAATTAATTTTCAAATATTTTTCTTCAATTATGACCTAAATTAGTATTTTTTTGTTTAATTCACAAAAAACTTTTATCTTTTAACAAAAATGTCAAAATAATCCCCCATCTCCCTTGGGAGACGGGGTTGGGGGCAAGGGAAAAAATACTTAATTAGGTTTGATCCACATTAAAGTTTGACCATATTCCACAGGCTCACCATTTTCCACCGTTATTTCCATCACCTCTCCGGCCACCTCCGTTTCTATTTCATTCATCAACTTCATCGCTTCAATAATACAAACGGTTTGCCCCAAACTGAGGCGATCGCCCACTTCCACAAAAGGAGCTTCTCCAGGGCCTGCGGCGGCGTAAAATGTACCCACCATCGGCGAGGTTATTTCCACCCAATTTTTCTCTAAAGGAGAATGGATCACAGGGGTTTCCACAGGTGCAGAGGGCTGAGTATTCGCCGCCGGAAGTTGAGGTGCAGAGGGGGCAAGATTAACGACCTCCTGTGTGGTATAAGAGATAACAGGCTGAGACATCTGCACACCTTTACGCACCGTTAATTCAAAATCACTACTTTTAAGGGTTAATTCAGAAATATCCGTTTGAGCGATCGCCCCTAATAATTCTCGAAGTTCATTAAAATCAATAGACATTCTAGTTATTTGTTATTTGTTATTGGTTATTGGTCATTGGTCATTGGTTATTTGTCATTGGTCATTTCTGAATTAATAATTATTAATTATTCATTATCAATTATTACTTATTACTTAATTAATTATTCCCTACCTAAATAATTATCATTACGGGTATCAATTTTAATTTTTTCACCAATAGAAATAAATAAAGGTACCATTACCTGAGCGCCAGTTTCCACGATCGCAGGTTTAGTGCCTCCGGTAGCAGTATCACCTTTAACACCGGGATCGGTTTGGGTCACTTCTAAAACAACGGAAGTAGGAAGTTCAACTTCTAAAATTTTCTCACCCCAAAATAGAATATTAACTTCCATTTCTTCTTTTAAATATTTAACACCTGCACCGATCTGTTCCTTTTTAAGATGGCTTTCCTCAAAAGTTTCCAGATCCATAAAAACATATTGATCAGCCTCTTTATAGGTATGTTGCATAGTACGCTTTTCTAAATTAGCTTGAGGAACATTTTCCCCCGCTTTGAAAGTACGTTCAACTACGTTCCCATTTTGGGCATTTTTGAGTTTAGTGCGCACAAAAGCGGCTCCCTTACCTGGTTTAACATGGAGAAACTCAATTACTCTCCAAACGGATCCATCTAATTCAATTGTGACACCGGGACGAAAATCATTACTAGAAATCATTAAAATTACTTCATATAACTATAGTTTTTCTTAATAAGAGCAAAGTTTCATCTAATGATTAAACTTTGCTCTTATTGCTATATAGAATACACTAAATACCCAAATCAATAGTTATCTTTTTTTTGATAGTTTAATTATACTACCCTAAATTGGGTGATCAGTTTTACCCCGAACTTCAATAAAGTATAATTACTTGATCTAAAATTGATTAAGATAAAGTAGTTATGATCTTAAATTAATTGGAGTTTAAATGTATACCATCGATCTAAGCTTAAAACGCTCTGCTATGCCCATTTCCGTTATTCGTAAGGAAAAAGAGGATGCGATCGCACTTTATCAACAGATTTTACTGGCGATGAAATCTGGAAGCGCTCAACTATTAGAATTAACCTGCGAGAAAGAGCCAGAAACACAAATTGCCTTAATGTCTGATACCATTAACGCCGTCATTTTGACGAAAAAATCTGGAGGAGTACCATCGGGAAGGCCTCCGGGTTTCTTTAATCCTAACAAAGAAGATTAAAAATATTAGTCATTGGTCATTTATTCAGTTGACAATTGACAATGGACAATTGACAATGATTTTTTAATTCTCAACTATCCACTGTCAATTGTCAATTGTTGAATCCCTATTCCCTATTTTCTCAATGAATCAAGACATAATTAACCCAATATCCACCGAAAAATTCGGAATTTGCGTCAATAATTTAACTTTTAATTGGCATAAAGAAGCTCAAGTTTTACAATCTTGTTCCTTTCAAGTCCCAAAAGGTGAATTTTGGATGCTTTTAGGCAATAATGGCAGTGGAAAGTCAACCCTTTTACGCACCCTTGTGGGACTTTTAACGCCCCAAGAAGGAACATTTAAACTTGATCAGCCAGTGGGCTTTGTCTTCCAAAATCCCGATCATCAGTTAGTTATGCCCACCGTTGGCGCTGATGTTGCTTTTGGTTTGGTTGAAGAAAATTTACCCTTACCACTGCTAAGAATGCGAGTAAAAGAGGCTTTAGAGGCGGTTAATTTATTAGATTTAGAAAAAAGACCTATTTATGCCCTTAGTGGTGGGCAAAAACAACGCATTGCCATCGCCGGAGCATTGGCGCGTCATTGTCAAGTATTATTATTAGATGAACCCACCGCCCTTTTAGATCCGGACTCTCAACTTGAATTAGTTAAACAAGTACAAAAATTAGTTAAAAGTCGTGGTATTACTGCTTTATGGATTACCCATCGTTTAAATGAATTAGACTATTGTGATGGTGCATTACTATTAGAAAATGGCCGATTAACAGCCTATTCCAAATCAGAACCAAATTTTCAGAGTTTATATCAACTCACCTAATTATTAATTAATATTAATTAATAATTAGGTACTTATTTTATTTTTGCTAAAACAGAACAAAAAACTTTAATTATTGATTTAATTTTTGGTCAATTTTTTGTTCGGAAGCTAATCTTTCTAAATCATAATCATTTAGGTCTACAAAACTCATTCCGGCCACTAAAGTAGGATGAATTTCTTTAATTTTGCGGTACATTTCTTGGGCGATAAAACGATAGGAAGGATGGCCTTGTCTGGCACTTCTTAACTCTACTAAATGATAGATTTCTCTTAAATTTAATTTGATTTTCCATCTGATTTTATAGGCAAATGGTACTACATATTGAGCGGCTTCGGGTAATTCTTGAGCTATTATCTTATAAGTTTGATTGGCTTTTTCTAAAGCATGACAATATATATTAGTTAACCCTGATTTTTTAATTTCTTCGGGTATAATATAACCGTGTTTAGTGGTGTAATTTTGTCTTTCTTGGGTTAACACTCGATGACGATGTAAGTCTCGATAAGCCCCAATATCTGCTAATAAATCAAAGGTATAATATGCCTCCTCAAATGCCCTTCCGGGGCGATGAAAACGCACTTTTCTATCCCCTATATATTGTTGAATAATTTTAGTTTTATCTTCATTTGTTAAGTTTTTAACTATGTCTTGAACTTGTGTTAAATTTAAGTTACTATGGGGGTATAAAATAGCTGTAATAATATTTAATTCTGCATCTTGATCATAATCAATTAATTCTACAATATTATTATTTTGTAGGGGCAAACGGCCGTTTGCCCCTACGGTTAAATATTGATTAGTTAAATTAGCGGTATTTTCTCGATTTTCTTTTAAATAATTAGCATATTCTAAGCCCCTTTCACTTTTGGCACGTTTAACAAAAGATGGGATCATTTTATCTAATTCTGATTGCATTTTTTGCCCTAATTCCCTAATTTCTTGATGGGGTGATGAGGCTAATTTTACTAATAAATATTCAAAGGATCTCCCATTACCAAATAATCCCACATTAGTTAAGGTAGCCATGGGTAATAAACCCCTTAAAATGTCTAAAGTTTTGGCTTTAGTAGCGTTATTATATGCTCTTTTAGATGTATTTTCATCTTGGGGAGTTTGGGCTTGTACCCAAGGTAATAATTGATCTATTAAATTGGTATAGGTATCAAAAAGATTGTCTAAAGTTTCTTCATAAAGTTGGGCATATTTTGAAGCCATAATTGACGGTTCACGGTAATATAAATATTGTCCGTTAAATTTTTGATTAAAGGTAACATAACGGGTAGATTTTTCTAAAGGTGAAATCCCTAAACGGGCATCTTCTAAGATTTTAGCAGCAATATTACTAATATATTCACAGGCTAAATGTGCGCCTCCCAATTCCGCCACCGAGTCATCACCATAACCGATTAAAACTCGATGATAAAAATCTTCTGCTTTTTGAGTAGCAATTAATTGATTATTGGTAACTTTAATTTCTCCTGCTATTTCATTAAAATTTGCTTCAGTTGCTTGGATAAATTCTTTTAATAAAATATGTCTTAAACTTTTTTCACTGCGACTATAACGGGAAAATAACGCTCCTTTAATTACTTCAGGTAAATTAATTAAACCAAAAACCGTTTGATCTAAATTGGTAACAAAAGGTTGTAAAATTTGTGCTTCTTCTTTAGTAAATGATTCAGTTAGAAAGTTAGTCATTTTTAGTTAGATTTAATGATCAAAATAGAAGTATTAATTATATATATCATGTTTTAGAATCATTTTTATGACGGCGACATCTTTCAGAACAATATTTGACTTCATCCCAACATTTTGCCCATTTTTTGCGCCATGTAAAGGATAAGCCACAAACTACACATATTTTTGTCGGTAAATCGGATTTTTTGCGATGAGAAGCCATTTTGATAGTTGATAGTGGGAAGTGGGAAGTGGGAAGTGGGAAGTGAGAAGTGCATAGTTGACAAATAACGAATAACCAATAACTAATTTATTTTGTCAGCAAAAGATGAGAGATTTTTTATACATCTTGACTGACTAAAGAGTTAAAATCTTTGCTAAATGACTATATTAAATCTTAGATTATGAAATTAGCAACTAGAGTAGGACAAGTTACTCCCTCTTTAACTTTGGCGATCGCCGCTAAAGCTAAAGCCATGAAAGGCCAAGGAATAGATGTATGTAGTTTTAGTGCCGGAGAGCCTGACTTTGATAGCCCTGATCATATTAAACAAGCGGCCAAACTTGCTTTGGATCAGGGTAAAACCAAATATGGGCCAGCGGCCGGAGAGCCGGAGTTACGAGATGCGATCGCCCAAAAATTAAAGCGTGATAATAATTTAGATTACCAAAGAGAAAATATTATTGTCACCAACGGCGGTAAACATTCTCTTTTTAACTTAATGTTAGCTTTAATTGAAGCAGGTGATGAGGTGATTATTCCCGCCCCCTACTGGTTAAGTTATCCTGAAATGGTGACATTAGCTGGAGGAAAACCCGTTATTATTGAGACAACCGAAGAATCAGGCTATAAAATCACCCCCCAACAGTTAAAAGATGCTATTAACCCAAAAACAAAGCTATTTGTTTTTAATTCACCCTCTAATCCTACCGGATCCGTTTACGCTCCCGAAGAAATTAAAATTTTAGCAGATATTATTGTCGAGGCCGACATTTTGGTGGTAGCAGATGAAATTTATGAGAAAATTCTTTATGAAGGTCATCAACATTTAAGTATCGCCTCACTCAACCCCGAAATTTTTAAACGCACTTTAGTCAGTAATGGCTTTGCTAAAAGTTATGCCATGACGGGATGGCGTATCGGCTATATGGCAGGATCACAAGAGATTATTAAAGCCATGATCACCATTCAAAGTCATAGCACTTCTAATGTGTGTACTTTTGCCCAATATGGCGCGATCGCCGCCTTAGAAAGTGAGCAAACTTGCGTTGAAGAAATGTTAAAGGCTTTTACCGAGCGTAGACAATTTATGTTAGAACAAGTGAGGGCAATTCCTCAAGTAAGTTGTCCAACACCCTACGGAGCATTTTATATTTTTGTGGATATATCTCAAACCGGAATGAAATCCCTCGAATTTTGCGATCGCCTCTTAGAAACACAACAAGTAGCCACCATTCCGGGGATCGCATTTGGGGCGGATCAATGTATTCGCTTATCTTATGCCACCGACTTAAATACCATTGAAAAAGGGATGAATAGATTTACAAAATTTATTCAATCTATTTAATATTATAGTCACTGTTGAGTGTTTAATTTCGTGCCAATCTTAAAAGTGTCACGAAAACTTCCCAAATCAGTAAATTAAAGCCTAATCTAAAATTAGATTAAATAAGGTGTGGGGAGAAATCCTAAAAAAAGTCCTTGAGGTCGAAACACGGAAAGACTCTCTAGGGCTTTTTTCATGGCAAGTTTGAAAAAGAAAGTATTGAAGAAATTAAACGAGTTTTACCCCATAGTGTGTTAAGACAACCTAATTTTGCTTCTTAGAAAGTGTTATATTTGACAAATAAAAATTGATCAATTTTTAAACTAAATTATTGAAAACTTACGAGGAATTAAATAAGATATGAAACAATCATGTCTTTTTGTTGTGGATGTTCAAAATGGATTTATTCGTCCGGCAACATCTTATATTGTACCGAGAATTAAAGAATTATTAGAAAGTTCTTTGTTTGAACATATTATTTTTACAAGATTTATTAATACACCTGATAGTGCATTTGTTAATATTTTAAACTGGCACAAATTATTTTCCCCTATAGAATATAAAATTGTTGATGAAATTCAACCTTTTGTTAAATTAGTATTTGATAAAACTGTTTATACAAGTATTAATAAAAATACTATTAATTTTATTAAGAAAAATAATATTAATCAAGTATTTATTTGTGGTATAGATACGGATTGTTGTGTACTCAAAACTGCGGTGGATTTATTTGAAATTAATATACAGCCTTATGTTTTAGAGTATTATTGTGCATCTACTGGTGGTAAAAAAAGTCATGATTCAGGAATTTTTGTTCTTGAGCGTTTAATTGGAAGTGATAATATAATTAAGGAAAAATTAATAAATAATTAATGATTGAGCGAACTATTATAAGTGCTTATCTAATTGATTATAATTTAATTATAGGCCGACTTTTTTCCATTTGATCGGCTATTTGTGAAAAAAAGTATCAAATTTTACGAAAAAATATCAAAGGATGATTGTCAAGGATAATTTTGAAAATCAAAATATTCTGTTATTTCTTAATTAAAATTGCTATAATTAAATAAATTTAATATCTAAATTAGTTATCTATTGACAATTGATAATTAAAAAAATTATTGTCTGCTGTCAATTTTTAACCATTGAATTTTAATTGTTAATTTTTGAATTATGATAGTGGAACAATTTTCGGTATTATTAATTACAAAAGACGTAAATAAGTATCAACAAATTAAAATTTTGTTGAATCAAAGTCAAGTATTTATCTGGGAAATAGATTGGATTAATAACTTTACTACTGCTTTAATTGGTAATCAGGCAAAAAAATATGATTGTTTTATTTTAGAATGTGATTTAGATCAGGTAACAGTTTGGGTAGATAGATTTAAAAATATTCCTCTTATTTTTATTACTAATAGTGTGGAAAATGGGCTTAAATCTTTAGACTTTGGAGTGGAAGATTATTGGCTAGAAGATAAGCTTGATTGTTATTTAATAGAAAATAATTTACGTTTAATTATTCAACATAATCGCACCAAAATTTATTTAAAAGAATGTTCTGTTAATCAGGAATTGTTATATCATCAACAAATTGAACAAAAACGCAATCAACCTGAAATTTTATTAAATACTATTTTTGAGAATATTCCTAATGGTTTATTAATCTTAGATCAAAATGGTCAAATTGTGTTAGCTAATCGCAAAGCTACGGAGTTATTTAATAAGTCTTTAAAAGATTTAATTGGTTATAATTTTGGCATTCCTATTCTTAAAAAAGAATCAACTGAATTACAAATTATTCAAGCTGATCAGCAATTTAAAACTGTTGAAATATATGTGGGTGATACTCAATGGAATCAGGAAAAAGCTTATGTTGTGATTATGATGGATATTACTGATCGCAAAATTATCGAAAATGAATTAAAAAATAATCATCTTAAATTACAATTAATTACGGAAAATATACCTGCTTCTTTGGCCTATATAGATCAAGAGCAAAAATATCAATTTGTCAATTATTTATATGCCAAAATGTTTGAAAAAACGCCGCAAGAAATTATTGGCGAAACAGTTAAAACAATTTTAGGAGAAACAAACTATTTAGCAATTGAAAAAAATATCAGTCAAAGTTTAGGGGGTGAAACTTTAAATTATGAACAAGAAATAATCCTCTTTGATACACTTAAATATTTTAAAATTCAATATGTTCCCCATTTTGAAGGGAAAAAAGTATTAGGATTTTTTGCTTTTATTCTCGATGTGACTAAAGAAAAAGAAAATGAATTTCAATTAATTAAAAGTGAACAAAGGTATCGTTATCTTTATGAAAATACCCCTGTGATGTTACATTCAATTGATCAAGATGGAAATTTATTAAATGTTAGTAATAAATGGTTAGAAGTTTTAGGTTATACTAGGGAAGAAGTAATTGGCCAAAAGTCGGTTAATTTCTTAACTTCTACCTCGAAACAATATGCAATTAATACGGTTATTCCTTTATTTAAAAAACAAGGTTATGCTAAAGATATTGCCTATCAATTTATCAAAAAAGATGGTACTATTGTGGATATTTTATTGTCTTCATCTTGTGAAAAAGATGATCAAGGAAATTTTTTGAGATCCTTAGCGGTTTTAGAAGATGTAACGGAAAAAAATGAGTTAGCAAAACAGGTTAACGAGTATCAACAAAATTTGGAAAAATTAGTGGAAGAAAGAACAAAATCTTTAAAGGAAAGTGAAGCTAAAAATAAAGCTTTACTTCAAGCTATTCCGGATCTAATGTTTCGTATTGCTAAAGATGGTACTTATTTAGATTTTTATACTCAAAATATAGATGATTTATATTTAGATCCATTGTTTTTTTTAGGTAAAAAATTTACTGATTTAATGCCTCTTGAATTGGTAGAAAAAGCAAGAATTGCCCATGATAAAGCTTTAAATGAAGGTACGGTTGAAGCTTTTGAATATGAATTAAATATTCATGGTGAAACTCATTATTATGAAAATAGAGTAGTTGCTAATGGTGAAAATGAAGTATTAGCTATTATTCGAGATATTACGGAACAAAAAATTGCTCAACTAGAAAGAGAAAAGGCAGAAAAAAGATTGTTAACTGCCCAAAAAATTGCCCAGTTAGGTAATTGGGATTGGAATATGATCACAGGAGAAATAGATTGGTCAGATGAAATTTATCATATTTTTGGAAGAGCAAAAGATCATTTTATTCCTACTTATCAAAATTTTTTAAAATGCGTTCATCCTGAAGATCTACAAATGGTGATTGATGCTATTAATTATTCTTTAGAAAATGATTGTGCTTATAGTGTTGATCATCGCATTATTTTACCCGATGGAACTTGTAAAATTGTCCATGAACAAGGTGATATTATTTATAATGGAGAAAATAGACCTTTTCATATGATCGGCACGGTGCAAGATATTACTCAAAGGAAACAAGTGGAACAAGCACTTAGAGAAAGTGAAAGTCGTTTAGAAGAAGCTCAAAAAGTCGCTCATATTGGGTCTTATGAATATGATTTAGAAACAGGAAAAATTGAATGGTCAAAGGAATTATATCGCCTTTATGATTTAGATCCAAGTCAGCCTCCACCATCTTTTGATCGTCATTTAAAACGAATTCATCCTGAAGATCGTCTCAAAACTCAACCTCTATTTGAACAATTAATTAATAATGGTATTTCCTATCAATTTGATTACCGGATTTTACTACCTAATGGCATAATTCGTTATGCTGAAGCGAGGGGAAAACCTATTTTTGATCAACATGGAAAATTAATTAAAGTTTTTGGTACAGCCTTAGATATTACTCAAAGAAAACAAACTGAATTTGCTTTAAGAGAAAGTGAAGAACGCTTCCGAGTAATATTTGAACAGGCAGGAATTGGCATGAGTATTTGTAATTTGGGAGGGCAATTTTTACAAGTTAATTCAACTTTAGCTCAAATTGTTGGTTATTCTATTCCCGAATTATTAGATCGAAATATTCATGATATTACGGCCGTTAAATATCGTGCTACCCAAAAAAATAAGTTAAGACAATTAATTTTAGGTAGAAGTAATAATTTTTCCATTGAAAAATATTATATCTGTAAAGATGGTTCTATTTGTTGGGTTAATGCGATTGTTTCTTTAACCAAAGATTCCCAAGGAAATCCGAAAAATTTAATTTATGTTGTAGAAGATATTACTGAGCGCAAAAAAGCTAAAATTCAACTAGAACAAGCTAAAGAAAAAGCCGAGGCCGCCAATCATGCAAAAAGTCAATTTTTAGCCAATATGAGCCATGAATTACGCACACCTTTAAACGCCATTTTAGGCTTTACTCAACTGATGAGTCGCTCGGCCAATCTTTCGCAAACCTATCAAGAATATATCCAAATTATTAACCGCAGTGGAGAACATTTACTATCATTAATTAATGATATTTTAGACCTATCAAAAATTGAAGCCGGCCAACTACAAACCACTCAAGAAAGTTTTAATTTATTCAGTCTTTTGGATGAAGTACAACAACTATTTAGTTTAAAAGCACTTTCTAAAGATTTACAATTAAATTTTGAACGTGAATCTAATGTCCCCCAGTATATTAAATGTGATCAAAAAAAATTAAGATCCATTTTAATTAATTTATTAGGTAATGCCATTAAATTTACCGATCAAGGGGGAATTTGGGTTAAAATTAAAAGTGAAGAAATCTTTAATCATGATAGAAATATAGAAGAAAATCTTATTAATAAATATCATATATTCTTTGAAATTCAAGATACTGGAATTGGGATTTTACCCTCGGAAATTGATAGTTTATTTGATGTATTTGTTCAATCTCAATCAGGTAAAAAACAGGCAGAAGGAACGGGTTTAGGATTACCTATTAGTAAACATTTTGTCGAAATGATGGGAGGTAAAATTAATCTTAAAAGTACGGAGGGAGAAGGCTCAATTTTTACCTTTGATATCTTCTGTGAATCAACTAATATTGATGAAATTGGCCAAACTACTCCTAAATATCAAATTATTGGTTTAGATTTACTTGAAAATAAAAAATATCCTTCTCTTTTAATTGTTGAAGATCAATGGACAAATTGTGAACTTTTATTAAATATTTTACAACCCCTTGGTTTTCTCATTAACACCGCCGAAAATGGAGAAAAAGGCATCAAAGAATGGGAAAATTCCCATCCAGATTTAATTTTAATGGATATTAGAATGCCAATGATGGATGGCTATGAAGCCACCAGAGAAATTCGTTGGCGCGAGTCTTTATTAAAACAAAAAGATCCCTCTTTTTCCCCTGTGCCAATCATCGCTTTAACCGCTAGTGTATTTGATTCTCAAAGGGAATTATTATTAGAAGTAGGGTGTACAGATTTTATTCCTAAACCTCTTGATGCCAATAAACTTTTAGAAAAAATTGGGTTATACTTAGGTATTGATTATATTTATCAAGAAATCCAACCTGATTTGCTCCAATTTTCTCAAAATCAAGTGAATATCTGTCAACTTAATTCATCTGATTTAGTCTTTATGTCCACACAATGGCGAGAAAAATTAAAATTAGCCGCTATTTCTGCTCGTTGTCGACAAATTAGCAGTTTAATTGAGGAAATTCCTCCCCAATATGGGGATATAAAAAAAGGATTAATAGATTTAGTTAATCATCTTAATTATGACAAAATTGTTGAATTAGCCCATATTAATGATTAGTAATTATTAATTAATTACCAGTCATCAAAAAAAGGAAAAGCTGTTAATAATAACCTAAAAGATTATAAGCCAATTTTTTGTTTAAAATAAATATTTTATCTTTAAATTCATTTAATATTCGATTAGATTTAATAATTATGAATACAACTTATTTAGAATTGACTGAACAGAACAAAGGAGACATTTTAGTGGTAGATGATCGCCTAGAAAATGTTAATTTACTTTTTGATATTTTAACTGAATACGGTTATGAAGTAAGACAAGTTTTAAGTGGGAAACAAGCTTTAATGGCCGTTAATTATGATCCCCCCGATCTAATTTTACTTGATATTATGATGCCAGAAATGGACGGTTATGAAGTATGTCGTCAATTAAAACAATCAGAATTTACTAAAGATATTCCGGTAATTTTTTTGAGTGCTTTAAGAGAAATTAATGATCAAGTTAAAGCTTTTCAATCAGGAGGGGTAGACTATATCGCTAAACCTTTTGAAGTAGAAGAAGTTTTAATTAGGGTGGAAAATCAACTAACAATTGTTCATCAAAAAAAAGAATTAAAATTAAAAAATGAGCAGTTACAACAAACCCAAAAAGAATTACAATTATTAAATGAAGAAATTTTACGATCGAATCATGAATTAGAACAATTTACTTCTATTGTTTCCCATGATTTAAGACAGCCTTTAACTACTATTAAATCTTTTGCGGAATTATTATTAATGAAATATGGTAATTTGTTAACAGGAAAACCTGAACAATTTATCAAATATATTATTGATGCTAGTGAACAAATGGATCAATTAATTCGTGATTTATTAGCCTATGCCAGAATAGGAGGAATTAATACTGTTCAATTACAACAGTTAAATTCTCAAGAATTAATTGATCAAGTTTTAATAAATTTAAACGCTGAAATTGAGAAAAAACAAGCTAATATTACGATTAATCAAGTTCCTAATGTAATCGGCGATCGATCTAAATTAATGGAATTATGGCAGAATTTAATTAGTAATGGCCTTAAATATTGTGATCGAAAAAAACCGATCATTAAAATTTCAGGTAGAGAAGAAAAGGAAAATTGGCTATTTGAAATTAAAGATAATGGCATAGGAATAGAGAAAGAATATTATGATAAAATTTTTCAAATTTTCCAAAGATTACATCCGAAAGGGGAATATGAAGGCACGGGAGTGGGTTTAGCAATTTGTCAAAAAATTGTAGATTTTCATGGCGGTAGAATTTGGGTAGAATCTGAATATGGTAAGGGTTCAACTTTTTATTTTACTATTGCTAAATTTAATTTTTCTAATTTAACAAGTTTCTAAATAATTGCCACAAATTAAGGTCAAAATTTGACAATTTAATTATCACTTGAAAATTGATAATTGACTGATAATTGACAATTAGTTAATTAGGTTTTTTGTTAATTAATGATCGCCGATCTAATCAGTGCCTCCCCTAGTTAGGTAAGGCCTTAATAATTAATAAATAATGAGACACTTTGATAAAAGATAAAACTCATTACCCATGCAAATATTAAGGAAAATACTAAGGAAAAAATCGTAAATTTAGTTGATTTTGATTCATTAAATAAAGTGGCTAAAGTTGTTAAACAAGGGGTATAAAGTAAACAGAAAATACAAAAACTATAGGCACTGATCCAATTAACATTTTGGCTAATATATTGACTAACTTCTGTCATATTCATGGCATAAATAACGGGTAATGCGCCGATCACGACTTCTTTTGCAATAAAACCAAAAATTAAGGCTAAAGTTAAATAGGGATCAATGCCGATCGGCTTCATGATCGGGCTTAAAAATTGTCCTAGCTGACCGCCAAAAGTATTTAAACCAGTAGCATTAAGGGGTAAATTTGTTAAAAACCAAACGGCGATACATCCTAATACAATAAAACCCGATGCACGTTTTAAAAAGTGCATCATTTCCCCCCATCCTCGCATCATAACTTGTTTTAAAGTGGGGAAACGATAGGGGGGTAATTCTAATACAAAAGGTTCTTCATTTTTAAATTGTTCTTTTAATAAAAAGGCCGATCCTAAAGCCGCTAAAAAGCTTAAAAGATACAGAGAAAATAACACCGTTGCCCCCTGTTGATTGGGAAAAGTGGCCGCAATTATAAATACAAAAACTTGTAATCTAGCTGAACAAAGGGAAAAAGTTATTGTTAACATGGTCAGCAAACGTAGGGCTTTTGATCGCATAATTCTTGTTCCCATTAAGGCGGGTACATTACAACCAAAACCCATCATTTGTAAAACAAAACTGCGGCCATCTAAGCCTATTTTGAGCATTAAAGCATCAATTAAATAGGCCGCCCTTGCCAAATATCCACTATCTTCTAATATGGCCATTACAATAAAAAATAAGACAATTAAAGGCACAAAAGAAGCCACCGTTGCAAAGCCATTCCAAATACCATTAATAATAAAATTTTGGATAATTTCTGGAAAGATTTTAATACTAGGTTCAATTAAATTTGATTGTAAGAAATTAGTAATAATTTCCATTAAATCTTGGGAAGGTAGCCCCACATTCCACACTATTTGAAAGACTAAAAACATCCCTAAAAAAAAGAGGGGTAAACCAAAAATAGGATGTAATAATAAACCATCAATTTTAGTAGTTAAACTCTGATAAAATTGGGAAGGCATGATCACCGTATCTTCTAAAGTTGCTTCTATTTCTTGGGGTGAAATAATCGCTTTTCCTTGCCAAAAATTTTCGTCAAATTCTCCATTATTATTAATAATTTTGGCTGTAATTTGATTATTATTTAATTGATTAACTATTTCTTGATAGGCAGAATAAAAACCTTTACCATATTTAGCACTGGCTAAAAATACAGGCATTTTTAATTTTTGGGCTAATTTTTCCGTTTCAATTGTAACTCCATAATGTTTAGCTTCATCGGCCATATTTAAAACCACAACCGCAGGTAAACCTAATTTTTTTGCCTGTAAAACTAACCTAATTTGATGATCAATTTGAGTCGCATTTAAAATAATAATTAACAAATTTAAACTAAATTTTTGTAAAAAAGTTTGCACAACTTTTTCATCTTCAGAATAGCCATCAAGGTCATAAATTCCCGGTAAATCAACAAATTCAACGGTTTCTCCTTTGAGATCAATTCTTGCTTGTAATAAGTCTACGGTAATTCCCGCCCAGTTACCAACAAAGGCATTTTTTCCCGTTAAACGATTAAAAAAAGTAGATTTTCCAGTATTAGGCATTCCTAATAATGCCACTCGTTTAATACTAGGTATTTCCGATAAAATAGTTTGTTCTTGATGGCAATTCATAAAAAATTTATTATTTATTATTTGTTATTAATTATTAGTTATTTGTTATTAATTATTGCCCCAAACCCTGAAGGCTAGGGCTATATAGACAAAGCCCGTCTGCACAGGCTTATTAGCCCCTATTTATGGCTGATTAAAATATTTTTGGCTTCCTGATGACGGATCGCTATTTCCGTTGTCGCCCCCACCCTGATGTGCAAAGGCCCCCCAAACCATGCTTTTCTCAACACAGTAATGGGCTTATTAGGAATAATTCCCATTGCTTCTAAACGGTTAACCAATGCCCTATTTTGTTCACAAATGTTGATCTGCTCTACAAATGCCACTTTTCCGGGTTTTAAGTCTAAAAGAGTCATCTTTTTAATCTTACTCCAATCTAAAATTTATTTAATAGTAAATGATTATTTTGTGCAATTACCCATTGCCATATTAACATTAATTTGCTTTAATGCACCTGATCAAAATCAGTTTAGGTTTATTTATATTTTAGTTTAAACTATTAACATTAAAATTTTGAGGTTTAAAATTAATCAAATTAATTGATAATCATTAATAGAACTTTTGCTAAAGTAATAAAAAAACAAATTAAATCAATTATTTAATAGTTATTTATCCGTTTCAATTAATTCTTATTACTTTTCTCTTTTTGCCAAATTATGCAAAAAGTCTAATTATTAATAGCTAATATTTCATTAGCCACTCTTTTGCCGGATAAAAATGCGCCATGTACTGTTGCAAAATAATCTTTAGAAGTGGCTTCTCCCGCAAAAAATAATTTATCATCTATGGCTTGAGCCAGATGATCATAATCTTCAGGAGTTGCCCCTACTGGTAAATAGGAATATGAGCCATAGGAAAATTGATCTTTGTGCCAACGAGTGATTAAATAATCAACAGGATTGGGTACATTTTTATAAATAGTTTTTAACACATTTAAAGCCGATTCAATAATTTCTTGATCGCTATATTCTTCAATTTGACTTCCATAATTGGCCGCATTAAAACCTAATAAAATTGGTTGATTAATGATTGGCTGAAAATTAGCCCATTCGCACCATTCACCCTTATTATTAGAGATATATTCTAACATTTGGCTATCATCCCAAAATACTTCGGGAAATTTTAAATAAACTTTATTTAATACCCCCATTTTTAAATGATTAATAGCCTCTTTTTTCTGATTAGGAAGGGGCGGTAAAAATTCAACTTTTCCCGCTTTTAATACGCCTAAAGGTAGGGTAACAATTCCATATTTAGCTTTAAAAATTCCCTGATTTGTAGTAACTTCAATTTGATTTGTATAATCTATTTTTTGAACAATTTGATTTAATTGAATAGTTAAATCTTTGACCATTGGCTGTAAAATTTGACTATAACCTTGGGGAAAGATTAAATCTTCACCATCAAAACCTTGATCATTATCCCAATAATAAAGGGATAAATTATTAAGATCCCCCGCATATTCATGTTCAATTGTTGTATTTAATAAATAATTAATTACGGTTAGATCTTCTTGATCTAAGTCTTCATTTTTGAGAATTTCTGTAATAGCTTCCCCTAAAGAAATATCCTCTTGATCTTCATCTTCTCTTTTGTTTCTTAAGGTTTCTAACTGTTCAAAAATTTGATCAAATAATTCTTCATAATAACTCTCATCTTCTTCATTAATTTGTGATCCATCGGCATAATAAGTAGTAGTATCATCATAATCAAAACTAACAGTTTTAATCTTGAATTGTTCAACTAATTGGCTTAAAGGATTTCCCTCACTTTCATGGATCCAACTAGCACCAAGATCGAGAGGAATATTAAACTTATCATTTGTCCAAATTCTGCCCCCAATGCGATCTCTAGCTTCTAAAATTAACACTTTGAAACCCTTTTTAACCAATTCAAATCCAGCACTAATTCCCGCTATTCCTGCCCCAATAATAATAATATCTATTTGATTTTCATTATTATTAGTTGTAATTGCCGCCTGTTTTTCACAGGAAATTAAAGGAAAAGTAGTAACGGCCGTTGCCCCTAATAATAATTTTAAAAATCTAGCTCTTGTGATTTTATTCATAGTTTTTTATTACTTAAAAAATTAGTTATTATTGTTGTTCAGGATAATCAGTAAATGGTTTTCGATCGCTCTGATTTTTCTGATCTGTTGCTTCTTTATTCTCAGAATTATCATCAGGTTGATTAAATTCTTTTTGACAAAATGCAGCAATTTTAGACAAAGGAATTTTACTGGTATTTTCATTATATTTAGCATAATTTTTAGCCTCTAATTCCTCCAAAGAAATTAAAGCTAAATTATTTAATTGTGTGTCTACTTTCGGTTGATCAGGAAGATAACAAACTCTGACGATCGCCCGTTGAGTGTCTTTATCCTTTTTAGATACTAACTGAATGACGCTATTAACAGGAATTATCAGTTTTTTTGATGATTGATCAGTTTTTGGCGGTTGATTTTCTTCTTGCACTGATGATTTAACCTTAGCCTCTAAATTTAACTCCGTATTGACTAGATATAGCTCTTTTTCTTTGAGAGAAGATTCAGGTATATTACTTGGAATTTCAGTGGGATTAGGAGGAGTAATTATTTCAGTATCAGGGATTTTCCCGATTATTTTTTTGATTAAACCATCAATATTCCTCCAAAATAGAGTAATTCCGGCAATAATAATCAAAGTAACCATGATTGAAACATAAATCAGAAAAGGACTTTTTTGATTGTCTGTTTCCTCATAAAATGGCTGAGTTTGAACATTGGCCTCAACACTATTAGATTCTTCAATTTTGGTGGTGGGAAGTTGTACTACAGGAATAATCTTTTCCTCATCAATAGATTGCCATGATAAACTGGTAAAAACGTCATCAGGTGAGGGTTTTGACCTAACTTGACAATGGAGTAAAGCGACAGTTGTATTATCATGACCATTACGTTTATTGGCAATATCAATTAAATTTTTGCCCACCGAAGCAATATCCTGCTCCCCTTCAATCAAAGGTAATATTTCCTTATCCCAATATTGATCCACTCGATCGAAATCGCTTAAACCATCGGAACATAATAAAAAGAGACAATCTTGATCGAAAGTTAAATTTTGAATACTAGGATGTAAATTATTAGATGATCCCATGCCTAAAGCCTGAACTAAAGCCCCGGCCGAAGGATAACGCACCGCATCTCGATAAAGAGCATAACCTAAACGCACTTCTCTGGAAGCTAAATCATCATCTAATGTTAATTGATAAACTCCTTTAGCTGTTACTAAATAAATCCGAGAATCGCCTACATGAGCTAAATAAACTTGATGATTATAGGCTAAGGCCATAACCAATGTTGTCCCCATTCTTTGGCGATCTTGACGATGTTCTTGATCATTAACTTCACTAATTTTACTATTAGCAATAAAAGTGGATTTTTGTAAATGATTAATAATTTTTTCGTTAGAAAATTCAGTGGTGAGGTCTAATTTATCTAACTCATTGGCTAAAGTTTCAATGGCAATTTGTGAGGCCACTTCTCCCCCTTCATGTCCGCCAATCCCGTCACAGACAAGGGCTAATACTTTTTCATCACCTTGAAAATTTACAACTTTTTGGGGTTCGGGATAACAAGAATCCTCGTTATGATCTCGACTTGGCCCTGAATCGGTGATCGTAAATACTTGATAATGATATTCTTGAGTTTTACTAGATTTTTCTAAAGCATAATCTATGACGGCTAATAATTGTTTAGGACTGTGGATCTGTTCATTAATTAATCTTTGACAAAGTTCGCTCAAAAATTCACTAAATTCTGTGTCGGTTTTGGGAATTAAAGTTTCTAAAAATTCCCCTAAATTTTTAAAAGTGTAATGTTTTCCCTGATCTAATTGTAATTCTAAAATATGCAAAATCTGATCATTAACCCCTAATAAATTAGGATTTAATAAACTCGAAACTACTCCTTTTTTGATTAAAGGATTCCATAAAATCGTTATTTGTCTAAGCCAATTTAATTTTCTGATCATAGTTGAATTTTGCCATTGTTCAACCATTAAAGGAAAAAATTTACCCTGTTTTAAATCATTTTCATTTAAGGCTAAACTACCATAATCTAACAACCAAATATTGTTTTGAGCTTCAGATATTTCCTCTGGGGGAATTAATTGGCCATAAACTTGGGGAATATTTAAGCGATAGGGAAATAATTGTAAATAGGGAGTAATTTCGTTGGGCAGATTTTCAGGGAAAAAAGGTAATTCTGAAGGCTTGGTTTCTAAAACAACTTGAGGAGAGACGATCACATAGCGATCGCTGATTAATGTTTGAGAAGGCTCAAGATCGCCCCCGATCACCCTTAAATAGCGTTTGGTAATAGCCGTTCCACATTGAAGACAAAAATTGTGATTTTGTTCAAAGGAATTAGGAGTTTTACAGTGAGGATTAGAACATTGAATCTGCAACATCTTAGACATAATTATTTTTTAACGCTAAAGGGCAATCAAAAATCAACAAATAAAAGTAATAATCTTATTTATAACCGATTAAACTTAATCTTTAGTTATTTTATCAATAACTTTCTCTTTAAGCTTAATCCCAAGGGAAAATTTATTGAAATTAGCTCAAAAATGAGAATTTTTCCAAAAAAAAGCAAAGAATCCAAGAAAAGATGGGTAACATTACCCAACTAAAAGCCGTTAAATACCCCTTGCTTAAGAGAACTCTTTTTGTAACAATATATTAATAAAAGCTTTTTTGGACTGATCACAAGGCCAGATTAAAGGGGGCAATATGGACTACATTTATTTTTTAGGTAACGCTAGTTTAACTTTAAGAGTCATTGAATATCTACTTCAAAAAAATGATTTTTCATCTTGTTCAATGACCGTAATTCATCAAATTGAGGGTTGGATTATTAAAATTAGAATGAATCAACCCTTGACACCTCAAAAACATGGTGATTTTCGTGCGTTTATGGAGGAATTAGGTGTAGCCTATCAGCCTGATGTACGTTTACAAATGGTTTTCTGGAGTTTAGAAAAAGGCCAATCTGCTATTGATGTGATGCGTCGTTATCAAGTGGCCATTGTTTCTCATGGAACGCCTGATGTTAGTGATATTCAAGCATTTCGTCATCAGTTTGCTAAAGGTTTGGGTTATTGCCCTGAAACTTTAGCTTAATTGATCATTTGTGATTGATCATTGGCTAAAAAATAATTAATTTTTTAATTTTAATTCACTTCACAAATAAAAAAGCGTTTACTGATCAAGTTAAACGCTTTTGTTCTTTTTTTGTTGATTTAGCTAAAAAACTTTTTAGTCTGTTTTTAGTGAAGGTTTATCTTTTACCTTGGCTATATTGGTATAGAATCTTAAAAGGAAAACCTTTTGAAACTATCAATTATTAATTCTTAATTATCAATTCTCCATTATTTATGCCTTTAACTTTATATAACACCTTAACCAACAAAAAAGAACTATTTAAACCCTTAGAAAATGGTAAAATTAAAATTTATTGCTGTGGTATTACCGCTTATGATTATTGTCATTTAGGCCATGGGCGCACCTGTTTAGTCTGGGATGTGGTACGCCGTTATTTACAATGGCGCGGTTATAATGTGACTTATATTCAGAATTTTACTGATATTGATGATAAAATTCTTAACCGTGCCAAAAATGAACACTCGACAATGGAAGCAATTGCAGAGCGTTTTATTTCTGCTTATTTTGAGGATATGGAAAAATTAAATATCAAAAAAGCTGACTTTTATCCCCGTGCTACCCACACTTTAAACGGAATTAAAAGATTAATTGATGAATTAGAACAAAAAGGTTTTGCTTATGCCTCTGAAGGTGATGTTTATTATTCCGTTAATAAATTTAAAACCTACGGAAAATTGTCAGGTCGAAAATTAGAAGATTTACAGATCGGGGCTAGTGGTAGAGTGGAGATCACCGATCCCGAAGAAAGCAAAAAACAATCACCCTACGATTTTGCCCTCTGGAAAGGCTCAAAAGAGGGAGAACCTTTTTGGGAGTCTCCTTGGGGTAAAGGCCGCCCCGGATGGCATATTGAATGTTCGGCTATGGTAAGGGAGCATTTAGGAGAAACGATTGATATTCATGTAGGCGGTAGTGATTTAATTTTCCCTCACCATGAAAATGAAATCGCCCAGTCTGAGGCGGTGACGGGGCATCCCCTTGCTAACTATTGGTTACACAACGGTATGGTGAAAATTGAAGGGGAAAAAATGTCTAAATCTTTGAATAATTTTATTACTATTCGTGAGTTATTAGAGAAATATGAAGCCATGGCCGTGCGTTTATTTGTACTACAGGCTCATTATCGTAAACCCTTAGATTTTACTGATGAGGCTTTAGAGGCGGCCACCAATGGTTGGCAGACTTTAAAAGATGGTTTATTATTTGGTGATTATTATGGGGAAAAATTAGGTTTTGATCAGTTTAATAATGATTTAATAGATGTTAATAAATATCAAGAAATATCTACAAGATTTCAAGAATCGGTGGATGATGATTTTAATTTTGCTGGTGGTTTAGCGGTGATTTTTGAATTAGCTAAAGAGTTAAAAAAAGAGGGTAATTTATTAACCCATCAAGGCAAAACTGAAAAAGATTCTTTATCATTATATCAAGATTGGTTAATTTTAAAAGAATTAGCTCAAGTGTTAGGTTTAGAGGCAAAAGTTGAGGAGAAAAATGAGCAATCTGGCTTAACAGATCAGGAAATTGAAACCTTAATTCAACAAAGACTTGAAGCCCGTAAAAATAAAAATTATGCCGAGGGTGATCGCATTAGAAATGAGTTACAAGCCCAAGGAATTATTTTAGTAGATAAGCCGGGTGGTATTACTACTTGGCATCGAGGCTAAATACAAGTAATAAGTAATAAGTGAGAGAATTAATCAAAATACTATGGCAATTATAAATGAGTCTTAGTAAATTAAATTTTCATAAAAAAGAAGTGTGAGCGTCTCGCTCACTGGCTTTTAAGGTTGTTGAGCGAGACGCTCACAATTCAACAAGTGACACAACTTATTGAAGATTGCTATTGCTATATATGATAATTAATGATTAATTATTACTTAATTTATACCCACCTTGCCTAAATTTTAGAGATGAAAAATCAGATGTTGAAAAAAACAAATTTAACCATATTTTCCCTTCTAATTTGTTTACAAGGTTGTACTCAAATTAGCTCTTTACCTATTCCAAAAATTGAGCCTTCTGTATCAACTTCTACTAAAGTTTTAACAGTTTCTACTAATAATTTAGAATTAGAAATTGCCAATCAAATTAATCAATATCGTCAATCTCGCAATTTAACTTCAATTCAATTAAATTCTTTTTTAAGTGAACAAGCAAGATTATATAGTGAAAGAGTGGCAAGGGGTGAAACTTCTTTTGAAAATACAAATTTTGATGCAGAAATTGATGATATTCGTCAAAGAATCCCTTTTGAAAATGTTAAAATTAACTTAGCTTATAACCAAGGTTATGAGGATCCCGCCAGTGCCACAGTGCAAAATTGGTTAGGAAGTATCCCCCATCGTCAAAATATAGAAGGAAATTTTGATTTAATGGGAATTGGTGTGGCAAAAAATGAATCTGATCAATATTATTTTACCCTCATGTTATTACAACAAATTCCTCCTATTTCCGGCGCAACTTTAAGAGAATTTGAAATTGAAGTTTTCACACAGGTTAATCAATATCGCCAATCAAGGGGGCTTTCGGCCTTAAGATTAGATGAAAGAATTAGTCAACAATCTCGTTTACATAGTCAAGGGATGGCAGGGGGCAGTGCGACTTTTTCCCATGATGGTTTTGAGCAAAGAATAGAGGCGATCGCGCGTTTAATCAATTTACAGGGGGCGGCGGAAAATTTAGCCTATAATCAAGGTTATGATGATCCGGTTAAAACGGCGGTAGAAGGGTGGATCAAAAGCCCCGGCCATCATAAAAATATGATCGGTGATTTTGATTTAACGGGGGTGGGGGTGGCTAGAAATGAAAAAGGAGAATATTATCTCAATCAAATTTTTATTAAACAGTAGAATAGAATTTGCTATTTTTGTTACATTTTTTCAAAAAATTTTTGATTATGTTAGAAATAAGTTAAATAATATTAAGATTAATCAAAGAGGTGGTAAAATGGCTCAAACTTGTTTAATAAAACAGGAAATTAGTTGGCAAAAATTAATGGATATTAAAGAGTTAAAACCTTATTTTGAAAAAGACTCTTTTAGTTTCCAAAGTAAGATTGAAAAATACCTTATTTCTTGGCAAAAAATTAAGCCTCAAGAATTAGATAAATTGGCTTTTTTAAGAGTATTAGAAATTACTAACGGTTGCACTCAATGGGCGTTTAGACGAAATGATCGAGAATGTTTATCTTTAGAACAAACTAGAAAATGTATGAAGTTATCCATGTCTTCTATTAAGAATAAAAAAATTATTTTTCAATACCGAGAAGCGATGACTTTTGCCCCTGAAATTAACAATTTAATTGAAGAAGGAAGAAGTTTATATATTGATGCTTTTAAAAATAATATTGAAGCCAAACAAGAGGAATTTTACGCTTTGTCTACCGCTCAATTTTTGGTGTATGGAAAGGAAAGAATAGATCAAGCTTTTGCCATTCTTCAAGAAGAATTTATAGATTATTTTACCCCTTATTTTATTCACAAAGGACAAAATTATATTAAACCTTATTTAATTTTAAATTAATTTTAGCCTTGATTTAATATTAGGAAAAAAATAACCCTTCTCCCAGAGGAGAAGGGCAAGGATTAGATAACAATTTTAATTTTAAACAGCCACGTTAATAGTATTAGTAATAATTTGATGACCGTCTAATTTATTTTCTTGCCAAACTTGACCATCTAAAGCGATCTGTTCAATTAAACTGGCTAAACGTAAGGCTTTTAACGCCTGTTCACCGCCTACGGAGGGCTGTTCTCCCCCACGCACACAGTTAACAAAATGTTCTAACTCAGCGTGTAATGGTTCAATATTACTGGTATAAACTTTTTCAATTAAACCATCTTGACGATAGAGAACTTGACCATAATTAGTGGTACAGTTGGCGGTAGTTTGACGATGAATTAAAATTTCATTATTGAGAAAATCCGCTTCCGTCATGGAGTTTTTACAATGGGCGGCAATACTGCGGATTTTACGATGGGTAATTTTACTGGCGGTTAAAGTGGCTACAATGCCATTAGCAAAGCCTAAAGTGGCCGTTACATAATCTAAATAGCCCGATCCAGAAGCACTACTGCCACTAGCGGTTAATTTAACCACGGCCGAGGCCGTTAATTCTAATAATAAATCAATATCATGGATCATTAAGTCCAAGACCACCGACACATCATTGGCACGGTGGGAATAGGGACTCATGCGGCGCGCATCTAAAGCTAAAATTTGTTCAGTTTTAAGAACATTATTCAATTCTTGAAAAGCCGGATTAAACCTTTCGATATGTCCCACTTGTAAAATACAATTATATTCGGCCGCCGCATTAACTAAAGACTCTGCTTCGCTGATACTAGCGGCGATCGGTTTTTCAATTAAGGTATGAACTCCCGCTCGTAAACATTCCATTCCAACTTGATAATGTAACTTGGTAGGAACTGCAATACAAACAGCATCCACATGGGGGAGAAGATCATGGTAATTTTCAAAGTAGCGCACTCGATATTTACTGGCAAGGTCTAAGCCTCGATCCATATTAATATCGGAAATGCCCACTAATTTAACATCTTTGAGTAGACTTAAAACTCTAGTGTGATGCTGACCCATATTACCAACTCCGATCACACCAATGCGAATCGGTTGTTGAGTTGAACGCTGTTGTTGTAAATTGTTTTGTGTATTTACCATTCTAGTTTGTACTCGGTGTACACTCCTCCACCGCACTTAATTAAATTTAAAAATTTAGGTTGTTATACCCAACTGGTTTAATTCAGAATTTTATCATCTGAATTGACTTTATTACAATTTTTTAAGTTTTAACGGGATTTTACTTCCGTTTTGATTAAATAAGTTAATTTATGTTTACATTTTGAAAAAATTTGTCCCTTATAGGTTATGCTTTGTGGCAGTTTTCGGTTTGTCCATAATTCCCTTATTTATTCGTTCTTAAGATCAAAGAGAGGAACTGTAAAAGTGATGGTTGAACCAAGTTCTTCTCCCATGCTAAAAAAATTAATTGTTCCGCCCATTTTTTCTACTAATTTTTTAGCAATAACTAAACCTAATCCCGTTCCACCGTAAGATTTAGTAGTAGAACCATCAATTTGAACAAAATTTTGAAAGAGTTTATCTTGTTGATCTAATGGTACTCCAATTCCCGTATCTTCTACTGCTATTTTGACCATACCCACAAAAGTTTGGTCATGTCTTTTTATTTCTTTTTTAATAACATTAATATTAACCGTTACTCCTCCCTGATGGGTGAATTTAAGAGCATTTCCCACTAAATTTAAGATGACTTGTAACAGTCTTTGATGATTAGCATAAAGAATAATTTGTTTATAGTTAGGCGGTAAATTTAATTCAAAAAAGAGATTTTTTTTCTCAGCTTGGGGACGGGCAAAACTTTCGACTTTTTGACATATTTGATCAAGCCCAACTGGACTTAACATTATTTCCATTTTTCCGTCTTCAATTTTAGCAATATCTAAAATATCATTAATAATATTTAAAAGATGTAAGGCACTATGATAAGCTTCTTCAACAAATTCCCTTTCTTCTTCTTCGTTGTCCGCACTGCCATCTAAAATAAAAGTTAAAAAGCCGATGATCCCATTTAAGGGAGTGCGCAACTCATGGGTGGTACTAGCTAAAAATTCACTTTTGAGTCTGGAGGCTTCTTCTGCTTGGAGTCTGGCCTGTTCTAACTCTTGATATAAGGTAGCCTGAGCGATCGCCGCCCCTAACTGATCTCCGAGTTCTTCCACTAAACTAATTTCCGCCGTATTCCAATGACGATAATGATCTGATTGTTGTAACCAGATTAAACCATTTGGTTGTTTTTGATAGAAAGTAGGTACAATTAATAAAGATTTTTGCTCAAAAGGATCGGATTGAATTTGAGAAACGATCACTTTTTCCCTTTTTAATAAGGCCTGTTGAAAATAAAATTCCGACTGTAGATCAAATTTACGCGCTAACATTGATTTCTCTTGGCCTTGACGATATTCAGCCTCTACTTTGAGTTGATCGGTTTCTAAATTAGGATTGTAGGATAAAATTAAACAGCGATTAACCTGTAAACCTTCCCCTAATTGATCAACGGTTTGTTGACGAATAATATCAGGATTGAGAGTGCGCCGAATTTTTTTGGTAATTTTACTTAATAAATATTGATAAGAGTCGTAATGAATGGGTAAAGCACAATGGGAACTACTCCATATTATCCCCGATGAGATACTACGCCCGTTCACAAAAACCTTTTCCGGTTCTCCCTGTTTGGGTAAAATCGGGCTGATGATTAATTCAAAGCGAAAAGATTGTTCTTGATATTCAAAGATACAGTAACATTGCTCTGGAATCCTCCGATTAATAACTCTTTTGATAATCTCATAATAGGCTGAAAGAGTCACCGGAATAAAAATTTCATCGGCGGATTTTCCAATAATTAATTCAGAATTTAATCTATATTTTTCACTTTGATTCCAATAAAAAGAAAGATAAACCCCTGAAACTGATTGAGTAAAAACTAATTCAGCTCCTAAATTTTCTGCGGTTAAAGGGTTGAATCCTTGAGAAACTGAAGTTATTGTCATTGTGAGGGACAGTAGAGAATAGTCAGTAGTCAGTACAAAGGTAACGGGTAACGGGTAACTAATAAAGTTGACAAATCTTAATCATTCCATTCTCCTCTGGGGGGAACGGGGGGATTGCGTCTAAAAGTGCGCGAAAGTTCATCATCTCTAGGTCTTTCTCCGTTTAACCACTGTTTAAGGGCTGTTTCAATCACCCTAGAGGGATTATTGGTTAAATGTTTCATTTGTTCTAATAGTTCGGGATCAAGTTGAACGGCAATTTCCACTTTATCGGTTGAATTTTGAGGATTAACAGTTGTATTTTCCATTGTTTAATTTAATTTAATTTAAGTTAATTTGATTTTAAGTGTTTTACGCCTAATTGTAACATTAAATTGATTACTTTATCAATTGATTAATTGACATATAGCAATCCTAAATAGGTCATAACAGATATAATATTAATTATAATCTAAATTCAAGGAAAAAAAAATGAACATTATTTCTGAGTTAAATGATTTTATCAATCAAACAAAAGAGGCTAAAGAAATAAAAAGGGCTTTAGCTGTCAAAATGATTTTAGAAGGAAAATCATACCATGAAGTAAAAGAATTATTACAAGTTTCTCATAGCTTTATTAGTATGTGGAAAAATCAAGCTCTTTTTTGTGGAGTAGAAAGCTTGAAATTACAGTTTAAAGGAACTAAAAGTGAATTAAAACCAGAAGAAAAAGACCAAGTTATTAATTGGTTAAGAGAGCAAGAATATTTAAGATTATCAGATTTAAAAATTTATTTAGAGCGAGAATATAATATTATTTATAAATCCAATCAAAGTTATTATAGTTTGCTCAAAGAAGCGAAAATAAGTTGGAAAAAACTCAAAAAAGAATCCGGCTAAAAATGACGAATTAGTCGAAGCTAAAAAAAAAGAAATCAGTGAAAAATTAGAGATTTGGAAAAAGAAATAGAGAGTGGAGAGCTTGTAGTGTTTATGATTGATGAATGTCATTTACTTTGGGGAGACATTTTAGGTTATGTTTGGGGAAGAACAGATCAAAGAATAGAAATTCCCATTAAAAATGAAAAAAGCCGACAAACTTATTATGGGGCATTAGACTATCAAACTAAAGAATTTATTGTCAAAGAATATGAAAGTGGAAATACAGAAAATACGATCAAATTTATCAAGTATTTACTATCAAAAAGAAAAGGAAAAAGATTAGCAATATTTTGGGATGGAGCAACCTATCATGACTCAAAAGAATTTAGGGAGTATTTAACTATAATAAATCAAGATTTATTGGAAGAAGAATGGTTAATTACTTGTCATAAATTTGCCCCTAATGCTCCAGAACAAAATCCGGTAGAAGATATTTGGCTACAAGTGAAAAATTTTATTAGACAATTCTATCATTTATGTAAATCATTTAAAATAGTAAAGTGGCTATTTAAGTTTTTTGCGCATGGTCAAATATTTGATTTCCCCAAACTTTATCAATATGGAATTTTGCCACAACCTATTTAGGATTGCTATATTGTTTTCGTAAGAGTCTATTTGATTAACGGTACTTAGACAAAAGTTAAGCCCAAATAAACCCTAAACTCTCTTTATAAGAAGCAAACAGGTCAACATTTTCCTTTAACCATTGAAAAAAACGGAAAGAAATGGTAGAGAGAAAAGCCTCTAATGCTTCCTTAAAAGTATTTAAGGGTTTTTTTGACCATTGCCTTCTGAAGCCTCCGGTTAAACGATGCCATTGAATAAATGTGTACGCACAAAAAACCAAGATCAAATGTCTCATTAAACTGGTTTTTGTTCTTACTTGATATTCACTTAATCCCAACCAACCTTTGATTTCTCGGTAAAAAACCTCAATCCAATTTCTTTGACTATAAGTAGATATTATCCATTCAATTGTTACTTTTTCACCTATTTTATTGGTGATTAAATAATCAATATCAGTGGCTGTTTCAAAACTAGGAGCATTCATGACGATAGCAATAGTTTTTACTCCAGATAATTTTGATATTTCTACTTTCAGCATCGCTACCCATACAGTTTTCTCTTTATTTTTACCGATTTTTATTTCTTCAAATTCATCTTTTGATAGAGATTGTGCGATGTCATCTATCCTTTTTTCTTCCTTATTTCCTTGATTTGAAACTAATTTTACTTTGCGATTTTTGGCTATTACTCCTATATAGTTCAATTTCTTTTCTTCTAATTCATTTAAAAATTTACTATTATTTCCATATCCCCCATCAATTAAAACAATTTTTGGATGATAATTTCCCTTTAAACACTTATCTATTAATTTGATGGCTATTTGGGTTTTTTTCTGAAAGTTTGAGTCTTTTTTCCCATCAGGAAATGTTTCGGCTTTTTGATATAATTCCACATCTAAAGGCATACTTCTTACTCCATCATAAGCGTGACTTGTGACGATGACATTGCCATTATCAGTTTTGCCAATTTCTCCTATGTACTGTCTTCCCACACAATCAGTAAAATTTCCACTTTTACGATGTCCAGAATCGTCTATGATTAAAGTAAATGATGAACTTATTTTAGTTTGACGACAACGAGAGATTATTTCTAATCTTTTATTATTTACTTCTTCATAAGACCAAGGTGATTGTGTTAGAAAATGATGTAATTTATGATAAGTAACATCAACTAAATTATTGGAGATTTGGCTGAGATTTTTTCTTTCGCTTTCTCCTAATAATCCGGCTAAATAATGCCTGATTTCTCTTTTTTGTGCCACTGTTTTTAAGACAGAATCAAAATTTTGACACCATCTGTCAAAACATGGTGGCATTGAGGATGAGGTAGTTTCTTTCATTTTGACGTAAAAGCTATACTCTATAATTATTATAGCCTAATTTATTTTTCTTTTTTGTCTAAGTACCGATAATAAAGCAATTTCCTTTTGTTTTAATTTTTTTTCTTTGAGTATCTGATATAAATGAAAACCAATTTGAGAACGGGTAAAAAGTTCATCTGCATCATCTAATTCTAAATCAGCAAATACATTACCGCTACCTTTTTCATATTCTAAATTTTCAATTTTAGTCATTGTCTTTCTTTGCTAAATAGATTGTAAATCTTGATGCCAGTTATGCAAAATTTTAGGACTAATATGTTTGCCCCTTTCATTTATTAAAAACTGAGCCATTTGTTTAACTTGTTTAACTGTTTTATGTTCAGTTTTAACCATTTCCGTAAAAAGACGAAGCATCCTAATATATTTAATGTGATATTGTTGACAAATTTCTACGACTAAACCATCATCACTAGCACATAATAAAAATTGATGACGAGCAAGGGCAATAGTAGAGCGATCGCCAATACTTAATAAAGGAGCAACTCTACCAAACTCCAGAAAACTAGAGAATAACTCCTCAGTATCCAAAGCTATAGGAATTAAATATTTTTGTGCCGCTTGTCGAGTAGAAACTTCTAAATTATCTGAGTCTAACACCTCTTGAGCAATATATAAAGGACTATAATATTGTTTGAGCCATTGCCACTCATCTAAATAAAGAAAATCAATTAAAGCCGTAGCATCTAAAATTATACCCTTAAAAGATTGCATAAATTTTATTAGTTTGACGTTCCATTCTTAGTTGTTCAACAGTTAAATTAAGTAACTCAGCGGCTTTCAATTCTGAAATTTTTGATTGTTCTAAAGTTTGCCAAACTAAATTATTAAAACGCTGATTTTCAGGAAAATTAATTAAAAGTAATTGAGGGTCAAGTTCAATTTCTTTAGTTAAAGGTTGACCAAACTTTTGCTTATACTGACTTTTAATTTTAATAATAGTATCTCGATAATTAATTTTTTTCATCTCATCAAGACGTTTTAAGATCATGGTATAACTAACCCGAAAATAGGCTTTAAGTTGACAAATATCTTTAATATTTTCTAAAGTTTGTAAAAGAGCATTTTCAGGAACTAATAAATGACTAGCGAAATAATTAGCTACATTTTCCCGTGCTTGTTCTTCCTCTTTGTTATCATCAGTAATCAAATTATCCTGATAATCTCCTCGATGAAAAATAAGATGCCCAATTTCATGAGCTAAAGTAAAAAGTTGACGCTCAATACTAATATTATGGGTATTAATTAAAACAAAAGCACCTTGATCTGTACTACAAGCACTTAAACCAAAAAAATTTTTAAGATTAATCGGCATTCGCAATATTTTTAAACCTAATTCTTCCATAGTTTCAAAAAGATTAGGAATAGGCGCATCTCCTAAACTTAAACTATGGCGAAAACGAGTAGCCACATTAATAATTAAATTTTCATTACCATTAACACAATGACAAGATTTTGTTTCAGGTGCATAAGGAGATAAACCGTTAACTTTTTCTAAATAATTATAAGTTTCTAACCAGTTTAAGACTTGAGTAGCAAACTGAGGAGTTTTTGTAAAAGAGGCATGAGAGCGAAACCGAAAATTAGGAATACCTTGATTTTCCGGGCGTAAAAGATCATCTAAACTAACACCTAAAGCTTTACCTAAAATAGACAGAGTTTTGCTATCGGGTAAAGTTTTTGCTTTTTCATAATTATTAATACTTTGACGAGTTATACCAATCTGCTCGGCTAAAGCTTCTTGAGATAAGCGTAAAGCCTTGCGATAACGAATTAAGTTACCTGCGATAATATCTTTCATAGCTTACCCCCATTAAGGAAAGTAGGAGTTTTCACCAGATTTAAAATTTGATTTGTAAAAGTTGTCAGTTCTATTTTTCTCTATTATACTATATAATGTAAAAAATGTTTGACATATTATATGATGCAGTTTCAAGGCATAAAAAAATAGTCAAAAGTTAATCTTCTTTTTGATGTTATATTTATGATAGTGAACAGTAAGATTAATCAAAAACTAAACTTAATTAACAAGAGGTAAATCCCATGAACTCAAGCATAATTGTTAAAGTAAACGAAAGCAAAAATTTAGAAATTCCCCCAGAAATCAAACAGGAATTAGAAGTAAATAGTGAATATGAAATGAGCTTTAATCAAGAAGAAATTATCCTCAAAAAAATTACCCCAACCATAAATAAAAAATCATCATCTATTTTGCGTAAAAGTTCAGGAAAATCAATTTTAAGACACGCTGGAACATGGCAAGGAAATGATTTTGAAGAATGTTTACAAGCTGTTTATGATAACCGTAGTCAAATAGAGATGAAGACTTTTTAAGAATTAAACAGGCACATAATTTTTTACTAGAAAGTTGGATTTTATAATAAAATTTACCTCATCCCTCATCCCTTACATTATCCCTCATCCCTTAACTATGCTTCCCACCCTATTAGCACAAGAATTAACCACCAGTGTAGGCGACTTTCTCACGACAGAATTTCGCCCTGCTACCCTTAGTTTTCAAACCATTATCGAGGATTTTGTTAAAGAAAAAGATAATTTATTTAAAGGGGCTTATTTATCCATTGGTTTACCCTTTCGGCAAGGAAAAGCCGGAAAAGACTATTTTCCTGATGTGCCATTGGCTTTTACTCCTCATCTTCATCAAGAATTAGCTTTTGAGCGTCTGAAAGCTCCGAATTACCTCTCAACTTTAGTGGCAACAGGCACAGGATCAGGGAAAACGGAATGTTATGCAATCCCCATTTTAGATTATTGTTATCAACACCGCCAAGAAAGGGGGGTAAAAGCCGTATTAATTTATCCCATGAATGCTTTAGCTACGGATCAAGGGAAAAGGTTAGCTAGTTTAATTTGGCATAACCCGAAGTTAAAAGGCAAAATTACGGCGGGTTTATTTGTGGGGGAAACGGAAAAAAAACCGAAGGTAATGATGGGAGAAAATCATTTAATTACTGATAAAAATTTAATGAGAGATAACCCCCCCGATATATTATTAACTAACTATAAAATGTTAGATTATTTATTAATCCGTCCTAAAGATCAACAAATTTGGTCAAGAAATAATCCCGAAACTTTACGTTATTTAGTAGTAGATGAAATCCATACTTTTGACGGCGCACAGGGTACGGATCTGGCTTGTTTAATTCGTCGTCTCAAAGCCCGTTTAAAGCCCCCTGTCAATCATTTAGTTTGTGTGGGTACTTCAGCAACTTTAGGGGGAGAAAACGCCCAAACAGCGATGTTAAACTATGCTGAAAGCGTTTTTGGAGAAACTTTTAATAGTTCAGCCATTATTGAAGAAAATCGTCTTAATAGTAGTGAATTTTTAGCCTCTGCCTTTATTGATCCCCAACCCATACCTCCACCGAGTAAAATTGAATTATTAAAACCTCGTTCTTATCAAAATGTCCGAGATTATCTGAAAAATCAATATCAACTTTGGTTTAATCAAGAAATAGAAGAAATAGACCCCATTGAGTTAGGAAATAAATTAAAATCCTTACCAATTGTACATAATTTACTCAAAATTGTAGAACAAAATCAAGTTATTGCCATTAACCAATTATGGCAAGAATTGAAGCAAAAAATGAGTTTACCAGAGCCTGAACATAATCAAGATTATCCTCAATTATTATTAGATAGTTTAATCGCTTTATGTGCTTTTGCTAGAGACGAAAATAGACGACCCTGGGTTAATTTAAGATTACAATTTTGGTTAAGGGAACTAAAAAGAATGGTAGCCACCGTTAACTCCCAACCTCAATTAATTCATAGTGATGACTTAAGAGAAGATCGCAAAGGTAAAACTTTACCTATTATGCACTGTCGCCATTGTGGGAGTAAAGGTTGGGGCGGTTTACGTTCCGCCACAGGTGAGCGCAGAATTGCTTGTGAATTGAAACAATTTTATTATAAATTTTTCGCTCAAGATCCTTTAATTACTTATCTTTTTCCCTCAGTTAGTGAACCCCAAAAAGGATGGTTTAATCATTTACTTTGTAGTGACTGTTTAACTTTAAATAAAACAGATGTTAGCCAATGCGATCGCTGTGGAAGTAAGAATTTAATCCAAGTAATTGAACCGGATCAACTAATTAAAAATATTAGCAAAAATGGACAAGTCAAAAGAGAAAGTCATCATGACTGCCCTTTTTGTGGCACAAAAGATGGTTTAGTTATTTTAGGGGCAAGGGCGGCCAGTTTAGCAAGTGCGGCGATCGCCACTTTATTTAGTTCCAATTATAACAGCGATCGCAAATTAATCACCTTTTCCGACTCCGTACAAGATGCCGCCCATCGAGCAGGTTTTTTTGAAGCTAGAACCTATCGTAACATCATGCGGACTGCTCTATGTCAATATTTACAACAAATAGGATCAGGTCAAAATTTGGCAGATCTTAGCACCAATTTTGCCCCTTATTGGCGGGAAAAAATGAAAGATGATGCCCAATATATTGCCACTTTTATGCCCTCAGACATGGAATGGTTAAAAGAATGGGAAGATTTATTAAATACGGGTAAAATTAACCCCGAATTAATAGAATTAATCAATAAACGTCTAGCTTATGAAGTAATAGCTGAAATGGGCTTAAAAAGTCCCCTTGGCGGTTCATTAGAACGCACCGAAACCTGTAGCATCACGGTGGATCAGACTTTATTATCACAGGCGATCGCCCAATTATTAGAAGTTTTACCCAATGAAATAGGTGGTTTAGAAAATCTTAAACCAGAAACATTGGCACAGTTGATATTGGCTTTAGTTTACCATTTAAGGCAAAGGGGAGGTATCGTCAGCGATCTAACCAAAAGCTATATTGAAACGGGTGGTAATACTTTTTTACTCTCTAAACCGCCCTTTATGCCAAGTTTTGGACCTGCTTCCTTAACCCCCTGTTATCTTTCCAGTAAAGTATTACCCCGTTTTGAACTATTACCGGTACTTAGACAAAAGTTAAGCCCAAATAAACCCTAAACTCTCTTTATAAGAAGCAAACAGGTCAACATTTTCCTTTAACCATTGAAAAAAACGGAAAGAAATGGTAGAGAGAAAAGCCTCTAATGCTTCCTTAAAAGTATTTAAGGGTTTTTTTGACCATTGCCTTCTGAAGCCTCCGGTTAAACGATGCCATTGAATAAATGTGTACGCACAAAAACCAAGATCAAATGTCTCATTAAACTGGTTTTTGTTCTTACTTGATATTCACTTAATCCCAACCAACCTTTGATTTCACGGTAAAAAACCTCAATCCAATTTCTTTGACTATAAGTAGATATTATCCATTCAATTGTTACTTTTTCACCTATTTTATTGGTGATTAAATAATCAATATCAGTGGCTGTTTCAAAACTAGGAGCATTCATGACGATAGCAATAGTTTTTACTCCAGATAATTTTGATATTTCTACTTTCAGCATCGCTACCCATACAGTTTTCTCTTTATTTTTACCGATTTTTATTTCTTCAAATTCATCTTTTGATAGAGATTGTGCGATGTCATCTATCCTTTTTTCTTCCTTATTTCCTTGATTTGAAACTAATTTTACTTTGCGATTTTTGGCTATTACTCCTATATAGTTCAATTTCTTTTCTTCTAATTCATTTAAAAATTTACTATTATTTCCATATCCCCCATCAATTAAGTACCTAAGCAAAATTAATTACATATTCCGTTCCTAATAAATCAAGGACTTTTTTTAGATAGTTAGTAAGATTTTCCCAACTATCATATGCTGATAATTCAATCCATTCATATTTAATAAATCTCCATAAGATTTCAATTAAATTAAGATGGGGTGAATAAGGGGGCAACCAGAAGATTTGTAAATTTTTCTTTTCCCATTCTTCAAGCTTGTTCAAGATTTTTTCACTGGTATGAATTGAGGCTTGATCCATTAATATTACCGTTTTTTTACTTAAATTTTCGCTGAATTTATCTATTGCTTTATTCAACAGATCACTGTTGATTGTTCCTTCATAGATCTCATAATATATTTCATTTCTTCGATTCATAATTCCCAAAATATTTTTTCTTTTACTTTGGCTACTTAACAGTAATTTTTCTTGCCCTTTTTCTTGCCACGCATAAGGCACAGTTGGAATTAAACTGACCCCACTTTCATCTAAATATCTTAAGTCTATTTCCCCTTTTTTGTCTAGTTCAATTAATTCTTGTAATTTCGGTAATTTTACTTCTAGCTCCCAATCTTGAGCTTTACCTCTTACCGTTTTTCTCACCCTTTTCCATCTCATTCCTTTTTTTTACTATTCTTTTGATGGTGTCTTTACTAACTTTTATTCCCCATTCTTTTTCAATTTTTTCTTTAACTTTATCTAACTTTTTGGCTCTTCTTTTACCCATGCCTTTACTTGAACCTCTTGTTCTTCTTTTAATTTTGGTTTTCTTCCTCTTCCTTTTTGATTATATAAGCCAACTAATTGGTAATTATCCCATGCTGTGAACCAATTAAAAATTGTTTTTCTTGTCACCTTAAAAATCAAGACTAATTGCTCAATTTTTAAACCATGATAACTTAACAAGATGCAACTAGCTCTTTTTCTTATACCATTTACAAAAAGTAGCTACACAGATAAAGCATTAACAATATAATCCCAACCTGCTAAAGACAGGATAAAATCTTCTTGTAAATTATTTAAGATATTAGCTACTTTATTTTTGACATCATCTAAGTTCTTAAACCAGATATTTTTTAACTGTTGTTTGATATATAACCACAGTCTTTCAATCGGATTTACTTCTGGACAATAAGGTGGTTGAAATAACAAAATTATATTCTCAGGTACTTCTAACTTTTTGGCAGTATGACAGGGTGCATTATCTAACTGTATTATATGAACCTCATCGGGATATTCTTTACTAAATTCTGTTAAATATTTACCAAAGCATTCACTATTAAAATGAGATAGTTCATAGAAAAAACTTTTGCCATTTTCTACTTCGATTAATCCATAAAGATAATAATAGTCATAATGCCATTGTAATTCTTGTTCTGGTTTGACTCCTTTTAAAGTTATTTTCCTTCCTAATTCTGTTCTAAAACCTAATCTAGTTTCATCTTGACACCAGTAACAAATATTTTTAGTATCACCCCATTTCTCTTTTATTTGAGCTATTATGCCTTTTAATCTTATGGGTAAATACTCTTTAAATACGGATATTACCCCTTCATTTTGATACTCATGATAAGGACGTGGTACTTTTAATTTTGCCCCTAATTCGTATCTCACTAATTGATGTATTGTGGTATAACTTATCTCAATATCTTGACAAGTAAATAACCATATTTTTATTTCTTGGTAACTGTTAAATCCTTGAGGCTCACTTAATTCTTTTTTGACCAGAGCCACTGTTTCTAGCTCTAGTTTTTTTGGTCTTCCTGTTTTATTATGTTCTTGTAATAATGCGTCTAATCCTTCCGTCTTATATAAGTGAAACCATTCGTAAATTGTTCTCTCACTACGTCCCATCATTACCGCTAAGTATCTGATCGTTTCAGCCACTTGAATTTTCCAAAGATATAAAGCTTGAACTTTGGCAAAATTCAAAGCTGTTTTTTGTTGTTTCATGAGATTTTTTAGTGTATCTGCTGATTCAATTACTTCTATTTTTGATATTCCTGACATACTATTGCTCCTGTTAATTTATTCCTATACTAACCCTGAACTTACTTTTTGTAAATGGTATTACCTGAGCAGATTTACTTGAGTTTTGAATCCGCTCAAGCATCTTTTGTGTGTCTCCACTTAATCCTCGAATAAATCTCATGATTGTTTCTTTTTTACTTGTTCCACTTTTAGTTTAGCGCTTTTTCTGTAAATGAGTAATTTTTTTTGCATAAGCACTTATAAAAACAAAGCCTACCTGCGTGGGCAGACTTCGTTTGTCTAGCCTAACCCTTTAGGGTTAGGGGCTATTTTTCTATTCTTCAAAAGTTAAAGCTTTACCCCTAACATGGGTGTTAAGTTGTCCTTTTTCATAAACAATTTGTCCCCCCACAATGGTATAAACGGGATAACCTGTTAAACTCCAACCTTCAAAGGGACTCCAACCACATTTACTAACTATATCTTCCCTTAAAAGGGTTCGATAATTGTTAAGGTCTACTAACACAAGATCCGCATCATAACCGATTTCGATTTTCCCTTTATTGGGTATTTTATAACCTTCGGCCACGGCGGTGGACATCCAGTTACTAACTTGGGCAACGGTGCAACGGCCTTGTTTCGCTTGGGTTAACATGACGGGCAAGGATGTTTCAACTCCGGGCATTCCAGACGGGGTGTTAGGGTAGCCTTTCCCTTTTTCCTCTAAGGTATGGGGGGCGTGATCGGTGGCGACAAAGTCTATCACTCCATCTAAGAGGGCTTTCCATAAAATTTCGTTATTTTCGGGCGATCGCAGGGGGGGGTTCATCTGTGCTAAAGTGCCAATTTTAGCGTAACTTTCCGTATTTAAAACTAAATGTTGGGGGGTAACTTCAGCTGTAACCCAACTAGGTTTATTCGTTCTTAAATATTGCGCTTCAATACCTGTTGATAAGTGTAAAATATGTAAACGGCGTTGATATTTATTAGACAATTTTAAGGCTAATTTAGTAGCATTTAAAGCGGCTGTTTCATCTTGAATAACTGAGTGAATGGCCGGATCAGTTTGGCCTAAAAATTGAGTTTTTCTTTCTAAAATTCGGGCTTGATCTTCAGCGTGAACGGCGATTAAACGGCTACCATTGGCAAAAATTCGCTCTAAATCTTCTTCATTACTTACTAATAAATCACCATGAGCAGAACCCATAAAAATTTTAATGCCACAGGTAGGATTAACTGTGATAATATCATCTAAATTATAAGCAGTTGCTCCAATAAAAAAACCATAATTGACTAAACATTTTTGAGAAGCTCTAGTTAACTTATCATTTAAAGTTAATTGATTAGTAGTTAAAGGATTAGTATTAGGCATTTCTAAAAAAGAAGTAACACCGCCTTTCGCACAGGCACAACTGGCGGTAAATAAATCTTCTTTATGCTCTAAGCCCGGCTCTCGAAAATGAACTTGAGGATCAATCACTCCGGGCAACAAAGTTAAACCAGTTGCGTCTATAATGGTATCCTGTTCAGTGGGTTCAATTGTTGAATAAATTGTAACTATTGAATTATTAACCGTGCGTAAATCACCTAAGAAAAAATCACCATTAGGTAACAGTATCTGGGCATTTTGAATGAGGATTGAGGATGGGGTAGACATTTTTTTTGATGGGGAAAAATTGAGTAGTTATTTTTTTACTAAAAAGTAAAAAATTCGATTATGATAGATTAGTAAAGATAACTGATGAAAAAAGTTATTTTTAGCTTATCAAAAAATTCTAACATTTCTCAATATTATTCAGGTAGATCTTTGACAAAAAACTAATGACTAAGCTGTTAAACATTTAAAATAACTATTAATGCAACATACATCTTACCTGTTAAAAGTAAGATGGTTGTTTTAGATAACAGGTTTAAATGGAAATTAGCTTAATGACTAATGACTAATGACTATTAACTCAAGATCGTTTTTTATTTTTAATTTGTATTTATTGTTAAGTATTAGCATCTTATGACATTTAATCACAATCAAGACTTAGACCCAAAAAATCAACCTCAAACTGCACACAAAACAGTGTCTGAGGCCAATCAAAAAAATCAAACTCCTGAAAATATTTATGTTGAAATTATCAAAACTTTAGCAACGGCGGGTATTTTAGCTTTTGGGATCCGTACTTTTGTTGCTGAAGCCCGTTATATTCCGTCTGAGTCAATGTTACCAACTTTACAAGTAAATGATCGCTTAATTATTGAGAAAATTAGTTATCATTTTCAAGATCCTAAACATGGTGATGTGGTGGTTTTTGAGCCTACTAAAGCTCTACAAGAAAAGGGATTTAAAGATGCTTTTATTAAACGGATTATCGGTTTACCCGGTGATACAGTAGAAATACAAAATGAAAAAGTTTATGTTAATGGTCAAATAATTGCAGAAGATTATATTGAGGCCGCCCCTAAATATAATTTTGGGCCGGTGATCGTTCCCCAAGATCAGTATTTAGTGTTGGGGGATAATCGTAATAATAGTTATGACTCCCATTATTGGGGCTATGTGCCAAGGGAAAATTTAATTGGCCGTGCAGTGGTCAGATTTTGGCCGCCTGATCGCATTGGGTCTTTACAATCTGACTCTAATCAGAATTAAATTATTAACCTGACCCTAAACCCCTTTTTTGTAGGGGGAGGGTTTTTTTTATAAATTTTAAAGTATATTAACCAATTGTCAATTAATAGTTATCTGCTAAAATAATCAAAATAATTTATATCAAAAAATAATTAAAAAAAATATGCAAGAAAAATTAAAACCTGATTGGGCGGGAACTGATCTTTTATCTCATTTTGTTAACATATTAATTAATACTAAACCCTTGTATCAATTAATGAAAATTCAAGCTAGAAATGTGATGATCAAAACAGCAGAAAAAAATGGTGTACCTTGGCGCAAAAATTATCAAGAATTAGAACAATCTAAGATTAAAGAATCTTTAGCGGAAATTACTAATCCTAATATTAAATACCCTGATTATTATAATGTTCCATTTCATGCTTACGATCAAGGGAATATGTGCTGGAAAGCCTCTTTTGAAGCTAGTTCTGCTACTTATGCGATGGCTTTAAGGGTTTGGAAAAATGAAAAATTAACCCCTGAAACTGCCCACAATCGTTTAAGAAGTAGTTTTCATGAAATTATAGGAAAATATTTAACTTTTCCTATTAAAAATGGATTAGATATAGGTTGTTCTGTTGGTATTTCGACTTTAGCTTTACATGATTATTTAACAGAAAAACAAGAAGAAAAAATTAATATTTTTGGTTTAGATTTATCTCCTTATATGTTAGCAGTAGCGAAACAAAATGATCAAAAAAAAGAGATTACATGGGTACATAGTTTAGCCGAAAAAACCGATTTTGAAAGTAATTATTTTGATTTAATTACCATTCAATTTTTATTACATGAATTACCTCATCAAGCTAGTAAAGATATTTTTCAAGAAATTTTGCGCATTTTAAAACCAGGAGGTTGTCTTGCGATCGTAGATAATAACCCCCGTTCAAAAGTGATCCAAAATTTACCTGCGGCCTTATTTTTATTAATGAAAAGTACCGAACCTTGGAGCGATGAATATTACACTTTTGAAGTAGAAGAAACTTTAAAAAATATCGGTTTTGATTATAAAATAACGCTTGAAAGTGATCCCCGTCATCGTACTATGATCGCATTTAAAGCTGATTAAAGGCACTTAACGCCCTTTTAGGACTTTGAGGAAGTTATAACTCACTAATAAAATAAATTTAACTTTTTGATAATCTTTGCACTTGTTGACCTCTTAATAATAAATCAGTTTCCCTTAATAATTGAGGAATAATTGATTGAAATTGACTATTTTTTAAACATTCAGTTAAATCAAATTGATCTAAATAACTGGCTTTTTCTCCTGCAAACCAATGACTACCATTTCCTAATAAATTATATCTCATTTTTCCATAATCAATTAAATCATAAACAACTGCTAAATTTCTTAACCAAAGTATTAAAGGAATATTAATATTTCCGGGTGTTTCTTGATAATTTGGTAAGCCTTTTTTCCAATTATCATAATAATCTTTTCCTAAAATATTAACCGCTTCCTGTTCTAATTTTTCCACAATTGGCGGTAAAAATTGATCGGCTTTTTCCATTAAATCTAAAGTTTTTAAATGTTCATCAAAATCAGTTGGTTTATTCGCACCAATACTTAACGTATGTATTTGGGGATGGGATAAACAGAATAAATTGTTAAATACAATTGGGCTTAAAGGTTGACATAAATTAATTAATTTTTGAGGGGGTTTATACAACATTCCCCCCTTATCAGAAGGGCTAATAATAAACACTCCCATATCTTGTTTTGTTGCTTCTTCTATGGCTAACCAATTATCTTGATTAATCCAATACCAATGGAGATTAACATAATCAAATTCACCAGTTTTTATGGCTTTAATGATTAAATTGGTTGTGCCATGAGTAGAGAAACCAATAAATTTAACTTTCCCTTCTTTTTGTAATTTTCTGGCTTGATCTAAACAACCATTTTTCTTAAAAGTATGTTCAAAAAGTTCCCAATTATTAAGGCCATGAATACCTAATAAATCCACATAATCTAAGTTTAAATAATTTAAAGATTTCTCAAAATCTTTTCTAAAATTTTCGGCATTTTCTTGGGGGATAACTTTAGTTTGAATAATCAAATTTTCCCTCGGAAATTGATCGATAATCTTTCCTAATTGCATTTCTGAACAACCGTATGCTCTGGCAGTTTCAAGATGATTAATCCCTATTTCTAAAGAGCGTTTAATGATATTTTCTACATTATTTTGATGGGCTAAAGGTATATTTTCAAAAGGTAAATCTTGCCATTGATATTGATAGCGCATTCCCCCACAGGAAAACACGGGCATTTTTAATTCTGTTCGTCCAAATCTTCGATATTGCATAATTATTAATATTTAGATTTAATTTTTAATTATTAATAATATTAATTAAAGCTTCTTTTAAATTAGGATATTGATAATTAAAATTAATAGATTGAGTTCGATTAGGTAAAACTTTTTGACCTTCAAGCACAACTTTTGCACCATCTCCTAACAATAATTGTAAAGCAAAATCAGGTACAGGTAACCATGAAGGACGAGTTAAAACATCTCCTAAAACTTGACAAAATTGATTCATAGTAACAGGATTAGGGGCAGTTCCATTAAAAATCCCTTCAATTTCTGAGCGACTAATTGCCTCAATAATTAAGTTAACAATGTCATCAATATGAATCCATGAAAACCACTGTTTTCCACTACCGATCGCCCCACCCATAAACAGTTTAAAAACAGGTAACATTTTAGCTAAAGCGCCACCATTTCCTAAAACAATCCCAGAGCGAATAATAACTAATCTTACCCCAGATTCTTTAACTTTTTGGGCTTCATTTTCCCAATTTCGACAAATTTCTGCTAAAAAATCATTGCCACTATTACTATTTTCATCAAAGGTTAAAGTTTCACTTGTACCATAATAGCCAATGGCCGAACAATTGATTAAAACAAAAGGTTTTTGAGTTGCATTTTTGATTCCTTCAACTACTTTTTGAGTGCCAATTTTACGGCTATTTAATAATACTTGTTTATGGGCTTGTGTCCATCTTTTCTCAGCGATCGGCTCTCCAGCTAAATTAATTACCGCATCGGTGCCAGAGATTTTTTCCTGCCAATTTCCTGACTCAGTGGGGGTATATTTAATAATTTCTAAATTAGGAAAAGATGAAGCAGGAAATTTCTGATTAGCCTTAGCTTGACTGCGGGTAAAAATAATTAAATGATGGCCTTGTTTAGCCAATTTTTCTACTAAACGAGTGCCAACAAAACCAGTAGCTCCAGTAATTGCAATTTTCATAATTTTTTGATGATTTTAATTAGTTTAAATGATTAACAGTCCAATCAAATTATAAACCATTTAGATTAAAAATAGATAGTCATACTTTTTGATGACTTTAGGGAAAGAAGAAACTCAAAATACTCACAAAGTGCTTTTATTAAAAGTGGTAAATTTGAAATCTTTGGAAAAATAAGGGGGTAAAATTGTTCGCCCTCACCCCCTAAACCCCTCTAATCAGGGCGAGGGGGCATGATTTAAACTAATTTTAAATTAGGATAATTGGCCATAATATCATCACTGCTTAAGGTGTCTTCTTGGGCTTGGGGTGTCCATAATATTTCCATCGCCAAGAGGCGATCGCTTCCCACACCGCCGATCTGACGTAAAGCCTTTTCTAAGTCACTTGCTGCGTTAATTTTCGGTAAATCGAGTTTACCTTCTACTCCTGCCACCAAGGTAACGATAATATATTCGGCCGGGGCTTGATCTTGACTTAAAACAATTTCACCACTAGAATTAAGTGTATTTTGTCTTAAATTACTGTTAACATTAGATAAAGTTTCCGCCGTAAATTTACTTCTTTCCGCTAAAGCGAGTTGATTAAATTTACCCTCAGCCTGAGATAAAGCCATTTGTTGACTTTCCACACAGCCATAATGCCAATATTCGGGGTGACGTAATAAGGCCAAAGTGGCTTCCTGTAGTACCATTGCTCTACCGGAGGCTGTTCCCGTATCGGCTTTATAGGCCAAATTATTTAATTCCTGTTGTAAGTCTCTGGCTTGGGCGTATAATCCTACTTGTACCTGTGCTACGGATACTTTAGGATCACTATAGCCGATGGCCTCACCATCTCCACCAGAGGTAACGCCTCGGATGGTTTTAATTAAGAAATTAGCTAAAGCGATCACGATCAAAATAGTAAATAAACTACCAAAACCGCCCCCAAAGCCAAAGAAGGGGATTAAAAAGGGAAAACCTAAACCCCCACCATAACCACCAATAGAGTTATTATAACCGCCACTGGGGGCGCTATAGGTACGAGAAGGGCGACTAAATGAGCCTCCCCCAATTCTACCTCCCGATCGAGCCGCTAGGGCTTCATCCGCCGTACTAAAAATTAGAGTAAAAACAAGCGCGAGTGCCAAAAAAGATTGAAAGATTTTTTTGAAATTTATCGAAAATTTATTGTTCATAGATTTTGATCATTTGTGCTAAACCAGATCCTAATTGTAATGTAGATCAAATTTTGTTTCCTGTGTGAGAGAGGAAAACCGTAATATTTAACAAAACGCCCCCCTCCATACTCAGGAGAGGGGTGAAATTAAACCAATTTGTTATGGGCTTTCAAAACGACTATGATTGTAATAATTTGGCCGCTTCTTTCGCAAAATAAGTTAAAATCAAATCCGCACCTGCACGTTTAATACTTAATAAAGTTTCTAACATCACTTTCTTTTCATCAATCCAACCTAACTTTCCGGCCGCCTTGATCATGGCATATTCCCCACTCACATTATAGGCCGCTACAGGTACATTTGTATTAGCTTTAACTTGATGAATAATATCGAGATAAGCCAAGGCCGGTTTAACCATCACCATGTCAGCACCTTCAGCAAGATCTAATTCTACCTCTTTGAGAGCTTCTCTGGTATTAGCAGGATCCATTTGATAGGTTTTCTTATCTCCGGCTTTAGGGGCGGAGTCTAAGGCATCACGGAAAGGCCCATAATAGGCAGAAGCATATTTAGCCGAATAAGCCAATATGCCCACATGATGATAACCTGCATTGTCTAAAGCTTGACGAATCGCACCGATGCGCCCATCCATCATATCAGAAGGTGCAACAATATCCGTTCCGGCTTCAGCCTGTGATAAAGCCTGTTTTACTAATTGTTCAACGGTTTCATCGTTTAAGATTTCGCCGTTTTGCGTGACGATACCATCATGACCATCAATATTATAAGGGTCTAAGGCAATATCGGTAATAATTAAAATATCGGGAATTTCCTTTTTAATGGCTCTAACACAGCGTTGAATTAAGCCATCGGGGTTGTAGCTTTCTGTGCCTTGGGAGTCTTTTAATTCTTCTGGAGTTAAGGGAAACAAAGCGATCGCTTTAATCCCTAACTCATAAGCCTCTTTAACCTCTTTTAATAATAAATCAGGGGTAAAACGATAAGAACCGGGCATTGACGAAACTTCAACGGTTTTATTTTCTCCTTCCATCACAAATAAAGGATAAATAAAATCATCTACTGTTAATTTTGTTTCTTGAACCATGCTCCGAATACTATGATTACGGCGGAGACGGCGAGGACGATTTCTTAAATTTGAGAGATTAATCTGAGTAGGAGTAAATTTATTTTCGGAAGACATAAATAAATATTTATTAATAAGTTAAAAATATAATATTGATTTGAGGGATTAGGGGCAGTTAAGCCTTTACTGGTGACTGTTCACTGAAAAGACCAATGATCACCTTAGCATATTTTGATTTTTGTTTAAAAAACTTAGTAAATCTTTACATTGATATTAATTAATACCATTTACATTTACTAGTTACATAGTTAAATCACTGAAATCTTTGTGAATAAACTATTCTATTAAGCCTCATACCATTTACAAAAAGTAAGTTCAGGGTTAGTATAGGAATAAATTAACAGGAGCAATAGTATGTCAGGAATATCAAAAATAGAAGTAATTGAATCAGCAGATACACTAAAAAATCTCATGAAACAACAAAAAACAGCTTTGAATTTTGCCAAAGTTCAAGCTTTATATCTTTGGAAAATTCAAGTGGCTGAAACGATCAGATACTTAGCGGTAATGATGGGGCGTAGTGAGAGAACAATTTACGAATGGTTTCACTTATATAAGACGGAAGGATTAGACGCATTATTACAAGAACATAATAAAACAGGAAGACCAAAAAAACTAGAGCTAGAAACAGTTGCTCTGGTCAAAAAGAATTAAGTGAGCCTCAAGGATTTAACAGTTACCAAGAAATAAAAATATGGTTATTTACTTGTCAAGATATTGAGATAAGTTATACCACAATACATCAATTAGTGAGATACGAATTAGGGGCAAAATTAAAAGTACCACGTCCTTATCATGAGTATCAAAATGAAGGGGTAATATCCGTATTTAAAGAGTATTTACCCATAAGATTAAAAGGCATAATAGCTCAAATAAAAGAGAAATGGGGTGATACTAAAAATATTTGTTACTGGTGTCAAGATGAAACTAGATTAGGTTTTAGAACAGAATTAGGAAGGAAAATAACTTTAAAAGGAGTCAAACCAGAACAAGAATTACAATGGCATTATGACTATTATTATCTTTATGGATTAATCGAAGTAGAAAATGGCAAAAGTTTTTTCTATGAACTATCTCATTTTAATAGTGAATGCTTTGGTAAATATTTAACAGAATTTAGTAAAGAATATCCCGATGAGGTTCATATAATACAGTTAGATAATGCACCCTGTCATACTGCCAAAAAGTTAGAAGTACCTGAGAATATAATTTTGTTATTTCAACCACCTTATTGTCCAGAAGTAAATCCGATTGAAAGACTGTGGTTATATATCAAACAACAGTTAAAAAATATCTGGTTTAAGAACTTAGATGATGTCAAAAATAAAGTAGCTAATATCTTAAATAATTTACAAGAAGATTTTATCCTGTCTTTAGCAGGTTGGGATTATATTGTTAATGCTTTATCTGTGTAGCTACTTTTTGTAAATGGTATCAGTCTGAATTTACTTTATGTAAATGGTATAAGTTTGATTATACCATGCAACAGTTATCAATTGACAATTGATAATTGACAATTGTCAATTGTTGAACAACTTAATACTTATTACTTAAATTGAAGGTAGATCCGTTTTTGAAAAACCCGCCATTTCTAACTGAAATGCTAACTTTAATAATGTTGCTTCATCCGCAGGTTTTCCTATTATTTGAAATACCATTGGTAAACCATTTTGATCAAATTTTCCCGTTGGTAGAGCGATCGCAGGTAAACCGGAAGCATTGGCGATCGGGCAAGGTGCGATCCAATTTACCACTTTTTCCACAATTTCAGAGGGTATTAAATCAGCCCATTCTCCAATTTTAATGGGATTATGAGTTAAAACGGGTAATAATAACACATCAAATTGATCAAAAAAGCCCACAATTGAACGGGAAATTAATTGCATTTTGGTTACGGCTTGTAAATATTCCCCTGCGGATCCCGCTTGTTGTGCTAACCATTGATTAAAAGGGCTTAGGGCTTCTAAGGGAAAGCCCGTATAAGGTACACCGGCCTGCCAAATTTTCTTAAATGGCTCAACTAATGGTATAATATCAGGACAAGCCTCTGTTAAATTATGACCTAAATTTTCTAAATTAAGAGCTATTTCCTTGATCATTTCTACATAATCAGGACAAGTTTCCGTTAAATTTGGTAAATGGGTGGAAAAGGCAATGCGTAAGGGTTTTAACTCTTGTTTGATTACCTGTTGAAAAGGAATGTCAGGGGGGTTTAACCAGTAGGGATCCCCTGTCACATAGCCTGAAATCACGTCTAACAAGGCCGCTCCATCTTCTACGGTGCGGGAAATTGTGCCATTGGTAGCGATCCCGTTTTGATAATCCCCGATGGGAGCGTAGGAAACTCGCCCTCTGGCTGGTTTTATGCCGATTAAGCCACAACAAGCCGAGGGGATACGAATTGAGCCTCCTCCATCATTGCCTTGGGCGATCGCACATAAACCTCCGGCCAACGCACCGGCCGCCCCTCCACTAGAGCCACCCGTAGTATACTCAGTATTCCAAGGATTACGACTCGGTAGGAAATTAGGAGGCTCAGTATAGGGTAAACTTCCCACTTGAGAAGTGGCGGTTTTGCCTAAAAGGATAAAACCCGCTCCTCTCATTTTCGTCACAATGGCCTCATCATAATCAACCATTTTTTCTTTGGCGACTGAAACCCCGTAACTACAAGGCATTCCGGCTACAGGGTTGACATCTTTAATAGCTGTGGGTACACCAAAAAATAAAGGTAATTGAGAGGTATCTGAGGTATTAGCTAAAATTTCCGTTTTAGTTTGGGCATCTTCCAAGGCGCTTTGGGTAGCTATATAAAAATAACTACCCAAATGGGGGTTAAATTTTTCGATTCGATCTAAATAAATTTGAGTAATTTCTAATGGTGAAATTTCTTTTTGACGGATCAATTGAGCCAATTTTAATGCAGGATAAAAAGCGAGTTCTTGATTATTCATAATGGCCTTAGTATATCGCACATAAGTCTATTAATAATTATATAATAAATTGTTGAGAATTATTTAATTATTTAATTATTTACTTATGAATCTGTTAACTATAGGTTAATTGAGATATATGTTTGAGGCGTTTCTCAACTTCAGATAAACAAATTGTTAATTGATCAGGTCGTGTGAGTTCTATTTGTAAAGAAAGGATCTCGGCTTTTTCTTCTCTTAGATCATGGATAAAACCATGACTTTTTAAGGTTGCTTCTTCCCGACTATCAAAAGGCCCAAAATAGTATAAATAAAAAGGATGATTTGTGCAAATTTCGATCCACCAGCCCAAAGATGGGATTTCTTGATTAAATGAAAACATAATTTTTGATCCTTTAAAATAAACCTAAAAAATGAGCTACAGAAATATTTTGTTTTAACTAAAAAAACAATGAGTTTAATTAACAAAAAAGAATCAAATTATTAAGTTTAAATTATTTTTTCTTTTAAGTTAATTAAACTCAACCTTGTAAACAAAAGGCATATAAAAGTTATTCGAGTTAATACACCAAGAAGCATAGCTCTTATATAGGAAAGATTTAGATCATAAATCGAGAAGAAAACGATAAGAATACAAAGAAATTATTAAGAAAATTTGATCTTGTCTTACCTTTACCCCCTGCTCCCCTTGTGAGCAGGGCGTTTTCAAAGTCGGGGGTTAAAAATTTTTTAATTTATTCATCTAAAAGATATTCAGTGTTAAGACAATATCCTCGACTATGAATTGTCATAATAAAATCTTTAGGAGCGCCCGTTTTTTCAAGTTTTTTGCGCAGACTATTAAGATGGGTTTTGACGGTGTATTCTGAAGGCGGATCATTATATGACCAAATATGTTCAAGAATGACGCTACGACTTAAAACTTTATTTCCATTCCTCATTAAAAGTTCTAAAATTGCATATTCTTTAGGGGTTAAATTGAGAATTTTATTGTGATAAATTACTTCATAAGTCGTAGGATCAAGGGTTAAACCATCCCATTTTAAAAGGGGTGATGAAACAATTTTTCTTCTGAGTAATACCCTAATTCTTGCTAATAAGATTAATATATCAACAGGCTTAACTAAGTAGTCATCAGCCCCTAGATCTAATCCCTGTATTTCATCATATTTAGTATCACAACCTGTTAAGAAAAGAATCGGTTTGCCAAAATTTTCAGACCGTAATTTTTTACATAAATTAAATCCATTTAATTTAGGTAAACCCACATCTAATATGATTAAATCATAGTCAATTAAATGTATTTGTTGATAGGCTTCTTCCCCATCAAAAACTTGATCAACCACATACCCTTCGCTAGTGATAGTATGGGCTAATACTTCGGCTATATTGTGATCATCTTCAACTAATAAAATTCTCATTACTCATCTTACTATTGGACTTTGGACAAAAAGAAATTGGTAGAGGTTAAAATAGAAGATAAAAAAATAGACAAAGTAAAACTAACCTAAAATAATTTTAGGGGAAAAAAGATTAATTAACAGTCGTTTCTAACAGCAATTTAGCTATTTTGTTGACATTTTTGATTCTTTTTTATAACCTGATAACGTGGTCTTTTCACTTGTATTTCACCTTTTTTCCGTCCAGAAGAATAACCACGGGGTTTGGGAAAATTAGAATTGATCTCAATGGTGCTAATAATTCTATAAAAGTCTCTCTGAAACAGCACTGGGGTAATCTTACTCTCACGAAAATTAGGCAAATATTTCTCCCAAGGGCAGGGTAAGCAAACAGCTAAATTCCTTGCATTCCACAATTGAATATAAGCAATTAAAATTAGGTTCATCCAGTTTTCTTCATAACTTGTATGAGAGGTTAAATAGTCGTTCATTAATAATCTTTGTTTGCCAAATCGAAAAAAGTGTTCCAAGTCAAAACGTTGACGATAAGATTGATAAATTTCAAGCAAAGTTAATTCGTTACGGCGTTTACCAATGGCAATTAACCACATTGGTTTCCAAATAGAATTACCTTCTTGATCAGTAACAGTAATTTCCAATAATGTAAAGGGATAATCATGCAATTTATGTTCCTTTGTTCCCTTCATTAACATATTATTCCAACCCTTAATTTTGACATTTAATAATTTACCACGTTTCGTAGTAAAATTAGTTTGAATTAAATCATCAGGGGGATGCCAAGAAGTTGAATCTTTTAAATCAAATTTATCACCATACCAACGTGGATGTCCACTTTTTAACTCAGAAGAATCTTTGACAAAAGGACGAAAAAAAACACGATTACTTTTAACTCTGGTGACAACAAGTCGATCTTGATTAAGAACTTGTTTGCCAATAAAATCTTTTTGACTATAAAGACAATCTACGACAATAACTGATAGAATTATCTTAAATAATAATGAATCTGTCAAAACTTTATTAATCTGTTTATGAGCAACAGAAACATCTTTTTCATCGCTTTTTACTCGTTGAACTGATAAAGGAATTGTCCAAGAAGCATCACAATTAGATATTTTTTCAGGTAAGTAAAAAGCCAAGAATAAGCATGACCAATATTGATGGGTTTATTGCCTTTAATACTGTTAGGTTGATGAATAAACGTTTTATCAGATACAGTAGGAGAAAACTGGCGTGAATTAGGGGTTACATCAATGCCAAATAGATGAAACTTTCGCTGATTATTTTGAGGAATACTCTCTAAAATAATCTTAGATATTTCGGCTTTATTTGTGATTTGTGATTTCTTTTTTCCCGCTTTATTAAAATCAGCAATTGCTCGATAAATACTTTGGTATTTATGTTTAAATAGAGGATTTAAACTTAATTCCACGACTGTTTTAGCATCTTGATTACTACTAAGAGCATCGAGTAAATTCATCAAGGCATCTTTTCTTAAACCAAGACTTTGATATAATCGTTGACGACCTTGAATAAATTGTTCAACTTCTTGGTAATTTTTATTTTTGATTTTCATATTATTTTGAATAATAAACTATCTATTTATTCTAATCTATAGAACAAACTTGTTGAGAAAGAAAGTTTATTATTTGACATTATGCTATTAGACAATATTCAATTTCTCTTAATATAAATATCTTATTTTAATTTTTTCGGTCTGATGTGAGCTTCATTAAATCTAATTTTTTGTCCAAAGTCCAATTACTAAGGATTAGACAAAATATTATATCAGTAAATCGTATATATTTTGTAATAAATCTTCCGTAGTATAAGGTTTAATTAGAAAGGCCTTAGCACCTGCTTCTAAAGCTGATTTTCTTTGACTTTCTAGCCCACTACAAGCGATAATTTTTAAGGCGGGATTGATCTTTAAAAGAGTATTAATTGTAGTTAAACCGTCTATATTTGGCATAATCATATTCATTAAAATTAAACTAATTTGTTGTTGAGATTGAACATAAACGGCGATCGCTTCCATGCCATCATTAGCCATCATCGTTTGATAATTATGATTATCTAAAGTAATTTTAGTCATCTCTCTAATTAATGGCTCATCATCAACTACTAAAATAGTTTCGCCCTTACCTTGTAATGATATTTTGATCATTTCTTCATCTTGTGCTAACATTTCTTTTTCTTCAACTTCGGGTAAATAAATTTTAAAAGTAGCACCTTTGCCAACATCACTAAAAACTTGTAAAAAACCTCCATGATCTTGAATTATTCCTAACACCGTAGCTAACCCTAAACCCGTACCTTTTCCTATTTCTTTAGTGGTAAAAAAAGGCTCAAAAATTTGATCAATAATATGGGCAGGAATCCCTTCCCCTGTATCATTGACTGTGATAATAATATAATTTCCCTCCTCACAATTGCCAATAATTGGTTCAGTATTCATCGCTAAATAAATCGAATCAATTAAATGTTTTTGAAGGGAAACATTAATTTTTCCACCTTGGGGCATGGCATCACGGGCATTTATTAATAAATTCATCAATACTTGATCTAATTGTGTTTGATCGGCCTTAACTAAAAACTGACTATTTTCCGGTATTTCTAAACTAATTGAAACTGATTTAGGTAAAGTTTGTTGAGATATTTTCACTATTTCTTTGAGTAAAATCTGGATTTCTAAAGTATTTTTATCCCCTTGGCCTCCCCTTGCAAAAGCTAAAATTTGTTTAACTAAATTAGCCCCACGTTTAACACTTTCTTCGGCAATATCTAACAGTCTCATCGTTTTTTGATCGAGATTCATCTTTTTAAGTTTTAAAGGTAAAAGTTGAGTAATTGCTAAAATAGGAGTAAAAACATTATTGAGATCATGTGCAATTCCACTGGCTAAAGTGCCTAAACTTTCTAATCTTTGCGCTTGATAAAATTGTCTTTCTAATTGTTTTCTATCGGTAATATCAGTGGAAATACCGCACACTGCATAAACATTTCCTTCTAAATCATAAAGAGGAAATTTTAAAGTAATATAGGTATGGTTTCCATCTTTTTGAGGCACAATTTCTTCCGTTTTTAATACTTTTTTAGTCTTGATAACTTTTTGATTATTTAAAATAAAATTCTCGGCCGTTTTTGTATCCCAAACTTCCGTAATACTTTTACCTAATAATTGTTCCTTCGTAGCTGATAGTAATTTCGTATAAAAACTATTAACTAAAAGATGTTTATTTTCTAAATCTATAACATAAATACCGGCCGGTGCATAATCAATAATTGCCTGTAATTTTTCTTCACTAGCTAAGAGTGCTTCCTGCACTTTTTGACGTTTAAATAATTCTTCTTGATTCTTTTTAAATAATTCTGCTTGATTAATTGCAATGGTAATTTGAGTTGATAATTGTTGCATTAATTCTATTTCCGTTTCTTGCCATTGTCGAGGAGCAGAACATTGATGAGTAATCAATAAACCCCATAAATGATTATTTTGTAAAATAGGAATTACTAAGTTAGCTTTCACCTCAAAAGATTGCATTAATTCTCGATAACAAGGCTCAATATTTTCCGCCGAAAAATCTACTTTTTGAGTGGTTTGTCCTTGTAAATAGGGTTCTATATAAGTTTCTCGAAAACAAGGATCATCAATATTTGTCCCTAAGATAGCCGGATAATCATTGGCCACAGACTCCGCAATAACTGTACCGCTCCAATCAGATTCAAAGCGAAAAACTATCACTCGATCTACTTTTAATAATTCTCTAACTTGATTAAGTGTAGGCTGTAAAACTTCTTCTAAATTAAAAGTTTGACTGATTGACTCGGCAATATGATCAACTAATTTTTCCTTTTGTAATTTTTCTTCTAAAGCAATTTCCGCCAGTTTGCGATCGCTAATATCAATATTAATCCCACTCAAGTTCACCACTTCACCTTGATCATTGATCGTCATATTACCCACGCTCAAAAACCACCTGATCCCCTTTTGGGGGTGAATAATGCGATATTCAAGCTGAAAATCTTTTTGACCCTGTTCTATTTGTTTCTTAATGGATGAATTGACCCAGTGACGATCCTCTGGATGTAAAATGGTTTGATACCAACTTTCATAGCTCGGTTGTTGATCACTAGCCTTAAACCCGTAGAGTTCAAACATTTCAGGCGACCAAAATAAATCGCCACTGATGGGATCCCAACTCCATACCCCCGCTTTTGCTCCCGTCAAAGCCATTCTTAATTGTTCTTTCTTTTCCTCTAGGGCAATTTTGGCCTGATGACTTTGGGTAATATCTTCAACAAACATTAAAATTCCCCCCACTTCCCCATTATTAAAGTGCCAAGGCTGAAGCTCCCATTTTAACCATTGTTTCGAGCCATCGGGTAGGATAAAAAAATCCTCCTCACATTTACTCGCTATTCCTTTTAAACCCTGTTGATGGAAATTTCGCCAATATTCGGGAATATCTAATACCTCATAGTGCGATCGCCCAATTACTTCTTCCCGTGATTTCAGGTGACATATTTCAAGCCAACGCTGACTTACTTCAAGATAATTCATATTTTGATCAAACATGGCCACACAAACGGGAACATATTTAATAAAAAGGCTTAATTTTTGCTGTTCATCAGATTTATAAATTTCCCCTAGTTTACGCTCCGTGATCTCACAAGTTGTACCAATCATGCGCACAGCTTGACCAGATTCATCATAAAGGCCATAACCCTTATCTAGTAACCAGTGAACCGTGCCATCCTCCCAAATTACCCGATATTCTGCTTCATAATCGCTGTGATTAAGTAAAGCTTGTGAGAGTTTATCTTCTACTTCTGGTAAATCTTCTGAGTAAACTCGATTTTTCCAGAGTTCATAACTGGGAGTTTGTTCGTAGGGTTGATAACCTAATAAAAGATTATAAATCTCATTCCAGTAGGAATTATTACTAATAATATCCCAATCCCAAATCGCTGTTTTAGTTATTTTTAAGGCCAATTCTGTGCTTTGACGTTCCCTTTCTAATTTTTTGCGATCGTTGATATTGATCAAGGCCTCATGACTAGCAACAAACTTCCCCGATGGCTCAAGCATAGGTTTAACCGTAATACTCATATAAAAAACAGAGCCATCTTTGGCAATATACTCTATTTCTTGATCATTAATCACTTTGCCCTTTTTGACTAGGGGAAAATTCTTTTTAAAAAATTTAATACTATTCGGCGTTAAAAATTTAGTCAAAGGTTGGCCGATCATCTCCTGTCGACTATAACCAAGCATTGTCAATTCCGTATTATTCACCCTAATTATTTTGCCCTTCTCATCGAGGGAATGATAACCACAGGGGGCATTCTCGTAAAGCAATTCGATTTCATTGATCATCTCATGGTAATTTGTTTTTGAGGGTTTCGCACTGTTCATGTTCATAAGACAATGTAAGGGGTTTTTAACTTTACTTTATATAAAATTATAATCTAAATAACAGTTTTGGGTATATTTTTTTTTAGAAATATTAATTAAGCCCCTTTGATCAATTAATAGTTAACAATTAATCAATTTTAAAAAAGTCAAAAAAAGTCAAAAAAAACCCCTTCGCTTTAAGCAGAGGGGGTTAGGCCTAACAATTTTAAATGTGATAATTAAAAATATTACTCAATTAATAAAAAAATAAATTCAACCAATTATTATCAGATTTAATTTTTTTTCTGAGATCTGCAAAAAAATTATTAACTATTTCGTGAGCCTTGAATTTGTTGTAAAATCCAATTAATTGGTTCAAGAATACCGATTGGTTGTAAAATAATATTATCTTTAATTTTTGGTTGTTTATTCAGAATAACTTGAGGGGTTTGAGTTAAATTTCGATGATGATTAATATTTTGATTTTCAGAAAAAGAAATCGTTGTTTGTATCGTTTCTTCAGGATAAATAATTGCTTCTTTTAAATAACCATATTCATCACGATAACGGCCGATTGATGAAAGAGAAAAGAAATTATAACGCCCCTTCATACAATAGTTATTTTCTAACTTATGTAAAGTAGTTTTACCGATAATTTTTTCCGTTAATTCTCTGGAAGTTAAACCAGAATTTTCCCCTTGATTCCAAAATTCTTCCCGATCTATTTTACTAATACAAAAAGCCATATATTGGGGTAAACGATTAAATTTTACTTCGGGATGTTTCGATCTTTCTTTTAATTCAAAAAATAAATTTCTAATAATAGTTGAATAGCCTTGGCCATCCTTTTGAGTTCGTTGGGGATCCAATAAAAAAATAATCGCATCACAACTAACTAAATAATCAACAATATCCATAGATTGATCATTTTGACCATCTATAACTTGAACCTCATTACTAATAATATTCTCATAAAATTCCCCCGGTGCATCAATAAAATCTAACATAATTCTTGATTTAATTGTAGGATGATTGTGGGGAATTAAAGTATAATGAAGAATATCTAAATCTCTAAATTGACTGGTTGGAGGTGGGAAAATATGTTCTTCTTCGAGATAATAAAGATTTCTTTCGATGAATTGACGTGATTTTTTATCTACTACAATATCCCATTGATCTGAGTCTTCTAATTGGGAAAATAACATTGTTAAATAGGTGGTTTTTCCCACTGCACTCGTTCCCCAAAGACCAATTCTTAAATTATTGGTACTTTTTGAAGTTTTGCGCAACCATTGTCCTAAACTTGATTGTTGCTGACTTAAATAATTTTCTGCTTGTAAATGTGGAACGGAAGGTAATTGATTATTGATTTCTTGATGATAATTATTAGAGCCAAACATTGTTAATTTTTCCTCTTAAAATTAAAGATTTTTAATTATTATATAATAAAATTTTAATGATATTAATAGTTTTTAGACTTTTGACTAACATCAAAAGTTCCCTTTAGTTTACTTTCCCTAAAATTTAAAATTTTTCACGCCTAACCCCTCTCCCAAGGGGCGAGGGGTGACTATTTAAGATTATTTAAAATTAGAAAAAATGGCTGAGGGTGTAAGGTTAAAAGAACTATTGTAACAAGACTAAAAAGGGATCAATAAAAGAGCCTTGATATTTTAAACCCCAATGTAAATGAGGGCCAGTTGTTCGGCCAGTCATACCAATTCGGCCAATTCTTTCTCCTGTTTGAATTCTTTGCCCTTCTCGAATATTTAAACCACTATTGGGATCACTTAAAAAGCGTCCATTACTATCACTTTTAATTGAACCTTTAAGATGACAATAAATGTGGTCAAAATTTCCAGAACGGATGCGAATTAAAGTCCCACAGCCCGTTCCTTCTGATAGTTCAATCACCGTTCCTGTGCGCCAATTTCTCACATAAGAACCCAGAGGAGCGGCGAAATCTAAGCCTTGATGAAATTCTTTTTGATTAGAAATAGATGAGCGCCGATAACCAAAACTAGAACTATAATTTTGGAAGTTTTCTACTAACATTCGATTGGTATTGGTAAGGAGATCCCTTTGAAATTTTAATAAAGAATTATGGGTTTTAGCTCCATAGTTACCATCGGCATTACCACGATAATAACCTAAATTTTGTAAAGAAACTTGGACTGATTTTATTTGACTTGAAGTAAGATTAATTGAAGGATTAACGGGTGATGATTGAGTGATCTTACTATTAGAATTATTAGAATTATTTTGACGATTATTTTGTAAATTAGGGGTTAACTTTCCACCATTTAAAATAGCTAAAGTATTTTTTCCGGCCACTCCATCAACTCTTAAATTATTGGTGCGTTGAAATTGTTTTAAAGCTAATTCTGTTTGTGAACCAAAATAACCCGTAATTTTACCTTGAAAATAACCTAATTGTTGTAATTTTTGTTGCATTGCTACAACTTGATTACCTTGATCTCCCCTTTTCAAAACATCAAGATTAGAACTATAATTTTGAGAATTAGGATTACTTAAAGATGGATTCTGATTGGAATTATAACCGGAAGAATTATTTAACATTGCAAGGGTATTTTTTCCGGCCACTCCATCAACAGTCAAATTTTTAGAGCGTTGAAATTGTTTTAAAGCTAACTCGGTTTGTGAACCAAAATAACCAGTAATTTTACCTTGAAAATAACCTAATTGTTGTAATTTTGTTTGAATTGCTATGACTTGATTACCCTGATCTCCCTTTTTTAAAACTTCAACATTGAAGCCTATATTTTGATAATTATAATTATTAACTTGAGGAGAAACAAGCCTATTCAAATAGGTAAGATTGCCGGGGAAAACAAGTTCATCAGGGGATAAATTATCATTTAACGGAAATGTTTTAAATTCCAATTCTCTTGGGGATGCAGAATAACCTGTTACTTTGTCTTGAACATAACTTAATTGATGTAATTTTGGTTGAGATAAGCTAAGATTATCCTCTTTTAAAACCTGTTTTAAAGTAGCATCAACTACCGTAATATTAAAAATTAAATAAAAAGTGATGAAATAGACAAAAATAGAAGGTTTAATTTTTTTGAGATTATTTAATAAACCCAAAAAATAGATTAAAGTTCTTTCTAAATTTTCTTTTTCTTCTTGGGTTAAAGGCTCAATTGAAAGTAAATTAGGATAAATTAATAATTCCATTGTAATAGATGCACTTAAATAAATAATTGACTACAAAAATAATTTTCCAGAGAAATTTTGAATAATTCTCCACTATCAAAAGCAAATAGGAAAAGAAAATAAATAAATAAAATTTAATATTTTCTTTATACTATATTCATGTTGAATCTAGTATAGGATAAATTTCAGAAAAATGTAGTCTTATTTTAGGAACTGATCGGCTCAAAAGATAATATCAAAACAGAGCAAATATTAGATTAGGTGGGGGATTGGGGCTGATCATTTTACAATTTACCAATGGCATCGCTAATGGCAATTTGGGTATTTTTACCCACAATTCCGTCAGCAGTTAAACCTTTTTGAGCTTGAAATTTTTTAACGGCCGTTTCCGTCAAAGGCCCGAAAACCCCATTAATTTGATTTTTATAAAAACCTAATTGGGTTAATTTTTCTTGAAGCCATCGCACTTGAAGCCCAGAATTTCCTTTTCTTAAAATACCTTGTGATGGATTAATATTTTTAGTATTTTTAGAGTTATTTGAAGTTTGATTTAAAGCATTACGAGTTTTCGTTCCGATAACGCCATCGGGCTTTAATTTGCGAGATCTTTGAAAATCTTTGACGGCCGACTCCGTTAAAACCCCAAAAAAGCCCGTAATTTCACCTTTAAAAAATCCTGCTTTTTTCAATTTTTCCTGTACCCAACGCACCGATGATCCCGAATTTCCCTTTTTAAGGGTGGTTGTGGGTACGGTTGAATTAGAATTACTGGAATTATTGGCCGGTTGATTATTATTTTGAGAGGAATACCGAGCTAAAGCATTACGGGTAGTTGAGCCTACGATTCCATCAGCCTTTATCCCACGAGACTTTTGAAAGTTTTTAACCGCACTTACCGTTAATTCTCCAAAAAATCCTGTAATATTTCCCTTCAAAAATCCCGCAATTTTTAGTTTTTCTTGTACCCATCTTACTGAGTCTCCCGAATCTCCTTTTTTCACAATGTTATTGGGGGCGGGAAGATTGGTAGGGGTGAGCTTCATCACTCCCGATCTTTGCATAATTTGAGCTTTTGTTACCGCTCCAACAATGCCATCGGCGGTAATATTATTCTCTTGTTGAAATTTTTTAACCGCATTGGCCGTAGCCTGATCAAAAACACCCGTGATCTGGCCTTGATAATAACCTATTTTTTGTAAACCCTGTTGAAGAATTTTAACTTGTTCACCTTTATCTCCTAAATAGATATAAGTATTAGCATTATAACTATTAGTAAAAGTTTCAGTGGCAGGTTTATTTCTTCCTTGATTTATTTCAAAATAAGGGTAATTTCTAGTTGGAAATTGAAATGTTTTTAAGCCTAATCTAATTAAAGTTGTAGTTCCTGTTTCCCCATCTGGAGGCAGCTCTTGGCTTTTTTGAAAAGCAATAATTGATTCTTTGGTGCTTGGGTTATAATGACCATTGGCCAGATCTTTAAAATAACCTAATTCTTGCAATTTTTCCTGAACCTGAACTACATTTTCTCCAGAATCTCCAAGTTTAAGGGTAGGGGGAGCAACAAAATTATTATTGGTTTTTTGATTTAAAATAGTTTGAGTTTCTTGGGAAATAATGCCATCGGGGGTTAATTTTTCTGATTCTTGAAAGGCTTTAACGGCCTGGGTTGTTGTTTGACCAAAATAACCGGAAATATCCCCTTGAAAATAACCTAATTCTGATAATTGTTGTTGGAGCAAAGTTACATTTTCCCCTCGATCGCCCTCTTTAATTGTAACAGGATTAGCTCTTACTAATAAATGAGGAAGTAATAATGATACAAAGATAAAACAAGAAATAAATGTAACTTTACTCCCTTTGAGCCAAGGATCAGGAGTAAAAGAAAATACCTGTTTATTGTCTATTAACTGGCTATTTTCTAAAGGTAAGTCATGGACAAGATTGAGATATAAATAAGTTAAAGATTCCATTTTTACACCCTATTGATTTTTGTTTTCTTAAGAAATTTAATTGTATCTAATTTAAAAAAATAAGACGCAAAATCTTAATAAAAGTTGCTTTTTTTGTTATTGATTATTAATTAGTAGTAAGTGAGACAGGGATCTTGCCTGTAACTATTCACTGTCAACTATTATTAACTGTTTATTTACATAGTTCTTCTACAATTAAACTAGAAATAAACGGTAAAATCAACTGATTACTAGCATTTTCTTTACCTTGGGTAAATACGACTAATAAATAGGGGGGGTGATCGGGAATTTCGATATAGGCCGCATCATGTCTCACTTCACTTGTCCACCCCGCTTTTGACCATAAATGAGAATTATGAGGTAAACCCTGCCCTAAGAAGCCTGTGACCTGATTTTCCTCAGTTTGAGGCGATAAATTTTCAGGGTTACAACTACGTTTTAACAGATTCATCATCTGTTGCGATCGCTCACTAGAAACGGCCACCCCACCTACGATCGCATGAAATAACCGAGCCACCCCATTAGTTGTTAACATATTACGATTTTCTAACATTTGCCCCAGAAAGGCTTTTTCACGGCCATAAGCCCCATCACCCCAAGTTTTTTGATTAACATTAATTGAAGCTAACTCAGGCCACCCCAAAGACTGAAAATAACGATTAATTAAATTACGTTGAAACTGCCAAGTTTGAAAAGGCCCAGGGGGTAACTCAGGCCCGCTAGTTGTACCAGTTAAAATATCAACAATTAAGCTAGTGGCATCATTACTCGAATCTACAATCATATCTTGAATGGCGCGTTCTAACTCAGGGGAATTTTGGATCATCTCACCCTGTAACCATTCATGGATCGCCACTAGATAGAATAATTTAACCACACTAGCGGGATAAATTCGTTCATGGCCACAATAACTGTAGCCTCGGATCGAATGTTGCCAAAACTCATCCGCCGATAAAGCGCCTCCGGTATTGACGATCACGGGATAATCATATACTAACCAAGTTAAGGCAATTTGATTTTGATTTAAAGTAGGGAACTTCTGCCAAGTTTGATCTAGTACCCTTGTGCCTACTTCTTCTAAGTATTCATCTTGACGGAAAAAAGTCATCTGATTTTAAGTAAAAATAAATGATTCAAATTTTCATTATAATAGATCAATATTATTTACTATTCCCTATTTTGATTATGGACGCTCAAAAATATTTAGAAATTACCCCTAATTTTAAAATTCCCATTTCTTTAGTTGATGAATATATTGTTAGTATAGATTTATGTCTTTATGATAGTGGAAATTGTGAAAGTTTAGCAACCCAAGCCGCTAAAAATAGGCAATTAAAAATAGTTAAACCCTTCAATATAAGTCAACAAGCAATTGAAGTTAAATTATGTGAAGATCATTATTTAGCATGGCTACCTTTAGAAAATTTGGAATTTTTAAAACCTGCGATAATCCCCTATCAAAATCGCTATGTTGATCGCACTGAAATAGAAGCAAAAATTCATGATATTATTGATTTTACCTTATCAGCAATGAAAGTGCCAAACTTCTATCTATGGGGGGGAACAGTGCCTCCCCATTATGATTGTTCAGGGTTAATTCAACATAGTTTTGCTAATTTTGGAATTTGGCTACCTAGAGACTCCTATCAACAAGAAGAATTTACCACAAAAATAGAAAAAGCACAATTAAAAAAAGGAGATTTAATCTTTTTTGGGAAGGAAAAAGTTAATCATGTGGCGTTATATTTAGGTGATAATAAATATATCCATAGTTCAGGGAAAGAAATAGGTAATAATAGCATCGGAATTAATGATCTTGATCCTAATATTGATCAAGTTAGTGCTAATTATTATCAAATATTATGGGGTTTTGGGAGAGTAGAAAAAAGTTTATAAAGTTTGGACTTTGAAAGACAAATCACTCAAAAATATTTTAAAATAAAATAATGAGCAATTTTTATTATTTATTAGGAATAGACTGGCGGCCACATTTAGGGGATAATGATTGGTTAGGATGGATCACAGTTATTGGTTATCTAATAGCCTTCATCTTAAATTTAATTGTGGCCATTAAAGTTAATCAAACACCTGAAAAAAATACCCGTTGGTTTTGGTATTTAACTTGTTTTATTTTACTATTTTTAGGTATTAATAAACAATTAGATGTTCAAACTTTACTAATAGAAACAGGGAAAAAAACCGCTTGGGTTTTAGGATTTTATGAGCAAAGAAGGATTTTTCAAAAGGGTTTTATGTTGGGTATTGGTGTAACTATGTTTACCGTGCTAATTTTAACAGGTAAAACCTTAAAAACTGATTGGCAAAAATCTAAATTAACCCTCTTAGGATTACTATTTTTAATTGGTTTTGTTTTATTGAGGGGCGCAACTTTTAATAGGATTTTTTATTCTGGTTATTTGTTCCCTCATTATCAATGGATTTTAGAAATTATTGGTATTATATTAATAATAGTTTCTAGTTTTATCAACTTAAATCGTTTAAATAGTTATTAGTTAATAATTAACAATTAAAATTTAAAATTTAACAAAAATTAATTTCATTTATGATGCTTATTCCTGAAAATCAAGCCCCTTTAACTAATTTATTTCAAGCAGATCAATTACAACTTTCTATTATAACTCCTATTTACAATGAACTGGAAAGTTTACCCCCCTTAATTGCAAAAATTAATCAAGTAATGCAAGAAAATAATTATACTTATGAATTAATTTGTATTGATGATGGATCAACGGATGGATCAACAGATTTATTAAAAAAATTAGCCCTAGAAAATGATAATTTAAAAGCAATTATTTTGCGTAGAAATTATGGTCAAACTCCCGCTATGTCAGCAGGTTTTCAGAATGCAAAAGGACAAATTATTATCTCTCTTGATGCGGATTTACAAAATGATCCGGCGGATATTCCCCTATTATTAGAAAAGTTAAATCAAGGTTATGATCTTGTTAGTGGATGGCGTAAAAATAGACAAGATCATACCTTAACTCGTTTAATTCCTTCTAAAATTGCTAATGTATTAATAGGTGAAGTAACCGGTGTAAAATTACATGATTATGGTTGTTCTTTAAAAGCTTATCGTAGTGAATTATTAGCTGACATGAATTTATATGGAGAATTACATCGTTTTTTACCTGCTTTAGCTTTTATTGAAGGAGCAAGAATTGCGGAAATTCCTGTTAGTCATCACCCCCGAAAATTTGGCCAAAGTAAATACGGTTTAAGTCGTACTTTTCGTGTTTTAATGGATTTATTAACTATCTGGTTTATGAAAAAGTTTTTAACTCGGCCAATGCACGTTTTTGGCTCATTGGGTTTAGTTTCTTTACTGTTAGGCCTACTTTTAGGAAGTTATTTAACTTTTTTAAAATTTGGTTTAAATGAAAGTATTGGCGATCGCCCTTTATTAATTTTAGTGGTAATATTATTAATTACCGGAGTACAACTTTTTTCCTTTGGTTTATTAGGAGAACTTTTAATGCGCACCTATCATGAGTCACAAGGTAGACCTATTTATCGAGTCAGAGAAATTATTAATAAATGATGAATGATAAACGATGAAATAAATGGTAAAATATGAATGATTAATTATAAAAATTAACCAATAACTAATAATAAATAATCAATAATAACTAATGAAAATATTTGCTGATCTTGAGGCTCAAACTCGTCAAAATTTTTATAATCTTTTTCTGGTATCCTTACTATTTTGGTTAAGTATAACCTCCTTGTTGCCCATACTTCCGGCATACGTTAATGATATTGGAGGCACAAAACAAGAAGTAGGTTATGTGATGGGAGCTTTTGCGATCGGCCTGTTAGCTTCCCGTACTTTTTTAGGGAAAATAGCCGATCAAAAAGGCCGCAAAAATGTGGTTTTAATAGGTACTTTTGTGGTAGCCCTTGCCCCCCTTGGCTATTTATTAATAAAAACCGTAGAAGGCCTAATTTTAATTAGGGCATTTCATGGCATCAGTATTGCCGCTTTTACCATTGGTTATAGTGCTTTAATTGTTGATCTTTCACCACCACAAAGACGGGGTGAATTAGTTGGTTATATGAGTCTAGCTTTACCTATTGGTATGACTTTAGCCCCTGCGATCGGTAGTTTATTACAAGAAAAAATTGACTATTGGGCTGTATTTACTTTTTGTCATATTACAGGTTTAATTTCTTGTTTATTAACCCTCAAAGTTAAAGAAAACTATCACCATCATGATCAAAAAAATTTAGATCAAAATAAGCAATTTACTCCCCGTAAATTTCAAGAACTTTTATTAAATTTAGCCTTTTCTATTCCTACCTTTGTCTTATTAATGACAGGCAGTATTTTTGGGATATTAATTACATTTTTACCCTTATTTATTAGGGAATTAAATTTTGAATTTAATGCAGGTTTATTTTATACCATCGCAGCGATCGCCAGTTTTGTAATTAGAATTTTAACAGGAAAAGCATCCGATCAAATTGGTAGAGGAAGATTTATTACCATTGGTATTATTTGTTTTAGCCTTGCCATGTTTTTATTAAGTATAGCTAATGCCCCAATTTATTTAATTTTAGCCGCCATTTTTGAAGGTATTTCTGCTGGTATTTTAATACCTTTAATCGTAGTTTTAATTTCCGATCGCTGTCATTTTTCAGAAAGGGGAAAAGTCTATGCTTTATGTTTAGGAGGTTATGATCTAGGCATAGCGATCGCCGGCCCCATCGGCGGTTATTTTGCCGAAAAAATTAGCTATTCTTTATTATTTTTAATAGCAGGAGGTTTAAATTTAATCGCTTTATTAATATTTGTAACTCAATCTAATCAAACTATTATTAATTCTTTAAAATTCTCATTAGGTTTTACCAAAGATTATTATACAATTGATAATTGATAATGGACAATTAATAATTAATAATTAATCATTGACGAATAACAAATAACAAATAACCAATAACAAAAAACTATGAATCAAGCCAAAATTAAAACAAAATCAAAATTTCCCATCACTTGGCAGGGGCTATTTTCTATTTTAATGTTTATCTATATGTACCTGCCGATCGCCGTTTTAACCGTCTATAGTTTTAATTCCTCTAAATATGCCACATGGGAAGGATTTTCCCTCCAATGGTATGTTAAATTATTTTCAGACGGCCGCATTTTTCGAGCATTACAAAATAGTTTAACCGTTGCCATAGTAGCCGTCAGCATTTCCGCCGTATTAGGCACAATGATGGCCGTAGGCTTGGCCAAATACCGCTTTTGGGGCAAAACCTTATATCGTGGGATCACCTATCTGCCCTTAATTATTCCCGATATTGCCATCGCCGTGGCCACACTGGTATTTTTAGCCGTCATAGGTGTATCATTAAGTATCTGGACAATTATTGCCGCTCATATCGTCTTTTGTTTAGCCTACATTGCGATCATCGTATCATCTCGAATCGCAGGATTGGATCCTAACTTAGAAGAAGCCGCCCTTGATCTAGGAGCAACACCCTTTCAAGCCTTTATTAAAGTCTTATTACCAGAGTTAGCCCCTGGGATCATCGCCGGAAGTTTACTGGCCTTTGTCTTAAGTATGGATGACTTTCTGATCGCCAGTTTTACGGCCGGGACGGGTGCAACCACCTTACCAATGGAAATTTTTAGCCGGATCCGCACCACCGTTAAACCCGATATAAACGCTTTAAGTGTATTATTGATTTTAGGATCGGGAACATTAGCCTTTATCTCAGAATATGTGCGGTTTAAAAGTGAACAAAAGCGTTTTAAATCTTAACTACCCAATTTTTAAATTTGTATCCTATTAGTCTGAAAAAAACGGGAATTAAGATTTAACTAGATTATTCGATCAAGTGGAGGATCTAAGTTTATGCGTTTATTTTTCTTAATTCCTGTTGCCACAGGAGTATTATCTAGTTATATTTCTCTCAATAGTAAAGATGATATTAGTTATATCTTTGGAGTGATAGCCGCACTAAGTTTAGTTCTTAGTTTAATTTTAGCACCTTGGCAAATTCAATTGATAATTTTATTATTAGTATTAATTAATCTTGGACAATTTTTAGGGAAAAAAAATAATTTAGAAACAAAAAATTTAGAATTTAATCCTCAGATCAATTCCCAACCTCAAGATTTAATTTCAATTGAAAATAATCCCCATAATTTAACAGCAATAACTATTAATCAAGAGCAAAAATTAGAACATCATCAAGTTTTAAAATATCGAGGAATTGAAATTTCCTCCCCTCAAAATTCATCTTCTTTAGAATTAATTGAAGCCCCTGTCTTAAAAACAGAAGCTCAAGAATTACCGGCCAAAATCAAAAAAGAATCCCAATCTTCAGATTTAAACATCAAGAAAAAAACTCAAATTAAATATCGTGGTGTTGTGGTAGAAGTTGATTCTGAAAATTGATTAACCTTATCAGTTGATAATTTAAAAATAGCTAGGGATGAACGGCCGTTCACCCCTAAAAAATCACAAATTAATTATTAACTAATTGTTTCTTCTCCCTTGACCATTAGGACGATTGCGACCTTGAGAATTATTATTATTATCCTGATTAAATCCCCCTTGATTACGATGATTTTCCATCATTTGAGTTAATTGTTGACGTTGATCTTGATTTAAAAGATTACGCATTTCTAACATACTATTAAAATGTAAATTTCCTAATTCATGACGAGTAGCTAATACCTGATTATGTTGATCACGAATTTCTCTATCAGAAGCATTACCCGCCATTAAATCTCGTAACTCATTTTGTTGAGTAATCAACTGTTGATGTAAAGGTTGCATTTGATCCTGATAGCGTTGGTGGATCTGTTCTATTTGCTGTCTTTGGGCATCAGTTAAATTTAATCTTTCTAACATTCTACCCCCCATCCCCCTTGGTTCACCTTGGAGATCATCATCACCCATCATTTGATGATCCATTTGAGCCATCATCAGGGCATTAGAATGGGGAGAAATAGAAAAAGGTGAAGGGGTATTTGATTGGGCTAAAACAGGCGGATTGCCAAGGGTTAAAGCCACTAAACCCACAATCATTGACACACGACTAAATAACATAATTTTAATTTTCCTAATTTAATTATTGACTAACAAAATTTAATTGAGTTTCAAAATCAGATTGAGCATTACGATAAGATGTTTCCCCCATCGTGCCATACCAACCATCTAGTAAAAATGCCTCTAACTCTTGATCTGATGAGATTTTAGCCGTTTGATATTTAGAGGAAAACCAATCTATCCCCCCCCAAACTAAAACTAAACCAGCGATCGCACCGTAGACAAAAAAATGACGGGAGGATGAAGATTTAATTTGAGATGAATGTTTAATTTTGAGCATTAAATTACCCTCAAAATCACTTTTTACAGAAGGAGGAAGGGGACGATTTTGTTTCAGAAAAGTAATTAATTTTTGATCATCTTGATCCGATGAAAAATTACTCATAAGACAACTCCTTGATTGGTAAGATATTGACGGACGGCATTTCTTCCATAAAAAAGACGTGATTTAACCGTTCCGGTGGGTATGTCTAAAATTTTACTAATCTCTTTTTGAGAAAGATCCTCTAAATCATGTAAAACTAAAACGATACGATGATCAATCGTTAATTGTTTTAATGCCTGTTCTACCAAATGTTGGTAGTGTAAACGCATTAAATCAGAGGCATCCTGAGTAGTTGAAGGAATTTGGCTCAGATGCTCTTGATCTTCTAAAGTTGTATTTCGACTTAAATTTTGAGCATATTGTCGACGTTGATCAGTCGCAACATTCCATGTAATACGATACAACCAAGTTGAAAAAGTAGAGGTATTTCTCAGTTGAGGCAAACCTTTCCAGACTCTTAAAAACACTTCTTGAAGTAAATCTTCTAAAAATTCACTGCCACAAAGTTGATAAAGAGTGGAGCGGACTTTTTCTTGATATTGTTGATACAGCAGTCTAAAGGCGTTTTGATCTCCTTTTTGACTTTGTTTAACTAGGTTATCTGTACCAATTTTTCCCGCTAACAAGGTTTTCGCTCCTTCAACAGTCAGTTATTATTTAACAGTTGTGCTTTTAGACCATCATTAGATCAAAAAGGTTCAATCTCAAAATTTTTTTTGTAATCTTGATAATATTTTTCAATAAGTGTGTTAAAGTAGTCAATATTAAATTGATCTTAATTAAGAAAGTTTAGCAATAGGAGATAAAATTTATCATGAAATTATCGAGAAGATTTTTTTTAACGGCCGGTGCGGCGGCGGCTACAGTGATTGGTAGTCAATTGATTAGCAGTTGCACTCAACAACAAAATGTTTCTAATCCTAGCAATAGTTCTTCTCCAACTAAGAATAATCCTCAATCTGATCTCAAAGGGGAAATTAATATTTATTCTTCCCGTCATTATAATACTGATTCAGAGCTTTATGATAATTTTACGAAGGAGACTCGAATCAAGGTAAATTTAATTGAGGGGAAAGATGATGAGTTAATTGAGAGAATTAAGAGTGAAGGGGCGAATAGTCCGGCGGATCTTTTAATTACGGTAGATGCAGGGCGTTTATGGAGAGCGGATCAGGCGGGAATTTTTGCGGTGGTTAATTCTCAAATTATTAAAGATAAAATTCCTGAAAATTTACGTCATCCAGAGGGTCATTGGTTTGGTTTTACTAAAAGAGCTAGGGTAATTATGTATAACATTAATAAAATTAAACCGGAGCAATTATCAACTTATGAGGATTTAGCCGATCCCAAATGGCGAGGTAAAATTATTGTTCGTTCCTCCAGTAACATTTATAATCAGTCTTTAGTGGCTTCTTTGATTGCGGTACATGGAGAAAAAGAAACGGAGGATTGGGTTAAAGGTTTTGTGGCTAATTTTGCGCGTCAACCAGAGGGTAATGATATTGAACAGATTGAGGGGGTTGCTTCTGGGCTTGGGGATCTTGCTCTTGCGAATACTTATTATTTAGCGAGACTGGGTAAATCGGATAAACCTGATCAAAAAGAAATTTTCAGTCAGGTTAAGCCTTTTTTTCCTAATCAGGGCGATCGGGGTACTCATGTTAATATTAGTGGGGGAGGGTTAATTAAAAATGCACCAAACCCTGAAGGGGGGATCAAATTTTTAGAATATTTAACCAGTAATACGGCTCAAACTTTTTTCGCTCAAGGGAATAATGAATATCCGGTGGTGGCGGGGATCCCAATAGATCCAACGGTGGCTAGTTTCGGTACATTTAAAGATGATACTACCAATGTGGCTTTATATGGGGAAAATAATGCTAAGGCGGTGGAAATTATGGATCGGGCTGGTTGGGTGTAATTTTAAGTAATAAGTAATAAGTAATGGATAATTGATAATTAATAAATGATAAATAACCAATAATAAATATTAAGAATCCCTTAAAACATAGCCCACTCCTCTAACAGTTTGAATTAATCTTTTATGGGATTCGTCTTCAATTTTTAATCTTAAATAACGAATATAAACTTCAATTACGTTTGATTCTCCTTCAAAATCATAACCCCAAACATTGTCTAAAATTTGTTCTCTGGTTAAGACTTGTTGAGGGTGAGACATTAAATATTTTAATAATTCAAATTCTTTCATGGTTAGATCAATTTTTGTTCCATCTCTTAAGACTGATCTATTATTTAAGTCTAAAATTAAATTTCCATAATGTAATTCTTGACTTTCATTTTTAACTGGTTTTAAATATAATTGAATAAATTGTACAAATTTTTCTTTTTGATAGGAATTAAGTAAATAATCATCTGCCCCTGTTTCTAAACAGGCAACTCTATCTTCAAGATTTTCTTTGTCTAGTAATAATAAAATTGGGGTTCTATTTCCATCTTGTCTGATTTTCAGACAAACTGAGTCGGTAGATTTACCTGCTAATTTTCGATCAATAATTAATAATTCTGGTTGATGTTCTTCTATTACTGAAAAAACTTGATCGATCTGATTAACTTTAATTCCTGAATAACCTAATACTCCAAGATCCGCAATAGCTTGTTGTGAAAAATGATCATCAGTTTTCACGAATAAGACACAAGGCTGAGTTCGAGATGCGATCGCAGACATAAACTAATAATTGATAATGGATAATTAATAATTAATAATTGATAGCTAACGAATAAGGAATAACCAATTATTAAGGTAATTCTTCGGAGGTAGGTTTAGCAATATGGGGTAAACCCCAACCTAATTTTTCCCTTAAAATACGGAAAAATTCTGGGGATTGTAGGCGAATAAAACGGGCCCAATAGGGCGATCGTTCAATATGAACTCGATCTTCAGGGGTAATATAACATCCGGCGTTGCCATCTACTACCATCACCATGCGGTTAGAAGAAGCGGGAAAGACGTTAACTGGCTCTTTATCGGAAAAAACTAACGCCCTTGACGCTAGAGAATGGGGGCAGATGGGTGCAAGTTGTAAAACAGGTACATCTGGGGTAACAACAGGCCCTCCCGCACTTAAAGAATAGGCCGTTGAGCCTGTGGGAGTAGAAATAATAATCCCATCGGCGGCGATGTCTACCGGAGAATGACGACCGATCGCAATTTCAAAATGGCACATACTGGTTAAAGGCTCACGGTGTAACACCATTTCATTTAAACAGAGGGCTTCCCATAATAAATAATTATCCCGAAAGACTTGAACGGTCAACATTGAGCGTTCTTCAATTTCATAATCATTTGTTAAGAGTTGATTAAGAGCCTCTGGTAAATGATGAATAAATGTTTCTGTTAAAAATCCTAAATGTCCAGTATTAACCGTTAATAAGGGAATATCACTGGCGGCCACTTGACGAAAAGCGGATAAAACCGTACCATCTCCCCCTAAAACGATGGCAAATTTCATGTCAGCGTCAAAACCACTGGGAGCTAGTTGATCGATGGGGGTATGACAAACGGGGCGATCGGGGGAAGAATAACCTAAAATTCCACCAAAGCCCGTGGCCATGGCCACCTCCCAACCAGAAGCAGTTAATTTATCTTTTAACTGATCAGCAACTCGACAAGCGGTTGGTTTTATATCGTTATAGATAATTCCTGCTTTTGGTTTTGGCATAGGTGGACAGTCCTTAATAATTCAAAATTTAAAATTCAAAATATAATAATTCAAAATTAAAACACGAATCCGTTAGATTTAGCGATCATACTGATAAAATTTAGTATTTCTCAACATTATCAACTACAGATCGGCAAAATCTCAACCATCCTGTTTAAATCTCTTGGCTAAAGGGGATATTTAAACAAACCGCTTTTGGGTTTTTTCTTTTTACTTTTTTGTTTTTCATAACCGATTTCCCGTAATTTTTGCATGATTCGGTTAAAATATTCCCCTAAATAAGCTTCTAAGGTAGTTGTTTCCTTCGCATCAATTCCGAATACCTCATAAACTTCATCCATTGGAGCGGTTAAGGGAATCCCACCTGCTAAAACCTCTGTAAAGGTAAGGCGATCGGAAGCATTAACAGACCATTTAAAGAAGCGAGTTATTTTTTCAATTACTTTAATAAAATTGAGGGAAGTACGGGCAATTTTAGCGGTTTTATTTGACAATCTTTCACAAAGATTAATAATTTCATCCGCACTCCAAGCCCTTGTCCCCACTAGGGGAAAGGTTTTTCCTCCCGTTTCAGGAAGTTCTACCGCTTTAACGGCAAATTTAGCTACATCTTGAGTATTGAGATAGGCGATCGGTGTACTTTCACCCGTTACCCAGACTGATTGTTCATCTAAAATGGGAATAGCGTATTGGCCGATCAACCCTTGCATAAAACCACAAAGTTGAAAAATGGTATAATTTAAACCAATTTGTTTTAAATAAAGCTCAGTACAATTTTTAATTCTCATTAAAGGCACTTTGGGATATTTCTCATTATTTAAAATCGAGAAAAAGATGTAACGCTCAATCCCTGCTTTTTTTACGGCTTGAATTAAATTAACCTTGCCTTCCCAGTCCACTTGTTTCATACTGAGAGAATCGGTTGCTCTGGCCGTGGCCGCATCAATCACAGCTTCAATGCCTTCTAGGGCTGGGGGTAAAGTCTGAGCTTGACAAAGATTTCCTTTGACTAACTCGGCCCCCCACTCTTTAAGAAAAGAGGCTCGACTGAAATTTCTTACCAGACAACGGACTTCATAACCTTGATCAATAGCGCGACGAACAACTTGTCGACCGAGTGTTCCTGTAGCACCTATTACCAATAATTTCATTATATTTTAATATTTTTGTAACATTTTTTAACATTTCTCTAAGATTGTATCAGAAAAATGAGAAAAATGGAAAAATTAAGGGCGGATTAAAATTTAATTTTAAAAAACGGTTTTTTAGGGGGGGGTTGTCATTGTTGTTTATTCTCAAGCTTTTCAAGCTTCCTGCACTCTGGGGGAAGGGGGTTTTTTTGTGGATTGTCAAAATTAAAGTGAAAAATATTTTCAAATTTTTCTAATCTAAGCTAAAGTATAGATTAAGAATTATAATAATTATACAATAAATTTAAAAATTAATTTTTATCAATATTTATGAAACAAATCATAGGTTTAATTCAATTTATTTTAGGTTTTGTGATTGGAGTATTAATTTTAGCTGGAGGGGCTGTTGGGGCGGGTTATTATTTTTTAAGTCAGATGGCTTCTGCTCCTCCCAAACCAACTTTTAATCAGGAAAAAACCACTGCTAAAAAACCCACAGAAAACAAGCAAAGTAATAATATTAAAACAACTAAAGAAATAAAAGAAACTAAGGAAATAAATAATAGTAAACAAACAAAAGAAACAAAAGAAAAGAAAGAAGAAAAATTGCCTCAAGGAGCTTATCATGCAAAGGTTACATGGAGTGAGGGTTTAATGGTTCGGGCTGAACCTTCCATGAGTGGTTCAAGAACAGGGGGATTAAAATATAATGAAAAAATTATTGTTTTGGAGGTAAAAGATGGATGGGAAAAAATTAGGACTGCTTCGGGGGTAGAAGGTTGGGTTAAGTCTGGTAATACGAATAAAGTTGATTAGATTTTATTAATAAATAATGATCGTTTGAGAGTTGACAATTAATTTTTTTATTTATTAATTGTCAACGGTTAATTCAACTCTAAATCTTTGAAAGTAAACGTCATTATATTTAACATATTCAAGATTGGTTATTTGAAAACCTGTTCTTAAAAAGACATTTTTACTGAAAAAACTGGCTTCAGCATAAAGTAAACTATAATTATTAATTTGGGCATAATTAATAATATGTTTTAATAAATTGGTAGCAATTCCTTGACGACAATATTCGGGATCAACATAAAGGGAAGCGATATGTCCATTTGATTCTATGCCAGAAAATCCGACAATTTGATTATGATTAGAATAATAGACAAAGGTATTATTATTTAAGATATAATCGGTAAATTTTTGTTGATTTAAAGCTGTTTTTGACCATGCTAAAACTTGTTCATTTGTATAAAGAGATGGTGCTAATTTCATTACTGTTCGATAAAAAATATCTGCACATCGATCAACATCTTGGGGTTTTGCTAAGTTAATCATAGAAAATTTTATTGGTTATTTGTTATTAGTTATTCGTTATTCGTTTTTTAATGGTTCAATATCTTTATTAAAGATAAATGTAGTGGCTAAAAGAGAGCTAAAGTCTTGTTAAAAATAACGAATAACAAATAATCAAAATTGATTTAAAGATAGGGTGTAATATCTTCTTTACATTCATCAGCTAAATAGGATAAAGATCTAAATCTTAAACCTACTAATTGTTCATAAAGGGGATTAATTTTACACATGGGAGGTATATGTACAATTTTACGCCCAAAAAGCACAACATCCCTTTCAAAAGGACATTGGGCAGGGATCATTTTACACAAAAAACGAGCTAGTCTAGGGTCATGAATATCCATCCCATCTAACCAATGACGCACCGGATCTAAAAGATCATGATGAATTTCCACATGGGGCTTAAGCCCTGTAGATAAGATATTTTCCCCTTCGATCTGGGGGGGATGGGCGCAACAAAGGGTTGCTTCTAATGATTTTAAGGCCTCTAGTTCTAAACCTAAAGCTTCTTGATATTGATGAATTAAGGTGGCTTCTGCTTCCGAATAGACACCGTTAGCCAGTGCCATCATTACGGCGGTTCTTAAGAAATTCTCTTTTGTGGTGCGATCGCCTCCTAACATTTGGGCTAAGTCTGAGGGAGAAATTATTTCTAAGTCTCCCAACTGGGTACAGGGGACAAGTTCATCTTGAGTTAACTGAGTAATTAATTCTTGTTCTTCGGGATCAAAATGTCCATCTGCCCACGCAATGGAAAAAAGCCCACGCAACCAAGCGGAAATTTGTTGATCACTATAGACGGGTTTACTTGTGTTGACCATATTTTCTCAAAATTAATTTTTATTTTTATTTTAAACCGAAATTTCTAAATAGGTACTTTTCCTAAAATCTTTTGATGGTAATGCTTTTAGATAATTCCTACATTGCCCACCCTACATTCATTATATTAATAATACTTTTGAAGTCTTGCTACGAATAACCAATAACCAATAACAAACATTGGTTCAAACCGCAAAATCTTATATAATGTAACAAAATATATTAAGAAATTTTAAGATTAAGCAATGAGTCAATCAAATCCTGTTAATCAAACTTTGGCTATTTGTAAGGCCTTTACTAAAGTTTTATCGGAAAAAATAGAGGATAAGCTCACAAATTTTCTGAGTGATTGGGGAAAATTTGAGGCAGAACAAAAAGAAAATTTACGTCAATTTTCTGAAGAAGTTATGCAAAGAGCTAAACAAGAAACTAATCATTCTCCTGTTAATATTACTTCAGAAAATACTGATTTTACGGAAGATTTACAAGAAATACTTGATGAATTACGGGCAGAAATTGCCTGTTTAAGAGCAGAATTAAAAAATCACAAAAATTCACAATGATCAGTGATCAATGACCATTATCAATAACCAGTGATCAGTGACTAATAACTAATAATTAATAATCAATAACTAATAACCATAACAAAAGTGTCAGCCCTAACTCAAACTAACAATAATACCCAGAATAATAGTGATCATTATTCTAATCTTTCCCTTCCTCAAGGTGAGATTAAAGTATTAGAAAATGCTAAGAGAAATTATCAATGGAATCGGAAAAATTATTCTAAAACCCGCCGCCGTGTTGATATTTGGCGTTTTGTTTTAACTTTTCTGTCCCAATTGTGGCTCAATGGTAAACCTTGGAGTTATCAATTAGAGGGCGGTTATAGTGAGGAAAAACTATTAAAAAGACGCAAAAAACAAGCGAAATGGATTAGGGAAAGTTTATTAGAATTAGGCCCTACTTTCATTAAAGTCGGTCAACTTTTTTCTACCCGTGCTGATATTTTTCCCGCCGAATATGTGGAAGAATTATCAAAATTACAGGATCAAGTTCCGGCTTTTACCTATCAACAAACTAAGGAAATTATTGAAGAAGAATTTGGTAAACCTTTAAATCAATTATTTGCTAGTTTTGATCCTTCACCCCTTGCGGCCGCTAGTTTAGGTCAAGTTCATAAAGCTAAATTACATAATGGTGAAGAAGTAGTTGTAAAAGTACAAAGGCCGGGTTTAAAACAATTATTCACCATTGATTTAGCTATTTTAAAACAAATTACCCGCTATTTTCAAAATCATCCCCGTTGGGGTCAAGGCCGAGATTGGTTAGGAATTTATGATGAGTGTTATCGTATTTTATGGGAGGAAACTGACTACTTAAATGAAGGGAAAAATGCCGATACTTTTAGAAGAAATTTTCGGGGGCAAAATTGGGTTAAAGTTCCCCGTGTCTATTGGCGCTATACTTCCCCTAAAGTCTTAACTTTAGAATATGTGCCAGGGATCAAAATTAGTCATTATTCGGCTTTAGAAGCGGCCGGCCTCGATCGCAAAAATTTGGCACAACTAGGGGCTAAAGCCTATTTACAACAGTTATTAAATGATGGTTTTTTCCATGCCGATCCCCATCCGGGTAACTTGGCCGTTAGCCCTGAAGGTGCTTTAATTTTCTATGATTTTGGCATGATGGGCAGTATTAAAACCAATGTCAGGGAAAAATTAATGTCCACTTTAATGGGTATTACCCAAAAAAATGCGGATTTAATTATCAAATCTTTGATAGAATTGGGGGCATTACAGCCGATCGGAGATATGAGTCCCGTTAGACGTTCAATTCAATTCATGTTAGATAATTTCATGGATAAACCCTTTGAAGAACAGTCGATCACGGCGATCAGTGATGATCTTTATGATATTGCCTACGATCAACCCTTTCGTTTTCCAGCCACTTTTACCTTTGTGATGAGGGCTTTTTCCACTTTAGAAGGGGTGGGCAAAGGCTTAGATCCGGATTTTAATTTTATGGAAATTGCTCAACCTTTCGCTATACAATTTATTAATGGAAATAATGATAGTACCACCGGAAATCTAATTTTAGATGAACTAGGAAAACAAGCCATTCAAGTTGGTACAACTGCTTTTGGGCTTCCCCAAAGAATTGAACAGACGATCGAACAACTAGAAAGGGGCGATATTCGCATTAGAACTCGATCAACTGAGACAGAAAGGGCGATCCGCCGTTTAAGTACGGTTCAACAAGGCACAAATTATACAATTGTGCTTTGTACCCTGTTGATCTGTGCGACTTTATTATTTGTTAATAATTTAACACCTTGGGGTGTGGTATTGTTAGTAATAGCAACTATTCCGGCTTGGTCATTGTGGCGTTTAATGAGAAAATTAGATCGCCTCGATCGAATGTTTTAATCCTGATTATGATAGGATTTTGATCAATTTGAAGTAGTGTAATAATTGCCATTATTATTTAATATTAATAGTGAATTGATTAATTTTAAGAAATATATGAAACTTTCATTTACAGGGGATACCCATCCCGGACTGATCAGAAAAAATAATCAGGATTCTTACCATTATGATCCTCAAGGTCGTTTTTTTATTGTGGCTGATGGGATGGGAGGCCATGCTGGGGGTGAACAAGCCAGTCGCATCGCTACGGATAAAATCCAATTTTGTTTAAATGAATATTGGAACTCTGATCTAAGTTCTGAGCAACTGTTGAAAACGGCTTTTAAACAGGCTAATCAATGTATTTTAAATGATCAAATTAATCATCCTGAACGGGCTGACATGGGAACAACGGCGGTGGTTTTGATGTTTCGTCAAGATCAATCATGGTGCGCCCATGTGGGAGACTCCCGTTTATATCAGTTTAGGCTAGGGGAATTAAATCAGATTAGCGATGATCATACATGGGTGGCAAGGGCTTTAAAAGTGGGGGATCTGACGGTGGATCAGGCTAAAACCCATCCTTGGCGGCACGTTTTATCCCAGTGTTTAGGGCGCAAAGACCTTTATAATATTGAAATTCAATCTTTGCTAGTTGAATCAGGCGATCGCTTTTTATTATGCAGTGATGGTTTAACCGAAGAAGTCAACGATCATGAGATTAAATCTTCTTTAGCTAATCATTCTAATCCCCAAGAAATTATTAAAGATTTAATTCAAAAAGCTTTAGATCATGGCGGTTCTGATAATGTTACTATTATTGTGGTTGAAAGTTGCGAATGAATTAGTGACAAATTGACTAATGACCAATGACTAATGACCAATTATTAACTTTTAATCTGTTCACTTTGGCCGACTTTTCTCATTAAATAAGCAACGGCAAAATCCCCATTAGGATGATCTTCTAAAATATCTCCTAAAGTAAATATTTTTTGTGCTAAATCTTCTCCGACTTTATCAATTAAAGCTTGTTTTTCTTGTTTATGATGTTGTTTTTCCCTAATTAAAGATTGCCACTCGGAGGAAAATAAATTATCTAATTGATTATGTAAATTTAATTGATTTAACATTTCCCATTCTCCACCATCACACCAAATTCCTTTACATTGGGGGCATCTTTCCACATAAAAAGGTGGATTAATACTAACTTTTCCTCTGGATAAATATTGACGACATTCGGGACAAAATGACGCTTTATTATCATAATCTGAAGGAGTAAAATCTTGTTTATTTTGATCAATCCATGTTAATTTATTGTACTCAATTACTTCAGAAATTTGAGAAGATTGCCAAATTTTATAAGCGTCTCCATTAAGCCAATTTCCGTGACAATTTTCACATTGATGGGCTGGTAGTTTTTGAGGTAATTGGACTTGATTTAAGTTTGGTGTTTTACATTTAGGACAATCCATAATTTTAAGTAAGAAGTAAAAGATAATTTTTAATTAAGTATACAATAAAACTGTCACTATTAAAAAATTAATCTGGGATTTTTTTAGATAACTATTAACTCTCAATTATCAATTATAAATTGTTAACTATGCCCCATTTTTTTACCGTCTGATCTGTGCTAACACTGATTAAATATTGATAGTTAGGGGTAAAACTTAAACCAGTAATATTATTAGTATGCCCTTCAAGGGTATTAATTTCTGTTTTAGAATACATACTCCAAAATTTAATTAAATTATCGTTTCCTGCTGTGATTAAAACTCTGCCATATTCACTAAAAATCATCGTTTTAACAGTTGATAAATGCCCCCGTAAAGTCGCAATTAATTTATTACAAGAAAGATCAATTAATTGAATATTACCATAAAAATCAGCGGCCGCTAAAGTTAAATGATCTGGGCTTAAAATCACTTGATTAGCATAATATTTAAGGGTACGAGGTTTATTTGCCGTTGTTAAATCCCACAGTTTGATTGTACCATCATTACTACTACTAATTAAGGTATTATTATCATCACTAAAATTTAAACAATTAATCATACTTTTATGAGTTCCCCAAGTTAAATTAGGGCGAAAAGTTAAAAAAGATTTACCTGTTTTAACCTTCCAAATTTTAATTGTACCGTCTCTTGTAGCCGTTGCCAATAAAGAACCATCTTGACTTAAAGTAATAGCATTAATCTCAGTAAAATGTTCATGTAAACGATATTTTAACTGATTTTGTTGCCAAATTTCAACGGTATAACTAGAGGTATTATTAACTTTAATTAAGGTGTCAGAGTTATAACTTAAAGCAAAAAAATCTCTTGATCCTAACTTAGTTTCAATTAAATATAATAACTCTTTTGTTTCGAGATCAAAAACCCGAATTTTTTGCCCCGTAAAAAAAGCAATTGTTTCTCCATTATTACTAATAACGCATTTTTTTCCGGCTTTTAAAGTGCTACAACATTGATATAAATTAAAGGGAATATATTGTTTTAATCCTTGGGTAATTTTAGTTAAAATCTGATTGGGTAATTTAGGGTTGTTTTGATAATCTCTTAAGAGAAAATAAGAAAGTTTTTGAATTTCTAAAGATGAATCTTTTAAGCCCTCTAAAATTAAATCTATTGCTTTATTACCATATTTAATTGAATTTTTAATTGCCTCTATTCTAACAGTAACTTCTGGATGTTTAAACTGTTGTTTAAGCCCTTCTATTCCCCCTAAGATTAATCCTCCAGTGGGTGCAAAATGGGCATTTCCTAACATCACATCGTCATCTCTTGGTATTTGGGAATAGTTAACCATTTTTGTTATTTTTTATTCGTTATTTCTAACAAGATTTTAGAATGTAGAGAGGGTAATGTCAAGAATAACTTAAAAGCATTAAGACAATTGAAGATTTTTTGTTAAAAAAAGTTAAAGATTTCTCCCATTAGCAAAATTTACTTTTATAATGGAAGTAAAGATAACTTTTTTGGTCAAAAAACTTAATAAATATTGATAATTTTAACCTTAATGTTTCAGTTTTTTATTTACTAAGATTAAGCATTTTTAAAAACTTTTAAAAAGAGGTAACTTGTATGAGTAATAAAAATAATTCTTTAATTTATTGTTATCTAACAATTTATTTTTTCACAGGAATCAATTGTTTCTTCAATAATATTGATCCAGTTAAAGCTCAAATTATTTCCGATCAAACTACTAATACAATTGTTAATCAAAATAACAATCAATTTGATATTACCGGAGGAATTTTATCAGCAGATCAAGCAAATTTATTTCATAGTTTTGCGGAATTTGGCTTAAATAGTAATCAAATTGCTAACTTTTTAAGTAATCATAATATTCAAAATATTTTAGGGCGAATTACCGGAGGAAACCCGTCCTATCTTGATGGTTTAATTCAAGTAATAGGTGGTAATTCTAATTTATATTTAATGAATCCTGCTGGTATTATATTTGGCAATAATGCCAGTTTAAATGTTCCTGCTGATTTTACGGCTACAACGGCAACTGGAATTAGTTTTGGAGATAAATATTTTAATGGAATTGGTAATAATAATTATGGGGATTTAATTGGTAATCCCACAGGATTTTTATTTAATACAAATAATCCGGGAGCTATTTTAAATAGTGCAGATTTAACTGTTAATAATAATCAAAATTTAATGTTAGTTGGTGGCACGGTAATTAATACGGGTAATTTAACGGCCAATAATGGAAATATTACCATTACTTCTGTACCGGAAAGTAGTAAAATTATTTTATCCCAACCCGGACAAATTTTAAGTTTAGAAATTAATATTCCTAGTGATAATTTGGGTAATTCTATCAACATTACCCCCTTAGATTTACCCCAATTATTAACAGGAAATAACAACTTAAATTTAACAGATTTAACCCTTAATCGTGATGGGACAATTTCAACTTCATCAGGTACAATTATTCCGACAAATAGCACTACAACGATTAATACTGGTAATATTAATACCTCTAGTAATACCGCCCAAGGTGGTAATATTTATATCTTAGGTAATACCATTGGAATCTTAGATCAAGCTAATCTTGATGTATCAGGCTTAACAGGTGGGGGTAATATCAATATTGGGGGCGAATATCAAGGGGGAGGCACTTTACCCACCGCTGAAACGACTATTATTGGGAGTAATACTCATATTAATGCAGATGCAATATTAAGTGGGAATGGTGGTAATGTGATTATTTGGTCAGATAATTATACTAATTTTTTAGGTAATATTACAGCTAAAGGTGGAATTAATAGCGGAAATGGTGGTTTTGTGGAAACTTCTAGTAAAAATATTTTAAATATTCTAGGTGGCACTGTAAATGCTAGTGCGATTAATGGTATCGCCGGCCAATGGTTACTTGATCCTCGTAATGTTACCATTATTTCTCCCGGAAGTGCTTTTCCTAGTGTTCCTCCCCTCAATCCATTTATTCCCACCACTGATGATGCAACCGTATTTGCTGATGATATTATGGGAGCGTTAGAAGCAGGTACAAATGTTACTATCACCACAGGTAATAGTGGCTCACAGGAAGGGAATATTACCCTTAATGCTGATATTGTGATCAATCCAACTTCAGATGTTTCTTTGACTTTAAATGCGGCCAATAATATCACAGTTAATAATATTATTGAAAATCAAGAATCTGATCAACGCTTTAATGTCTCATTATTAGCCGGTAATTTGATTGATGTTAATGCAAATATTACTACTAATGGTGGTAATATTACTTTAACTACCACAGGCGGATCAATTGATACCACAGGCGGTATTTTAAATAGTAGCACAACCAACAATTTGATTAACACTGGTGGTAACATAACTCTAAGTGCCAATAATGGTTATATCGCTACTAATGATTTAATTTCCTCTGCTTCTGTTAGTGTTTTTGGGGAGGCGATCGCCACAGGAGGTGATATTACCCTTACTTCGGGCAGTTATATTTCCACAGGGAATATTGAGGCTTTTGGATATGCCCACGATACCAGCACCAGTGCAGGAGTAGCGGCCACTGCCACAGGGGGAAATGTCACCTTAACGGCCGGTATCACCCCGAACAGTAATATTAGATTTTCTACGATTAATACCACTGGCGAAACATTAGTAGATCCTTCTTCCGGTAGTATTAAAACAGGAATAGGAGGCAATATTAATATTACGGCTAATGGTGGTACTGTGAGAGGAACAGGGACAATTTCGAGTAGTGGTAATACCATTCAGGCACAAGGCACAACCCAAGGTGGGACAATTAATATTACCCATGATGGTGGTGTCAATAATGATCCCTTTATCGTAGGTAATTCTAGTATTAATGGTACAAATGGTAGTATTGTTACAGGAACTTTTACTACTCCTACTACTCTTTTAAGTACATCTACTCCTAATTCTTTTGCAGTATTACCTAATGGCGGAACGGCTACAGGCACACCTTCAGGTATTAATATCGTTTCAGTTAATACCCCTCCGACAATTAGCCCTACTAGCTCATCAATTACCTCTATTACTAATAGTAATACCAGTTTTACTATTAATAGTTTAAATCTCAATATTAGTGATGTTAATAGTGATAATTTGACCTATACAATTACTGTCGTTAACGGTAGTATAACAGTTAATGGAATTACTTATAACGCAGGTCACACAGTAACAATTTTACCAACAGATTCTATTAGTTATCAGCCCCCAACAGGCTTATCTGGTAATTTTATTACTTTTAAAATTATCACCAATGATCGAGTTTCTAATTCTAATATTGTTGATATTAATTATAATGTAAATCAGACGACAACAGGTGGTGATTCAACCGATCATGGTTCAAATAATGTAGAAAGAATTAATATTAATCGGCAACAAATTGTTACCCCAAGCTCTACTTATCAATTCCCAACTTTAGATCGAGCCAGAGAAATTTTACAAGAAATTGAAGAAGAAACTGGAGTAAAACCTGCAATTATTTATGTTTCTTTTGTGCCTTCTCTTACTACTAATAATAAAATCGCTCAAGTAAAACAAGAGGTCAAAAATGAAACAAATAATATTAATAATAATCCTGATAATTTAACTCAAGAATCAATAGATCAGCGTTTTACAAATTTAGAAATTACTAACAGTCAAAGTTATCACGATTATCTTAATTTACAACAACCTTTAGAAGATATTAAAATTACAATTCAACCTCAAAATACCGATGAATTAGAATTAGTATTAATCACCCCCGGACAGATTCCTATTCGCAAAAGAATCGCCGGAATTACCCGTTCTGATGTGATTCGTTTAGGCCATCAACTTCAAGCAACAGTAACTAATGTACGTCGTGCTACTCAATTTTTAGAACCCGCCCAAGCATTATATCAATTATTAATTTCTCCATTAGAATTAAATTTACAACAAGAAAAAATTGAAAATTTAGTCTTTATTATGGATGTGGGTTTAAGAGCCGTTCCTTTAGCCGCTTTATATGATGGAAACCAATTTTTAGTTGAAAAATATAGTGTTGGTTTTATGCCATCTTTAAGTTTAACAGATACCCGTTATGTAGATGTGAGAAATTTAGAAGTTTTAGCTATGGGAGCGCAAACTTTTACAAATCAAACCCCCTTACCTTTTGTTCCTTTAGAATTAGCAAATATTCAAAAACTTTGGACAACTCAAACATTTTTAAATCAAGATTTTACCGAGGAAAATTTTAAAAAAGCTCGTAACAATATTCCCTATGGGATCATTCATTTAGCAACTCATGGTGAATTTTTACCCGGCAATATTAATAATTCTTATATCCAATTTTTTGATCAACAATTACAATTAGATCAAATTCGAGATTTAGAATTAAATAATCCACCCGTAGAATTATTAGTTTTAAGCGCTTGTCGTACCGCTTTGGGCGATAACAATGCTGAATTAGGTTTTGCAGGTTTTGCCACTCAAGCAGGAGTTAAAACCGCTTTAGGCAGTCTTTGGTATGTTTCTGATGAAGGAACATTGGCTTTAATGACTAATTTTTATCAACAATTAAAAACCGCACCCATTAAAGCAGAAGCTTTACGTCAAGCACAAATAGCAATGATTAAAGGTAATTTTATTACGCCTGAAATGTTAAATGATCCAAGGCTAAATTTAAGTAATATTAACTTAAGTCATCCCTATTATTGGAGCGGTTTTACAATGGTAGGAAATCCTTGGTAATTAATAATAACTATTAAGTATTAAGTAATAAGTATTAACTTTGATTAACAATGATCAAAATTTAGTAAATTTAGAGTTTTTATGAATAAAATAACAGAAAAAATATTAGTAACAGGAAGTGCAGGTTTTATTGGCTTTCATGTCGCCAGAAAATTATTATTAGAAAATCATCTAGTTATTGGTTTAGATAACTTAAATTCCTATTATGATGTTACTTTAAAACAAGCAAGATTAAATGAGTTAAAAAAATTTGCTAATTTTCAATTTTATCAAATAGAATTAACCGATCACAATGCCATTAAAAATTTATTTCTACAAGAAAAAATTACTAAAGTTGTTCATTTAGCCGCCCAACCCGGTGTTAGATATTCTATTGAAAATCCCTCCGCCTATATTGATAGTAATATTGTGGGTTTTCTTAATATTTTAGAAGCTTGTCGTCATCATCAAATTAAACATTTAGTTTTTGCTTCTTCTAGTTCGGTTTATGGCGCTAATAAAAAAATTCCCTTTTCTATTAATGATAATGTTGATCATCCTATTAGTTTATATGCCGCCACTAAAAAATCAAATGAATTGATGGCTTTTACCTACAGTCATTTATATAATATTCCTATTACTGGCTTACGATTTTTTACCGTTTATGGCGAATGGGGACGGCCTGATATGGCAGTTTTTAAGTTTACAAAAGCAATTATTAATGATGAACCAATTGAAGTTTATAATCATGGTAAAATGCAACGAGATTTTACTTACATTGATGATATTATTGAAGGAATTATGCGAGTATTAAATCATATTCCTTTAGCCGATCAAAGCCCCGATCCAACTTTAATTATAGAGAAAAAACCCCCCTATCAATTATATAATATTGGTAATAATAATCCCGTAGAATTAATGGAATTAATTGAAACAATTGAACATTATGTAGGCAAAAAAGCTATCAAAAAAATGTTACCAATGCAACAGGGCGATGTATTAAGAACTTATGCCGATGTAGATGATTTAATTAAAGACGTAGGTTTTCAACCTCGAACCCCCTTAACAATAGGAATTAAAAATTTTGTAGAATGGTATCTTAATTTTTATCAGGTAAAAATTACCAATTATTAATTATCAATTGATCAAAGTATTTTACAAAAAAACTAGAATCGTGTATAATCATTAAAATTAATTAAAAATCTGATCAATTAATCTAATTAAGAAAATGCAAGAATTTTTTGAAAATGTTGCCCGTTACCCCCGTTATATGATTAGTTTAATTTTGGGGATCTTTTTTGCTTTATTTGAAAAGGCGAAACCTTTATTTCAAAATCCTGTGACTGCCACTGCTATTATCGGCATTTTAGTAGGAGGAATGGCTTTTTTAGTGTTAACATTAAGAGCAATGTTAGGGTTAACAATTGTCTAAAATTTATTACTAATAACTAATAATTAATAATTAAATTAATCATAAAAAAATATGGCTGATCGTCGTCGAGTTTCAAAAGTTTCATCTTTGATCAAAAGAGAAGTTTCTCAAATGTTATTGACTGAGATCAAAGATAGTCGAGTTGGTGCGGGAATGGTGAGCGTCACTGATGTGGATGTTTCCGGTGATCTGCAACACGCTACCATTTTTGTGAGTATTTATGGCTCACAAGAGGCTAAAAAAGCAACGATGGAGGGGTTAAAGTCTTCTACAGGTTATGTGCGTAGGGAGTTAGGTCATCGCATTCGTCTAAGACGTACCCCTGAAATTTTATTTCAAGAGGATACTTCCCTTGAACGGGGCGATCGCATGATTCACCTGATTGAGAGTATTCCCCGTCTTGAGTTTGAAGAAGAATAACTAATAATAAAAAAGGATTAATCTTGATAAAAACATTATCATTAAAACAAAAAATTGGACAAATGATCGTTGTTAGAACTTCTGGTTATTTGTTTGATCATCAAAGACCCTATCCTTTTTGGGAAGCCTCTAATAGTCAATTACAAAAGTGGTTAGGTCAGTTAAATATTGGGGGTGTAATTCTATTAGGAGGAAGTGCGGCCGAAGTATATTTAAGATGTCAACAATTGCAAAATTTTGCTCAAACTCCTTTATTGATTGCGGCGGATATTGAAGAAGGGGTAGGACAAAGGTTTTCCGGTGCAACTCAATTTCCTCCCCCCATGGCTTTAGGGGAAATTTATCAAAAAAACCCTACTTTAGCTCAAGAATTAGCTTTAAAAATGGGAGAAATTACCGCAAAAGAAGCTCTTAATATTGGGGTTAATTGGATTTTAGCACCGATTATGGATGTAAATAATAATCCTAATAATCCTGTTATTAATGTGCGTTCTTTTAGTGAAAAATCAGATATTGTTAGTAATTTAGGAGTTTCTTTTATTGAAGGGGCAAGAAAATTCCCTGTGTTAACCACTGCAAAACATTTTCCGGGTCATGGTGATACTAGCACCGACTCACATTTAGATTTGCCTACTATTCCTCATAATTTGGACAGATTAGAAAAGATTGAAATTCCACCTTTTCAATCGGCGATCGCTGGTGGCGTTGACGCAGTTATGACAGCACATTTATTAATTCCGGCATGGGATAAGGTCAATCCTGCCACAATTTCTTCTGAAATTTTAACGAATAAATTAAGAAAAAAATTAGAGTTTTCCGGTTTAATTGTGACTGATGCTTTAATTATGGGAGGAGTTGCAAAATATTATAATAATGAGGATTTAGCCGTAAAAGTAGTTAAAGCAGGAGCAGATATTTTATTAATGCCAGAAAATCCAGAAGGGGCGATCAAGGCCATTGAAAAAGCAGTTATGAATGGTGAAATTAGTGAAAGTAGAATTGAAGAATCTTATCAGAGAATTATTGAGGCTAAAAAGAAATTAAATCATGTTTTTAGCAGTTTTAAAATTGAAGAAATTGATCAAGAAAGTGCAAGGGAAACTGTTAATTTGGTTTTAGAAAATTCTAATAGAAAACAGGGCAATTTACCAATTAAAATTAAAGATCAACAAGAGCCAAAAATAAATTTAATTTATGTTGATTCAATCTTAAATCAAAATGTTGTAGCACGTCATACTCCAGCCGTAAATTTATTAACAAAAATGGGTTATGAAGTAAGATTAATTGATCAAACTAATTTAATTTCTGTCAGCGAATTAAATCAACCTTTCTTATTACAAATATTTTTAAGAGGTAATCCTTTTCGGGGCAGTGCGGGATTGACTGAAAAGATTAAACAATACTTTTCTAATCTTTGCACAAAGAACAATTTACAAGGTATTATTATTTATGGAAGTCCTTATATTTATGATTATTTTAGCACAGAAATTAAACCAAAAATTCCTTGTTTATTTTCCTATGGACAATTTAATCAAGCTCAAACTATGATGATTGAATCTTTATTTAATTTAACTAAAACTATGGATCAAAAAGAATCTCAATTTATTGATTAATCATCAAAATCAATCCCTTAGGGTTACAATTTAATCTTAATTAAAAGCCCTTTAAAACACCATAAATAGCCCAGATGGCCATAGCTCTTAAATAATGACTGGCGCGGAATGTGCCTTGAGTGGTAATAGCTTCGGGAGTGCGAAACTGTAAACCATTTTTATACACCTGTTTAACTACGGTTTCTGCTATTTTTAAACCTTCTTCTTTCATGTCATTTTTAATCATAAAGGCCGCTAAACCAAAATTAATTCCAATCCATACTTCTAAGGGATGAGTGGCATCTGGTTTTTCCGGTGTGCCGTCTATTTTAACACCATTAGCAACCCCATATTTTCCATTATAAAACTTTAAGAAACAAGCGGAATAAATAGTTTTTAAAGTGGTTTTTACATACTCTTTTTCTACCACATTTGGTAAGTTTAATAACTGAGCGTAAAACTCACCACATAACTGATCTGCCATGATCACTTCTGATTTACTGATACTATCTAATTGATAATAATTTCCATTCCATAAAGTCTCATGGTAAATTGCCCTTGCCTGTGTTAACCATTGTTGATAAGTTGCAATTTTTTCTTCAATATCTTGGGGATCAAAACTATCTATTCTTTCGGGATAAAAACTAGGATTTTCTTTTAAAATTTCCCCAATATTGATCGCAGATTCTAAAGCGGCGATCCATAAACCGCCACAATAGGCACTAATACCCTCTAAACGCCAATCATCAAAGGTTTGATCCGGCGCTCCTGAGTTTTCAGGGATTCCATCCCCATCTTGATCAAAGTTTTTTAAATAAATTAATGTTTCATTAATTCCCTCCCAACAATCCCATAAAAATTCAGTGTCTTTTGAGCCTGTTAAGAGATAATCTCGATAAACTTGTAAAACAAAATCACAGGGTAAATCTTTCCATTGGTTACAATCCTGATAAGCTGTATAATTGCTTTTTTGCCAAGGGTGTTCATTTGGCGCACCCAGATCATGGGGAGTCGCCCCGATTCTTTTTCTCACTGCCATTGTGCGGTTATAACCGATTAAACGGGGAGTGTGATCACCCTCAGAAATTGCCCTCGCAAATGACTGCAATACTGATTTATCTAACTTTGGCCATCCCATTAATAACCCAAAAGATCCGTATAGCCTCACATCTAAACTCTCATACCAACGGTAATCCAGACATTCTAATACGCCAAATTGACCTACGGGATCATCTTCTGAGGCCGATGTCCATAATGTCCCGCCATCGGTTAACAGGTATAATTCGTTAAATAGTGCCATTTTCAGCCATGAAGGGAGATCCGCTTGTTCTAAAATCGGTTTTTGCCATGCTTCGATTTTTTCTTTCCAGAGATCGCCGTGTTTTAAGGCGGTACGCACGATCGGCCAAGCATTTTTACCTGTACGCCCGAAAAAGTCCGTATAACGGCGATAATAGTTAATATTTGGGGCAAATTCGGTGATAGGAAAATCCCAAGCTAAAATAAAGGGAATTTTAGCGGTTTTTCCGGGTTTAATGGTCACTCGAATGGCCATAGCGGTGGCGATCTGTTCACTGGGATCGGCCGGCGTTTCGTCTTCAAAATCCCTTAAACTGCCATTGTAAGCAAAATCGTCCCAAATTTCACTGCCATCGCTGTGGGGATTCCAACGACTGTGATAAAATACCTCCATAAAGGGGCTTGTCACACTGGCGATCGCAAATTGACCTTCACCCTCCTTAATCTCATCATAAAGACGCACCCGATCCATCAAACAGCCCACACGGTGAAAATCCTTAATCCATTGGTTAAAATTGCCCGTACTATTGCCCAAACGGGGTTTATACTCATAAACGGGGCTACCATCATCCCGCATGGTAATTTCTGAGCTTTTCGCCCCATTGGTAAACCACCCTACCATATTTTGCCATGTGAACATAATACTGAGGGTAATCGGTTTATTGGTAGGATTATGAGCAGTCCATTCAAAAATTGCCACCGGATAACTACTTTCTTGATAATTATTTGACCAAATCGGCGAAAACTGCTCACAAATTAATTTAGATTGAAAAACCCCCTCATATTGATACCAACTCATGGGATAAAGGGCGTGATAAGTGCCTTTTTCCTTGGGATACCATTGCCAACGCCCAAGACTACCATCCTCTGGGGCATGGGTAGCCATCGCATAAACTTGGGGCGTTTCCCCTTCCACTTGCTCAAAAACACTAAATTGACAGGCGGGAATGTTGCGGAAAATATGCTCTCCGCCGTCTATATGCCACAAATTGAACTCTCCCGAAGTTGATCGCCCGATCGCCCCTGCCCCAAAGCCACCGAGGGGCATACCGTGATCAGCGCCATCATCTAAATTACTTTTATATCTAACGGTGTAAGGGTTTTCCCAGTCTTTACCAATGGGGTGAGACCAAGCGACTTCAGGAATAGTGGGTAATGAGATTTGTAGTTTCATGGAAAATTAGACAAGTGGACGGGTTATTTTACCTAATTAAAATTAAAATAACACAATTTGCAATTAAAAGCACGATTTTGTCATTGGTCATTGCTCATTTGTCCTTTCTAAAATGTAACTCATTAATTCTAAAAACAATATAAAATATTAATTAAATAATCAAAAGTAATCATTTTTTGATTAAAAATGCTAAAAGAGTTAACTCCCCTTGAAATTAATTTCAAGGCTAATATAAACCGTTCAATAAATTGAACTTTATTGCTGTTAGAAAAATTAATCAGGAATATCCAGAAAATAAAAATAGTTTTGGTAGTAGAAGTAAAAAAAGTTAGATTATGATATAATTTAACCTATCAAAAATACAGATACTAATATTTAAGATAATTGTCAACTGTTAATTGTTAATTGTCAATTGTTAAAGGTTTACCCCAAAGGGAAATAAATAAATGATAAAAGAATTTTTTAATAAATTAATTCTAATTACTCCAAAACAAATACCTTTACGCATTATTTTGGTTGTACCTTTTATCATGCAAATTTTTCTGGCGGTGAGTTTAACGGGGTGGTTATCTTTGCGTAATGGTAGACAGTCTATTGATCGCCTTGTAACTCAATTACAAAATGAAGTAACTGATCGCATTGAACAACATTTAGAAACCTATTTATTAATGCCAGAATTAGCTAATCAAGAAGTTAAAAATGTGATAGAATTAAACTTAATTAATCCTCAAAATTTATCAGAATTAGAAAAGTTTTTTTGGCAACAAGTTAAGGGCAATTCCCATATTAATACGATTCAATTTGCAACACAGACAGGTAATTATATTGGGGCAGGTTATTGGTCAAATGATCGAATAGTTATTAAAAAATCTAATGCCCAAACTAATTTTGAATTTCAAACTTTTTATACAGATAAAACCGGAAAAATTAGCCAATTAATTAAAAGTTCTCCTAATTATGATCCCAGACAAAGGCCTTGGTATTCAACAACGATTAAGACTCAAAAACTTGTTTGGAGTCCGATCTATTCGATGCAAAGTCATGGAATGTTAGGAATGACTTTAGCTGAACCTATTTACGATCAAAAAAATCAATTATTAGGGGTTTTAGGTACGGATATTTTATTATCAGAAATTAATGAATTTTTGAGTAAATTGCATATTAGTAAAACTGGAGAAGCTTTTATCATGGAAAAATCAGGTGATTTAATTGCTTCTTCTCAAGAGACTCCTTTATTTCAAATTTATCGAGGTACAGCCCAAAGAATAAAAGCCAATGAAAGTAGTGATCAATTAATACAATTAACCAGTAACCATTTGCTCAAAAAATATGATAATTTTTCCAATTTAACTAACATAACTAAACTAAAAGAAGATATTTTAGGAGAACAATATTTTTTACAAATTACTCCTTTTAAAGATGATCAAGGCATAGATTGGTTAATTTTAATTATTATCCCACAAAAAGATTTTATGGATAAAATTCATAGCAATAAAATTACAACTATTAGCCTTTGTTTAGTAGCTTTTATTATTGCGTTAGTGATTGGTTTTATTACTTCTAGTTGGGTAACAAAACCGATTCGTCAATTAAGTCAAGCGGCCAGTTCTTTAAGTGAGGGAAAATGGGATCCCACTATGCCCAATACAGATCATGATTCTTCTGCTTTGATCGCAGAAGTTTATCATCTTGCCTTAGCTTTTGATCAGATGAAAAAACAATTACAATCTTCTTTTTACCAATTAAAAAATGCAAAATTAGAGTTAGAAAATAGGGTAAAAAAAAGAACTCAAGAATTAGAAAGAGCTAATCAAAATTTAACCGAAAGTGAAACTAAATTTCGTAATTTATTTGAAAATTCTCAAGTCGGGTTATTTCGTACTAGAATTAAAGATGGTTTATTTTTAGAAGCTAATCAATGTTGTGCGGAAATTTTAGGTTATCATTCTGTGACAGATATTATTGGAAAATTAAATGCTAATTGTGTTTATGTTGAGCCAAAAATTAGAAGAAAAGTGTTAATAGAAATTGAAAAATATGGAGAAATTAATAATTTTGAAACCCAATTTTATCGTAAAGATGGCTCAATTGTTTGGGTATTATTTTCCGGTCAAGTTAATCATAATGATCAATGTTTGGATGGGGTAATAACTGATATTAGTGATCGCAAACAAGCAGAGGCCGCTTTACAGGAAAAAGAACAATATTTAAGATTAATTATTAATAATATTCCCCAACAAGTATTTTGGAAAGATCGCAATTTAGTTTTTTTAGGATGTAATAAAAATTGGGCTAATGCGGCTTTTATTGAGGATCCTGACAGTGTGTTAGGTAAAACTGATTTTGATTTATTGCCCGATCCAAAAGTAGCTGAATTTTTTAGGGAATTAGATCAAAAAATTATGGATACGGATACTCCTCAACTACATATTATTGCTAAAAAACAACGCCCCGCTCCTGATGGGAAAGATATTTGGCTTGATATTAATAAAATTCCGATCCATGATAGTGAGGGGAATGTAATTGGAATTTTAGGGGTATTAGAAGACATTACGGAACGAAAATTAGCCCAAGAAGCGCTCCATGCTGAACAGCAAAAATCTGAAGAATTATTATTAAATATTCTGCCAAAAGTAATCGCTGATCAATTAAAAGAAGATCGCAGTGAACATTTAGCTGAACAGTTTGATCATGTGACAATTTTATTCGCAGATATTGTTGGTTTTACTTCCCTTTCTGCTGAACTATCACCAAGGGAATTAGTTAATATTTTAAATGAGATTTTTTCTACTTTTGATCAATTATTAGAAAATCATGGGTTAGAAAAGATTAAAACTATCGGAGATGCTTATATGGTGGTGGGCGGATTGCCTTTACCTTTGGAAAATCACCCCCAATCTATTGCCAATATGGCCTTAGAAATGATGGAGGCGATCGCTAATTTTAAAAATAATATTTTATTTACACAAATTAATCAAAAATATCAATTTCCAGAGTTAAAAATGAGAATTGGAATTAATACAGGATCCGTGGTAGCAGGAGTAATCGGTAAGAAGAAATTTATCTATGATTTATGGGGAGATACTGTTAATGTAGCGTCTAGGATGGAGTCCCAAGGTGAACCGGGGAAAATTCAAATAACGGAGGAAACTTATCAATTATTAAAGGATGATTATTTATTAGAAAAAAGAGGCTTAATTGATGTTAAGGGAAAAGGAACAATGTTAACCTATTGGCTATTAGGAAAAAAATAAAATTTTTCAATAATTCATAATTAGGATATTTTCTGTTGCAAAAGTGGGGGATTTTGTTAATATTAATGTTATCCTTTCTGGAGATACAAAATTCCCCACTTTGATGAGCTAGTTACAAAAAGGCCAAGGTAATTAACTTAAGCTAATTTTCAAGAAAAATTAACTTTATTGAGTTGATTTTTTGATCTTTTTGAAAATTTACTTTTAAAATAGAAATAACTGCGATATTTTTGACTTAAAATTATCATTAATCCCATTACTCCTATGAATACTCAAACTTTATCCGCTCAAGAAACTGAAATAACCCCAAAAGTCTATGATCTAAAACTTCCTGACTGGTTACAAAAATGTTTAATATTACAAGAAAATAGTCAAGATGATATTAAAGATCAGGAGAATCTTTTAATTTGTAAAGCGTTTAATTTTGCCTACGAACTTCATCAAGGGCAATACCGTAAATCTGGAGAACCCTATATTGCCCATCCCATCGCTGTGGCGGGTTTATTAAGAGATTTGGGGGGGGATAGTATCATGATCGCCGCCGGATTTTTACATGATGTAGTAGAAGATACTCACATAACCACTGAAGATATTGATACTAAATTTGGGAAAGAAGTGAGTAAATTAGTAGATGCAGTCACTAAATTATCTAAAATTAATTTTTCTAGTACCACCGAAAGACAAGCGGAAAATTTCCGCAGAATGTTTATGGCCATGGCTCAAGACATTAGAGTAATTGTGGTAAAATTAGCCGATCGCCTTCATAATATGCGCACTTTGCAATATATGAAGCCAGAAAAACAAGTGAGTATTGCCCTAGAAACTAGAGAAATATTTGCACCCTTAGCCAATCGTTTAGGGATCTGGCGGATCAAATGGGAGTTAGAAGACCTTTGTTTTAAATATTTAGAACCACAAGCCTATAGTAATGTTAAATCATTAGTGGCGGAAAGACGCATTGATCGAGAGGCTAAAATTGAAAAAGTAATTAATATTATTAAAGATCGCTTAAATCGCATTAATATTAAATATATTGAAGTGAAAGGTAGACCCAAACATTTATATGGAATTTATTATAAAATGGCTAGTCAAAAGAAAGAATTTGATGAAATTTTTGACATTGCCGCTATTAGAATTATCGTTAATACTAACGAAGAATGTTATCGAGCTTTAGCCATAGTTCATGATCAATTTAGACCAATTCCGGGGCGTTTTAAAGACTATATCGGCCTGCCTAAACCTAACCGTTATCAATCACTTCATACATCAGTTATTGGCTTAAATGGTAAACCTTTAGAAGTACAAATTCGCACATTAGAAATGCACCATATTGCCGAATACGGTATTGCCGCGCATTGGAAATATAAAGAAACAGGAGGATCTAACCATACTCAATTATCATCAGATGATGAAAAATTTACTTGGTTAAGACAACTTTTAGACTGGCAAAAAGATCTCAAAGATGCTGATGAATATGTGGCCAATTTAAAAGATAATTTATTTGAAGATGATGTTTATGTTTTTACCCCTAGAGGAGACGTGATCGCTTTGGCTAAAGGTGCAACAGTTTTAGACTTTGCTTATCATATCCATACAGAAGTAGGAAATCATGCCCAAGGATCAAGAATTAATGGTAAATGGTCAGTCTTAGATACCTTGTTAAAAAATGGTGATATTATTGAAATATTTACTAATAAAAATTCCCATCCTAGTTTAGATTGGTTAAACTTTGTTGTTACCCCTAGCGCCCGTAATAAAATTCGTCAATGGTATAAGAGATCTCACCGTGAAGAAAATTTAATTAGAGGTAGAGAATTATTAGAAAAAGAATATGGCAAAAAAGGTTTAGATGCTTTATTAAAATCTGAACAAATGCAACAAGTTGCCCATAAATGTAACTATCAAAATGCCGATGATTTATTAGCGGCTTTAGGTTATGGAGAAATTACCTCCAATCAAGTTTTAAATCGTCTCAGAGAGATTATCAAATCTCAACAACCAGAGGAAATAATTACTACCCAAACTGAACAGAATATAAAGGCTTTATCCTCTTTACGTCACACTCCTAACAGTTCTGCTAGTGATTCTCCAATCTTAGGAGTTGAAGGTTTATTATATTATATTGCTGGTTGTTGTAACCCCCTACCAGGAGAACAAATTATTGGCGTTGTTACCCGTAGTGCCAAGGGAATTTCAATCCATCGCCAAGGCTGTCCTAATGTGGAAAATATCCCCAGTGATCGCTTAATTCCTGTTAGTTGGAACATGAAAAATTGCAAAACTAGAACTAATACTTACCCCGTTAATTTACAAATTGAAACCATAGATCGAGTAGGAGTATTAAAAGATATTTTAGCAAGATTAAGTGATCAAAATATTAATGTTAGAAATGCCGGAGTTAAAACTAATTTTGGTCAACCGGCCTTAATCTCTTTAATCATTGAAATTAAAGATCATGAACAGTTACAACAAATTATTGTTAAAATCAAAAAAATGAGTGATATTTTAAATATTAAAAGAGTCACAGAAATTGATCTTAATTAGTCATTTGTTATTAGTTATTAGTTATTCTTTAAAACTTGATTTTCCTGTATAACTGTTTACTGTTTATTGGTCATATATTATTATTATTATCTTTTAACAAATAATTAATAATCAATAACAAATAATCAATAACAAATAACCAATTATGAACGCATCCGAAAGAGCGATCGGCTTAAAATTATCCACTAAAATTGCCACCGTTGTTAACTTATTTAAAACAGAATTTCCCGATGTTAAAGCGGATCTTAAACCTTGGTTAAACGATCCAGACACCAAAAAAGCAGTTGATCCCGACTCCATTGATATTGGGTTTCATTTTCCCGGATGGAGTCCCCGTTATCAAAGTCGTAGCATTTTAGTTCAAATTCGATTTTATCACGACTTGCTTGAAGACTCTTTCCGTTTGATTGGTGTTGATACCATTGGTTTTAACCATCAAGGTCAAGCATGGCGCTTTTCCACAGTGGATCAGTGGCAATGTGAGGGAAAATATCAACCCCATCCCGAGGTTAGTGATAAATTAAAGCGTTTTGCCTATCATGTTTTTGAAGTTTTTAAAGTTGATTAAATTGATCAAATGTGATCAATTAATAATAATAAAAAAACAGAGTAAATTAATTCTTGAACACTTTTGATCAATTATTATTACTTTTTCCATTTTTTCTGACCTGTGCAATAAATCTAATCTTTTTTAAAAACTTTTTAAAAACTGATTATTTGTGACTATCTAAATATTTCTTAATAGTTTGATTAAAAGATTGAGGCTCAACCAAAAAAGCCCAATGATTAAGCTGTTCAGCATTTAAACCACTTTAACAGAATTACCTTTGTGTTTTAACTTACGATGCCATTGAATAATTAGTTCCCCTTCATTCAGGAGTTTATGTAATAATAATTCTAAATCTTCAATTGATCTAAAAAGACGATTAGCTACATATTCTTTTGCACTATGCCATACTAATTCTATTAAGTTATAATCAGGGCTATATGTCGGCAAAAATTCTAATCTTAAATTTGGCATTTCTGCTTCTATTTTCTGATTTATTTCTTCATTTTTATGAAAACTAGCATTATCCAATATAATCACTATTTTTGCACCTTTTTCAGCAAAATCTTTCGCCTCATTTCCTTGTGCTACCCACTCATCAATTAACTCTTGATAAAATTCTTTCATTACTTCATAAAAATTTTGTTTATCTCCTTTTTCTATAAATTCTACCCATCTTTTTTTATCTGAATATCTGATCGCCCCCATGACATTTATTCTTCCTTTTCTTCTATCCCCTCTTACTTTTTTTCTCTTTCCTTTTTTACACCAATTTTTTCTTCTTATTACTCTCAAACTGAATCCACTTTCATCCCAAAACCATACCTGTAGCCTTTCTGGATTTTTTATTGTTATTTTTAAATATTCTTTTAATTCCTTTTTAAACACTTTTCTTTTCTTCTCATCCCACTTATCTTCTAAGCTATGTTTTGCCCAGATATAAACGTACTTTTTTCTCTCTAATATTCTTGTTACTTGTGAACTACTTAATTTTATTCCTGTGATTTCTTCTAAGTATATTGCTAATCTTTTTCCTGTCCATCTGCCAAATTCATAACCTAATTCTTCTGGGTCTTTTTCTACTGTTTCTAATAATATTTCTATATATTTATCTGTCGCTTTTCTATGATTTCCTTCCATTCTTTTATCTTTCAATGTCTCCATATTTTCTGGATCGGCGTGAATACACCAGTAGTTTACTTTGTTGACACCACAACCGATAAAATCTGCAATTTCTGCTTGAGTTTTTCCATCATTTAACAATAATAAGATTAAAATTCTTTCTCTAATATCTGGATGTTCCTCCTCTTTTAGAGCTTTTTGTAACATTTCTTTTTGTTCTTGTTTTAGATAATTCTTAACTGGCATTTTTTTTCACTCCTTTTCTTTTTGCTTTTATTATACCCTATTTAAAAGACGAACAGCTTACCCGGAACTTCTTGAATTTCTAAGTTTTTTAAATAGTTTTTATAAGGTTTAATTTGAAATTCTGAACGGTTTAAACCCTTTTTTGGTTTAACAAATAAAGTGGGAATTTCTAAAACTTTAGTTAATCCCGCATTTAACATTACATCTTCAAATATTTCATTTCGTGCTTGAGTCACAAATTTACTTTTTACTTTATCATTTTCGGCATTTTCTAAACTTTCTTGAAATACTTTTTTTTGTAAATCTGACCATCCCTGATATTGTTTTAATGTTTTAGCTAAATTTTCTACTTCTTCATAATTATTAAATGTTCCTACTATTTTTAAAAAAGGTAAAACTCGATAAAACAATGGGAAAGTAAACTTAAAAAAAGTTGGTATTTTATTAATATAAAAAGGGTCAACTAAAGTCATCGTCTTAAACCTTTTTGGGTTTTGTGTAGCCCAAATCGAAGCTAATTTTCCCGTCCATGAATGTCCTATAATATAGCAATCCTAAATAGGTTGTGGCAAAATTCCATATTGATAAAGTTTGGGGAAATCAAATATTTGACCATGCGCAAAAAACTTAAATAGCCACTTTACTATTTTAAATGATTTACATAAATGATAGAATTGTCTAATAAAATTTTTCACTTGTAGCCAAATATCTTCTACCGGATTTTGTTCTGGAGCATTAGGGGCAAATTTATGACAAGTAATTAACCATTCTTCTTCCAATAAATCTTGATTTATTATAGTTAAATACTCCCTAAATTCTTTTGAGTCATGATAGGTTGCTCCATCCCAAAATATTGCTAATCTTTTTCCTTTTCTTTTTGATAGTAAATACTTGATAAATTTGATCGTATTTTCTGTATTTCCACTTTCATATTCTTTGACAATAAATTCTTTAGTTTGATAGTCTAATGCCCCATAATAAGTTTGTCGGCTTTTTTCATTTTTAATGGGAATTTCTATTCTTTGATCTGTTCTTCCCCAAACATAACCTAAAATGTCTCCCCAAAGTAAATGACATTCATCAATCATAAACACTACAAGCTCTCCACTCTCTATTTCTTTTTCCAAATCTCTAATTTTTCACTGATTTCTTTTTTTTAGCTTCGACTAATTCGTCATTTTTAGCCGGATTCTTTTTTTGAGTTTTTTTCCAACTTATTTTCGCTTCTTTGAGCAAACTATAATAACTTTGATTGGATTTATAAATAATATTATATTCTCGCTCTAAATAAATTTTTAAATCTGATAATCTTAAATATTCTTGCTCTCTTAACCAATTAATAACTTGGTCTTTTTCTTCTGGTTTTAATTCACTTTTAGTTCCTTTAAACTGTAATTTCAAGCTTTCTACTCCACAAAAAAGAGCTTGATTTTTCCACATACTAATAAAGCTATGAGAAACTTGTAATAATTCTTTTACTTCATGGTATGATTTTCCTTCTAAAATCATTTTGACAGCTAAAGCCCTTTTTATTTCTTTAGCCTCTTTTGTTTGATTGATAAAATCATTTAACTCAGAAATAATGTTCATTTTTTTTTCCTTGAATTTAGATTATAATTAATATTATATCTGTTATGACCTATTTAGGATTGCTATATGCGCACAATTCCAGTTTAAATGATTCATCAAACATTCTAAATCATTAATAATATCTTGTGCAAAATAGCCAGTTTCAGGTTTATTACTATTACCATGACCTCTTAAATCTGGTGCAATTATATGATAATTATTCGCCAATTCTTCCCCCAAACTTGACCAAACTAATCCATGATCTGCTAATCCATGTAATAATAAAACAGGCTCTTTTCCCCTATTCCATTCCAAATAAGATAACTGTAAATTATTGGGTAAATTTAAAGTTTGACGGGTAAACATTTTTTAAATTATTTTTTGACTTAATTGTTAATCTTTTTATTATATAACATTTATAGCAGTCCTAAAATTATTCGTGGCAAATAAGCTTAAAGCTTTTGTTATTTTTTATTAATTTGCTACAACCTATTTAAAACTGCTATATATTTTTCACAAAAATTTATTTGATTTCTTCTTCAGAACGCTCTAACATATTATCCTGAGTATTAGCTAAATGTTGACGTTGTTTGGTTAAACTCTCTCTTGCCTGTTCATTTAAGAGCTTTTCAGAACCTTCCTCTAATAATTCTTCGGAACGTTCTAGTATATTATCCTGAGTTTTATCGGAGTCTTGACGGCTTTTCACTAATAATTCTCTCGCTTTTTCAGAAATACTCATTTTAATCATTCTCCTAATATACAATGTTAATAAAAATAAATAATTCTCAGAAAAAGATAAATTTTCTAAAATGCTAATTTGATGGAGCATTCCTAAAATAGTCGTGGCAAATCAAATATGATCAAAAACAGGGTTAAAGTCTTGTTATAAAAGACAAATGACCAATAACCAATGACAAAAGTAATTAGTTCTGTTGCCACAAGTGCTTTAGAATTGCTATAGTTTTTGATTTTCAAAAATATCTTTTCTGTATATTATAATACATTATTGAAGGTACACTTAAATTAAGTTTTGTAAATTTTTTCAGAAAATCAAGACAGAAAAACCCTCCTGAAAACAGAAGGGTTAATAAAAACAGAGAATAATCAAAACAATTATCTTTAATAGGTTTATTTTTAGAGATCACCGCCCCGTAACGCCAACAAAAAGATGACTACCGGCCCAGCAATAAGAATTAAGCCAACAAAAGTTAATTGTAAAATCACAGTCAAATCAAGATTTGCAATAAAATCCATCTCTCCTCCTAAAACAAATTTATTAATTGAGGTTTTTATCTAATGAATGAATCTTAACTTACCACAAAAGGTTACTTTTTGTAAGTAAATTGTTTTAACTTGATCAAGATTTTAAGTTTGATTAAGTTAATTTTAAAATTTTTTAATATCATATTATTAGATTTAAGTCAAGTTATTACTTGATAACTGTTGAAAACTTAGATTTTCTTTTGAGTAGAAATATACCAATCAATTGTATTTTTTAACCCTTCTCTTAAAGAAAATTGAGCGGTAAAATCAAAATAAGTTTGAGCTTTTTGCGTATTTAAACAACGCCGAGGTTGACCATTTGGCTGATCGGTTTGCCAAATAATTTCTCCTTCAAATTCCATCAATTCACAAATTAAATTAACTAAATCTTTAATAGAAATTTCTGCATTTGATCCTAAATTAACAGGCTCAGATAAATTATATTTTTGGGTAGCTAAAATAATACCTTTGGCCGCATCTTCTACATATAAAAATTCACGGGTAGGGCTACCATCTCCCCAAACATAAATATTTTTTTCCTGATTAATTTTAGCCGTATAAATTTTTTTAATTAAAGCAGGAATAACATGGGAACTTTCTTCATTAAAATTATCATCAATTCCATATAAATTAACAGGTAAAAGATAAATTCCATTAAAATTATATTGTTGACGATAGGCTTGTAATTGAACTAATAAAGCTTTTTTTGCTATGCCATAAGGGGCGTTAGTTTCTTCAGGATAACCTTCCCATAAATTGTCTTCTTCAAAGGGAATTGGTGTAAATTTTGGATAGGCACAAATTGTACCTAAACAGACAAATTTTTTCACTCCTGCTAAATAGGAACAATGAATTAATTGTGTTCCCATGATCATATTATCATAGAATAATTCAGCGGGTTTTTCTCTATTTAAACCGATGCCTCCAACGTGCGCGGCTAAATGGATCACAATATCTTGATTTTCTACTATTTTTTGACAATTTTCTAATGTTCTTAAATCACAAGTTTGGGAGCGGGGAATAGTAATATTATGTTCTTTTGCTCCTGCTTTTAATAATTGTTTAACTACTTGTTTTCCTAAAAAACCCCCCCCTCCAGTGACGAGTATTTTTTGATTAGAAAAATCTATGATTGGCTCTAGTGAATTGTTCATAATGATTAGTTTTTTTTATTAGTTGTTAAAAAGATTAACTTTTTTTATTTTACCTTAAATATGGCCATTTTTAACTTAATTAGATTATTTTGAAAAAATTGTGACCTGATTAATGTATAATAAAAAATGGTTTTTTTCTAAATATTGCTAGTATGAAACAGTTAAATTTATTTGATAATAATTGCTTAAAAAAATCTAGTTTACCCGATTTAGTTATGAGTAAAGAAGAATTATTAACATGGAAACAAAAAATATATGATTATCAACAAATAGCCTTAAGACAAATCATTAAACAACCAACTTTATTTGATCTAAAACCAAGTCATTATGATTCAGATTTAATTAATCCTTTTGCTTTAACCCGTTATTCTTCTCATTTTCATAGAATGCCTGAAACGGGAGATAAATATTTAATTTATTTTATTATTGATGATACTTTTCCTATTCTTTTATATACGGGAGAAACCATGCAATCAGCCAAACAAAGATGGACAAATCATGATTGTAAAAAATATATTATGAGTTATAAAAAATTGCATCGTAAACATAATTTACCCGATGCGATCAATGCTTCTTTTTGGTTTGAAACACCTAGAAATAGGAAAAATCGTTTACGTTTAGAAACGGAGTTAATTTATAAATTTAGAAGTCCTTTTAATAAAGAATGTTGGCAATATTGGGGGCAACCTTTTGGTAAATAATTAATTAATAATATAAAATTAATAGAATTTTAGTTTCCCTCAAGCAAAATTGTTAATTTTTATGATGATCAATAATTGGGTCTGATTAATCTAATAAAATTAGATTACTATAATCGGTAAATTGCTTTATCTATAGGAATATATAAAAATTATGGTGCTAGATCTACGAAAATTCTTCCAATCTACCAATCCCAGCCGTACTCTTGCTGTTGAAAATGAAGAAGATCAAAAATATTATATTGATTTTTCTTGTGTGCGTGGTGGGCAAATTATCGAAGAATTAAGGGATAATATTGCCTTTTTCTCTCCTGATGAACCCACTTGTCAACTCTTTACTGGTCATATTGGTTGTGGAAAATCTACAGAGTTAAGACGTTTAGAATTAGAATTAATTAAAGAGGATTTCCATGTAATTTATTTTGAATCCTCTCAAGATTTGGAAATGGGGGATCTGGATATAGGGGACATTTTACTGGCGATCGCCTCCCGTGTCAGTCAAAGTTTAGAAAATATCAAAGAGATTGAAAAGCCACCGGCCAAAGGTTTTAAAGACTTACTTAAAGGAGCGGCCAAATTATTGCACACGGAAATTGAACTTTCAGGAGAAGCCAATATTTTAGGAGTAGGAAAAGTTGCGGCCAACACGGAAGGTAAATTTGCGGCGGAGATCGGAGTGCCGGGCATCGGTCAAGTGAATATTTCAGAGGATGAAGGGTTATCTTTTGTTGCTCTTGGCATTGGCAAAATTACCGCTAAAGCCAAAGGCAGTCCCGAATTACGCAGTAAATTACAGGAATATTTAGCCCCTCGCACCGCTAATTTATTAGAAATTATTAATGATGAACTCTTAAAACCGAGTATTGAGAGCCTCAAAAAACAGGGAAAAAACGGTTTAGTTGTGATTATTGATAACTTAGATCGGGTGGAAAACATCCCTAAAGCATGGGGGAGACCTCAACAGGAATATTTATTTGTCGATCGAGGGGATCAATTATCCCAACTCCATTGCCATGTAGTCTATACCATGCCCATTTCCCTGATGTTTTCTAACGATTTTAACCGTTTAACGAGTCGTTTCGGAGTTGATCCTGCGGTTTTACCGATGGTGCCTGTGGATGAAAGCTCACAAGGAGAAGAAGGCATGGCCTTATTAAGACAAATGGTTTTAGCCAGAGCTTTCCCCAATCAAACACCAGAACAAAGATTAGAATTAATCCCTGAAATATTCGATCAAACTGAAACTTTAGATCGGCTCTGTCGTATTAGTGGCGGTCATGTCAGGGAATTATTAAGATTATTAAATGATTGGATCAAAAAGCAAAGAGGATTACCTTTAACCCGTGATGGGTTGGAAAAAGTAATTGTATCCCGTCGTAATCAAATGACCTTAGCCATTGATGAGCATGAATGGGAATTATTACGTCAAGTTAAAGATAAAAAGCGAGTTAGTGGCGATAATAATTATCAAATTTTAATCCGTAGTATGTTTGTTTATGAGTATCGAAATGAGGAAGGCTCATGGTTTGGGGTTAATCCCATGTTATTAGAAACTGAACAATTAAAATAAATATTTTTTATTAGTTATTTATTAATGATTAATTATTAATTATAAAAATGAGTTATCAAGAAGAATTAGATGAATTAACATGGGCGATTGATGGAAATGAAGGTCAATTTGCTTTAATTTTAGCCCGTTGTAATTGTAAAAATTTACAAGAAAAAGTAATCAATGAACTTCAAACAATTTACGCCGAAGAATTAATTAAAATTAACTTAAAACCATCTATTCAAACTGTTTATACTGCTATCACAAATCAAATAGAATTAAGAACAATTAAAGCTGTTATGATTTGTGATTTAGAAATCAATGAAAATCCAGAAAAAGTGTTTACAGGTGCTAATCAAATTAGGGAGGAATTTCGCAAAAATTGTCCTTGTCCTATTATTTGGTGGGTGACAGATCAAATTTTACCTTTAATTAAAAGATTAGCCCCTGATCTGGAAAGTTGGACAACCACAGTAGAATTTTGTGTTGATAATTCAGCCTTAATTAATTATGTCCAAGAAATTACCGATCAAGTTTTTAATAAAATTTTAAGTAATGGGGCAACTCGTTATTTAGATCAATCTTTTACAGGGTTTGGAATTACTGCTTCAAGTATTAATGAATTAAAATCTGCTTATCGTGAATTACAACAAAGAAACATTAATTTAAGTCAATTTTTAATCGCAAGTATTGAGTTTATTCTAATTACTAATAATCAAATATCGGAAACAGAAACCTTATTTGCTTATGAGAAAAATTCAGAATTTTGGCAACAAATAATTGATCAATTAGAATTGGACAAAAAGCTTCAAAAAGAAGGGATTAAAAGAAAAGCCTGTGTAGATTATTATTTAGGAGTGTGGTGGCGTACATACGGTATAAAAAATCGAGTTTACTATCAACCTGCTTGTTTAATTGCCCAAGATTATTTACAAAAATGTATTGAACTTTTACAAACAATTAAAGATTATGAATTATTCGCTAAATTTATTAATTCTGTAGGAGATATTTTAGAAAGAAATCAAGACTGGAAAGCCCTTGAAGAACTGGGAAAACAAGCTATTTCTTTACATAAAAAATATCTTAATCCGTTCCGATTGGCAAGGGCTTATAATTTGTTAGCGGAAGCTTATTTTGGTCAAAAATCTTGGGAAAATGCCTATCAATATGCACAGGAAGCTGTTAATATTTCCCTACAAACTAATCCTGATTCTTTAATTTTAAATCAAACTCACACCACCGCCAGAAAATTAGAATGGGCGAGATCTTTTAATCAAGGTTCTTATTTTTTATCCTTAGCCAAATGTCAATTAAAATTAAATTTAATTGATCAGGCTTTACTTAACTTTCAAAAAGCAAAACAAAAAACTAATCCTAATTATGAACCTGAATTATATATCACAATTCTTCAATATTTTCAAAACATTTATTATCAAAATAAAGATTATTTAAAAGCTTTTCAATTAAAAAAAGAAATATTATCTGTTGAACAACAATTTGGTTTTCGAGCTTTTATTGGTGCGGGAAGATTAAAAGCTAATCAAAGGTTATTAGAATCGGAAATTTTACTTGATAAAATTAAAGGCAAAGTAGCACAAGAAATTGTGGCTTCTGGGCGAGAATTAGATATTAAACAATTATTAGAAAGAATCGCTCGAAATGATCATAAATTAACTATTATTTACGGGCCTTCAGGAGTAGGAAAAAGCTCAATTATTGAAGCAGGATTAATTCCGGCTTTAGAAGAAAAACCAATCAAAACTCGTGATATTTATTCCCTTTTAATAGAAGTTTATACTGATTGGCAAAAAGAATTAAGCAAAAAATTAAAACTAACTTTTGATCAGAATAATTACAGTCAAAATTTAACAACTTTAGAATCAATTATAGACTATCTTAAAATTCAGGTAGAAAAATCAATTATTGTGGTGTTAATTTTCGATCAATTTGAAGAATTTTTCTTTGTTAATACTGATTTGAAAACCCGTAAAGAATTTTATCAATTTTTGGCTCAATGTCTTGAAATTCCCCATTTTAATGTGATTTTATCAGTCAGGGAAGATTATCTACATTATTTATTAGAAATGAATCGCTTACAAGATTTTAAAATTATTAATAATAATATTTTAGATAAAAATATTATTTATTATTTAGGTAATTTTTCTCAAGAAAATACTCAAAATATAATTTGTTCTTTAACCAAAAAAGCTAATTTACTATTAGAAACTAGCTTGATTCAACAATTAGTTAAAGATTTAAGTTCAGAAATAGGAGAAGTGCGGCCAATTGAATTACAAATTATTGGCGCACAGCTACAAGCTGATCATATTACTACTTTGAATCAATATAAAGAACAGGGAACAAAACATGAATTAGTACAAAGATATTTAACAAGTGTAATTGATGATTGTGGGCAAGAAAATCAACAATTAGCTTCTTTAATTTTATATTTATTAACTGATGAAAATAATAGTCGGCCTTTGAAAAATTATAATGAAGTTTATAAAGATTTACAAATGTTTAATCAAGAGGTTGAATATAATCAAGAAAAACTAGATTTTGTCTTAAAAATATTAGTAGAATCCGGTTTAGTTTATTTAATTCCTGATATTATTTCTACACGCTATCAATTAGCACATGATTATCTGGTGCGGTTTATTCGTCAACAACAAGGAGAAAATTTTATTCAAAAAATTCAACAGGCAAAACAAGCTCAAACAAAAACCCAAAATAAATTAAATTTTACTTTAAAAATAAGTTTAGGAATTGCCACTTTATTAATTTTTACCCTATCTTATCAATATTATTTAGCTAAACAAAATCGCATCCTAGCACAACATGAAGAATTAAATGCTTTAGTCAATAGTTCAACCGCTTTATTTGCTTCTAATCAGAATTTCTCAGCCTTAATCGAAGGATTAAAAGCCGCCAATAAACTGAAGAAAATCACTAATAATCAACCCAAAAAAAGTGAATTATATAATCAAGTTGTCACCATACTTCAAGAAGCAATTTTTTGGGTTAGAGAATCTAATTCAATTAAAGCACATCAAGGTAGAATTAATGATATTTCTTTAAGTAAAGATGGTAAAATTATCGCTTCAGTTAGTGATGATAAAACGATTAAACTTTGGCAATTTAATGGTAATTTAATTAAAGTGATTGGGGATCAAAATTCATTTTTAGATCAAAATCATTCCGCTCCTATTTTAGCAGTAGAAATTTCCCCCGATCAACGATTTATTGTCACAGGAAGCAATGATCAAACCGTTAAAATATGGAAGTTAGATGGCACATTTGTTAAGACATTAGTAGGTCATCAAAAAGCAGTTAATCAAGTTTCAATTAGTTCTAATGGTAAATTAATTGCTTCAGCTAGTAATGATGGTACGGTCAAATTATGGACAATTGAAGGTGAATTAATTAGAACATTAAAGATCGATCATGATAGTATTAGGGATATTAAATTTACTCCTAATAGTGCAATGTTGGCCGCAGTTGGTAACGATGGAGATATTAATTTATGGACAGTTGAAGGTCAGTTAATTAAAGCAATTAAAGGCAATTATCATAATGTTTTTGAAGCTAATCTTCATCAACAAAAAACATTAGAAGAATTATCTAAATTAACATTATTAAATAGTCGTCTCAATAGTATAGATTTTAGTCCCGATGGTCAAACAATAATTACAGGTAGTCTTGATCAGAATATTTATCTTTGGACAATTGAAGGTAAATTAATCAAAACAATTAATAATAATTCCGGCGGTTTAAATGATCTTAAATTTAGTCCAGATGGTAAAACAATTGCCTCAGCTAATGTGGATAAAACTATAAAAATATGGTCATTAGATGGAACTTTATTACATACTTTATCAGGTCATAATTCTCAAGTTATTAATATTGAATTTACACCCGATGGTAAAAATTTAATTTCCGCTAGTGGAGATCATTCTCTTAAAATATGGCAATTAGATCAAGTTTTTGTCAAAACTTTAAGAGGTCATCAAAACACAATTACAGATTTTTCTTTTGCCCCTAAAGCTCAAATTTTTGCCTCTGTTAGTTATAATGAATTTATCAAAATTTGGTCAACTCAAGGAGAAATTTTACAAACTATTCCCATAGATATTGATCAAACTGTGAATAAAATTAGTTTAGATCAAACTGGTAATTATTTAGCTTTAGGTGATTACAATGGTACAATTGAAATTTGGCAAAAAGATGCCACTAATCAATTTATTTTTAAACAAAAATTTTCCACTAATCAACAAGAATTTAAGAAAATTTTATGGAGTCCTAATAGTAAAATAATCGCCTCAACTGGTGATGATAATACAATTAAATTATGGGATCTTCAAGGCAATTTAATACGTCAAATTGACAAAGATCAAGAATATCCCCAACCTATTTTAAATTTAGCTTTTAGTCCTGATGGTAACATGATTGCCGATGTTACTGCCGATTTTTTGATCAAATTATGGAATATTGATGGTACTTTAAATAATATTTTCAAAGGCCATCAAGGGGCAATTGATGATATAATTTTTAGTCATGATGGCACAAAAATTATTTCAGCAAGTCAAGATAATACTGTTAAAATTTGGTCAAAAAATGGTCAACTAATTAATACTTTAAATGGAGTTGAAGGGCATCAAGATTTAGTTTTAGCCGTAGCATTTAATAATCAAAATAATTTAATTGCTTCGGGTAGTAATGATCATACAATTAAACTTTGGACTTTAGATGGTAAGATTTTTAGCACTTTGCGCGGTCATAATTCGGGAATAAATCATCTTGTTTTTAATGAAAAGAAATCCCAATTAATTGCCTTAACTGATGATAATAGAATTATTATTTGGAATTTAAAAAATATTGGAGATTTAGATCAACTTTTAAATTTAGGTTGTAATTGGTTAAATGATTATCTTAATATTCATGCTGATCAATCTATTAATTTAATTTGTCAATCACAATCATCAATAGATTAAACTGATTGCAAAATAGTTTTTTAGAAATATCAATTAAGGTAATTAATTTTGGTAACAATACACCTGTTCTAAGTGACCATTTCCTGAAAATGCCATTTCATCCCAGTTAGTGAAATTAAAGAAAAAGGGTATCCCGAAGATACCCAGTCAAAAAATATTTCTGAAAAATACACAATTAAATTGATGTTTATTTGAAACCAACAGCCGCTTGCCATACAAACGCCAGTAACAAAAAGAATAGGGGAATCAAAGGCAGTACATCAATTAACGGTTTGAAACTAGAATAAGCTTCAGGTAAATTTGCTAAGAGCATAGCTGTATTCATCATATCTACTAAGTAATTCAAGATAATTATGTTAAATTAGACAAGATTTTAACATAATGACGCTATGGACGATCATTTTTCTTGATTTTCAATTGTCTTTTTTGATCAGTTGACAATTGACAATGACAAACTATCTATTGTCAAATATTTAATTTTTAGGCTTTTGTTAAGATAAATAAACTCCCATCTCCTCCCCTTCCGATGCGCATATTTTCATCAAGATAAGTAATAGTTAAAGAGGGGATTCTCCCTTGAGGATTTCGTGCTTGAAAAGTTTTAAGTGGCTCAAAAAATGGAGTTTTTAGGCCTAATATTTTACTAATAGCAATAAATCTTTTTTGAAAATTGACATTAATTTTTTGATTAGGTAATTGATCATAAGTTGTTTGTAAATCTGCTTCAAAATTGGCGGTTACTCTTACATAACCTGATAATAATTGAGAAGAATGTTTAACAAAGGCTTTATTTTCAAAACTGGCGGATTTTACGTCAATAATTTGATAAATTTCACCCACTTTTAAGCCAAAAGGTAACTTAATTAAAGAGCGAATTTCTCTAGCAGTTGAATATTGTAATAACCAAGCACCATTTAATAATTCACTAGCATAAAATAAGGGGCGAGGAAAGGGATTATTTTGCTCTAAAGCTTGAGTTAATTCTGCTATTTGTTTAACTTTTTCCGGTTTAATTTCTAAATCTGTGACGGGTGAACCTTTAATTTTTTTTAGGTCACTTTTAAGCTCATTAATTGTAGTTAATAAATTAGCTTTCAGGCTAATTCTATCTTGAGTAATTTGCATATAATTTTTATAGTTTAAAGATGATAGCTAATTAAATAAGTTTTCAACTGTCAACTGTCAATTGATAACTATTCTAGTTTAAAATTAATTTCCCTTTTTGTAAAGGGTAAATCTTGATTAATTGCGTTAATTTCTTCCCACTCCATTTGATTAACTTCTTTGATGTAATGATTAAAAATTTGGGAGAATTTTTGATGATAAAAACGATGTAAACTATAATTAGGTGTGGCAGGAAAACCCCTTCTTCTTTTATGTTTTCCCCCTGCACCGGGATCAAACATTTTTATCTTATTTTTGATCGCCCATTCAATGGGTTTATAATAACAAGCTTCAAAATGTAAACAATCATAATATTGAAAACTGCCCCAATAACGACCGTATAAATTTTCGCCTTTTCTAATGCAAAAAGACATCCCCACAGGCTTATGAAGATCATCTTGATTAAAGGCCACAAATAAGACTACTCTATGACAATAATTGGGATAAAGTAAGTCAAAAAATTCACGAGTTAAATATTTACTTCCTCCCCAAAATTTGTCACAAGTATCACTATAAAAATGATAAATATAAGGTATTAAATAATGGGGTAAATCCTCACCAGTAAAGACTTTTAAAGTTAATCCGGCATTAACAACGGCCTTTCTTTCCCGTTTAATATTTCTTCTTTGATTAGCATTAAAAACCTGTAAATAATCATCAAAAGAATTATAATTGTTATTATTCCAAATATAACTGTGATGTAACCATGCACTAAAGCCATATTTTTCCGCTATTTTCTGCCAGTTTGGATCCACAAATAAGAAATTACAACTATTGATTTCATGACGATCACAAAAATGATCAATTTCCCAAATCATTAACTGAGTTAATATGTGTTGATCCTGCCCTTCTTTGATTAAAAAACGATAGCCAACAGCCGGAGTAAAAGGAGTCATTCCTATCAGTTTGGGATAATATTCTATGCCCAAACGATAAGCAAGATCAGCCCATTGATAATCAAAAACAAATTCACCATAACTATGCCCTTTGATATATAATGGAGCAATGGCAATTAACTGTTGATTTTCCCAGATTGTTAGATGACAAGGTTGCCATCCCGTGCGGGGTTTTGTACTACCAGAAATCTCAATATTATGTAACCATTCCCATTCTAAAAAAGGCGTATTTAAAGATTGTGCAAACTGATCCCATTGAGCTTGAGAAATTTCCCCCAAATGGGATAACCATTTAACAGAATATTGATTTTGATTGTGCTTAAACATCTTATTGATTAGTTATTTGTTTTTAGTAAGTAGGTGGTTATAATTAATTATACTTAACAACTTAATAAATTGATTGATTATTCAATAATTGTTAATTATCAATTGTCAATTCTCAATTAATAATTATAGCAATTTCTTTTTAAAAGTAAACCCAAAAATTAAAATTATTAGAGATTATTTTTTACGTTAATTTATGTAACTAAAATTATCAGCAATTTTAAAATTTAATTATAATATCATTGTTAAATTTATTTTAAGCTTCAAACAGTTAAATTTTATGAAAGTAACAAGAAGAAATATTTTATTAGGATTATTAAGCGGTGGAATTAGTCTTATTGCTAATAGTTTAAAACCAGTTAAAGCACAAAATTTACACATTTTAAGTCAAGGTAATTTAGCTGACAATTGGTTAGAAAATAATCAATTAGATCAGGAAAAACTTTATCAATATTTTTTACAATTAGCGCAAGGAGGAGTGGAAGATCATCCCATACTTTTATATCAGGGTATTAATACATCACCCTATCAAAATCAAATAGATCAATATCCTAGTCGTTTAATGGCAAAACCTGACGGAAAAAATATTATTTCTACTATTAAAATTGATCCAGATTTTCAGAGTTATCCACTGGTAGGGCAATTACCAAATATTGTAGAATCAGATTTAGATTTTATTCATGAAGATATAAAAGAAATTTGTCTTTGTTTAGGGAGTTTTGACGATGGAGAATTTAAAACAAAATGGTTAGGCCGTAATGCTTTAGTAACGGGTGAATTTTGGAGTGCAAGTAAAATTATTCCCCTAATTAACTTAATTACTCGTACTAATCAAAAAACAGGAAAAGATATTAATAATTATCTCATTACAGGAGAAGATCAACAAGGAAATAAAGTTAGTTTTTCCTTTGAAGAATTAGCCAAAGATTTGATTAAATATGAAGGTAAAATTGCCAGTTCAAATTCCTTAGGAGCTATGTTTAAAAGGTTTATGCCCCAATTACAATTAGAGCAATGGCTTAAACATATTACAGGTAATGAAAATCTAGTTTTTCGGGGAAGATATGGAGAATCTCCTTTTATAGATCAACCTTATTTAATTGATTCTCAAACTCAAGAAATTATTTTTAAACCTGATGAAAATGAACCACGTTGGGCTTGTAATGAAATTTCATCTTATGATTTAACTAGAGTAATTTCCATGATAGGATGGCATCATTATTTATCAGAAAATAGTCGTTTTGAAGGGGTAAAATGGCCTAGTTTAGAAACCTTAATCAAAATATTAGGAAATGATCCAGCCCGACTAACAGATTTAGCCATTAAATCATTGGGCTTACAAAATGACTTAGATGGGGTAGTAATTATCTCTAAACAAGGTGATGGAGCAACGGGAACAAGATCACGAACTGAAGCCATTTATGTGGCTTTAATTAATTTAATTGATCGCCGTTTTCAACCCGCAAAACAATTAAATATTAGTTTAACAATGCGTGCCGCAATTAGTCTTGATCCCAGAAATTTAGATCAAGAAGTTGTTAATTTAGATGCCAGAATAGCCACTGAAATTACCAAGTTAATTTGGAAATTATTAAATGATTATTAAGCATAAATAATAACTAAATTGATCATAATTTGATGTTTTCAAAGTCGGCCTAAAAATTGATTCAACTAAAATTTTATTTTAACCCCCACTATTCACCGTTCAATTAATTGATCATTTGTTCAAACTTAATGGTAAAATTTTAAAGTATAAATCAGTTGACCCTTGACCCTTGACAATTGATTTTGTGAATGAAAAATAAATATTTAAAATTTTTTATGTTTCATTCAGAGCCGATCTTAATTAACCCGAAAACTTAAACATACAAAATCTTAAAGGTCAAATTAATTTTAATAAAATGGATCTAAGAAATAACAATGTTAACCAAGATAGTCAAGCATTAACTCATCAACTTGAGCAACTTCACCATGAATTGGAATTACTAAAACAAGAGTTAAACACTGAAAAAAAAGCACGTCAAGATTTAGAAAATTTTGTAGCTAATAAACAGGCACAATGGCAACTAGAAAAACAACATAATCCCGTAGCTATTTTAATTTGGGAAAATAAGGATAAAAGTTTGATTTTAAAAGAATATAATGAGATAGCTCAATCTATTTTACCCGATCAATTAGAATCTAAAATAGGGGAAAATCTTGAAACTATTTTTGCAGATCAGCCTGAAATTATCGAATCTATTTATCAGTGTTTAAAACAGCAAAAAGTGATTAATTATCAACAGGAAATTTCAGAAAAATATCTCAATTTTAAATGCGTTTTTTTGCCCCCAGCACAGGTTATTTTATATTATCAATTACCCCATCTTTGTCTTGGAATTGAGAAAAAATTAAAGTCTCAAATTGAACAAGAATCTGTTATTTCTTTATTTGGGAAAAAAGCCTTAACTTTGATGGAAATTTCCGATTTAATGATTGAAACTGTGACTTTAGTTTCCCAATCTTTAAATGTTAAATTTTGTCGTATTTTAGAATTATTGCCCAATGGGTCAGCCTTCCTCATGAAGGCGGGAATTGGCTGGCCAGAAGACTTGATCGGCACTGCCACTTTTAGTTTCAGTTTAAACTCTCAGGCCGGTTTTGTTTTAAGTCGTCAAACGCCCCTATTTATTGAGGATCACCGCATTGATCCCCATTTTAAAGGTGATCCCCTCCTCCATAATCACCGGATTGTGAGTAGTGCTACGGTCATTATTACCGATGCTGAACAGCCCTACGGCGTTTTAGAGGTACATTCTGACCAATTACGTCAATTTACAGAGGATGATCTTCACTTTTTACAGGCGATCGCTAATATTTTGGCCATCGCCATTGAAAGATATAAACAAAGGGAACAACTTAACCTTTTAGAAAGAGCAATTAATGTTAGTAGTAATAGTATTTTTATGGTGGATGCTTTATCAGAGTCACACCCCATAACCTACGTTAATTCAGGCTTTGAGCGTTTAACAGGTTATAGTAAAGAGCAAATTTTAAACCAATCCTATACAATTTTAAATCAAGATGAAAGCGATCAAGAAATAATGCAAGAAATTCAAAAAGCAATGATCGAAGGAAAGGAATATAGCACCACCATGCGCACCTATCGAGAAGATAATACGGTTTTTTGGAATGAATTTTATTTATCCCCAATTCATAATTTACAGGGACATTTAACCCATTTTATCGGAGTACAAACCGATATTACTGAGCGTAAATGTATTGAAGAAAGTTTACAAATGACCCAATTTTGTCTTGATCGAGCAAAAGATGCGGTATTTTGGTTGCATTCTAGCGGTTATTTTATCTATGTCAATGATGCGGCTTGTGAATTATTAGGGTATTCTAAACAAGAATTATTAATCTTAAAATCTTCTAAAATTGGGATTTATTCACCCTGTGAATCAACTTTAGACCCTATTGCCAGTAAACATTCTTTAACATTTGAAACACAACATACTCGCAAAGATGGGAGTATTTTACCCGTAGAAATTAGTGTTAATTATTTAGAATTTAACGATCAAAAATATAATTGTGCCTTTGTCAGAGATATTAGTGAACGTAAAAAAGCCGAATTAAGCTTAAGAGAAAGTGAAGAACAATTCCGCCGTACCTTTGAACTAGCCCCCATTGGCATGGCCATCACCGCGCTTAATGGCCAATACGAAAAGGTTAATAAGGCTCTGTGTAAAGCTTTAAACTATTCTAAACAGGAATTATTAGAGCAAAACGTAACAGAACTGGATCTGACTCACCCGGCCGATATTTCCGTAGATCTAGCCCTCAATAAACGATTATTAAAAGGGGAAATTTCCCATTTTCAAAGGGAAAAACGCTATTTAGCTAAGGATGGCCGGGTTGTCAATGTCTTATTACAGGTGGTATTAGTTCAAGACACTCAAGGTAAACCCCTCCATGTGGTGCGTCAGATCGTTGATATTACCCAACGCAAAAAAATGGAAGAAAGGTTATTACATACCGCCAGTCATGATATTTTAACGGGTTTACCCAATCGAATGTTATTTATTGATCGTCTGCAACAATTATTACGGCGTAAAAAAGAAAATCCGAACCTCTTATTTGCCGTCTTATTTTTAGACCTCGATCGCTTTAAAATGGTCAATGATAGTATGGGACATTCCATCGGCGATAAATTATTAATTGCCATTGCCCGTAAACTGTTAACCTGCGTACACACAGAAGATCTAGTGGCACGTTTTGGGGGAGATGAATTTACCATCATCCTAAGTCAAATTAATTCAAAAGAAGAAGTTAATGCGATCGCCGAAAAAATCCATCAAAGTTTAAAAAATCCCATTGCGATCGAAGGTTATGAGATTTTCACCAGTACCAGTATTGGTATTGCCATGTCAGACAGTCATTATGAAAAACCCGAAGAAATGTTGAGGGATGCGGATCTAACCATGTATCACGCCAAAGAAACAGGCAGATCCCGTCATGAAATCTTTGATCAAACCATGTATCAACAGATTCGCTCCCGTTTAGAATTAGAAACAGATTTAAGAAAAGCCATTCAACAACAGGAATTTTTCCTTAATTATCAACCAATTTTAGATTTAAAAACACAGGATTTAGTAGGATTTGAAGCCTTAATCCGTTGGATTAATCCCCATCGTGGTTTTATTTCCCCAATGCAATTTATTCCCATCGCCGAAGAAACAGGTTTAATCGTGGCCATTGGCGAATGGGTATTAGAAGAAGCCTGTCGTCAAATGAATCAATGGCAAGATCAATTTCCCCAATCTAAAAAATTAACCATTTCCGTTAACCTTTCCGGTAGACAGATCAAAGAAACTCAATTAATTGATAAAATAGATCAAATCTTAAACAAAACCGCTTTAGAATCTAGCCGTTTAAAATTAGAAATTACCGAAAGTATTTTAATGGAAAACATGGAAGAAACAACCCAACTCTTTCAAGAATTAAAAAATCGTCAAATTAAATTAAGTATGGATGATTTTGGCACGGGGTATTCATCCTTAAGTTATTTACATCGTTTTCAGATGAATACCTTAAAAATCGATCGAGCCTTTGTCAATCCCATCGAAAATGACTCCGAAAAACATTATGAAATAATTAAAGCGATCATTAGTTTAGCCCATGCGTTTAAAATGGATATAGTAGCCGAAGGAATTGAAACAGAAACACAAGTTCAAAAATTACGCCATTTAGGTTGTGAATATGGACAAGGTTATTTTTTTGCCAAACCCCTTTCTGCTCAAGAAATTGAACAAAAATACTTTAGTTAGTCATTGGTCATTAGTCCTTATCCATTCTCAATTATTCATTGTCCATTATCAATTATCAATTATCAATTAAAAAATATGGCTTGTGTTGAAAAAGTAAAATGTTATCTAGCCCAATGGTTTCACTTAGGAAAAAAAGTAATTGTTAGTAAAACTCAAGAAACTATTTGTCCAAAACCGATAGTTATTGGCGACCATTATTCATCTGCTTTTGAACAAGATTGGCAGAAAATTTTAGCTGACAATGGCCAGGATTATTATTTAGAAGGAACGGAACAAACCATTGCTCAATTATTATCATCAGAATGGGAAATTCACTCTTGTTCACGTTGTCAAATGCCCGTCCCCATCAAAGAAAGAGGTCTTCCCAGTTTAACTTGTCCTTGTTTTGATTTGTCTAACTGGCCTAATCTTGATTTACCCATACCCCACCCTCCGATTAATAATCAAACCCATCTCCAAAAATTGAAAATTCGTTTAAATCAAGACATTGATGATTGATTCCTATAGCTCTTTAAAATTCAGGGTATTTTTAGAGTTAAATTTTGTGATTCTTGTAATCTTTTATCATATAAAAAATTTATTGTTGAAAAACCTCGACTTTTCCATCAGGAAATAAGGCTAATCTGACTTTAATATTGTCACTATAATTAAAAGGAGAAATAAATTTTTCACCCATTAAAGGCATATTAGTTCGATCTAAATAAATCCCTGATAAACTACCAATAGGTGTAATTTGTGCAATCTCTCCATCTTGATTAATTAATAAGTTATATTGAATAACTTGTGTTAATTGTTCAGGGGCTTTCCAGTTATTTTTAAAATAGCTTTTTATTTCGTTTAAACTATCAGTAAGTCGGGTATTTCTAGTTAATTCTTCTGAATTTTGATCTCCTAAAATTGGACTGGAAACGATTACCGGATTAGGGTTATTTCTAGCAGTTAAATCATTATTATTATCTTCATTAAAAGTAGGGATAGAATTGGGAGGATTAGATAAATTGGGTAAATTTGACGGTAAATTAGGTTTTTGGGCAGGAGTGGCTAAAGGAACACTGATTTGGGGCGTAGTCGAGGATGGCGGCGGAAGATCCGGTTTGATGGCAACGGGAGAGGGGGGAAGATTTGAGGGGGATTTAATCTGAGGATTCTGACTATTTGTTTCAGAGTTTTTAGTCACGGCTTTCGGAGGTGGCAGTTTTTCCCCAGACTGTAAAGGTTTAAATTGGGGTAAATTGGTCGTTGGAGGAGGGGGAGGGGGCAAAGGTGCAACTACCTCAGATTTATTGTTTTGTGGGGGTTGGGCTGTTTGTTCGGTAATGGCTACCTGTTCCACTGATTTAGACTCATAATAAGCTCTTAAACCTACGGTAGTTAACCCAACGGTTAAAACAATTCCTGCCACATTTTGCCAGAGGCGATCGCCCTGTTGACGAGCGACTTTAGTTTCATTGCCAAAACTAGGTAAAATTTTAAGATCGGTTTGATAAAGATCCAAAGCTGTGGCCAGATCGAATAATTGCAAAGCCGTCAATTTTACTGAAAAATAGGATTTTTCAGGCATTAATGAGCCAAAAAAGAGTTCATGGGAAATTAAATTTTCTGATTTCAAATAGGGTTTAGAGGGTAAATGAACTAAATTTGAATTTGATTGTGAATTTTCTATTTTTTGTTCATTAATCTTTAAAGATTCATTATCTAAATTATTAGTAATTGCTTCATTATTTAGAGGTAAAAAATAATTATAAATGGAAGAAGGGTGCAGAAATTGGTCAACATATTGATTAACTACATCACAAAGTAAATTTAATTGAAGTTGATCCCCGTTGATCTGGATTGATTGAGTGTCGAGTAAACGAGGATCATCAAAACGCAATTGAAAACTAAGATCTTTCGTTAAAATACGATTAGACCACCTCGACAAAGGTGATTTTTTTGCTTTAATTTCTAAAGTACAAGTTGGTGGAGTATAACGCTTAATTACTGTCATAAAATAATTGATAATTGATAATTGATAATTAATAATTAGTTTCTAACAAATGACCAATGACTAATTAATAATTGATAATTATAACCCTAAATCAACTGCAATGCGATGGCCACAAGCAAAGCCAGAAAAAGCCACTGCATTTAAACCTTGACCGGGAAAAGTGCTATCACCGACACAATATAATCCCTCAATTGCTGTACGATTAAAAGGCATACCTAATAGGCCTAATAATTTCTTTTTCGGGATAGGCCCATAAGTGCCATCTTCTCTGCCTAAAAAACGTCTGTGAGTGCGTGGTGTGCCGATTTCTTCATAGTCTAAATTATCATTTAAACCCGGAAAAATTGCCTCTAAACGATTAATTAAATTGGCCGCAGATTCTTCTTTTTTAGCTTGATATTCTTGAGAGGAAAGACCTTGCCAATTTTCAAGATAACTAGGAGTAAAAGTATGAATAATATGATAACCTTCAGGTGCTAAACTTGGATCAAGTAAAGTAGGAATAGAAACAAAAATTGTACCCTGTTCTGCTTCCATTTTGTCCCAATTTTCTAATAAGATATGATGACATTCTGTTCCCTTGGGTAATAATTCAGCTTTGACCCCTAAATGTAAACTTAAAAAACTAGGCGATTTTTTGTATCTTGTTTGCCATTTCTGTTCAGAAATAGGCATTTTTTCAGGGGGTAATAACTTCTCAAATGTATCCCATCTTGTGGCATTAGAAACGATCTTTTTAGCGCGATATTCTTGCCCATTTGCTAACTTAACTCCTACCGCTTTCTTATTTTCAATTATGATTTCTGTCACCCTTGCTTTATATTGAATTGTACCGCCTTTTTTCTCAAAACCTTCTACTAATTTTTCCGCTATTTTGCCTACTCCACCTTTAGGATAATTAATACCACCATAATGGCGATCGCTGAACACCATTCCCGCATTGATCATTGGGGTTTTTTGTGCAGGAACAACTGACCAACAATAACAATCCATATCAATGAATTTTTTTAATTTTTGATCTTTAATATGACGATTAACAATATCACCCACATTTAAAGGTAAATATTTAACCAAACCTAAACAGGCTAAAGGATGCTGGAAAAACACACGCATCAAGTAACCTAACTCCTCTAAAGAGAGTAATTCCATCGCATTTAAACAATTAAAAACTTGCCAACATTCCGCATAAAAACCCCTAATTCCCTTTTCTTCATGGGGAAATTTTTTAATTAATTCTTGTAAAAATTGCTCATAATTTTGGTGAACTTTTAACTCTAAATTATCAGGTAAATGATAATGAATTTGCACAGGATCGGGGATAGTTTCTATCTGCTGATCAACCGCTTGTAAGGCGCGAGTTAATAAATTTGTAGTGCCATTTTTGCCAAAACCAAAAATCATTGATGCCCCCACATCAAAACGATAACCTTCCCTTTCAAAATATCCCGCACTACCCCCCGGAATAATGTATTTTTCTAATAATAAAACCTTTGCACCTTTAGCTACAAGTTGAGTCGCAGTAACTAAGCCACCCATTCCCGAACCAATAATAATTACATCAAATTGTGAATTAATAGTCATGATTTATTTTAAAATTAAATTTAATACATTGTCTATTATAGCTGAAAACCGAAATCTTTTATGATCAAATTACAAAATTCAAGATATAATCAAACAATCTAAATAACACTCTTTGGCGTTACTGAATTAAGATATGATAAGAAAGATAAGCGATCATTTATTCAAACAATAAATCCATTATCCATTCTATTTAAAGACATCATGACTTATTTTCTATTAAATCGAATTTCTAAATCTGTTTTAATTGCAGGTATTAATTTTTTTTCTTTAGCCATCGCCTCTCAAGCTGAAGATTTAAACCAATTACAAAACGATCTCAATCAAGAAAATTCCATCCCTCAAATTAATAGTGTATCTCAACTTAGGGATATTTCGCCCAATGATTGGGCTTATCAAGCCTTGGGTAATTTAGTAGAAAATTATGATTGTCTTGAAGGTTATCCCGATCGCACTTTTCGAGGCGATCGTACCCTTTCCCGTTATGAATTTGCGGCCGGCTTAAACGCTTGTTTAGAGGCGATCAACGGCTCAAATAATCAAGATCTAGTGTCAAATGATGAATTTGAGCAAATTAGCCGTTTAATTCAAGAATTTCAAACAGAATTAACAACTTTAGGCACAAGAGTAGATGATCTTGAAGGTAAAGTAGCCACTTTAGAAAATAATCAATTTTCCACCACGACTAAACTTCAAGGTGAAATGATCATGGCCGCCACCGCCGTAAGCACAAATCAAGTTAATGGTAGTGATATAGACAATAATCTCACCTTTGGCCAACGTACCCGTTTAAATTTAATTACCAGTTTGAGCGGAAATGATCAATTATTAACCCGTCTGGAATCAGATAATATCCTAAACCCTAATTTAAACACCCCTGAAGGCAGTTTCGCTTTTGCCGGAGACACGGGTAACACGGATCTTTATATTGATGCCTTAGTTTATAAATTTCCCCTTGGAGATCAAACTCATGTGGCGATCGCCGCTAATGCGGGGGCTTCCGATGAATTTGCCCAAACCTTTAACTTCCTTGATGGAGACGGTAGCCAAGGAGCTTTATCTACCTTTGGCACACGCCATCCCATTTATTTCCAAGTAGAAGATAAAGGCATCGGAATTAATCATCAATTCGCCCACTGGTTAACCCTCAGTTTAGGCTATATGGCCGCCGATGCCAATGATCCGGCCAAAGGTAAAAGCTTATTTAATGGCTCTTATGGGGCTATGGCACAATTAGAAATTCAGCCCCATGATGATTTACACATAGGTTTAACCTATATTAACGCTTACAATCAAACCGATACAGGCACAGGCAGTAATCTTGCTAATTTTCGAGCATTTACCGAGCAAAACTTAGGATCACCCGTCCCAATAATCGGTAATTCTTATGGCGCGCAGTTATCTTGGCATCTTGATCCCAAATTTGTGTTAGGGGGATGGGTAGGTTATTCTAACCTTAAAACCCTTTCCGATCTTGGTGGTGCGATCTCTAAAGGTAACTTAGAAGTCTGGAATTGGGCTTTTAATTTAGCCTTCCCCGATTTATTTAAAGAAGGAAATACCGCAGGAATTATCATTGGCATGGAGCCAAAAGTAACCCATTCTACCGTTACTATTCCCGCAATAGCCACCCAAGATCAAAGCACCTCTTTACATATCGAAGCCTTATATCAAATTAGCCTTAATGATCATCTTAAAATTACCCCCAGTGTAATTTGGTTAACTGCCCCCGATCATAATAGTAATAATAATGATGTGGTGATCGCTACAATTCGCACCTTATTTACTTTTTAGGAAATAATCAAATAATTTAACTCTAATTTCAAAAGTTGAGGATTTCCAAAATTCCCGACTTTTTCTTTTTTTATAACTCTAAAAGTTCTTAATAAACAGTATCTTTTAATTTTTCTTCTAATGTAATAGATATAGTCCTACTATCCAACCAAAATTAAAGTTTTTGAGTATTTTTACTCTAAAATTGCAATTTTTGGCTATAATAGATAAACAATATGACATATTGTAAATTTTCAATTCTTTTCCTTGACAAAAAAGCTAAACTATGGTAATGATAACACAAACTGATTTAAGCAGATTGAATCATGGGATTCAAGAATCCGTTTTTCAAAATCCCCTCAGAGTGATTGCTTTAGGTGATAGCTTAGTTTATGGCTATGGAGATCCCGTTGGAGGAGGTTGGGTGGAGCGACTGCGCCGCCGTTGGATGTCCCCTGAAAGTACGGGTCATGCTTTATATAATTTAGGGATCAGAGGCAACGGTGTGATCCAAGTTTCTCAGCGTTTAGAACAGGAATTTAAGCAAAGAGGTGAATTAAGAAATCGTTATCCTGATTTAATTATGTTATCAGTGGGTGTTAATGATTGCGCTCGTTTAGGTCGTCCTACTGGTAAAAATTTTACAGATTTACAGTTATTTCAAGAAGAATTAAATTATTTATTAAATCAAGCGGTTAATTTGTGTCAAGTAATGTTTATTGGTATGATTCCAATTGATGAAAGTAAAATGCCTTTTATGAATTGTTTATATTACAATCATGGGGATCAATTTCGTTATAAAGAAGTCACCAAACACGCTTGTTTACAGAGAAATATCCCCTATTTAGATTTATTTGATCTTTGGATCAGTCGGGGTGAAAATTGGAGGCGATCGCTGTTATGTAGTGATGGTTTACATCCAAATGTGGAAGGTTATCAAGCTATTTTAACTGATATTTTAAACTGGCAACCGATCGCCCGTTTAGATCGAGTTTAAATTAATTTTGTCAGTGGTCATTTGTCATTTGTCATTTGTGACTATTCAACACGAAAATTAAAATTTCGGCCTTGAGAATGACAAGTTAAACAAGTTTGAGTCGAAATATTAACAGGTAAATCAACTTGGGGATGTAAAGCCTTAAAATAACGGGAATCTTGAATATAAAAAACTGAAGATTCATTAATCAATAAAGGGCGAGAAAAAGCTTTTAAATAATCCCACATCATCATATTAAAAGAAGGAACCAAAGGTTGTAAACTAACGCCATAATGGTTTTGAGGGCGTTCTAAAATTCTTTGCCATGTTTGGGTAGGTAACACTTGGGGAGGGATAGCTAAATGACAACTACTACAATTTTCTAAGTATAAACTTAATCCCGTTTGATATTTTTCAGCTACAGGATCCATAGTATTTGTTAATACTTGATCAAGAGAAGGTGTAACATTTTGACTTAAAACTTTTTCAATTTCCCAACCTAAACTGAATGTTAAAATAATAATACTAATTAATAAAAATAAACCGGATTTTTTGGCTAGTTTTTTAAACATAATTGGTTATTATTGGTTATTTGTTAAATTTCGTCTCTTTTCTCATTAATAAAACGCCCAAACCCTAAAGGGTAGGGCTATCTAAACGAAGTCTGCCTGCGCAGACTTTGTTAATGAAATCATTAATTTAACCAATAACTAATAACAAATAACAATATTTAAGCCTCTACAGGTACGGAATTTAATAATTTTTCCACAATAGTTTTCGCTTTTTTGCCCCCTGTGGGAATAATACGATGGGCTAAAATATGAGGTGCTAAAACTTTAATATCATCAGGAATAACATGATCTCTATTATCTAAAAAAGCATAGGCACAGGCCGCATTTTGCAAAGCTACTGCCCCCCTTGGACTAACACCTAAAGTCGTTTCTTCATCTTCCCTTGAAGCCCTAACTAAATTAACAATATATTGTTGAATTTCCGTTTTAATTTTAACTTGACGACATTGATTTTGTAAATCAATTAATTCTTCTAAAGAAATACAAGGTTGAAGTTGATCTTTTTGAAAATTACTTTGTTGTTGTTGTAACATTTGTAATTCTTCAATTTCCGTAGGATAACCCAAAGTTAAAGATAACATAAAGCGATCCATCTGAGCTTCAGGTAAAGGGAAAGTCCCTTGATATTCGATCGGGTTTTGGGTAGCGATCACAAAAAAAGGACTAGGCACAACTCTAGCTTGACCATCTACCGTTACCTGTTGTTCTTCCATTACCTCTAATAAAGCCGACTGAGTGCGAGGCGTAGCGCGGTTAATTTCATCCGCCAATAATACATTAGCAAAGGCCGGCCCCTGTAAAAATTCAAATTCTCGACTGCTAGGATTCCAAATATTTGTACCTGTAATATCATTAGGAAGAAGATCCGGAGTACATTGCACACGCTGAAACTTACCATTAATAGACTTAGCCAAAGACTTAGCCAACAGGGTTTTTCCCACCCCCGGCACATCTTCTAATAAAACATGACCACCGCTTAAGAGTGCAACTAAGATTAAATTAATTTGATCGTCTTTTCCCACGATCGCCTGTTTAAGATTTTCTTTAAGGGCGCAGATAATTTCGCTCATGTTTAATGATTTTAAATAAAAAAAGATAATATTTAAACCTAATTATAGCGTTACTAACGCTCTTTTATGAGGACTTATTTCTAAGCAATTAGAACAAAACCACCAATTTAAGACAGTTGATTAAATTGTTTTTTCTGGGGTTTTGTTGACGATCTCCCCCTAATTTTAATTAGACTTCTTGAGCAAGTCAAGTAATAACTAATCAGCAAGAGAATTTTACAAAAAACCTATTACAATCAATTATTATTTAGACTTTTCCCAAGAAATCTATTGTAGCAAAATTTTTAATTGAAATAACTTATTCTAAATAATAGTTACCCACAAAAACCTTTTGAGCAGGGCCTGTCATATAAATTCTATCATCAATTTCTGACCAATGGATATTTAAACAACCTCCGGGGAGTTCAACCGTGCAAAGGCGTTCATTTTGATGGTTTAAAACTCCGGCCACCACTGAAGCACAAGCCCCTGTGCCACAAGCTAAAGTTATTCCTGCCCCCCTTTCCCATACTCTCATTTTGATATAATCAGGGCGTACTACTTCAATAAATTCAGTGTTAGTACGTTGGGGGAAAACAGGATGATGTTCAAATTTACTACCGATGGTTTCTAAGGGAATGTGATCAACTTGATCCACAAAGGTTATACAATGGGGATTACCCATACTCACACAGGTGACTGACCATGTTTGACCTTCCACTTCTAAAGGTTGATTAATGACTTGATTTTCCCCTTGGTTGATGGTAGTGGGAATTTGATCTGGTTTAAGTTGAGGTTGCCCCATATCAACGGTAACTTGCCCATTCGCTTCAATTTTTGGAGTAATAACCCCCGCTAGGGTGTTAATACGATATTCTTTACCAATAATTTCTTGGCCTTCTAGTTGGGCGATAAAACGGGCTAAACATCTAATGCCGTTACCGCACATTTCCGGTTCTGAACCATCGGAATTAAATATTCTCATGGTATAATCGGTGTCATTTGTACCTGCTAGGGCAAAGATCACCCCATCTGCTCCGATCCCAAAATGGCGATCGCAGATTAAAATTGCTTGTTCTGGTGTTATAATCGGTTCTGATTGATGACGATTATCTACTAAAATAAAATCGTTACCCAATCCATGATATTTGGTAAATTCAATGTTCATTTTGTTAATGAATAAAAACTATAATTATAAGATTACTAAGATAAATATAAGCTAAAGCATCAAATTTTATGAGTGAATTTAATACGAATCTACCCACTGTGCGCCAAGTTCAAACCTATATCAAAGACAAACAAACAGTCGAGATTAAACTGAATGTTGGTGAAATGTTAGAGGGTAAAGTTTTATGGCAAGATAGTGATGGTTTATGTTTGATTAATCAACAACAACAAAAATTTTTAATCTGGAAACATTCCATCGCCTATATCAAAGGTAAAAGTTAATTTTACCAATGGACAGTTGACAGTTGACAATGAATAATTGACAATTGATAACTCTAATAACCGATCAAAACATCATCAATCAAAGATAAAAGCAAATGACTCAAATGACTAATTGGTATCAAAATTTCAAACATTATTTAGCCTTGGGTTTTACTTTCGGGCTGATCAGTTTAACCACAGAAGCTAAAGCCTTAGAAGTACAAATTACTCCCCCTAATCCCCAATTAGGTGATACTATTTCCGTCACAGTAGAATTAGATCAACCTAATTCTACCCCCACCGTGACCATGAGGGGAACTCCTTATCAAGCCTTTCCCCTAGTTGATCAAAATAATTTAGAATCAATCTATCGTGCCTTATTACCCACTAGCCCTTTAGATACTCCCGGACAGATTAATATTGAAGTTAGCGCAGATGGTGAAACTCAAAATTTCTCTATTGCCTTGAGAAATCGCTCTTTTACTACTCAAAGAATTACAGTTAGAGGCGGTGGTGATAATGCTACCCAAACAGAATTAGATCAAGTAGCGGCCTTTAAAGCTTTAGTCACCCCTGAAAAATATTGGAATGGTGCTTTTTTACGTCCTAATAATGCCAGAGTGTCTACGGAATATGGGATCAGACGTTATTATAATGGAGTTTTTGCCCAAGACTATTACCACCGAGGAGTAGACTATGCAGGGGCTTCAGGTTCGCCTGTGGTAGCTCCGGCCGCTGGTGTGGTAAGATTGATTGGCCGAGAATCTCAAGGTTTTAGATTACATGGCAATACCATCGGCCTTGATCATGGACAAGGTGTAGTGAGCATTTTTCTGCATTTGAATCGAATTGATGTACAGCAAGGCCAAATGATCCAAGCAGGGCAACAAATCGGCACAGTTGGCTCAACGGGAGGCTCTACCGGACCCCATCTCCATTGGGGCTTATATGTTCACGGGATCGCAGTGGATCCCGTACCTTGGCGCTTTGGAAGCATAAATTAAATTTTAATTTAACTTAAAGAGCAAAATTTAAGAAATTTTGCTAAAGTTTTGTTGAGTTCACTTTATTTTTACTATTTTTCAAGGGAAAATATTTAGTAAGAAGTTTTTTCTTTGATTTGAAATCAAGCCCAAATTTATTGATTACATGGAAACATTATGATGAGTATTGAAGAAATTGTTGAACAAGCCCTAAAAGACCATTATTTAACCCCTACAATGGAAGCTGAGGTTGGACGGCTTTGTGATAGTGCGTCTGAGCTTTCCATTGAAGAATATCTGGCCTTAGATCGCTTAATGGGCGCTTTATTAACAGGTGATGTGGTAGCTGTTCCCCGCAAACAGTTTATTAACGTAATGGAAGAATTAGTTTTAAGTTTTTCGATTACTAGAGTTACGGAAATTCAACAGACCACTGAAAAACCCCTAGATGTAGGGGATATTGCCGCTTATGCACTTAACCGCCTTCCCCCTTTATATGCCACAACGGAAGAAGGTGCTGACTATCAAAGAAAACGTGCTAAAGAAGAATTACAAGATTTGATTAGTCAACAAGTGGAAGCGGCCATCTCTAAATATTTAGATCGCCCTGATTTCTTCCCAGAAAGACAAATTTTTGGGAAAACCTCTAAGGATAGTGTTCTTAATCAAGTGTCAGTTTTATTAGAGTCATACGCCCCTCAATATGAAAAAAAATAAAAGGGGAATTTGATAGTTAAATACCTCAATTAATCGAAAAAAATCTCTAAATACTGATAGCTAAGTGCTTAAGGTATAATACCTTCTTATTCTTTAATCGTATTAAATGAAGGAACTTTTCGGTCAAACAAGGGTCTAGGGATTTGAATAGATAACAATTTATCCTTAATTGATATGATGATTCAATCTTTTCCTATCCCTTGGTCAACCGTTGAGAAGACTTCACCAAGAAGATCTGTGTCTGTTGACAAACTTTCTAATTATGATTTAATTTTGCACTGTCAAGATCAATCTCGTCCTGAACGTGCTTTATTTGCCGAGGTGGTGCGTCGGTATCAGTCTCATGTGGATAAATTGTTATATCATTTAGCCCCTGATTGGCAAGATCGCAGTGATTTGGCTCAGGAAATTTGGATTAGGGTTTATAAAAATATCAAAAAACTCAATGATCCGGCTAAATTTCAAGGTTGGCTCAGTCGCATTACGACCAATTTATTTTATGATGAGTTACGCAAAAGAAAAAGAGTGGCTACTCCTTTATCTTTGGATGCACCCCGCTCAACGATGGATGGGGAAATGGAATGGGATCTCCCTAGTGATCGTCCTTCCCCTGATGATGATTTGGCTACGGATGAATTTTATGATAAATTGAGATTAGCGATCGCTGATTTACCGGAGGCTTTTCGCATTACCATTATCTTAAGGGAAATTGAAGGCATGGCTTATGAAGACATTGCCCAACTGACGGGGGTTTCCCTTGGTACGGTTAAATCACGAATCGCTAGGGCAAGGTTAAAACTTCAGGCGACTTTACAACCTTATTTAGATCAAACCTAGTTGCTATTAAGTTTTATTAATTTTTTTTATTAAAAATCAACTTTTGTGTTTCTTTTGATTTAATTTTTTTATAATTTTTTAAGGTGTATCTGTTGCACTCGGTGGTGATGGTAAAATGAAAATCAAATTCGACTTTTTGAAAGATAATTCTAGTTCTGATATGTGTGTAGAACATTTGACTGTGGAAAATGATCGCTTTGAGTTGCTCAGTGCCTATATAGATGGAGAAGTGACGGTGGCACAAAAAGAGCAAGTTCAACAATGGTTAAATGAGGATCCAAGTTTTAAACAACTGTATCAACGGTTATTACGGCTTAATTATGGTTTTCAATCTTTACCCACTCCTGTCGGCACTCAATCTCATCAACAGATTACAAATAAAGTATTTGAACGCATTGAAAATAATCGTTGGCAAAAAATTGCTTTTTGGGGTGGAACGGCGATCGCCGCTTTGACGGTGGGAATTGTATCTTGGCTCTTACAAGAAAATAAAACTTTGATCCCCCAAATGGCAGAGCAACCAACTTCAGTAGAACAAAAAAAACCGATCGCTTCTAATCAAAGTCCAATTAGTGAACCTTCATTAATGATAGCGATTAATCGTCCCCCTGTCCCCATTCCAAAAGCACCTCAACCCACTGATGAAAATTGGGAAAATCCTTAATCAAATAGAATCAAGATTAGAAAACTCTGAAAATCTACAATTTAAAGCATTTTTATTTTTGTTGATTGGTTCAGTTGTCAGTCTTGTTTTAACGGGTTTTGTTTATTTTAAGTTCAATTCTCGTCAACCTCAATCAATGAAAAGTATACCTGCTGATCAGCCGTTATTGCTTAAGGGTGGTAATCCTTATTTAAGGGCTTTAATGCGTACTATTACTTATAGTGAAGCCAATGATCCTTACCCCTATAATGTGATTTATGGGGGTGAACATATTAGGGATTTAAGTAAACATCCCAAAAAATGTGTTCCTATTCCGAAGCGTTCTTTATGTAGTACGGCGGCCGGCCGTTATCAATTTTTAGATTTTGTTTGGTTAGAAAAGGCGAAAAAATATCATCCCGATCCCGATGGAATATTATGGTGGAAAAGTTATAGTTTTGAGCCAATCTATCAAGATTTAGTGGTTTATCGGTGGTTAAATGATCCCCAAGCATGGGGTTTTAATGTTGCGCAAAAATTGAAAAATAAACAGGAAAAAAAGGTGTTTTGTTCTTTATCTTCCACTTGGACAAGTTTACCTTGTGGAAAGGAAAAAAATGTTAATACTGACCAACTTTTAACTAAGGTTTACCCTCTTAAATTAAAGGAAGAATGTGCTAAACAACCCAAACAGTGTTAATCAAGTAATAGTTAATAATTAAATTATAATTAATTTTTAATTTTTGATAGTATGATGGAGAGGTATACTTAACAGTTAACATTGATTAAGTTTGATTTTTCAATTTAAGATTAAGGAGTATAATTAAAATGGGAAGAAAAGCTAAACTCAAACAACAAAAAAAAGAAATTTTAAATCAATCTGAGTATAATTCAGAAGCCAATCTTAAATCTGATCCTACTCATTTTGTTGAGCAAATTCAAAGACAAGGTTATTCTTTAAAACATAATCAATTTAATTTCCCTGAAATGCCTGATCAAGATATTAAACCGCAAATTTAGTTATTTGTTAAAACATCATGAAAATAATTTTTAATTATCACAAGAAATTATTAACTAATCTTCTTTCTTTTTCTGCTATTTTCACAGGATTAATTTTTATTAATTCGCCCTTATTTGCACAAGAAAATAATGAAATTTTAATTGATTATGATACCACAGCTTTTACTGATCAAACTATTAGTTTAGATGATGTAAAAATTTCAGTGAGTTATCATCCTTATGATTATAATAGTGGTGATGAATCTGGTAATTTAAGTTATAAGATTTATTATCAAAATAAATTGAAAATTAATAACAAAGATTTTACTGATGTTGTCGGCAAGGTTTACTTACAAAATTTTGATAATGATCAAATTCCTGAAGTAATTATTAGTACCTATAGTGGTGGCGCTCATTGTTGTACAAATGATATTATTTATCATTGGCAAGGTAATAAGTTTAATCGTATAGAATTAGGGGCAAGAGATGGTTATGGAGGCTCATTTCAAGATTTAGATCGGGATGGAAATATTGAATATTTAACAGTAGATAATAGTTTTCTTTATATGTTTAGTAGTTATGCGGGAAGTTTTCCTCCTACTGAAATTTTTACTTTTAGAAATGGTAATTTTGAAAATGTAACTACTCAATATCCTAATTTATTAAGGGCAACTTTAAATGAAATGTATCGTTGTTATTTAGAAATTAGTAATAGTGAATATCCAGATGTTAATGGTATTTTAGCAGGTTATGTTGCTCAAAAAATTCTATTAGGAGAATATGAAGAAGGTTGGCAATTTATGTTAAATCATTATGATCCAACTTCTGATTGGGGTTTAGAAATTTATAATAATAATGGTAATGTCATTGGGCTTTATTCTGATTTTCCAACGGCTTTAAATGCTTTTTTAATTAGACAAGGTTATCTTAAATGACTAATTATTATTTAGGCATAGATTTTGGTACATCAGGCGCTAGAGGTATTGTCATTAATGAACGGGAATTAATCATTGATCAGGTTAATTTTTTGTTTAATTCTCATCTTAATCAACCCCAAATCTGGCAAGATATTTTATTTCAAATTTTAGATTATTTTTCTTTAGAAATTAAGCAAAATTTAACTAAAATTTGTATTAATGGTACTTCCGCAACTGTCTTATTATGTGATAGTCAAGGTGAGGTTATTAATGAGGCTATTTTATATAATGATAGTCGAGGAATTGAGGTTTTAAATGAGGTTAAAAAGCTTATTCCTGATATACCTGTAGTATTAAGTGCTACTTCTAGTTTATCTAAGTTAATTTGGTATAGTAAACAGTCGTATTTTAATCAAGCTCAATATTTTTTACATCAGGCTGATTGGTTAGGTTTTTTATTACATAATAAACTGGGTATTAGTGACTATCATAATGCGTTAAAATTAGGTTATGATGTGGTAAATTTAACCTATCCTGATCAGTTAAAATCTTTACCCTTTTTTCAGATTTTACCTAAGATCTATTATCCTGGCCAAACTGTTAGTAATATTGCTCAAAATATTGCTCAAAAATTTAAGATTAATCCCCATTGTTTGATCGGTATAGGTACTACTGATAGTATAGCGGCCTTTTTAGCTAGTGGGGCAAAATTAGCGGGAGAAGCTGTTACTTCTTTAGGTTCAACTTTAGTGTTAAAATTGTTAAGTAAAACTAAAATTGATGATAGTAATTCCGGTATTTATAGCCATCGTTTAGGTAATTTATGGTTAACTGGTGGGGCTTCTAATACGGGGGGAAATGTCTTAAAATCTTATTTTTCTAATCAAGAATTAGTTAATTTTTCTCAACAAATTAATCCTAATTTTAACACTAATTTAAACTATTATCCTTTATTAAAAAAAGGCGATCGCTTTCCAATTAATGATCCATTTTTAGAGGGAAAATTAACACCTATTCCTGACAATAAAATAATATTTTTACAAGGTATTTTAGAGGGAATAGCTAAGATTGAAAAATTAGGTTATGAAAAATTAAAAAAATTGGGGGCAACTCCTTTAAAATTGGTTTATACGGCCGGAGGGGGTGCAAAAAATGAAAATTGGCGATTAATTAGGGAAAAATATTTACAAATTTCTGTTAGAAAATCACCCCAAATAGAAGCGGCTTTTGGCACGGCTTTATTAGCTAAAAATAATTAATTATTTGGAAAATTAACTTGATTTCTTCCTTGATTTTTCGCACAATAAAGACATTCATCCGCACGGTTAATTATATCTATAATATTTTGATCATTTTCCTGATAAGTTCCTATGCCTATACTAACCGTACATTTGATAATTTGATCAGCGGATTTAATAGATGAACTTTCAATTTTTAAACGTAATCTTTCGGCGACTAATACCGCATCTTTAAGTTCAGTTTTTGAGAGAATTATAATAAATTCTTCCCCCCCAAAACGCCCGATTAAATCAACTTCTCGCAGATTATTAAAAATAGTTTTAGCCACATTTTTAATAATTTCATCTCCGATAGAATGACCGTAGGTATCATTAATTTTTTTAAAGTGATCTATATCAATCATTAATAATGAAAAAGGTTCGTGATAACGCAAACTTCGAGCAATTTCTTTTTCTGCTAAATCGAAAAACTGACGGCGATTAAAAACACCAGTTAAGGGATCAGTTGTTGCTTGTTTTTCTAATTTTTGATTGTATTCATATTGTTTAAAAGCTATTTGAAGAATTGCCTTTAATTCCTGATCTTTAAAAGGTTTAATAATATAACCATAAGCTTGAGTTTCAAATACTTTGTTTAAGGTATCATCATCACCATAAGCCGTTAAATAAATCACTGGAATATGATATGTTTCTTGAATTGTTTTGGCGGTTTCTATACCGTTAAGATGACCTTTGATGGCTATATCCATTAAAATTAAATCCGGTTTATCTTTTGTAATTTGTTTAATTGCTCCCTCTCCAGAAGAAACAATTTTGATTACTTTATAACCTAACTTTTGTAATTTTTGAGCAAGATTTTTAGCAAATAAAAGTTCATCTTCTACAATTAAAATGGTTTTTATATCCATAACTAAAATGTTTTAAATGTTAATTATTATAAAAATTTAAAATCTTTTTTCATACTGAAGTTCAGCAAATTTTAAAGTGAATTTTGTTCCTTGTTTTCCCTCTATTTCAATTGTTCCTTCTAACTGTTCCGTTAAAGTAAAAACTAATTCTAAGCCCAGAGAATCTGTTTTTCTTAAATCCATTCCTTCAGGAAAACCGATCCCATTATCTTCAATGATTAGGGTAATAATTTTCCCTTCATCTTGGGATAAAGTTACTTTAATTTGGCCTGTTTTACCATTAGGAAAACCATGTTTAAAACTATTACAAATTAATTCATTAAAAATCAAAGCACAGGGAATAGCCGTTTCAATATTTAAGGGGAAAGATTGAATTTGATACTCAATTTTAATTAAATCAGTATTATAATTATACGATAAGAGGAGCGTATTTAAAAGAGATTCTAAATAATCACCAAAATTAATTTTATCTAAATTGGTTGATTGATACAATTTTTCGTGAATTAAAGCCATTGAATAGATCCGATCTTGACTTTGTTGAAATATATCAATCATTTGTTCATCTTTAATATATTCTTTTTGTAATTCTAAAATACTGGTAACAACTAATAAATTATTTTTAACTCGATGATGAATTTCTTTAAGTAATAATTCTTTTTCTTTGAGGGAATTTTTAATTTCTTCTTCGGCTTGTTTGCGATCTGTAATATCACTTTGAATGCCAATATAATGGGTTAATTGATGATTTTCATTATAAATTGGTGAAATGCTTAATTCATTCCAAAATAGACTGCCATCTTTACGATAATTACGCAAAATTACTTGACAACCTTTACCTTTTTGTAGGGCTTCGCGCAGTTGATTTAATCCTTCTTGATTATGTTCTTTTCCTTGTAAAAAACGACAATTTTGACCGATAATTTCCTTTTGATTATAACCTGTAATTTGTTCAAAAGCAGGGTTAACATAAATAATCGGATTATCTTTTTGTTTTGTATCAGCAATTACGATGCCATTATTACTAGCACTCATCGCCCTTTCTTGTAATTTTAAAGTAGCTTCATTTTCTTTTCTTTGGGTAATATCTTCCACTTCTGCTACTAATTGTAATGGTTTATTATCTTTATCTTTAATAATAGCAATTCGAGTAATTGTTAAGACTGAATTGCCATTTTGATTAAGAAATATTTGTTCAATTTCCACATTATCTATTTCATAGTTGACAATTTTTTCAAGACTATTTTTAATTAATTCTTGTTGATCTAATGGCGAAAAATCTAGTAATGATTTTGTTAATAATTGATCACTTTGATAGCCAAGCATTTTACAAAAAGCCTGATTAACTGTTAAGAAATCACCTTCTAAATTGAGGGTAATAATACCGATGGGCGCATTTTCTAAAGTTAAACGCCATAATTCTTCAGTATGATATAAGGCAGATGTTCTTTCTTTAACTTTTTCATCAAGTCTTGAAATTAAATTTTCTAAAGCTAATTCTGCTTTTTTTCTGCGATCAATTTCTGCTATTAATTGACGATTTTGTGCTTCTAAAGATTTACTTAAATGACTAATTTTTAAATGGGTTTTTACCCTTGCTAAAACTTCTTGTTGTTGAAATGGTTTTGTTAAATAATCAACTGCCCCTAAATTAAAGGCTTTAACTTTATCAGAAGTTTGACTTAAAGCCGTCATAAAAATAATAGGAATATCTTGAGTTTGGGGATCTTCTTTTAATTTTTGACACAGATCAAAGCCGTTAATTTCTGGCATTAAAACATCTAATAAAATTAAATCGGGAGGGTCATTTTTGATCTGAGTAATTGCATTTAAACCATCTATTTCTACTAATACTTCATAACCTTCATCACAAAGAGTTTCATATAAAACTTCTAGGTTAGCTGGTTTATCATCAATTACTAAAATTGTTGGATGAGATGGGGGATAATTTTGATTCATAATTGTTTTATTAATAATTAATAATTAATAATTTTTGGTAGATAACTGATAACTAATAACCAATAATTAGTTAATGTTTTCTTTCATTTCTTTAAGTAATTTGCGGATTTCCATAATTTTGAAATTTTTAACTAAAGGATTAAGATAATTAACAAAAGATTGATATTTTTGATCTTTAATTAATAGTTGATTAAGTTGTTCTCTAATGCCTTTGATTTGCCCTCGCATGGCCTGTTCTAATAATAAAGATAAATCTTCTTGATCTGGTAAAATTAAATCATCTAAATTGACTTGATTTTCCGGTAATTTTTCTATTTCTTCATAAATCCATTCTAGTTTTAAATAACGTCCTAACATTTGATATAATTCCTCTGCTTGTACAGGTTTAGACAGAAAATCATCCCCTCCTTCTGCTAAACTTAATTGGCGATCGCTATCAAAAACACTAGCAGAAGAAACTAAAATTGTAATATGTTTTAATTGATCATTTTGACGAATATTTCTAATTAATTCCCAACCGTCAATAAGGGGCATTTTTAAATCAGTAATAATCAGATCTGGAATTTCTTTTTGCGCTAGATCTATTCCGTCTTGACCATTATTTGCTTCTAAAACAATAAAATCAAGGGGAGTTAATAAATTAACTAAAACCGCTAAATTTTCCCACCGATCATCTACTACTAAAATTTTCTTTCTCTCCCCTTGATAACCTAAAATTTTACCTAATTTAGTTAAAGTATTAGCCTCCATCCAATCACTAGCTAAGGGACATTCAATGGTAAAATTAAAACAACTTCCTACCCCTATTTCACTACTAACATTAATTTTACTTCCCATCATTTCAACTATGTCTTGACTAATCGCTAAACCTAAGCCAGTACCCTCATTTTTTTGCCCTGATTCTGCTTGTTCAAAGGGTTGAAAAATGCTTTCTAATTTATCATTTGGAATGCCTATGCCCGTATCTTTAACAGTGAAAAAAAGTTTAACAGTTCCTGCTTCTAAATTTTCTTGATAATCTAAAGTAAATGTAACCCCTCCTTTGCCAGTAAATTTAACCGCATTACTCAACAAATTTAATAATACTTGTCTTAATCTTTTTTCATCGGCAATAATTCCTAAAGGAATTTGCTCAGGAATTTCCTCTTTAAAATCTATACTTTTTTGTTCGGCTCTAATTTTACTCACTTCAATGACACCTTGTAACATTGAAGGAAAGTAAAAAGGAGTAGGATTTAATTCTAATTTATTGGCCTCAATTTTAGCTAGATCTAACACATCATTAATCAAAGTTAATAAGTGAGAACCACATTGATAAATCACCCCTAAACCATGTTTTGATTTTTCATTATTAGCCATGCGCGATAAAATTTGAGTATAGCCAAGAATGCCATTTAAAGGGGTTCTTAACTCATGGCTCATGTTAGCTAAAAATTCACTTTTGGCCTGATTAGCAATTTCCGCTTTTTCCTTAGCTAATTCCAATTGATGGGTATAATTTTCCTGTTCTTGTAATAGTTGATTAACGGTTTGAATTACTTGATTAAATGCTTTTGCTAAGATGCCAACTTCATCTTTATTTGTAACATCAGCTTGAATATCAAAATTAGATTCTTTAGTAACTTTTTGAGCAGTTTCTGTTAGAGTTTGTAAAGGATTTGCGATTTGATTACTAATATATAATGCTAAAATAATGGCAATAATAATAGAAATAATTAAACTTAAGATAATAATTTTAGTGCGTAAAACTTCCGCTTGATTTAAGTTTAATTCGGCCGCTTTTTCATTTTGATCAGCAAGATCAGCAAATTGATTTAAGCGATCTGGAAATTCAATAAACTTCTTAAATTCTCGACTTTGAACTAATTTTACTATCTCTTTTTCGGCTTGTTGTGCCTGTTGAGGATCGGCGGTCATTGGCACAACTTTTTGAGCAAAATCTTCACTTTTTTTGATAAAATTAGTAACGGTTAATTCATATTGATCTAATAATTTTTCTAGTTCGGGTAAATTTGATTTTTGTTGTGAACGATTATGTTTTTCTAAAATAGATTTAATAGTTTGTAACCGTTGTTTTAAATTATTTACTTCCCTAGTAAATACTTCATTATTTTTAACATAAGGAGTTAATTGTTTAGCGGGACGATTATATAATACATTAACTTGAATTGTATTAATTAATTTCTGTTCATTAGAGGCAATTTGTCGAGCAAAAAGAGCTTTTTTTTGATAATAATTACCAATAATTAAACCACTGGTTGTCCCGACAAAAGCTAAACCTAAAGCTAAAGTATAACCATAAATAATTTTATTTCTAATTGACATAAGTCTTACTTGTTATTAGTTATTGTTTATAATAATTAGTGCCTATTTCCTAATTTTCATCGGAATTTTCAATTTCATAAATTGCTTGTTCAGGTGAAATTCCGCCATAAATAACTTTCATTAGGCCGGGGAAATATTCATCAATAAAAAAGACATTTGTTTGAACAATTCTTTTGAGGATCATAAAACTTAATCCTTTATTTTCATCACAGGGAACGCTACTTTTAAAACTAACTTCCCCATCTCGAAAATCTAATTCAAATTTGCCTAAACGGATGCCATAGTTGGCTCTGGTGACAAATTCTGCAATTTTTGGGCGTTGATTTTCGGGAATTTTAACGGAATATTTAGAAATAAATTGAAACATATCAGTTTCTTCATCGGCGATCGCATAACATTCATAATCACTATTTTCACCTGAAACTCCCATTTTAAGGACTTCTCCAGGGGAGATCTCCATAAATTTCCAGTTATCATTCTCAAAAAATTCGATCATAGATTGAAAAAGAGTAGTCATAAAAAATCTCCATTTTCTAAATTTTCTTGATGTTGCCAAATATTATAAATAGTATAAGTTATATAGCGTCCTCCTTGATAAGATTTAACTTTATGATGACAATTTATTTTGAGTTTTTTAATAGGTAAGTGCAAAGATAATGCCTTAATTTCTTGTTTAACTAAAAAAATTAAAGTATCCCGATCGATAATTGATTCCGTATATAAAGAAATTTTAAGACAATTATGATCAACACAGACGATAACTTTAATCTGGTGAGATTGAAAAACTTGATTAAGCAAAGTGGCGATCGCTGCGGGGTTCATTTGTTTAGCCAGTTCAATTAAAATTTCTTGAGTCATAATTGATAAATCTGATAGTCTTAGGTTATTTTAGGATATTGATTAAAGAAAAAAAAGAAAACTATGTTTGATCAAAATCATGAAATTGGCCGCTTACTGGATCTAATGTCAGCATCAGGAAGAATGCAAACGAAAATTATTAGTAAACCTCATCAGTCTTTAGTCATTGATACACCTTTTCCTTATCCTTGGCATAATACCACCAGAAAAATTTATATTAATTTTGACTTGTGGCAGGGTTTATCACGCGCTCAAAGGGATTTAATTTTATTGAGATCCGTTAGTTGGTTAATTAACATTAAATGGTTTGAATTTAATTGGTATCAAGCCTTAACTATTCTTAGTTTAGCAGGTGTGATTATAGAATTTCTACAAAGTAATGCCATCGGTGTGATCATGGCTGGAGGTTTAACTACTTTTGCCCTTAATCAAATTTGGCGAAAAAATCGCTCACAGGAAAGGGAAATCGAGGCGGATGAAATGGCTTTAAAAATCGCCCTCAGACGTGGTTATAATCAAACAGAAGCCTCCCAAGCTTTATGGGAGAGCATTCAAGAGGTAGCGAAAATTGAAGGGCGAGTTAATTTAACTTTAGTGGAATTATTACGCCTTAAAAATTTAAAAAGAAAAATTACTTTTAATAATTGACAATGGACAATTATTAATTATCAATTTATATAGTGCTACGCATTAAAGCAGGGTGTTTTCAAAGTCAAATTTTATGATCTCTGTAAGCTTTTGATAATTAATTTTTTAACTTATTTTTGATGTTAATAAATCAAAAATTATTAAAAATAGGATAATTTCTAACATAAATTTAGTTCAATTTATTGAACGATTTATATTAGCCTTGAACTTAAGTTCAAGGCGGTATCAATGCTTTAAGAGATCACGGTGAGTAATTAACACGCAATGAAATTAATTTCATTGCTAACAGTGATCGTTCAATAAATTGAACTCAGAATTGCATTTTCCCCCCGACTTTGAAAACGCCCTGCCATTAAAGTTAGGACATTGTAAAATACTGAAAGTCTTTTAGAGTTTACTTATTACTTATTACTTATTACTTGCGCGTAGCGCTATAATCCTAGTTCAGTTTGTTTTATTTTATCCTGTTGTTTTTCTGCACTTTTTAATACTTCTAATCCTAATTTTACATTTAATCTTGCTTGATTTTCAATAATATCTTGAATCGTTATAATTGAAATTTTATCGTATGTTTGACTAAAATAACTATTCTTATAAACTCCAGCTTTTTTAGCTGTAACAATCATCTCTTTAGTAGGATTTTCTAAGGTAATAAATACGGCTAAACTTGCATTTTCTAAGGTCATTGTGCCTAATAAATCCCTTAAATCTCCTGATTTAACTTTACCTGATTTTACCTGAAAAATAATCTTTTCTTGTTCTCCTTTTTCTCCGTGAAAATAGGCAATTCCATCAATACCTTGATCTGCTCCTTTTTTAGTATTAATTACGGCTCGATTGTTACTATAGGTTAAAATTGCCCATTTTTCAAATTCTTTTCTAGTGCGATCATCTTGTTTAGTTGATAAAGCTTTTGCACTTTCTAAATCTTTAGGAATACCATGTAATTTAATCTTAGTTAATACTTCTTTGCCGAAGCTATCTTCTAATCTTTTTAAGACTAAACTTATGCTTTGATAAGTAATATCAATGCCGATCCATTTTCTATTTAATCTTTGACTTACTGCGACTGTTGTACCACAACCACAATAAGCATCTAAAATAACATCATTTTCGTTACTACTTGCTTTAATTATTCTTTCTAATAAGGCCTCCGGTTTTTGTGTAGGATAACCTAAATGTTCTTTTCTAGGCATTTGTCCACCTGACTTTATATCTGTCCACCAAGAAGGAGGAATTTTTCCTTTTGAAAAGCTTTTTAAATCATTTTCATCTCTAGCTAATGATTTTTCAGCATAAATACCAGACTTCCCTTCTGAGTATTTTCTTCTCTTAATAAATTCTTCACTATAAGGTATACGAATATCATCGGCATTAAATAAAAAAATATGGCTTTTTGTATAACGAAAAATTACATCATGTTTTCTTGGAAAATCATTTTTTGCGGCACTTGGGGCAATATATCCCCAAATAATTTCATTTCTAAAATCACCACCCTGACTGCAAAAAATAGCATCTAAAACTAATTTTAAATAATGGGAAGCTGTGGGATCACAATGTAAATAAAAACTACCTGTAGGCTTTAAAACTCGATGAATTTCAGTTATTCTTAAGGTCATACTAATTAAATAAGCCAGTAAACTTCCCTTACCCAAAACATCAGTTAAACCCTTAATCAAACTAATACATTGATGGGTAAATTTTCCATTATAATTAGTAAGAATTTCATCTAATCCATGATTAGCATGATCATCCCATGTCCATGTATCAATAAAAGCTTGAGCTTGTGCCTTATCTTCTTTCCCAATATTATTATAAATTTGGTTATAATTACGTTTAGAATTGAAAGGCGGATCAATATAACATAAATCAATAGATTCATCTTTAATATATTTTCTTAAAACTTCTAAATTGTCCCCATAATAAAGTTCATTACTCATAATTTTATTGATTTTTAATAAGATTAATAGATAAGTAAATAAAATTAATAATTTCTAATAGCAATTTAGTTCAATTTATTGAACGATCTTTGTTAGCCGTGAAATAAATTTCACGGCGTTATCAATAATTTAAGGAATCAATGTGAGTAATTAACTCGCAATGAAATTTATTTCATTGCTAATAGTAATCGTTCAATAAATTGAACTAAGAATTGCATTTTAGATACTGATAAAATCATTTATTTTATTTACCATGCCAAAACTTTCAATTTTTGAAAACCGGAAAAAACCGGAAAAAACCGGAATTTTTATTACAAAATGTTAAGAAAAAAACCGGAAAAACCCTGAAAAAACCGGATCAATTTTAGGTATAATCAGTAAAACCTTTATCAAATGTGAAAAATGAATCTAAACGAAGCTTTACAATTTACAGATCAATTAATTTTTCAACAAAGTGGAAAGCATTTAGATGATCTTCAAAAAACAGTTATTGAAGGCACTTGGCACAGACAAACCTATCAGGAAATAGCGCAAAATTCTAATTTAAGTGAAAAGCATATTGCAGATGTGGCTTATCATTTATGGGAGCTTTTATCTTTAGCTTTAGGAGAGGATATAAAAAAATCAAATTTTCGTTCTACTTTAGAAAGAATATCTATTGAATCATCTCCAAATTGTTTAAATTTTTATAATATAAATGGTAATAATAATAATTTTTATCCTCCACAAACTTTAAATAATTGTGATCAATCTAATCAAGCAAAAACTAATAATCATAATTCTCAAACAGTGATAAATGATTTAATTTTAGCTCCTCAAATCATTAAATTTTATGATCGAGAAGTTGAATTTAAAAAGCTTAATCATTACATTTTTAATCAAAATATCCGTTTAATTTCAGTTTTAGGAATAACAGGAATAGGTAAAACTTATTTAGTGAAAAGATTTATTGATTTAAACCTAGATCAATTTGAAATAATTATCTGGAAAAACTTAAAAATAACCCCAAGTTTAAATCAAATTATTAAAGAAATATTAGCCAAAATTGACAATTTAGATAGTTTAGAAAGTTCGGAAAATTCAGAAATTTATCAATTTTTAAAAATATTAAAAGAAAAAAGATGTTTAATCATTCTTGATCAGGTAGAAACTATATTTATGCGAGATAAAATTGCCGGCCAATATCAACCAGAATCTGAAGATTATCAAAACTTTTTTAAGATAATTGCCGAAACACAACATCAAAGTAATCTTATTTTAATCAGTCAAGAAAAATCTAATGAAATGAATTGTTTAGATATGCAATTAGATCATAGAAAATGTTTAGAATTATCAGGATTAAAAGAAACAAATATTTTAGAAAATACAGGTTTAAAAAATCAAGATCATTGGTTACAATTGATTGAACTTTATGAAGGTAATTTTAATTATTTAAAAGATATTGTTACTTTAATTGTAGATGTTTATGATGGAGAAGTAGGGGAATTTTTAGGAGAAAATAGTCAAACAAAGATCTTACCAGTAATCACAAATCAAATGAGATCAAAATTTAATGAATTATTGAATAGATTATCAAAAATTGAACGGCAAATAATTGTAGAATTAAGTAAATTTGACCAACCAAGATCAAGGGAACAATTAAACCAAAAATTAAGTTTATCTTCAGTGGATTTTATCAATGGGTTACAATCTTTACAACAAAGATATTTATTAAGTAAAATTAAACAAGATAAAATCCTGTTTAAAATCTCTCCAATTTTGAGGGAATATGTAAAAAATTACGGTCAAGATTGGCAGTAAAATAATTAATTAACTAACGGCCAAAAATTAAATCTAAAAGAGTTTGAGGTAAATTAATAATTTGACTCCAAATTTCTTTATTATTAATCCCAAAAACGATTTGTAAAATTAAGAAAATCACCGCTATTACAAAAGCAGTTCCAATCGTTACTTTTAAAACTTTAACTAACCATGTAAATACTAACCAAGTAACCAACATTGAGGCTAATAAAATAATTAATTCAATAGACATAAAAACTAAAAAATAGCATTTTTTATAATGATTAAGATCCATTTTGACATAAAATGAATGACTAATCACTAATCATCAATAACAAAAATCATGTTTGAATGTGGCAAAAATCGGTTATACTTTACCATATTTAACGATTGATTAATTAATCTGATCATTATCATAGGAGGTAGTTATAGCTAATCCATTAGATTTGACTGTTAGTTTAAGGGGAACTCGTGAAATCAAGGAAAATTACCAAATTATTCGTTTAACGGGTTTATTAGATGCCTTTTCTGAACCCACCGTGCGTAAAGTCATTGGTACTTGTATTGATGAAGGCCCAACTCATGTGATCTTAGTCTTATCACAAATTGATTTTATAGATAGTTCTGGTTTAGGGGCTTTAGTTCAATTAGTCAAACAAGCACAAACCGCCGGAGGCAGTTTACAGTTAATTTCTAACCCCCGTGTGACTCAAACTGTTAAACTGGTTCGTTTAGAAAAATTCCTCTCCCTTCAACCTACTCTTGAAGCGGCCTTAGAAAATTTGAATCAAAAATAATTTTTTTTAATTGGTTATCAGTTATTGGTTATTGCTTTATTTCAATTAATTTTTAATATTAAATTATTAGTTGATAATTAATTTTAATTGTTAACTATCCACTGTTAATTGTCAATTGTCAAAATTGTTTAATTTAATTTTAGACGGAAAATCTCTTTTAACAAATCAAGAGTTTCAGAGTTCGGCTGACTTAATTTCTCCTGCCTCATTGGCCTATCTGGGTGATGGGGTTTATGAGTTATATTTGAGATCCTATTATTTATTCCCTGCTAAACGAATTGTTGACTATCATCAACAGGTAGTTACTCAAGTTAAAGCGGAAACTCAAGCCCAACATTTACGCTCAATCCTACCTTATTTAACGGAAAAAGAAAAAGAAATATTAAAAAAAGGAAGAAACGCCGCTACAGGAAAACCGCGCCGTTTACCCTTAACTATTTATCAACAAGCTACCAGTTTAGAAGCGTTGATCGGTTATCTTTATTTAACAGATCCCCAAAGATTACAGGAAATATTTAATTATTTCCCCTTAAAAGAGGAGGTTTCAAACCTAATTAATTAATGGTCAATTATCAATTATCAATTATCAATTGTCAACTGATAAATGACCGATTATTGTAATCAAATTATAGTCAATTATTCAATTCAAAAATATGTCTAGTCATCACAATAAACCAAAAATTGTTTATCAAGAATTTGGTAATTTTGATAATTTTGAAGTAGAATCTCAAATTATAGAATTACCCCCCAATCAACAAAATATCCGTATTCAAGCTAGTCGAAAAGGCCGCAAAGGAAAAACTGTTACAGAAATTACGGGTTTTCAAACTAGCGAAAACACCTTAAAAGAATTATTAAAAAAATTAAAGGGAGTTTGTGGTTGTGGTGGAACTTTAAAAGATAATATTTTAGAAATTCAAGGGGATCATTGTCAAAAAATTTTACCAATTTTAATTCAATTAGGTTATAAAGCTAAAATTTCCGGCGGGAAATAATTAAAGCACAAACTCCTAAAAGAGCATTACTCCCCTTGATGCACGGTTTTAACCCATTTTAAACGCTTGGGTAAAATTGACATTCTGGCAGTAACAAAAGGCATAATTATTAACCAGTGAATCATATAAATTGTACCTAAAATTCCCTGCCCCATTCTTGTTAATAAAGAAGGGGGATTAAGTCGATTGACTCTTTTTAATCCTGATACCATTCCAATGAAAGAAAATATTACAATTGTACCGTTTAAAATGCCTAACATGGGCAAACGATGGTAAATTATTGACATTAGAAAATCAGGGATTAAAGCGGTGGGTAAAACATATTGAAGTAGGAAAAAAAAGATTAAATCAAAACGCTTTTTTAAGCCTAAAGGTTGAGTTAAAATTAAACGCCAATAATCTAAATAACGCTGATAACCGCCCTCCGCCCAACGGTTTCTTTGATGCCATAAAGCTTTAAATTTTGTCACCCCTTCTTCATCCACGGCCGGAGTTAATAAAAAGCCAATTTCCCAATTATCTAAGTGCAAACGTACTGTTAAATCTAAATCATCGGTGATCGTTTCTTCATTCCAACCGCCACAACTATCTAAAGCTTTACGCCTCACAAATTGTCCGTTTCCTCTTAATTCTCCTAATCCTTCAATGGCAATTCTTTGTTGTTGATAATAGGCATCTAATACCATTTCTACGGTTTGCCCTTTAGTTAAAAAGTTAAAATTACTGTTATTAATGGCTTTGCGGGTTTGCACACCTCCAATTTTTGGATGATCAAAATAGGGGACAATACATTGTAATAAATCCTCTGTTACCTCTGCATCCGCATCAAATACGCCAATAATATCACCTTTTGTCATGGGGGTAACTTCATTTAACGCCCCACATTTGCCCCCTGTGGCATTTTTGGGACGGTGTAAAATATGCAAGTTATCATATTCTAAGGCTAATTGATCTAAAATAACTCCCGTGCGATCGGTGCTATAATCATCAATGACCCAAACTTCGTATAAATGGTGAGGGTAATTAAGATTACATAAGATTGTAACTAATTTATTGATTACTTTTTCCTCATTTTTGGCAGAAACTAAAAGAGAGATAAAAGGTAAATTATTAATATTTTCTGTTAAATCATGATCAGTTAAAGGCAGGAGAGTGGGCTGAGGTTTGGCACAAATAATGCGTAAAGATTGAATTAATAATAAAATCCACAATCCTAATAATAAATAAAAACCCCAATTTACTTGATAAATAGTAATAGTAAATAACCAAATTAAAGTGAAAACTAATAAAGCTTTGATCCTCCTAAAACCGAGATCAGCAAAAAAATTAATTTTTTTCGGTTGATTTTCTAATGTTAATTCTGATGTTAAAATATTTTGATTATTGGGCTGAAAATTTGACATTATTATTTAATATATTAAAAATTAAAATTAATTTATCCTTGATCACTCTCATTTTTGGGAGAGGAATAATTATTGAATAATTTTAGATTTTATGTTAGAAAAAAAGCCTCCCTTCTCCCATAGGAGAAGGGCAGAGGATGAGATAAAAGTTAAACAATTTTAACGATCGACCGATCCCATGATGACATCAATACTACCTAAAATTGCCATAATATCCGCTACCTTAACCCCCCTTAATAAATGGGGTAAAATTTGCAAATTATTAAAGTCAGCGGCACGAATTTTAAAGCGCCAAGGAAAGACATTATCATTGCCAACAATAAACACCCCTAACTCACCTTTTCCACTTTCAAGGCGCACATAATGTTCACCTTCAGGAATTTTAAAAGTAGGAGCAACTTTTTTAGCAATATATTGATAATCAAAATTATTCCATTCTGATTTTTTGCCTTCCATCATGCGTTTAGCCTCAAGATTTTCGTAAGCACCACCGGGTAAACCTTTCAAAGCTTGACGAATAATTTTGACAGACTCCCTCATTTCGCCGATGCGCACTAAATAACGGGCGAAACAATCTCCAGAGGTTTCCCACTGTACATCCCAATCAAAATCATCATAACACTCATAATGATCGACTTTGCGTAAATCCCATTTTACACCAGAAGCTCTGAGCATGGGGCCGGATAAACCCCAGTTAATGGCTTCTTCACGGGTAATTACCCCTAAACCTTCCACCCGATGACGGAAGATCGGATTATTGGTAATTAATTTTTCATATTCATCAACTTTTGGTAGGAAATAATCGCAGAAATCTTCACATTTATCCACCCAACCGTAGGGTAAATCTACCGCAACTCCGCCAATTCGGAAATAATTATTATTAATTAAACGCATCCCAGTGGCCGCTTCCCACAGATCATAAATCATTTCCCGTTCCCGGAAAATGTAGAAAAAGGGAGTTTGTGCGCCCACATCGGCCAAAAATGGGCCTAGCCACAACAAATGATTAGCAATGCGGTTTAATTCCAACATGATCGCCCGAATATATTGAGCGCGCTTAGGCACTTCAATATCCGCTAACTTTTCGGGTGCATTAACGGTGATCGCCTCGTTGAACATCCCGGCCGCATAATCCCAACGGCTAACGTAGGGAACAAACATCACACTGGTACGGCTTTCAGCGATTTTTTCCATCCCTCGATGGAGATAGCCGATCACAGGTTCACAGTCTAGCACGTCTTCCCCGTCTAAAGTGACAATTAAACGTAAAACGCCGTGCATTGAAGGGTGATGAGGCCCGAGGTTGATCACCATCGGATCTGTCCTTGTTTCGATTTGTGGCATTTTTTGTAAGTTGATTAATAAAATTTCAAAATAATTTTTATTGATTGATTATAAAAGATTTTTGTCACTTTTGCCTAAACTTAATTAATAATTTTGATCATTATCAATTATCAATTATCAATTATCAATTAATAATTATCCTCCCACATGAATGGCCGGACGATTTTCTGGATCGGCTTCGGCACGGCGTAAAACTTCACGGGTAAGCACCGCAATATCCCCTTCTCCAAATAATAAATAACGCATTAAATACTGAATAGGATTACCTTCTGGCCATCCAAAATAAGCATGGGGAATAATCTTAGTTTGATTTTTAATTGCTACTAAAATAGCGGCGATCGCATTAGGAACTGCCCCGCTTTTTGTACGCAAAATTTGATAATTGCCCACTTGTACCCCTTCAATTTTTAAATGTTCTTCAAAGTCAGAAGCATCGGCAATTGATATTTCTAAAAAGATAATTGAATCGTCATTTGGAATGTGATTATCTTCCCTTACTTCTTGCTCTTTTTTAGCATATTCTTCAATGGTTTGTAAACGAGGCCGATGGGCAATTAAACGAATATTTTGCTGATTTTGAGGATTAATAAAAGATTGAGCTAGATCATCAAATTCAATTGTTTCTGCCCTAATTTCTGTAGATCTCCAAATGCGAGAAATTAAAGAACTAATGATGATAATTGTAATAAAGAAACTGGCAATTTTAACCCCATCGGGACGTTCAATAATATTAACAGCAGTGGTATAAAAGAAAACTAAAGTTATGACAGCAAACATTATTTTTGATTTAGTTAAACCTAATTTATGGGCGGATAAAGTAACAGCAAAAGCGGCCGAACTCATTAACACTAATACCCCCGTTGCATAAGCGCCCCCTTGGGCATCAACATCGGCTTCAAAAAGAATAGTTACACCAAAAGCAATGGCAGTATAAACTAACACTAAGGGGCGAATTTTTCTAGCCCAATCCGGTGCCATTCCGTAGCGTGGTAAATAACGGGGTACAATGTTTAAAAGGCCTGCCATTGCTGAAGCTCCGGCAAACCAAAGAATAGCAATGGTACTTAAATCATAGACTGTACCAAAACCATTTCCTAAGTAATGATGTGCTAAATAAGCTAAGGCTCGGCCGTTAGCTTCTGCCTTTGGTTGAAACTTGTCTAAAGGGATTAATAAAGTAGTAATAAAACTGCTACAAATGAGGAAACAACTCATAATTAAAGCGGCGGTTTGTAGCAGTTTATAAGTGTTTTTTACTCGTCCCCTTGGATTTTCTTCTGTGTCATAAATAGCACCTTTTACTAATGGCATGACAGCCACCCCTGTTTCAAATCCTGATAAACCTAAAGCCAATTTTGGAAATAGGAAAACTGCAATCATTATTAACATTAATGGATTACTATTTTGAGCAACTAAAGCATTTTTCCAATTTTCAATCACACTTAAATCAAGAGAAATTTGATAAAAACTAACAGCAATTACGATTAAATTTAAACCTAAATAAATCACAACTAAGGCCACTGCAATCCCGATCGCTTCTCGAAAACCCTTTAAAAATACTATTCCTAATAAACCGATTAAAATTAAGGTCATTCTAACAGGATGTTCAGCCAAAAATGTTGGTGTTAAAGGATTTTCCATGATATGAGCCGTAGCATCGGCCGCCGAAAGTGTGATTGTAATTATAAAATCTGTGGCTACAAATCCCAATAAACATAATACTAAAAGCTTCCCTTGCCACCAAGTTAATAATTTTTCTAACATGGAAATTGAACCTTCTCCGTGAGGGCTTCTCATGGCTACTCGGCGATAAATTGGTAATGCTCCAAACAGGGTTAATAATATTAGAATTAAAGTGGCTAAAGGAGATAAAGAGCCGGCGGCTAAAACAGCAATTCCGGGTTGATAACCTAAGGTTGAAAAGTAATCAACCCCCGTTAAACACATCACTTTCCACCATGAATGTTGAGGATGTTTTTCTTCTTTTTCATGACGATCTTCTTGCAATAACCAATTAAGAAATTGTTGGCGAAAAGCTTGAGGTATAATCTTTTTTAGCATAAATTATTATTTTGATGGGAAGTAATCAAAGAGCTATTATTAAATTAACTTAAAGTATATAGTAAAAATTTCTTTTATCCATTAAAATTGTTAACTATTAATTAAGAGATGATAACAATTAAGTTTTTAATACTTTCAAAATATGGTATTTTTTTAGATTTCAAATATTCTTTAATTTTGATAAAATTGACTATACCTCATAACTGATCTAAATAATGGTATTAATTAATAAACCATAAAATAAGTTATTGCTTTAATTTTTGAAATATTAAATAATTAAAACTTAAAAATTAAACTCGATATAAAATATTATTTCCGTGAGTATCTGTGCCACAAGTTAATAATAAATTATATTCTTGAGCAATGTTGATTACTTCTTGAGTTTTTTTTAAACTAACACGCCAAGGTTTAGGATTATCATAGGCATAATAGGCTTCCACACCATCAATATTTAATTCCACTGCCAAAGGAATTAAATCTTTAGCACTACGGCGATAACGACAAGGATGAGCTAAGATGACTAAACCCCCCGCTTGATGGAATCTTTGGATTACAATTTCTGCTTTTTGATCTAAATTTTCCGGTTTAATCTTATTAAAATAAACTTGAATAGATGGATTTTTTTCATTAAAATTATAGGCTAATAAATGAACTTCTGTGCCTAATAAATCGCTAGTTATTTCTATTCCTTTCCATAAACGGGGAAAATTAAGATCGGGATTTTTTGCTTGGAGTTTAGTTAAATATTCTTGGCCTTGAAAATAAGCTTTAATACTATGATGATCCGTAATTGAAATTTCTTGAATTTGATTAATTAATGCCTGTTCAATTAGTTCTTCAGGGGTTAATTTTCCATCGGAACAAGTAGTATGTAAATGGAAATTATAGGATTGAGGACAGCTAAATTCATTAGTATTTTTCCAAATTTCTTTTAAAGTTAAATTGTCATAGGAATCAAGCACAGTGGGGGCAATAATCATAATTTTCGAGCAAAATAAATTGATTAATAAATAATATTAAAACTTAGCATAACCTCCCCCCTTGGGAGAGGGGTTAGGGCAGGAATAACAATTTATTTATGACGGTTAATCACCTCATCAATTAAACCATATTCTTTTGCTTCTTCGGCTGACATGAAAAAGTCTCGATCGGTATCTTCTTCGATGCGCTCTAAAGGTTGTCCCGTATGATTAGTTAAATGTAAATTAAGTTGTTTTTTCAGATATAAAATTTCTTTAGCCTGTATTTCAATATCGGTGGCTTGACCCTGTGCGCCGCCTAAAGGTTGATGGATCATAATACGGGAGTTTGGAAGACTTTTGCGCTTTCCTTTGGCACCAGCACTTAATAAAAATGCTCCCATACTGGCCGCTAAACCGACACAAACCGTAGACACATCAGGGGCGATCTGGTTCATGGTATCAAAAATCCCCAAACCTGCATAAACAGAGCCTCCGGGGGAATTAATATACAGAAAAATATCTTTTTGCGGATCTTGAGATTCTAAAAACAATAACTGGGCTACAATTGAATTAGCAATTTCATCGTCCACTTGTTGTCCTAAAAAGACGATGCGATCCCGTAATAAACGAGAATAAAGATCAAAAGAGCGATCGCCACGGCCAGAAGTTTCAATAACGGTAGGTATCATATTAGTTCAGATATTTTTGATAAAAGATCATTTTTAATATTATACCGATTTCTTACTTAAGTTTGTACCGATGAAGTCAGATGAAATTGAACTCTTTTTTCCCTTAAAACTTCAGCATAAAGTTGTTCAACCGCCGTAATATTATCTCTTAAAGTATATTTCTCTAACACTCTTTGACGGGCTTTTTTTCCTAATAATTCCGTAATTTCTGGATGATCCCTCAACAGGGGTAAAAGTATTTTTAATTGAGTTGTAACCCCTTGGGTATCTAAAACCACTCCTGCCCCATTTTCTAACACTTCACCATCCGCACCCGCATCAGTGGCAAGACAAGCTACACCGCAAGACATAGCCTCTAATAAAGATAAAGATAAACCTTCCACTAAGGAGGGCAAAATGAACACATCGGCCGCCCTTAAAATATCTATTCTCCTTTGTTCATCCCCCACAAAACCAAACCACTGTATTTGATGATCTTTATGGTAAAGAGGTTTCAAGGTCGGGGCTAATGGCCCATCCCCCACGATTAATAAACGACTATCAGAGGGCATTTGACATAATTTCCATGCTTTTAATAAAGCTTCTACGTTTTTTTCAGTAGCAATTCTTCCTTGATAAACAAATAACCTCTTAACTTGTAATTGATATTTTAAATCGGAAATGCCAGGGGAATATTTTTGAGTATCAACTCCATTGGGAATAATGGCTATTTTTTCTTTGGGTACACCTAAGCGCATTAATAGATCCCTTTGCATCCTTGAAAAGATAATAGTTCGGTCATAATTGGCCAGAAAGGGGGCATAAAGTTGATAGGTTAAATACTGGGTACTAGATTTTAAATTTCTGATTTTGCTATCAAAGGGCGGGTGAAAAGTAGCAATCAGAGGAATATCTAAATCCTCACAAATCTCTGGTAAACGAAAATCAAGGGGCGATAAGGTTAAGGACGCATGAACTAGATCCGGTTTTAATTTTTCCAGCGATCGCATTAAAACCTTACTCGATTGAAAAGTCGGAATTGTATAAACTTGAGATTTATACAAAAAAGGTAGTATAAATTCGGAACAATTAGGTAAATCCGGTGATTCCGATTCTTCGGCAAAATGAAGGAAGCTAACTCGATGTCCTCGATCTAGTAAGCCGTTGGTAATTTCCCGACCGTAGGTGACATTACCACAAAAAGGTGATTTTTTTCCCAGCCAAGCAATATGCATTCAAGTGATTAATTTAAGAAAGGTTAATGAAGTTTAAATTTTTGTAACATTTAGTTAATTATACTTAAAATTAACCTTGGTCTCGTTGCAATTTTTGATTTTAAGATTTCTCTAAAATTGAATAGGTGAGAAAGCCACCAATCATAATTAAAACAGATAAACTACATAAAACTGGTTTTAAACCAAAAAAGGTTTCTGCCACTCCTGCTAAGGCCAAGGGTAAAGATAAAGCAATATTAACTAAATTATTTTGTAAGCCAAAAACCTTGCCCCGCATATCTTCGGGGGTTTCAGTTTGAATGGTGGTTTGCATTGGAACGCCCACAAAGGCCGCAAATGCCCCCAATAAGGCGGTAAAGAGTAAGGCCGCTCCCAATACTTTTGTACCAATAAAGGCTAAACCGAGTAGGGATACGGCCGCACCACAGGATCCCCATAAACTGAGTTGACGGCGGGGGATTTTTTGCCCCCAGTTCCCGATCACCGTTGCGCCTAAGCCCATGCCTAAGCCCGTTGAAGCTAATAAAATACCGAATCTTTCTGCTTTCATCCCTGGGATGAGATCGGCTAAACTGACGGCTAACACGGCCAGGGCGGCAAAAACCGAGAACAAAATTACTAATTGAATTAAGGCATTTCTGACTTTATGATTTTTGGCTAAATATTTGATGCCTTCCCAAATATCGGTTAAAACGTGGGGATGTTCTATTTCTTGGGGTTTTTTGGCTTTTTCACCTGTTTTTAAAAATAATAAAATAAGCCCGGCGGTTAAATAAGAACCTCCCACCATTAATTCTTTGCCAAATGTCCATGAATGGTTAAAATTACTAACAATTTGATCGACAAAAGCTAACATTGGTTCACCGATGGCAAAACCAATAATTAATAAGGCCATCATGGTGGTAGTATAGAGAGAATTGGCCGCTAAAAGATGATTTGGTTTAACAATTAAAGGTAAGGCTGATTGTTCGGCCGGGGCAAAAAATTGGGTTAAAGTTGACACAAAGAAAGTAACAATTAATAATAACCAAAATCCAAGGGGTAAATTAAATAAACTTTTATTAATTCCCGATAATAATAACAAGAATGGAATAATTAAAACTAATAAACCACGCCACAGATTAGAAGCAACTAAAACTGTTTTTTTCGACCAACGATCTACATATACTCCGGCTAGTGAGCCAAATAAAACCGCAGGGATGGTAAAGGCAATCATTAAGGCTGAAACCCAAGTGCTAATGCTTTGATTTTCCTGTACAAAGCGAGTAGCAATAATGGAAATCATTAATACTAAATAAACCTTATCTGCGAGTTGGGAAAAAATTTGTCCAAGCCATAAAACTAAAAAACGTCTGTTTTTAAATACTGGTAAAAAGCCATTATTATTAATAGGATGTTCATAATTATGATTCATATTGACTGTATAATCCTGACTAGAATTAGACTTGGCAGAATATTGAGATTCATGATCGGATTCTAATAATTTCATGGTTATTAGTTAAATTTGGTCAACTTAAATTGGGGACAATAATAGCCTTTAATTAATAACTAAAAGGCTAAGGGTGAAAGACTATCTATTAGTTTAGCAGATTTTAACTCCTTGCCTGATTGATATTCTGTATAATTTCTTAATAACAATTCTATTTTTACCCATGCTAGATCTAATAATGGCAAATGTTCATCACTCAAAAGATCATAGACTTGGGGTAAGTTATTTTCTCCTAATTGTTGTAATAAAATTAATTCCACTGCTCCTAGTTTACGATGAATTGGCACTTGTTCGATCATTTTTTGATTTGATTTGACTTGCTCGTTTGATGGTGATAAATGTGGTAGTTTGAGAAAATTAAGATCCACGATCCCCCCTTCAAAACTAAAGCCCACTTGCCATTGGGGATTATTTAAACATGGTTTTAAAATTTTTCGACTCAGATAACATTGATGCACTTGGGGGGCGATCCCTGCGATCGCCAAAAAATGAAACACCCCTTGGGCTAAATGGGCAAAGATCGTAGCCGTTTGATTGAGAGAATCAGTAGAAATTAAGGCTAAACGGCGCAAATGTTCATTAAAAAGGGTATAAAATTCTAATTGAGGAAAATCATCTAAGGCTAAACTTAAGACTAATTCTGCTAAATATTGACTGGCACTTAATGTGCTTAAATGTTTAGTTAATTTTGGATAAGATTCAATAGTTTCAGCTTGAATAATTCGATCCATTGATTTACCTTTAGAAATTAAATATTGATTAACTAAAAATAATTCACTTTTGCCCCTTAATTGGGATTTATGGTTTCTGACATTGGGGGCAATTACTTTAATTAAACCGTATTCCGGTGTTAAAATTGTTATTAATCGATCATCTTCTCCAAAAGGAATAGCTTTAAGATTTATGCCTATTGTTTGATAAGTTTTAGTGCTACTATAAGGACTTAACATTTTTAGTAAATCATTTTAATTTTTAAAATTTAGAATCATTATAACATTTTTTTGCTTACTTTTAAAACTAAAAATTAATATCCTAAATTAAATTTTTAAAACTTTGCCAATTGAACAAAATTTGTTTATACTAAAACATAGTTGTTTATTTATATAAATTTAAAAATAAAAAAATGTATTTAACTTGGTTAGATAGTAATTCATGGTTAATTGAAATCGAAGGAATCAATATTCTTCTTGATCCTTGGTTAATAGATAATTTAATTTTTGGTAATCTTGATTGGTTAATCAAAGGAACTAAAAAAACTACCATCATTCCTGATAAAATAGATTTAATTTTATTATCCCAAGGCCTAGAAGATCATGCCCATCCTCCTACCTTAAAAATGTTAGATCAAAATTTACCTGTTGTGGCTTCTTCCAATGCCACTAAAGTAGTTGAAAATTTAGGATTTACTAATATTAATACCTTAAAACATGGCGAAAGTTTTACTTTTTTAGATCGCATTAAAATTACCGCTTGTCAAGGTTCACCCGTAGGCCCTACTACCATTGAAAACGGTTATTTAATTGAAGATTTAACCAATCAAAAAACCCTTTATTATGAACCTCATGGCTACCATTCAAATGCTTTAAAAAATCAAAATTCTGTTAATATTATTATTACGCCGATTATTAACTTAAATTTACCTTTAATCGGTACAGTTATTAAAGGTCAAAAAACTGCTTTAGAAGTTTGTCAATGGTTAAAACCCGATCTAATTTTACCTACAGCTACGGGGGGAAATGTTACTTTTGAAGGATTTTTAACTAAACTTTTAAAAGAAACAGGTACAATCGAAGATTTTAGAAATTTATTAATTAAAAATAACTTAAAAACACAAGTTTTAGCCCCTCAAGTTGGCGAAAAAATTGCAGTTTAATAGACTTATTGCAAAAGTTTATCACCCTCTTTTGTCGCATGGTGTTTTCAAAGTCAATTTTTATGATCTTTGTAATCTTTTGATAATAATTTTTGATATTAATAAATCAAAAATTTTTAAAAAATGGATAATTTATAACAAAAATTAGTTCAATTTATTGAACGATTTGTGTTAGCCTTGAACTTGAGTTCAAGGCGAGGCTTGACTTTAAAGTTTTCATCCCGCAATGAAATGAATTTCATTGCTAATAGTGATCGTTCAATAAATTGAACTTAGAATTGTATTTTTACCCCGACTTTGAAAACGCCCTACTTTTGTAGAGACTTGCTATGGCACGTTTCTACCGCTTTCGCAACAAGTTTATTGTCAAAGTATGTTACAATTTGTCATAATTGCAATTAAACTTTATTCTATCAATCTCAAAATGACAACAACCGTAAAAAATCCTTTATTGATTGGCCATGGCCTTCCTCCTTTTGATCAGATCAAAGCTGATCAGATTATTCCGGCTATGACTCAGATTTTAGAAGAAGCTCAAACAGAATTAAACACCCTAGAAACTGATTTTATTCCTACTTGGGAAGGATTAGTTGAGCCTTTAACTAATCTTGAAGAAAAAATTAACTGGACTTGGAGTATTATTTGTCATTTAAATGGAGTTAAAAATAGTCCTGAATTAAGAGAAGCTTATGAGACAATTCAGCCTGAAGTAATTAAATTTTATAATAAACTTGGTCAAAGTAAACCTATTTATGAGGGTTTTAAGAAAATTAAAGCCAGTGAAGATTTTATTAAGCTTGAAAGCGCCCAACAACGCATCATTGACGCTTCCATCCTTCAAGCAGAATTGGCCGGAGTTGGTTTAGAAGGGGAGCAAAAAGAGCGTTTTAATCAAATTCAATTAGAATTAGCAGAATTATCTACTAAATTTTCTAATAATATTTTAGATTCTATTAAGCAATTTAAACTAAAATTAACGGAAAAATCAGAGGTTGACGGTTTACCCCCAAGTGTCTTAAGTTTAGCGGCTCAAACTGCCCGTGCTGACTTCCCCGAAGCCACGCCGGAAAATGGGCCTTGGGTGATCACCTTAGATATGCCGAGTTATCTGCCCTTTATGAAATATGCCACTAACTCAGAATTACGGGAAAAATTATATAAAGCTTATATCGCCCGTGCTTCTAGTGGGGAGTTTAATAATCAACCTTTAATTAAGCAAAATTTAAAATTAAAGCGGGAAAAAGCACAATTATTAGGATTTAATACATACGCTGAATTGAGTTTAGCCAGAAAAATGGCTGATAGTGTGGAATCTGTCGGAACATTATTAGAAGAATTAAGAGTAGTTAGCTATGATCTCGCTCAAAAAGAATTAGAAGAATTAAAATTATTTGCTGAACAATCAGAGTTAAAACACTGGGATATTCCCTATTGGGCAGAAAAATTAAAGGAAAAAAGATTTAATTTTAATGAGGAAGAATTACGCCCCTATTTCCCCTTACCTCAAGTGTTAGATGGTTTATTTAACCTTGCACAAAGGCTGTTTGGGATTAAAATTACTTCGGCTGATGGCCAAGCCCCCGTGTGGCATGCCGATGTTAAATATTTTCAAATTGCGGATGAAAACTCAGAAATTATTGCTTATTTTTATCTCGATGCTTACAGTCGCCCCAGTGAAAAGCGCGGTGGTGCATGGATGAGCGATTGTATTGGCAGGGCTAAAATGACAGTAGCAGGTAAAACTAGCACCCGTTTACCCGTTGCCTATTTGGTGTGTAACCAAACTCCTCCGGTAGATGGAAAACCGAGTTTAATGAATTTTATGGAGGTAACAACCCTCTTTCATGAATTTGGCCACGGTTTACAGCATTTATTGACGAAAGTTGATTATATTGGGGCTTCGGGCATTAATAATGTTGAATGGGATGCGGTGGAGTTACCGAGTCAATTTATGGAAAATTGGTGTTATGATCGCCCTACCTTGTTTGGCATGGCAAAACACTATGAAACCGGAGAATTGTTACCTGAAGAATACTACCAAAAATTGGTAGACTCAAAAAATTATCTGAGTGCTTCGGCCATGTTACGGCAGTTAAATTTTAGCTTAACGGACATGGAATTACACCACAATTATGATCCCGATGGTGAGGAAACCCCTCAACAGTTGCGCGATCGCCTTGCTGAAACTACTACGGTTATCAAACCATTACCTGAAGATTACTTTTTATGTGCTTTTAGCCATATTTTTGCTGGAGGTTATGCGGCCGGATATTATAGTTATAAATGGGCGGAAGTGTTGAGTGCGGATGCTTTTTCAGCCTTTGAGGAAGTGGGCTTAGACAATGAAAAAGAAATTCAAGCCACAGGAAAGCGTTTTCGTGACACGGTTTTAGGCTTGGGGGGATCGGTTGATCCCATGACAGTGTTTAAAACCTTCCGAGGCCGTGAACCCAAAACCGAACCCCTGTTAAGACATAGTGGACTAAAATAATTAGACCTCTTGCGAAAGTAACTTAATATTTAATAAACAATCTGAAATAAGCATAATAATTGACAAAAACTTTATTATGATTAATTATGTTTTTGACTTTCGCAAGAGGTCTAAATGGCTCTCTCAAAACTGGAGGAAATGAACAATGATTAACCATGAACATTATACTTATCGGATTATCTGGTCAGCCGAAGATAAGGAATTTGTAGGATTATGTGCTGAATTTCCGAGTTTATCATATTTAGCAGAAAATCGTTATCAAGCTTTAGAAGGTATTACTAACTTAGTTCAAGAGGTTGTCGCTGATCTGGAAATTAATGGAGAAGAAATACCTGAGCCGATTTAAAAAGAGATATGAGAATTGCGATAGAAACAGAGAGGATAACTTTTTGATCTTGCCAATTTTGGGATTAACGGTTATTATTGTCAATAAATCAAGTTTATTGAAAGTCTAATTATGTTATCTCCCTACACCGCGCATTCCCTGAAAGCCGAACTAAACTCAAGAGGGTGGAGACTTACGCCCCAAAGAGAACAGATCCTCCACGTTTTCCAGAATTTACCCAAAGGAGATCATCTGAGTGCAGAAGAACTCTTTAACTTATTGGAAAAAAGAGGTGAATTTATTAGTTTATCTACGATTTATCGTAGTGTAAAATTAATGTCTCGCATGGGAATTTTAAGAGAATTAGAATTAGCAGAAGGGCATAAACATTATGAATTAAATCAGCCCTATCAACATCATCATCATTTAGTTTGTGTACAATGTAATCGTACAATTGAATTTAAAAATGATTCTATTTTAAAACATAGTTTAAAACAAACAGAAAAAGAGGGTTTTCAATTAATTGATTGTCAATTAACTGTTACTGCTATTTGTCCTGAAGCCATTAGAATGGGCTGGCCAAGTTCTCTACCGAGTAACTGGACTTGTACCCGTAGTATTGCTTTAGCGGAAAAACATTCCCATCAAGAAGAAGAATAAAAATAGTTAATAATTGATAATTAAAAAAGTTTTTGTTGTTAATTTAAGACTAATTTTAGAAAAAGATGATAGATATTGATGCCCCTAAATCCCCCTTAAAAAGGGGGACTTTTATTTTAAAGTAAATATTATTGTTTAGAAATTGTTGCTATATTGTTATTATTATTAGAAAAATTACGGAAGGTATTTAACGCAACATCTATTAATTTTTGGGGTTTAAATTCATCTTTAATTAAACTCCAAATACGTTGCACTTCTTCAGTATGTAATCTTTCATTTTCCGTTAAAGCTATCAATAATTGATTGCGTAAATAGCGCCCTTCTTCTGATAATAGAAATTGTAAGCCAATTTGCGCCGTTGGTAAGAGATCAAATTGTTGATCCGATCGAGCGATCAAAATCATATTTTCTAATCTTTGCCATTGGAATTTTCCATCTTTAAATAATACATCTAATAAGCGTCTTCTTAACTGGGGAGATTCTCCCGTTAAAAGTCTTCTTGATACATAAGGATAGGAAACTTCGACTATTTTAAAATTAGGATTTAAGCTTAAAGCTAAACCTTCTTGAGTGACTAAAGATCGAATAATTAACGCAAATTTGGCCGGCACTCTAAAGGGATATTCATACATTAATTCCGAAAATTCATCGGTGATAGTTTTAAAATTAAAGTCGCTTACTTTTTCGCCGACTGCTTTACTAAAAACCTGTTCTAAGGCTGGTATAATTGGGTTTATATTGGTATTTGGTGCTAAAAATCCTAATGTTACAAAATCTTTAGCTAATGCTTGATAATCTTTATTAATTAATTGTACAACGGAACTGGCGATGGTTTCTTTAGTTTCTTCTTCTAATTGATCCATCATCCCAAAATCAATATAAGCCATTTGTCCGGTAGTGGTAGCAAATAAATTTCCGGGGTGGGGATCAGCATGGAAAAAACCATGTTCAAGTAATTGTTTTAAGCCAGAAGTAACACCAATTTTAATAATTTCGTCCGGATCAAAACCCGCCGATTTTATACTTTCAATATCGTTTAATTTATAACCATTAATCCACTCTAAAGTTAAAACTTTATGATTAGTATAACGCCAATAAATACAAGGTACTTTAACTTGGGGATCATCTCGGAAATTAGTAGCAAATGTTTCCGCATTTCTACCCTCATTAAGATAGTCTATTTCTTCAAATAATTTAGTACCAAATTCATCTACAATTAAAGTTAAATTATGACCTAAATTTAAAGGTAAAAAAGGTGCGATCCAACTTGCTCCCCAACGCATAATATATAAGTCTAAAGCCAAGACTGGCCGTAAGTTCGGGCGTTGTACTTTAACAGCAACTTCCTCCCCTGTATGCAGTACCGCACGATAAACTTGTCCTAAACTAGCGGCGGCGATGGGATGGGGAGAAATCTCTCGATAAATTTCATCAACTGGCCTTCCTAACTCCATTTCAATAATCGAAAATGCCAACTCATTATTAAAAGGCGGAAGTTGATCTTGGAGCTTAATTAATTCATCTAAATAATCTCTTTTAATTAAATCTGGCCTTGTGGATAAAGCTTGACCTACTTTGATGAAAGTAGGGCCTAAATTAGTTAAAATTTCTCTAATTTCATTGGCTCTTTTGCCTTTATTTCTATCAGTTTGATCCTGCCAATAATCCCATAATAAATGTAAAATAAAATTGCCAAAATACCAAACAATTGTTAAAGAACGCCACAAAAATAGCCAAGGCCGAAAACGATAATACCTTGCGATCGCTTGGGGATCATAACGCCACAAAGGTATTTTTGAGACCGCCTCCTTTACTAATAAACTTGAATACTGACTCACGATGGTATTAACCCCTATTTGATGTAAGTATGTAACAAAATTTAATATTTTCCTGATAGCTTTTAATATATAGCATTTTTGCCTGTTGTGGTTAGATCAATTTAAGTTTTTTTTAGTATATTAGAACTATACTTTTGAACAACTTTAAAAGTATAGTGTTTTCAAAGTCGGGGTTAAAATACAATTCTTAGTTCAATTTATTGAAGGATCACTATTAGCAATGAAATAAATTTCAAGGCTAATATAAAAAGTTTAATCAATTGAACTTAATTTATATTAAAAATTATCTCTTTTGTACAAATTTTTGATTGATTAAGATGAATTATTTAATTTGTTCAGGATAAATTTCCGTTGTAACTCGTTTATTTTCTGATCCCGTAATAACAAGAGTATTATCTTGTAATTTTCCTTTCGCTTTATTACCAGAAAGGGTAAATTTAGGATTATTTTGTTGATAAATAACATTACCTAAAACATCTAACATTTGATTAGTTAAATTCCATGTTAATTGATTAGCAGATAACTGAGATTTATTTTTATTACTAATACCTTTTACCCCCCCCCATAACCGTGCAATATTTGTTTTAAAATTTAATTCTCCTTGATTTCCAGTCATATTTAAGTCACTGGGTAAATGATTAATCGTCACAGGTTTTTCACTATTAATTGTTTCAGTTTTTAAGTTCAATTTTGCTGAACTTGTCATAATTTGTAACGGGGGATTATTCGAGGTATAGTTAACATTTTGTTCCAAAATAATTAAATCTTTTTTTAATAAAAATTCTCCTTTTTGTGCAACGATTAATGATTTAGGTTGTTTATTTTCATATTGAGTCATTTCAATCCGTTGATCAGCAATAATTTTTTCCGGTTGTATTTCTAACCATAAATGTTTTGTTTTAATTTGTGATAAAGGTTTTTTTGTCAAAGCAACAACTTCATCTATTAATTCTAATTTTTCTTTTTCTAAAAAATAACGGGCTAATTTTGCTTTCATCTCCCAATTTGGATACATTCCTTTAATATTATTTTTCAAAATTAATAACTCATCTTTAGGATGCCATTCAGCCAAATCTCCTTTGATTACAACTTCATTACGTTGATCCGTTGCCACAATATTTTTTTGTAAATAAATAATTTGACCATCTTTTTCAATTAGGCCTTGATCAGCCTTAATTTTTAAAATTAATTGATCCCCTTTAAAAATATTACCCGTTAAATTAGTTAAATTAGCTTCATCTTTATTTTCACTATAAACCACTTTTTCGGCTTTAATTTTCCAAACAGTTTTACCTTGATTATCTGACTGTTCTAAGGTAGCATTATTTAAAGTTAATTGGGTATCAGTGCGATTATTTTCTGTTTGATTTTCTGATGTTTGATTCGGTGAAATTTGTGGTGATTGACAACTAAATAAAGTTAAACAAAAAAGTAAAATTAAAGTTTTTTTAGACATAAATTTATTATTCGTTATTTGTTATTCATTAAATCATGAAGGCTAAAGCCTCATGGCACAAGAACAAAGTCTGCCTACGCAGACTTTGTTGATGTAGCCTAACCCTTCCAGCTTTGGATCATCTATAAATGTGCATTGTGAAGATCACCTCCGATTAGATCAAAGGCGGAAAATCCTCGGTAAGCTCCATTATTATTTCTCATTTCCTTTTGAATATCGTCTTTGATCTGATCTAAGTCAATATAGCGATCGGCTACATTGATTAAAACATCGCTTGTCATTGCCCGAAGGCTAACGACTTCCACCCTCACTCCCCGATAACTCACCGCATCTACGGCATAAGCGAGATCCCCATCCCCACTTACTAAAATAGCCGTATCATAAGCCCCCACAAGGGACATCATATCAACTGCTATTTCCACATCAAGATTGGCTTTTTTCGAGCCGTCTGGCAGTTGTACTAAGTCTTTAGCCACCACTCGATAGCCGTTGCGGCGCATCCATAATAAAAAACCCTGTTGTTTTTCATTGGTACGATCAACTCCGGTATAAAAGAAGGCTCTTAACAGACGAGATCCCCCCGTTAAACGCACTAAAAGCTTAGTATAATCAATTTCAATTCCTAACTGTAAGGCCGCATAAAAAAGATTTGAGCCGTCTATAAAAATGGCAACCCGTCCACGATTTTCTAACACCTGTTCGGGCGTGAAAATCGTTTCTGATGAGTAATTATCTAACATTGTTATATGCCTCTGTTTTTATAAAAAAAGTTTTTAATTTTTATTTCTCTCCATAGATTAACTCAGATTAGATCGAATGTTACAAAATATTCATTTTTAATTTAGAATTGCTTATTGATTAGGCATTTCTAAACGGGAAAAAATTGGTTGTGCTTTTGGTAAATCTTTGTTAAGAGGTAGTTTTCCCCAATTACTATGATTTAAAAATAATTCTGTTAATTTAACATGATCTTTACTATTAAAATCAACTTCAAACCCTAATTGTTGATAAATTGCATTGGATAAATTTGGTATAATTGGAGCTAAAAGATAGGCACAAAGTCTTACTGATTCTAAAACAGTATATAAAATCTGTTCAACTTGCTCTTGTTTTTGCTCTTTATATAGTTTCCAAGGCGCACTATCATCTATATATTTATTACAAGCTCTGATTAGATTCAGAATTTCGTCACATCCTAAGTTAAAGTGAAGGTTGTTATAAGCAGAAACAACTTTTTGAGTTAGTTCTAATCCTCTTTGTTTAATCGGATTATCCTGATTAATATTTTCCCCTGTTAAATTTTCAATTTTTCCTTGACAATATTTATTTAACATTCCCAAGGTACGATTAAGTAAATTACCTAAATCATTGGCCAGATCGGCATTTAAGATATTAACAAAACGAGTTTCATTAAAATCTCCATCTTTGCCAAATTCAATTTCTTTGAGAAAATAATAACGCACAGCATCACTACTATAGCGATCTACTAAGTCAAATGGATCTAAAGTATTGCCTAAACTTTTGCCCATTTTATGACCATCTTTCGTTAAAAAACCATGGCCAAATACATGATCGGGTAGGGGTAATTCTGCTGACATTAACATGGCGGGAAAATAGACAGCATGAAATCTTAAAATATCTTTACCAATCAGATGTAAATTAAAGGGATACCACTGAGAAAGAGCATTTTCTAAAGTGGGTTCTTGATCTGGTTTTAAGAGGGCTGTAATATAGCCTAATAAAGCATCAAACCATACATAAATTGTATGTTTTGGGTCATGGGGAATAGGAAAACCCCAGTCCATATTTACCCTTGAAATTGAAAAATCTTGTAAACCTTGTTTGACAAAATTTAAGACTTCATTTCTTCTGCTTTCTGGTTGGATAAAATCAGGTTTTTCTTGATATAATTTTTCTAGTTTTTCCTGATAGTTGGAAAGACGGAAAAAGTAATTTTCTTCATCACGCCATTCTGCTTCTTTATTAGTATGAATAGAGCAATAATGTTCATTAACTAATTCTCGTTTTTCTTTAAACTCCTCACAAGCCACACAATACCAACCTTTTTGTTGATCTAAATAAATATCGCCTTTGGCATAAACACGCTCAAAAAACTCTTTAACGATTGACTCATGTGGTTTGGCGGTAGTACGACTAAAGCGATCGTATTGAATATCAAGTTTTTGCCATAAGTCTTGGAAACTTGACACAATTTCATCGCAATGGGTTTGGGGGGCTAAACCCTTTTCCTGTGCGGTTCTCTGGATTTTTTGTCCATGTTCATCTGTTCCAGTCACGAACATTACTTGATGACCGGTCAGACGTTTAAACCGCGCGATCGCATCGGCTATAATCGTAGTATAGGCGCTTCCAATATGAGGAAGACCATTAACATAGTATAAAGGAGTTGTTAAAGCAAAAGTATTGATTTTATTTTGGTTCATTAATATAAATTTATGATAAGAATGAGCTTCCAATTTATTGAGTTTGGAGAGAACATCAATTATTCTACTATTGTAATGGTTTTTTTCACTTTTTGTTTTAAATTTAATTATCTTGATTAATGATCTTAAAATTGATTACCAATTATCAATTGTCAATTGTTGAATGAATGCTCAAAAGAATAAACTGGCTTTGAACTTCAGTTTAAGGCTAATCTTGATCCTTAACTAAAGTTAAGTTATTTTTGATAAAAACAGCACTTGTGGTTTTTAAAAGTTGTGTTTTAAATGTCTAAATCTTAACAAAACATCATAATAATATAACAATTGTCCATTTTTAAGAATCTAGGTTTATACTTAAAATAAGTTTTATCTTTATTAAATAATCAACTACAAAAGTAATATAAAAATGATAGATAAATTTTCAGAACTTGATCAAATTAGAACTCCACCTTGGGGAAAAGTTACAATATTAGAACAATCTAAAAATTATAAAATTAATCGTATTGAAATTAAACCTAAATGTCATATTAGCAGTCAAATTCATTACCATCGTAGCGAACATTGGGTAGTAGTTTCTGGCACGGCCAAAGTAATTTTTGATGGTCAAGAAACTTTATTATTACCTAATCAATCTACTTATGTACCAGTGAATACTCGTCACCGTGTAGAAAACCCCGGCATTATTCCTTTAGTAATGATTGAAATTCAAAATGGTGAATATTTAGGTGATGATGATATTATTCGTTTTCCCGAAGAAGACTAATTAAGTAATAGTTAATAGTTAATAGTTACGAATAAAAAATAACAAATAGCAAATAAACATTATGAAAAATAATCTCAGTTTTACCTTACCTAAAGCAGAACTTCATCTACATATTGAAGGCACATTAGAACCGGAATTAATGTTTAAATTAGCACAAAGAAATAAGATTAATTTACCCTTTAATACTGTTGAAGATGTTAAAAAAGCTTATCAATTTTCTAATCTTCAATCTTTTCTTGATATTTATTATCAAGGTGCTAATGTTTTACAAACACAAGAAGATTTTTATGATTTAACTTATGCCTATTTAACTAAAATTTCTAATCAAAATGTTAAACATATTGAAATCTTTTTTGATCCCCAAACTCACACCGATCGAGGGATTAATTTTGAAACTGTTATTAATGGTATTTATAACGCCTTAGAAACGGGCAAAAAAGAATTAAATATTACCTCAAAAATTATCCTTTGTTTTTTACGCCATTTAAGTGAAGATGAAGCCATAAAAACTTTTAAAAAAGCCTTACCTTTTCAGGATAAAATAATAGGAATTGGTTTAGATTCTTCAGAAATTGGCCATCCTCCCAGTAAATTTAAAAATGTTTTTGACATGGCAAGAAAAGAAGGATTTTTAACAGTTGCCCATGCTGGAGAAGAAGGATCTCCCGAATATATTTGGGAAGCAATTAATTTATTAAAAGTATCAAGAATTGATCACGGTGTGAGATGTTTAGAAGATCAAAAATTAGTAGAATATTTAAAAGAAACTCAAATTCCTTTAACAGTTTGTCCCCTATCTAATGTAAAATTAAAAGTATTTCAAACGATGAAAGATCATAATCTTAAAACATTATTAGAATTGGGATTATGTGTTACTATTAACTCCGATGATCCGGCTTATTTTGGCGGTTATCTTGCTGAGAATTTTCAAGCTATACAGCAAGATTTATTATTAACAGATGAACAAATGTATCAATTAGCTAGAAATTCTTTTGAAGCTTCTTTTTTAAGTCAGGAAGAAAAACAAAAGTTTTTAAATTTTTGATAGAAAATGATTGCCAAAATCTATTAATTATGACTAGAAAATCAAGTAAAAAATTGTTGATGTTTTCTCTTAAAAAAGTAGTTTTTAAACTAAATTAATTGTCAATTGATCAGATGAAGGCTAATATTTTTCTGCTAATATTTTTAATCTTTTTAATTGATCTTTCATATCTTTTTGAGTTAATTTAGATGCAAACAAATTAAAGCCAAATTTAACGATCTTATTAGGAATAATAAATTCAAAACGATTAATTAATAATGTTTGATTATTTTGATCATTTTTTGAGATCAATTTCCAGCGATCACAACCATTAAAAAAGCCCGTAAATTGCCAAACAATTAAACCAGTTTTACGTTCAATTACGGTACTATTTAAACAGGGATTAATGAAGGGAATTTTGATCAAAAAACGGCATTTACTACCTATTTCTGTACTCCATTTTCCAACTGCTTCACATTTTAACATTGGGTTTAACCATTGGTGCATTAATGTTTGATCTGTGATACATTTTTCAACAATTGTTGATGATGTATTGATCAAAATTGATTGTTCAAAAACTTGATTTTGATTCATAATTTATCTAAGTTAAATTAAGTATAGTGGGCAATGTTTCAATTATTTGAAAATAGAAAATAGCCAAGCTAAAATGATCAAAGTTAAAATAGTTATTTCTAATATTTTAAAATGCCAAGGTAATTTTTCCCATTCTTGACTTAAAATTAGTTGCCAATTTTGCGTAAAATATTTAAGATTTTTTCTCCATAATTGGGGATGATCATTAATTCTTAATTTACGATTAAACATTGATAAAATTAAAGAAAAACCACCAACTTTTAAAGATATTAAGATATGAAAAATAAAACCAATTAATAAAATTAACCATGAGCTTAAATGAAGATAATACCATGTGTGATTTAATTCTCCTTGGGGCAACCATTTTTCATCTATCATTTTACCAGAATAAAGGGCAAATGTTAGGGCAAAAAGCATTAAAGTATTAGTTAATCTATGAAAATTATAAATATTTTTTTTGTGTTTAAATTGCTTAAAATCAAAAAAATTTTTTTCTTGAATTAAACGATTTTTTCCTTTTTGAAAAGCATAGATCACAAACAGAGGAAATATTAATAAAGTCCATAGTCCAAAAGTGCCATGAATACCCTCGATCTCCTTAAAATCAGGTAAGGGCAATTTAAACCAACGCCCATCATAAACATTATAAGTCCATAGGGCGCTAATCATGGCCAAAATAGCCGAGAATGCGGTTAAACCGTGCAACAAACGTAATAAAATCGGTTGATAAGGTTGAACAGGTTTTTTGATCATATATGAAAAAAAATAGCTAAAATTAAATTAATTAAAATCTCAAAATCTTAATTTGTTTGTTATTATTATAATAATTTTTTAGAGAAAATTTTTATGAATTAATGTTGCTCTCACTTGTTTAAAAAGTGGGAGGTTTTCAAAGTCGGGGTAAAATGATTTAATTTGACCCCAAAGCCCTCTCCTTAAGGCTATTTAACCAATTGTTAATACTCAAGTCTCAACTGTCAACTGATAAATCGTTTTTAATAAAACTCACTTTATCTGTTATTATATTACCATATTATAAATATTTAATTTTTTAAATTATCAAGATAAATTACTAATTTAACCAAAATGTTTGATCTAATTTTAATTATAAGTTTAATTATTGCTAACGGTATTTTTTCAGGGGCAGAAACTGCTTTAATTTCTGCTAAAAAAGTCCGTCTTGAACAATTGGCCAAAAATGGAAATAAAGGAGCAATGTTAGCTTTAAAATTAGCGAAACATCCTAATCAATTTTTATCAACAGTACAAATAGGAATTACTTTAATTGGTATTTTAAGTGGTGCTTTAGGGGGGGCTACCATTTCTCAAAATTTAGAAGTTTTTTTCAAACAAATTTCTTTTTTTGCTCCCTATAGTAAGTCTTTAAGTTTTGGAATTGTGGTAGTTTTAATTACTTATTTGTCTTTAGTAATTGGTGAATTATTCCCAAAAAGAATTGCCTTAAATGATCCGGAAAAAATTGCTTGTTTAATAGCTTCTCCCATGAATTTTTTATCAACAATTACCCATCCTATTGTTAATATTTTAAGTTTTTCGACTGAAGGATTATTCAAAATTTTAGGGATTAAAGCATCAGAAGAACCGCCCATTACAGAGGAAGAAATTAAGGTTTTAATTGAACAAGGAACGGAGGCGGGAATGTTTGAAGAAGCTGAACAGGAAATAGTTGAGCGTGTTTTTAAATTGGGCGATCGAACTGTTAAAAATGTGATGACTCCTCGCACTTCTATTGTGTGGTTAGACATAGAAGAATCGTTAGAAGAAAATCAAAAAGAAATGCTTGAAAGTAGTTATTCTCGTTTTCCCGTAGGGCAAGAAAGTTTAGATCATTGTTTAGGAATTTTATGGGTAAAAGATTATTTAACAATGGCACTTTCTCAAGAACAAATTGATATTAAGTCACTCTTACAAAAGCCTTTATTTGTAACAGAAAATACTAAGGCTTTAAAAGTAATTGAATTATTCAAAGAAACGGGGATTCATTTAGCATTAGTAACGGATGAATATGGTGGCATAGAGGGCTTAGTCACCCTTAATGATTTAATGGAAGCAATGGTGGGCTATTTACCCGAAGATGATGAAATTAATGAACCTTTAGTTATTCAAAGGGAAGATGGCTCATGGTTATTAGATGGTTTACTGTCTATTGATGAATTAAAAGAAGTTTTAGATTTAGAAAATTTACCAAATGAAGATGATGCAAATTATCAAACTTTAGGGGGTTTAGTTATTCATTATTTAGAGGGTATTCCCAAATCTGGTCAGCATTTCGAGTTAGAAAATTTACATTTTGAAGTTATGGATATGGACGGAATTAGGGTTGATAAGGTTTTAGTTTGTAATATTATTAAAAGTGAATAATTTAATTTAATTTTAAGTCTAATTGTTGAAAATTAACTTGATCTTGACTCAATTTTTTTGAGTCAAAAAGATCATAATTCATAATTAATAATTCTTGACCTTTATTAGCTTTTTTTTGTTGATAATTATTCATGGCATATTGTAATTCCCATTCAATCATTTTAAACTTATTAAAATTAGCTTTAATTAAGTCAGAATTATCATAACTAATTAACCATTGATGATTACATTGTGACATTAAATCACTAAATCTTTGATGATCAAATTGTAAATGTAAATCGCCATCTTTTCCATATAATCTTGATTTAGTCGCATTAAAATAGGGGGGATCTAAATAGATAAAAGTTTGATGACCTTGAGCTTTAATTACTTCACTATAATCTAAATTGGTAATTTTAATATGATTAAGAATTGACTCAAGTTTTTCTAGGCGATCGATAGAAGAAAGGGTAAATCTTGTGTGAAAAGCCTGTTGAGAAAAACCCCCTGATTCAATTGTACCGGAGAAAGTAACTCTATTTAAAATAAAAAATCTCACAGCCCTTTCTAAGTCTGATAAATTTTCAATATTAAGATTAGTTAATTCTTTAAATAAAGCTTTCCCATCATCAAAACGATCTTTAATTTCACGAATAGATTTAATCAAATTAATTAAATCAGATTGGGCAATTTTCCAAAATAAATAAACTTCAGGATTGAGATCATTAATCCATATTTTAACATTAGGAAATTGTTGTTTCAAATAAATAAAAATTGAACCTCCGCCGACAAAAGGTTCTCGATATTCAGTAAAGTTAGGGGGGAAATACTTTTCAATAATTTTAATTGCTTTTGATTTTCCCCCCGGATAACGTAACGGACTTTTAATCATTTTTCCCCTTGATTTTCAGCTATTTTTAATTAAATTCACCCCAAACCCCTCTTATTAGTAAGGGAGAGGAGACTTTTTTATGATTTGAGACTCATTCGCCCCGACTTTAAAAATATGATATTTAAAATAAACTAATTAATCTATCTTAAAAATGTCAAAAGAGGACACCCGTTAAATTTCACAACAAAAAAAGAATCCATAGAAATTAACGGGTGATGAATTTTGACCAATAAATAAGGACAGTGGGACATCATTTCGACTACGCTCAATGCACCGCCTTATTCTTGAGGGGATTTTTGATTTTCAACATATTTTTTTAGTTGGTTAACAGTCACACCGCCACAACTAGCCACAAAATAAGCACCCGTCCAAAAATAAGGTTTATTATAAAAATATTGACTGGCTAAAAATGGAAAATCCCGTCTAATTAAACGACTACTAACTGTTTTTAAATTAGCAATTAACTTTGATAAGGCAATATCAGGCTTGTAATCAATTAGTAAATGAATATGGTCTGATTCTCCATTAAATTCAATTAAATTACATTCCCATTTGTTCAAGGTATCATTAAATATTTCTTTGAGCCTGTTTAAAATTTCAGGTGAAATAGCTTTTTTTCGGTACTTAGTGACAAAAACGATATGAGCAGTAAGTTTATAAACAGACCTAAAACCTTTATTGTAATTAGTTGACATTTGTTAACGGTAACACTACAATAAAGATTGTATCACCAAAAAGCAAATAATAATTGTGATTAATCTAAATTACCAATTCAAATTAAAGTTAAGCAAAAAGCAAATACGAGAAATTGACTATATTTTAGAGGTCAATTGTCGAGTATATAATTTTGCTGTGACCGAAAGAAAAGATTGGATTAAAAGTAGAAAATCACCAATTAATGCTTGTTCAATATTTAGTGAATACATTATTGCGGCACAGACACCTTACCCAAATTACAACATTCAAGCTAAAAATTTAACCATTGCTAAACAAAATAATCCTGAATTAAAATCAGTTAATGCTCAAGTTTTACAGCAAACATTAAAAACTGTAGATCGAGCTTTTTCTGACATGAAATCTAAAGGAAATGGTTTTCCTAGATACAAGAAGAAAATGCGGAGTTTTGTCTTTCCGGCTATGCTCAAAAATTGTTTAGCAAAAGGGAAAATTAAACTACCACAATTAGGATGGTTAAAGATTAGACAATCAAGAGATTATCCTACAGGTTTTGAGGTTAAACAAGCAAGAATTGTTAAAAAAGCATCTGGATATTATGTGATATTAACCTTTCAATCACAAGAACAATGTCCTGATGTTCCCGTTGGTAAAACCAGCTTAGGAATAGATGCCGGAATTGAAAGTTTTGTAGCTACTTCTAATCAAGAATTAATCAAAGCACCTAAGTTTTTAGTAAAATCACAGCGTAAGCTTAAATTGCTACAAAGAAGATTGAAACATAAAAAAATAGGTTCTAAAAATTGGTTAAAACTTCAGCAGAAAATAGCTAAAGTTCATGAACAAATTGCTAACACTAGAAAGGATTGGCATTTTAAATTAGCACATAATCTCTGTAATCAAACTGACAATATTTTTGTAGAGGATATTAATTTTAAATCTTGGAGTAGAGGAATTGTAAGAAAACAATCTCTTGACAGTGGAATAGGACAATTTATTAATGAAATATTGCCTTATACCTGTTGGAAAAGAGGGAAATTTTATCAAAAAGTAGATAAGAATTTTACCTCTCAAGAATGTCCTAATTGTCATCAACAAACAGGGAAAAAATCACTCAATCAAAGATTACATCATTGTCAGTTTTGTGGTTATCAAGAAAACAGAGATATTGCTAGTGCAAAAGTGATTAAAAATAGAGGTTTAATTGCTTGTACTGAGCGAAGTCGAAGTGCGGTCGGACTGCCCGTAATTCAAAATGCTTGTAGAGACGGTCTGACGGGGATTAAACAATTAAATTTGTTTGATCTAGTTAAGAGTCTGTGAAACAAGAATCCCCCGTTACACCCGTAGGGTTAACGGTGGGAGTGTCAATGTTCATTGATAACTAGATTTGGTTTATACTAGAAAAAATTTTTAAATATTATTCTCAAAAATTATAAATTAGGTGTTCAAAGTGTTCAAATTTAGAAACAAATTAAATCAAAATAAAAACAATCAGCCTTCCCTATTCGATTTACTAGAACAGCAAGAGCCGATCGCACAAGAAGATCAAGAATCTATTATAGAAGAATTGCTAGATCAAGAGTCAATTTCCGCCCCCCCATCTATCAAAGAAAATCCCAATCAACTCAAAAATATTTTGTCTAAATTACCTAAACGCTCTAAAAAATTCTGGATCGGGATTACCTTATTGATCGGCTTAGGTGGTACAACAGGGGTAGTTTACTGGGCTTGGCAAAAAGTAGAAAATAGTTTGCCCCAATCCGTTGATGCGGTTTTAACCTATACTCGCTCCGGTACAATCACCATTCAAGCCGCCGATGGTACAGTTTTACAGGAGTTAGGCCCCGTTGGCCATGAACAGTTAAAGATTTGGGAAATCCCTGAGTCTATGATTAATGCTTTTATTGCCAGTGAGGATCGGCGATTTTATGACCATGACGGGGTTGATCTTCAAGGTTTAACCCGTGCGGCCTGGGTTAATTTTCGAGCCAATCAGATTGTGGAAGGGGGTAGCACCATCACTCAGCAGTTAAGTCGGGTTGTGTTTTTAAATCCTGAAAAGAATATCTGGCGCAAGTTGCGCGAAATGAGATTAGCCCAAAAAGTTGAAGAAAAATTTGATAAAAAACAGATTTTAGAACGCTATCTTAATTTAGTTTATCTGGGTTCTGGTGCTTATGGGGTGGCTGATGCGGCCTGGACTTATTTTGGGAAGTCGGTAGATCAGTTAACTTTAGCCGAAACGGCTACGATCGCAGGGATTACTCCCGCACCCTCTGTTTACTCTCCTTTGGAAAATTTAGCTAAAGCCAAAGAAAGACGTAATCTCGTCTTAAAACGCATGGAGGAAGAAGGCTTAATCAGCCCTCAACAGGCACAAGAAGCCATTACTTCAGAGTTAACACTTAATCCCCAAGAACCAAAAAGATTAGATCGTAAAATACCCTATTTTACAGATTATATTCAAAAAGAATTACCTAACTATTTATCTAAAGAGCAGTTAACACAAGGGGGTTTAATCGTTGAAACTACCCTTGATTTACAGTGGCAAGAAATCGCCGATCAAACTGTTAAAAAAGCCGTTGAGGAATACGGTAAAGGCCAAAGATTTGAACAGGCGGCCTTAGTGGCCATTGATCCCCGTAACGGTCAAATCAAGGCCATGGTAGGGGGTAAGAATTTTGAACAAAATCAATTTAATCGAGTCACTCAAGCTGTGCGTCAACCCGGCTCCACTTTTAAAACTTTTGTCTATGCTACGGCGATCGCAGGGGGAAAATCCCCATCTGAAGGCTTTTTAGATGCCCAATATGTGATTGATGGCTATAAACCGGAAAATTATGGTGACACCTATACAGGCTCTTATTTATCCATGCGTGAGGCTTTAATCAGATCCGTTAATGTGGTGGCCGTACGAGCTTTAGTAGAGGTGGGTTGGAATCCGGTGATTAATCTTGCTCACAAAATGGGGATTGACTCTAAATTAAAACCAGAATACGCTTTGGCTTTAGGCTCATCGGAAGTAACCTTATTAGAGCTTACCAGTGCCTACGGTACTTTAGCCAATCTGGGCATTCATCAACAGCCACACGGCATCAGTCGTATTATTGATCAAAATGGCAAAGTCATTTATCAAGCTCCCTTAACGAAAGAAGAAGCCCTCGATCGAGATACGGCCTCAATTATGACATGGATGCTCAAAGGTGTGGTTAACAATGGCACAGGGGTTAACGCTTCCCTGAGCGATCGCTCTGTGGCTGGAAAAACGGGAACATCTGACAAGGCAAGGGATCTGTGGTTTATTGGCTATATTCCCCAAGTCGTTGCCGGAGTTTGGCTAGGAAACGATGATGATAGCCCAACTTATGGCAGTAGTAGTACGGCCGCTCTAGTATGGCATGAATTTATGAAACAAATCACGGAAGCACTTCCCGTTGAGGATTTTCCCGAACGGCCTAACTTAGAGGGGCGTAAAGCCACGATTAAATTAGAGCCGATTAAACCGAAATCTATTTATTATCTGCGTCCAAAAACCCCAGAAAACGAAAATCAAACTAATAATTCTAATAACCAACCCACAAATCGCAATCGTTCCACTAACAATAATACCCCAACTAATCAACCGAACCGCACTCAGACTCGGCGTAATAGTCCTAATAATCAGAATAATAATAACAATAATTCTAATTCTAACAGAAATTCACCCCCCCCTAATACTAATAATAATAGTAATTCAACTCCTACTAATAACAATCCCATTCCACCGGATAACCCAATCCCCACACAAGCACCTGCCCCCGAACCTGCTCCCGTTCCTGAAACTAATCCTGCCCCCGAACCTGCTCCTGTTCCCGAAACTAATCCTGCCCCTGAACCTGCACCCCTTCCCGCTCCACCCGTTGAGCGTAAAGAAGAATAAAACCACAAACTTAAAAATTATTGTAAGGATGTAGCCCTGCTATGTCCTTACATACCCATGCCATGTCAATTGGGCAATGGAGTTAATGACGATGGCTAGACAAAGTTTTGTAAAATTTTGTAAAATTTCTTATAATTTCTTAATATTAATTAACAAATAGGGTTATGGCAAACATTACATTTTTAAAAGAAGATAAATTAGTAATAGCGGCTGACGGTGCAAACTTAAGGGAAAAAGCTATTCAAAACACCATAGATCTGTATACTTTAAGGGGAAAACTCACCAACTGCGGGGGTTATGGACAATGTGCCACCTGTGTGGTAGAAATTGTGGAAGGCTTAGAACATCTTTCCCCAAAAACTCATTTTGAGGAAAGAAAACTAAAGAAAAAACCAAGTAATTATCGTTTAGCCTGTCAAACTCAGGTTAATGGCGATATTACCGTGAAAACAAAGCCTTAGACTGATCGATCAGTTGAGAGTTAACAATTGACAATTGTTCAAGCATTTTCTTAACATTAGTTGGTGGTGCGATAGTCACTGTTGACTGTTCAAAAAGGTCTGTCTAATGTTATTCTAAAAGATGTTGCTTAGTGTAACTAGGAGAAATTTTTATGCAAGTTAACGATTTAGGGTTTGTAGCGTCAATTTTATTTGTCCTCGTTCCCACCGTGTTTTTACTGATTCTTTATATCCAAACCGGAAAAAGCCAAGCTTAATGATCAGTTGACAATGGACAATTGACAATTAACACAGTTATTGTTTACTGTCGTCAATTTTTGAAAAGCTTAATAAAAATAAACTTTGTATATCGAGAATTTTTAAGAATAAGTAACTATCCCCAAACAGATAGTTACTTATTCTTTTTTGAAGATTTAGTGGAAGTGATTTTAGTTGCTAAACGTAATAATGATGAAGTTTATAAAAAATTAGAGCGTTTATAAATAAAATAAAAACTTCAAAGCGTAGCACGATTAATCAAAATAATTTATAATAGTTAACTAAAATTTTTCTACTCTAATCTAACAAAATTATCAAAATTATGTCTACTATTACACAAGATGCAATTAATACCAGTAGCCTTGAAATTGCTAAACATGGTTTACCAGTCACAATTATTACTGGATTTCTTGGCAGTGGTAAAACGACTTTACTTAATCATATTTTAACTAATCAACAAGGTTTAAAAACGGCTGTTTTAGTTAATGAATTTGGCGAAATTGGGATTGATAATGAATTAATTATTACTAGCAATGATTCAATGGTTGAACTTAGTAATGGTTGTATTTGTTGTACGATCAATGAAGATTTAGTTAATGCAGTTTATAAGGTTTTAGAAAGAGAAGAAAAAGTAGATTATTTAATTGTAGAAACTACTGGTTTAGCGGATCCTTTACCCGTTGCTTTAACCTTTTTAGGCACAGAATTAAGGGATATGACTCGTTTAGATTCGATTATTACTTTAGTTGATTGTGCGCATTTTAGTTTAGATTTATTTAATAGTGAAGCGGCCTATAGTCAGATCGCTTATGGTGATATTATTTTATTAAATAAAATTGATTTAGTTGATGAGGCTGATGTTGATATTTTAGAATGTAAAATTAGAGATATTAAGAAAGATGCGAGAATTTTACGCACAGAAAAATCCGATGTTGCTTTACCTTTGATTTTAAGCGTGGGATTATTTGAATCTGATCAATATTTTAACCCCAAAGAAGACCATCATCATCACCATGATCACCACCATCATGATCATCACCATGACCATGATCATGTATGTGATGAAACCTGCGATCATGACCATCATGAAGACGATCACCACCACCATCATCATCATTCTACCCACTTAGAAAATGATGGTTTTACATCAGTTTCAATCGAAAAAGATCAACCTTTATCTATTCGTAAATTTCAATACTTTTTAGATAATCAATTACCTTCAACTGTATTCCGTGCGAAAGGTATTTTATGGTTTGATGAAAGCCCAAAACGTCATATTTTTCACTTAAGTGGAAAGCGTTTTTCAATTGAAGATGATGAGTGGAATAATAAACCGAAAAAAACTCAACTTGTGTTAATTGGCCAAAATTTAGATCATGAACAATTAAAGGAACAAATTAATAATTGTTTCTGTTTACCTTCTACTACTAAAGGTAAAGGTTTTGGGAAATAATTATTAGTTATTGGTTATTAGTTATTGGTTATTAGTTATTGAACATTTAACTTTATTAACTTCTGATGAAACCCCATTATAACATTAAAATTCAAGAAAATTATGAGCCTTTAGTGGCCATTCCTTTAGAAAAATTTGCCGTAGAAAATCCCCATCCTTATGAAAAGTTGGGAGCAAATTATAACGGTTTATCTCCTTATTTTTTAAGGGAAACTGTTTTAAATTATCTCCTACAAGCACAGGTATATTTAAAGCAAATTAAACCTCTTTGGCAAATTAAAATTTTTGACGCTTATCGCCCCGTTGAAGTTCAAAAATTTATGGTAAATTATGCTTTTAATGACTTAGTTAAAAAGCGTAATTTAAACTTAGATCAGTTATCAAAAATAGAATTAGAAAATTTATGGTTAGATGTCTATAAAATGTGGGCTTTACCTAGTCTTGATCCCCAAATGCCTCCTCCCCATAGCACAGGGGCGGCGATCGATCTTACTTTAGTTAATGAATTAGGAGAAAATGTTAAAATGGGCGGTGAAATTGACGAAATTTCCGAAATTTCTTACCCTAATTATTATGCTAATTCTAATGATATTCAAGCACAAGAATATCATCAAAATAGACAATTATTAAAAACAATTATGACTCAAGCTAATTTTAAACAACATCCCTTTGAATGGTGGCATTTTTCCTACGGCGATCAATTGTATACTTGGTTATGTTCTCAAGAAAATTCACAGTCTAATCTTTGTGCTTGTTATGGTAGAATTGTTAATTGTTAAATTTTAAGTTTTTAATCTTTATCTATCCTGATCCAATGTCTAATAAAAAAACGAAAACATCTTATTTAATCTTGAGAAGTATCACTATTATTATTGCACTTTTAGGGACGGTTTTATTCACTCCTCAAGTTAGAAATTATCTCGAAAAATGGACAGGAATTGATTTATCTTTTGCTGATCTTAGCCACTTAAATTATGATGATCCCGACTCTATTGTTTTACAACTAGCACAACAAACTCCGGCGCAAAGAAAGGCACAACTTCAGGCGATCGCTACCAGTGGAAAAGGCTTAGATCAAAGTCGCGCCCGTTATTTATTAGCTAATGATTTAATTGAAGAATATCAAGGAGGTTTAGCACTCCGATTATTAGAAAATTTAGAAGAACAATACCCTTTATTAACTCCCTATATTCTCCTAAAAAGAGGCCGAGCTTCTGAGTTAACTAATAATAACACCGAAGCTAAAACTATTTGGTTACAAGTAATCGCTAATTATCCCGATTCACCCATTGAAGCTGAAGCTTTATATTTATTAGCTCAAAAAAATCCTGAATATAGCCAACAATTACAAAAAAAATATCCTCATTATCCTCTCACTTTTAACTTAATTAGGGAAAAATTAAAACAAAATCCAAAACAATTAGATTTATTATTATTTTTAACTAAAAATAATCCTAAAGGTCAAGATAGTCAGAAAATAAAAGAAATTTTAGAAACAGAATATCAAAATAAATTAACTCCTCAACAATGGGAAATTTTAGGTGATGCTTACTGGATTAATTCTGACTATAACAAAGCCATTTTTACCTATCGTAAAGCCCCTTCTAACTCTCGTAATATTTACCGCATAGCAAGGGGGCTTCATCTTGAAAATAAGACAGAAGAAGCAAAAACAGCCTATCAATATTTAATTAAAACTTTTCCTGATGCTGAAGAATTACGTTTAGGTTTAAAACATTATGCCTCTCTTGTCAGTGCGAAAGAAGCCTTACCCTATTTAGATCAATTAATGGCTAAATTTCCAGAAGATACCCCTGAAATTCTCTTAACGAAAGCCAATCTTTTAGATAGTTTAAAAAGTTATACTTCCGCCACTCAACTTAGACAAAAAATTTTAGATCAATATTCAAACTCAGAAATATCCTCAGAATATCGCTGGAAAATGGCTCAAAACTTGGCTCAAAAAGGAGATATATTTTATGCTTGGAAATGGGCGCAACCCATTACGGTTAATACTCCCAATAGTGATCTTGCCCCTAAAGCGGCCTTTTGGATTGGCAAATGGGCAATGGAGGCTGATCGGCCTAAGGATGCGAAAATTGCTTTTGAGTACATTTTTACTAATCATGCCCAATCCTATTATGCTTGGAGGGCGGCTCAGGTTTTGGGCTGGAATGTGGGAACATTTAACACTCTGAAAGCTTTTAATCCTCAGATTCAAAAACCCCCGTTAAAATTTAAACTTCCGGCGGGATCGGATTTATTTCAGGAGTTATACCGTTTAGGCTTACAGGAGGAGAGTTATCGCCTATTTGAGGGTGAAATTGGGGATAAAAAGACTTTAACGGTTAATGAGCAATTTACAGATGGTTATTTAAAAATAGCAAAAGGTGATTATTTTCAAGGAATTTCTTTAATTTTAGATCTAAGAAATAGAACTTCTCCTGAAGAAATTGAACAATGGAAAGAGTTAAGAAAAAGGGCAGAATATTGGTTATTATTATTTCCTTTTCCCTATCAAGAATTGGTGACAAAATGGTCAAATCAACGTCAATTAAATCCTTTATTAGTGATTGCTTTAATTCGTCAAGAATCAAGATTTAAAGCTGATATTAAGTCTCCGGCTGGTGCTTTAGGATTAATGCAAATTATGCCTAATACTGGTAAATGGATTGCCGAAAAAACTAATATTAAAAATTATAGTTTAGTCAATCCTGATCATAATATTAATTTTGGAACATGGTATCTTAATTATACCCATCAAGAATATAATAATAATTCTTTATTTGCGATCGCCAGTTATAATGCAGGGCCGGGTAATGTTAATCAATGGATCAAACAATATCCCTCCAAAACTCCCGAAGAATTTATTGATCAAATTCCCTTTGAAGAAACGAAGAAATATGTAGAAATAGTATTAGGAAATTACTGGAATTATTTAAGAATTTATAATCCAGAAATTTCAGATAAATTAACAGAATATGGGAATCCAGATTTTATTAATCATTAATTGTCAATTGTTCATTATATTTATTGATTATGTTTAAAACCATAACGAATTACTAAAAGATCATCAAAAGAAATACCCACAATTCTGGCAATTGAATGTAAAGAAGCCTCTTGAATTTCCTTACCTTCAGAGAGATTTTTAAGCTCTTGAGAAGATAATTTATAAGAATCACAAAATTTGATAAATTCTTGATCACTTAGATCTAATTCTTTTTGTCGATCTCGTAATAAAACCATGATCGCACCTAAGCCATGTTTAGGGCGTTTGGCGGTAGATAAATACTTTTTAACATACAATTTAACATCTTCAGGATGACCACCTTTAAAAGCAACTAAATCTTGACAAGCTTTATAAAGAGCCTTGCGAGAATTTTCTTCTTCATTTAAAATTTTAATAATTCTCACCGCATAATTCGGTTTACAAAAACCGATAATTTGCCCTTCATAAGAAATAGGTAAATAAGGATCCTTAGAGTTTAATTCCCAACTCTCAATATCGTCTCTTAATGCCATTATTAAACCTCATCACAATTAAATCAAAATCTTAAATAATATCTTAGAAATGAAACAATGATTTTTCCTTTCTCATTTTAAGATACAATAAGAATCGCTATTTTTTCATTTTCTTAAATAAATTAACAGAATTGATATTTTTCTTTATTAATGCCTTATGACTTCTCAAAAAACCGATCCCACAGCGATCAAACCTAATCTGGAAAATAACTCTGATGAACTTCCTGATGATGTAGAAATGGATTTTTTTGATCATCTTGAAGAATTACGCCTCAGAATATTTTATGTTTTAATTGCCGTTTTTATAACGATGGCAGGTTGTTTTTTCTATGTCAAGCCCCTTGTGGCTTTTTTGGAAATACCCGCATCTGATGTTAAATTTTTACAGTTAGCTCCGGGGGAATTTTTTTGGGTTTCTTTAAAAGTCGCTTTTTATAGTGGTTTATTATTAGCAACTCCCGTTATTTTATATCACATAATTCAATTTATTTTACCCGGTTTAACTCGCAAGGAAAGAAAATTAATTTTACCTGTAGTTATTGGCTCAACTTTTTTATTTTTATTCGGTTTAGTTTTTGCTTATTATGTTTTAATTCCGGCCGCTTTAACCTTTTTTATTAATTATGGAGCGGATGTAGTTGAAGCTTTATGGTCTATTGAAAAATATTTTGAATTTATTTTATTATTATTATTTTGTACAGGGCTTATTTTTCAAGTTCCAGTAATTCAATTTCTATTAGGAAAATTAGGCTTAATTTCTTCTCAAAAAATGTTAGCAGGATGGCGTTATGTCATCTTAGGATCGGTAATTTTAGGAGGAGTTATTACCCCTTCTACGGATCCTTTTACCCAATCTTTATTAGGTGGCGCAATTTTATTACTTTATTTTGGTGGCATTGGTTTAGTTAAATTAACGGGCAATTAATTAAGTAATAAGTAATAAATAATAAAGTAGTACAGGCATCTTGCCTGTTCCTTATAAAACCTGTTTCTTCTCAAACATTTCCTTATCAAAAATAAAATGTAAGGTGAACATTGCCCGTCCTAAATTAATTAATATTATTTACTTTAATTGACTTAAAATTTGATTATTAATTAAAGTTTCATTAGTAAATAAATCATCTACCGTCACCCTTAAAAATCTTTGTTCATCTACTAAAAATTGTAACTTAATTCGATCGCTTCCGGGTTGGCCAAGGGGATCAAGTTTTGCTAAAGTTCTCGCCTGATCATTATCATTTAAAGGTTGTACTAAAACATCCCCTTGACTAACAGTACGAGTCACCAAACGATCACCATCAAAATAAACCTCCGTGCTTAAATTTTCCTCCCCTAACTCACCAATAATTAACTCAATACTAGGCTGATTTTCCACAGAAGCACCTAAATATAATTCCACAGGTTGACTTAAAGGGTAGGGTTGACCTTTTTTAATCAGAGAATGCCAATTATGTTTTTTAGTTCGGCGATCCCAATAACGGATACCATAACTATGATATAAAAAGTCTTTAATTTCTATGCCTTGATTTAACTGTAAAGCTCCCCTTGCAATGGCTGTAAAAGGTTGATCACTACAAATTTTATCGGAATTAAAGTATTTTTCAACCCATTTTTTTACCGCCGGAATTTGCACACTTCCACCCACTAACAACACCTTATTTATATCATCTCTTTCAATGCCATTTCTTCTACCTTGTTGGAGAATTTGAGTCATTAATTCATCCAATTGTACAAAAAAATTGTTATTTTCTAAAATTTTTTCAAACTGTTGACGATTTAACTTTAATTCGTAAGTTTCTAAAGTTTCATCATTAAAATAAAATAGATCCGCTTCCTCTTGAAAAGATAACTCAATTTTTAATTTTTCCGCTAAACGAGTAATTAAACTAGACTTAGGTAAATGATAAGTATTAGCAAAATAATCAACTAACCAATAATCAAGATCCGTACCCCCTAAATTTTTCCCAGCCTTCCCTAAAACTTTCGCAGTTTTTATCTGTTGACTATCACTTTCACCTAATAATTTTTGACCCCATTTTAAAATAAAACCTTGGGGTTGAAAATTATTATTAGAATTAATATTTAACTTAACTAAAGATAAATCAATTGTACCCCCACCAAAATCAATTACTAATAATAAATCGTCCTTTTCTACACCATAACCTAAAGCGGCCGCCGTTGGCTCATCTAATAATCTAATCTCCTCGATCGCCCACTTTTGACAAACTCGATTTAACCATGTGCGATAATTTTCAAAACTATCCACAGGCACAGTTAAAACTAAAGAATGGGGAGTGGCATCAATTTCTAATTGTAAATGATGAATAACCTGATTTAAAAACAATTCACCCACTTTTTCAAAAGTAACTAATTCCCCATCTATTTGAGGTAAAAAACCTTGAATATTTGCACCAATTCCCCTTTTAAAAGAACTAAAAAAACGAGGATCATTTTTCAAATCTAATCCCCGATCTCTCACATTTTGCCCAATTAAAGTTAAATTATCTTGGGCATTTTGAAGATATAATAAACTAGGAATAAGAGGAGGATTTTGAGCTAATTGTTGGGAAATTTCCCGTAAATTAATAATTTCGGCTTGTTTAGTAATAGTATTCCAACGAGTAATAACGGTATTACTTGTACCAAAATCAAGAGCGTAGACTTGTTGTTTATTCATCGAATCTCATTATTCAGTTCACAGTTGAATTTTTTAGATTTTAGCATTAATGGACTTAGATGGTACAAAGATAGCAATACTTGATTAAATATCGCTGGACAAGTGCAAATTGCTAGTATAATACTAATTTGATCAACAACTGATCAACTCACCCTCCCCCAAAAAAAGGCAGAATTGCTAAATTAAGACCTATAATTACAACTTTATCAAAATGATCTTAGTTTTTATTTTCTAAAAGATTTATACTTTATTCTATCGTATAAAATTGATAATTTTCCGTTAAATATGACCACTATTGCAATTGATTTTGGTACAAGTAATACCGTTGTTAGTATTTTAGAAGCTGACACAAAACTCCCCAAAACTTTAAGATTTTACCCTATTTCTCGTTTAATTAAAATTAGTAATCATCAAGATAATTTAACAGAAATTCCCCTTATTCCCAGTCTGGCTTTTGTTCAAAATCATGATCAAATTATCATTGGTGAAAAAGTTAGATCTCAAAGATTAGGATTGAGTCAACCTCATCGTTTATTTAAAGCTTTTAAAAGAGAATTATCCGCCGATTTTCAAGCCCCACCTCGTCAAATTGATCAACAACAATATACCGCAGAAATCATTTCAGAAGCCTTTATTACCCAAATTTGGCATAATCTTCAAAATTTAGAAATTAAACCGTCAAATGTGATTTTTACCGTACCTGTGGGAGCTTTTGAAAGGTATTTAGATTGGTTTAGAGATTTAGGAAAAAAGTTAGAAATTGATCAAGTTCAATTAATAGATGAATCTACAGCGGCCGCTTTAGGATATGCGGTTAAACGTCCTAACTCTCTTGTTTTAGTTGTTGATTTTGGAGGAGGAACATTAGATTTAAGTTTAGTTAAAACTGTTAATTTCCATAGTCAATCTTCTCAACAATTAAAAGCAGAAGTAATTGCAAAATCTGACATTTATTTAGGAGGAGAAGATATTGATAGTTGGATTGTTGAAGATTATTTAGATCAAATTAATTTATCAAGAGAAAATATTGATCCCATTGCATGGCAAAATTTATTAGAAATAGCTGAAAAATTAAAAATTAGACTTTCTTCTGATAGTTTCGCTCAAGAAAGTTGGTTTGATGATCAAAATTTTATGTCCTATGATATTAGTTTAGATCGAGAGCAATTAGAGCAAATATTAGAAAAATATTTATTATTAGAACAGCTAAGAGATGCCTTAGATGAAATTATTAATATTGCCTTAACTAAAGGGATTAAAAAAACTGAAATTGAACAAGTTTTATTAGTAGGAGGTACTTGTTTAATTCCCGCTATTCAACAATTAATTATGTTCTATTTTGGCAAGAATAAAGTCAAATTAGATAAACCCTTTGAAGCGGTGTGTCATGGTGCTTTAAGTTTAGAAAAAGTAATCGAAATTAATGATTATTTACGCCATAGTTACGCCATTAGACTCTGGGATAATTTTCAAAAAATTTATTATTTTTATCCACTTTTTTCAGCAGGAACAAAATATCCTTGTCAAAGAGAAGAACCTTTAATTTTACAAGTTGTTAAGCCCGATCAAACTACTTTTCGTTTAGATATTGGGGAGTTAGGGAAAATTTCTCAAGGTGAAGTAACCTACGATCATTTAGGTAGAATGACCAGTAAAAATCTCACTCAAAAAGAAATTTATCGCTCTTTAGAATACCATCATCAAGATGTTTGTATTGCCAATTTAAACCCTCCCGGAATGTTTGGAATGGATCGGATTTTAGTTAATTTTGAAGTTAATGAATATCGAATTTTATTAGCTACGGTTAAAGATTTATTGACCGATCAAATCTTATTAGAAAAACAGGAGATCGCTAAATTAAATTAACTTTAATTTAACAAAAATTTGCACTAAAAAATTAATCATAACCGATACTAATTGTACCAGATGGAACATAAATTTCCGCTTTGGCATTAGGAGAAACTAATAAAACTTTTAATTCTCCTTTTTCATTAACTCCGGTAATTATACCCCTATTTCCATTAATTTCGATGGCTTTACCAATACTATTTAAAAATTCAAGATAACCCGATAAAATTGGTTTAATTCCTTCTTTTAAATAAACTTCATAAGCTGATAGTAACCCCGAAATAACAAGACTTGTTAATTCTTCTAAAGATTGAATTGAATTAAGATTATTTTCCCTGAAAAAAGATTGTAAATTAATGCCATGATCAGGAATTTCATTTTGCCAATTAATTCCCACTCCGATCACTGCCGTTTCAATCAAATTATTTTTAATTTTAGTTTCAATTTTAATTCCCCCTAATTTTTTTTGATTTAAAATTAAATCATTTAACCATTTTAATTGTACGGGAATTTGATATTTTTGTAATTGTTTGGCAATTCCATAAGCACTTAAAATCGTTAAGTGAATGGCATTTTTAACCTCAATCTTTGGGCTTAATGCTAATGATAAATATAAGCCATTAAGCCCAGATTGCCAAGCTTTCCCCCATTGTCCTTTACCCGCCGTTTGTTCTTTTGCTAATACAACAAAAGGCGGTTTTTCTCCTTTTTCTATTAATTCCCAAATAGCAGTATTAGTAGAAGGTATTTTGTCAAAATTATAGATTCGATCGATCAAAATTTTTCAATATAAATAGTTAACTAAGTATTATCAAAAAAGAAGTTTATAAGGTGGGCTGATTAGGGCTAAAGCCCAACTACAAATAATTTTATTGTTGATCATATTCTTTTAAAATAGCTAAAGCTTGATTACATAAATCTTCATGACAATGACCATTACTAGCCATAATTCCCCCCCATTTATGTACATCACCTTGATTATATTTTAAACAATTTCCTTCAAAATAAGTAAATTTTCCGCCCCCTTCTGTTAAGATTAATTCTGGTGCGGCAAAATCCCAATCTTTAGCGGCAGATTTACCAGAAAGGGAGATATAAACATCGGTTTTTTGTTCAAGAATTGAGGCAATTTTACAGCCTACACTTCCCACATAATGACGTTCTTTAAAGTTTAATTGATCTAATAAATGTTGCATTCTTAAATCTCGATGGGTACGGGAAGCAACTAAATTTAATTCTTCAATTTTTTGACGATTTGACACATTAATAGGGGTAATATTTCCGTCAATTGTTTCCACAAATGTGCCATTTCCTTTAGTTGCAAAATAAAGTTTTTGTGCTTCAGGAACTACTACCACCGCCAAAACTGGTTCTTTTTGATAAGTTAAAGCAATATGGATCGCATATTCCCCTGTTTTATCAATAAAATCTCTCGTCCCATCTAAAGGATCAATGATCCAAACCCAGTCTTGAGGGAGGGCTTTTCCTTCTTTAATTTTGAAAGTTTCTTCACTTAAATAGCCAAAATCTTCATCTTTAAAAGCACTTTGTAACTGTTCTAAAATATAATGATTAGCGGCCAGATCCGCACTGGTAACAGGCCCATCTTTTTTATCATTAATTTCCAAAGCATGATCGGTTACATTTCCTTGATAATAAGCCCTAAGAATATTACCCGCTCCCCATGCAATTTGACGAGTAATATTAACAATTTCTGATAAAGGAATAGATGTCATAATTAATTGATAATGGATAATTAATAATATTGAATAATTGATAATTAAGTAGCCAAATTATGTTATTACTTATTACTTATTACTTATTACTTATTACTTCCCACTTATTATTTATTCATATAACCAAGGAGTAATAGTAGGTTGCCAAGAGGCTAACTCATCTTCACTAAACCATAAAGCAATTTCTGTTTGGGCGGTTTCTAGCGCATCGGAGCCATGAATGAGGTTGCGGCCAATATTAACGCCATAATCCCCTCTAATTGTACCCGGAGCGGCCGCAATGGGATTAGTTGCACCGATTAAATTTCTAGCGGCGGCTACTACTCCATTTCCTTCCCAAACCATAGCCACAACGGGAGCAGAAATGATAAATTCAACTAAACTATTAAAAAATGATTTTTCTTTATGAATATCATAATGTTTTTCTGCTAATTCCCGTGATACGCTGATCAGTTTAAGCCCCACAAGGGTAAAACCTTTTTTTTCAAAACGGGAGATCACATCGCCGACTAAATTGCGTTGTACTCCATCGGGTTTTACCATGATAAATGTTCTTTCCATTAGTTTTTCCTTTTATAATTCAGTGTAACGATTTATTAGATTATCATTAATTGGCCTTATTTAAGCTGTTCGTCTTTTAAATAGGGTATAATAAAAGCAAAAAGAAAAGGAGTGAAAAAAAATGCCAGTTAAGAATTATCTAAAACAAGAACAAAAAGAAATGTTACAAAAAGCTCTAAAAGAGGAGGAACATCCAGATATTAGAGAAAGAATTTTAATCTTATTATTGTTAAATGATGGAAAAACTCAAGCAGAAATTGCAGATTTTATCGGTTGTGGTGTCAACAAAGTAAACTACTGGTGTATTCACGCCGATCCAGAAAATATGGAGACATTGAAAGATAAAAGAATGGAAGGAAATCATAGAAAAGCGACAGATAAATATATAGAAATATTATTAGAAACAGTAGAAAAAGACCCAGAAGAATTAGGTTATGAATTTGGCAGATGGACAGGAAAAAGATTAGCAATATACTTAGAAGAAATCACAGGAATAAAATTAAGTAGTTCACAAGTAACAAGAATATTAGAGAGAAAAAGTACGTTTATATCTGGGCAAAACATAGCTTAGAAGATAAGTGGGATGAGAAGAAAAGAAAAGTGTTTAAAAAGGAATTAAAAGAATATTTAAAAATAACAATAAAAAATCCAGAAAGGCTACAGGTATGGTTTTGGGATGAAAGTGGATTCAGTTTGAGAGTAATAAGAAGAAAAAATTGGTGTAAAAAGGAAAGAGAAAAAAGTAAGAGGGGATAGAAGAAAAGGAAGAATAAATGTCATGGGGGCGATCAGATATTCAGATAAAAAAGATGGGTAGAATTTATAGAAAAAGGAGATAAACAAAATTTTTATGAAGTAATGAAAGAATTTTATCAAGAGTTAATTGATGAGTGGGTAGCACAAGGAAATGAGGCGAAAGATTTTGCTGAAAAAGGTGCAAAAATAGTGATTATATTGGATAATGCTAGTTTTCATAAAAATGAAGAAATAAATCAGAAAATAGAAGCAGAAATGCCAAATTTAAGATTAGAATTTTTGCCGACATATAGCCCTGATTATAACTTAATAGAATTAGTATGGCATAGTGCAAAAGAATATGTAGCTAATCGTCTTTTTAGATCAATTGAAGATTTAGAATTATTATTACATAAACTCCTGAATGAAGGGGAACTAATTATTCAATGGCATCGTAAGTTAAAACACAAAGGTAATTCTGTTAAAGTGGTTTAAATGCTGAACAGCTTATCAATTATTAATTATTAATTATCAATTATCCATTATTATTTATCAATTAATTAATTATGTTTCGTTATTTATTAAAGCGTTTAGTAACATCAATTCCCACTTTAATTGCCATTAGTATGGTAATTTTTGCCATTTTAGCATTAGCCCCCGGAGATCCAATGGGTGAATTTGCGACTAATCCCTCAATTACCGCAGAAATAAGGGAAAATATCAGGCGATCGCTCGGTTTAGATCAACCGATTTATATTCGTTATTTAAAATGGGCATGGGCTTTTTTACATGGTGATCTGGGTTATTCTTTTACCAGTCGTAGCCCCGTTTTAGATTTAATTTTACAGCGTTTACCCACCACTTTAATGGTAGTAGGAATAGCCTATATTTTAGGAATAATTATTGCTTTTCCATTGGGTATTATTTCAGCCATCAAAAGATATAGTTTTTTAGATCAATTAGTAACAACTTTTTCATTTTTAGGCTTTTCCTTACCCACATTTTTTACAGGAATTATATTTATAATTATTTTTAGTGTGCAATTAAAATGGTTTCCTTTTATTTATGATAGTACCTTAAAAGTAACAGACTTTAATAGTTTAATTGCACAAATTAAACAATCAATTATGCCAATTTCCGTTTTAACATTATATCAATCAGCCACTTTAATGCGTTTTATTCGTTCATCGGTATTAGAAGAATTAAATCAAGAATATGTTAAAACAGCTTACGCTAAAGGATTAAGTCAATTTAAAGTATTAATTAAACATATTTTACGCAATTCTTTAATCCCCGTTGTAACCTTAATTGCCTTAGATCTTCCCGCTATTTTTACAGGAGCATTAATAACTGAACAAGTTTTTAGAGTGCCGGGCATAGGAGAATTATTAATTAAATCAATTTATAGTAGTGATACCCCCGTAATTATGGCCATTACTTTTATTTATGCAATTTTAATTGTTATTTTTAATTTAATTGCTGATCTTACCTATAGTTTTTTGGATCCTAGAGTTAGAACTTAACAAATTAACTTGGCTTAAATTTAATTTTAAAGTTAAAATAATGATAGTTAAACTTAAACTATCTTCACTTAATATTGATTACTCACAAATGCCGATCGCACATTGGTTATTAAATAAAAAGATAAAAACTAACTTTTTTCAGAAAAAACTCATTTAGATTAAACTATTTTATAATTAAAATAAGAATATTTATTTTTAAGAAAAGAACAATGAAATTTCGCTCAGGCACTGACAATTTTTCTTCACAAATTCCTATTCCAGAAGATGGAAATACCATTATGCCTTTTAGCAAAAATATGGCGATCAATTCGCCTGTGTCTACAGAGGAAATAGATTTACAACATCAAGCAGAAACTTTATTTCAACAAGCCTTAGAATGTAAACATAAAAGCCAATTAACCCAAGCAATTAATTTATTAAAAGAAGCAATTAAATTATTAGATAAAATTCAAAATAAATCAGCCTCAGCTAAAGTTTATTATCATTTAAGTACCATTGATTATCAACTAAAACATTATCAAACTGCCATTAAAGAAGCCAATCAAAGTTTAAACTATGCTTTAGCCGTAGAAGATCAAAATTTAATTGCTGAATTATATAGTTCAATTGGCAATTCTTACCGTCATTTAGAAAATGATGAAAAAGCAATTGAATATCAAGAAAAAAGCTTAGAGATGTTTCGCAAATTAAAAAATTCAAAAGGCCAAATAGCGGCTTTAAATAATTTAGGTTTAGCTTATAAAAATTTAGGAAATCAAGAAGCAACTATTAAATATCAAAAAGAAAGTTTAACTTTAGCAAAACAAATTAAAGATCAAGATATTTGTTATCAAATATTAAAAAATTTAGGCAATGCTTATTATGGTTTAGGAGATTACCATGAGGCAATTAATTATTATGATCAATGTTTAGAAATCGCTCATAGTCGTAAAGATTTACGTCTGGAAAATCAATTATTACGAACTTTAGCCAATACTTGTTATATTTCAGGGGATTATTTTGGGGTGATTAATTATAATCAAAAACGCTTTAATCTTTCAAGTAATCTTAATGATTTTCGATCTCAAGCCCAATCTTTGAGTGCAATGGGAATCGCCTATGAAGCATTAGAAAATTATCAACAAGCTATTAAAATTTATGAAGAATGTTTATTATTAGCATTTCAAAATAATGATTGTACTGTCAAAAGTCAAATTCTTGAAAGATTAAAAGTTACTTGTTATGCCATAGGCGATCATGAGCGAATTGTCAAATATGAATTATAATTATTAGTTATTTGTTGTCAAAACTAAAAACCAATAACTAAAAACTAATAACCAATAACTAATTTGATTTAATCAAAAATTTGTAACCCAAATAAATTAAACTACCAATAACAATTAAAGAAATTAAAGAAGTAACAATCATAAAAGTTGTTTTAATTACAGATAAGCCAATCATAACCCCAGCAAAACCTACTAAAATTTTACCGATGGGTGGTAAAGAAATAACCCAATTTTTAATAGGTGTTAAAAACTGACTTAAAAAAGGACTAGAAACAGGAATTTGATTTGAATTACTTGAATTATAAGCAACTTCATGTTCAATTTCTGCTTCAATTTCTTCAATGGTTCGTTTTTGATTTTGTTCTGATGAATAATCCATAAATAATCAGTAAGAAATAATTAACTAATTAGTCTTAATTATAGCATTTTTAATTGATTGGACAATAAAAAATTTATTCTTAACTGTCCACTATCAATTGTTTAATGGAACATTAGTTGTAGCAAAACGTCATAACACTTAATAAAGTAAATATTTTCAGGCAATTTTGCAACATGGATCACTTATTATATAATAAAAAAGGAGGTAATTAAAATGACAAAATTTAGTCATCAATTATTAATTTTTATCGGTTTAGTGAGTAGTTTTTTTACTAGCTCTACTGTAATTGTTCAAGCTCAAAATTTGATCTCTCAAAGTAATAATTCTGAGTCAATTATCGTTAATGGGCGATCGGGTGGAACTGATCTTCATCAAGGCTGTGGCTATCTTAACCTTAATCCTAATTACCGGATTAATTTAGATAATGATAATACTTTTATGAATATTGCTGTTAATATTGAGAATATAAATGCTAATCCTACTTTATTTGTGATTGGTCAAAATACCCAAACTCAATTTTGTTCTTTTGCCGAGTCTAGCACGGGTGAAACCCTCTCGATCTCAGGGCTTTGGCCTCAAGATACCTATTTTATTTATGTGGGCGATCGCAATCAAAACAGTTATGATTTTACCCTCACAATTAATTCAGGAGATAATATTTTAAAAATAAAAAATAACTAACTAGAAATATAATTATTCTCCTTCAATTCTTTGAACAGAAACCTCAACCGCTTCAACATCAATCGTTCCGGGTGGTGCAATCCTCATAAACTTACCAGAAGATATTTGTAGGTTTTCGCCACAATTAGGACAAACACAATCAATATTTTTAAAAGCAGTAAACTCATAATTACAAACGGGACATTGATCGGTAACTTGACTGCGTTTAAGCCACCAATTAAGACCGATCCAAGCGATAATTGGTAATAATAAAAATAATAAAACTAAAATTAAAACACTATTAACAAGCCAACTTAAACCAAAAGAACCTAATAAAACAGCTATTAGAAAAAAAGTTAATAAACAGCCAAAACCAGAATCATTAAATTGAAATATTTTAGGAAAATTCTGCACAATTGTCTCCTTTTTTCAAAATTATTATTAAAAATTAATTATGATCTGATCTTACTATAACATTAATCTAAGTAATAAGTCATGAGTTGGTTTTCAAAAGTGGGGAATTTGTTAGATACCCCACTTTTTGTTCTAAAAAATTCTAAAAAATAAATGACGATTGATCTGTGATAGCTAATAGCTAATGATCTTTTCTTTGAGGTAATTGGGTTTCCATAATTTCCATTAATAATTCTAAACGGGAAGGGCGACTTAATAAAGGAATTAAATTAGGTAAAGCATAATAATCACCTTTAAATTCAAGGGTATCAACTTGTACTTTTTTCTCTTTTAATTGGCGCTCAATATGGTCATAAGAATAACCAACTTTAACAATAATAACATTAGGAATAACCTTTAATTCTTCACAATACTTTTGAAAAGCACTATCAAAATAAGGCGGAGTATTTTCCCCCTCATCCGTAATAATAATAAACTGCTCAACTAACTGTTTTTTCTTAGTCATAATATCAACGGGCGCACCCACACTGGTGGCATTTCCCGCCTTAATATGCTCAAAAGCTTTTTCCCAGTCAGCTAAAGTTTTACCCTTGGCCGTTACAGCATAGGGCATGGTATCAAAAGCATAGACAAATAGATCCGCCTCCGTTACCCCTGAAATAAGAGTAGCGATCTGTTTACCCACCTCGATGGCATTATCCATTGAAGAAGACTTATCCACTAATAAAGCAGTAGGCTTAGAAATTTTCCCTTTTTGCTTGATCTGTTGCTCCATAATCTGATTTAATCGCTCTTGAGTCTCCTGATCCAACTCCGTAGCATTAGAAGCCACACGACTTTTCAGGGCTGATACCCTTGTATCAGTTTGAGCCTGTTCTAACTTTTGATTAATTAACTCTTTGAGATCAAGATTATCCATCACACCCTTATCTTTAAGGGATTTTAAATTATTAATGACCTCTTGGGGAGTCATCCCATTAATTAAAGCCGCTAAAACGGTGGGTGTTAACTGTTTAAGCGCCCCCACCGCAATGGTATAGGGGATCTGATGGGTTACAATCATCATGGCTTGATCCGCCGGAGTTTCGGCTTTAGCCAGTTGTTTGAGGGCATAGGCTAAACTATCTTGAGGGGGTTTATTTTTAAATAAAATGGCATCGGCACGGGCATTGGGCTTAATATGTAAACTAGCATAAAGATGTTTGATCGCCTTACGCCCCCTTAAGGCCGAGCGATCGAAATTATGATTATTACTTTCTCTTTTGCGTAAATAACGGATCACCGCCGTGCGCGCGGATCTGGGCATTTTATTTTTTTGTTGTTTTAAAAAATCTACGATCCGTGCCACTTGATAGGGGGGAAAATCTTGTAACATCACAAAACCCGCATCACGATGGGCTTTTAACGGTGAAGTTAAAAGATTTCCCACAAAAACCTCTTGATGATCCCTCACATCGCCATTTTTTTGATACCAGACGGCTAAATGCCCGTAAAATAGGGGATCCTGTGCGATCATATTACTATGAAGTTGAGAAACCTGCTCTAGTTGACGATGGGGAGTTGTCAACAAACTGTTAAGCATTTCTAAACGTAAATCCTGCTCATTTTGATTGTGATTAACTGTAACCATTTTTACCCCTTTATCTTCGATTCTTTTCTTTAATATTATTATATTACACACATATTACAATTATTGTCAAGTTTTATCAGTTGACAATTGACAGAATTATCTATCAAGATTTAAACTGATTTCAAGTACCTCAAAAGTTAAGGGAATTAGGACAAATTTTATTGGGAATTTTAGAGTAAAATATGTTTAAAATATTAACGATTAGTTTATTAAGTGTTTTATTACAATTTGGTAATCAAAAAAATGAAAAATTACCACCTTTAAATTTATTATTATGGGATCAAGCCTCTATTTTTCAAATTCCAATCCAACCGGATCCCATGATTCAAAAATTAACTAATCAATATTTACAAGCATTAAAAAATAAAGGTTTTTCACCTGATCAACAGGGAATAATAATTGAATCTGATTGGGTAAAATTTGTTGAAAAAAATGCTAAAATTCCAGTTTCAGCCGCTTCCTTAACTAAAATTGTAACCACTATTGCTAGTTTAAAAACATGGGGTTTTAATCATCATTTTGATACTTTAATTTATACGAATGGTAATATTGAAAATGGCATTTTAAATGGAGATTTAATTATTCAAGGTGGAGGTAATCCCTTATATGTTTGGGAAGAAGCCATCGCCCTTGGTAATAAATTAAATCAAATAGGCATTTGGCAAATTAAAGGAAATTTATTAATTTTTGATAATTTTAAGATGAATTTTCAAAAAAATCCCCAAAGATCCGGCGAATTTTTAAAAGAAGCATTTAATAAAAATTTATGGAAAAAAGAAATTACTAAAATATTTGAAGTTTTCCCCCCAAAAACACCTCGGCCATTTGTTAAAATTAACGGTAATATTAAAGTAATTAACAGTTTACCAATTAATAGTAGATTAATTTTAACTCAAGAATCTTTAAATTTAAAAGAAATTTTAAGACAAATGAATTTATATAGCAATAATTTTATTGCTCAAATGTTAGCAGAACAGGTTGGAAAGCCTCAACAAATGAGGGAAATAGTCACAAGCTTTGCTCAAATTGATCCCCAAGAAATTACCTTAGTAAATGGTTCAGGTTTAAGTGGAGAAAATAAAATTTCTCCCTCGGCAGTGTGTCAAATGTTGTTAAAATTAGATCATTTTTTAGCTAAAAATAATGTAACAATAGAGGAGTTATTTCCTATTAGTGGAAAAGATCGAGATGGAACGGCTGAAAATCGCAAATTTCCCCAAGGAATTAGTTTTAAAACAGGTACATTACCCTCGATTAATGTTAGCGCATTGGGGGGCATAATTCCTACTAAAAATTATGGTCATGTTTGCTTTGCTATTTTGAATAATGGCATTAATTATTTAGATGCCAGAAAACAACAGGATCAATTTTTAAATAAAATCGGCCAACATTGGCCAATTATACCCCCTTCTAATCAAATAAAATCACAAAATCAAGAACAATTAGGCGATATTACCAGAGTTATTATTAATTTATAATTCCTCTAAATTAATTTTTTAATTTCTCCATAAACTCGGTAAAAACCGCCTTTTGTTGATTCTTTTAATTCTTCAACTAAATATTTAGCTCCTTTTTCCCTCAAATTTTTCGGAAATTGTACATTCCAATTTGAATTAAAACCCTCTGATATAACTCTGATTCTTAATTTGTTGCCCTGTTCTATACATTCTAAAATAACTCCTTGACTACTATTATTAGTAGTTTCTAACTCAGTTGAATTAATATTAAAAGGTGCTTTTGAGGGAGCTTGAATACTAATAGTTTCCGGTAATTCTCCAACCTTGGCCGAGGCGATCGCCGCCGGACTTACATCCATACAGGCAAAAGAACCATCCGTAGTTACAAGATATAAACGCTCTTGATGGTATTGCATCGAAAGGGCAGAACCACAGCCCGTAGCAACTTTCCAGACTAAATTTCCATCCTCACTAAAACAATAAAGAGATGAAGAACTATCCCCCGCAAAAACATATTCACCTTGGGGGGAAGTGGCACAGGAATAAACAGAGGAATTACAATTATATTCCCCCTGCATTTGCCCATCTTTACTCACTTTATAAACTTTTTTCTCGGCCGTGCCGCCGTAAACTGAGTTTTCTTCCTGCCAACCAAATAAAACCGCCCTCGTATTTTGATGCCAGATTTTTTTCCCTTCCAGCAGATCATAACAAGTAATACCGCCTGTGTGACCATGATAAATATTTTGTGAGTCTATTCTAACCATCCAGCCAGAAGACCCCAGACTTAAACGAGTCCATTCTAATTCTTCTTCAGGGTTAATTTTAACTACCGCCCCATTAACATCAGAAACCGCTAAAATTCCATCATCAATATCTAACCAATAAATATCAATATTTTCATCAATTGTATAGGCTAAACGGGGTATTTTTCCTGTTAAATCATAAACATTTCCATCATCACAACCTGCATAAATCCAAATATTATCACCAACTAAACATTTTACCCCTTCAGGTAACTGAAATTGATTGAGAATTTCACCATCATGATTAAGTTTATAAACTAAACCTTTTTGATTACCAACCCAACAACAATTATCATCAATAAAGATACCAAAAGCTGAGGATCCAGACTTAAATTGCCACAATAAAGGAGCTTTAATTTTAATTGCTGAGGGGGTGCTAGTGACATCCCTACGGGTAATAGAGCGTTTTTTTCTAACACCCATTACCGCTTTTTCATAACCTTTACGCAGTTTTTCTTTAATTTTTTTCTGTGCCTCTGTTTGGGCTTTGTCAACATTAGGAAAACTTTTAACATCAACCCTTCCAGTTTCCCCAATTCTACCATAACGAATTTTAACTTCCGTACCCTCAACGGTTACTTCATAAAATTTATGAGCCGATCCGCCTTCTTCTGATAATTCTAAATAAGTTACTTCTGCCGTCATCTTACTATTAAAATTACTATTAAAATTACTATTAAAATTACTATTAAAATTACTATTAAGATTAATCTTTGGGATCAATTATTTAATAAATTTTGATCAGCCTGTGATCTGTTTCAAGTATAATCTAAAATTACCCAATTAATTGATGTAGTTTTTTTAAGAATTATGATCAAATGTGATCACAAAAATCCCAAAGTCTGAGATCACCAATCAGTAAATAATGTTGAAGCCAGACCACTTAAAAATAAAAAAACAGACAAACCGCCACCTGAGAATATGCTCAGATAACGGTAATTTTTTGAATTTTGTGCAACAGAAAAAGAGATTAAAAAATAAAATTTAAGCCTCGTCTTCTGCCTCTCCATCAAGTTGTTTGAGATGAATATGTTTGTATCCTAACTTAATTTCAAACTCATCTCCTGATTTTAAACCCATTGCATTTGTATAGGTAGAACCAATCACAATTTGACCATTTTTGTGGACACTAACACGATAAGTAGGTTCACGTCCACGTCCATCTTTAGAACCTTCTGGATCTAAGGGAACACCCTTGGCCGCTAGGACTGCATCGTAAAAGTCAGTTAAATTTACCCGAACTTGACCACCTTTACTGGTGCTGAAATATCCACATTTTTTAGCTGTTTCACGACGGGGTAAGTGTGATAGCTCTTTTACTTTTTGCAGGAGAGCTTTTCCTGTTAAGGGAGCGTTAGTTGTTTCAGACATAATTTAATAACCTGCGTTGTTTTTTTTTAGTATCTGTTATTTTAAATTTACCTATTTACTGGTATACAAAAATCATAACATTACTTTACTAAAAAATACCACAAATTTTCAAGAAAAAAAATTATTTTTTTTTCTTAAGCAAAAATTTTCGGGTGATGAGTCTGGGCAATTAAAAAATAACCAGTTTTGAGATGTGCTATTCAAAAAAAATAATGGTCTGATTTGGTTTTGAGAGTAAAAATACCTGAGTACCCCTTGAGATTTTTCGATCAACTGAACTTTGTTTTACACTATATATAAATTGATCTAGTTTAAATTTTTTCCTGAGTTCAACCTGCTCAAACCTTGCCTGACTTGGTGTTATACTTATTTTTAACTAAGTGGGGAAATTTTACTTATTCAATTAAAGTTTCAATCTATTTGACCAGAGGACAATTAAACAATGAAAGTTATTTTTAACATTATTCGTCAACAACAAAAATCCGCCCCTAGAGTTCAAAGTTATAGTTTAGATGTCACCCCTGCCCAGACAATTTTAGATTGTTTAAATCGGATCAAATGGGAACAAGATGGCAGTTTAACTTTGCGCAAAAATTGTCGTAATACGATTTGTGGCAGTTGTACGATGAGGGTAAATGGTCGTTCAATTTTAGCTTGTCAACATAATATTGGCACTGAAATTGCTCGTTTTTCACCTCAAGAAAATTGTGATCAAATTCCTGAAATTACGATCGCTCCGTTAGGTAATTTTCCAGTTATTAAAGATTTAGTTGTAGATTTAAGTAAATTTTGGGATAATTTAGAACAGGTTGAGCCTTATGTGAGTAGTAAAGCTAGACAGATCCCCGAAAGGGAATTTTTACAAACACCCCAAGAAAGGGATCAACTTAATCAAGTGGGTAATTGTATTTTATGCGGGGCTTGTTATTCTGAATGTAACGCCGTTGAAGTTAATCCTGAGTTTGTGGGACCCCATGCCTTAGCCAAAGCCCAAAGAATGATCGCCGACTCCAGAGATGATCAAACCCCAACAAGATTAGAAAATTATAATGATATTAAAACGGGAGTTTGGGGGTGTACCCGTTGTTATATGTGTAATGAAGTTTGCCCTGTAGATGTGGATCCCCTCGATCAAATCAGTGAAATTAAAAAAGAAATTTTAAAATCTAAAGATGAGGAAGATCCTAGTCGTGCCGTTCGTCACCGTAAAATTTTATTAGATTTAGTCAAGGAAGGAGGCTGGATTGATGAGCGTAAATTTGGTTTAACTGTGATGAGTAATAATCTTAAAGATTTAAAAGGATTATCAAGTATTTTACCCCTTGGTTTGAGGATGTTAACCTCAGGAAAATTCCCCTTAACATTTGAGCCATCCCAAGGCCAAGCCGAAATTAAAAGTTTAATTGAAGCAATAGAACAAACAATTGATAATGGATAATTGATAGTTTACAAATGACAAATGACCAATAAGCAATAACAAATAATAAGTTTTGTAACAGATGCTCAAAATTTTAACCAAAGTGATAGTCTAAAGGCGCAAGATCTAAATATAGAGTGCGGAGGATAAGTATATGATGCACACATTTATGACCCCAGATAGTATTATGTATATTACGATTAAACTATCTGTTTTATTAATGGTATTGCTATTATGGTTTGTGGCTAGTTCTTCTCCAGCCGTTTAACTGGTAACTGTTAGGGGCGAATCCCGTAGTGACGATATTTTAAATAATCTTTGAGAATCTGAGCGTGATCAAAACAAAGATTGGCCGGAAACTCCCAGGGTAGGAAAATTTTTAAATTTTTGGCATCATCACAGGCTTTTGCTTCTCCGGTGGCCGTAGCAAGAAAAACAACGCTTAAAGTATGCTGACGTGGATCTCGATCGGGCTGAGAATAAACATGAAACTGCTCCATTAGTTCCACATCTAAATTAACTTCTTCTTTGGCTTCACGTTGGGCGGCGGTTTCCACCGATTCGCCATAATCCACAAAACCCCCAGGTAAAGCCCATCCATAGGGTGGGTTTTTCCTTTCAATTAAGATAATCGGGCGGTTTGGTTGATCTATTAATTCAATAATTATGTCCACAGTTGGTGTAGGGTTACGATAAGTCATTTTAATTAATATTAATAGTAAAATTGAATAATGATTAAGTATAACATCATCAATTGACAATTGATAATTGATAATTGACACAGGTAATTATCAATTAAAACTGCTAAGGAGTTAAGTCTAATTAAAGATAAAATAATTGTGGGGTGGGCAATATCAAAAATAATTTTATCAGTTGTCAATTGACAATTGACAATTTAATATTTTAATCAATTTAATTTTATGACTAAAAATCAAAAAACAATTACAGTGATCGGGGCGGGAAGATGGGGAACGGCTTTAGGACATTTAGCCCAAAAAAATAATCATTTAATTCGTTTCTGGTCAAGGCATAGTCAAGAGTCTTTAACACAAGTAGTTTCAGATGCTCAAATTTTAGTGTCCGCCGTAGCGATGAAAGGTTTAGAATCTTTAATTGAACAATTGCAAACGGTGACTATTCCTCAAGAGGCAATTATTGTTACGGCCACAAAAGGCTTAGATCCTCGTACCCTTGATACCCCCTCCCATCTGTGGCAAAAAGCTTTTGCTGATCATCCCATTGTGGTCTTATCAGGCCCTAATTTATCTAAGGAAATTGAACAAGGTCTTCCGGCGGCTACGGTGGTGGCTAGTCAAAATTTAGAGGCGGCCAAAATAATTCAAGAAGTTTTTGCTTGTGAGAGTTTTCGAGTTTATGTTAATGATGATCCCATTGGTACGGAGTTGGGAGGGGTTTTAAAAAATATCATGGCGATCGCCGCCGGAGTTTGTGCAGGGTTAAATTTAGGGACAAATGCCCAAGCGGCCTTATTAACTCGTGCTTTACCTGAAATGATTAGAGTGGGGACCTATTGGGGGGCAAGGGCGGAAACATTTATGGGCTTATCGGGCTTAGGGGATCTATTGGCTACCTGTAGCAGTCCCCTTTCTCGCAATTATCAAGTAGGATTTAAAATTGCACAGGGCAAGACTTTAGAGGAAATTTTAGCAGAATCGGAAGGTACGGCCGAGGGGGTAAATACAACAAATGTATTAATGAAATTAGCAAATCAAGAAAATATTTATGTCCCCATTTGTTCACAAGTTTATCAATTATTAAATGGGGAAAAAAGTCCAGAAGAAGCAGTTCAAGCTTTAATGGCAAGGGAATTAAAACAAGAATTTGTAATTAGTCATTAGTCATTTGTTAGCTATCAGCTATCAGTTTATGATCAATTATTCCTTATTCTGTGGCATTAGATTGACTGATCATGGGGGATAAATAGGCAACTAAAGCACCTAAAGAAAAACCCATAATATTACGGAAAATCGGCAAAAATTCAGTAGTTCTAGTAACCACAGGCCCGATGCCAAAAGCTAAAAATAAAATGCCCCATAAAGGAGACATAATTAAAGCCCATTTCCAAGCAAAAACTTGATTTTGTTTACGGGGAATGGCCGCAAAACCGAAAATTATTCCCCCAACAATTGAACTAATTAATGTTAATAACCATTGCTCTCTTGGTAATCCCGGAACTACTAAACAACCATCTTTTAATAAACATTGTTCTACCGTATCAATGGCTTCAGTAATCGCATTATTTTTTCCATTTTCCCGCACAAAATAAAGATTACCAAAACGAGTTTGTAACTCAATCCAAAAAGTTCGAGGCATTAAATCATAAACCGCATCACCAATACTAAATGCTAATAAATTACCCCCTCTCCCATCGGCAACTAATAAAATACTTTTGTCATCTAAGCCCCAATAATCTTTAACAGCCCTTCCGGGAGTTTGATCATATTGAGTTAAAACTCTTAATTTCCATCCTGTTTCTGTTTCAAATTGTTTAATATTATTAATTAAAGATTCCTCTTGTAAACTAGGCAGAAAATTGGCTAAATCAATCACAGGGGTTTCATAATCTGGTAATAATTCGGGACGATATACCGCTAAAGCCTCACCACCAGAGGAAAACCAACTAATCACTGCTAAAGTGACGGCTAAAAAAGGCATTAAAAATCTTTGTTTAAAAAATTTAGGCATAATTGCTTACTTTAAAAAAAGTTAATTATCTTTACATTTGTTTACTTTTATCTAAGAAATCATTTTACATGATCAGCCCCTCTAAGGCTAGACTTCTTTAAAACAAAACCTTCTAACTCAAAAAGTTTGAAGTAAATTTTTTCGATTTTTCCATTAACTAAAAACATTTAATTCTCAACAAAAACTAAGATCTAAAATTATCTTCTTGGCAATTTACAATTAACTTACGATGCCCCCAAATCGCCATTTTTAAGGAATTTAGGGCTTAATATCTATATCACAAATTTAGAAAAATGGTATTAATTGACAAGTCACGGATCCCCAAAATAATCAAGTAATAAATACCAAATCATTTTGTTGATCCGTGACTAGAGTTAATTACCTAAAAAAAGATGAATTAAAATCTATTTTTTACGGTAAGGAACCATGTTTAAATTAATATTAGCAGTAGAAACTCTGCCAGTATTAGCAGGAGTATAATTGAGGCTACGAGCCATATTTAAGAAATTAGCAGGATCCCCAGCTTTAACCAGTTTATCCGCAGACTTGTAGCTACGAGTAGCATTTTGCCAAACGATTTGAGGGAAGCCAAAAATTGAACGATAGTATTCATCGTAACGGGGAGAAGTGATATTAAAGGGTCTGTCTCCAAGTTCACGGCCGGGTAAGTTACGGCGGCGTTGATAAGGAACGGTATCATACCCAAAATTATCTAAATATTCTTCGCTATCGAGAATTTGATCAATAAAGGCATTATATCCTTTAGTACAAATGACAATTGACCAAGCAATTTTTTCTCTTTCGCTGTAGACATCACGTCCTAAAACACGCTGTACAGTTTGTTCAACAAAACGATAGTTATTATTTAGATCATAAAAACTACGTTTGTAAGTATCAGAAACTAAAAGCGCACGGATGAAATCTCTAACAGTGATTTGACCACTGCGTACTTGAGACTCAGCTACTTTTACGCCAAGACGATCAGATTTAAAAGCATGGAAGAAGATTTGGCGATAAGCCGCTTCAACTAAATTGTCCATGTCAGCAGGGCTTAAAATGTTTTCAGTGGTGAAAACTACGGCTTGTTCGTCTCCACCTACTTCAAATCCGGCTACCCGCACATTGGGACAACTGGGTGCATAATCTAATAAAGGAATTGCCAAATCGCAACCTCCGGTATATTACAAAATTTTTTTAACATTATCTCATGTATAAGCATAAAGGACGATGGTACTTCAGCTTAAGAAATGTAACAAATTATTACAATTGTTATTGGTCACTGGTCACTGGTCACTGATAACTGTCTTTACCAGCCACTGATGGCGGTTTGTAAATTTTTTTCCTCCGTGATAATCTTAAAAGGGGTAAATTCTTCTGGGGTGGCTTGTGCATCTTGACGGCGCACTTCCATGCAAAAAGTAGCCGTATTAAAACCGCCAAAACGCTGTACCGTACTGAAGCGTAAACGCAGATCATGATTAATAAACCAAAATCTTTCTAAAATAGTCATAGTCTCATATTCTGTCGTTAAAACTAAACTATTGTTGTCGTCTACATGGTATTCCCCCGCTACGGGTACAATTTCCGCATAGCCCCTTTCTCTTAATAATTTCCCCGTTTGAGGGTTTTCTGCTTCGGGAATGAGGGCGAAAACTGTGTTACCTTGGTGATTTTCGTCATCTTTATCCCATGCCATCGAACCATCCCAACTGACAAACGCACCGCCTACCGATAAACTGGGATCCTGTTCGTGCATTTGACAAATTTCTGTGATGCTTGAATGCTGACCATTTAAGGCTTCTACAAAAATTTCTGAGCCTCCTATTTCTGCTTTTCTGAAGGGTAAATGATGTGTTACCCGTTGCGATCGCCACTTTCCGGCGGTTTTCTGGAAAAATTCCATGCCATCCATTCTGCTTTATACTCCTAATAATTAATGATTATTTTTAAAACTTATTTTTGTCATTAGTCATTGATCACTGTTTACGGTTCACTGATCACGGTTAAGAGTGCCTCACCTATTGCTTTACAGCCTACAAGGGTCATCCCTTCGGACATAATATCACCCGTGCGATAACCTTGATCTAAGACTTGAAAGACTGCATTTTCTAATTTACTGGCGGCCTGTGGTTCATTTAAACCATATCTTAACATCATGGCCGCACTTAAAACCTGTGCTAAGGGGTTGGCCTTATCTTGGCCGGCAATATCGGGGGCGGATCCGTGGACAGGTTCAAATAAGCCCGGTTTGCCTTCTTCCCCTAAACTGGCAGAGGGTAACATCCCAATACTGCCGGTCAACATGGCCGCAATATCGGATAAAATATCCCCAAATAAATTCCCTGTGACAATGGTATCAAATTGTTTGGGCGCTCTGACTAATTGCATGGCCGCATTGTCCACATATAAATGGGATAATTCAATCTCGGGGTATTGTTCGGCCATTAAAATCATGCGATCGCGCCATAACTGGGATACATCTAAAACATTGGCCTTATCTACGGAACAAAGTTTTTTCCCTCGTTTTTGGGCAGTTTCAAAGGCAACTTTAGCAATGCGATCAATTTCCGGCACGGTGTAGGCCATGGTATTAACGCCCCGTTTTTCCCCCGTTTCCGTCTCAAAAATGCCTTTTGGTTTACCGAAATAAATGCCCCCCGTTAACTCCCTGACTACCATCAGATCAACCCCTTCCACTACTTCCCGTTTGAGGCTAGAAGCGTCTATGAGTTGGGGAAAAATGGTGGCAGGGCGCAAGTTAGCAAATAAACCTAAACCTTCCCTAATGCCTAACAAGCCAGTTTCAGGGCGTTGGGAGCGGGGTAAATTATCCCATTTATAACCGCCGATCGCCGCTAATAATACCGCATCACTTTTTTGACAAATAGTTAAAGTTTCATCGGGTAGGGGTGATCCCGTTGCATCAATGGCCGATCCGCCGATCAAAGCTTCTTGAAAATTAAATTTAAGATCGAATTGAGGAGCGATCGCTTTTAAAGCATCAACGGCCACCGTTAAAATTTCAGGCCCGATCCCATCTCCGGGGAGCAGGGTAATAGAATATTCTTTAGTCATAATTTTTTTATTAATAATAAATCAAGTTTATTATTATAAAATAAATGGTGATTATTTTGAGCAATAATGATCAATTGATCTTGATTAATAAATTTTAATTAAAACATTTTGGGGGGAATAGTTAATTTTACCGATTCTTTTTGATGTAATTTTTCAAACCAATTTTTGATGTGAGGATAGGTTAATCTCCAATCTTCATTTAATCTTAAATCATAATAGCCAAAAGAACATAAAGCTGAAATATCAGCCATTGTCCATCTTTCTCCACCTAATAAATATTCAGTTTTGCTTAATTGTTTTTCAAAAATAGGCATCAGACGATTAATTAAAGTTTCTAATCTTGTGCGTAAAAAACTATTATTATTATTGGTTAAATTCATAATCCATAAATTAATAATATTATCTCCTAAGGTATCGGCTAATTCGTCCCATTTTTTACAATTAAAACGCTCTTGAAAATTACGAGGATAAAAATTAGGTTCGGGGTATTTTTCATCTATATATTCTACAATTAAAGATGAATCCCAGAGTATTGTTTGATCCTCATCTACAAAAACAGGTACTTTCCCAATGGGAGAAAGTGCTAAAAAAGAAGAAGGTTTATTTTTTAAATCAATTTCTATTAATTGATAACTTAAGTTTTTTTCTGCTAATAAAATACGAATTTTGCGAGAAAAATTAGATTGAGGATGATAGTATAAAATTCTGGTCATAAAATTTGAATTTAAAATTTATAAGTCATAGATTTTTGAAAGTTAATGATTAATTGATTCCTGAAACTTGCACTAATAAAGTACGATTTCTTGCTCCATCTAAATCAAAAAATAAAATAGATTGATATGTACCTAAAGCTATTTTAGCATCAATCACGGGTATAATTTCAGAAGTGCTTAAAGTCATGGCCATTAAGTGGGAATGGGCATTAATTGGTTCATCGGGAGGAATATTCGGCCGTAAATGAAGATCGTTATGTAAATATTTGGCATTTTGCGGGGCTAATTTCATTAAATAATGTTTAAGATCTATTAATAATCTTTCTTCATTTTCATTAATAGCTAAAGCGGTGGTTGTATGACGTGAAAATATTAAAACTTGTCCCTGTTTTACTCCACAATTAGTAACAATATCTTGCACTCGATCGGTAACATTATAAATATTAATTCCCTTTTCGGTTTGAATATTAATAATTTGAGAAATAATGATCATAATTTTTTAGATAAATGGGTTGTTTTTTGACGTTAAAATATTAATTAAAGATTGAAAATTCATGATTAAAAATTAGGTTTAAAACTTCCTATTTTAAGAAGAAAAAATTAACAAGTTTTCTTTTTGCCATTTTTTAGATATAATCAAGAATAACTTTATTTGGGCATATTTTATTATGGAAAGTCGGATCGAAATTAAAACTAAATTAAATGAAGTTTTAAAATTTGAGTTAACCGCTATTAACCAGTATTTTCTCCATGCTAGAATGGCGAAAAATTGGGGTTTAGAAAAATTAAATGGTCATGAGTATGGTTACTCAATAAAAGCCATGAAACAGGCTGATCAAATTATTGAGCGTGTTTTATTTTTAGAAGGTTTACCAAATTTACAAAGTTTAGGTAAACTTTTAATCGGTGAAAATGTACCCGAAATGTTAAAGAATGATTTAACCATGACAAGGGAAATTCGTCAAACTATTTGTGATACAATTAATCTTTGTGAAACTCATCAAGACTATATTAGTAGGGAGTTACTTGAGGATATTTTAGAAGCAATTGAAGCTCAAATTGATTGGTTAGAGTCTCAACTTTGGTTAATCGAAAATTCGGGTTTACCAAATTATTTACAATCTATGATTTAAGCTTTATTCTTAATAATTATTATGGAGTAAAATTATGAAAGGAAATTCAAAAGTAATTGCCCAATTACAAACATTATTACGCACGGAGTTAGCCTCACGGGATCAATATTTCACCCATTCGAGAATGTATGCTGACTGGGGTTTAACTAAGTTATTTGAACGTATTGATCACGAAATGCAAGAGGAAACTGGTCATTGTACAATGTTGATCGAGCGTCTCTTATTTTTGGAAACTACCCCCGATCTGTCTCAACAGGATGGTTTGAACATTGGTACTGATGTTTCATCTATGTTAAAAAATGATCTGGAATTAGAGTATAAGGTGATCGGTTTATTAAAGGGCGCGATCGCTGTTTGTGAACAGGAACAAGACTATCAAACTAGAGAAATTTTAAAAGTTATTTTAGCTGATAGTGAAGAAGATCACGCTTATTGGTTAGAAAAACAGTTAGGTTTAATTGAAAAAATAGGTTTACAAAATTATTTACAGTCTCAAATATAATTGGTTATTTGTTATTAGTTATTATCAAATTTTGCATAAGGCTGAAGCCTTATGCTACAAAAACAAAGTCTGCCTATGCAGACTAAAATGAAGCCTGTCTGCACAGGCTTTATTTCTATAGCCTGACCCTTCAGGGTTAAGGTTTTATTCTATAATTGATAATTAACTTTAACGGCTTCGGGAGTGCGTTTTAATTTAAAACCAACCTTTTCACAAACTCGTTGCATGGGTTTATTTTCTAATAGTATTTCTCCCGTTACTTGAGTTAAATTTTCATTTTTGGCCACGATCATTAACTGTTTTAAAAGTTGTGTACCTAAACCTTTCTTTTGATAGCGATCGCTGACCATCATAGCAAATTCCGCCTCATTTAAACCATGTTGTTTACTTAAACGGGCTAAACCTAAAATTTCATGTTTACCCGTGACGGGATCCTGATAGTCAGCCACTAAAGCCATTTCTCGATCGTAGTCAATGAAACAAAGACGGGTTAAACGCTCATGGGCATTTAATTGACTCACTTTTATTAAGTGGAAATAACGAAAATAAACGCTTTCTTCAGATAAAGTTTCGTGAAATGATTTGATGGCCGGTTCATCTTCAGGACGAATTGGCCGAATTGTTACGGCTTTACCATCGGAAAACTCCCAATTAGTAATATACTGGATCGGATAGGAGCGAATAGCAGGTTTAGGTAACTCAGAATCCGGTATAACGGCCGGATAAATTACCACACGGGCATCTAAGGCGATCAGTCTTTCACTGGAAGCGAGGAGGGGATTAATGTCAATCTCTTTAATACGGGGGTTTTCCGTCACTAATTGACTAAATCTCACCATTAACTGTTCTAATTCTTCTAAATTAACGGGTTTTCGACCCCTTACGCCTTTTAAAGCCCGATAGATCTTGGTTTGCTCCATCATTCTTCTGGCCAAAATCGAGTTAAGGGGCGGCAGGGCGATCGATTGATCGTTGAACACTTCCACTAACTGGCCACCCGTACCAAATAGCAACACCGGCCCAAACTGGGAGTCAATACTACTGCCTAAAATCAATTCATAGCCACCATCAAGCCTTAACATCGGTTGCACTGTCACCCCTAAAAAGTGTTGCACCCCCACTTTACTTGTTACAGTGTCTTTAATCTCCTGATAAGCCCATCTGACGGCTTTTTCATCGGTTAAGTTCAATTGTACTCCCCCCACATCGGTTTTATGGGTAATGGTTTCTGACCACAGTTTTAATACCACTGGATAACCGATTTTTTCTGCTAAATTAACCGCTTCATCTTCTGTTTTACCGTTTAAAGTTTGTACAATAGGAATACCATAAGCGGCTAAAATCGCTTTTGACTCTGATTCAGTTAGAATTTCTCGATCGCTCTGTTGCACCTGATCTAAAATTGCTTCAACTTGACGGCGATCGGGGAAACCTTCCACGTCTGGAGGTAAAACGGGAGTTTCATAAATACCACCTAAATTATAACTATATTTCCAGAGCCAATTAAATAAATTGGCCGCCTCATCAGCATAACGATAGGTAGGAATACTCGCTTGATTTAATAAATTTTCACCTTCATTAACTTCATATCCTCCCATCCAACTCGCTAAAATAGTCTTTTTAATTTGGGGGGCAAAATTACTTAATTGTTGAGCAGTGGCGAGGGGGTTGGTCATGGCTTGGGGGGTTAAAATCACTAAACAGCCGTCACTATTGGGATCTTTTGCAATCACATCTAAAGTTTTCCGATAACGCTCCGGATCCGCATCCCCTAAAATATCAATGGGGTTATGGTGACTCCATTGAGGGGGTAAAAACTCATTTAATTTTTGGAGCGTATCCTCTGAAAGCTCGGCTAAATCGCCTCCTGTGGCAATTAAAGCATCAGTGGCTAAAACCCCCGGCCCTCCGGCATTGGTGACAATGGTTAAACGGGATCCCTTTGGTAAAATGGGCTGTTTTCCTAAAACCTCTGCAATATCAAATAGATCGTTAATGCGCTTAACTCTTAAAACTCCACAACGTTTAAAGGCCGCTTCTAAGACTTTATCACTACCCGTTAATGCTCCTGTATGGGAGGCGGCGGCTTTGGCGGCGGCCTCTGTTTCCCCTGCTTTAATAATAATGATCGGTTTACTTAGGGCGACTTCCCTTGCGGCGGAAAGAAAGGAACTGGCATTTCCAATAGACTCCATATAAATCACAATACTTTTCGTATTGGGATCGTCTCCAAGGTAGTAAATTAAATCACCCCAGTCCACGTCAACCATTGAGCCGATCGAGATAAAAGCACTAAAACCTACATTTTCCTGTAAACTCCAATCTAAAATAGAAGTACAAAAAGCTCCGCTTTGACTGATAAATCCTACATTTCCATTTTTAGCTATTTTATTAGCAAAGGTAGCATTTAACCCCGTTTGGGGGTTCATTACTCCTAAACAATTAGGCCCAATTATTCTTAATTTACCTTTCGCAATCTCTTTAATTTGTTTTTCTAACAGTTTGCCCTGTTCGCCAAATTCCTTAAATCCGGCGGAAATAATGATTGCCCCTTTAACGCCGATGTCAACACAATCTTGAATGATGGCCGGCACTAATGGGGCTGGAATGGCAATCACGGCTAGTTCAACCGTTTCGGGGATTTCTTTTATACTACTATAGGCTTTAATGCCTAAAACACTTTTGCGTTTGGGATTGACGGGGAAAACCGTACCGCCAAAAGGGCTACTAATTAAATTCCATAATAAAGTTTGTCCTACGCTTCCTTTTTGATCAGAAGCCCCGATCACGGCTACACTTTTAGGAGAAAAAATCGCTTTGAGGGGATGATATTCTGATCTTAAAATGTCGTGAGTTGAATCGGTTAAAAGTTTTAAAGGTTCTACCATAATTATTACCTATTGATTTTAATTATTAAATTTAATTATTGAAAAATCGGTGGTTTTTTTTGATTTTGTCAGATAATTTTAGTAGATTGATTTATGGTTTATTAAAATTTGGCTAGGGTATTTTTAAGAAAAAATCCTGTTGTTATTTCTTATTATAGTAGATAAATTTAAAAAAGAACTTAAATTGTTGAAGATTTGAACTAATAAATATTTTTTATTAAGAATAGTTGAGATTTATTAATAATAATTAATATATAGCAATCCTAAATAGGTTGTGGCCGATCAATTAAATTATGAGAAAAAGACTGTTAAAGTGTTGTTAAGAATAACAAATAAAGAGTAACGAATAACAAAAGGGTTAACCCTTTTTGCCAATACCAATTTAGGAGTGTTATATTAATTTATTTTTTGTAAAAACTTAATGAATTTGTGATAATTCTGTTACTTGAGAATGGAAGATAATTTGATCATTAGAGGGTTCTAAAACTTGATAAAAAAACTCTTGACAACGGTTTTGTTCATCGGCGATTAAAACTTTAGCTGAATGGCCATGAGTTAATACTTGATCCCGATCTTTTTCTTCATAAGCTACAATTATCACAAGGTCTCCTGGATCGCACAAATGGGCGGCCGCACCATTAAGACAAATAACCCCACTTTTTGCTTCACCAGGTAAAACGTAGGTAGACAAACGATTTCCATTACTTACATTCCAAATATCTACTTCTTCTAAAGGAAAAATTCCCACTTGATCCATCAAATCTTGGTCAATGGTGATACTTCCAACATAATTAATATTAGCATCGGTAACGCGCACTCGATGTAATTTGCCGTGCATTAACTTGATTTTTGACATAAAAAATTTTATTTGTTATTCGTTATTCTTTAGATAATAGCTGATAGTTAATAAATGAATAATCATCAGTGATAAATGACTATTCTAAAGAATAATTTTGATAACCAACATCGTCTAAAATAGTTTGTTTTTCCATGACCATTTCTGTTAAACTTTGACGATATGTTTGGACTTTTTGTAATAATTGGGGATCGTGGGATGCTAATATTTGAATTGCTAATAAACCTGCATTTGTGGCATTGCCAATGGCCACGGTAGCAACGGGGATCCCTTTGGGCATTTGTACAATCGAATAGAGGGAGTCTACCCCTTGAAGATGGCGAGTCGCAACGGGTACACCGATCACGGGTAGAGGAGTTAAGGACGCCACCATGCCGGGTAAATGAGCCGCACCTCCTGCACCTGCTATAATAACTTTAATTCCCCTTTCGTGGGCTGTTTTGGCGTAGTGGAACATTCGATCGGCTGTGCGATGCGCGGAGACGATCGCCACTTCACAGGCAACATCAAAATCCTCACAAATGGTAATGGCTTCTTTCATTGTAGGTAGATCGGAATCACTGCCCATAATAATCCCAACTAAAGGAGAAAAATTGTTTGTCATAAATTATTAATTATTAATTATTTGTTATTTGTTATTGTCAACTGTTCACTGTCAACTGTCAACTGTCAATTATCTATTATGTTAAAGAATTATATAATTACTAATGCTGTTATTGCTAATAAGCAGGGCTTACAATATCTAAAAATTGATCAAAATGGGATCATTTCAGAAATTGAAGCAATGAGTAATTTTCAATCAGAACAAACCTCATTTAATCAAATAGATCTTAACGGAGATATTTTATCATTAGATGGGATAGATTTACAAATTAATGGAGCATTAGGATTAGCTTTTCCCGATTTAGAAGTTAAAGATTTACCTAAATTAAAAGAAATTTGTCAATATTTATGGCAAGAAGGAATAGGAGGATTTTTGCCAACTATTGTTACCACTTCCCTAGATAAAATACAACAATCTTTATCAATTTTAGCTCAATTTATCGCCGATCAAAAATCGGCACAAACAACAGCTAAAATTTTAGGAGTCCATTTAGAAGGGCCTTTTTTAAATGATCAAAAACGGGGCGCTCATCCTGAACAATATTTATTACCTTTAACCTTTCAAAATCTTAAAAAAGTCTTAGGGGATTATGCTAAGATTGTAAAAATTATTACCCTTGCCCCTGAATTAGAAGAAAATGATCAAAATGATCAAATTATCCCCTATTTAAAATCATTAGGGATTACAATTAGTTTAGGTCATTCCTGTGCCACTGCTCAACAAGCTAAAATTGCTTTTAACCAAGGTGCTACAATGGTGACACACGCTTTTAATGCCATGCCTAGTTTACATCATCGAGAGGCGGGATTATTGGGTGAGGCTCTGATTAACTCTGATGTTTTTTGTGGGGTGATCGCCGATGGTCAACATATTTGTCCTACCATGTTAAAAATTCTGATCAGAGCGGGAGAAGGGCAAAAAGGTTTATTTTTAGTGAGTGATGCTTTAGCCCCCATCGGGCTTTGTGAGGGCTTTTATCCTTGGGATCAACGTATCATTGAGATCAAACAAGGCACAGCTAGACTTGAGGGTGGCACTCTGGCCGGAACGACTTTACCCCTCTTAACAGGAGTAGAAAATTTAGTTAAATGGAATATTTGTAGTAAAGAAACTGCTATTGCTTTGGCTACAGACTCCCCTCGCAGGGCGATCGGGCTATCTACCTTAAGTATTGGACAAAAAGCTAATTTTTTACAATGGAGATGGAGGCAAGAAAAAAATCAATTAAAATGGAAAAGATTAGTTAATAAGTAATAAGTAATAACCAATAAGTAGTAACAAATAATCAATAACTAAGAAACAATAATTATGACTAATTCTAATTCTAATAATAATGTAACTAAAATACAAGGAACAGGCACGATTTTACAAGGTTCACACGAACAAGTCAAACAAATTGCCGAAATTAATAAAACAATAGTGGAATTTTTTGCTAATAAAATTACAAAAGATTCACCTTATAAAAATTTAGATGATTTTTATCGGTTATTTATTTTACAAGATGAAACAGTCAGCCCAGAATGTTATCAAGGCTTATATACTTTAAGTATGTTGAGTCAATTTATAGATAAACAACCGGAATATTTTATCATTGTCGAAAAATGTTGTTATGTGTTTTTGAAAGAATGGATTAAGAAAAAAGAATATAAATATATTTTAAGATTAAGACAACTTTTAACCCAAGATTTTTCTGTTAATGATGAAACTAGCTTAGTGGAAGTTACAACTAAAACTTGGCTTAATAATTTTAAATATAGTGACAATTTTAGTAATATAGATTTTTTGATTGGTAAATGTGATTTTCAGAAGAAAAAACATTGGACAGATTATTTTTCAGTTTTTATCTTAATAGAACAATCTCTCAATCCAGATAAAAGTATAGAAGAACGGGAAATCGCCGAAATTTTAGCACAACAAATACAACAAAAATTTAGTTTACAATTAAAAATGTATATGGCTAGAACTCAATGGTCATACACTCCCCATAATACTAAAATGTGGGAAAAACCGACTAAAATTGACGATCATCGTTTATGTTTAATTGAAAAAGTTGTGGTTAAGAAAAAAGGTTTTGGTTATCATAATATTGCTAATATTTTTCTTAAACAAACGGAAGATTTAAAATATTCTGCTTTTAAAGTTAGTTTTTTAAAGTATCTTTTATATTCTTTTGAAACCAGTAAAAATGAAAATATCCAATTACTTTATCAGAAAATTCAAAAACAATTACAACTTGTTTGTGCAGAAGAAAATAACACCGTTGTTACTGATTTATTGATTTTACAAACCTGTAATGAAATTATCTCTTATTTAATAGATCCTCGTAATTCAATTAATCTTAAACATCCCGTTACTGTTTTATTACTAAAAAGTGATTATTTAGTCTTAAGTATTATTCTGTTAAAAATAATTTTAATTTGTCCTGAAAGTTATAATTATTTAATCTGTAGATTAGCTTCTTTTATTCATAATTATCAAAATACTTCGGCTAATGATTGTAAATGGTTAATCGGTTTTTTAGAAACTTTTAAAATAGTTTTAGCTTTTGGTTTAGAGGATAAAATTGAAGTTGTAAAATCTTCTCAAAGTCGGAGCTAAAATTTTTTACTCTTACCCCCTAACCCATCCTCCAAGGCGCAACAGGGAATTATTTAATATTAGAAAAAAGCCCCCCCTCTCCCCATTAGGGGCAGGGGTGAGAGCTTTAGAGCAAATAATTTTAAACTGAAACTAAGACTTTTTCTGCACCTATTTCGAGGTCACTTAAAGCCCTTAATAAATTATCTACATTTTTCTTGGCATCACCAAACAACATTTTATTATTTTCCATGTAGAAAAGTGGGTTATCTACTCCGGCATAGCCTGAAGCTAAAGAACGCTTAAAGACTACTACTTCAGAGGCTTTCCACACTTCTAACACGGGCATTCCGGCGATCGGGCTTTCGGGATCCGTTAGGGCGCTAGGGTTAACGGTGTCATTCGCCCCGATCACTAACACTACATCGGTTGCGGGGAAATCTTCATTAATTTCGTCCATTTCTAACACGATGTCATAAGGCACGTTAGCTTCTGCTAATAATACGTTCATGTGGCCGGGCATTCTTCCGGCTACGGGATGGATGCCAAAACGCACATTAACGCCTCGTTTGCGTAAAATTTTGGTAATTTCGGAAACCGGATGTTGAGCTTGTGCGGCCGCCATCCCATACCCAGGTACAATAATCACATTTTTCGCATCTCTTAATATTTGAGCGGTTTCTTCGGCGGTGGTGGGAGTGGCTTCTCCTGCGGGGGCTTGGCTTTTACCTGCGCTTGTGCTTGTTCCTTCCCCAAAACCTCCTAAAATTACGCTAAAAAAGGAGCGATTCATCGCTTTACACATGATATAACTCAGAATTGCTCCACTACTGCCTACTAATGCCCCCGTAATAATTAACAAATCATTGGAAAGCATAAAGCCGGCCGCCGCCGCCGCCCAACCGGAATAGCTATTGAGCATAGAGATAACAACGGGCATATCCGCACCACCGATGGCCGCTACGAGGTGAACCCCTAACACACAGGCGATCGCCGTCATGATCGAAAGGGGAGTTAAACCATTTTCATTGGTCATAAACTGCACACCTAACCAAATACAAGCCCCTAACATGGCGATATTTAGAAGGTGACGGGCGGGTAACATTAAGGGTTTACTGCTAATAATAGCCCTTAATTTACCAAAAGCAATGATTGATCCGGTAAATGTAACAGCCCCGATGAAAATACCCACATAAATTTCAATTTCGTGGATGGTTTTTTCCGCACCCACAAGGGAGAGATCGGGGTTTAAATAGTTAGCAAAACCCACTAAAACCGCCGCTAAACCAACGAAACTATGCAAGATCGCCACTAACTCAGGCATAGAAGTCATAGCGACTCTAGCGGCCAAAATAGCCCCCACGATCGCCCCTGGGATAATGACAGAAATTAATAAACCATATCCGGTAACTTGGGAACTTAAAGCCGTAGCAATAAAGGCAATAATCATCCCTAAAATTCCGTAAATATTACCTTTTTTGGCTGATTCTTGATTAGATAATCCGCCTAAACTGAGGATAAATAAAACACTTGCCCCAATATAGGCAACTGTTAAGAGATTGTTTGACATGATGATAATTTAAGTTAATTTCTCACTTGAGTAATTTGATTGTAACTAAGTGTTTAATTTAGCGTTGCACCGATCGAGATCTGATTTTAAAAAATTGTTTTGCGACTTTGGGAGATTTAATCAAATCCAAGTGATGCAACGCTTTTAATTTTATAGCAAATATAAAGATTAGAGGTTAAATTTTTAGGGTTAATTTTGATTAGTTATGTTAAATTTTTCAAATAAATAAAAATATTAATTATTAAATATTAAAAAGTTAGGGGCTTTTTAACGCCCCAACTTTTGAGCAAATAAAATTAATAATGTTTGATTTAATTATGATAAAATCTTCATTAAAATATCCCTTGAAACTTGATCAGTAATAACAACTTCTCCTATTTTTGTTGGTAAAATAAAGCGGACTTTTCCATCTTTTACCTTTTTATCATGACTAAGTAAATTAATGATTTCATCTGATTTTAAATTATTAGGAAGATCAATGGGTAAATCAGCTTTTTTGATTAAATTTTCTTGTCTTTGGGCTTCTTCTTTTGTCCACATTTTTAATTCTAAAGCAATTTTTCCGGCCGCTACCATGCCCATTGCTACGCCTTCTCCATGGACAATTAAATCATAATTGGTTAAACTTTCGATCGCATGGCCAATGGTATGACCATAATTTAAAATTGCCCTTAAATTTGATTCTTTTTCATCTTGACTAACTACATCGGCTTTCGCTTGACAAGAACGAATAATAATATTTTCTAATAAATCATGATTAATATTAGTAAAACTATCTATTTTTTCCGCATTTTCTAACTCTAAAAATAAATTTTCATCCCAAATAATTCCATATTTGATCACCTCGGCCATCCCCGCTTTAAATTCCCTTTCAGGTAAAGTTTTTAACACTAAAGGATCAATTAAAACTAATTTTGGTTGATAAAATGCACCGATTAAATTTTTGCCTTGGGGATGGTTAACTCCCGTTTTACCGCCGATCGAAGCGTCTACCATTGCTAATAAGGTGGTGGGAACTTGCACAAAATTAATGCCTCTAAGCCATGTTGCCGCTCCAAAGCCCGTCATATCACCGATCACACCTCCCCCTAAGGCCACAAGGGTGGAATTTCTCTCTAAACGATATTCTAAGGTAATATCATAAAGTTTACTAATAGACTCTAAATTTTTAAATTGTTCTCCGGCCGGTATTAAATGACTGAACACCTCAAAACCTGCACTTTGTAAGGATTTAATCGCCGTCTCTCCGTAAAAGTTAAAAATCTCAGGGTTAGAAACCACTAAAACTTTTTTACCTAGTTTTAATTGGTTCATTTGTTCTCCCAATTGAGGTAAAATACCGGAGGCGATCGCAATGTGATAGGAATTTTGAGGTAAATTAACGGGAATTTTGTGCATAAAATTAATTATTTTGGAATCAGTTAATAGTAGAATAATAAAAGTTAATTAAATCATAAAGGAGTAAAATTTCAATGGCTGGAGTTATATCTTTTTCCGGTATCATGATCGGTTACACCGTTTTAGCATTAGGTTTATTTTTTGCTTTTCGTGCAATTAAATTAATCTAATTTTAACATAAATTTTTAAACTTCGGAGGTTTTTAAAAACTTCTGAAGTTTAAAATTAATGAAAATAATTATAAATTTCCTGTGCTAAATTTTGGCCAATTCCTGATACTTCCATTAATTGTTTAATGGTAGCTTCCCTAATATAATCTATGGAATGAAAATGTGCTAATAATTTTTTTTGTCTAGCAAAACCTAAGCCCTGAATATCATCTAAATTTGAAATTTTACTATTTTTTGTTCTTTGTTGACGATGAAAAGTAACGGCAAAACGGTGGGCTTCATCTCTTAATCTTCTTAACAGTTGTACTCCGGGCTGATCGGGATCGGTTTTTAAAGGAAAAGATTGATCAGGTAAAAATATTTCTTCTCTTTTTTTGGCTAAACTAACAACTGTTAAATGGGGTAAAATTGCCATTTCTTCTAATACTTTAACCACTGCGGAAAGTTGACCTTTCCCCCCATCTATCATTAATAAATCTGGGAAATTACTATTATTTTTTAATTCTTCTTTCGTCAAATTTAAAAAAGTTTTAAAACGTCTTTCAATCACTTCAGCTAAAGATGCAAAATCATCGGAATGTCCGATCATAATTTCAGGATTTTTAATCTTATAATGGCGATAATATTGTTTAGCAGGAATACCATCTATAAACACAACTTGAGAGGCGACTGCATTTGAGCCTTGTAAATGGGAAATATCATAACCTTCGATCCGTTTGGGTATAAAAGATAGATTTAAAATTTTGGCTAAGTCTTCTAAAGCTAAATTATTTTGATCCCTAAATTTTTGGGTTTTAATTAATTCATATTGGGCATTTTTGGCCACCATTTCGATTAATTGGGCTTTGGTTTGTTTTTGGGGTGTTAAAATCTCTACTTTTTGACCTTTTTTTTCGCTTAACCATTGACTTAAAATTTGGGGATAGGGTAAATTATATTGGACTAAAATTTCTTTAGGTATTTCGTTAATTTCTTGATAACTATAATGTTCTTCTAAGACTTTTTGTAAAATTGTTCCTAAATGATTGGTTAAAGGAGATTCAAAATTACTCATATCTACGAAAAAACCGAGTCTATTAACTAAATTTCCTCCTCTGATTTGAAATAGTTGAATTGAACTATGATATTGATCAAATGCTAAGGCAATCACATCTCTGGATGTTGTATCTTCTACAAAAGAGACTTTTTGATTAATATTTAAAGCTGTGATTGATTTAATTTGATCTCTTATTTTACTGGCTAATTCAAATTTTAAATTTTCTGATGCTGTTACCATTTGTTGAGTTAATAAATCTATTAATTCTTTAGTTTTCCCTTGGAAAATCATAGCTACTTTTTCTACAATTTTACGGTAATCTTCAGGGGTAATTAATTGTTGACAAACAGCCGGACATCGGCCTAAATCATAATTTAAACAGGGGCGATCTTTAAAGAGGGGTTTTTGACGTTGTCTTAAGGGGAAAATTTGTCTAATTGTTTCCAATATTTTTCGTAATAAATTACTATCTACATAGGGGCCATAATAGCGATCTTTTTGATTAGTTATTTTTCTTTTTCTCGTCATAAAAATTCGAGGATATTCCTCTGACCATGTAATACAAATATAGGGATATTTCTTATCATCTTTGAGTAAAATATTAAAATAGGGATGATGTTTTTTGATTAAAGTCGCCTCTAATACCAAAGCTTCCGCCTCCGTATCGGTGATCATCACTTCGATCTCGGAGATCTGTTTTACCATCATGGCAATACGGGGAGTATGATGGCTAGACTGCCTAAAATACGACTGTACACGGCTTCTAAGCTTTTTTGACTTGCCAATATAAAGGATGCGATCGCTGTGATCTTTCATCAAATAAACACCAGCCGTTAAAGGTATTTGATGGAGTTTAGTTTCTAATATTTTTGGTGTTAAAATTAAAGGAAAATTATTTATAATCATTTAATCAAAAAAATTAAAGAAAAAATTAATAATTGCTTGAAACTCTTGATCAGAGTTAGTTTTAATCTGATTTAAAAAGTATTTTACTTTATTCCATAATCTGATGAAACAAAATGTAACAAATTAACAGAACATAGTTCAGTATAATATTACTCATAAAAAGAATAATTACAATTAATAATTTAGCTGATTTTTGTTACTCTATCAAGATCAACTAAATAAAAATAAGACTAAAATAATTAACTAAAAAATTATTACTAATCGAAAGATTAACAACAAAAATTTAATAAGAAATACCTAATCAAAAATACCTAATTATGATGTCACAATCACCTATTTCACAAAATTCATCTTCATTATTTTCCATTGAAAATGATGCTTGTTGGCAATGTTTAATCAGCCAAAATATTTTAGGGATTGCTCAAGTTAGTTTAAAAGGAAAATGGCTCAGTGGAAATAAGAAAATTTGTGACATTTTAGGTTATTCTTGGGAAGAATTAAGACAAATGAAGGTAGAATATATTACTTATCCCGATGACTTTTATCCACCAATTGAGCAATTAAATAAATTAAAAGATACTGAAGAATTTAATTTTTCTTTTGAAAAAAGATATATTCGCAAAGATCGTACTATTATTTGGATCAAGCAAACAGTTTCAGCAATCAAAAATGCTCATGGTACAATTAAGGCCTATTTATTAATTTTAGAAGATATTACGGAGCAAAAAATATTTGAATATAATTTAATCGAAAGTCGGGAAAAATTTGATCAAGTTTTAGATTCGGTTAAGCAATTATTGGCTAAATATCAACAGGCCAAAGATGAATTAATTGACAGAGCAAATTATGCTAAATTAGGGGGTGATATTGGTTTTGCTTTAACTCAAAGTAAGACTTTAGAAGAACTCTTAAATTGTTGTAGTGAGGCGATTACCCTACATTTAAACATTAATGCTGTTTATATTTGGATTGTTAATTATCAAGACAATTTACCCCAACTAATTTTAAAAAGTGTTAGTTATAAAAATCCAGATAATCAACAGAAACTTAAAGATATTTTAGATTATTTTAATATTCATTCTATTTTAGAAACTGGCCGCCCTTGTTTAATTGAAAATCTGTTATATTTACCTAAAAATGATCAATTTTCCAAGCGTGATAATTTAATTTCTTTTATTGGTTATCCGTTAAAAATTGAGGAAAAAATTGTCGGTGTCATTGGTTTTTTAGCTAATCATTCTTTTAGTCAAAATACTTTAGATGCTATTAGTGGCATTACCGATCAAATTGCTATTGGTATTCAACATAAACAAAACGAGGTTATTTTACAACAAGAAAGACAACATTTACAACAAATTGTTACCTATGCACCCGTAGCGATCGCCATGTTTGATCGGCAGATGAATTATTTAGCTTACTCTCAACAATGGCTGATTGATTATGACTTAGAAAATCAAGATTTACGGGGTAAAAATTATTATGAAATCATGCCAGATTTACCGCAACATTGGCAAGAAATTCATCAAAAAGTTTTACAAGGAAATATTGAAGCTAATAATGAAAATATTTGGCCTAGAGCTAATGGGAAAAACTTATTTTTAAGATGGGCAATGCACCCTTGGTATCATCTGGATCATAGTGTTGGTGGGATTATTATGGCTAGTCAAGTAATTAATGAATTGGTAGAAGCGAGGGAAAAAGCTTTAGAATTAGTAAGGGTAAAATCGCGCTTTTTTACTACCATGAGTCATGATATTCGTACTCCCATGAATGGGGTTTTAGGCATGACTGATTTATTATTAAAAACTCCTTTAAATCGAGAACAAAACGATTTTGTTGAAACATTAAAAACCAGCGGTCAAAATTTATTATCTATTATTAATGATCTCTTAGATTTTTCTAAATTAGAAGCAGGAGAAATGTCTTTAAATATTCAAGTATTTGATCTACAAGAAACCTTAGAAAATGTCATTGAAATGTTATCTTCCCAGTCTAATTGTAAAGGGATTGAATTATTATTATTAATTGCTCCAAATGTGCCTTTATTTTTACAGGGCGATCGCAATCGTTTACAACAAATTTTAATTAATTTAACGGGTAATGCCCTCAAATTTACCGAGCGGGGAGCCGTCACAATTCAAGTTAGTTTAGTCAAGGAAAAAGATACGGAAGTTACCTTAAAATTTATGGTTAAAGATACGGGAATTGGGATCGCTTTAGAAGATCAAAATAAACTGTTTCTTTCCTTTTCTCAAGTAGGAGAAGCACAACGAGGAAAATATGGAGGCACAGGGCTAGGGTTATCAATTTGTAAGCAATTAACCGATTTAATGCAAGGAGAAATAGGTGTAGAAAGTGAAATAGATCAAGGCTCAAATTTTTGGTTTATTTTACCATTTAAAAAACAACTTAATCCTGAAGTTTTATCATTATCAGAAATCTCCCCTTTGAATGGATCAAAATTGCTTTTAATTGATCATTCTTTGAGTTATCAAATGATTTATAGTTATGCGGAAAATTGGCAAATGGAATGGTATCAAGCCCCCACTTTAGCTACAGCTATTCAAAGCATTCATCAAGAAGTTAATACCAAACACCCCTATGATATTGCTTTAGTTGACTTACAAAGTACCAAAATTGATCCACGACAATTAAATAAAATTATTACCATGGATCCCCTATTACAAAAAATTCATTGGCTTTTTTTGATTTCAAATAATCAAATTCAAGAGCTTCAACCCCTTTTAAATCAAGAAATTGACGGTTATCTTCTTAAACCTTTAAGAGTATCACATTTATTTGATACTTTTATGAATTTGCTTTCTAATAATAATAGTAATCTTAAGCATTCAGAGATTAAAATAGATCAATCTTTACGTCATAATTATCATATTTTATTAGTAGAAGATACCCCAACCAATCAAAAAGTTATTACTTATCAATTACAATTATTAGGCTATCAAGTTAAATGCGTAAATAATGGGCAAGAAGCTTTAAATGAGTTAGCACAAACATCTTATGATTTAGTATTAATGGATTGTTTAATGCCTATTTTAAATGGTTATGAAACAACAATTAAAGTCAGACAAGAAGAAGGAAAATCTCGCCATACAATTATTATTGCTATGACAGCCCACGCTTTTGATCAGGATCGCCAAAAGTGCCTTGAAGTGGGCATGGATGACTATATTAGTAAACCCGTTACCATTGAAACTTTAGAGGCAATTTTAAGTCGTTGGCTACCACAAAAAACTGATTTTACTTTAAAAATAAAAGAAGATCAACCTCAAATATTTTTGGAAAATAATGAATTAATTGATTTTCAAAGACTCAATGAATTAACCAGAGATGATATTGAATTTCAAAAACAAGTAATATCAACTTTTGTAGAAGACGCATTTGAATATATCAACCAAATTGAATATTATATTAATCAAAAAATGCCCCGTAAAGTTGCCCATTATGCCCATCAACTCAAAGGTGCATCCTCTATGACAGGGATCTATCATCTTCCTCAAATGGCAAAAAATTTGGAAATTATAGCCAATGAAAAATCAGAAAATTTACCTCAATATCTCTTTTTAATTCCCCAAATGCAAACAATTTTAGAAAAACTTAAAACTTTGTTAGAGCAAATTTAATTATTATTAGAAAAAAGATCTCTTTTGTGATAATTTTTAATTGGTGAATCAAAATATCTAATCAAAAAATATGAATAATCCTTTAACTATTTTACAACAAGCTTTAACTAAGCATAAACCAAATCCCGATCAAATTAATCAAGCTTTATTAGAATTAGAAAAAAGCTCTAAAAAAAGTAAACAAAATTATCAATTTGAATCATTATTAGGCACATGGCAACTTTGTTTTATTACGGGGACAAAAAAGGCGAAACAAAGAGCCGGAATTGTCTTAGGAAAAGGTTTTTATTTACCAAATTTAGTTAAAATTAATTTAACCTATTCTAATGATGAAAAGTCATCTAATTCACAAGAATATAAATCAGCAATTATGAATAATGTTGTTCAAATTGGTTTAATGAGTTTATCGGTTTGTGGCTGTGCTAAATTTTATCCAGAAAAAAATATTTTAGCTTTTGATTTTACGAGAATTTCTGTTAATTTGTTAGGTAAAACAATTTATCAAGGTGAAATAAGAGGCGGAAAAATTCAAGAAGAAAAATTTGCTCAACAACCCCTCAAAAAATTGCCTTTTTTCCATTATTTTTATCTGGGGGAAAATTTAATTTGTGCTAGGGGTAAAGGTGGGGGTTTAGCGATGTGGAAATTAATCAGTAAATAGCCTATTTTTGTAAAGATCAATCCCTATTTAACCTTACAAAAATTTAGTTTAGGGCAGGTTAATTTACTTTAAATTGTTATCTCAAATATTTCTAATTTATGCAAAAATTATTATCTAATCAATACGGACTTGCTTTACATACAAATACCCCCCAATTAGGGTTAACTATTAATAATTTTCAGGGTGATTCTCGCTCTCAAATTTTCAATTTAGGTCGTGATTTAGCGACTCATTTACATCAATATTTAATAGATTTTATCAAACCACAAACATGGTCAAATCTTGCTTTTTTGGCCGTGGCAAAAGGGCCGGGAGGCTTTACGGGGACAAGAATTGGTTTAGTAACTGCTAAAACAATGGCTCAACAATTAAATATTCCTATTTATTCTATTTCTAATTTAGCGGCGATCGCCCATCAATATTATCTTGAAACTAATAATTTTAATAGTTTAATTGCTGTGGAAATGAAAGCAGTAAGGGGACAAATTTTTGGAGGAATTTATCAAAGTGATCCCGATTATTTAGGGGTCAAAAATTATCTAGGGGATCAAACTTATGATCCCGAAGTTTGGAGAAATATTTTAAATAATCTTGAACAAAAATATCAATTAATTTTTACTAGGGAAAATCAGGCCGAAACTAATGTTAATTTGTTAGAATTAGCCCATTTAAAATGGCAAAATAATCTAATAGAATTATGGGAAGAAAGTCAGCCTTTTTATGGTCAAAATCCCGTTAATTAAAAAGTATTTAACCCTACTTTTAAACCCTTTTTCTTATTAGGGCAAAGGGTTTTTTTTGATACAATTTTATTCATTCATATTGCGATAAGTAGCAACAGCAGAGGGAGAAATGCGGTTTAAATAACGGAAAATCCAATATTTTAAAACAGTATCTAAAATAACAGGAAATGTAGCAATAAATAGAAAATTAAATTGACGACTTTCTGCTATTCCTAAATGACTAGCCAAGCCTTCTAACACCACTTCCCAACCATGAGGTGAATGATAACCGACAAAAATATCGGTGAATAAAATAATTAAAAAAGCTTTAGCAGAATCACTTAAACCATAAACTATTTCATCAATAAATGCTTTTAAAACCACAATTTCCCGTTTACTTTTTAATAGGATTAGAATAAAACTAAATAGAGATATTAAATCACTAAAAACATTAGCTAAAGCATTAATACTTTTTTCTTTATATTCTTCCACTATACTTTTAGCTTTTTCTTTAATTTTTTCTTCTTTACTTGTAGTTTCTTCTTTTAAATTTTCCGTTTTTTCTACATTTTTATCTGAGGTAAAATCAATATATTTTTTTAATTCTAATTTTTCTTGATAAATTTTTAATTCATTTAAAGCTTCTTCTTCTAAATCCCGATTAATAAAAAATTCGGCTTGATTATCTTTGAGAAAAAACTGTTCAATCATGTGGGTTTGTAAGATACTAATTTTCGCAAATTGATGTATTAATAAAGGTACAATTACTAATATTAATAAAAAGCGAATTGAAATCGCAGTTTTATCTCTTGATTTGCGATAACGATTGACTACTGCTTCCTCTGCTTCGGGAGATTGGGGATCAATTTCTTGTCTAATTCGGCTAAAAGTTCTTAAAATTGAACGGGGTAAAACACCTGTTTTATCAGTAATAGTTTCCAAAGTTTCTTCTTTATTTTTAAAAGAAGATTGATCATCTAATAAATCAGAAATATCATCAAGATTTGAGGTAAATTTATTATTTTGCTGTAAATTTTTCTCGTTAGAGGCTAAAGGTACTAAGGCAACGGATCTATTTTTATTAAATAAACTCTGTTCATATTTATTAATAATATTATCAATAAAATTTAATTTATCAATAATTAAAGCTTCATCAGGTTGGTAAAGACTATTATTTTGTTCAACATTTTGGGCAAATTTAACAACGGAGCGACTGCTTTCAAATTCAATTAATCTGGCTTTAATTTTTTGAATATAACTATTAACTTCTTTTTCAAAATAACTAACAACACTTTCACTATTTTCTGAGAATTTCGCTGAAACTTTTTGACCTTGAAAATGCTCATCCTCGATCGCTTTAATCATTAAAGCGGTGCGATAAGCCTCATCTAACGCCCTTTCTGGAGTATTAAAAAACCATTTTCTTGTGGTTTTAAGTAATGATTGTAAGTTCATTAGTTATTCGTTATTAGTTATTGGTTATTTTTTATTAGTGATTAGTTATTGGTTATTTATATATAAGTGGAACAGGCATCTTGCCTGTTAAAAGTTTGTAACAGGCAAGATGCCTGTTCCACTGTTTTCTACTTATTACTTAATACTTATTAAAATTATCAATTATTAATTATCAATTAAATAACTACATTTCTTGGTCAAATAAACCACTTAAACGCTCAACTTCATTTTGAGCATTATACATCGGATTTCCGGCTAAAATACCCGTTACATTGCGGAAAGGTTTACCGATGTGCATACCTTGACCATCAATGGAAAATTCCCGAATGTCTTTATCGTGCATTGATCCACGCATTTTTAAGACTGTAATACCCCTGCGCATTTCTCCGTACATTTCAACATATCTTAACAAAATAATTGAATCTGTAATAGTTGAAATATGCGCTTCCGTAATAGAAGATCCACCCAATAAAGTGGGAGTAGTGGAGGTAAATAAACCGCCTATTTCCTGTTGTTTAATAAAGGAAGTTAAACCAATAATAAATTCCCTAAAACCTTTTAAAGTTGATACCCTTTCTAATGCTGAAAGACTATCTACGGCTACCCTATTGGGTTTAAATTCTTCAATCATTTCTTTCATATTAATTAGATGATTTTCTAAGCCCGTAGTTTCAGGGTAACGGCAAACAACTTTTAATTTACCTTCTTTTTCCATCTGTTTAAAGTCCACACCCCAACCGATCGCATTTCTAAATAATTGTTCCCTACTTTCTTCAAACGCAAAAATTAAACATCTTTCACCATTGGCCACCCCTCCAGCCATAAATTCAGTCACCATCAGGGTTTTACCCGTACCCGTTGCCCCAGAAACCAGAATGATCGAGTCACGGAAAAAGCCACCGCCACACATTCGATCGAGTTCATTACTACCAGACGTAATACGGATATTCGATGATTTTTGTTCCAGTTCGATCGCCGATAAAGGAATAATGACAATACCTTTTTTGGGAATAATGGTAAAAGGATATTCCCCTTTTTGATGGTCTGTCCCTCTATATTTTAAAATTTCAATAGTACGGCGGCGTTTTTCATCATTGAGAACATTGCGTAAAATTACCACATTATCCGCCACAAATTCTTCCACACCGTAACGGCTGATCTCTCCATATTCCTCCGTGCGTTCCGCCGTCATGATGGCCGTAACTTCCATTTCCCGCAACGCCGAAGCCAAACGAAACAGATCGCTTCTAACTTGGGCGCTATCTTCCAAATGACTAAAAATTGCCCCTAAAGAGTCCATCGAGACCCTTTTGGCATTATATTTACGGATAGCAAACTCAATTCTAGCTAATAAAGCCCCCAGATCATATTCACCGCTTACCATCGGCTGATCCCCCGGTTGAGGTGAAGCGTCAACAAAAGCCCATTTTCTTTCTTCTTCCCATTTTTTAATATTCCAACCAAAACCGCCCATATTACGGCGGATCGCTTTAGGGGGTTCTTCAAAGGTTACAAATACGCCATTTTCCCCCCTTTTGATCCCCTCAGCCAAAAATTGACAAGCGAAAACGGTTTTTGAACTTCCGGCCGTACCTGCCACAAGGGTAGCCCTACCCTTTGGTAAACCTCCTTCGGAGAGAAAATCAAAACCGGGGATCCATGTTTCTAGTTTTTCAATAAATTCAAATTCGTAATCTGGAGATTGAGTCATTAGTTTAAAATTTACAATTTAAAATTCAAAAATAATCATTTAATTTATCTCACACAAGCAAGATGATCATTCTAGCTTTATTGTGTCTGTTTTAAGAATATTAATATGTTAATTGTCAATTATGCCTGATCAATTGTCAATTAGCTAAGATTCATTCGTTTTTTTTGGTTCTTTAAGAATCATATCTAAACCTAATAATACTTTATCTTTATTAGATAGATCACCAATTAATCTTTGTAAAGGGGGAGGCAGTTGTTTAATTAAAGTGGGAGTAACAAGGATTTTTTCCGCTTCAGCAATATGGGGCTGTTCTAAAACATCAATAATTTCAACTTTATATTGATCCGAGAGTTCTTCTCGACAAATGCGAAAAAGATTAGCGATCGCCCTTTGAGAACGAATAGAATTACCTGTAATATAAAGTCTTAAAAGATATTTTGTCATAGATAAAGAATCAAAATTAATACTCATAATTATCAAAATTAATATTTATGTTACTCAGTCCGATATAATACTTACGATAATAGGAAGTCAAATAACCCATTAACTCTAAAACCATTAATCGTCCTTCAGCAATATAAGCTTGGGCTTTAGCCGGAAGCACATCTTTATTTTTCAGTTTAAGCGCCTGAGTATGGATCGCCACCACATCCCGAGGGCTGGCCTTGAGAAAGCCCAATTTTTCAGCTAAACAACGTAAAGCATCAGGAATATTATGATCCACTCGATAAGCCCTTTCTTCTAAGGCAAAATCAAGTAATTTACCATAATCCTCGACAAATTCTTGAAAAATGTCTGGAATACTCTCTTTAATTGGTTGAGAGCCGAACATCCTTGCGGTAATATTAGTGCTAATGGAGTTGGTAAACTGCTCTAAACCTTTAATTTCTAATTCCTGTTGTTTTTGTTGTTCTTTGACTTCCCAGTTATCAATATATTGTTGACGTTGAACAGCTAATTGAATCGCATAAACTAGAATATTACGATCAAGATTCATTTTACGCAGATAACCGTGAACTCCTAACTGGAAACATTTGACCATTAAAGTTTCATCATTGCTTCCCGTTTGTACTACAATGGGAATGTTTTTAGTATATTTTTTAATCTGAATGAGGGTATTTAAACCTTCACTATCTGGTAACATTAAATCCAGTAAAATTACATCAAATTGATCTTGTTCTAGTTTGGAGATCGCTATGATTAAACTATTAGCACAGGTCAAATTGAACGATAAATAATCATTAATTATCGCTTCCGGTGAGTGAAATAATAATCTTTCAATCAATTTAGTATTGATAGGATTATCTTCAATAAGTAAAACTTTGTAATTTTCATCAGACATCTTTTTTGTATTAAGTTAAATTAAATTGGTCTTGAAATTTGGCTTTTAGCTTAATTTTTTTACTCGATTCAATCTCGTTAAATTAAAACTAATTAAAGTTTCAAGATCTTGTTTTTGGATTAAATCCTCTTTATTGTTCCTAATTTTAGTCTTATTTTACATTTTTTTCATTGTGGTTTTGTTGGTTAATTTTTGATTTAAGTAATTTTACTTAATTGATTGTAACATTTTTTTACATTAATTTCAGAAATTTGTAAAGTAATTTTACTCAAAGATAGGATCTTACGTTGTTTTTCTCTGTTTAAGATAAGATAGAATTATTCTCAATGGACAATAGACAATGGATAATTGACAATTATTTCATTCAAAATTTAAACTCTGTCCATTGCTTAAAATATATTTGTTTAGTCTAATCAACCCAATCAATTGAATAATATTTAATTTAATAAAAAATTAGAGTAAAATATGTTACAAAAAAGAGTTTATCATAATTTATTTAAGATTAGTTTAATTACAATTCTAATTAATTTATTCTTAAGTCCTGTTAAAGCTCATCCTATTGTTAAAAATTCTCAAGAAAATTTGACGACAATTGAAATAGTTAATCAAACCTTACAAAATCATGATAACAATAATAACAATAATAACAATAATTCTGATAATAATAGCAATAACAATGATAATATAATCATTGAAGATTCTGACAGTTTACCATCGGAAAATTCACCAGAAAATGAAGAAATAAAAGAACAAATAACAGTAGAAGAAACCCCTTCAGAAAATCAACTTTCTCCTGAAGAAATAGCTAGATTAGAAAAGTTTAAACAGGCCGATCAACTTTATTTAACGGGTAATATTAATGAGGCCGAAAAATTGTATCGAGAATTAAAAGAACCTTTCTCCATTGAAACAGAAAATGTTAATCAAATTATACCCCAACCCTATTATGATCCCCAATTATTACCTACGGCCGGTGCAGTTTATTGGCGAATGTCAGCACAAGGCCTAGAGCAAAATTTACAAAGTAAAATCTTTATTCCTTTAAAATTTTTAGTAGAGCAATTTCCCGATTTTATCCCCGCTTATTTACGTTATGCACAGGCTTTAATTAAATATGAAAAATTAGATGAAGCGATTAAAATTTTAGATCAAGCTGTTACTTTATACCCCAATGAAACCGATTTATTATTAGCAAAAATAGAAGCGGATAATAAAGCTGAAAAATGGTTAGATGCTTCCTTAGCCGCACGGCGTTTTGTATTATTAAATCCCGATCATCCTCAAGCAGAAAAATTTTTACAATTAGCTGATCAAAATTTAGCTAAATATCAAGAAAAATTACAATCTGATATTACGGGAAATGCGATCGCTAATATTTTTACAGGGGCTTTAGGATTTGTTTTAACAGGTAATATTTTTGGGCCTTTATCTGCGCTTGAAACTACCATGTTATTATTACAAGGTGAAACAGGAATAGGTGAACAAATATCAGCACAAGTTAAGGAGCAAATTCCCTTATTAGAAGATGAAGAAGTTAAGCAATATATAACAGAAATTGGTCAAAAAATTATTAATGTGACGGGCAGAAATGATTTTAATTATGAATTTAATCTTATTATGGATGATGAACTTAACGCTTTTGCTTTACCCGGAGGGAAAGTATTTGTTAATATTGGAGCAATTTTAAAAACAAATTCAGAAGCACAGTTAGCAGGTTTATTAGCACATGAAATTTCCCATGCTGTATTATCCCATAGTTTTCAGTTAGTAACTCAAGGAAATTTAACCGCCAATGTGATCGGAAATATTCCTTATATTGGGGGAATTGCTACTAATTTAATCGTCTTAAATTATAGTCGGGAAATGGAACAGGAAGCCGATACTTTAGGCACAAGAATATTAGCTAATTCTGGCTATGCCGCCGATGGAGTGAGAAATTTAATGGAAATTTTAGCAGGAGAAAATGAAGATCAAACTACCCCTCCAGCCTGGCTATCAACCCATCCAAATACTAATGCAAGAGTTGAATATTTAGAAGCATTTATTATTAAAAATGGATTTAATCGTTATGCTTATGAAGGTGTCACCCGTCATCAAGAAATTAAAGCAAAAGTTCAACAATTATGGGAGGAATATCAACAAACGGACGAATATAAAGAAAGAGAATTAAATAATAGATAATTAACAATTAAGAATTGATAGTTTACAAATGACAAATGACAAATATGTTATAATCTAAAAAAAATTAATGGAGTTAATCAAAAAATGTCTATTGCTGAAGTTAATCGTTTATTTAGAGATGCTCAACAATTCCCCAATTTAAAAAAAGAATTAAATCAAGCCATTGATCTTGATCATTTTGTCCAAATGGCACAGGAAAAAGGTTATGATTTTACCATTGAAGAATGGACTCAAACAACTGGTTTTCAAGTTGAAGAATATGAATGTGAATTATCAGAAATTCCGGGGCTTTAATTATTAGTTTTACTTCATTCAAGAGTTTATGTAATAGACGTTTCTATAATACAATAGAAATTAAAAAATTAAGCTATCATAAACAAATATTGAAGGAAAAATAGCGAAAATAAATAATTATAAGTGCTTATGTCAAATTAATTACTGATTTTCAAAACTCTATAAGTTTATGATACAAGTTTTGGACAAAAATACTATTAGTAATTAATTTTGCTGAGGCACTTATTATTTATTCCTCTCAATTAGTCGTTTTGTGTTACAATAGTTAAGGTAATTTTCCAAAATATATGTTGTTAAATTCTGTGTTACCTCACTATGTTAAGCTTAGATTAGGTGATCAAAGATTTTTGAAAGTAATAAGAGATCCCATTGTTAAAGAATTTTAGACAGTGATTTATTTTTTTATTATTTTATTTTATAATAGTTAAATTATGATGTTAAATCGTTATTTAACATTTTAAACTCTATAAAACTAATTAGTTATATAATACTTCTCACACAAATTTAATTCAATATGAGCCTACCACTTATTATTCACCCTGAAGTCACCTACTTTCTAAAAAATGATCAAGATCACAATTTTGTTGATCGAGTTTGGGTTTGTATTAACAAACTCAAAAAAAGGCAGTTTGATGGAGGCTTAAGAGTCAAAAAACTCAAAGGTGGCAAGAAAATTTGGGAAGCAAGAATTAATAAAGCTAGTCGTCTTTTGTTTAGCTATGAAAAATCAAGACTATCAAACACAGGAGAAAAAGCAATTTTTTTGGCAATTCAAGATATTTGTATAGATCATGATGATGTGTCTCGCAGTGCAAGAAATAGTAATAATGATTGGGTTTTATCAGAAGAAATTGTAGAAATAATTGGGGATATAAATAAAGAAAAACATGAACTATCTAATGATGATTTAGAATTAGAATTATTAGAATTAGAAGAACATTTAAGTATTTCAGATGAAATCAAAGATGAATTGTTAAATAATATTGCTTGGCAAGTTGTACCTGAAAGTGAAGAAGCATGGAATAAAGTCATTATTGATAAAACAATGGATTTTTCACTGAAATTAACACCTGAAGAAGGTGAATTAATTAAGTTAGATAATGATAATCTTTTATTACAAGGTAGTGCAGGAACTGGTAAAACAACCGTTGGCTTATATCGTTTAAAACAATTTGTTGAACAACTTTTACTCGAACAAAAATCAGGTAATAGTCTTTATGTGGCTTATAATCCTATTTTAGTAAAAAATGCCAAAGAGCAATTTCAAAAATTATTAGATATTCAAGAAAAATCATGGCAAGATTTAGAAAAAATTTTTCAATTTAAAACAATCAAAGATTTATGTTTAGAAGGGTTAGCAAAATATCAACAGTTTTTTGAAGAAAATCAAGAGATTAATTATGTTCATTTTGAAAAAAAATATTCAAGGAGAAAAAAGTATTCAAGGAGAAGTGAAAATAAAGAATATCCTTCTATTTTAGTATGGGATGAAATTCGCAGTATTATTAAAGGTTCTCATGAAGTTTTAGATATAGGAAAGGAAATTTTATCTCAAGAAAAGTATGAAGAATTAGGTAAAAAAAGATCAAATGCAATTACAAAAGAAAAACGTCCCTATATTTATAAATTAGCACAATGGTATCAAAATTGGCTTAATGAAGAAAGTCTTTTTGATGAGATAGATTTAGCGAGAGAACTATTAAAATTAATTAAAAATCATCGGATTTTTTCTTATCAATTAATTATTTGTGATGAAGTTCAAGATTTAACCGAATTACAATTAGAATTATTAGTCAATTTAGTTGCTCCTAATGGTAATTTATATTTTGCTGGTGACGTTCATCAAATGATTAGCCCTAGTGGTTTTCGTTGGGGAGATTTAACAACAATATTTTTTAATCACAAATTAAAATATACTGAAGAATCTTTACATTTTAATTTTCGTAATGTAGCCACTATTGTTAATTTAGCTAATCAAGTCTTAAAAATTCGTTATCAACTATTACCTGAAACTGCAATTAAAGATGAAGATTTTGACAAACCTATTAAACAATGTGGAGAATTAGCAAGATTAATTAATCATGATACGAGTAATTTATTTGAACAATTAAAAGAAATTAAACCACAAGAAGCAATTTTAGTTAGAACTGAAGATAAAAGAGAAGAATTAAAACAATTATTTGAGTCTGAATTTATCTTTACGATTGAAGATGCTAAAGGTTTAGAATTTAATCGAGTATTTTTAATTGATTTCTTTAAAGAAAATCAATCATTATGGAATGATGCTTTACAGAATAAAATCAATGAAGATCATCCGCAAATTCCTATGCTAAGACTTGAATTTAATTTGTTATATGTTGCGATTACGAGAACTCGTAATATTCTTTATATTTGGGATAGTGAAAACTCTCCTTTATGGGAACATAAGGAAATTGAATCTTTAATTAATGAAATGAATCTTGATCAAGCTATTCAAGAAAGAAATGAGTTAGAAATTACTCCTCAAATGTGGTTAGAAGATGGGCATAAATGGTTAAAACAAGAGCGTTATAAATTAGCAATAGAATGTTTTAGAAAAGGTAGTGATCTAAAATTAGAAAAAGAAGCAACTGCTAAATTAAAAAGACAAGAAGGTGATTATTTAGAATCAGCAAAATTATTTAAAGAAATTGAATTTTGGGAAGATGGGGCTAAATTATTTGAACATAAATTAAAACAATATGATCAGGCGGCCGAATGTTGGGAAAAAGCAAATAATTTAGTAAAATCTGCTCAATGTTGGGAGAAAATCCCTCATTGGGAAAATTCAGCTTTATGTTATGAATTAATTGAAGATTTTGATCAAGCAGTGGTATGTTGGGAAAAAAATAATAGTTGGGAAAAAGCGGGAGAAATTTGGTTTGAAAAAATTAAAAATTATGACAAGGCAAAAATTTGTTATGAAAAAGCAGGTAATTTTCAAAAAGTAGCTGAAATAAATGCAATTTTATTTGAAAAAAATCAACAATATTTAAAAGCAGGAGAAGAATATGAAAAAGCAGAAATGTTTTTAAAATCTGCTGAATGTTTTGCTAAAGTTGCTCAATTAGCAGAAGATCAAGAAAATTGGTTTGAGGCTGTTAAATATTGGTTAAAAGCCAGTAGAAAAGTAGAATCTACTGATATAAATATCAAGAATATTTATGATAATGAAGCTAAAAAACTTTATCAATATTTAAACCAATATCAAATAAAAACTCTAGCAACTGATAGAAACTTATTTCCGATAGCATTAGATAAAAAACAAAAACAAATTTCTGAACAAATACCAGATGGTGTACAAAGAATTAGAGGTATTGCTGGATCAGGTAAAACGGCAGTTTTATGTAAAAGAATTGCTCATATTCATTTAGAACATCCTGATTGGGATATTGCTGTAATTTTTTGGACTAAAAGTTTATATCAATATATTGAAAGTACAATAGATGCTTATCTTCGAGGATTAAGTAATAAAACAGTAACATTACAAACAGCAAGAAACAAAATTAAAATTTTTCATGCGTGGGGTAGTAATTCAAAAGAAGGTTTTTATTCACATTTTAGAGATAAATTAGGATTACCAAAAAGATATATAGAATATCCTACTATCAATAATTTTAGCAAATTAGTTTGTGAAGTGTTACAAAAAACAATAGAGCCTTGTTTTGATGTTATATTTATTGATGAAGGACAAGATTTTATTGTTAATCAAGAATATAAATTTAATCAAAACTATCAACCTATTTATTGGTTAGCTTGGCAATCTTTAAGACCAGTTGATCCAGAAAATTCTAATCTTCGCCGTTTATATTGGGCTTATGATGAATTTCAAACTCTTGATAAAAATACAATGGTTATTCCAACATTTGAAGAAATATTTGGAACTACTTTAGCTCAAAAAATAGGAAATAGAACTCATATTATGGAAAAATGTTATAGAACACCAAATACTATTTTGATAACAGCATTAGCATTAGGCTTAGGATTATTAAGAGAACAAGGAAAATTATATAAAATAGAAAAAGAAGATTTAACTAATATTAAGTTTGAAGTTAAAGGTGATTTTCGTAGTAATAAAGAAATGAAAATTTGGAGAAAATTAGAAAATTCTCAAAATAACATAGATCAAATTTATCAACAGCCTTTAATTGAATACGAATATTTTGAGAATTTTGATCAACAAATTGAAAAATTAATTGAAAAGATTAATTATGCTTGTAATTTAGGATTTAAACTCAATCGTGATCTATTAATTATTGCTTTGGGTGAAAATACGTCAGAATTAGTCAATTATATTGGCTATAAATTTCAACAATATCAAAAACAGAATCAATATCAATTAAATTTTTTCATTCCCGGAAAACCACATATAAATACAATTTTAGGAGAATCTAATGCTGATATTTTCTGGAAAGAAAATGCAATTACAATTACTCACACTTACCGAGCAAAAGGAAATGAAGCTTATTGGGTGTTTTTAGTAGGTTTAGAAAATATTGCTCAAAATGAAAGCGATATTGGATTAAGAAATCAATTATTTACAGCTATGACTCGCACAAAAGGATGGCTTTGGATTGGTGGAATTAAAGCAGAAAATGGTGAAAAATATCCACTTTATCAAGAATTAGAAACGGCGATCAAATCTAATGGAGAAATTACCTTTATTAATCGTACTGATTCTAGTTCTTGATTATGAATTTTTCACTAAAATTAAACAGCAATTAATTCAATTTGAACTCTCATTTTTAAAGCATTAGCAATTAAATTTAACATTAAAAAAGAGTCCCCTTCATATTCAGCATTTTCTAAAGATTCAATCATTGATTCATCAAGATTAATTAATTTCAGCTATCGCTTTATTAGAAATATGATAAGTTTGTTTTAACTCAACAATTTTTCTAGCAACTTGATCATCAAGACGAGCTTTTTCTAACTCTAATTGACGTTCAATATTATTAGCATAATAACGCTGATATAAAATTTCTAAACCGTCTGATGTTATATTTTTGTTATTCATAGTAACTCCTGAGTATAAGTATGTAAATTACTATCATTAATTTTGTATGATTATAAATCAGCTTTAATTTCAACTAAATCTTCCCCACTATTTAAAAGCTCGATCGCTCTTGATAAAGTAATAGTTAAAATTTCTTTTAATTTAGTATTAGAGGTATTACCACAGGTTAACCAAATAATTTGAGGTGGTGAGCCTAGTCTTCTTACTAAATCAACAAAATCGCTATCTTTTGTCATAACAATGACATTTTGTTCCTTAGCTTTTGTAAAAATTTCCAAATCTTCAGCGTCTCTTAAACCAATATCTCTTAATGCTAATGCGGTAATATTAAAATTACTGGAGATCCAGTTAGCAATAGCTGGGGATAATTGAGCATCAATCCAAATAATCATGCTACTAATATGGGGTGATTAATTTTTTGGGAAGCGTATAATAAAACTGCTTTTAAATCATCAGTTTCCAGATCTGGCATTTCTTCTAAAATTTCTTGAGCAGAAAGCCCAACTGCCAATAAATCTAAGACATCTGATACTCTAATTCTCATCCCCCTAATGCAAGGTCTACCTCCGCATTGTTTAGGATTAATAGTAATTCTGTTTATTAATTCTGACATATTATTTAATAATATTAGTTTTGTTATTTTAACTTTAATTATACAAAAATTTTAACTCAAGTAAGGAAACCTTAAACTAATCATAAGTATTTATTCCCCTCGATCGCTCTAGGTATGTCACAATAGTTAACGTAATTCTCCAAAATATAGATTAAACGATGGAGTCACTATATCAATATGCGTGGTTAATTCCTGTGTTACCCTTGATCGGGGCGACTTTAGTGGGAATAGGATTAATTTCCGTTAATCAAACCACCAACAAACTCAGACAACTTAATGCCGTTTTTATTATCTCTTTATTAGGTATTTCAACGGTTTTATCCTTTGCGATCCTCTGGAGTCAGATCCAAGGGCATCCCGCCTATACCCAAATGTTTGAATGGGCTAGTGCAGGTAATTTTCATTTAAGTATGGGCTACACCATTGATCATTTAACCGCCGTCATGCTTGCGATCGTTTGCACAGTGGCGTTATTGGTGATGATCTACACCGATGGTTATATGGCTCACGATCCCGGTTATGTTAGATTTTACGCCTATTTAAGCATTTTTAGTTTTTCCATGTTGGGCTTAGTCCTTAGCCCCAACTTAGTACAAATATATATATTTTGGGAATTGGTAGGGGTTTCCTCTTACCTTTTAATTGGTTTTTGGTTCGATCGCCAAGCGGCGGCGGAAGCCTGTCAAAAGGCTTTTGTCGTTAACCGTGTGGGTGACTTCGGCTTACTCTTAGGAATGCTCGGTTTATACTGGGCTACCAATAGCTTTGACTTTCAGATCATGGGCGATCGCCTGAGCGATCTTGTCTCCAGTGGGGCTTTAAGCGGTGGTTTAGCCACCTTATTCGCCATTTTGGTCTTTTTAGGCCCTGTGGCAAAATCAGCCCAATTTCCCCTTCATGTGTGGCTTCCTGACGCAATGGAAGGCCCTACCCCCATCTCCGCCCTGATCCATGCGGCCACCATGGTGGCGGCAGGTGTATTTTTAATTGCCAGAATGTACCCCGTTTTTGAGCAAATACCCTCAGCAATGACGGTTATTGCGTGGACAGGGGCATTTACCGCCTTTTTAGGAGCAACGATCGCGCTTACCCAAAACGACATTAAAAAGGGTTTAGCTTACTCCACCGTTTCCCAGTTAGGTTACATGGTTATGGCGATGGGTATTGGAGGTTATACCGCCGGACTTTTCCACCTCATGACTCACGCCTACTTCAAAGCCATGTTATTCCTTTGCTCAGGCTCGGTTATTCACGGCATGGAGGGCGTAGTGGGACATGAACCCGTTTTAGCTCAAGATATGCGTTTAATGGGCGGTTTACGCAAATATATGCCCATTACCTCCACAACCTTCCTGATCGGTACATTAGCGATCTGTGGGATCCCGCCCTTTGCAGGTTTCTGGTCAAAAGACGAAATTTTAGGATTAGCTTTTGAACATAATACAGGTTTATGGGTAGTGGGTTGGTTAACCGCAGGTTTAACCGCTTTCTATATGTTTCGGATGTATTTCCTCACCTTTGAAGGGGAGTTTCGTGGGGAAAATAAAACCATTCAAAAACAACTCTTAAAAGATGCGGGAGTTATAGCTGTTGGTGGTGATCACGGACATCATGCTCACACACCCCATGAGTCACCCTTAACCATGACTTTCCCTCTGATGGCGTTAGCAGTACCCTCAGTATTAATCGGATTATTAGGAGTGCCTTGGAATAATAAATTTGAGGCATTTGTCTTTTCCCCCAATGAAACGGCTGAGGAAGTGATCAAACACGCCGAACATTTTAGCTGGAATGAATTTTTGATCATGGGTGGTTTATCCGTTGCGATCGCCGTTGTAGGGATCATTGTTTCCTATCTCGCATATATGCAAGGTAAAATTGACGTTAAAGCGATCGCTCAGAAATACCCCGCTTTATATCAATTTTCCCTTAAAAAATGGTATTTTGACGAGCTTTATGACACCGTATTTGTAAGAGGATGCCGCCGTGTAGCCCGACAAATATTAGAGATCGACTACCGAGTAGTAGACGGAGCAGTTAACTTAACAGGCTTAGTCACGATCATCAGTGGGGAAGGCTTAAAATACTTTGAAAACGGACGAGCGCAGTTTTACGCCTTAATCGTATTCGCCGCTTGTTTAGGTTTTGTGATTGTATTTAGTATCACTTAATCACTTTTTAATTGTAGGGTGGGCAACATTTATTAATTAAATTTTTATTAATTAATAATAATAGTTGCCCACCTTTTTTATGGGGATTAAACAGTCAAAATAAAAGACTTGTTGTGAAATAGGTCATGATTTGGTTATAAGAACCTGCGATCGTGAGAACAAACACAGAGATCGTTAACAATTAAAGATTAATGGTGATGCTAAATATCAACAAAATTCTCAACAATCACAGATTATTAAGAGCGACAACAGGCTTAAATCGAAAAGCTTTTGATCATTTATTGGTAGACTTTACAAATCAATCAAACTGTGCTAAAGTAAAACCACAGTAATTCGATAGGGAATTAGAAATATGCAAAGCCCTAATTTTGATATATTGGACTTTGGACAAAAAATTAGATTTAATGAAGCTCACATCAGACCGAAAAAATTAAAATAAGATATTTATATTAAGAGAAATTGAATATTGTCTAATAGCATAATGTCAAATAATAAACTTTCTTTCTCAACAAGTTTGTTCTATAGATTAGAATAAATAGATAGTTTATTATTCAAAATAATATGAAAATCAAAAATAAAAATTACCAAGAAGTTGAACAATTTATTCAAGGTCGTCAACGATTATATCAAAGTCTTGGTTTAAGAAAAGATGCCTTGATGAATTTACTCGATGCTCTTAGTAGTAATCAAGATGCTAAAACAGTCGTGGAATTAAGTTTAAATCCTCTATTTAAACATAAATACCAAAGTATTTATCGAGCAATTGCTGATTTTAATAAAGCGGGAAAAAAGAAATCACAAATCACAAATAAAGCCGAAATATCTAAGATTATTTTAGAGAGTATTCCTCAAAATAATCAGCGAAAGTTTCATCTATTTGGCATTGATGTAACCCCTAATTCACGCCAGTTTTCTCCTACTGTATCTGATAAAACGTTTATTCATCAACCTAACAGTATTAAAGGCAATAAACCCATCAATATTGGTCATGCTTATTCTTGGCTTTTTTACTTACCTGAAAAAATATCTAATTGTGATGCTTCTTGGACAATTCCTTTATCAGTTCAACGAGTAAAAAGCGATGAAAAAGATGTTTCTGTTGCTCATAAACAGATTAATAAAGTTTTGACAGATTCATTATTATTTAAGATAATTCTATCAGTTATTGTCGTAGATTGTCTTTATAGTCAAAAAGATTTTATTGGCAAACAAGTTCTTAATCAAGATCGACTTGTTGTCACCAGAGTTAAAAGTAATCGTGTTTTTTTTCGTCCTTTTGTCAAAGATTCTTCTGAGTTAAAAAGTGGACATCCACGTTGGTATGGTGATAAATTTGATTTAAAAGATTCAACTTCTTGGCATCCCCCTGATGATTTAATTCAAACTAATTTTACTACGAAACGTGGTAAATTATTAAATGTCAAAATTAAGGGTTGGAATAATATGTTAATGAAGGGAACAAAGGAACATAAATTGCATGATTATCCCTTTACATTATTGGAAATTACTGTTACTGATCAAGAAGGTAATTCTATTTGGAAACCAATGTGGTTAATTGCCATTGGTAAACGCCGTAACGAATTAACTTTGCTTGAAATTTATCAATCTTATCGTCAACGTTTTGACTTGGAACACTTTTTTCGATTTGGCAAACAAAGATTATTAATGAACGACTATTTAACCTCTCATACAAGTTATGAAGAAAACTGGATGAACCTAATTTTAATTGCTTATATTCAATTGTGGAATGCAAGGAATTTAGCTGTTTGCTTACCCTGCCCTTGGGAGAAATATTTGCCTAATTTTCGTGAGAGTAAGATTACCCCAGTGCTGGTTCAGAGAGACTTTTATAGAATTATTAGCACCATTGAGATCAATTCTAATTTTCCCAAACCCCGTGGTTATTCTTCTGGACGGAAAAAGGTGAAATACAAGTGAAAAGACCACGTTATCAGGTTATAAAAAAGAATCAAAAATGTCAACAAAATAGCTAAATTGCTGTTAGAAACGACTGTTAATTAATCTTTTTTCCCCTAAAATTATTTTAGGTTAGTTTTACTTTGTCTATTTTTTTATCTTCTATTTTAACCTCTACCAATTTCTTTTTGTCCAAAGTCCAATGATATAGGTAAATTCAGTTTATTTGAACTACCTGCAAGGGTGAAATATGCACTCCTCGCACTGATGGAATTAGCAAAAGTCTTTGAGTCGCAAAAAGCGATGACGGTAAAGGAAATTGCCACAGAGCAACCCATTCCTGAGCGTTATTTAGAGCAAGTTTTGCTCAGTCTGCGCCAAAGTGGGCTAGTGCAAAGTTATCGGGGTGCAAGAGGGGGCTATATCTTAAATCAAGAGCCTTCAGTGATTACCATGTTAGATGTGATCATCTGCGTGGAAGGGCAACAAACGGTTAATAAAAGATTATCTTCCCCGTCTTTGGAGTCAAGGATCATTGATCAAATCTGGCGAGAGTCTCAACTGAAGGCTCAAGCTTTTCTCAAACAGCAAACTATTGGCGATCTCTTGCAAAAAAGTCTTGAAGATCAACAACTTTCGCTTACTTATTTCATTTAATTGTTTATTAATTTACTAGAAAAAATATGCGTATTGCTCAGAATATTACAGAATTAGTTGGTCGTACTCCTTTAATTCAATTAAATAAAATCCCCCAATCGGAAGGAGTAAAAGCGACTATTTTATTAAAATTAGAAAGTATGAATCCAGCTTCCTCCGTTAAAGATCGCATTGGCGTTAATATGATTAATTCAGCCGAAAAAGCGGGGTTAATTCATCCTCATAAAACGGTTTTAGTTGAGCCAACTTCTGGTAATACGGGGATTGCTTTAGCTATGGTAGCCGCCGCTAAAGGCTATCAGCTTATTTTAACTATGCCTGATACCATGAGTTTAGAGCGCCGTAATATGTTAAAAGCCTATGGCGCTCAGTTAGAGTTAACCCCCGGTAGTCACGGCATGAGAGGTGCGATCGCCAAAGCGGAGGAAATCGTGGCACAGACAGACAATGCTTTTATGTTACAGCAATTTAAAAATAGTGCCAATCCCGAAATTCACCGAGAAACTACCGCCCAAGAAATTTGGGAGGATACAGAGGGTAAAGTTGACATTTTAATTTCCGGTGTGGGTACGGGAGGCACAATTACCGGAGTTGCCGAGGCTCTTAAAGCTCGAAAACCGGAGTTTAAAGCGATCGCCGTTGAACCTCTCAATAGTCCGGTTTTATCAGGGGGAAATGCTGGGCCTCACAAAATTCAGGGTATTGGAGCAGGATTCATTCCTCCCGTCTTACGTTTAGATTTAGTAGATGAAGTAATCACCGTTGCTGATGAAAAATCAATCGAATATAGTCGCCGTTTAGCAAGGGAGGAGGGCTTATTATCAGGGATTTCCTCCGGTGCGGCCTTATATGCGGCCATTCAAGTGGGGAAACGTCCCGAAAATGAAGGTAAATTAATCGTAGCAATTCAGCCTAGTTTCGGAGAAAGATACCTTAGTACAGTATTATTTCAGAATTTAGATTAATTAGTTATTTGTTATTGGTTATTTGTTAATTGAGTTTATATTTTGACGAATAACAAATAACTAATAACCAAATTTAGATATAATACATCAAATTAGCTTGATGATGACGCTCTCTTTGTTTACATAAATCCTCAAGAGAATATTGAGCTAAAACTGATTGAGAAGCTAAATTAGCCTGTTGCCAATTCTCCCGAATTACCCTCATTTCAACAGTTTTAGCATCATCAGAGGGATTAACTTTTTTTTCTCCCTCAATTAAAGAAACTATTTCTAACAAAGTAATCTCACTAGCAGACTTGGTTAAAAGATAACCGCCCCTTGCCCCCCTTTGGCTTTTTAAGAGGCCACCTCGGCGCAAAATTGCCAAAATTTGCTCCAAATAACGCTCAGGAATGGGCTGTTTAGCTGTGATTTCACTAACAGTTAAAGGATTATGAGGATTCGGTTGACAAGCCATCTCCAAAAGGGCAACTAAGGCATATTCAACCTTAGAGGGCAGATCCAGCAAGATATAGTTTTGACTATTCACAATCTTTAGCTATAAATAACGGTTTTTCTATCAATTTACCTTGTTTTGTGATCTTTTGTACCTTTTGATCAAGTTTACAAAAATACAGTATTATGATAGGATTAGTGTACAATTGCAAAGTACCAATTATAAGATCATAGACATTTCCAAAAATTCTTAATTAATTAAGCTTTCATAATCTCATAATGGAAATGTCTAATTATTTAATCTATTAGTAAAGGAAATTATTAAAAATTATGGCTTTAACAATTGCTTATACTCCAGTGGCTAAACAATGGCATTATTTCACATTTAATGCGGGAGAAAAATTACCTTCTCGCCCCAATAGTTTATGGAAAATTGAAAGTGGTTTAGTCAAAATTACCACCTATTCAGAAGAAGGGGATTTAATTGTTTTAGGATTATGGGGAAAAGGAGATGTAGTAGGTCAAAATTTTGGCAAAGTTGAACCTTATGACATCGTTTCTATTACCAAAGTACAAGCTAAACCTATTCCTTTTGAATCTGGTCAAGAATTAACAGAAATTTTGTTAGCACATTTAGAACAAATGCAAGAATTAGCATTAATTCGTAGTTATAAAACGGTAGATTTAATGTTAATTAAACTCTTAGCATGGCTAGGTAAAAAATTTGGACAAGAGACAAAACAGGGTAACTTAATTGATCTACGTTTAACTCATCAAGACTTAGGAGATATTTTAGGCTCAACTAGGGTGACTATTACTAAATACTTAAATAGTTTAGAACAACAAGGTTATATTGAAAAGCTCTCTTTACAAAGAATTATCTTAAAAGAAGATGAACTTTGGCATTATGAAATTTAAAGATTAAAAATTTAATTTTATTCATTAATCTTAAAAAAAAATTATGTTTATACCTATTATTCATCGGAATAAATTGACAGATTTACACATATTTAAACGCTATGAAGAATTACCATTTTATCCTAACCATCTCTGGCAAATTGAAAGCGGAACAGTGAAAATTATTACCTATTCTGATGAAGGTAACTTAATTTTTTTGGGATTGTGGGCAAAAGGGGATATTGTGGGTAATTTTTTTGGTAAAGTTGAACCTTATCACCTCGTTTGTTTAACTAAAGTTAAGGCTAATTTAATTACTTTTGAAGATTGCCCCAAATTAGGAGAAATTATTTTAGCTCATCTGGAACAAATGCAGGAATTAGAATTAATTAAAGCCTATAAAAATGTAGATGTCATGTTAATCAAATTATTAGCATGGTTAGGTAAAAAGTTTGGGAAGAAAACCTCGGAAGGAATCTTAATTGATCTGCGTCTAACTCATCAAGAATTGGCCGACATTTTAGGTGTTACCCGTGTACCAATTACAAAATGTTTAAATCAATTAGAAGCACAAGGTATTATCAAAAAACTTTCTTTACAACGAATTATTTTTCAAAAAGATTCATTTTGGCATTATCAAATTTAAGAAAAATTTAATGATTTTTTCCTAAATTGTTTTCTTCAACACACCATTTCTTTAATCTTTATGACAGAATGAACCCATAAACTACGGTAATTACATCAAATAACCGTAATTATGTGGAGGCTTGTAAAACCATGACAATGATCACAACTCAAACAAAATTAAGTCACAATTCTCACCATCAGCCACAATGGTTAGAAAATAAGGTTAATACGGTCATGCGTCCTTCTTGTTGCCGTTTATGCCAATATTATCGTTCTGAAGGGCGTAATGGTGGTCATTGTCAAAAATTAGGGGTTTCCGTTGCTAGTCATTGGGCTTCTTGTAGTTTGGCTTTACCTCCCTTTGCCCCTTCATGGGAGAAGACTTTACCTCATTAGATTTTAATAATTTTCTAACGTAATCAAAACCTTGTAGAGAGGTAAAATTTTACGTCTCTACAGCCTTAAATATTATTGATATAACCACGCTTTTAAATTAGAAACATTGCTAAAATAATTAATATTTAAACTAGCAAAAGTTTGTTGAAGATTACTATTACCAAACTCTTTAGTATTTTCACTAAAAAAAACTTTAGATTGAGTTAAATTATTTTCAGCATGGGCTAAAATTACCTGTAAAATAAAATCATCTCGCCTTTCATTTTTGCCCTGTAAAAAAGGCTGATCAAAAGTCTTTTCTAACATAGCAATATTTGATTCAATTAACTCACCATGAGTTTTAAAATAGGCAAGAATATTTAAAAATCGCTTTCTAAAATTAATCATTATATTATCATAATCAATCAAAGAAATTTTTAAATAATTAGCAAAAAAGTGAGCATCAGTTATTTCTTTGCTTCTTTGAGCTTCATTAATTTCAATTTTAGCACTTTGAGCAAAAGATTGAGTTCTTTTTTCTTCCCTTTCTATGGCGACTAAAGTTTCCATTAAACAAATACTAGGAATCATAAATTTTAAATTATCATTGGCATGATAAATAAAATCTTCTAATTCTTTATTTCTACCTTTTGCAATTGCCATAATAGAATTAGTTTCTAAATAAATAATAATCATTATTATTCTAATTCCTCCGTAATTGCATCAATTAAATACTCATATAAACCAATGGCTTTAACTTCCTCTGTATAAGGTGTATTATCACCTTTCCAGTGATAAACTAAATCATCTAACCATAAGTCAATTAAAAGAGTTAAAGTTGATTGATAGATAACACCTTCGATACTTTCTGGATTATAAAATGCTAATACTGTTTTCGTGTCAAATCTTGCGATTTCTTCAAAAGTTGGACTTTTAAAGATTATCATAACATTACTATTCGCATACATTAAAAAGGGAATGTGTTGATATTTTTCCATTTGTAAAATTTCCAGATCGGGGGATGAATACAACGAGGAAAATCTTACATCAATCATTAAAAAAGGCTGATCATTTTTATCTTTAGCCACAATGATTGGCTTAAAATCAATGGCGGTGAATGCGGGTATTTGTACCATAATATTTTACTTTTTTTCCTGATAAGTTGATTTTTTAATTATAACAATTTTCCTGTTGCTGATGACAATAAAATACACTAATTAAAACCTTAAAATCTTTTTAATGATCAATTGTGTTATAATCATCTCAAAAATTAAGTTGAGGTACAATAATGAAAGCTTTTGAAGTGATGGCAACACTTAATGATCAAAAACAATTACTATTAGATGATAGCTTAGATATTGATACTCCTAGTCGAGTAAAAGTCATTCTTTTAGTATCTGATGAAAATGAATCTGATCCTGATGATACGACCGTTGAGGAAATTAAAGCTAGTTTGAAACGAGCTTTACAGGAAGCAAAAGCAGGTAAAAGAATCCCATTAGCACAAATGTGGGAGGGTATTGATGCAGAATAATTCTCAATTAATTAATATTGATTTAACTCCTGAATATAGAAGAAATTTAAAATCTTTGGCTAAAAAATATCGGAATATTCGTTCTGATCTTCAACCTTTGATTTTAGAATTACAACAGGGTAATATTGTCGGCGATCGCCTGACAGGATTTGGTTTAGAGATTTATGTTTATAAAGTTAGGGTTAAAAATAGTAATATTAAAAAAGGCAAAAGTGCAGGATATAGATTAATTTATTTACTTGAATCAAAAACAAGTATTTTATTATTAACAATTTATAGTAAATCTGAACAAGAAGATATTACTATTAATGAGATTAATTCGATTTTAAATGAATGTTTTGAAGAATCATAATATATCGTACATTAACACCCTTCAATTTTATAGTACAATAGACATTTGAAAAGCCGGGTATTTGTTAAATCCCCGACTTTTAAACTAAAAGATTAATATTTTAATCAAATTAGATTTGCTTTCCAAAATTGACCTAATCCCAAATCTAATTACTCTCGATCGCCAGAGAAATTTGCTCACCTCCTACTTTTTGCATTTTCCCTAAAAGTTTAGCTAATTCTTCATAAGAGACTTTTTTATCCGCTTTTAAAACTACTGCACCTTGAGGATTTTTCTCTAAATAGGATTTAATTTGTTTTTCTAATTCTTGTTCGGAGATAGGTTGATTTGTGATTAATATTTCTCCTTTTAAATCTAACCCAACCATTAAAGGTTCGGGTGCTTTTATATCAGTACCTCCTTCCGAACTAGGTAAGGTAATATTTAAACTTTTTTGATTAGTTAAAGTCATGGATACAAAGATGAAAAATATGAGAATGGCCATCACCACATCCATCATCGGTACTAAATTTAATTCGGGCATTTGGGAAGATTTATTTTCTGATTTAAAACGCATATATTTAGATATTGATTGTTGACTAAGTAGGTTGACAAAATTAAACTTAAGGTGGGCAATTTCCTGAATAATTTTAAGGTAATTCTTTTAAGCTTTTATAGGGTATTGACCACCATAAAATTGTTTTTTTATTACTATTTATTATTTACTATTTGCTGATAAATGAAAGGATGAAGCATAATTAGAATTATTAGAAACTTCATTACTAGAAACTTCACTATTTTGATGAAAAATTGGTTCATACCAAACTTGACGATAAATCAATTCTAATTCACCTCCAACTGTGGAAAAATATTCCACCTGTTGACTTTGTAATGTTACTAAAACACGAAAAATAAATAAAGCAAGAATGGCAACTAACATCCCTGCCGCCGTAGTGGTTAGGGCTTCCCCAATCCCCGCCGCCGCTTTAGAAGTATCCGCCGCACCTCCTGCACCACCAATATTTAAGTTACTAAAAGTCATAATTAAACCCGTTACTGTTCCTAATAATCCTAAAAGGGGTGCTAATCCTACCACACTTTCTAAGAGTTTATCTCCCCTTCTCATTTGAAAAAACTCTTTATCTCCCGCCGTTTCTAAGGCTAATCTAAAGGTTTCCGGTGTAGGTTGTTTTAATCTTAAGGGGGCAAGGAGAAACCTCCCAATGGGTAAATTGTTCGCCTCACGCGCGATCGAGGCGGCTTTTTCTAAATCATAATGGGCGGCTTCTAAAACTCGATAAACAATTTTGTCTTCTTGACTCAGAAATTGATACCAAAACCAAGCCCTTTCGATCGCTCTACCAATCGTAAAAACTGACATAGCGAGTATGGGAATCATGACCGGCCCACCTTTCTCAATTAAATTATAAACATTAGACATAGATATTTAGAAATAAAAAATAAATAATAATTCAATTAAAAGTTAATTTTAACTACTTTACTGAGGTTGTATTTTCCAAATCACCACAATTGTGGCTGTATTTTGTTGATTAGGAACTAAATTGACATAGAGTGAACCTGAATCTTTTGTCACAACGAAAATTGCTCCACCACCATAAGCCTCTCCATCGCTAATCTCGTAACTATTGTTAACTAAATTAGTTCTGAGATAGGTGTCAAAAAAAGTATCAGGTGCTTCCCCTTCTACCAATTTCATAATGGCAATATCAGGACGTTGTACCCCCGCCTCACAAAATAAATTAGGATCGGCAAAATTATCACAGGTAGCATCGGCAATATCACCTAAATTCCCGATAATGTTGTAAATTTCTCCGGGGACTTCCACCGCCTTTGCTAAATCTTGTAAACTTAAGGGTTGTTCCGATAAAACATAAACTGTACCTTTTCCCTGTGCCACTAACAAACTGAGAAATTGAGTTCTACCATTGCGAAAAACTTGGTAAACTTTTTTTCCTGTTTCTGTGGTGGTGGGTGTTACCACATATTTTTTAGTTGCCAACTCTTGTTCAAAAAATTGAGCAACTTGATCTAACTCTTTCCCTGTTTCCATACAAGAAGGCAAATTAAAACATCCCGCTTGGGCTGAGGGATAGGTGGGGAAATCATCCCACGAATCAGCCACAGGGACGGATTGTGTGTTAGTTACCTCCGGTTCTGGAGTTTCTTCAGGAGTGGCCTTAGATTCAGTTTTAGGAGTTATTTCTTTAGGTATCTCTTGGGAAGGTATCTCTTTGGGAGGAGTTTTCTTAATAGATGGAATAACTACCTTTGGTGAAGATACCTGAAGCTTTTTGCGTACAGTGGGAGCTTTAGACTGAGATCGTTTAGCCACAGGAGTCTTTTTCGGCGACTTGGGTTGAGAAATTTCAGGTTTTTTACCAGTGGGTAACTGGGTAACATGAACTTTCTTATCTTCTGGTTTTGGCTGTGAGTGATGATCTTCTGATGCCATAGGAATAAACATCATTAGCCCATGTAAAGCTAATGATATTACCATCGCCGACCAAAACCACTTGTGATAAAAATGAGGCTCACTTTTAGGGGAGTGTAACCAAGTCATCACATCAGATAGGGTTAAATTTTCTGTTGCCGAAGTAACAGCAACAATTTCTGTAGATGAGGACAATTTAGGTACTGATTTTTACTGATTTTTTAGCAAAACTAAACATCAAAAACAAAAAAAGATAGGTTCGTTGTTGTACTTCAGTGCTATTACTTTGTCGTGCTAAAGCCCAACAATAAACTCAATTAATTTAAAATTTTGGCTTTTGATCGAAAATTTTAAATTTTGATACTTTTACCAGAAATCTCATTAAAGTGAGCCTTGAATCTGGTCAAAAATCGCACCATCATCAAAAAATTTCTTCTGGATATTATCCCAACCACCAAATTCACTGATTGTATGAAGATTGGTGACTCTGGGGAATCTACTTGCTACGTCTCTTGCCACAGTAGGATCCACTGGGCGAAAACCAACATTAGCAAATTCCCTTTGTGCTTCTGGGGTAAATAAAAACTGCACAAATGCTTCGGCTACAGCACGAGTGTTATGTTTATCCACATTTTTATCTACCACTGCCACAGGTCCATCAATCGAAATATTATTAGATGGAATCACAGAAAAAGAGGAAGTTTCTCCCCGTTGTGCCGATAAAATTACTTCATTTTCATAATTAAGTAGTACATCTCCTTCTCCTTTTTTAAAGAAAGTATCACTAGCTTCCCTTGCATCTTTGGGTAATACGGGTACATTGCGAAAAACCTGAGTCACAAAATCTTGTTTTTGACTATCATCTCCATTGACTGCATTCCATAAGGCAAGAAAGTTCCAACGCGCACCGCCTGAAGTTTTCGGATTGGCAGTGATTACTTTAACATCAGGTCTTGTTAAATCAGTCCAGTTGCGGATTCCTTTGGGATTGCCGGGGCGAGTTACCAGTGCTACCACTGAATGGGTAATAATTGAATTATTAGGAGCTTCGCTTTGCCAACCCGGATCAATTAAACCTGCATTCTCAATTTTTTTGGTATCTAAAGCCAATGCTAATGCCACCACATCGGCTTCTAAACCATCAATCACGGCACGAGTTTGAGTCCCTGAACCTCCATAACTAGCATTAATGCGTACTTCTTGACCTCCATGTTCCCGTTTCCATTTTTCTTGAAAAAGAGGAATGATTCTGTCATAAGCCGCTTGAGTAACAGCGTAGGAAACTAAGGTTAGTTCTACAGTCTCTGGTTGTTGACTGATTAATTGCTTATTCGGGGTACTGGATATTAGATCCGCCGCACTCACATTTCCTGCCAGAGGAATAGCCACACTTAAGCCAAAGCCTACTGCTCCTAAAAGTAAAACTGAGGTTTTCGGTTGTATCTCAAATTTTAAGAGTTTAGAAAGACTTTGTTTCGTTTGATTGATGAATGATTTTTTACTCATTGTTGTTTTGAACACTTTTGTTTGGTTGTTTGGTTATGGGAACGAATCTTAATTCATTTGTAAATGAATTGCAATAGTTTTTAGTGAATTTATTGAATATTTTTTTTAAATGTTTATTGAATTACATTATCAATAAAATTATTGCAAGTATTTCTACAATAGTTAATAAAAATTGGTTTTAAGTATTAGGGGAAACTTTTTTTAATCTTAATAAGAATATTTCTTAATAAAATTATACCTTTAGTGTTAATGGTTAGTTTTGAGTAAATAAAATACAGTTTTCCGATCAGATTTTATAATTTTTTTAGAATTGATTTTAGTTGTCAACACAACATTAATCCTTAAAACCTACTTAAAGCAAGATTTATCACAACAATCTTTATCTCTTGACAGAGGCTCAATTTCTGGTATGATGATTAATATACTAAATCTCGATAAGATTAGTGTAGATTAAACCAATAGGTAAAAGATGGATTGATAAAGATATGGCTATTCTGCAACTAGACAACGGCAAAACTTATCACAACTGGAATGCGATCGCTTCTGTTATTGGCGGTTTAAAAATTGTGATGGATTGTTTAGCTTGTTGTCAGAGTGCGGAAATTAGAGCATTAATGAATCAGGATGTGTTAAATAATTATGAACGGCAAAAATTCCTCAATCGTCATAAAAATTTACTTAATACCCTTCAAATTAGAGATCGTTTTCAACAACGGGAATTAATGGTATTACATCCGGGTTCACCTTTACTTTATCCTTTTTCCACACAAAATCAGCGTTTTCATACTCATAATGAGGATGAAGGATTATTGGTTATTTCAGGGGAAATAATTATCGGCTTAAAAGATGCTAATGGTAGGGAAATGCAACTGTTATTACAGGAGGGCAATTACCTCAAAATTCCCGCAGGTGTAAGTCATTGGCTTTCTTTAACTGCTTCTTTACAAGCTAAAATTATTCGTTATTCTGTAACGGCTCAGGGTTTAAAACCTCAGTATGAAGTAGTTAATGCTTAGTCATAGCATCAAAAGTCGGGTTTTTGTCAAATCCCCGACTTTTAAACCCCCAATAATCTCCCCTAATCCTTGTTTTTTTTGCGTGATTTTTTACAGAATTAATCTACAGTAATCACTGTGCTTTTTAGTATTTTAAATGTTAGCCAAATTAATCAAAAGCTTTAATTAATAAGCTTTTTAGTGTTTTAAGATATTAAATTTAGTTCCCATAAATTATACCATTTACATAAAGTAAATTCAGACTGAGGCTTAATAGAATAGTTTATTCACAAAGATTTCAGTGATTTAACTATGTAACTAGTAAATGTAAATGGTATTAGAATATTAAGAAATGTAAATATTTACTTTTTCTTAATATCTATTTTGCTAAAGATGTGATAACTTAAAATCGTAAGAAAAAAATTTCAAGTAAACCACTAACAACCAAAGGGAGGTATAAAACCTTGGTTAATAGTTCTGTTCAAATTGGAAATCAACAAAATATGAGTACAATCCTTACTACAGATAACAGACAGCAACAAAGTATTGATGTCAGAACGGCTCGAAATCTGTCCATTACCACTAATACAATTCCCCAATCTACAGGAATTACGCCTCGGTGGTTATTACATTTCTTGCCTTGGGTACAAGTACAATCTGGTACTTATCGGGTCAATAAAAATAAAATTGTTTTAAAACAAACTCCGAAAGTTGAGATTGATGAGAGTAATGGTACTTCTACCGTAGCCCCTGAAAATCTCCAAACTATTCCTTTATTTGCTAATTTAGACCTATCCTATTTAGCGGCTCTTTCCTCTCGTTTACAACTCGTTTACAAAATGAATACTCAGAAAGAGGACAAACTTTAGCGACAGAAGGAGAACAAAGAGATAAATTTTTTATCGTTGTTCAGGGTAAAGTAGAAGTTTTATTTAAAGGTGAACAAGGGCAAAATTTACGCATTGGGGTATTAGGTGCGGGGGATTATTTTGGGGAGGTGGATCTCTATAGTGATATGCCTAGCGATGCTACGGTGCGCACTTTAACTCCTGTTCGTTTATTAACTATCACTAAATCTGCTTTTGATGAAGTTTTAGCCCAATCTGAAGAACTTAAGGCTAATTTATTATTAGCAGTTGAGCAAAGATTAAGACTTAAATCTGCTGTTAATTTATATGGTGAAGAAGGGGTTGCTTTAGCTTCTGATTATGAGGGGGAAACGGAGTTACCTGCTTCCTATATTGATTATGAGGATGCTCCCCAAGAATACGAATTAAGTATTATTCAGAGTATTCTTAAAGTTCATACCCGTGTTACGGATATTTATAACGAGCCAATTAATCAATTACGGGAACAATTACGCTTAACGATCGAGGGTATTAAAGAACAACAGGAATGGGAAATCATTAATAATCCTAATTTTGGCTTATTAAATGTGGCTTCTCCTCTGTTACGGGTACAACCTCGTTATGATGCACCAACTCCAGACGACTTTGATGCTTTATTATCCTTAGTGTGGAAAAAACCGAGTTTCTTTTTAGCACATCCTCGCGCGATCGCCTCTTTTGGGCGTGAATGCACTCGTCGAGGTGTACCTCCTGCCACAGTTAATTTATTTGGCTCTCCCTTCATTACATGGCGTGGTGTGCCGATCGTACCTTGCGACAAATTAGAAGTTAAAAGTCGCACTTCCGATCCCCTCAGTGCGGGTAAAACCAATATTTTATTAGTGCGTGTGGGCGAAAAAGAACAGGGTGTAGTGGGTTTACATCAATTAGGGATCCCGGGCGAACAATTACCCGGTTTATCGGTGCGCTTAATGGGTATTAATCAAGAATCAATCGCTTCTTACTTACTCAGTTTATACTTTTCCGCCGCCGTTTTAACAGATGATGCTGTCGCCATTTTAGAAAATGTAGAAGTAGGATATTACCATGACTACAAGTATGCCGGAGTATAATAGTAACGGTTATCCGGCAGGAGGAGAGGGTATTGATAGCTATGCTTTTGAGCCTTTGAATATTCAATCATTAGCAAATGAGATCTATGCCACTCCTCCCAATGGTAATCATAGCACCGTTGAAACACCGACACAATCGCCTGTAGGGGGGAACGGCCGCTCACCCCTACCAACAGATGTTGGTGATGCAAGTTTAACCGAATTAGCTCAACAGTTAGTTAGTCAACTTTCCGGTGGTTTAGGTAGTCAACCTATTCCTGACGGTTTAACTCCCAATAATGTGACACCACCTACTAACCCGACTGCCCCTGTTGCCAGTAGGGAAGTCACCGCCGTAGTTAGTTCACCCTCAAGGGTAATTTCAGAAGGGAATGCTGTGCAAAATGTACCTTTAGTTGATCCCCCCCAACCCCCCTTAAAAAGGGGGGAAAGTCTAAGTGATGAGGCTTTAACCTCCATTGCTCAACAATTATTCGCTCAAATTCCTAGTTTTAGTAGGGACGAACGGCCGTTCGTCCATAATATTCCCCATCATCCTCAACCCACTTCTCAAGGTGTGGGAACAGTCTTTCCTTTACGGGAAGGTGATCTGCAACACCTTGTCAGTAATTTAGGTTTAGGGGGTATTCCAGACGAAACTCCACCACCACCGGAAGTAGAAGAACCTAGTTTTTACTTTCTTTCACCTCCCAAAGCGGATCTTCCCCAAGAAGAAGACCCAAAGGAGGAAACCGTAGGTTTGGAATATTCGGGTGAACCCTTTGATATATATGCGGTTCGGCGAGATTTTCCTATTCTCCATCAAACAGTTAACGGCAAACCCTTAATTTGGTTAGATAATGCCGCTACTACCCAAAAACCCCAAGCGGTAATTGATGCCCTTTCCCATTATTACGAAAATGATAACTCCAATGTGCATCGGGGCGCGCATACCTTAGCGGCCAGAGCGACAGATGCTTATGAAGCGGCAAGGGAAAAAGTACAACGGTTTTTAGGGGCGGGTGATATTTCGGAGATCGTTTTTGCAAGGGGAACTACTGAAGCCATTAATTTAGTAGCTCAAACCTACGGGCGTAAATATGTTGGGGAAGGGGATGAGATCATCCTTACGACTTTAGAACATCACGCTAATATTGTACCTTGGCAAATGTTAGCACAGGAAAAAGGCGCGGTTTTAAAAGTAGTGCCGATCACTGACTCTGGAGAGGTAATTTTAGAGGAATATACCCGCCTTTTAAGTCCTAAAACTCGCCTTGTGGCGGTTAGTCAGGTTTCTAATGCTTTAGGTACAATTGTACCTGTTAAAGAAATGACAGCGATCGCCCACCGTCATGGGGTGAGGGTGTTGGTAGATGGTGCGCAAGCGGTTTCCCATATTCCGGTGAATGTACAGGATCTAGGGTGTGATTTTTACGTTTTTTCAGGGCATAAACTGTTTGCACCCACAGGGATCGGGGCTTTATACGCTAAAAGAGAGATTTTAGACGATATTCCCCCTTGGCAGGGTGGCGGTGCGATGATCCGTCATGTCACCTTTGAGCGCACGGTTTACAACGATCCACCGGAAAAATTTGAAGCAGGTACACCGAATATTGCTGATGCGGTGGGTTTAGGAGCGGCGATCGACTATCTTAACCGCCTTGGCATGGTGAATATTGAGCATTATGAACAGGCTTTAACTCGTTATGGGATGGAAGCTTTATCAGAAGTGCCGGGTATTAAATTTATTGGCACAGCACCGGAAAAAGTAGGGGTTTTATCCTTTGTTCATGAGTCTATCCCTTATGAAGAAATCGGTCAACGTCTAGCTTTAGAAGGGATCGCAGTGAGAGCGGGGCATCATTGCGCTCAACCTACCATGCAAAGATACGGTTTAACGGGAACGGTACGACCATCTTTAGCTTTTTATAATACTAAAGATGAAATTGATACCTTAGTTAAAGTCTTAAAAGAAATACCTTTCCATTAATAAATAAGGTGGGCAACCTCAAAAAGATTTCATCTATTTTACTAATTTTTGAAGGGTTGCCCACCCTACAATTTATAACTATTTTATTAGTTTCATACAGGCAAGATGCCTGTACCACAAAAAAATTTACAATTATAAATCTTTCAAAATTTCATTTTTTGTTATCTGTTTATGATAAGCAACCGCCCTTAAAATACTATTCAATGTTCCTACTCTTAAAGGGGTATGATTAGGAATACTAATTCTTTGATGAAATGGACTTTCTGTTTCCAGAATAATATGGCTTCCTTGTTGATAAATAATTTGATAATCATAGGATTTACAAAGTATTTCAACTAGATCAGAACCTTTTAAATTACGAGGAGTTTTCATTGAATAACTAACATTTCCTCCTTAACAAAGTGTAATTTTACATCAGGAAGATCGGGCTGATCAAAATAAAATCCTTTAACAGATTCATGAATATTTATTTTTAATTCTTCCCAATTATCCCCTTGGGTAAAAATATTTTCTGTTAAACATTCAGCGACAAAGCCACCATCTTCTTCTTGATAAATTTCAAAAACAATAGTTTTGTTCATAGTTAACCTCTGACTCTCTAAATGTGTATTTTAGTTATTAATAATACCTCTGTCAAGCGATGGTTAATAAGTAAGGGGGCAACCTCAAAACGATTTCTTCTATTTTACCAATTTTTGAACAGTTGCCCCCCTACAATTTACTTAAATAAAAATATTTTAAATCAATATATTAAAAATAATTATCATGTCATGTCAGACGAAAATAATAACAATCAAAATCAACCTATAATTGCCATCATTGGCGGAGGTTTTAGTGGTTCATTAGTAACAGTTAATCTTGCGAGAATTGCCACTAAACCTATTACCATAAAATTAATCAATAAAAGTCAAGAAATAGGCAGAGGTTTAGCTTATAATACCTCTGTTTTAGGTCATTTATTAAATGTTCCCGCAGGTAAAATTAGTGCCTTACCCCTACAACCAAAACATTTTTTAGATTGGTTACATAATCAGGGTTATTCACACATAGAATCTACTGATTTTGTACCTAGAGAAATTTATGGAGATTATATCCAATCAACTTTACAAGAAGTAAAAAATAATCCTAATGTTACTTTAGAAATTATTACAGGAGATGAAGCCATCGCTATAGAAAAAAAGGCTGATTCTACTCAAATTTTACTAAAATCTGGTAAAAATTTAACCGCCGATCGAGTAATTTTAGCATTAGGAAATCCTCCCCCGTCTATCTTACCAGTTTTAAAAGATTATCAAGAAGATATTAAAAATCCTTGGCAAATCGAATCAATTAATAACTTAAATTCAGAAGATTCTATTTTATTAATTGGCACAGGTTTAACAATGGTTGACGTGGCTATTTCTATACAAGAAAAAGGCTTTAAAGGACAAATTTATGCTATTTCTCGTCATGGTTTAAAACCTTTAGCTCATCAATCTGCTCCACCTTATCCTTTATTTATTAATCTTAAAAATGCCCCTCAAACTATTAGAAACTTATTACATTTAGTCAGAACAGAAATTAAATTAGCACAAAGTCAAAATATTAATTGGAGGGCTGTTATTGATGCTTTACGCATTATCACACAGGAATTATGGCAAAATTTACCATTAAAAGAACAACAAAGATTTTTACGTCATCTTAAAGCTTATTGGGAAGTACATCGTCATCGCATTGCTAAAGAAATAGCAGAAAAATTGAATATTTTAATCAATTCAGATCAATTAAAATTTTATAAAGGGAGGATTAATAAATGTGTAAAAGTTAAAAATAAATTCGCAGTAATTTTTAAAGAAAGAGGTACACAAAAAGAAAGGAGTTTATTAGTTAATTTAATTTTTAACTGTACCGGATCAAGTGGCAATTATCAAGATCAACCCTTAATTATCAGTTTACAAAAACAAAATTTAATTAAAATTCATCCTTTATTTTTAGGTTTTGAAACTGCTCAAAATGGGCTAATTATTGATAGTTACGGTAATATTTCTAACTGGCTTTATACATTAGGGCCTCCCCGTAAAGGTGATTTATGGGAAACAACCGCCGTCCCAGAAATTAGGGTTCAAGCTTTTAATTTAGCTCAGGAAATATGGCAATCTTTTAAAATTTTTCAACAATAGTTAAGAATAAAAACCATGACAAAAATAACAGAAATTAATCAACAAAATATTGACCTAAAAACTCAAAGTTATGCCCATACTTTAGAGACTCATTCCCATTCCCATAACTTAATTAATACCTTAATAGCTGACTGGAAATCAGTGTATAAATATGATCCCGCCGCTAAAAATTGGTTAGAAGTTTTCTTTTGTTATCCGGGGCTACAAGCTTTAATTTTTCACCGTTTCGCCCATTGGTTACATCGTTTTCGCCTTCCTTTTATTCCCCGTTTTCTATCTTTTATGAGCCGCTTAATTACGGGGATTGAAATTCATCCGGGGGCAAAAATTGGTAAAGGTGTCTTTATTGATCATGGAATGGGTGTGGTAATCGGTGAAACGGCGATTATTGGGGATTATGTGTTAATTTATCAAGGTGTTACTTTAGGTGGTACGGGTAAAGATCAGGGTAAACGTCATCCCACCGTAGGAAATCATGTCTTAGTTGGTGCTGGTGCAAAGGTTTTAGGTAATATTTACATCGGGGATCATGTGCGGATCGGTGCGGGATCAGTGGTGTTAAGGGATGTGCCTAGTCACTGCACGGTGGTGGGCATTCCGGGACGTATTACCCGCACGGCGAAAGGCTCAGAGGATTCTTTAGCTAATGAAACTTTACCCGATCCTGAAGCTGAGGTTATTCGTAATTTATTTGAACGAATTAAGAGTTTAGAAAATGAAATAAATGAATTACGTCAATTATCCTTAACTGTAATTGAAAATAATCAGAATCAATTAGAGAATAATAATTCTGAAAGTAATCAAATAATTGAGGAGTTTTTACATGGCGCAGGAATTTAGATTAAGTAGTATTATTAGGATCTATCTTAAAGTTTCAAAAGTCGGGGATTTTTATATTATTAAATAATAACTTTTATGTATTAAGAAAAATCCCAAACTTTTTATCCTAATATTAGTTTATATTAATAATTCTGTTTAGTTTTTTTAGGAATATTTAAAATTATGAAAATTGGTGTACCAAAAGAAATTAAAGATCAAGAATTTAGAGTTAGTTTAACTCCTAGTACCGTGCGTATTTTATCAGAAAATAATCATCAAATTTTAGTGGAAACTGGGGCAGGAATCGGCTCAGGTTTTAGTGATCAAGATTATGAGAAGGCAGGGGCAAAAATTGTTGCACAAGCCTCTGAAGTTTGGAATAGTGAGTTAATCGTTAAAGTTAAAGAGCCTTTACCCCAAGAATATCAATATTTTCAAAAAGACCAAATTCTCTTTACCTATCTCCATTTAGCCGCCGATCGCCCCTTAACAGAAGCATTAATTAAATCAGGTTGTCAAGCGATCGCCTACGAAACAGTAGAATTAGCGAATGGTCAATTACCTTTATTAACTCCTATGAGTATCATTGCAGGGCGTTTATCCGTACAATTTGGCGCAAGATATTTAGAAAAACAACAGGGGGGAAGGGGAGTTTTATTAGGTGGTATTCCGGGAGTTTCGGCGGGTAAAGTTGTCATTTTAGGAGGTGGAATTGTCGGCACAGAAGCGGCCAAAATGGCTGTCGGTTTAGGGGCAAAGGTGACAATTTTAGACATAAACCTCGAAAGACTCAGTTATTTAGAAACTCTGTTCGGTTCAAGGGTAGAACTTTTATACTCTAATTCAAGCAATATTGAGAGGATTGTACCCGATGCCGATCTGTTGATCGGTGCTGTCTTAATTGTGGGTAAGAAAGCTCCGATTTTAGTATCTCGTAACCTTGTTAAACAGATGCGATCGGGATCGGTTATTGTAGATGTGGCGGTAGATCAAGGAGGCTGTATTGAAACTTGTCGAGTTACTTCCCACAGTAAGCCGATTTATATAGAGGAAAATGTGATACATTTTGGAGTCCCAAATATGCCGGGTGCCGTACCTTGGACAGCCACCCAAGCTTTAAATAATAGCACTTTACCCTACGTTTTAAAATTAGCTAATCAGGGGATAAACGCCTTAGATTATGATTTAGCTTTTAAAAAAGGCTTAAATGTAGCTAATTATCAATTAATTCATCCTGCTGTTAAATCAGTTTTTCAACAATAAATGAATTGGACTTACGCATTGACAAACAATATGATTTATGTATTCAAGATAGAATCATTATGATTAAAGTTAGCCAAAATATACTCACGAATAACTTTTGTGAACATATTTCTTTGCACTTCATACCAATTACTAATGAGCTTTTGAGAACCCATTATTTCTAATTTGATAAATGCTTGAATTGAACAAAATATATGAGTCTTGATTGCATAAGTATCTCTCACTATCTCCTGTTGCTATTCTTGGTTTTACCCCCCAATCTATAACTTCCGTGACCATTTCTCGAACATAATCGTTCTTTGTTTTCTCCTCTTTCTTATCATATATTCGATAATTAATTGGCACATAATTCCCATTTATATCACTATAATATAGGGTAATTAAATTTAAACCAATGATTGTTTTATGGTATTTCCCCGACCAAAAATAGCCGATTAATTGCGCACATTTTGGGTTACTGTAAGGCTTTTCTATGACAGTATCATCTACACTTAATACTCCACCTTCTAAACTAATAATCTGTTTGATTAGCTCCCATAAATCTTTATATTATAGAGATGTTTATTAAATAAAGTCTAATTTTATTGCTAATTAGTAATCATAAATCATAAAAAACAAAAGACTAATGACAAAAATTTGAGGAAACTGCTATAATGAAAGTACGGTTATTTCAACTCCAATCATTCAAAAAGAGTTGCTACAGTATTATTAACAAAATGTAATTAATTTGATTAACAGATACACGAAATCCTTTGTTTTAGGTTGTAATTAAAAACATCAACGGGCAAGGGATGATTAAAAATGATTTAAACGGAGGTATCAAATGAACAACCCATCCCAAAGAAATTCTACTATGTTTGATGACTATAGACATTCAAAAAATCAATTATGGCAATATGTTCAATCATTAACTCCTGAGATGATTGAACAAATGTCTAAACCTAATTCTCCAGATGTTTTTCAATTAATGGAACAAAATATTATGGGGTTGTTAGGCCATCTTCCTGCTGAACATTTTGGTGTATCTATTAGTACCAGTCGAGAGCATTTAGGACGTTTATTAGCATCTGCAATGATGAGTGGTTATTTCATCAGAAATGCAGAGCAAAGAATGAATTTTGAAAATGCTTTATGTCAGCTTGATAGTTCTTTTAATGATCAAGATAGTGATTAATTTTTCAAATTTTTATTAATAATTTATGCAGGAAAAAACACCGAACAAACCCCATAAAAAAATTGGGGTTGCTGTTATTTTTAATCAAGAAAATCAGATTTTGATAGATCGCCGTCTTCAAGGGGGTGAGTTAGGGGGTTTTTGGGAATTTCCGGGGGGCAAAATTGAAGATCAAGAAACGGTAGAAGCTTGTATTAAAAGGGAAATTCATGAAGAATTAGGAATAGAAATTGAGATTAAAAATCATTTAATCTCAATTGATCATGATTATACTAATTTTAAAGTGAGTTTGAATGTTTATCTTTGTCAACATTTAACTGGTATTCCCCAACCTTTAGAATGTGCAGAAGTTCGTTGGATTAATTTAGATCAAATTGATCAATTTACCTTTCCTCCTGCTAATCTTGCGATTATTGAAGCTTTAAAAAATTAGATTTTTTGCCCAGTTAGGGAAGTTTTTAAAACTAATTTACTAATTGTCAATTGATCAAGACTAATTTTTATTTACGGAAAAATTAAATCGGGTTGTTGACAAATATTTAAAATCAAAGGTTCTGAGTCTTTTTGATTAGCAAAAGTTGCTTTAATTTTCCAATCACAACCGGATTCTTTTGCATTTTTTGTCCATAATAAGACTACTTTTTCTTTTGATTTAATAGTTTGTCCTCCTAAATCAAAATTTTCCCAATTATTGCCATTATTAGAAACTAATAATTTACTAATTGTTTGAGGATTATTATTAGTAATAGAAAACATTAATTCTTCTTGTTCGTTATTAGTTTGATTAGGTGAAGGGGTTTGAACTGGAGGATTCGCCTCAACGGTGGGGGTTTCTGGGGTAGGATTATCGGAAGTGTTAACAGAAGGATTAGACTGGCCACAACTACTTAATAAACCACCTATTGGGAAACATAAAGTAATTAATAATAAAGTTAAGTTAGTTCGTAATTTTAGCAAAAAAATCATATTTTATTTAAGAATTTTATTTAAACAAGATCCATTAGGATTATAGCATTTGATCGGGTTAATTTTTAATTTAACCAATTAGATGAGTTATAATTAATAATTGAGGCTCAAATTTTGAGATCAAGGAGGTTTTTAATATGAATTATAAAGCAATTGTCTTAGCTACTATTATTGGTCTAACCAGTCCGGTTATGATTGATCTTGCTAGATCTAATCAGGCGATCGCCCAAACATTTAACTATCCTGAAGGAACATTTGCCGATCGAGACTGGACAGTTAGTTTATCCTTTGCTAATAATGCCTATGTCTATTATGGAGAAAATAACCATAATGGCTCTAATCTAGTGTTATCTGGTGCAGTCACATCGGGCAATCATGAGCGTCAAGTTTATATCTGGAATAATGATAATACTAGATATAGAGTTACTTGGCGACCTTCAGATCATGATTATATTAGAATTGAAGTCATCTCTCCTAATAATCGTTTGATTTTAAATCGCTTATTGACTCGTATTCATAATCATTAGTACCATTAATCTTAATGATCTTTGTTGTATTGTCATCTCGTCTTAATTTTGAAATAAATTGTTGTGGAGGATCAATGCCTATTTACGTTTATCGTTGCCTTGAAAATGATCAAGTCTTAGAAGTTTTACACCCCATGAGTAAAACAATTAAAACTTGGGAAGAATTGTGTCAAGTGGCTCATTATGACATGGGGGAAACTTCTCCATCAGCCCCAGTTGAAAAGTTATTGACTACTCCGGCCGTACTTGTGCCTAAGTCTAATAGTGACTATCAAAATTTAGGCTTAACTAAGTTGGTACGCCGAGATCAGGGCGTTTATGAAAATGTGACGGCTAAAAAAGGCGAACCAAAAATTGTGACTCGACCAAATTAAATAATAACTACTCAATAAGCCCCAAACCCTAAAGGGTTAGGCTATACAAACAAAGTCTGCCTACGCAGACTAAAAAACGGCCTGCGTGGGTAGGCTTCGTTTTTGTAGCATAAGGCTTTAGCCTTAATGAAATTATCTAAAGTCTTATCAAATTATATTATTTTGAAAAAAGATAACTGTGATCAAAATAGATTTTGTAGAGTTGAACGGCCGTTCACCCCTATAGATATTAGATCTCAATTTTTTAATGAAAATTTACTTAGGATGAATCTAAATGATTAGTTATTTAAAAGGAAAAATTGTTGAAGTAGCAAAGAATAGTAATAATCGTTTTTTTCTAATATTAGAAGTACAAGGAACTGGTTATGAAATTCAAATTCCTTCCCGTCTAAATCGGGAAATTTCTCAAAATATTGATCAAGATCAGCAAATATTTACCCATCTACAAATTAGGGAAGATCAACAAATTTTATACGGTTTTTCTAATAGTACCCAAAGGGATCTTTTTCGTCAATTAATCAGTGTTTCAGGGATCGGAACTCAATTAGCGATCGCTTTAATTGATACTTTTGAAATATCAGAATTAGTTCAAGCTATTGTTACTAATAATACTCAATTATTAATTAAAACTCCCGGAGTGGGTAAAAAGACAGCAGAAAGAATATCTTTAGAATTAAAAACTAAACTTTCTCAATGGAGAAGTGTGGCAGGAATCACTACTTCCACAAGGGAAAATATGCCTTCTTTAGAAATATTAGAAGATGTGGAATTAACCTTATTAGCATTAGGATATACTAACGAAGAAATTGATAGTGTTATTTCAATTTTAAGCAAAGATCAATTATTAATGAAAAATCCTACGGTTGAAGAATGGATCCGTAGTGCTATTGCATGGTTAAGTAATAAATAATTAAGAATAATTAATCATTAATTTCAATTTCTGGTGGTTATTTAGTTTAAAAGGCGGGGAATTTTGTTGATAGCTAAATCAATTTTAGCCAACATTGTCAAGATTTATTAACATATATTGCGAAAAATTTTTCAACAATTAAGATCAAGGTGAGCATACACTCACAGATTAATCAAGAAATTTAAAGCAATGACAGAATCAGTTTTTGATCAAAAACTTTCCACAGCGATCCAAGAGTCAAACCCCCAAAAATGGTTAAGGTGGTTTGTCTGGAAAATTGCGATCGCCACTTTCTTATTAATGGCCGTAGGAAGTGCTACTAGGGTAATGAATGCGGGTTTGGCTTGTCCTGACTGGCCTTTATGTTATGGACAACTTGTTCCCTCCGCCCAAATGAATTTACAGGTATTTTTAGAGTGGTTTCACCGTTTAGATGCGGCTTTAATCGGTTTTAGCTCGATCGCATTGGTGGCTTTAGCTTGGTGGTATCGTCAACAATTACCAAAATGGCTACCTTTAGCCTCTTTATTTTCTTTGTTTTTAATTGTTTTTCAGGGAGTTTTAGGCGGTTTAACTGTAACTCAATTATTAAGATTTGATATTGTAACCGCTCATTTAGGTACGGCTTTTCTGTTTTTAGGTAGTTTAATTATTATTGGTTGTGCTTTAACTCCTAATCAAGTTAACAAGTATTCTAATCAGAAAAGCAAATTACATTTATTTAGTTTAACTTCATTAATTCTCATTTATCTGCAATGCTTATTAGGTGGGTTAGTAGGCTCACAATGGGCATTACATCAATGTTTTGAGTACAATCAACTTTGTACCGTGATGAATACTCATATTATGGGGGTTGTTCCTAGTACCCTCTCAATCCTAATTTTACTTGTTGTAACATGGCGTAATCCTCCTTTAAATCAATTAATCAAAAAATTAGTTAATACGGCTGGACTATTAGTATTAGCTCAAATTATACTCGGTATTGCTACTTTTAAATTAAGGTTACAAGTTGAGCCGTTAACCGTAACTCATCATAGCGTAGGCGTAGCCCTGTTTAGCACTTTAGTGGCTTTAACTGTTTTTTCATGGCGCGATCGTCAACAATTAACAGTTGATAGTTAATAGTTGCCCTTGAAAAGTTAGCAATAAACATTTATCTTTTATTTCTTATTTATCATTATTTACTAATAGTTATTTAAGCCAATATTGTAGTTTCAATTTTAAATATTATGACAGGTACAACCATCACACAAAAAAACCAAAATTTAGCACAAACAATTAAAAGTTATTATCAACTAACAAAACCGAGAATTATTCCCTTACTTTTAATTACAACCGCCGCCTCAATGTGGATCGCTTCAGGGGGAAAAGTAGAGCCTTTATTATTAATAAATACCCTGCTCGGCGGAACATTAGCCGCCGCCTCGGCCCAAACATTTAACTGTATTTATGATAAAGACATAGACTATGAAATGGAACGCACAAGATCCCGCCCCATTCCATCAGGAAAAATTAGCACAATTAATGCTTTAATTTTCGCCCTAATTCTCGGCTCGTTATCATTCACTATTTTGACATTATTTGTTAATCTTCAAAGTGCCATTTTAGCCCTATCTGGAATTGGCTTTTATATGGTAATCTATACCCATTTTCTCAAACGTCATAGCACTCAAAACATTGTCATAGGGGGGGCGGCCGGTTCTATTCCTCCCCTTGTGGGATGGGCGGCCGTCACGGGTGATTTAGCTTTACCTGCATGGATTTTATTTATGATCATTTTTCTATGGACACCCCCACATTTTTGGGCTTTAGCATTAATGATTAAAGACGATTATGCACAGGTAAATGTGCCAATGTTACCCGTTATTAAAGGGGAAGAAATTACCGTTAAACAAATCTGGTATTATACTTTATTAGTAATTCCTTTTACCCTATTATTGGTTTATCCTTTAGGTGTTTCCGGTGCAATTTATGGTTTAATTGCTGTTATTTTAGGGGGAATTTTTTTACAAAAAGCATGGCAATTAAAACAAGCCCCAACGGATCGAAATTTAGCTAAAGACTTGTTTAAATATTCAATTTTTTATATGATGTTACTTTGTACTGCGATGGTATTAGATAGTTTACCTTTTACCAATCAATTAGTATCAAATCTGATGGCAATTATTAGTTAATAAGATTGAATCAGTTTGAAAAAATATCATGTTTAGAGACGTTTTAGAAAACGTCTCTCCAGTCAAATAAAATCAATTTAATTCACTCAAAAATTATGACACAATTATTAAATCAAACCCAAATTCAAGAATATTTAACTAAATTACCTCAATGGGAATTAGAAGGTAATACTATTAAATGTTTACGCAAATTTAAAAATTTTATTGAAGCGATCGAATTTATTAATAAATTAGTAGATCCGGCGGAGAATGCCTGTCATCACCCCGATTTATCTATTTCTTATAATAAAGTAACTATTAGTTTGACTACCCATGACTCAGGCGGTTTAACGATCAAAGATTTTGAGTTAGCTCAAATTATTGATCAAATTAATACTATTTCTACAAAATAATTGAAATAATCGTCTTTTCTTGAAAAAATCATAAAGTAGATCACTATTTTTTTTATAAAAAAATTATGTTGAACAGTGTAATCGAACAACTTAAGTTAGTCAAGGATTTTCGCAAAAATCGTGGGAAAAGACATGATTAGTCCAGAAACTAACCTAGTAATTATGGCAGAAACTTTTGAAACTAAAGAAAATTCAGAAAACGCCAAAGTTCTTTCTATGATAACTAATTGCGGTTTAGTTAATAAGGTTTTTCCCCTAGATGCTCTCCATTGTAGTCAACAAATAACCAACACAATTATTAATAGTAAAAATGATTATTTAATTACAGTAAAAGCAAATCAAGTTGCTTTATATAATTGTCTAAAAATAATTGCAAAAATTGATAAACCATTAAGTGTATATATAGAAAAAGATGCTAGTCATGGACGTTATGTGATTAGAAAAGTATCGGTATTTGATAGCAAGAATGTTCAGCATAAAAATTATCCTCATCTTCAAAGTTTTATGGAAGTAGGGATATGTCTATTGTCAATTGTTTAAAATCTCCTGTTTTAGAGTACAATTACTAGGATTGATCTTTAATTATTAATAACTGATATAAAAATGAATATAAATTCCACTAACTTACCCCCTCAATACGATCCCAAAACTACCGAACAAAAATGGCAACAACATTGGGAAACTAACTCTATTTTTCAAGCTGACCCCAAAAAGTCCGGCCAAGCCTATTCCATCGTTATTCCCCCCCCTAACGTCACGGGGCATCTCCACATGGGTCATGCTTTTAATACTTCTTTGATTGATACATTAGTACGCTATCATCGGATGTGCGGTTATAATACCCTCTGTTTACCGGGGACAGATCACGCTAGTATTGCGGTTCAAACTTTAATCGAAAAGGAGTTAAAAGCTGAGGGTAAAACCCGTTATGATCTGGGGCGTGAAAAGTTCTTGGAACGGTCTTGGGAATGGCGGCATAAGTCCGGCGGTACTATTGTTAATCAATTAAAAAGGCTCGGTTTATCGGCGGATTGGTCAAGGGAAAGATTCACTTTAGATAAAAATTTATCAGATGCTGTTAAAGAGGCTTTTGTTAAATTATATGAGGAAGGTTTAATTTATCGAGGTAATTATTTAGTTAATTGGTGTCCTGAGTCTCAGTCTGCGGTGTCTGACTTAGAGGTGGAAAATAAGGAGGTGGCGGGGCATTTATGGCATTTTCGCTATCCTTTGACTGATGGTAGCGGTTTTGTGGAGGTGGCTACCACCCGCCCTGAGACGATGTTAGGGGATACGGGGGTGGCGGTTAACCCTAATGATGAGCGTTACCGTCATTTGATCGGCAAAACGGTGACTTTACCCATTGTTAAGCGGGAAATTCCTATTTTTGCGGATGAGTTGGTGGATCCCGCTTTTGGTACGGGTTGCGTTAAGGTTACTCCTGCCCATGATCCCAATGATTTTACGATGGGACAACGCCACAATTTAGAGTTCATTAATATTATGAATAAGGATGGAACTTTAAATGAAAATGCGGGTATTTTTGCGGGACAAGATCGCTTTGAAGCTAGAAAAAATTTAGTAAAACAATTAGAGGATGAAGGTATTTTAATCAAAACTGAAGATTATACCCACACAGTTCCCTACAGCGATCGAGGTAAAGTTCCGGTAGAACCCTTGTTATCTACTCAGTGGTTTGTGAAAATTGAATCATTATCTAAACGAGCTTTACAGAGTTTAGATGGTGAAAATAATCCTGAATTTATCCCTGAAAGATGGAGTAAGGTCTATCGTGATTGGTTAATTAAATTAAAAGATTGGTGTATTTCCCGTCAATTATGGTGGGGTCATCAAATCCCTGCATGGTATGTAATCAGCGAAACTAACGGCGAAATTACCGATAGTACCCCCTTTCTTGTGGCTCATAATGCTCAGGAAGCTCAGGAAAAAGCGATCGCGCAATATGGAGAGGGTGCAAAATTAGAACAAGACCCCGATGTGCTTGATACATGGTTTTCTTCAGGTTTATGGCCTTTTTCTACTTTAGGTTGGTTAGAAAATGGGGAAGATTATCAACGCTATTTCCCTAATAGTACCATGGTGACGGGCTTTGATATTATTTTCTTCTGGGTGGCCAGAATGACCATGATGAGCGGCCATTTTACCGGTCAAATGCCCTTCAAAGATGTGTATATTCACGGTTTAGTGCGTGATGAGAATGGCAAAAAAATGTCAAAGTCGGCTGGTAATGGGATCGATCCTCTGTTATTGATTGAAAAATATGGCACAGATGCCCTCAGATATACTCTGATCAGGGAAGTGGCCGGGGCTGGTCAAGATATTAGTTTACAGTTCGATCGAGCAACAGAGGAATCTCCCTCAGTGGAAGCTTCTCGCAACTTTGCCAATAAGTTATGGAATGCGGCGCGGTTCGTGATGATGAACTTAGAAGGTAAAACGCCCCAACAGTTAGGCTTTCCAAAAACAGAGGATTTAGAGTTATGCGATCGCTGGATCCTATCTCGTTTTAATCAAGTAGTTAAACAAACCAGAAATTATATTAATAATTATGGTTTAGGAGAGGCGGCTAAAGGCATTTATGAGTTTATTTGGGGTGATTTTTGTGACTGGTATATTGAGTTAGTAAAAGGGCGTTTACGTCAAGATAATAATTCAAAATTAGTGGCTCAACAGACCTTAGCTTATGTGTTAGAGGGCATTTTAAAATTACTTCATCCCTTTATGCCTCATATTACGGAGGAATTGTGGCAAGGTTTAACTCAGAAAGAAAATGAGTTTTTAGCTTTACAATTTTATCCTGAAGTTGATGAAATTTTAAGTAAAGTTAGTTTAGATGGTGAGCCAAAAATTATTTTTAATGATTTAAGTTCAGGCAAAAATAAAACGGCAAAATCATCTCAAGAAAACCAAGAAATTAAAGCAATTTTAACAGAAATTATTAAATTTATTAATGATTTTCCTAAAGATTTGATTAAGACATTTAACAATTATCAACGCCCTGTAACTGTGCTTGGTTTAATTATTGCAGGTTTAGTTGTTCTTAATATTTTAGGAAATTTACTTAATGGGTTAGATAAAATTCCTTTTGTTTCTCAATTTTTAACTTTAATTGGTTTAGTTTATACGGGTTGGTTTAGCTTGAAATATTTACTAAAACCTGAAAAACGTAAAGAGATTAATTCAAAAATTGAACAGTTAAAAAATGATATTTTTGCTAAAACTAATTTAGGAAAATTTAGTCAAAAAACTGCACAAAAATCCACTAACAAAGAAGAAATTAACACTTTAATAAACCTTGAATTAGAAAGTAATTTTGAATTATTAATTGGAGCAATTCGTGTAATTCGTAATTTAAGGGCAGAAGCTGAAATTAAGCCCGGATTAACTATTACAGCGATTTTACAAAGTGAAAATAGTCAAGAAACAGCTATTTTAAAAGAAGGTCAAACTTACTTACAAAACTTAGGTAAAATCGAAAATTTGACCATTACTTCTAAGTTAGAAGGTGAGGTTAAACAGGCGATCGCAGGAGTGGTGGGAACAGTGCAAATTTTAATACCTTTAACTGGCATTGTGGATATTGGAGCTTTATGTGGTAAAATTGAGAAAAAATTAGCTAAAATTGACAAAGAAATGGCCGGAATTAGTAACCGTTTAAATAACCCTAATTTTGTCAATAAAGCCCCTGCTGATATTATTCAAACTGCTAAAGATAATGTAGCAGAATTGGAAAAACAAGCAGAAATTTTACGTCAAAGATTGCAAAATCTTCAGTAAACTTGCTGTATAAATATTGATAAGTAATCAATAACTAATGACAAATGACAAATGACTAATTTAAAATTTTTTTGAAAAAATCACATTTTCTGCATATTTTTCTGTTAAATTAATTTATATGGTAATAGCTCAAATATTATTATTGATTAAACAATTGCGAAATTATGTTACACTTGGCACAAGTGAAAAAAGATGTTAATTCGGGTCAATTAAATTTACAATTATTGGCCCAAGCAATAAATGATCATTTATGGGAAATCAATAATTTTGATCTTCTGGAATTAGGGGATTTTCATAGTGATGAAAATTTAACAGAAGATTTATTATTGTTAGTAGAATTGGAAGAACAGAAAATTATTAATATTAAATTAGCTAATCAATGGGTGTTAGAATTAGTTAAAAAATATTTAACTTGTCCTATTTTAAATGAAGAATTTATCCAAAAAGAACAAACTAAAATAGAAAAATGGAGGCAAGAAATGGCCTTACAAAGTCAAGATTTAACCAGAAGAAATTTAGAATTAGAAACTAGAAAAGAACAATTACAAGAATTAGAAGAACAATTGAAACAACAGGGCAAACAATTAGAACAATTAAAACTTCAATTACAATTAAATCATGGAAATTAAAATTAAGTTAAGATTGAGATTTTTTTCTTTCTAAAAAATTGTCAATTATCTTTTCTAAATTCATAAAAAAACTCTATAGATCACTTTAAAATTTCAAAACTTAGGTTAAATGGGTATTTTTTCGGTATGATTAAATAAACAAAGTAAAATCTGAGTAAGCTTTTAAGATATACTATAAGTTTATTTAATTTACTTGTACTATTTTAATTCTGGATTGACTCAAAGTTATGTCAAATAAAAGACTTGACTTTAATCAATCATATAGATCATATCCATCAACAACTATTAAGTTATGCAGTTTTCCCTTACTGGATACGAATATTTTTTGGGCTTTCTACTTGCCTGTAGTTCTGTCCCTGTCTTAGCTTTAACTGCTTCTAAGCTTTTACGTCCTAGTGGGGGCGGCCCTGAAAGACAAACAACATACGAGTCAGGGATGGAGCCATTCGGCGGAGCTTGGATCCAGTTTAATATCCGTTATTATATGTTTGCCCTTGTCTTTGTAGTTTTTGATGTGGAAACTGTGTTTCTTTATCCTTGGGCAGTAGCTTTTAACCGTTTGGGCTTACTGGCTTTTGTGGAAGCCTTAATTTTTATCGCAATTTTAGTAATTGCTTTAGTTTATGCTTGGCGAAAAGGAGCGCTTGAATGGTCATGACATCTACTTTTGAACAACAACAAACTCAGAAAATTCTCAATCCGATCGCAGGGGCTAAAGTAACTCAAGAGTTATCGGAAAATGTTATTTTAACTACTGTTGATGATTTATATAACTGGGCTAGATTATCTAGTTTATGGCCTTTACTCTATGGAACGGCTTGTTGTTTCATTGAGTTTGCGGCTTTGATCGGTTCTCGTTTTGATTTCGATCGCTTTGGTCTTGTCCCTAGATCCAGCCCCCGTCAAGCTGATTTAATTATCGTTGCGGGAACTGTGACCATGAAAATGGCTCCTGCTTTAGTACGTTTGTACGAAGAAATGCCAGAGCCTAAATATGTAATTGCGATGGGTGCTTGTACCATTACCGGAGGGATGTTTAGTGCGGACTCTCCCAGTGCCGTTAGAGGTGTGGATAAATTAATCCCCGTTGATTTATATATTCCGGGCTGTCCTCCCCGTCCTGAAGCGATTTTCGATGCGATCGTTAAGTTACGCAAAAAAGTAGCCAATGAGTCAATTCAGGATCGTTCCTCAAAAACCTTACAAACTCACCGTTATTACAGCACTACCCATAATCTGAAAACAGTTGAGCCTATTTTAACGGGTAAATATATTCAGGATCAAGCTCGTTATAATCCTCCCAAGGAGTTAACCGAGGCGATCGGAATGCCCATTCCCCCAGCTTTAAAAGTATCACAAAAGGAGGAAGTCAAACGTGGCTGAAGAAAGTAATTTAACACCCACTGAAAACTCACAAATTATTGAAGCAGGTAAAACCTCTCAATGGTTGACCAAAAATGGTTTTGAACATGAAGTTTTGCCAAGGGATCATTCAGGAATTGAATTAATTAAGGTCGATCGGGAATTTTTAATTCCTTTAGCTACCGCCCTTTATGCCTATGGTTTTAACTATCTCCAATGTCAAGGGGCTTATGATCTTGGAGCAGGGAAAGAGTTAGTCAGTTTTTATCATTTAGTTAAAGTGAATGATAATGTCACTCAACCTGAAGAAGTTAGGATTAAAGTCTTTTTACCAAGAGATAATCCTACATTACCCTCTGTTTATTGGATTTGGAAAGCGGCTGATTGGCAAGAAAGGGAATGTTATGATATGTATGGCATTATTTACGAAGGCCATCCCAATTTAAAACGCATTTTAATGCCGGAAGATTGGATCGGTTATCCTTTGCGTAAAGATTATATTTCCCCTGATTTTTACGAGTTACAAGACGCTTATTAATTATTAATTAAAAATTAATTAAATAAAATTTACATAACATCCCTGACTGATTAGTCGGGGATTTTCTTTATTATTGATCACCCTAAATCCCCCTAAAAAATCAGGGCGTTTTCAAAGTCGGGGGAAAAATGCAATTCTGAGTTCAATTTATTGAACGATCACTCTTCGCAATGAAATTGATTTCATTGCGAGTGAATTAATCCCCGTGATCTCTTAAAGTATTGATACCGCCTTGAAATGAATTTCAAGGCTAATATCAATCGTTCAATAAATTGAACTAATTTTTGTTATAAATTATCTTTTTTATCAGTTACTATCACTATTCCCCTACTTTGACAAAAAGTCTAATTTTTGATCAAGAAAGTAGGGCTTTTCTGGCTTCTTCTCGATCGTCAAAATGGATTTTTTCTGTGCCTAAAATTTGATAATCTTCATGGCCTTTTCCGGCGATCAAGACTCCATCCCCCGCTTTTGCGGTTTTAATGGCGGTTTTGATGGCTTCGGCTCGATCGGCGATCACTAAATATTCAATCTCCTTGGAGATACCCTCGATCACATCATTTAAAATCTGTTGGGGATCCTCTGTGCGTGGGTTGTCTGAGGTAACAATGGCTAAGTCTGAAAGTTCGGCCGCTATTTTACCCATTAAGGGGCGTTTAGTGCGATCTCGATCGCCGCCACAACCAAACACACAGATCATTTTACCGGAAATGAAGGGGCGAGAGGCTTTGAGCAAATTTTCTAAACTGTCTGGGGTGTGGGCATAGTCAACAATTACCGTAATATTCTGAGCCTCTGAACCCTCCACTCGTTCCATCCGTCCGGGAACACCCACAAAGTGAGGTAAGTGAGCTATTAACTGATTTAAGTCTAAACCAAAATGATAACCAGTGGCTAAGGCCGCCAAAAGATTAGATAAATTAAATTGTCCCACTAAAGGCGAGACAAAATTAAATTGCCCTTCAGGAGTGTGTAAAATGCCTTTAACTCCCGTGGCCTCATAACTTAAATCTGAGGTATAAAAATCCGCACAACAGTTATTAACACTATAACTCCAAGCTGTGGGAGTTGTTTCTAAAAGGCGTTGACCGTAAGGATCATCTAAGTTAATAATAGCGCGTCCTTTCAGATATTGAGGAGAAAATAACAGAGCTTTTGCTTGAAAATAATCCTCCATCGTGGGATGATAGTCTAAATGATCCTGAGTTAAATTAGTAAATATTGATACTTCAAAACCACATCCTAAAACCCTTCCCTGATCTAGTGCATGGGAACTAACTTCCATCACACAATATTCATTTCCAGCTTTCAAGGCTTCTCCTAACTGGCTTTGCAACTCCACCGCAAAAGGGGTGGTATGGGTAGCGGTTTTTTCGTAGCCTTGCCAACGGGTATATAAAGTACCGAGTAAAGCAGTGGAAATACTGAGTTTTTGCAGAAAAAACTCGATTAAATGGGTGGTTGTCGTCTTGCCGTTTGTGCCTGTGACACCGATCATTTTTAATTTTTGAGTGGGATATTGATAAAACCCATTGGCCACTTGCGCACAGGCGGTGATCATGTTTTGCGCTTGGATCACACATTCGGAAGTAGGGGGAAATTTTTGTTGAGCGTTGACACTAACTAAAGCGGCGATCGCGCCGTCTTTGATGGCACTAGGCCAAAACTCGCCCCCATCTACCCTAGTGCCGGGCATCCCGATAAAAAGATCTCCCGTTTGGGTAGCATGGGAATTAGTGGAAAGTCCTTTAACTTCTAATTCTAAATTAGGATGGTTAGGATTTAAGATTGAAATACCGGAAATTTGACTCAATAATTCTTTTAATTTCATTGTTGACCACTCCTCACTTTATAATCACAATTACAATTTTAATTTTAGTTTAGCTTAACAAATTTTAACAAAATGTAACAATTGAACTTATTTTTTTAGCTTATCAAAAAGATAAGATAAATTAGGATTAATCTAAAAAAGTTAATCACTGAAACTATTTTTAGTAAAAAAATTATTTAAAAATTAATGATGAAAGACCAATTTATTTTTATTTTCAAAGTATTAATTTTATCATTACTTGGTTCAATTTTGATCAAATATGGCGCTCCCTTTTTACCAATTAATGAAACAAGCCCCCTTGAATTATATTCATTAATCTCAATTCTTTTACCTCCTTTAATTTTAGGAATTATTTTATGGTTAAAACAAACAAAAAAAATTTATGATTAGATTTTTTTTTGATCAAGTAGAGATTTATCATGGTAATTCTCTATAGTAAATAAAAATTTTATTGTATTAGATGGAGTAACAAAAAAAGTGAATATTGGAAAATGGATCGGCTTAATTAGTTTAATCATTGCCCTTTATATTTTATGGCAAATCAGACAATTAGTATTATTATTATTTACGGCGGTTATTTTAGCCAACGCCCTCAATATTTTAGTAATCAAAATTGAAAAATGGAGTGGTTTATTATTTAAAAAATTTAACTTAAAAATTAAATTAAAAAGGGGAATAGCCGTTATTTTAGCCCTCTTAATTACCCTAGCCATATTTATTATATTTTTCTGGTTAATTATACCACCATTTGTGGAACAATCCCAAGAATTAACCGTTAAAGTTAATGCAGGAATTGAAAAACTTAATTTTTTATTAAATAATTGGATCATCAGTTTAGAAAAAGAATTATCAATAGATCTTCGTGATTATTTACCAGATATTAACGATTTAGTAAAACAATTACCCCCTTTTATGAATGATGTTTTAGGGAAAGGCTTAACCTTTTTCTCTAACTCTTTACTGGTATTATTAAACATTTTACTGGTGACAATTTTAACAATTATGTTATTAGTTAATCCCGATCCCTATCGCCGAGGTTTTATAAGACTTTTTCCCTCTTTTTATCGCCGCAGAGTTGATGAAATTTTAGTCTTATGTGATCAAGCTTTAGAAGGTTGGTTATCAGGGATTATTTTTAATATGATCTTCATTGGTATTTTTAGTTTTATTGGTTTATTAATTATCGGAATACCCTTAGCTTTAGCACAAGGTTTAGTAGCTGGAATTTTAAATTTAATCCCCAATATTGGGCCGGCTTTAAGTGTGATTCCCCCCATGATTATTGCCTTATTAGATCAACCTTGGAAAGCCCCTGCTGTCTTAATTCTTTACATTATTATTCAACAAGTTGAAAGTAATATTTTAACCCCCGTAGTTATGGCAGAAAAACTTGATTTATTACCCGTTGTTACTTTATTAGCTCAAATTTTCTTTGCCACTTTCTTTGGTTTTTTTGGCTTAATTTTAGCCCTACCTTTAACCGTAATCGGACAAATTTTATTTAAAGAAATTTTAGTAAAAGATGTGTTAGATCAATGGCAAGAACCCACTGCCAAACCAGCACGATCTCCCATTTATTTTACTCCAATTACCGTTAATACCTCTAATACTCAAATAGAATCTATTGAAGATCAAATTTCTTTTTCTGACTTAATAAAAGAAGATCAATCTCAAGAAAATGACCTTAAAGTTTCCGATCCTCCAACAACAGAAACTAACAATATATAATTACCCTAAAAAAAGGGAGCAGGGGCTAACAAATTTTAAACCTTTGCTACCCTTTAAAAAGGTAAATCATCTTCATCAGTATCCGTAATTTTTAACATTAAAAAATTGCTAATTTCTTCCTCAATCAATAAATTTTCTAAATATTTTCCCAACTGTTTTTGGATGGGTTGAGTTAAATTAATCGAAAAATCTAAATTAAGTTTTGATTCTTCAATTAATTTAGCTAATTCCTGAAAAGATGTTTTTTTATTTGTGCGACTTTGATTAGATAATTTAAACCCTTGAAATTCCTTAATTTCTTGACTATTCATCGCTTTTTTTAACCTTTCTTTTAAATGATTAATTTCACTATCTAACTGTTTCCAACGGTGTTCTAATTGACGATAACGCAAAGTTAAATCATTAATATTTTCTTTTTCCGGATCGGGATTAGTAATCGAGGATAATTGTAATAATTGCCCATGAATTTGGGCTAAATAAATTACATCCATTTTAGCATAATTTAACTGTTTTTCTGTTAAAGGCCGCACTTTCCAATCACTAGATTGTTCACTTTTATCAATATTTTTAAAATCAGATAATTTTTCCGTTAATGTTTTTAGAGTAAAATCAGGTATTGGTAATAAATAATAAGGAATAGATTTAGCAATTTCTAAAGTACAAGTAACATTTTTAACTTTAGTTTTTCCTAAAAATTTGGTATCATATTTAGCATTATGAAAAACCTTTTCAATCTTAGAATTGATCATAATTTTATTAATAAATTCAGGTATCAAATTTGGATAATTTAACATATCTAAAATCGTAACTTGATCGCCCTGTGCGGGATCATCTAAAATTGAAATTAAAGAAAGTTGAGGATTTTTTGTTTGAAAGTCTGCTATCTCCGTATCTAACCATAAAATTTGTTTTTGTTGATAATAGTTGATTGCTGTTTCAATATCTTCTGGTTTGATTAAATATTTCATATTATTTTAGTTAAAGTAAGAAAAATTAATTATGTTATATTTTAAACAAAATTAGAAAAATATGATCAAATTTTAAATTTATTTATATACTTATAACAATTAAACTGATTTATAACTATTAACCATGATTCCCCGATCAAACTTATTTCTTTCCTTAACAAGTAAATCTTAATTATGTTTCCACAAAAAAAATACTGGTTTTACCTATTTTTAATTAAAATTATTCTATTTCCAACAGTTATTTATGCCCAAAATATTCCAAATCCATCGGATGCCGATCTCATTCAACCTCATCGAGAAAATTTACCTAATCTTGAAACTCAACCTAGTTTACCACCCATAGATCAACTTTTTCCCACCCCTGAAAATAATCCCTCAACACGGCCTTCCCTTAATGACATTCCGGGGGAAATTAAAGTTGAAAATTTTAATTTTGAGGGTAACACCGCTTTTTCTGATGAAGAATTAAAAGAACTTGTCAAAAATTATCTTAATTCCCCCTTATCTTTTGCCCAATTAATTGAAGTTCAAGAAATAATTACTAATTATTATATTAATCATAATTATATTTCTTCGGGGGCTTATATTCCTCCCCAATCTTTAAAAACGATTTCTACAGATGATCAAGGAATAAAAACAGTTAAAGAAATAAAAATAGAAATTATTGAAGGCTTAATTTCTGAAATTAATATTGAAGGATTATGGCGTTTAGATCCAAATTATATCACAAGTCGTTTAGAATTTGCCTCACAACCGCCTTTAAATCAAGAAAATTTATTAAAAAGTTTACAAATGTTGCAGATCGATCCCTTAATTGACAGCATTTCGGCCGAGTTGGCCGCAGGGGTGCGGCCGGGGGAAAGTATTTTAGATGTGAAAATTAAAGAGGCTGATGCTTCCTCTTTGCGCTTAAATTTAGATAATCAACGATCCCCCTCTGTGGGCAGTGTGCGCCGTCAAATTGAATTTAATCATCATAATTTTCTAGGATGGGGCGATCGCATCAGTGTGGCTTACGTCAATACCGAGGGGAGTAATTCTCTGGAGCATCTGAGTTATACTATTCCTATTAATGCTCAGAATGGAACTTTTGCTTTTTATCATAATCGCTCTGATAGTGATATTATTGAAACTCCTTTTAATATCTTAGATATTCAGTCAAAATCAGTTAATTATGAGTATACTTTACGTCAACCCCTATTTCAAACTCCCACAGCCGATGTGGCGATGGGTTTAACCGCTTCATGGCAGGAGTCGAAAACCTCTTTATTAGATATTCCTTTTCCTCTCTCAAGGGGGGCAAATGATCAGGGAGAAACTCGGATTTTTGCCCTCAGATTTTTTCAAGAATATACCCAACGAAATCAAACTGAGGTTTTCGCCCTGCGCTCACAATTTAATTTTGGTTTTGGAGCGGCCTTTGATTCTATTATCAACGATACTGAGCCTGATAGTGAGTTTATGTCTTGGCGAGGCCAAGCCCAATATTTAACCTTATTAAATCCCGAAACGATCTTATTGTTCAGAACTGATTTACAATTAGCCCAAGACGCTTTAGTGCCATTAGAACAGTTTAGTGCAGGTGGAGCTTTAAGTGTGAGGGGCTATCGTCAAGACGTATTATTGGCGGATAACGGCTTATTTGCCTCGGCTGAAATACGCACCCCCATTTTTAAAATCCCCCAATGGGATACACAGGTGCAGTTAACGCCTTTTTTTGATTTTGGCACGGTGTGGAACAGCGATCAAACGCCCCTCCAAACTCAAACTATTTCCTCCGTTGGGTTAGGGTTAAGGTTTTCCGTAGGAAACCTCCTCAATGCCCGTCTTGACTGGGGTATCCCCCTTGTAAATGTGCCTGATCGTGGCGATAGTTTACAGGAGAATGGACTTTATTTTTCTCTTGAATATTTACCATTTTAATCAGTAATAACTCTTTATAATAAGCATTTTTCACATTCAGGAAAAGTCTTATATCTAAATTAATAACCTCTAAGTAACCAAAAATAATTAATAATTTATGTCTAAATTACTAAAACTAATTCAAAATCAATTAATTGTTTCTTGTCAAGCACCTAAAGACTCTCCCCTCTTTGATCCGGCCATCATCACAGCGATCGCAGGGGCTTGTGTCAAACGTGGTGTTAAAATCTTAAGACTTGACACCCCTGCTCACATTAAAGCAGTTAAGGCTCAATATCCCCATATTATTATAATAGGTTTATGGAAACAAATGGATTTAGATTCAGAGGTTTATATCACTCCACGCTTTGAAGACGCAGAGGCGATCGCCGAGGCAGGAGCAGAAATTATCGCTATTGACACAACCCAACGCCCACGCCCCAACGGTGAAAAAGTAGAAATAATTATTAAAAAAATACAGCAAGAATTAGGTAAAATTGTGATGGCAGATATAGATACAGAGGAAAATGCTATTTTTGCGCAAAAAATAGGAGTTGATTTTGTGGGAACAACCCTTTATGGTTATACTAATCAAACTAAACACTTATCACCTCCGGGTTATGACCTCTTAATTAATTTAAAAAATAAATTAAATATTCCCTTAATATGTGAGGGAGGAATAGATAACCCAGAGATGGCCAAAAAAGCCTTAAAACTAGGGGCTGATGCGGTGGTAGTGGGTACGGCCATTACCGGAATTGATCTTAAAGTTCAAGCCTTTTTAAAAAGTTTTGAATAATAATATTAGAGCGAAACTCCTTAAAAGCCAAAACCTTGATAAAGAAATACTTTTAACTATTCTCTAAATCTTGATATAACAGAAAACACCTCTAGTAAAATATCTTACCAGAGGTTTAGAACAGAAAAATGAATATAACTGATTAATTTATGCCATAGCAAATCCATCATTATTATCAAGTAAATCATTGATTAACTTATATCCTTCACTTAAAGAGATTTGACCATTTGAAATAGCTTTTAAAAAGTCAACAACTTCTTCCTCACTAATTAAACTAGCATCTAAGGCTTTATACAATACACCATAAAAATGACCTAAATCTTTTTGTTTTACATTAGAAGCTCTTTCTTTTACCTCAATATCTTTAATATTTTTTCTTATATCCTCTTTTAGATGAGCTTTTGTAGCTTCCATTTTAGAGCCATGTTTTACTAATTGAGTTAAACCCCAAGCCGCCGCACCTCCAGCAACAGCCGCAGTAGCAACCCAACCGACAGGAGTAGCTTCTACTAAAACAATACCTGTTATTGCAGTGATTACAGGTATAGCAGAAGTTACACCCATTGCGGCTACAGCATAACCTACTGCACTAGCACCTAAAACTGTAATTCCCATTTCACCTAGTATTCTTGCTGTATCATTAGGATTCTTTTCTAATTTTTTTAATTGTTTGAGCAATTCTTTTTTGCTAGGTGTTTTATCTTGAGACATAATTCATACTCTCCAAAATTAACTAATGTGAATTTAAAATTTATTTAGATGTAATTTCTTGAAAAACAAGGCTAAAAACTTCTATCATTAATTGAAAAAACTCTTTAGCTATTTCTACTATTTCCTCTGTAATACCGATAATATTCAAATCATATAGCTCTTTACCTTGTCTTCTTTTATCTAGTCTATGTCCCGCTATTGCACCAAGAGTAATACCTAACGCAGTAGCTAAAGGAGCTAAAATTTGACCAATAAAAGGAATAGCATTAACTAATAAACCAATTACAACACCTAAAGCAACACCTACAGATAAATAAGGATGTTCTTTAATAAACTCTATTATCTTGATTAAGATGATTTTACCCACAGAGATAACTTTATTGCCTACTTTCTCTGTATAGTCTGCTAATTGATGTAATCTGATAGCAATATCATCTGGTAATCCACTACTCGCAATCCATACATACAAATCACTACTACTCATAGAGTCAGCTTCTACTTGCCATAAAGCCATTTTGAAGTTTGCTTGTGGTAGTGATAAACTGTTTGTACTCATAATCTATTTTCCTAAACTTTAAATTATATAAATATATATTCATTATACCTTACATAATTTAACATTATGAATTAATTAACTGTGTTTTTCATCACAATATAACAGTGATATTAGTCACAAAGTGCATTCAGGAAAACTCATAAACAATTTATCTGACTTTACATTGCCCTTTAAACCGCTTTAAATAATCTTTAGGCAAGACAAAAAGCCTGAAAACCTTGATCTAAAACAAAATCGGGATGACAGGATTTGAACCTGCGACATCCTGCTCCCAAAGCAGGCGCGCTACCAAGCTGCGCTACATCCCGTAACAAAAAACAAAACACTTTATTTATTATATCCTAATTTACCCCTTTTCGTCAAATATTTTCAAAATATTTTAAACATCATTACCCATTTTAACCCATTACCCATCAGCTATTACCCATCAGCATTGACTTTTTACCGATGACAGATCACTATCGATCTTTTTTCTTTTGAACATTCGCTTCAATAGTCATTTTGGCTTAAATAGGTGCATTAACAGAAATACTGCTTAAATTGTGATCACAAAGCCCTCTTTGGTTTGGGGGTGATTGAATTAAAGATTGATTAAGATCAAAAGGTCTAGTTTGTAATAATTGAATCGGTGCTTTTTTTTGAATTTGTAATCGAGTTTTCATAGTCCGACCTCAGCAATTCATTAGATTATGTCATTTCTATTTTGACATAATTCTTGATAGTTAATTAAAAAATATTAAATTTATTAAAATTCGAGGTTTAACCCCTATCTTAACCTGAGCCAATTTACTTAATTTTTCAATCCACTCTAAGACTTTTTTATATTTAATCCTCAAATAAATCTCATTATGTTGTTTTATTTACTTCTTCCTTAAAATTTAACTCCCGTCAAAAATTAATAATCTTAACAGGCCATTAACTTAAGACGTAAAGATTCTAATTCCTCAGAAATGATCACATTTAATAACTCCGGCTGAGTAATTTTTCTAGTTTCTAAAGGCAATTTTTCCACAGAGTTTAAAGTTCTTTCTTGAATTAAACTTAAGTCTTCTTCCACTAATAATCTTTCTCCATTTTCCATAAATTTTATTAATAAAGGTGCTTCATTTTCTAACGGTTTTTCCGCCCATAAACCAAGGCGATCGCTGATAACTTTACCCCCAATTTCTTGACGAAAAATTTGCTTTTTACCCGGAAAAGTTTTTTTATTATTTGATAATTTCATTGTGGGAATATCATTAATTTCCACTAATTTATAAACCCCATTAACGGGAGTTCCCGTTACCAAGCGAGTTCCAAGCCCATAACCATCAATTTGCGCCCCCTGTTTTTTCAATCTTTCTATTTCCCATTCGTCCAAGTCGCCACTGGCAAAAATAGTGATATTTCCCAACTGCGATCGCACCTGTTTTGATAAAGTTACCAGATCACCTGAGTCTAAACGCACCCCCGTAATAGACATTTCGCCCTTTTTCACCCTTTGTGATAATCTTTGGGTAGCGGCCAAAGTGTCATAGGTATCTATTAAAAGGGGGGCTTGGGGAAAATATCGTTGAAAAGCAAAAAAAGCATCGTCTTCTGAGCCTTCTAAAGCTCTGATTGCCATAACTAAAGCATGAGCCATCGTGCCGGAGGGTTTTAAGCCCAACTTAAAAGCAGTTAACACATTAGAAGTAGCATTAAAACCCCCAGAGATCGCCGCTCTACCTGCCCACAACGCCCCTTGAGGACTAAAAGCTCTCCTTGTGCCAAATTCCAGTAAAATTGCCTCTTTTCCGGCAATATCCCGCATTCTGGCCGCCCTTGTAGCGATTAAAGTTTGATAATTAATAGTAGTTAAAAGGTAGGTTTCAATTAATTGACATTGCCATAAAGGAGCGGAAACTCTTAAAAAAGGCTCATGGGGGAAAATGGCCGTTCCTTCCGGCACTGCCCACAGATCGCCACAAAACTTACAATTAGCCAATAATTCCCAAAATTGGGGATTGACATGATTAAAAATACCTGTTTTCTTTAAATACTCAATTTGCTCAGAATTAAAAGATAAATTTTCTAAATATTCTAAAACTTGAGTTAACCCCATAGCGATCAAATAACCGTAGTTTGGGGGGAGCGATCGCACAAACATTTCAAAACTAGCCTGAGCATTTTCGATCTTTTCACCCTGATAACAAGCCGACATGGTGAGTTGATAAAGATCGGTTAACAAACTATAATCTTCAGTCGCAATATTTAAGTTAGAAACTTTCATAATTAACAGATTTTTTAGTGATAGGAAAAAATCAACAAATTAAATTAATAGATCATCAATAACTAATTATATTATACTTTACTTTCTTCAAATAAATTGTAACCACACCTTCCAACAAAGTCAAAAAAATATGTAAAGTCAAATCGGGATCATTGGGTTTTTTTTTATTTTTTGAGAAGCTTAAAAAGCTTATCGCAAAAAGCTTACAACTATTAAAAACCCCCTAGTAATTAGGGGGCAAGGTCAAAAATTAAACAGCTACAGAAATGCTACTATTTAAGCGTTTTAACTGTTCAATTAATAAACTGAGGAATAAACCCACATCGGTGACAACTCCCACCGACTCAACGGATCCTCGATCGCTCAATTTTGTGACAACGGCGGGGTTAATATCCACACAAACCATTTTCACACCGGCCGGAGTCATATTACCCACCCCAATGGAATGTAACATCGAGGATAACATTAAAATCATGTCCGTACCCTCTAAAATACGCGCATATTCCTGTTGTGCCTTAATTAAGTCCATTTGGGTATCGGGTAAAGGCCCATCATCACGGATAGATCCCGCTAGACAGAAAGGAATATTTTGTTTAACACATTCATACATCACCCCTTTAGTTAAATATCCTGCCTCAACTGCATTTTTTATACTGCCGAAACGCCGAATATTGTTAATAATTTTCAAGTGATGACGATGGCCACCCCTTACAGGGATACCTTTTTTCATGTCCACCCCTAAAGATGTTCCCATGATATTTTGTTCCATATCATGAACAGCGATCGCATTGCCACCGAGAAGCCCTTGAACATAGCCGGAACGTATTAAATTAGCTAAATGTTGACCTCCCCCCGTATGAATAACCACAGGCCCGGCCGTTACAATAACTTTACCTTTTTGTTCCTTAATTTGACGTAATTCCCAAGCGATCTGCTCAACTACTAACTCCACACGGCGTTCACTGGACACACCTGCACCCATAAAGCTAAATTCTTGAGTGCCTCGTTTTTCGTGAGACTCGGCTTTGCGCACGGTGCGGATCCCTTCCACATCTACCACTACTTCATCCCCAACTTGTAAATCCCTTAATAGTTTACAATGGGCAGTCATACTTAAGGGATCAACCACGATCGCGCCGTCCATGCGTTGTTTTTCCACTTTCACCCATTGATCATTAACTCGCACTTCCGTAGGGTAAATAGTGGTTACATAGAAGTCATCTGGGGCAACTCCAGCCATGATCACCGTTTCGGTTTTAGCGTTGAAAACTTCCTCAGTTTTACTTAATGCACCCAGTTCGATCAACTGAGTCATTATATCTTCCATGATCTCATGGCTAGGGGCAGAAACCCTTACATCTGCTTGGGAAACGCTTTGACGCTCAACCCCTAAATTAAAATTGAGAACTTTGAAACTACCGCCGATCTCCACAATTAAGTCAAGGGCTTGGTTCATAATACCTGCATCGAGTAAATGCCCTTCAAGGTGAATAATGCGACTTTCCACAGGAATATTAGCACAAACCGCACTAATCGGCTCATTAACCCGTAAAGTTAAACATTTGGCCGCACCACCTGCCTTCAAAAATTCCGTTAGGGAAGTTTGAACCACCGTAAAACCTGCCCGTTCTAAGCTTTGTTTAAGCTCTAAACTGGTATTATTCATCACCACCACGTTATTAATATTAACGGTGTTACAAGCGAAATTAACCGCATCTGGCTCACTGATCACAATGCGTTTTTCCGGTGGTACACGCATTTCAATAATTTGATTAGAATAACTATCAAAGGCGGGAGGATAATACATTAAATAACCTCCGCTTAAGGGACAAAAACAGGTATCTAAATGATAAAAACGCTCATCTATTAATCTTAAAGATACTACTTCCGTATTTAACCATTCTGCGAGGTAGGAATGGGAGTCTAACTCCGATCGAAAACCATAACCTGCCCAGAGCCAACATCCTTCTCTGTCAAAGAGTGCATCTCCTGCACCTTCAAAGGGTAGATCTTTGGGTAACTCATAGACAGTAAAACCATTTTTTTCAAACCATGCTTTAAAATGGGGTTCTTCCCCTTGGCGCTCAGGGTGATAGAAACGACTAACAACGGCTTTATCACCTAAAACTAGCCCCGCATTAGCGGTGAAAACCATATCAGGCCAACCTTTAGCCGGATCTACTAACTCCACAATAGCGTGTTCTTTGATGGCCTGATGAAGATTTTGCCATTGTTCAACGGCGCGATCGCGCGAAGATTTATGAATATTGCCTTCCATCCAAGGGTTGATCACATAGTCCACATCATAGTGATCGGGGGGACACATTAAAATACGAATAGAATCAGTCATAGTTAAGTTATATTATTGTTTAATGTTTATAGATAAATGACTTTAAGGGAAGATCGGGGTTATAAACCGTTAATTTAATTACAAAAAAGTAAAAATTTCCCCTAATTACTTAGATTGTTGAGATTTTTAGCTATTGTTTTAAGTTAAAATATTAACAATTAAGTAATATCTTTAACCAATATTGATTACATTAAATTTGATTTTTTGGTAATTAAATTAATCCCTAAGTGCAATTTTTGATCATATCAAGATTACACTTTGTTTAATATATTTATTCCCTGACATAATGATTAATTCGTGACAAAATTGGTAATTAGTCATTTGGCTCAATACTTAAACTATGTTTTTAATCTTAATTGATCGGTTGCATCTTAATTTAGCACTGCTATCTTTAAACAATAATCAATCATTGACAAATGACTAATCATCAATAACCAAGAACAAAAAACTAATTTATTTTAAAATTAAGTAATAACGTACTATAATATAAAAAATATTCTATCTTGATTCCATTGAAAAAGGAAATTGAAAACTATGTTTAATGAGTTTCGGCGTTGTTATCCCCAAGGATCGTTAATCAGTGAATTAGTAGAAATTCACGGGGAAAGCTATATTGTTAGGATGTTGGCACAAGTTGAGGGTATCACTTTGCTATCGGCTTTTGGCAGTGGAAAAACAATTGAAATAGCAGAAGATCAGGCGAGGGATAGATTATTAAATTTTTTAAATTTAAAATCAATTATTCCAGTAGAAAAGGAGCAAATGTCAAAAATTATTAATTTATCTTCCGATGAAATAATGATTGAGACTATAGAAAATCAAGAAAAAGATATTTCTACAATAACTAAAGTTACTAAATCTAAAAAATCTAAAAAAGTTAAAGATGAGGTTACACCAGATAATAAACCCGTAGAAACGATTGAATTAGTTTTAGAAAATGAAGTTATTACACAGGAAAATAACCCCATCGAAACGATTGAATTAGGGTTAAAAAATGAAGTTATTACAGAAGAAACTAAACCTGTAGAAACTTCTAAATTAGGGTTAGAAATACCTGAAAATAAATTAGATTTTGAGCAAATTTTAACTTTAACAGAAAAGGAAATGAAGCGCATCGGCTGGACGGCCGATCAAGGTCAAAAATATTTAATTGAAACATACGGTAAACGCTCTCGTCAACTGCTTAAAGATGATGAATTATTAGAATTTTTACGTTATTTAGAAAGTTTACCTAGCCCTGCTAATTTTAATAATTCTGTTGTTAATTCTCCAATAAATACCACAGAAAAAAGTGAAGAAATTAAGACAGATCAATTAGAATTTGGTCAAATTTTAACTTTAACAGAACAGGAAATGAAACGCATCGGCTGGACGGCCGATCAAGGTCAAAAATATTTAATTGAAACATACGGTAAACGCTCTCGTCAATTACTTAAAGATGATGAATTATTAGAATTTTTACGTTATTTAGAAAATTTACCTAGCCCTTCTCATAATGAGGCTAATTCTCAGGAAAATAATGTTAATTTAATGGAAAATATAACTGAAAATAAACCTCAAGTTGAACAAGGAGAAATGTTGAACTTACAGTTAGAATTTTCTCAAAATACCACTACTCAACCTGTAGATTTTTCTGATATTAATGCTAAAATAAAAGTAGAAATAAAACGTCTGGGTTGGGCTAAAGAACAACAACGAGAGTATCTTCTCTCCCAATATGATAAAACTTCTCTCCAACTTCTTTCAGACTCTCAATTGATGGAATTTCTCCAATATTTGGAACAATTACCTAATCCTTAAAAATATTTTAGATTTATCTGCTGATTTAAGTTATACTTTCAAAAGTGAGATTTTTTCCGATTGTTTTTGTTTTTTTATTCAAAAGTCTATTATCTAATGTATGTCATTGCAAAATTTAATTAAATCCCATAACTGTGTAACTGATATGAAATACCAAACTGAGGATATTCGTATTGTTGAAACTAAAGAAGTTTTACCCCCCCAACAATTGTATCAAGAATATCCGATTACGGATGAAGCTTCAAAAACGGTTTTTGATACTCGCAATAGTATTCATAATCTTTTGATCGGGGAGGATGATCGGTTGTTTGTGATCATTGGGCCCTGTTCGATCCATGATCCCATGGCCGCTAAAGAATATGCTCAGAAATTAAAGCAAATTAGAGATGAATTAGAAGAAGATTTATTGATTGTAATGCGAGTTTATTTTGAAAAACCTCGTACTACTGTCGGTTGGAAAGGGTTAATTAATGACCCTAATTTAGATGATAGTTTTGAAATTAATAAGGGTTTACGCATTGCAAGGGAGTTATTATTATACCTAAATAATGTAGGGATTCCGGCGGGTACTGAGTTTTTAGATTTAATTACTCCTCAATATTTTTCAGATTTAATTAGTTGGGGTGCGATCGGGGCTAGAACTACGGAAAGTCAAGGACACAGGGAGTTAGCCTCTGGTTTATCTTGTCCCATCGGCTTTAAAAATGGCACAAGTGGTAATATTCAAATCGCCGTAGATGCGATCGGTGCGGCAAATTATCCTCATCATTTTTTAGGAGTCACCCATAAGGGACAATCGGCTATTTTAAAAACTACGGGTAACAAAGACTGTCACCTGATTTTAAGAGGGGGAAAACATCCGAATTATGACAGTGCGAGTATTGATGATGCGGCCAAACTACTCAAAAAAGCGAGTTTACCGCAAAAAATTATGATAGATACCAGTCACTCTAATAGTCGTAAAATTTATGACAGACAGGTTGACGTAGCCCAAGATATTGCTCATCAAATAGCCAAGGGTGATCATCGTATTTTTGGGGTGATGATCGAAAGTCATCTTGTGGAAGGCCGACAAGACGTGATCCCCGGAAAGCCTTTAGTGTATGGGCAAAGTATCACCGATGCTTGTATCAGTTGGGAAAAAAGTGCTTTAATTTTACAAGAATTGGCGCAGGCCGTCAGAAAACGCCGACAGCACAGTAACCAGTAAACAGTGACCAGTAACCAGTGATCAGTAACAAGTAGAACAGGCATCTTGCCTGTTACTGAGGATCTATCACAGGCAGGATGCCTGTTCCACCAGTAACAAATAACAAATAATAATGATTATTGAAGAAAAACTATTAACCGAACCTAATTATTTATTAACTAAAATTAAACAAGTAACTCAAAGTGCTTTAATTAATAAAGCATTACAACCTATTGAAACAAATTATGAACAAGTTGAAAGTAATAATATTCCTTTTTTAGTCAGAATTATTAATAATTTAGCCCGAAAAGATCAAGAAACTACAGTTAAAAATCAAAATTTTAATCCCTTTTTACCGTACGAAAAAAATTTATTTGTGAGTGATGTTTTAGAAACTCATCTTTGCGTTTTAAATAAATTTAATGTAGTTGATGATCATTTATTAATTATTACTAGGGATTTTGAAGATCAAGAAAGCTTACTTAATCAACAGGATTTTCTAGCTTTAAGTGCTTGTTTTCATCAAATTAACGGTTTAGCTTTTTATAATTGTGGTAAAACGGCTGGGGCTTCCGTCAAACATAAACATTTACAAATTGTGCCTTTTCCTTTAAGTCCTTTTTCCCAAACTATTCCTTTAGAAACTGTTTTAAATAGTGATAATTTAGCTCAACAAAAATCAATTTTTCAACTAGATCAATTTCCCTTTAAACATTGTTTTGCGAAAATAAATCAATCGGATTTTTCTAAGTTAGAAATGGCTGATTATCTCTATCAAATTTATTTAGAATTATTAAGTAAATTAGCCATTAAATTTAATAAAAATAAACCCGATCGAGCCTATAATTTATTAATAACTCGTCATTGGATGTTAATAGTTCCCCGTCAAGAGGAAAGTTATCACGGAATTTCGATTAATTCTTTAGGTTTTGCAGGTTTATTATTAGTAAGAAATCATGAACAATTGGCTTTATTAAAAAAGGAAAGTCCAATTAATATTTTAAGAAAATTAACTTTAAATTAACCTGATTTCCTGCCCCCCGTTTCGGGGCAGGGTGTTTTCAAAGTCATACCATTTACATTTAGTAGCTACATTGTTAAATCCCTGAAATCTTTGTAAATAACCTATTCTATTAAGCCTCAGTCTGAAGTTACTTTATGCAAATGGTATTATCTCTGTTTTATTTAAAGATGTGGGATCTCCTGCCCACTTAGGCACTAACCCATCTGGTAATAAACTCCCGATCGAGCGTTCTACTGTTATAGAGGTGGATTCATAATCTCTTTGTGTATCAGGTGGTTCGGTGGTTTTCCGGTAAGTTAAATACCCCCGAGTTGTGCTTGAGGGGGTATGAGTGCCTGTAACAATGCTTATTTCTGTCCCGTAACCTTCCTCTACGCTCTTTTCCTCATCCCTCTCGCACTCCCCAAACTTCTCACCCCCACCCGTCACCATCACTACATTACACGGTAACTCCCTCGACTGCGATCGCCGATAATCTTCCACTTCATTTCTAGCTCGTTTAAAATTAACAATTCCGGCATAAATCCCGAAAGGATAACGGGTCATGGTAACAAACTCATTTGGCTCATGATATAGCCACATTCCCCTCTCATTTAAGTATTTCGATGCCAAACTGATAAAGCTTCCCCCCGTCAGATTAGGTGGCACAAAATCCCGATTGAATACCCCCGACTCCCCCCAATAAAAATTAATTATCCCTGCTTCCTTTAATAAAGTTCTTATTAAATCTGGTAAGATTATCGCGCGATCAGGCTCAAACCCCAACCCCTCATAATCCTTCGGTTTACTGTCATAATCCAATAAGTCCAATAATTGACTTACCTCGATCGTTGCCCCTCGATCGTCTTCATTATAAAAATAACTAGCAATTCTTAAAGTACAAAGTAACTTTTCTTTCACATATAATTTAACAATTTGCCCCCTTGCCCAACGGGTTTGATTAATCCAATCATCAAGACTTTCAGGCAGATTAAAGGGAGCATCTAACTGGGCTAATTCGATATTTCCTGACCAGTAAATCGGTTTACCAATTGACCATTGATTGCGCTTAATACTGACAGAAATAACCGCAGTGGTAACATCTAAATTACCAACTAATATTTGAAAGTTTGGGGGGGTAAAGTTCAACATAAGTTTAATTAAAGAAATAATTTATATTTTGACCAAGCTATCTGAATATGTCCAAAAACAAATAAAATTTTAATAAATTTAAAATGGTGACTTTCAAAACATTTTACCCCTAAATTGTTTAGGTTAAAATGCTTTCCATAGTACCAAAAAGAGATTGTTTTATTTAATAATTTAATTGAGTAATTTTTCATGCTATTTCTCCTTTTTGTTAATTGGGGGAAGGACGCTCGAACTCTGCTAAATAGGGCTGTCAACCTATTCCATCTGCTTCATGATTTTCCATTTTTTATCTCTAAACGATCTACATTTTTAGTTTCCCCAAGAAAAAAACAACTTGTACAAATTGAACAAGTTGTTTTTCATTATTATTTAATTTAATTCAGATGGAAACCTAAACTGGTTTTTATTATTTTCCCCCGAAGGCGATCGGTGGTGCTGTGCGATCGAGCAGTGGCAATTAGGTTTAGGGATTTTGCGCACAGTCAAACGATGACGGGAAGGGAGGGAAGGGGAAAAGTCAACAGAAAAATTTGCTCTCATCAATTCTTAGCCCATAATTTATTTCCAGATTCGTTCATGGTTAAGGGGGAATTAGGTGCGATCGAGTTGCTACGACCTATCCATTGAGTAGGCACGATTCCGCCCCGACTGGCGAGTTTGTAAGTTCCCCGATATTTGTCACGGGGAGCGCCCGATAAACTTACCGCATACCCAGAAGGACGGGGTAAACTTTCTTTCTGATTGTGATAGGTGGCGATCGCCCGTAATTGTTTTCTGTTCATTTAATCTCCGATTAAGAAACTATCACCAATTAAAGAATTATCGTCAATTAAAGCAGAATTTTGATTGACAATAAAGGTAAAAAATAGAGGTTGTTTTGTTGTCAAAAAAGTCTGATAAAACCGAGAAAAAAAGAAAGATTGATTAAGATTGGTAATCATATTTTTATCACCTCATCATTGACTATTTCAAGAATAGTACCAATGGGAAAACGGCGGATAATTTTGTTTCGCTCCCATGTTTCCTCTTGATTTGTTTCTAAGTTTAGTAATTTATAAACTTGGGAATTAGGAGAAGGCTGACTAATCACTTTATATTGTGTCATATAATTAATCCGTGACTTTTTAATTGAGTTTTTAAATCAATAATTTGAGCTTGTAACTCTGTACAATATTCTAGCAATTCTTGTACCGTTGGTACAGAAGCATCGGCGATCGTTAGCGTCTGATTTGGAGTTGGGAGAGTTCCGGTTGTTGCCGTTATAGCTAAGTCCCCTAAAACGGATTTTTGAGTTTCTAAAACCTTGATTCCATTAATATAAATTTCACCATTATTATTAATAGAAAGCTTGATTTTTTCAGAATAGCCTACACCTGATAAAACAAAATCCCCCCAATAATCAAGAGCATATTGTGTATTTGTTCCATCACTAGATTCTAAATAAATAGAGGGAGATTCTGATGTTAAATCTATATATAATTCACTAAAAGCATTACTGATTTTATCACTATAATATAAATTAAAATACCCCAATCCAAAATCATTATATTGATAATTCCATTCATTACTATCTTGAAAATATAAATCCAAATGAGTTAAGAAAGTTCCATTATTTTGAAATGGATAATAATTACCATTAAAATATAATTTATTAGGAATCAATACGGAATAATCTTTTATTCTTTGATGCCCACCAAAATTATCTTTTAATTGTGCAGAATTTTTTAATGTAATATTTATTACCTGTTGATTTGGGGTACTGAGACAATAATAATATTTAATATATAAAGTTCCTGAAATAGTGCCAGTTCCTTCTGCTTTAGTGGCACTTCCGCCTGTAAATTGATTTTCTTTTATTGGATAAGTTGTATAAAAATCACTTTGATTCCATCCAGAAAAATCACTAAAACTAAAAGTATTTGTAATAGGTATTATTTTGTAATAACTATTGTAAGTGTTAAAGTCATAAGCATATATTAGGATTTCAGTATAATTTAATTCCCCTGTTTCTCCTACTATTAATTCGTCATTTATTGAATTTAAAATATAATTAGGATGATTGAAATTAATCGTAAAAGACTTATTAGAATATGAGCCATACGGAACAGCACTATAGCTATTTCCCATATTTCCAAACAGTATTTTGTCAGCAGTTAATTCAGTGCTAATAGTTGCTAATTTAATCTCATTAGCTATCAAGTTGTAGCCATCTTGTTCAATTCTTGCTATTCCTGTATTGTAATTTAAAATAACAAATTGTCTTGAAGTATCAGCAACAATTCCCGACGTAACATCTTGTTCGTCAATACTATAAATAATTCCGTTATTATCAACATAATTTCCAGAGGTTATTTTAACCCCGTCAATAATTGGCACAACCAACAATCCTTTGGTAATTATATTTTTATCTAAAGTTACATCTGACTCCAATTGAACCCCATCAATTAAATTATTTAACTGACTAATTAAATGAGAACCATTACCAGCCTGTTCAGATGTTGGGGCTATAGGGTTATTATTAATCCCTTCAAAAGTTTCTACCTTGTTTATTAAATAATCCATATCTATAAATAAATAATTTTTTTAGAAGGTGTAAATATATTTACATATTCCCCATTTTCTATATTTTCAATCGGCACAACTTGAGGTTGACAAACTGCTTTTACAATATCAGTTTCCTCCAAATCTTGAATATCCTCACTATTAACCCTCAAGACTTTAAAATTGATTAATTCCACACTTGTCCTATCAACCGGATAAGCAACCCATTGATTAATTGTCTCCCCATCTCTTAATGCTATCCAGCAAAGTTTAAAATTTGAAGTCTCATAATCAAAAGCACTTTCAGGCTGTAATCCGTTATTTATCCATCCCGTCGGAGGGCTAGGGTAGCTAGTATAAGTTCTGCCTGTACTTACATTTAATCCCTTTTCTGTCGGATTAGGAAAAAAATCTTCAGGCAAGGTAATTAAGTATCCTTCTGTCTCTGAGACAATACTATTACTGCCATCCTCGTAATATCTCCAATAATAATCAGTTGCAGGGAAGTATCTACGATGTCCGATTCTTGTATCTAAAGCCCACCCTTCAAAAGCGATATTTTTTACCCATCTAGGTCTTAATTGAGTCCCCCGTATCCACACCTCATACTCGTAATCATTTGGATTATTAATAATATATTCTTTTCCCTCGCCTCCACCATCCCAACGAAGCTTTAATCTGTTTTCTATCAAAATATTTGAACTAGCTGGATAATTTTCAATTACTTCATCATTAATCAATACCTGAGTAATAGCACTACCAACACAATAAGGATTTTCCTCAGTCCCCTGTTCCACTATATGTTCTGATGTTTCTTTGACCGGATTAATAAAATTAATCACCAATCTTTTTATTGAATTATTAACATTAATAAGGCTTAAAACATCACTAGCATTATTGACATTTCTACTATATTTTTCATTGTCTGTTACTAAATATAAATATTTATCTGCACTCTTGAAACTTGTTAACACATCAAGAGACTTGGCGATCGCATCAATCCCATTCTCCGGCAAGTCTGTACCCTCACTCCCCCAAAAACCACCACCGGAATAATTACCCGTATAATTATCAATTTGAGTTTGTAATTCAGTAATAAGATCTTCTGGATTAGTTGGCTCAAAAATAGCACACCAATCATCACCAAAAACCACATAACCAACCTGTGCCGAAGGATAATCAATTAAAAAAATATTAAGAAACTCTAGCGACTTAGTAATTCCACTTGTTTCAATACTTTTAGTAATATCAATGCACAATATTAAAACAACTAATTTCTTAGGCTCATCTTCCAATACTTCCTCTACTTCTGTAGTTTCTTCTGTAACCGGAGCATCCAAATAATCAAGATAAAATAGTTGACCATTAGGGGATAATTTGCCCTCAACTTCCGTGCCATAAGGCAACGAGGCCTTAAACAGCTTCACCCCATTTTTTAAGACCGCACCATTAGGTAAAATCACCTCATAATGCCCCGTGTGAATATCCCGATTCCCTATCCTTACTGTCAATGGTGCAGACGGTAATGGTTCTTTCTGATTTTGATAATTGGCGATCGCGCGTAATTCTTTCCTATTCACAGACTAACCGCTCCAATATTGAAAATTTTGCCATCAATGGTAATTGAATTTACCCCATCGTCAAGTACAGCCATAATCTCGCCAGTGGCATCTCCCGTATTTAAACTTCCACCCCTCACCAAGATCAAATAACGATAATCAATTGTGGACATGGGGGCAAAAGTCACAGCGATCGCCCCTAAACTAACAACCTGATTATTTATGGTGGGGGATCCCCAAGTTAAAGATTGTCTTCCCGAATCTTGATAATCAACCTCATGTCTAATCCAAATCGGCATTAATCCTGATTCATGGGTTTTCAATGTTTCAATTAATGGTTGTTCCGTAATGGTATTAACCCCACTACCGATCGAGCTTAAGGTTACAGCCGAACCGCCCACCGTTTCTGATAGTTGGAGAGTTGATAAAGTTTTATTAATCACATAATAATTTTTCCCACTTTCTAATCCGTCCGGCAGACTTCCCCCCGTATTACTTACCCTTACCACGCAACCGTTAACAAAGTCATGTCCTGTCACTGTCAAACTATTCCCCGACACCGTAAAGCTATAGCTACTCTCCTCGCCCGTAATCAAACAGGCGATCGCATTCGAGTAAACCTCGCTTAATATCTGTTTTTTCTCGGCGATCGTTAAACTTATTCCCATCAGTAAATTCTCTAAATTCCACAAAAATATTTTCCCCACACAAAAAACAACTTGTTTAATTTAAACAAGTTGTTTTTTGTTAATCTATTTCTGTGTGCGATCGCTATACCCACCCCCTCACCTTGGCATCTAAATAAAACAATCGTTCAATCATACATTGAGTATCAATGCTCACAACTTGAGGACGTGAGGAAAGATTTTTCAATATCTCATAATTTGTTGCGGTTTCCTTTGCGATCGCCGATAAAGAAACCTTTTTAAAATGCTTTGCAAACAGTTGATAATAGTCGTTTAACGACATATAATTATCGTTAGCCATGTTGACCTCCGCTATAGGTTGACTTGGTTAGAAATACCTCTCAGACGGCAATCTGTGGGGTATTTTGTTTTTGGTGTATATTACACTGACTTTTTTAAAAGACTTTGATATTTTTTAAATATAGCAAATTACAAGCATTTGTCAAGCAATTGGACTTTGGACAAAAATTAGATTTAATGAAGCTCACATCAGACCGAAAAAATTAAAATAAGATATTTATATTAAGAGAAATTGAATATTGTCTAATAGCATAATGTCAAATAATAAACTTTCTTTCTCAACAAGTTTGTTCTATAGATTAGAATAAATAGATAGTTTATTATTCAAAATAATATGAAAATCAAAAATAAAAATTACCAAGAAGTTGAACAATTTATTCAAGGTCGTCAACGATTATATCAAAGTCTTGGTTTAAGAAAAGATGCCTTGATGAATTTACTCGATGCTCTTAGTAGTAATCAAGATGCTAAAACAGTCGTGGAATTAAGTTTAAATCCTCTATTTAAACATAAATACCAAAGTATTTATCGAGCAATTGCTGATTTTAATAAAGCGGGAAAAAAGAAATCACAAATCACAAATAAAGCCGAAATATCTAAGATTATTTTAGAGAGTATTCCTCAAAATAATCAGCGAAAGTTTCATCTATTTGGCATTGATGTAACCCCTAATTCACGCCAGTTTTCTCCTACTGTATCTGATAAAACGTTTATTCATCAACCTAACAGTATTAAAGGCAATAAACCCATCAATATTGGTCATGCTTATTCTTGGCTTTTTTACTTACCTGAAAAAATATCTAATTGTGATGCTTCTTGGACAATTCCTTTATCAGTTCAACGAGTAAAAAGCGATGAAAAAGATGTTTCTGTTGCTCATAAACAGATTAATAAAGTTTTGACAGATTCATTATTATTTAAGATAATTCTATCAGTTATTGTCGTAGATTGTCTTTATAGTCAAAAAGATTTTATTGGCAAACAAGTTCTTAATCAAGATCGACTTGTTGTCACCAGAGTTAAAAGTAATCGTGTTTTTTTTCGTCCTTTTGTCAAAGATTCTTCTGAGTTAAAAAGTGGACATCCACGTTGGTATGGTGATAAATTTGATTTAAAAGATTCAACTTCTTGGCATCCCCCTGATGATTTAATTCAAACTAATTTTACTACGAAACGTGGTAAATTATTAAATGTCAAAATTAAGGGTTGGAATAATATGTTAATGAAGGGAACAAAGGAACATAAATTGCATGATTATCCCTTTACATTATTGGAAATTACTGTTACTGATCAAGAAGGTAATTCTATTTGGAAACCAATGTGGTTAATTGCCATTGGTAAACGCCGTAACGAATTAACTTTGCTTGAAATTTATCAATCTTATCGTCAACGTTTTGACTTGGAACACTTTTTTCGATTTGGCAAACAAAGATTATTAATGAACGACTATTTAACCTCTCATACAAGTTATGAAGAAAACTGGATGAACCTAATTTTAATTGCTTATATTCAATTGTGGAATGCAAGGAATTTAGCTGTTTGCTTACCCCGCCCTTGGGAGAAATATTTGCCTAATTTTCGTGAGAGTAAGATTACCCCAGTGCTGTTCAGAGAGACTTTTATAGAATTATTAGCACCATTGAGATCAATTCTAATTTTCCCAAACCCCGTGGTTATTCTTCTGGACGGAAAAAAGGTGAAATACAAGTGAAAAGACCACGTTATCAGGTTATAAAAAAGAATCAAAAATGTCAACAAAATAGCTAAATTGCTGTTAGAAACGACTGTTAATTAATCTTTTTTCCCCTAAAATTATTTTAGGTTAGTTTTACTTTGTCTATTTTTTTATCTTCTATTTTAACCTCTACCAATTTCTTTTTGTCCAAAGTCCAATTAGAAACGACTGTTAATTAATCTTTTTTCCCCTAAAATTATTTTAGGTTAGTTTTACTTTGTCTATTTTTTTATCTTCTATTTTAACCTCTACCAATTTCTTTTTGTCCAAAGTCCAAAAGCAATGAAACAGCTAGATACTGAAATGATTGTTAATAGCTTTAACTCTGCTATTCCTAATAGCGTTTTTGGAATATCCAAAGAACAAGTATTAGAAATTTGTCAAATTTCCGGTTCTACTTGGAGAAAATACCATTTAATGCTTAGAGAGGCGGACAAATGGCTTATTGACAACAACCAAAAACCTTTAGGATTTACCTATCAAAGAGGAGACCAAGCCCTTGATCGCATAAGTTTCCTATTGATTTTTTCCTTATCTTTTATGCAAAAATTCTTTAAAAATGAGAATGTTGCTATCAAACAACTTTACCAACAATGGGAGAACATAAAATGTCAAGTAACACTGTAAAAGAAGCTTTTAACGAAATGTTTGAGGACGAAAATAAGTCTAAAAACACCAAACAAACTGTTAACCAAACTAATAACAATCCTGCCTTTTTCTTTCAGGAAGGAATTGATTTTATTGAGGGTTTTTCAGAGCGATTTTCTAAACCTTTGGCAGATGCGGCCAAAACTCGCACAATCCAAAAAGCCGTAGCAAATTTAGCAGGAGAATCTGAGTCCACTGCTAATGCGTTAAATCAATTATTTGATGCGATTGATGTAAGTATCGAGGGTATTAATGAAAATTTGAGTAATGGAGACATCCAAAATTTTTTATCCTTGCCCTCGCCCTTGCCCAAGGTACAGGGTTATCTCGCAAGTACCAGATGATAAGAATTTTACTTTCTGGGATATTCTGGCGGTCGCCTTCAAAAACATATCCCCCTTCTAGGTGGGTGCAATTACCACAGGGGGGATACATTTCTTACAAAACAGCCAAACAATTACAAAAGTTTGGCTATTTATAAAACAAAAACAAAACAATTTTAGCATCATGACAACCGTAAAAACCCTTAATGAGATAGCTTTAGAGGCTAATCGTAGATTAAGAAAGGAGGGTAAATGCCAATGAAATTATTACTTTTTTTACTCGGTTTAGTAAGTGGAATTAGCTTAATTTCCGTATTGGTTTGGTTCAGTTTTAAACCAGTTTGTAATACTTATACCACCTATCAACAAGCATCAGAAACTTTGAAGAAAGTGCCATTTTTTGGAGGTGACAAATGAACATTTTATTGTCCACTTTAATCGGGGTTGGTGCAGGGATGGCAGTCGCAATTAGCTATTACCAACCAAACGAATTAAAGTCAGATTTAAACGCTACCAATACCGAACTTAAATCAACTCAAACAGCACTCAATGAGTGTAATTTAAAAATGACCGGAATGTTGATGAATCGTAACTAAAACTATTATTAATTAAGGAGAAACTATCATGAATTTAGAACAAGTATCAACTCTGTTAACAAGTTTAAATGACACTTTAGGCAGTGGGGATTTAAACAGAATTACCAAAGATTTTACCTCTTTAGCTAACATTAATGTCACCCCTGAAATGGTAGCCGATGCCAGAAAAAAGTTACATTTGGAGCAACTTTCAACCCAGAATTTAGAACAGTTATCTAAGATTTTTATTGAACGTCAAAAGTTGTTATTACAGAGAGTTCAAATCTTAGCTAATTGTGCCAAAACAGGATTTAAAAATGTTGAGGAACGCACAAAAGTTATGATGGGAGTCTTAGTTGCTTTTAATGGCTTTAAATCTATTATGACTGAAATGGGATTTAATGCCGATAGTAACGCTCAACAGGCTAACAATTTTATGGCTAGTTATCGCCGTTAAACAATAAACAGTTACCAGTATCAGTTATCAAATATGGAGGAAAATTCATGAGCAAAATTTATCAATTTCTTTCTTGTAGTTTCCTTGGTTTTTCATTAGCAGGTATCCTTGCCACTGTTGCCAAAAACAACCAACCAACTCAAAGTTTATTAACTACAATCTTTGTTATTTATGCCCTAATTCCTATTATTTACTTCATCCTTTTAGGCATAGGAATTAAATACAAATTAGAGAATTTATCAAATTATCTGTTATCCATATTCAAGAAAGATTACATTATGATTTACTCATTGTTAATAACTTTCTTGATAGGATTAATAACCTTTTTACAAATCAATAATATCAAGTTTTACGGGTAAAATTATGTACAACTTAATAGATATTAGAAAGAATGAAAGTAAATTAAAAGAGATGAATCTTTATTTAAATACTTTGATTCTTTTTTTATTCTCAATTACTATTTACTCCTACTGTGTAGCTTTTACTCCTAAATATTTTATCAAGCAAAATATCAGAGTAAATTGGTTAACAATTGGCTTAATTTCTAATCTGATTGCAGGGGGATTAAGCAAAGTTAGACTACCAAAAATTGAGGAAAAAATAGAGGAATTAGAGAAAGATTCTAATACCCATGAACAGAATAATCGCCATTTAATCATGAGTAGTTCTAATTATTATTTAGAACAGGAATTGAGTAAAGTTTTAAATCCACCCCAACCCCAACAGCAAGACCCCTTTATGGCTCAACTAATGCAACAATGTATGAATATTCCCATTGTGGGAGAAGGGGAAGAAAGTAATCAGCCTGTTTTATCCTCGATCGAGCCGGAAGTAGTAGTCGATCGCCCCGATGCCCCTTTTGAATTTTATAGTTGGCATGATTGTATTGATGAAGCTGTAGGATTTATTGTTAGCGGTAATAGTGGTAGTGGTAAAACGAGCGTAGCTTGTTGGTTAGCAGGGTTATTAACTAAGGAAAAACCAGCACAAGTTTTAGCCTTAGACCCTCACTATAACGACACATGGGAGCAAGTCGGGATTAAGTCTTTAGGTAAAATTGACCAGATTGAGTCTGCCCTAATGTGGCTTTTAAGTGAGTTAGATTTACGGTGCGATCGAAAATCTAAAAAGTTACCGTTGGGAGATGATTTAATTATTTTCTGTGATGAAGTAAATGCCTGTTTAGAGAGATTTGAAAACTCTAAAAATGTTGAATCAGCTATCAAAAGATTAGGCAGTGAGGGACGTAAATTTGGGATAACATTTATTTTATTAAATCAATCCCATAATGCAGGTGATTTAGGAGTATCTAAAAAGTATTTAAACAATTATTTTATGATTGCTTTATGTGCAAGTGCAAGAGCAATTATTGATGAGAATTTCAAACAGAATACTCCTGAAAAAGATTACATTAAATCAACTGCTTATCCCTGTGTTGTTTCTGGTAGTGTTCCTATTCAAATTGCCTTACATCCCACCCACAATACTTATACTAAATTTAAGAAACATGGCAACCCCCCCTTAAATTTACTTCCCATTAATCAACTACCATTATTAATATTAAATCAAGCATTAAGTAAGATGTCTCCAGCAATAGAACAGCAACAGCAACAACCATCCATTGAACAGTATAACCTTGGCACTGTAAGCATTATGGCTAAACCTGTTGCTCAAACACAACTACTTGAGCGAAGCTTAAATCAGGAGTCTGTGGCAACAGTAACAGCACAAATTGCTTGTATTAATTGCGGTTCTTTTAATATTAAAAAGAATGGCACAATGCAGGGAAAACAACGCTATTTATGCAAAGATTGTAAAACCAGTTTCACCTAACCTAACCAACATTCAAAAATGAGAAAAATTTTAAAGTTACTAAAAAATTTATTCAACTTTCTATTCCCTCGCAGGAAAAAGAAATTTTAATTGCAACAAAAAATTATCTAAATGAATTACTAGGCACAAAGAATTGACAAGTTATACCTAATCTTTAATCCCTCGATCGAGCGGTGAGAATTTTCCACAAAAAACAACTTGTATAATTTATACAAGTTGTTTTTTATTAGGATTATCTAAAGCAGAAAACCCTCTCAAGTTGAGAGGGTTTTCTTAAAGTTGGCTTCACGTCCTAAATGACTTGCCAAAAGGCGGATTCAGGAATTGCACCTGTCAAGATTCAGCTAAAACTTTTTCTAATTCTACTAAATCAAAAGTAGTTGGGCGCAAGTCCCCTAAAATGGAGGCCTTGACATTGACGATCGCCACTGCAAATTGAGGGAAGTAAGTCACACTCCCATCATCATTATCAATTTCCTCTGTGTCCGGCGCGATCGCCCGTGTGCGAGTTTCTTCAGTAAAAGGAAAAACCGTATTAAGAAAACCAATGCCAAATTGCTCCCCATCACGCCGTAAATTGTCGGACTTAAATTTAATCAATGTCAGGGTATTTAGTTGGGATTGAGTCAATAACACTTGAATCCCCTGCCATAAAAACTTACTCTCATATTGCACCCCCCGTGCGATCGCAATCCCCACAATAGAATATTCAATTGTTGTATCCATAAAAGACGGAGATTCAAAGTCAATCAGGCGATCGCTATCAATCTGTAAACTTAAATTTTCCAACCACAATTTAATCATGCTTCCTCCTTTCATATTGAGCATATTGAGCTTTGAATATCTCTAGATCCATTTTCACCTTGTTCAACTCGTCACAAAGATCGTTTAAATCAAAACAGGAAATAATGGCTTGAATGCTGATGATTGCATTTTCGTTGAGATTAAATTGGCTATCAAGGGATTTTACATGGGTTTCTATTTGGGCAATCTTCCCCTTAATTTCTTTGATTTCCTCAATTAGCGCTCGATCGTGTTGGGAGATGCGTTCTTGAGAGAGATTTTCCACAATAGTGGGCAAAATCGTTCCAATCAAAGAAATACAGGCAGTAATCAAATTACTGATCGGATAGATTTGGTTAATAATTAAAGCCATCAACCAAACGATCAAACAAATAATTAAGCCATAAACAAGAGAACGAATAGAAGTAAATTTCATTAACTTAAAGTCTTGTCGGTATCATCATCATCTTGATCTTTATTTTCCCCATGAAAAATAATAGACAGTTCCTCTCCTAAATCAATTTCCACATTCTCAAACAAGGCCATTGAAAAAAAGCTAATCCCATTTACAAAAAGCCCGTTTTTGCTTCTCGGATTCCCAAAATAACCATCTATAATAAAATAATTTCCCTCCCCAATTAAAGGACTTTTAAACAACTTTCGTAAAACTTCTTTTTTGACAATCGTAGCATGAACACGACTAATAATTGGATTAGGAATAAATAAGTCGCAGTTTTGTCTGCGACCAATTAACCAGTATTTTTTTTTTCATCAAGTTTAAGACTTTTTATGGTGGTTGATTTGTTTTTTAAAATAATAATATTCAATCTGATTAACCCCCTTGCCCAAGGCATACAAAAATAGAACAATAAAACTATAAACAATTAATTCCATAGTAGATACTCCTTTTTTTTATCAATGTCTCCGTTGCTCCAATCTTAACAAAAATTGATAAACCCATTGTAAAATTTAATAGTAATTTAATCTTTTCTTTTGCCCATAATTCTAAGGGTATCCTCAAGGGGAGTGGCAGTCGAAACTTGAATATTAGGACGAGTTAAATTATTAGAAACTCCATCTATCTTTGCAATAATTTGTGTTAGTAATCCCTCAATATTTTGATTGTTAACATTGTTAGTTTGTGGTGTAACTTCAAAGGGTTGGGAAAGTTCAGGAATTTTCCCTAAATTGGGCTGAAAAATATTATCAGAAGATAAACCTTGTTGTTGTAATTGTTGGGAAACAGTGGGTGGTTGAGTCACAAAATTATTCTGATACCATTTACAAAAAGTAAGTTCAGGGTTAGTATAGGAATAAATTAACAGGAGCAATAGTATGTCAGGAATATCAAAAATAGAAGTAATTGAATCAGCAGATACACTAAAAAATCTCATGAAACAACAAAAAACAGCTTTGAATTTTGCCAAAGTTCAAGCTTTATATCTTTGGAAAATTCAAGTGGCTGAAACGATCAGATACTTAGCGGTAATGATGGGACGTAGTGAGAGAACAATTTACGAATGGTTTCACTTATATAAGACGGAAGGATTAGACGCATTATTACAAGAACATAATAAAACAGGAAGACCAAAAAAACTAGAGCTAGAAACAGTTGCTCTGGTCAAAAAAGAATTAAGTGAGCCTCAAGGATTTAACAGTTACCAAGAAATAAAAATATGGTTATTTACTTGTCAAGATATTGAGATAAGTTATACCACAATACATCAATTAGTGAGATACGAATTAGGGGCAAAATTAAAAGTACCACGTCCTTATCATGAGTATCAAAATGAAGGGGTAATATCCGTATTTAAAGAGTATTTACCCATAAGATTAAAAGGCATAATAGCTCAAATAAAAGAGAAATGGGGTGATACTAAAAATATTTGTTACTGGTGTCAAGATGAAACTAGATTAGGTTTTAGAACAGAATTAGGAAGGAAAATAACTTTAAAAGGAGTCAAACCAGAACAAGAATTACAATGGCATTATGACTATTATTATCTTTATGGATTAATCGAAGTAGAAAATGGCAAAAGTTTTTTCTATGAACTATCTCATTTTAATAGTGAATGCTTTGGTAAATATTTAACAGAATTTAGTAAAGAATATCCCGATGAGGTTCATATAATACAGTTAGATAATGCACCCTGTCATACTGCCAAAAAGTTAGAAGTACCTGAGAATATAATTTTGTTATTTCAACCACCTTATTGTCCAGAAGTAAATCCGATTGAAAGACTGTGGTTATATATCAAACAACAGTTAAAAAATATCTGGTTTAAGAACTTAGATGATGTCAAAAATAAAGTAGCTAATATCTTAAATAATTTACAAGAAGATTTTATCCTGTCTTTAGCAGGTTGGGATTATATTGTGAATGCTTTATCTGTGTAGCTACTTTTTGTAAATGGTATGAGACATCAACTGCTACTATTTCGATCTCATTCTCACTTTGAATTAGCGTTCTTTTCCCCTGTAAAGTAAACAAACCTGAACTAATTAAAATTTTCTCAATTTTATTCACAATTCGACAAACATTTGATTCATGAATTCCCCAATCAATTGCTAAATGAAAAAAAGAACGATATTCTCTTAAATAGGCAAGAGTCATTAATATTTGATCTTCTATAGATAATTTGCTTTTCCTTCCCGGTTTTTTTTGGAGTATTTTTTCAGCTTTGACAATTTTTACCATATCATTAAATGTTTCGAGCTGAACTCCACAATAGCGTTTAAACTCAGTTGAGTTTAATTTTTTGACTTCTTCATAATTCATATTCTGTTCTCCAATTTTTTCTTTATTGTACTTTCATGATCCCACTTTCGCAAGAGGTCTACTAAATCAAACTCAAAAAGAGTCAGCCTCTCGAGTCCTAACTTGGGACAACTACGGAAATCAGGGGTACGCCCCCTCCGACATCATCGGAGTAGAAAAAAAAGAAGACTTTTACCATTTCAAAACAAGTTTCGGGATGCACCCCATCCATAAGGAAACTTATCAAGAATATAAAAGTGCGATCGAGTCGAATCAGCCTAAAGGCGAAATGAATCGTCTCAATGATTTAGCTGATAAAGAGATCGCCAAAGCCCAAGCCAAAGTCCAACTCGAACCAGAACCTAACGAGGTTGTACCCGTAGCATCAAGCACAGGAAACACAGTTTACCTTGTAGCCCCTCAACAACAAACCTGCACCTGTAAAGGGTATCAGTACCGTCACCATTGTAAGCACATCCATCAAGTCAACGGTGAACAGTTGGCAAAAGTCGCTAGTGACTACGGTTACGAAGTAGCGATTTTAGAAAATTTCTACTCAGTAGTAGAACGCAAGTACGGCAAAACCGTACCAGTCCTATCAATCAACCTTGATAAAAATACCAGAACCTACTGGTATCGTCCTGCCCAAAACTTTAGCACCCCTGCTGAAGCCTTTAAAACATGGGCAAAACGCAACTATAAACAACCCAAATTATCTCGTCGCATCAAATTAGGAGCTTAAACCATGAAAATCGGAAACCACTGCACAGGCAAAATATATGTTTCTCATCTAGGCAACATACTAGGACTATTTGACACAACAGCCGAAGCTTATAAGTTCGCTGGAATATCAATTGAAGATGACACCCCTTTTGATGAACCACAACCCGTATCTCAAGAAGAAATTGACCAAATGTTTAACGACTTTGAACTGGCATTGGCACTAGGAGAATAATGAAAACAGCAATCATAACAACTTTAATTATTCTCTCCACAATCACCACAGCGATCGCCGAGCGTGGAAGTGGTAGAAGCCCAGAAACCTGCACAAATAAAACTGAGTGCGTCAGGTAAAAGATTGAGGGGAGCGACTCATTGACAACGCTCAATCTTCACAATCAACTTGTTCAATTTATACAAGTTGAAACTAAAAAAAACAACACTACATCAAAATAACGAGGAATTATGCCATTTATCGAAGAACAACAATTTAAACCCACAATGATCATGTTTGATGATAAATCGTTGGGATGGTATAAATTAGGAAAAAATGACCAAGGCGAAACTATCAGAATTAAGTTACCTGCATTTTTCCAAGCCACTTTAACAGGATTAACAACGTATGTGTCAGAATCTGATTTTGGAGAATCGGAAAAGCTCTTAATTCATTTAGAAGATGAAGATGGTTCACTTTGGGCGATTCGTTGTGGACTGAAAACAATTTTTACCAAAATCTTTTTTATCATTCTTAAAGATTGCATCGTCAACTATAACCGTCCTTATATTTTTGGTATCCGACAAAAGGAAGGGAGTAAAGTAGTATTCCCTGTGATTAAAGATGGTAAAACCGACTTTCAAATTAAATGGGATAACTTCCCTCGTAAAACCATTAAAGGAGTGGCAAAGATTGATTGGGATGCAATTTTTCCTGACCTTCACCAAGTATTAGAAGAAATCAATATCAAGATTAAGAATGGTCAGCCACAAGTTGACTCTGAAACAGGAGAAGTTAGCTATCCTGACGACTTTTTCCACAATGGAGAACCCGTATTTTAATTAATGTGCCAAGCCCGTTAAAACGGGCTTTTTATTATGACAAAACAACAAATTATTGATGTTTTAAATACCTATCGGGAGTCAGCTTACTACTACCAAAACCCCGATCGAGCCTCATTAAAAAATCACATTTTAGAAAAGGTATTGCCATTTTTAGAGTGGGATTTAAAAGAGTTAAAAAAATGGTTGAAAAAAGAATTTCAAATCATCACTTTAACCAACTATGACGATGATTCAATCTGGCTACTATGCCACAACTTAATCCTTTTAGTAAGAGATAAAAATCATGGTACAAATACAACGGACAATTAATGAATTAAGAGGGGTAAGAATCGGGCAAATGACAGCGTTACCCTCTCAACCACGAGAGTTTTTCTGTATTAATCAAATTACCTCCGTAAAATCTCTTTTTTTAAAAGGAGAAACGCCTGAACAAATAGCTCGATCGCTAAACAAGTCCGTAAACTCGATTAATTCTTTAATTAAAAGATTAATTAAAACAGGACAAATTAAAACGGAAATACCTTTAACAAAGATTACTACTGAGTTTTTAAACTCATTAATTAACTCCCCCTACCAAATAACAAAAGTCTTTGGCAAAGGATGGATAATTAGTGAAAACAACGTCATTATTTTGGAGTTAGGCAGTTATCCTTACTCCGCCTATAAACAAGTTTTAAGCTTTAATAAAAACATAAAAGGAGAGTAAAAATGAAAATCTTAATTTATGACTGTGAAATTATTAATTGCATCCCTTCAAAATATGAAGAACGAGATCGCAATTTACGATATTGCAAAGGATGGTCGGATTTTAACGGAATGGGAATTTCTGTTATCGGCACATGGAGAAACTTTAATACCTTTAATCCTTTTGGCAAGTATGAAGCATTTGTAAATAATGAAGAATGTTGCTATTTTGGCTATGCGAAAGAAGGGAATAATTTTGAATCTTTAGCATATACAGCCGATTTTATTATCGGATTTAATTCTATTAGTTTCGATGACAAATTGTGTGATGCTAATGATGTAATTGTTAAAACCGATTTTGACTTATTAGTAGAAGTTCGTAAAGCCACAGGTCAAGGCGATGGTCATTATCAAAAAATAGGTTATTCCCTTAAAGATTTAGCCCGTGCTAATCTCAAATACAATAAATCACTTAGTGGAGAATTAGCTCCCGTCATGTGGCAAAAAGGACAGCGTAAAGAAGTAATTGATTATTGTTTAAGAGACGTAAAAATCTTAAAAGATTTATATTTTAAATTTATCAATAATCAATTAATTGACCCTGTTTACGGGAATACTATTATCTTCAATAAAAGGATAGAATTAGATTATTTTTAATAGCTTCTCAAGAGCCGATTAATATTAACTGGGAAGGATTAAAACAGCTTATTTAAACCTTTAATTTATTAACAAAGTTGACTTTAAACAAGTCAACTTTTATTTCTTAAACCATGAAAAAAGCAATTACACTGTTTTCCGGTGGGGGCGGAGTTGACCTCGGACTCCGTGCCTGTGGCATACAAGCAACGATCGCTGTGGAGGGAGAGCCGGACGGGAAAGGGATTAGTAAGCTATCATCAAAAATAGCGGATATTTACGCCCTCAATTTTCCTGAGACTAAATTGTACAGGATGCCAGTAGAACAATGGGTTAAACGCCATTTAAATGACGTTACAGATGATATTTTTGCGGTTCATGCTTCGCCCGTATGCTCCCATTATTCCGGTTTAGCCAAATTAAACAAAACTGGGGAAAGCCTCAGAGACATTGAACAGGCGATCGCAATTTGTCAAACTATCAAACATATACAACCTCAAATCTTTACCCTTGAAAATGTTAGAAATTATCAGACTTCTCTAGGGTTTAAAAATATTTTAAGCACCCTAAAATTAAATAATTATCATATTGATTTTAAGGTAATTAATTGCGTTGATTATGGTGTACCACAAGCAAGAATCAGGCTATTCTTAATAGCCTCTAAACAACCCATCAATATTAATTGGGAAGGGTTAAAACAACCAATAAAAGGCTGGTATCGTGCAATAAAAGATTTAATTCCTAATCTTAAACCATCAGTCTTAAATCCTAAACAAAAATCAGTATTGACCGAAAGCTTAGGTGATTTTCCTTTCTGTATTCAGCGCACCGGATATATTAGTCATCCCGTCATCCGACACGGTGATCGACCATTCTGGACGATTAGAAAGATGATTACCACAGATCAAAATTTAGCGAATCGGACAAAATATGCAGATATGTATTGCCCTGACTCTAAAACCTTTAAAGGACTAGACCTTGATTTTGGACTTTGGACAAAAAATTAGATTTAATGAAGCTCACATCAGACCGAAAAAATTAAAATAAGATATTTATATTAAGAGAAATTGAATATTGTCTAATAGCATAATGTCAAATAATAAACTTTCTTTCTCAACAAGTTTGTTCTATAGATTAGAATAAATAGATAGTTTATTATTCAAAATAATATGAAAATCAAAAATAAAAATTACCAAGAAGTTGAACAATTTATTCAAGGTCGTCAACGATTATATCAAAGTCTTGGTTTAAGAAAAGATGCCTTGATGAATTTACTCGATGCTCTTAGTAGTAATCAAGATGCTAAAACAGTCGTGGAATTAAGTTTAAATCCTCTATTTAAACATAAATACCAAAGTATTTATCGAGCAATTGCTGATTTTAATAAAGCGGGAAAAAAGAAATCACAAATCACAAATAAAGCCGAAATATCTAAGATTATTTTAGAGAGTATTCCTCAAAATAATCAGCGAAAGTTTCATCTATTTGGCATTGATGTAACCCCTAATTCACGCCAGTTTTCTCCTACTGTATCTGATAAAACGTTTATTCATCAACCTAACAGTATTAAAGGCAATAAACCCATCAATATTGGTCATGCTTATTCTTGGCTTTTTTACTTACCTGAAAAAATATCTAATTGTGATGCTTCTTGGACAATTCCTTTATCAGTTCAACGAGTAAAAAGCGATGAAAAAGATGTTTCTGTTGCTCATAAACAGATTAATAAAGTTTTGACAGATTCATTATTATTTAAGATAATTCTATCAGTTATTGTCGTAGATTGTCTTTATAGTCAAAAAGATTTTATTGGCAAACAAGTTCTTAATCAAGATCGACTTGTTGTCACCAGAGTTAAAAGTAATCGTGTTTTTTTTCGTCCTTTTGTCAAAGATTCTTCTGAGTTAAAAAGTGGACATCCACGTTGGTATGGTGATAAATTTGATTTAAAAGATTCAACTTCTTGGCATCCCCCTGATGATTTAATTCAAACTAATTTTACTACGAAACGTGGTAAATTATTAAATGTCAAAATTAAGGGTTGGAATAATATGTTAATGAAGGGAACAAAGGAACATAAATTGCATGATTATCCCTTTACATTATTGGAAATTACTGTTACTGATCAAGAAGGTAATTCTATTTGGAAACCAATGTGGTTAATTGCCATTGGTAAACGCCGTAACGAATTAACTTTGCTTGAAATTTATCAATCTTATCGTCAACGTTTTGACTTGGAACACTTTTTTCGATTTGGCAAACAAAGATTATTAATGAACGACTATTTAACCTCTCATACAAGTTATGAAGAAAACTGGATGAACCTAATTTTAATTGCTTATATTCAATTGTGGAATGCAAGGAATTTAGCTGTTTGCTTACCCCGCCCTTGGGAGAAATATTTGCCTAATTTTCGTGAGAGTAAGATTACCCCAGTGCTGGTTCAGAGAGACTTTTATAGAATTATTAGCACCATTGAGATCAATTCTAATTTTCCCAAACCCCGTGGTTATTCTTCTGGACGGAAAAAAGGTGAAATACAAGTGAAAAGACCACGTTATCAGGTTATAAAAAAGAATCAAAAATGTCAACAAAATAGCTAAATTGCTGTTAGAAACGACTGTTAATTAATCTTTTTTCCCCTAAAATTATTTTAGGTTAGTTTTACTTTGTCTATTTTTTTATCTTCTATTTTAACCTCTACCAATTTCTTTTTGTCCAAAGTCCAATTATAATGATCTAATAAAAATTGTTTTAATCCTTCTGCATCTGCCGATACACTCATTAATTTTTCTTTCAAATTAATAATTTTATCACTGAAATTTTTAATAGTTCTTCGCAGTGCATACATACTAGATTCTGCTCTTTGTAAAAACATTCGTCTTTGATTTTTTAATAAGGATCTTTGCTCTACGCTTTGGGTAAAATAACGAATGGGATCCGCAAAGGGAATATATAAATTACTCTCAAATTGAGAGAAAATTGTTTCTAAGGCTTTTTCTGTTTCTGGCTCAAATTCAACTGATAGCCACTCGGCTATTCTTTGTGCATATAATTGTAATTCTGGGGTGGCTTCTCTTAACATTTTTCGGGTACGTTGTAGGAATAATTCTCGATAAGTTTGCCGGAAAATATTAGTAGTATCGGTAAAGTTTTCAATCCCTATTTCTCGACTTTCAAACCATGTTTTTACTTCCGAAGAAAACCCTAAATCAGTAAAACCTTGAGGACGGGTTAAAAACGGTGATAAAATATTATAAATATCTTCTCTTTTATTATTCCAAGGAGTTGCTGTTAATAATAAATAATGTCTTTGTCTTTGATTAATTTGGTCATTATCTTTAATTTTTAAACAGGTTTTATGAATGGTATTTTTATAGTTACGAATCCCCTCATGAGCTTCATCAATAATTACTAAATCTGCCCCACCAAAACGGTTAAAATCTGCGAAAAAATTACTATTTTTTCGACTCATTAAGTTTTTATTATATAATTCATAATCGCTTTTTCTAAAACCTAATTCTGCCATTTCTCTTTCCCAGTTAGGATGTAATTTTTTAGCGGCTATAATCGCAATTTTAGCCTGTCCATTTTCCTCTCGGTAAAGTTTGGCAACGGCGGCGGCTAAACGGGTTTTCCCAAGCCCTACCGCATCCGCACAGACGGCAACACCAAAGTTTTTCATCACTCTTAAACAGTGTTGAGCGCCTGATTTTTGATGTTCAAATAATATTTCTTGATCTTGTAATTGATCTAAAATATTACTGCTTTGAGTTGTTAGTAAATGGGGGAGTTGTAAGGCTAACCAATATAAAAAGTCTTCGGGTTTTCCCTGTTTTCCTTGTAAGATTAATTCAAGGGCAATTTTAAAGTTTTCTATTTCGGAAAATTCGGGAATTGTTATTTTTGGTTTAACGGTAATTGGTTTAATTTCATTGACATTATAACTGCCTTCTTTATCTTTAACTCTTAAGCTTTTTAAAGATAGGGGAGGATGATTTTTGGCTACTTTGATTTTACCTTTAATTTTTGTCTTTTCTTGTTGTTTAATTTCCACTTCCACAAGGGGATTTTCTGGTAAATCTATTTTATCTATTTCGTCTAAATTTTTACCTTTTATTTCAATTTCTGTCGTCTTACCTGCGGGTAAAGTATCGGGGGTAATACTATCAATAATTGGCTGTTTTTCTTGTTGACGGCGTTGTTTTTCCCTTAAAATTTGTTGTAAAAATTCTTGTGTTAAATCAAAGGTAAAATTAAGATCATTCCATTCTGCATCAAATTGTTTAATTGATTCTTCAATTGTTTCTAAATCAATCTTATCTGAATAATACAAAAAGGTAACACTTTCCGCATTATTACTATGGGCGGAGCGTGTAAAATTATCTGAGCCTTCATGTAAGATTGAATTACCTAAATTATCGCTTAAAATGCCTGTTTTTTTGTGATAAATACCTTGGGTTTCTTGCATTTTAACTAATTTAATACTCAGAATTTCTAATCTGACTAATTCTGCTAAAATAGTTGTACTTGCAAAAGTTTTATGGTTTAATCCTTGTAAAAATTCTGTTAAACTTTGGTTAATAAATTCTTCTCTATATTCAGGATTATGTAATTTTTCTAAAGTTTGTAAATCTCTTTGATTAGTGAAGCCTTGCCAGTCCATTAATAGTTTTATTTTACCATCATTTAACACTAAATGTAATAATGGTTCTTCATAGAGTTTTAAGACTCCACTATTAAAATAAGCCGTAGATCTGCGATATAATTTTGTTCTTTCTAAATAGGCGGTAATAAAGTTATGATATTGTTCTAATTGTTGAGGTAAATTAAAACGTCTTTGTTTTTTGATGGTATTTTCTAATTCTAAAAATGTATTTTTAATTAAATTTTCTTCTTTGGTGGCATTTTCTAAGTTTAAAAATTGTTCAATAACTGTTAAGTTACTGGTGCGCAAAAGGGTAGTATTAGGAAGATTTCCCTCCCGTTTCGGGGTATATTCAAAGATATGGGCATTATTTAAGTCAATGCGAATTAATTTATAACTAGAATGTTTAGTTAAGCCTAAAAAACTAACAATATTTTTTAATAAATTATCTGCGTCTCGATGTTTAAATATTAACCAATAATTATGATCAATACCCTTAATTTCTGGCTCTTGTAAAATGTAATAGGGGCGTTGTTTTCTGGTTAAATCTTGTATTACTTGTGATAGCATAGTTTTATTAATAGTTTTTATGATAGAGAAATTAGTTCAGTTTGAAATGTGCATTGTTGAATTAAATTATTTATTTTATTATCATCATAATCTTGATAAGATATATTTTTACATTCTTGATTGAAAAAATTTTGGCAGTTGTTAATAGCTTCTTTTTCAGATGAAGCAATTCCAATAATACTTTGATCTTGCGTTAGAATATCTGTGTTTTGACTTGTAGTCATTATTGCTATATAGTGAACTTCATAAATTTCATTTTTAATGTTTATCCTTAGTATATTTTGATTGATTAAATCGAATTTATGTTTTAAATATTTGAATTGACTACATATACTATGACTTAAGTTTTTGTGAATTATCAATGATTCTTGTCCTTTAAAAATATCGCATTTTATTTCCTTAATCATCCTTAAATAGTTTTGAATAAAATTATTTTTTAAGTTTTGTTTATCTTCTTGACTATATTGAATTTTTAGTAAATAAATAGCTAATAATCCATATTGAATTGATTGAATGACTGACAATCTAGCTATTAGGTAAATATTTTGCTGTTGTATATCATTAGGATTTTTATTGTCCTTAATTAATATATTTATATTAATAAATAGTCTGTCAATATAACTTAAACATTCGTTTAGCATAATTGGATATTGGGAAATAATATCAATTTCAACTTGATTATATATACCAATTTTTTTTAAAGCTTTGTGGTAAAGTTCATCATTATCTAGCCTATTTTTATAAATTTTAATATATTCTATATCTCTATCAAAATTAGCCAAATTAAAATGAAGTTGAATAAATGCTAAAGCCTTTCTTTGAGATTCAATAGAATTAAGAAAAATTATAGATATTTCTTGTTTTTCTTTTCGATTAGCTAATTCTTTTAACATATAATTAGCAACAAAAATACTGATAAGTGTTATCGCAAGTTTGTTTTCAAAAAAGAAAGAATAAAACTTTTGTGACAAAAATCCAGAAGATATAACAAGAAAAGTCAATATCTGAATTTTCAAAGGATTTTTATTTAATTGATCAAAGGCTGTATTCATAAGAAAAATACCTGATATTGTTATTCCTGACAATGCAGGTATAATATCAACAAAAGATGAAAAAATATTACTCATGATTATCTCTCCAGTTTTGTAAAGGAAAATTAATAACAGTTTTTATTCTTGGAAAATCAGTATCAGCCGATACTAAAGTTAGATGATTACGAATAGCGATCGCCCCGATCCAAAGGTCATTTTCATCAAAACCTAATTGAGTGATTTTAGTAGTTTGACGTTTTGTTTTTTGTTTGGGCCCAAAATTCTTAATTAAACTTGCTTTAATTTGTCCATAAATTTTAGCTGTTTTTTCATCTATATAATAAACTCGAATATCAGCTAAAAATTGATCAAGACGAGTTAAATTTTTGTCTTTATAAGTAGAATTTTCCGCCATAAAACTAAGCTCACCAACTGTTATAATACTGGTGGCTATATTTGTTTCTCCCACTTTCCTTATATAATCAAGAATTGTCTGATTTTCAAGGAGAATTAAACTACAATGATTAGTGTCTAAAAGATACATTATTCAAAAGGATTTATTCGATTATTAATTGTTACTTTACCTCTAGTTTCATACATTAACTCAAGGCATTCTTCTAAGTCGTCGCCTTCCCACTTACCAGCATGATCTAAAATTGAACGCCCTGAAGCTTCTCGATAATTGATAGTTTTTCCTAAATTTGTTTGTTCTTTTTCTTTAAGAAATTCTACAAATTCATCAATAACTTTTAAATTTTCGGCAGAAATTTTTAATAAGTTATCTTCGATTTTTTGTCTTAATTCTATTGTATTCATTGTTTAAACCTCCTTAATTGATAAAAAGTTAGCTTTTAATATAATACTTGAATCATAATTTTAAATCTCCTTTTTTGATTAAGTAACCCTAGTATAACAGATAATTAATTTTTCCCCATCAATTTAATACTAATTTCCCTAATCTTAAAAGTGGGAATTTTAATAAATCCCCCACTTTTTAACATCTTTTATTCTATGGGAAAACTGGGAATAACTGTATCAATTATTTTCATTAATTTAATCGTTTCTCCAATGGCAATAATTATTTTTTGATAATGTAATATATCCTCATCTGTTAAAATGCGTTCTTTTCTGTCTTTTAACCATTTTTGACATACTTGATAACCCCCTATATAAAAGTTCCAAATTTCTTCACAAATTCCCTCAAAACTATCACCATCTTTGTTAATTATTACCGTATTATTTTTATATTTGGGATGCCCTGCTGTTACTTGATGATTTCCTTTACTAATAAAGGTTAGATCCCCCCAACCCCCCTTTTTGAAGGGGGGGTTAGGGGGGGATCAAACACTGCTGATGTCATTAAATGTAATCCTACTAACTGCTCACCAATTTCTGCTAATTTGTTGAATAAATCAGGGTTTTTTGTAATAGGTACTCTGGGAAAATCTATCTTTAAAAATTCGGCGTAACGGGTGCGATAGGTGGGAGAATGAAAGATGGCATAGATATAATAAAATATGTTTTCAGGTGTGGGTAAATAACCTAGTTTTTCTGTTAGTTGATTCAAAAATTCTTTAGAAAAATTAACCCTTTTTTTCTGTTGTAATTCTTGAGGTTTATCTGTTTCTGGATATAAATAAAGAGGAAATAAACAAGCTGAAGCATTAGCAGTTTCTAAAATATGTAAATCAATAGAATTATTAGAAATAAAAACATGATTATAAGCGATTCTAACTTGCCTATTTGTTATTAACCCTAAATTATCACCTAATAACATATTTTTCATGATTTTCTTAACAGTTCGCCAGACTAAAGAATCATGATAAAATATTAATCTAGTATCAAAAGGACGATATAAAACAGGCTTTATATATTGCTCTAAATTATCTTCTTTTTTGATTAATTCCCTAGCATTTTTAATATTCCAACCTTTTTTTAAAGGAATATCTAATTTTTGACAAACTTCCTCATCTGTATCTGTAGAATCTCTAAAAATTGTCGCCCTTTCTAAAATAGGTTCTTTTTCAAAATCAATTACTATTTTATCTCTAGCTGTAGTCATTCCCACACCATTAACAGGCATAACATCAGTTATTTTAAAATAATCATTATATTCTGTTAATAAATCGGTATTTTGTGGAATAAATAAATAAAAAGGAGATTGGGGATTAACCTCTTGAAAATCAGTAGAATGAAAGGAATTTTCAGATAAAACTTGATACTTATATTCCCTTGTGCCGTATAAATGAGCGTGATAAATTTTAGCCATAATAAAACCTGCTATAATAAAAACAAAAAACTTAAATTAAGGTACTACTCACTAATTCTTGTTTTGCTGTACCATAAAGATAATGATGATGTTGATAGGATAAATCTTTAATTCCTGTTTTAATTTGACAATTTTCAATAATTTTTTCAAACTCATCTTCATCTTGTTTTGAATCTTGATTGAGTTCTTTGATAATTAAGATAGCAATTTTTTCTTGTTCAGAATCAGGTAAATTTTTTACTTGATTAATCGCTGATTCTAATAGTTGAATCATAATTTTAAATCTCCTTTTTTGATTAAGTAAAGAACAACTAATCTAAATGTTGATAATATTCAGCTATGTTATCAACATTTTTCCATTGATTCATTTCTTTTAAAACATCTTCAACATTTTGATTATCCAACCATTGATGACGCTCTTTTGTATAGTCACCTTTACCCTCATTAAAATGTTGAATAAAACGAATCATTCCTACTACTCCTAAAGCATCCGTAAGAGCTTTATAACCTTTAGTTAAAATTTCATTTTGTGTCATTTTAGTCACCTTTTTTTATGTAAAATTTGTGATCCAATCAAGAGGATTTGCTAATTGTACTTTTATTATATCACCATAGCGTAAAGAACGCTTTAATAAACGATCATCTGTGGTTAATAAAATATCAACTTGCCCATATTCCGCACTAGCAATATGAGCCGCATCATAAGCAGAAAAGCCTATCTGATTAAGTTCTAAAGTTCTTTTAGCAATAGTTTCATTAACAAATATTCTCATAGTTGCAAGGGATAATATCTCGATAACTTGTTTTAATTTTTCTCGATTAGAAATTTTTGCAATTTCCGTTTCAATCGCATTACTGGTAACAAGTTGCCAATTATTTATTTTACATTTATTAATGATGATAATAATTGCTTCTGTTTCTAAACGAATCCGATCTTGTGTTTGATCGTCAAAAGGGCGATTTAAACAACAGACATCTAAATAAATTAAATAATTTTTATTATTCATTGATTGAAACTCCATTTTTTATCATCATATTAAGATTAATTCCTAAAATCTCATTATAAATTTTATTCATAAACTTTACTTTCTTCATTTCTTATTGCTTCAATATCACGCCAAAAATCGGCTCTTGTCACATTTTTGAGAGTCAATTGACGCTCTTTTGTATAGTCACCAAAACCCCAACCAACCTCTTGTAAAAAGCGGATAGTATCAACTTGTCCTAACTCTTTTACTAATATTTCATAACCTTTTTGTTTTAATTCAATTGGTGTCATCATCTTCATCTCCATTTAATAAAATATGATTCATTAACCAAATAACTGGATTTTCTAATTTTACCTTTAATAAATGATGATAATTAATTGCTTTTTTCAATAATCTATAAATCCCCCACTTTTTAACATCTTTTATTCTATGGGAAAACTGGGAATAACTGTATCAATTTTTTTCATTAATTTAATCGTTTCTCCAATGGCAATAATTATTTTTTGATAATGTAATATATCCTCATCTGTTAAAATGCGTTCTTTTCTGTCTTTTAACCATTTTTGACATACTTGATAACCCCCTATATAAAAGTTCCAAATTTCTTCACAAATTCCCTCAAAACTATCACCATCTTTGTTAATTATTACCGTATTATTTTTATATTTGGGATGCCCTGCTGTTACTTGATGATTTCCTTTACTAATAAAGGTTAAATCCCCCCAACCCCCCTTAGAAAGGGGGGCTTTTTCCTCTGTTTCCCCCCTTTTTGAAGGGGGGGCTAGGGGGGGATCAAACACTGCTGAGGTCATTAAATGTAATCCTACTAACTGCTCTCCAATTTCTGCTAATTTGTTGAATAAATCAGGGTTTTTGGTAATAGGAACTCTGGGAAAATCTATCTTTAAAAATTCAGCGTAACGGGTGCGATAGGTGGGTGAATGAAATATCGCATAGATATAATAAAATATATTTTCAGGTGTGGGTAAATAACCTAGTTTTTCTGTTAGTTGATTCAAAAATTCTTTAGAAAAATTAACCCTTTTTTTCTGTTGTAATTCTTGAGGTTTATCTGTTTCAGGATATAAATAAAGAGGAAATAAAGACTCACTACCTTTATTATCTGATCTAATTGCACCATCAGAAATTATATATTTACTAACAAAAAAATAAGAGATTTTATCTCCTATCATTTGACGACGTGCTATAAAACCTAAATTATCACCTAATAACATATTTTTCATAACTTCAGGGCGAGGCCTACAAATAAATCCTCTACTTTTACCTAAATAATAAGTAAATTTAACATCAAAAGGACGATATAAAATAGGTTTTATTTTATCTTGACTAATATCATTTTCTTTGATACTTTCTTGAGCTAAATTAACTTTCCAATCTCTTGAATCATTCCCTAAATTATATTTTTCTCTCGCTGTTTCTTCATCTAAACTAACAAAATCATTAACAATATGCCAAATTTCTTCAGGAGTATCTTGAATAGTTAATTTATCTCTAGCTGTGACAATTCCCACACTATTAACAGGCATAACATCAGTTATTTTAAAATAATCATTATATTCTGTTAATAAATCCGTATTTTGTGGAATCAATAAATAAAAAGGAGATTGGGGATCAACCTCTTGAAAATCAGTAGAATTAAGGGAATTTTCTGATAAAACTTGATACTTATATTCCCTTGTACCGTGTAAATGAGCATGATAAATTTTAGCCATAAAATTAAACTCTAAAAATAACAAAAAATAACAAATTAAGTTAAAATGTGAAAACCAGCCTGTGTAAAATGATGATCAAAAGTTAACACATCAGTAATATTATAATCTCTCATAATAATAAATGAAATACAATCAACTAATCCCCAATCTTTATCTTTATATTGTTTATATAAATCGAAACCTCTGTGAAATAAATCTGAAGTTAAAGAAATTAATTGTACATCCTCAGCCATTAAAAAATTATCAATAACTAGAGTAGCTTCTTCTTTATAATTACGACTTAAAGCATTGCCAATTTCTAATAAAATAGGTTCAGAAATAATTAAAGGATACCCGTCATAAATATCAGCTAATTTAACAGCCTGACTATGATAATCGTCTTTTTCATTAATTAAACCAATAATATAAGAAGTATCTACAAAAATTTGATTTAAACTCATTTATTTTTCTCCTGTTAAATAGAGATCAATATTTTGAGCAAAATCTTCAGGGGCTTGAATTTTAATCTGTTTTAATTTAGATAAAACACCAGTTTTTTTGACTGATTTTTCTTGACTAATTTCTTGCATAATTAATAAAGCGATTCTTTCTTGTTCAGAATCAGATAAAGATTTTACTTCATTAATTGCAGATTCTAATAGTTTAATCATAATTTTAAATCTCCTTTTTTGATTAAGTAACTATAGTATAACAGATAACTTTAATTAACTAAACTATTAAGAGAATTTTCTGATAAAACTTCATACTTATGTTCTCTTGTACCGTATAAATGAGCGTGATAAATTTTAGCCATAAATTTAAGTTTTTTTTTAAATAAATTGATTAATAATCAAGCATTTAATTCATTAGTTTCTATTAATATTTGCTGTTCTAAATGAGGAGCAATACGAAAATTAGCATTTTGGCGTAATTGATTGAGAAGTTCTCTTACTGATAAAACTTGACCTTCACGCCATCCTTTTAAAATAATACCTAAAATTCCCGTAAGATTTAATCCTAATGTTCTCGCAACCCTCCTTCCATCTCTTTCATCTAATAATAATAAATCAGCATTTAATTGAATAGCTAAAGCAATTGCTTGGGCTTCCCCTTCATCTAATTCTCTCCTTAATAATTGAACAAAAGCCTGATTTTCTACTGATTGAATAGTTAGCCAACCTGCCGTAATAGCGTCTCGTAATTGTTGAGAGCCGGGCAAATTTTCGGCGATTCTTAACTCACTTAAAACAGCAGTAGGAATGATAATTTGATTAAATTGTTGTGGCATAAGTGAGAGTTGATTAATAATAGCTAAATTAAGCAAAGGTGAGGTATTACTAACGACTAGCATAGTTTAAATCTTCCTCTAATTCTTGTTGGGTATAATGACGATTAATCCCCCTTTTTCCTAAGAGTTGACTAAACTCATAATGTCCTAAATTAGCTAGTTCTCTTGCTTTACCTAAAGAGAGTAATTCTTGTTGATATAAGCTTAAAGCTAATTCTTTTAATAATTCACTTTCAAGACGGTTTTCTGGTAAGCGAATTGATTGTAAAACAGAGTCAGGAATTGAGATTTGCATTAGTTTAGATTGGTTATTGTGTTAATAATAATTATAGGACAGTTTAACCAAAATAAAAAGTTCTTAAAACTAAGAGTTGAATCATAATTTTAAATCTCCTTTTTTGATTAAGTAACTATAGTATAACAGATAATTAGTTTTTCACCATAATATTAATACTAACCCCCTGTTGAATATCAAAAACATTTTCATCTTTACCACCATCAAAAGCCGTTTCTTTTTTCTTACTATTACCATGTAAATCATAGATAAAAATTTCATCAAAACTATTAATTAATTGTTGTCTCATGCCTCGAAAAGTGGGATTATCTAAGAAACCATGATTATTAATAAAAGCTAAAATTCCCTTATTATTTTGGTCAATTTTCCATTGAGAAAAACGCATAAATTTAACATAATCATCCTGTAACCATTTTGAATTTTTCTCACCTAAAGGTTGACCATTAATGATATAATAATCATTCAATAAATCCTTAATCCAACTATTATTATTTTCCGAATGTCCAGAGTAGGGAGGATTACCAATAATAACCATAATTGGCTCATTTTTCTTAATTCTTGATCCCGCTTTTGCTTCATTAGCTATTAACTCCTCCATTTGAGGAATAGCTAAACTTAATTGTTGTTTTTCTTCTTTAGTTTCCACATTTTCTAAAGTATTAATTAAATAGACACCTAAACGCTTACCACTCGCAAATTTATAACCAGTTTCCTCTAAAAATAAACCTAACTTTAAATGACAAATAGCGTAGGGAGCTACTAATAATTCAAAACCAAAAATTCTCGGTAATAAACATTCCGATACATATTCATTCCATAACTCATTTAGATCCCCCCTAGCCCCCCTTAATAAGGGGGGAATAAATAGATCAGGCGCTTCTTGAAAACGCTGATAAATTAACTGAAAAATATTAAATAAAAATGTACCAGTGCCACAAGCGGGATCTAAAATCATCACTTCTGGATCCGCAATTCCTAAAGGTTTATTAAACTTAATTTTAATTAACTCATCAACGGATCTAACCATATAGGAAACCACAGGCTCAGGAGTATAATAAACCCCTCTTTTTTCCCGCATTTTCGGTTTATATGCCCCTAAAAAATCCTCATAAAAACAAATTACAATATCCTCTCGGTTCATGTTATTACGAAAATCCCTTAAGATTGCCTCCATTTTCGCCGCTCTGAGGATACCTAAAACCTGATCTAAACAATCAATTAAATCATCACCTAATTTATTAGTTGATTTTTCTAAAACATCTTGAAATAATTGCTTTAAAAAGGGATTAGTTTCGGGTAATTCTTGCCAAGCATAACGGCGATTAAAGTCTTGTTTAGGATTTTTCACATAACTAAAAACCCTTGCCGTAAATAAACCATAGGCAATAGTTTGAGCGTAAACATCACTAAAACTATAATCTTTTGGATGATCGGAAGTTAACTTAAGATTTGGTAATAATTCCCGTTGAAAACTGGTTAATAACTGATGTAAATAACCGTCATCTTTTTCCTGTTCATAAACTAGGGGAATTACCTGTTCAATTCTTTGAGTAACTAGGGCTAATTCGGTGGCTAATTCTTGAGCAGATTGGGCAGTTTTATAGAAAATAAAATCAATTTGAGGGGTAAAACCTAGCAGATTTTCTAAGATTTTATCTTGTAATTGTTCTTGGTGTAAACGATTGAATTTAGACCTTAAATCTTCACTATTAATCTTACAAATTTCGATCGCCCTTTGTCTAATTCTGCCTTCGGTGGGTAAAATTAAAGCCACTTTTGCCTCTGCCCCCTCTGTCTGGGGTGAGGGTAATAAAAGATACATTACAGGCTGATTTTCAGCGATGCGATTGATATAATGTCCATAAATTTCTAACTGTTGGGGTTCATCGGTGAAAAACTGCTTAAGCTCTGAATTACTACCCTCATTTAACTCACTATAAAAACCCACAGCGATGGGGCAAGTTTCAGAGGCATCTTCTGGATTATTCCCCGGACGTAAATACCAAAAACGAGAACCTTTATTGTCTCTTTGGGCAATGGGATAATTGAGGTGCGATCGTAAATTTTCCACAATTTGCTCCTCAGTACCGATGAAAATAGCCTGTAAATTAGGGGTAGTAATAGTCATAATAAAAGATTAATCAGTGTTTCAAAGCTCAGAATTGATTTTCAAGAATGATTAATTGATGATTGTATCAGAAAAGCTCACTTTTAAAAGTAAAGTTTTCGATAGTAATTATTAAACTAAGGTTAATCCCTCTTTTGCAGTTCTGACTTGTGTAAAAACGACAAGTCAAAGGATTAAGATTGTGTCGGCTCGTCTTTGGGCTAATCATTAAGATTAGGGAAATCCACTGATTTTGCGAGGGATAACAAAAAAGAGCAAAAGGATGATTCTTTCGTTCTAACCCTCGCACCCTTACAGCATAAGGTTTTTCAGCTTTTTTCTTTGACTTTATTCCCGTTTAAATGCTATAATTTTCCTATCCCTCGCAAATAGCATTTTTAGTTATCACTATATCTGCTTTTCGGCGATGGCTCTCTCTTTTATTAAGAGAAATTATTAGAATGGAAACTCTCTATGACTATGCCGTTGTCTTTAAACCATTTAGCTCTCTTTTATTAAGAGAAATTATTAGAATGGAAACGACATAATTTTTCCCACAAACGAGTTAATTCTGCAAACTGTCTCTCTTTTATTAAGAGAAATTATTAGAATGGAAACGTCATACGATATTTAAAGGTACGACCTTCAATATGTCTCTCTTTTATTAAGAGAAATTATTAGAATGGAAACAGTCCATTGGCTATCAAAGTCAAAGTCAGAATCAACTGAACTCTCTTTTATTAAGAGAAATTATTAGAATGGAAACTTCTATCCAAGTTACTTCTCTTTCCCATTTCTTATTACCCTCTCTTTTATTAAGAGAAATTATTAGAATGGAAACTATTCGGTAAGGTATCTTAATTTCTACTTTAGATGCCTCTCTTTTATTAAGAGAAATTATTAGAATGGAAACAATCAGAAAAGAGTCTGATTGTTCTCTGATGATTGTGCCTAGCTCTCTTTTATTAAGAGAAATTATTAGAATGGAAACTTATTAAGATATAAGTATCTTAACTTTTCGATTATATCTTCTCTCTTTTATTAAGAGAAATTATTAGAATGGAAACAGTAATGCTCAATCAATACAGTAGTGTCATCATCATTAAGACATGATGCTCTCTTTTATTAAGAGAAATTATTAGAATGGAAACCAAGGCTTACTACTAGGTTCAAGTCCTAGTGTGGGTATCAGTTCTCTCTTTTATTAAGAGAAATTATTAGAATGGAAACTCTGCTGTTAAGGAATTAGGTGGTGATACATCTAAACTTGCTCTCTTTTATTAAGAGAAATTATTAGAATGGAAACTCAGGTTCATCTTCTAATTCATAAGGAGCAGGTTTATCTCTCTCTTTTATTAAGAGAAATTATTAGAATGGAAACTTTGGTATATAAATCAAAGCCATAATCATCACCTGTAGCGCTCTCTTTTATTAAGAGAAATTATTAGAATGGAAACCGTCATCAGGTAACTCAGGAGCAGGAGCATCCCAATTTATCTCTCTTTTATTAAGAGAAATTATTAGAATGGAAACTAGACCTGTGCTATCCCTCACAGGAAACGATTGGTAACTCTCTTTTATTAAGAGAAATTATTAGAATGGAAACATAGGACTTCCTTTTTCATTTACTGCACCTTCTTTCTTTAGGTCTCTCTTTTATTAAGAGAAATTATTAGAATGGAAACCTTTTTTATATACCTCTACCATCATCCTATGCCCTCTCTCTTTTATTAAGAGAAATTATTAGAATGGAAACAGGATTAAAGGTGGTAGTAATAACAAATACAATTTCTCTCTTTTATTAAGAGAAATTATTAGAATGGAAACCCGTTGTCTTTAAACCATTTAGATACTGCTTGTTCTTTATCTCTCTTTTATTAAGAGAAATTATTAGAATGGAAACTTTTTCCCTCTATTATCTTTTATTTTCTGTTCCGTCTCTCTTTTATTAAGAGAAATTATTAGAATGGAAACTTCTATAGATACAGGAGTAAGTAAGTTCACTGCTTTAGGTTCTCTCTTTTATTAAGAGAAATTATTAGAATGGAAACCCCATTTAACATGAGCATGATGTTCATTATCATCACTCTCTTTTATTAAGAGAAATTATTAGAATGGAAACTCCAAATAGTTTAAGTAATTTTGTAGCTAATCTTTCTCTCTCTTTTATTAAGAGAAATTATTAGAATGGAAACATAAATTCCTCATAAGTGACTTTAGCTTCACTTTCTCTCTTTTATTAAGAGAAATTATTAGAATGGAAACAGTAAATTGTGGTTTTCATATCTTTGTGTTTCCTTATTTATGTTTACTCTCTTTTATTAAGAGAAATTATTAGAATGGAAACTATTGAAAAGAATAGCCTTATCCCGATAGATAGACCTAACTCTCTTTTATTAAGAGAAATTATTAGAATGGAAACTCTTTAGAAAGTAGCCTAACTAAATGTAAATTATGTCTCTCTTTTATTAAGAGAAATTATTAGAATGGAAACCTATAAGACGTGCCAGAGCTAAAATATGTAGTCATTCTCTCTTTTATTAAGAGAAATTATTAGAATGGAAACACACAAGAACCTGCCACACAGAGGAGACCGAGAAGAAGGAAAGCTCTCTTTTATTAAGAGAAATTATTAGAATGGAAACAGCAATCTCCGCATCCTTCGCCTCCTCCTTAAGCTGCTCTCTTTTATTAAGAGAAATTATTAGAATGGAAACTTAACTAGGGGCGGTTGCTTATTTTAGAGTTAAATCATCATACTCTCTTTTATTAAGAGAAATTATTAGAATGGAAACTTTCCATTAATCGCTCTAATCGTGTTGTCATTTTTACTCTCTTTTATTAAGAGAAATTATTAGAATGGAAACTAAACCTAAAAGTACAATAACTACTTCTAAGGGAATATCGCTCTCTTTTATTAAGAGAAATTATTAGAATGGAAACTTAATTTTTCCTGTTAAATCCATAAATCCCTTGCCTAAACCTTGCTCTCTTTTATTAAGAGAAATTATTAGAATGGAAACGTATCCCTATCTACTACTTTACCTCTATCTACTTTTATACTCTCTTTTATTAAGAGAAATTATTAGAATGGAAACAGAATATCTTTAATAGACACAAAGGTATCGTAGGGTCTCTCTTTTATTAAGAGAAATTATTAGAATGGAAACCAAGTCAGTAAATCGTTATATCTAATGAGAAGAGTTTCTGATGGACTCTCTTTTATTAAGAGAAATTATTAGAATGGAAACTTGATCCTTTTTTTGTTGAAAGTTTACTAAACTGATAACTGCTCTCTTTTATTAAGAGAAATTATTAGAATGGAAACCGCAATGTCTATAAACTAGTTTAGTTACCAGATCAGCTCTCTTTTATTAAGAGAAATTATTAGAATGGAAACCCAAATCAGAAAAGTTGATAGCCATTGAAAAAACTCTCTCTTTTATTAAGAGAAATTATTAGAATGGAAACCTCAAGGGGTGGGGAGTCATTGGTTAAAAAATCATTTTCAACCTCTCTTTTATTAAGAGAAATTATTAGAATGGAAACGTGGACATTACTACACAACGCAAGAAATTCGCTTACATGGTAACTCTCTTTTATTAAGAGAAATTATTAGAATGGAAACCGTGGGAAATCTGTTCTCCTTTCTACGTTTACCTAAGTACTCTCTTTTATTAAGAGAAATTATTAGAATGGAAACAAGATATAGAGGCTTGGTATGGATTTGTTCCGTACTCTCTTTTATTAAGAGAAATTATTAGAATGGAAACTTGACTTATCCTTTTTACTGTAAACTTTCTCTTTCCAGAGTATCTCTCTTTTATTAAGAGAAATTATTAGAATGGAAACATTTGTGGGAAGACAGGCTACTGATCGACCAAGCCTTTGCGACTCTCTTTTATTAAGAGAAATTATTAGAATGGAAACACCTTGCACTTTCAAAGGTGCAATATTGTTATCATAATCTCTCTTTTATTAAGAGAAATTATTAGAATGGAAACTGTACGCATATGACATAAAAATAAGCTTAACGGCTCTCTTTTATTAAGAGAAATTATTAGAATGGAAACCACTTCCAAAACATAGCTGTAAAAACCCATAACAAAACTCTCTTTTATTAAGAGAAATTATTAGAATGGAAACCTAGTAGCATCGTAGAATTTAAGATACTTAATTTCCATATCTCTCTTTTATTAAGAGAAATTATTAGAATGGAAACATAAATTTCCGTCCGCTTTTTGATGCCCACCTTTCTCTCTTTTATTAAGAGAAATTATTAGAATGGAAACTTAGCGCGATCGTCTTAATCTTGTTCGTCCAATCTTTTTCTCTCTTTTATTAAGAGAAATTATTAGAATGGAAACAATAAAATCAAGGCATCTCAGGAAGCCTATTTAGCAGATAGCTCTCTTTTATTAAGAGAAATTATTAGAATGGAAGCCTAAGACAAAAAAACCCAACTCAAACAAGAGAAGGGTTTTTTATTAGAAATAAATTGATTATTTTAGGTTAATGGAAATATTTGAATAGGATTATTTAACTTTTCTAAATAGCTTCTTCTAGGGTTTTCCGTAGCACCAAAAACAGTTACTATTTGATAATCACCTAAATCAGCAATCCAAACAGGGGAAGGTTTGACATTTCTGGTAACTTGTCCGCATAAATTACCATCATAATCTTTTTGTCCCATCCGATTTGTTATTTTTAAATCAGGACTATGTAAAACAGATAACGCATAAATTTTATTATTGTTATTCTGACCTTTGCAAATAATAATACGACAGTTTAGATCGGCTACTTCATACCAATTATCTTGACGAACATTACCAGCGTTTCTTAAATTCCGATAATCAAATGGAATCTGTGTAATTTCATTTAATAGCTGATAAAACTGTTTTAATTTTTGCTGAAATAGTTGTTTAAATTCGTTAATGCTATCAGGTAAATCCCAAAAAGGTTCTTCCGTTTCCACATAAAAAGTTGAACCACGAAACCAAGGCGCACGTTCACGATTTTGACGAGAATAACAAGGTCGTCTTGCACCTTGTCCTATTCCACCCAGATTAAACATAAACCAAGTCAATATTCTCGCTAATTTCTTAACAGATTCTTCTTGATTTTTAGGAGTAGTAGAAGCTAAAGATAAAATTAAAGTGCCTTGTTGTTCTCCCACAGGATCATTTTTACCTTGATGATTAGGACGAGGTTCTGTTTGAGTGACTTTACCATCAAGAATATTTACTTTGAAATAACCGTTTCTTTGGGGATTAATACCACCAAAAAGAGTAGCTTCCCATGTTTTAACATCATCTGGATTTAATACTCCTAATGCGAAAACTCTAAACCAATAACGCAACATTGATTTAAACGCAATAGGACGCACTTCTGCTTGTGCTTTTCCTCGCATTTGATATTCATTTCTTCTGTCATTCCAACTCCACTGGGTAAAGCTTTGATAACCATGAATTAATTGACCTTCTAAAGTAAAATCAACTCTTAAAAATTCGCTAGTTTGAGTTTGTTTACCCGCCGTAATTAACTGACCATAACCTGTATTAATTTGTGAACCAATACCAGATTCTAAACCCTTAATTAACCATTGTTTAACTTGTTCTAGTAATTTAAGATTACTTTGATTACTGGCTAACTTTAAACCAATTAAAAAAGTAGGCTGTTCTAATGATAAAAAAACATTAGGATTAGGGCTATAATTAGGATTATTTCCTTCCCAATTCCAAATATTATTAGCCATATCCATTGTTAAACCGTGTTGACTCGGCAAAGGGTAGGCATCAAAAAAGATTACTTGACCAGCATTATTTGTACTATTTTCCCCTTCTAAATTACCAAAATGTTTAGTTATTTGGGGATGTTTTTCTGCTGTTTGATAATCAAGATTTTCTTTGATCATTAACTCTCGAATCGCTTGATTTCTCGCCACTCCCTTTAAACTAGCCGAAGGAATGAAAGGAATACCCAAGTTATCAAAGGCAGGTAATAAAATATTTTCAGCCCCACGATGCCCACCCACTCTAATCCGCCATGATGATTTAACTTGAAAAGTATGATCTTTTCCAGCCATTAATGTTAATCGGCGGTTCATTTCTTGTAAGCGTTGATTATAATTAGCTTTATCCGTTGCTAACTGTAAAATCTGAATTTTAGTAGCGTCTTTATAATCGTGATCAGGTGATCGCATCCATCGGAGATACTCAACAAAACTAGCAGTAGGATCCGGACTCGGTGGATGATTGGGGTCTAACCAAGGGGAAGGTAAAGGTGGATTGTGATTATTCCCACCTTGATTATGATTATTCCCACCACTGCCACGATTACCGCCGGAGTTGCCACCAGTGCTAATTACTCTCCTTTGAGGGGGATTAGTTGATTGGTTAGGTTGTTGAGGAGAATTAGGACGTTGAATTGGGTTAGGTCTTTGGAATGGATCAGGCATAATTTTAAGATAAAATGAATCTTGATTTCAATGTTTAAATAAGTGATAACTGATAAAAGAAAAACTAATCATAAACAGCATTAGCCCAAAAACTGAACTCATTAGCCAGTTCTAAACCTAAACCTGTTAAACCTAAATATTCATCAGCAGTCATATTTTTAAGCGTATTTAAACCATTATTTCCGGCTAAATTATTAAGTTCAGAAAGTTGTTGTAAACATTCAAAATAAGCTTTGACAACATCTTTTTTACCATCCTGAGACAAAGCTGTTTCTTCTGCTTTGAGTCTCATCATTCCCCATGTTGCTAAATAGGTATAAAGCTCGATTGCCTGATTTTTTTGTTCTTTTTTCTTACTATCATCAGGAGTTGATTCTCTCAACTGAGATAAAACTTCAAAAACAGGAGTTGAGATAGTACGAGGGTCAAAAGTTGTGGGCATAATTGTCTCCTTTCAATGAGTAATAAGTCTAAAATAATTAATAATAAAGTAAGAGAAATAACTAAAGTAATAAGCGGTTTACTTATTACTTATTATTTCTAACTAATGACTTTACAAAAACCACGTCCTAAGCTTTCCTGACCACCAATTTGTAACACTTCCAAAGCTTTAATTAAAGCGTTAAAATCAGTTAAAGATTGCACAGATGAGCCGTTAGTTTGAGAGGTTGTACCGTAAGGAAAATACATTAAAGTATCAGGAGGTATAGCTTCCTCATAACGAAAACCACCATCAACAGATTTAGTGTTATCTAATTTGATTTTCACTTGTCGCCATAAGCTCATCTGAATTAGAGTTGAACAATGGTTGTCGGGTAATACTAAAACTTTATTAATAGTTTTAGTTTCATTACTATTAGGAATAAAATCTTGAGCATTTTTAAATTCTTTCAACTCGCTACTATTGAACCGAGCATCTTTTAAATAAACCGAACCACTAGATTTAAAATTACAGCTATATTCATCAGGAATAGTTAAATTATTTCCTTTCAAATTAGCATATCTTCTTAATAACAAAGGTGAACTAATCCAAATCACACCGTGACTTAAGGAAGGTACAGGAATCCATAAAATTGAACCGTCACCAATCCAAATATCACCTTGTTTTAATTCGGCATTATTTTCCCCTAATTCATTCCCAAATAACTTAAATTTTTGCTCTTGGTTTTTAACAGTAGAACGAATTTTACCTCGAATAGTTGAGGAAGGAAGGTAAGGTAAATTAGTATGAGATTCTCTAGCAATGCCAACTAGATTGCCTTCTTGGGTTGTACCTCCAGTATGAAGGGGAGAGAATAGATAGAGATAGGTTAAATTAATCGTATTAGTCATAATTTCCGGGAATAAAAAATCAATAAGAAAAAAATTAGTGATTGAATTAGAATTAACTGATAGTAGTGTGTTAATCTTAATAGTTGGGATCAAGTCAGCTACTATTGTTAAATAAAATTAGATAAAACATGATTAGTTCAAATGATTAAGAATTTCTTGATTGAGTGAATCAAAAGGATTCGTATTACTTAAAGAGGTGATTTTTTGTAAAATTTGCTTCATTAGATTAAGAATTGTCGGGGCATCTTTGAGATCGGATAAACCCCTTAAGTTGTGAACAATATCATTGCGAATATAGACAGATTGATCTAGTTGGTTAAGTAAAGGAATCAGGGAAGCATAATCATTTGAGCGATATTCGACAATTGCTTGTAAAACTAGACGATTAAGATGGGGATTTGTCCAGTCAAGTCTTAATTGTCCACGATAAGGAATTTGATAATTGGTTAAATAATTTAGTAAATTTCCACCATCTAATTTTTCAATGATTGCTTTAACTTTTCCTTCATCTTCTAATTTCGCAAAATCTTGATTTCGGTCTTGCTCAGAAAAAAGTATTTGTTTTACTAAATATCTTAATAAATTTTCATGGAAAGCAAAAGCAAGAATTAGAAAATCAGTATACTGTTGAGTCTTTAATTTTAATTCAGCTTTATAATAAGCTTCTGTTAAAATATTAATAGACTTCTTATCTTTTAAAGCATTAATTTGTGAGAAAAACTTACTATCAATCTTCTCTCGATCATTATTAATAGCATAAAAAGCTTTACTAAAATCAAAGGATAAACGATAATGTCCGTATTGCATTAATGCTTTAGCAATTTCACAATTGAGATCACTATTTTCTAAGCTATCTAATGCACCAGTATAATTATAGTTTTGCAGTTGTTTTTTTATCACCCTTAAGTCTGATTCATTTTTAACTACATTAACATTATTAACGAAAACTCTTTCTTGCCCTTCTTTCATTTGAAAAGGATTTCTCACTTGCCAAATGCGACTTTTTGGAGCAATACCAGAGGCTTGTAATACTGCCCATGTAGTTTTCATAGCAGGTGTGCCTGATGATGAATTAAACTCAATTAAATCATCATTATTTTGTTTATATTCTGTTGCTTTACTTAAACATTTACGAGCATCAGGAAGGGTTAAAGTTACATTGATTGGATCATTGGATAATTCTTCAGAAACTTTAATCAGTTCGATAGTTTCCCTAGCAATGTTTAACTCTGAATTTAACCAATCCTGAGTTAATTCTGCTTGGGCAATTAAATCATTGGTGTACAACAAAAGTAACTTACGAATCTCAATCTTTTGATTGATTAAATGTCTAGTTAAAGTAACAATTGATCCCTCTTGATTATTATTACCTGAATAGGGGTCTTGACTACCAACAAATGAAAGAATAATACTAGCCATAATTTTTGATTTACTCCTGATAATTAATCCAAAGCATTTCTGAATAACCTAAATCAAGCAATCTTTTCGCTTTTTCTAGTGCTTTCCCATCTTGAGAATGATCATAACCAAATAATTCTTGAGGCTCATTCAAATAATATTGACTACCAATAGGGGCGGCGAAAACTTGGGGGGCAGGAATGCTTTTGTTATTATCTGTTTGGATTCGACAACTAATGGGTAAAGCTTTAGCACTAGCGACACTAACTAAATTCCCTGCCGTTTGATTTTGATTAACAGTATGAGCTAATTTCCATTCCCAAGGATAGGGTTTACACATCGCTTTTCCGTTGTCATGTTTTCGCTCAAAGATGCCGGGAGTTACTAAATAGGCAATAGATTTTCCTCCTTTTTCAAAGTTCTTTTTAGAAGCAATTTGTAACTTAGCAAATTGATAATCTAAAGTTTGATTTCGCTCTAAAATAACTCGATGACCTTCACCCCCTAAGCGCATAATTAAAGGTTGATTTAACAGGTTTAATTGCCGATGAGTATTGTCATCAACTCCAATCGCTAAACTCCAACCTTTTTTGATTCTGATGGCATTTTCCACGAAATAACCATCAGCATCCTTGACTGCCCTTGAGCCTTCCTCAATGGCATTATGAGAGCGTGTTTCCACTTGCCAAGGTTCTTTTTCTTCACCTTTTGGTAATTCCATATCCTCTTTTTTTAACTCTCCTGTTTGAAGATAATTTAAGATAGCTGAATAGGGTAAATATTGACGATATTCTAAAGCTTTTGAATAGGAATAACAGTTTATTTTAGTTTCAAACTCTTTTTCCTTATCTTCATCTTTAAGATGGGCAGGTTTAACTAAAGGGCAAGGTTGAGTTCTATCCCAATAAATTTGATTGAGATAATGCTCTTTTTGCCATGCTAACGGATATAATGGGTCTGAATTAACAAACCCTAATGGACGGGGAAAATAAAGTTGATCATCATAACAAAAAAATACTCCTTTTAATTTAAAAGTATCTTTTTTCTTACGATTAATCAAACTACTTAACGCTCCGGCAATCGCATGATTATTCGGAGGGAAAATACTACCCGCCCATGCCCTTTCTCCAGGAGTAAAAGGTTTAGCGTCACGGAATAGTAAAATATCAAGAGGAGTAAGAGTGTACCAGTACATAAATTAGACTAATTGTTTAGGAAAAGTTGGTTGTTGATTAAGGGAAAATGGCTCAATCAAAATGGGAGTTTCTGTTTCAGAACCATCGGAATTTTGTTGAATGATACTGTGAAAAATGGGAGTCATCATTTGCTGTTGTTGATTTAATCTGATGATTTCCCATCGAGGGGGATCATCTTGAATTTTGGTTTCAATGATCATCTCATGGTATTCAATCTGAAATTTAGTTAAATCTAAATCTAATCTTTCGATTAAGCGATTTTGAGAATTAAACCAAAATCTCTCATTAATTTGACGTTGTTTCTTATTCAGAAAATCAATCAAAATAATACGAGTTGCCAGAATTTGTGTTAGGTCAATCATGGTATAATACTCTCGTAAATAATCAAGAGCATGAGCATATTGAGGAACACAATCTAATTCAATTGTTTCGTTTTCTTCTAAGTCAAAATACTCCTGTGGACTTAATTTAAAACAGTTCCATTCTTGATGCTCTTTCAGTAAATACTGAATTTCGATATTCACATTGTCACTCATTTGTTTTTCCCCCTTTTACCTAAGTCACGGTTTTCAAAACTTTTCATAATTTGTCTATAAGTCTTAGAATTAATCTCTTGATTTTCAAGCATTTTTTTTAATTCTAATGGTGTTTTTTTGAGTAAATAGTTAATATCAACTCCTTTGAGATTTGGATTAGTTCTAATGTCTCTAAGTTGTCCTAACCCTGCTAATTGAGTTTCAATCGGAATATTTGGCTCAATGTCCACAAAAGATTAATCCTCCCTTATTTTAATATCACGATTACGAATGACAAAAGCCGTTATTTTTAACCAATTAATTAATTGTTGATCACGGTATTTTTCCATTGCTTTAATCTCACTTTGCTCTTGACTAGAATCAAGAATATTAGTATCCCAAATAGCTGTAAAAAAATAACTTAATTTTTGTTGAAAATCATTAGCTTTTTCATCATCTAACTTTAACTTTTCTCGCCGTTGACAAAAGGCTTTTGTCCAGTCATCAATTGCTTCTTTAATCGGAATGGGATGAGCTTCTAAAAGTTGACCCGCTTGTTCAAAAATTGCACTATCTAAACCAAAATCTAAAAGCTTTTGCCACTGATCAAATACCTCAAATTTAGCCGTAGCTTTGAGAATATTTCCATTCCCATAAATAACCCTCACCTGTACCGCATCTTTCGGTTTATAACAGGGTTTATTATTATCATTATAATGACTAAAATATTCATGCTCTTTGGCTTTTTCCTCAGCTTCCCAAAGGTTCTCTAAGGCGATTGCTAAGGGAACAGAATGATGGGCGATCACAATACCAAAACTGATCGTTGCCTCACTTCCCATCGTAAATAATGGACGCTTGGCTAAAGTTGAAGGCTGTTTTTCCCCTTGATATTGCCAATAATCACCTTTATTCTCAAACTCACCATGAGGATCTTGCGCACCTTTAAAACATTGACGAATATCCCATAACCAACTATCCCACTCCCAAAGGTTAGTATAAGCCAAAACATCATCACCACCGCTATAAATTAACCTTCCAGCGTATCTTTCCTCTGTTAAATAAGGAACTAATTGATTAGAAAAATCTAACAACGCACGACTTAAGGCATTATGAGTAGCAGGACCCATTCTTTTAGTAACCGTTAAGAATTTTTGTAATGGTTCTTTATACTTTTGAGGAATATTACTGGCATCAGATTCAATCTTTTCTCTCAAAGTATCAGGTAAATATTCACCATAATTTTTTAACTTTGTACCTTTTAACCACTCACCCATACCGTCACCATCTCCGGCGGCCAAAATATACCAATCAGTCGGATTATTGTTAGGATAATATTTATTAATTTCTTGATGTAATTTTTGTCTATATTCTTTCTTTTCTTCTTTACTTTTACTAATTTCTAAATCTTCCACCAACCACCCCGCATTTAAAAAGCGTGGATGATAGTTTTGTTCACGGTAATCAGGGTTATCATGATTATCAATATAAGGGATACCCCAATCTAAAATTAAACCAGAGAGAATTTGACGTTTTTCTTCTACAATTGTATTATAAATTTCTGAACAAGCCTTTTTTAAATGATTTAATTTAGCTTGTTTTTCTTGAGCAGTTCCTGTTTTTAAATAACCTGCTACACCTGCTGTTAAATCAGGATAAGATGGTGCAATTTCTGACTTATCACAGTTTAATAATTCAGGTAAAATTCGATGTAAAACTCGTTTAACAACTTCCGTAGCATTCGGTTTTTCGCTACCATCAAATAAACCAAAATTATTACTCCAAAACTCATTAAGTTCTTCTTCGTTCATCCAATCATTATGATAATTATTAAGGGGATGAACGGCACTACCCAAGCCAGAAATGCTAGAACGAGTAGAGAATGCAGTAGGTAATAACCAATTACGAGCATTTTTAACACTGTTTAAACTTAATCTTAATTGGTCAAAAATAAACGCCCACCATGAACCCGTATTTAAGTTAGGTTGTTTACTATATTTTGTTTGATTTTCTTCTGTTTCATCGTCCTCTGTTAAGCGGAAAATTTCTTTTAAAAATTGTTCCTCATTGGTTTCAAATAAAGCTCTAGGATCAGTTAAATTTGTCATCGTATTTTGTTGATTAACCCATTCCTTAAATTGAGTTTCTGTTTCTTCTTTACTTCTTTCTTTTGTTGTTCTTAAAGAACAAGTTAAATCCAGATTAGGATCACCAATGGGAACAGCACTCCAATAAGTTTGCCATTGAGCATTTAACCAATATTCCCAAGTAGAAGGGTTAATATTTTGCCAATATTTACCCCACTTTTCTAAACTTTGTAAATACTCTAAACTTTGTTGTCCTAATTGTTTCCACTCATCGAATAATACTTGTTTAGCATACTGCATCGCTCCATAAATCGGATTATCTTTGGTTGTGTTCAAATCTTTCCCATTGTTAGGTAAAATCATCACAATTACATTAGGAAAACCAGCAGTTAATAGCTGTTTTTCCGTTGGCTTTTCAATCCATTTTTTTAAATCATCATACTTTTCTAATAACCAATTATCTATTAAGGGTTGTTGATATAAACAAGGGTAAAGTAAGGTATCTGCACCATATTTTAATGCCAGTTTCCAACAGACTTTAGCTGATAGATAATGTAAAATCCATGACCCCGCCCAAAAGTCTCTCATTTTACGACTAGCTTTAATTAATTCCTGTACCGGAGAGAATGTAAAATTAACTAAATAGGGACGAGAATAATTATTAAATGTCTCACCTTTTTTCGGGTATTCTTCTACTGTTTTATAGTACCCTGCTAAACCTCCGGCTAAAGCGGAAGTCATACTGACATGACTCCATAATGAACCATCGGGTAAACGAGTTTCTGCTGGTAATAAATGCACTAATGGTTCAGTTTTTTCTAATACTTCTGGATAGCAGCGCCACAATGCCCAAAATACTTTTTGAGGATCATTCCAATCTTGAATTTCCTTTAAAAATTCTACTTCTTTTTCCTCTAAAAATTGTCTTTTCTTTTGGCTTAGTTCCTGTTCCCATTGCTGATTAATTTTAATCAATAACTCTCTATTTCCTGAGAGCAAATGACTAATTTGTAACCCTTTCTCTTGATTGTACATTACACTACTGTAGGAAGGATCTAACCTTCCGATGGTAGAGCGGTCACTTGAGGAAGCAATTAAATCACATAATCCTACATACTTAAGCCAGTTTCCTTGTAAATTAGATTCACCCGAAGTTTTACCGTTGGCTTTAGGAGATTTCCAACCGTCCATACAAGCTAATAAGTCCCATTGTCCCTCCCTTGCAAAGTCCTTACCAGAACGGGCTAAAGCTTTTAAAGCCGGATCATGAAGTAGCCCCCAAATTTTGCTTTGCCAATAAATTAAAGACATAAATTAATTTCTCCCTTTGTGCATTGTTTTTTACTATATTCTGAATTAACTTGTTAACACAACTAAAAGCCAATGATTATTAACTTGATTTTGATAGAGTGAACATCCCTTATCCTATAATCTTTATAGCTGTTTTATCTACTTTATTTATAATTATTTGCTTTTTTTTGCATTTCTTTATATTTTAAGGTGATTTATCCTGAATATTCGTCATCAAGATACAACCACCAATAAATAAAAAACCACCGATATTAATTAAATTGGATTTTTCATTCAATAACCCAATATTATGAGTACAACTTAAAGAAAAGCTATATTCACTTCTTTCACAAACAGCTGTATCATAAAAAGAACTACTAATTATCATAATTAATCCAAGATAAAAAAAGAATTTTCCAACTAAATTATTATGAGAATTAAAGAAGATTTTACTAATTGAGGAAATTTTAAATTGATTTTTCGAGAAAGAAGGTAACTTCGTTTGAGGGGAAATTTCTGTTTTTTTGTCAGACCAACCACAAGCACGACAAATTAATTTACCAGAATTGAGAGAAATTACTTTTTGTTGACATTGAGGACAGGTCTGATAGTCTTGAGATTCCATAGTGACAATAGTAGTGTGAATATTTTAAGTAAGATTAAACAATTAGGTTTAAATAATGGTGGAGCTAGGGGGTTGTAAAACTGGTGGTTCACCCCAAACCTCTACCTGACTGAGGGTATGGGCTGACAATGGATAAAAGCGAACGCTATCCCCTTCCTTAACTCGTTTTTTCAGTCTTTTCCTTAACTCATCATATTTTGACTTCATTAAGACACATTCAAACACTGAATATTGTACCCTAACTCCATATCCTTCTAATAAATCCGACACTTTTTTGCGCCTTTTATCATCAGAAATATCATAAGTAATCAGATACAGTAGCATTGTTAACGAATTAGATAAGGTTGATAACTATTCACAGGAGCATAAACAAAATCCTTAAACTTCTTCACCTGTTGACTCAATAAAGCCCAATGCGGTTCTTTCTCTCCTGAATCAACCGTGATTTCTTCTTCCATTCTTTGCACAAACGCCCCTAAATACTTTTTACGCCCTGAATCATTCAGAAAACAACCTCCTTCATGATAAGCAAAATCCTCATTATTCATGATTTTCTTGTTCGCTAAATAAAGCGTTAAACTATCTACTATCGGCGCTCGAAACTCCTCTATCAAATCCGAAGCCAAGGCCGCATGACGATAACTGCCCTCATGTAAACAACCCTGATAAGGGTCTAAACCTTGGATTTCAATTAACGCCAGTAAATGATTCCATAGCACCTGATAGCCAAAACTAAGCATGGCATTAACCGGATTAAGCGGTGGACGACGGGAACGTGCCATAAAGACAAAATCCTGATTGGTCAAACATTCCCCCAATGCCGAAAAATAGCTCTGGGCTGATGCCCCCTCAAATCCCATTAAACGGTCATGACTAGATGCTTTTTCTGCCTGTTCAATCAGATAGTCTAAGGTTGAAATCGCAAATCTTACTGACTCTAAATCAGTCCGCCTTGCCTGTCTTTGCAAAATCACCCGACAATTTTTGATCTTGGCTTTGACGATCTTTCTCGCCACACTCAGCCGTTCTCCCAAGTCCAACTGTTGCTGATAACGAGCTAGTTGACGATAACCACGTTCAATCGGAATCATGCGCCCATAGCAGTAACCCATCCGAGAGAGATAGACAATCGGCACATCCTGACGAATACAGGCACGAATCACTTGGGTTGTCACTTGAGACTTGCCAAAAATCAGGATCTGCTCTAACAAGGGAAGTTGTACCTGTGCTAAAATCTCATCTTTGCGTTTGACTAACACTAATTCCTGTTTTAGACTGACATAACAGCCCTGTTGAGAAATATAGAGACTTCTCATTCTTGATCACCTTCTAATTCACCCCTACTCATTTGCTGGTTTTTCAAAGACTTTTCTGGTTGCCACGGGCGATCTCCCTGTTCAATTGGTTCACGACGGGCGGAGGAGGGAAGAAGCCAAATCACTACCTGATCCGCAAAGGTACAAACGAAAAACGTGGATAATGTTACCAAAAAAGTGTTCGTAATCACCGCCGCCAAACCGAGGGGAGCAATCAATAGTAAAATTAAAGTAATCGCACCGTTCACAATTGCGGTGGCAGTATTACGAACCAAACGAGCCTTCGAGGAAATGTACATAATTTTTCTTAAGTCATTTTCTCTATTTAAACTGAAAACTTCCCTCAAGTCCTGCTTTTGACGATATTTACTCAATGTTAATTTATCTTATCTAAACCCTTGTTTCATCAAACTTTTAGTTAAATTTAGAGATAATCTTTAATTATTTTCTTTCTAATGCCTAAGCCAAAACCACCTCATCCCTACTCCGAAAAACAAGCTTTTGAACGCTTAATGCTCTTGATCTCTACCTTAATTCGATTTCCGGGAGTAGGCAGTGCGGATCCTTTAGCGATCAGAGAACCAACCGAAAATCACCATCATAACGCTTTAGAGGATGTACAACTTAAATTACGGGAATTAGCGGAAGTTTTCAAGATTGACTTACCTTCTGATTATCCCTCTCTACCAACCATTAGAAAGGATTTAGGCAAATTAAGAGAATACGGTATTTTGGAAAACCGGATGTATCGTTGGGGATATTATCTAGGCACAGGCGTATTTTCCCCTCAAGATTTACAGTTGGTGATTAACATTCTGGAAACCTACGCCAAAACCCAAGCCGATAGCAAAGCCCGTCAACTTTACCAGACTTTAACCCGTCGCTTAAAAGGCTTTACCCTCAGCCAAAATGAAGAAATTTTCTATCCAGTCCGTTGTAACTTAAATCGCACCATCGAATGGACAGACCCCGAGGAAATGATGGCCAAAGGGCAAAACCGTCGTACTTTATTTCATCAATTAGACCGAATTGAAACCGCTATTCTCAAGGGACAAGCCGTTGAAATCTCCCGATTTAAAGACCCTTATGGCGAACATGGTCTTGGTTTAAAAATTGTTTGGATTTTACAGTTAATCTATTACAATACCGCATGGTATCTAATCTATGAAGATTGTAAAGATAGCTGTTTTGGCGTGGGAAGGATGAGCCGTTTCAAAGATTACTGCGAAATTGTCACCCTCAAAGGAAGGGAAATAACTGCTCAACAACAAAGCCTAGAACAGGCTCACCAACTTTTAACTAATGGTTGGGGATTAAACTTAGGCAATCTTGAACAGCAACGGTTAGAATTAACAGGCGAATTACCACTGATTCACCTCAAACTCCGATTTTACCCTCCGGCAAGTTACTTTATTTTAGAAGGCGAATTAAGACATCCTCACCAAAGAATCAGCTTTGGCAAGATTGATCCCCTGACGAAACAACCTCTATTTGTTGATTACACCATTGATTTACCCCCACGCTCAGTTAATGAGTTTTATTTGTGGTTACAGAAATATGGTGATCAGGTACAAGTTTTAACTCCCTTAGACTTGGCTCAAAAACATCAAACTATGGCAACAAATCTTCTTAATCAATATCTCAATAGCAAAGATTAAATTTTATGCTCAATAATATGAGTCGAACTGATCCATTCTCCTTTATGATCATAACTTCTAACCAATCGTTGTCTTTCGTTGTCTCTCACTAGCCATCCTGCTTCCACAAAAAAGGCTTGATGACGCTCTATTTTTAAGGGAACATTACTTGAGCCACCATCGGGCAATAATAAAATTTGACGTTTATTTTCCCCCTCAAAAATTAATTTATTTTCTTCAATTTTCGCTTTTGATGTAATAGTTTGATCTTCAAAAGATAAGGTCTGTTCTAAATTATTTTCATCTAATTTTTTGATTTCTAAACAGGTTGAATAACTTTGAGGCTCTTTCCAGTCAGCAAAAGCAGTATAGGCTTCCCCTTTCCATGTGCCTATTAATTGATCTACCGTTAAAGCCTTTCGCTCATAAGCATCTGTATTACTCCGAAATTCCCTAATTAAAGTTAAACTCTCAAAATTGGCATTTTGATCATATAATTGCACAAATCTTAAACGGCGATCTCTATCAACAAAACCGTATTCCGCCGCAAATTGGGAAAAAGGAGCAAATAATAATGAGCCTTTAGAAAATGAGCCATTATCAAAAAAGATGATTTGTCGCCCTAAAGTGCGGTATTCTTGTTGATAATCAGTGGTAGGTTGACTATCATAATCACCATCGTTAAAACGTCTAATTCTGAAGATGACAGCGTGATCATCATCAAAACTATCTAAATTTAAAATACTAGGAGTTGAGCTTAAAATCTTACCCTCTGGGGAAATTTGAGTAAAAGAGCCTCGCCATTCTCCCATATTTTTCAGAAAATTTTGCCATTTTTGATCCATAATTTTTTATTTAATCTTAAGATTAATCCTTGTTAATTTTTCTTTTTTGGTTTATCTTCAACAAATTATAAACGATGAAAGGGTTTATTTTTTAAACAGAAACAGGCACTTTTTGATAAAGACGTAATTGTGCATTTAAGTCTAATTCATTATTATTTTTATGTGCTTCCCATTTACCCGAATCAAAATTAGAAATTGTCCATTCACCCGTCATAAAATCTTCAGTTTCTGAGACTATTCCGGTATAATTAACAGTATGGCGAGAGTTAAGATATTTTTTAGTAAAAGTGATTTTTCTGCCAATTATTTCACCAATTACATTGGCTTCTCCTAAATTACTATCATCAAGAATATTACCAGTTAAAGTATTACCGCCTTGAACTAAAGTTAACTCAAAGCGAGTGGGAGTTCCCCATTGCCAGTAAGTACCGAGCCATGAGCCGTTAATATTTGTCATCATTATTTTTAAGTGTTCAAGAAAAAGATAATACTGTTGTAACATTTCTGGGGAAAAATTAGGATTATTGTCACTTAATAATCCAGAATAAAGCCATTTGTTCTGAATTATTGATCTGATAACATCATCATTTTTCCATATTTATCATTACCTAAAGTGTAAGAACCTTCTACTCCAAAATAAAGTTCTTTGTCGAGATTATCTCGAAAATAAATATGTCCATAATCAGGTTTATATTTTGGCGGTAAATTACGCACCATTTCTTCAAACCATTTTAGATTAATTGGTTTTTCTTTCCCATAATTGGGGTCTAATTGTTTTCTTCTTTTGGCTTCGCCCATAATAAATATTCTCACCTAAACGTCAAGTTATGAATCTAATTTTAGCATGATAATTGTTAAAAATTTGTATCTTTTTTTGGCAATTGAGGAGATTTTGAATAAAATTAATTTATCCACTAACATTAATTTTCCTGTTAAAAATGATGAATTGATCACCAAAGTTTACTTCATCATTTCTGAAAGTGAATTAATGATTAACTTTGATTTTGATGGAGGGAAAAGTAATGATTTGCGTTGCACAAGCTAGACCGGATCAGCGTGCTGTCTTTATTCAAAAAACTTATACCCATTTGGCAGGAGCGGTTGGGGCGTTTATTCTCTTAGAATTTATTTTCTTTCAAACAGGCATTGCTCAAACCATCACGGCTTTAATGTTGGGGAGCAGTCTGTCATGGTTGGTAGTTTTAGGGGTGTTAGGGTGGTTTTTTAACAATTGCTGGTTTTATTGCATTAGGACTGATTATTTGTAGTATTCTCTTTAACTTTACGTTAGGATTAATCTTTTCGGTGGCTATGGTAGGATTTGCCTCCGTTGCGATTTTGTATGATACCTCGAAGATCATCCACCACTATTCCACAACTCAATATGTGGCCGCTTCCTTAGAATTATTTGCTTCGGTGGCTTTATTATTCTGGTATGTTTTGCGGATTTTGATTGCCTTAAACCGTCGTTAAAGGTGAACATCATAACCCTTCCCACAAGAGCGATCGTTTATATCACAATGATCGCTCTTGTGGTTTAAACCACTCAAAACAGACTAACTGAATATCCTCACGTTTAATAATCTTAAGCGGTGTTAGTTCCTCCTCAATCTGATTATAGTAGTCATTTTCAGCAAATAGTAAATCTAATTCCTCACAGATTCTTGGCTACTTTAGAGGCGGTTTTCAAATTCACGCTTCATAATTAGAATAAGCCTGTTGTAATTCTTTTTTTATTTGTTCTCGTAGCCATTGTGGTTTTATAATTTGAACATTACTGCCATATTGTAATATTCTTTGACGAAACCAAAATAAATAGTCCTCTGTTGTTTCAATATCTACATATTTTTGCTCTAAATTTTTATTGATTATTTTTTCATGATTTCGGCGTGGTTGGTAATTAGCTAAAGCACCCGTCATCCGATAAAGTATTGTTAATTTTGGGAAATCATAAAACCAACGGGTATTAGATGAAGCACCGATATATTTAATGCGATCAATATGAAATAAAATATTTTGCTCAATATTAGGAATTTTATCAAAATGATCGCATTTCCAGTCAGGAACAAGAGCAAATAAATAAAGAACTCCATTATGTAAACGTAATTCACATCGATCTAAATCATAAGTTTTTTCTGTGCTTTGACTTTGACTTGAATACCGAATAGTATAGCGATGTCCTTGTTTAATTCTTTGTTGAAGTTGTTGGATTATGTTACTGATTTTCTCACTGCTATAATTAACTGGTGGACTAAAATCTACTTTTAATTGTGACTGATAATTTTCTTCAAAGTTGTAAAGTCGGCTTAATTGTTCAGCTTGGCTCAAAAAACCTAAGTTAGAAAGTAAATAAGTTGCTAAATATAATGCTTCTTTTTGTTGAGGGGAAAGGATAAGAGGAAAGTTAGATTCAATTAATTCATAGGGATGATGAGGTGCGCTTTTGATTTCAAAACCGCAGTCTCTTAATTTGCGAATGGTACGAGATAATTTTTGAGCGACATCCGTACAAGGTTGTCCTCGATCTTCGAGAAATTCAGTTAGTAAATCCGTTAATTCTGTTCGCCATCTCGATTTTTCAGCAAGAAGTCTGAGTATTTCTAAGGCAAAGGTTAATTGATTGTAATTTGAAGACATTGCAGTCTATTAACAGTTCTTATCAAAAATAATATTAAGGCAATTTTCACTTTTTAGTGAAAATCCCATTACTAGGATTAATTAATAAAAAAGTGCTATTGCATATAAACCCTTTCGAGTTATTAACGTAGGGTGTTTCAATCCCATTACTAGGATTAATTAATAAAAAAGTATATTCAGATAATCTTTGAACTTGATATAAAAGTTTCAATCCCATTACTAGGATTAATTAATAAAAAAGCATCGTAATCTTCTTCTTCCATCATAGATTTTGAATGTTTCAATCCCATTACTAGGATTAATTAATAAAAAAGAAAAAAACTTATTCATTAATCAATAACTCAACAGTGTTTCAATCCCATTACTAGGATTAATTAATAAAAAAGATATTCATCATAACGTCCAAAGCCTTGTTAAACAGTTTCAATCCCATTACTAGGATTAATTAATAAAAAAGACTTGGCTTCTTGGACATAGTCGCTCGTTTGAAATGTTTCAATCCCATTACTAGGATTAATTAATAAAAAAGTTTTATTAAATAACCTCCATATGTCATTAAAGAGAGTTTCAATCCCATTACTAGGATTAATTAATAAAAAAGTGTTTGTACAAATAGCTAGATACGAAAATGAATTGTTTCAATCCCATTACTAGGATTAATTAATAAAAAAGTTCAATATTAGGCACGTTATACTTAAAATAGCTATGTTTCAATCCCATTACTAGGATTAATTAATAAAAAAGTATACTTCAACCACTGTACGAAATTACAATAACAGGTTTCAATCCCATTACTAGGATTAATTAATAAAAAAGTTTTACTAATTCATCGGTTTCTTGTTTATGAGAGCTGTTTCAATCCCATTACTAGGATTAATTAATAAAAAAGTCCTGCCAAAGTTTTGTAAATTGAATCTGCAATAAGTTTCAATCCCATTACTAGGATTAATTAATAAAAAAGTCATTTTTACAGCCCGGCCTAAATGCGCGGCTGATGTTTCAATCCCATTACTAGGATTAATTAATAAAAAAGGACAGACACTACATATAGTGTTATCATTCAGATGCAGTTTCAATCCCATTACTAGGATTAATTAATAAAAAAGTACAACAAAAGACCCTTTAGCCCCTGAGTCCGACATGTTTCAATCCCATTACTAGGATTAATTAATAAAAAAGCTGAAGAGCCAAAGGGCTATAGTCTTCTATATCTGTCGAGTTTCAATCCCATTACTAGGATTAATTAATAAAAAAGTGAGGCAATTAATAAACTCGAAAATTCAATTATTGAGCTGTTTCAATCCCATTACTAGGATTAATTAATAAAAAAGAAATGCCGATGTTAAAGAGCAACAGGTTTATAAGTTTCAATCCCATTACTAGGATTAATTAATAAAAAAGTTCCGTGTAAATGGATTATTGCCTGTTTAAGTTTGTTTCAATCCCATTACTAGGATTAATTAATAAAAAAGTTATCTTTCATAGTCTTACACCCCCGAATCATCTGTTTCAATCCCATTACTAGGATTAATTAATAAAAAAGGGAATAATATCACCCATTTTCTGTTGATTATAATGTTTCAATCCCATTACTAGGATTAATTAATAAAAAAGACTCATGAGACAAGACACACAAAACCTTATTTCCGGCAGTTTCAATCCCATTACTAGGATTAATTAATAAAAAAGCGTACCTTTAGCTATTTGAAAAGAGCCATAACTGTTTCAATCCCATTACTAGGATTAATTAATAAAAAAGATCAATTACAGCTTAAAAATAATTGATAATAATGTGTTTCAATCCCATTACTAGGATTAATTAATAAAAAAGATTGAAAGCGCGCGGGATCAAGTTTTATTTCATTGTTTCAATCCCATTACTAGGATTAATTAATAAAAAAGTTCCCCATTTAGCTTCTTATTATCTAGTAATAATGGTTTCAATCCCATTACTAGGATTAATTAATAAAAAAGGCCGCTAATAGTTCTTTAGTTCCTATTTCTGAAAAGTTTCAATCCCATTACTAGGATTAATTAATAAAAAAGACAACAAAAGATCCTTTAGCCCCTGAGGCTGATATGTTTCAATCCCATTACTAGGATTAATTAATAAAAAAGATTGTCCGCCGTATCAAACAACGGAAAATTAGGTTTCAATCCCATTACTAGGATTAATTAATAAAAAAGATTGAATATGGCAATAATTACACCATCGGAAAATGTTTCAATCCCATTACTAGGATTAATTAATAAAAAAGAAAATTCTTTATTATTATCAAGAAAGTACATATGTTTCAATCCCATTACTAGGATTAATTAATAAAAAAGCAGATATGGGAAGAACTCAAAAATTTAACTTGGTGTTTCAATCCCATTACTAGGATTAATTAATAAAAAAGCCATCAGTCAAGGGCGGTTAACTCTTACCTCTAAGTTTCAATCCCATTACTAGGATTAATTAATAAAAAAGCTCGTATCATGTCAGTAACGGGCAATGGGTCGAAGTTTCAATCCCATTACTAGGATTAATTAATAAAAAAGCTTATTGGGATCCGCCGTTGCTACAAGTCTCCATGTTTCAATCCCATTACTAGGATTAATTAATAAAAAAGTGATTAAAGATAGTATTGTAGCATTATAAGAGTCAAGTTTCAATCCCATTACTAGGATTAATTAATAAAAAAGATGTCGTAAAACCTCAAAAACCTGAGCTGTCAAAGTTTCAATCCCATTACTAGGATTAATTAATAAAAAAGCAAACCATATATTAACAATAACAACCGAAATGTGTTTCAATCCCATTACTAGGATTAATTAATAAAAAAGTCAATCTCCTTTTATAGCAAACCTAATAATAGAAAGTTTCAATCCCATTACTAGGATTAATTAATAAAAAAGCTTTACTCCTTCGGGTTCTGGTGGTTTTTCTTTTGTGTTTCAATCCCATTACTAGGATTAATTAATAAAAAAGAATAGAGAACAGATAGATATTCAGCTGTTTCGGGTGTTTCAATCCCATTACTAGGATTAATTAATAAAAAAGTTTCCATTGTAACATAACAGTTAGCTGGTAGTCAAGTTTCAATCCCATTACTAGGATTAATTAATAAAAAAGTTAGAAGATAGCCAACTATCAGAAGCGGGTTACACCGTAGAAGGGTTTCAATCCCATTACTAGGATTAATTAATAAAAAAGGCTCTGATTTGTAGGCTCTTAAATCTAACATATCCTGAGTTTCAATCCCATTACTAGGATTAATTAATAAAAAAGTTAATTACTTTGTTGTTAACTTTAATTTCTGTAGATGTTTCAATCCCATTACTAGGATTAATTAATAAAAAAGTTGTTGAATCTGAACAAAAATTAAATTATTCATTATTGTTTCAATCCCATTACTAGGATTAATTAATAAAAAAGTCCAGTTTCTAAAAGCCTCATCATAAGAGACTCCTCAAAGTAAATTTGACGAACCTCCTCAACTCGACTCAAGTATTACATTTGTAATATAGTATTTTGTGAGAATCGAGAAGCTGAAAATATTTAATTATCAAGGTTCTATGGTTTTTGACGAACCTATTAGGGATTACATCCTCGCTTTAGGTTTGTCAAAAATTATTATACCACTGATTACAAAATAATAGTATCTTCTTTTTGGGGTTTTTCACTACCATAAGTAATAGTTTTTTGCAAAGAATGATGATCTAATACAAAAATGCGCAAAGAATCTTCATTCTGCTTAAGTAAAGTTTCAATCTGTACTTTTAATTTTGCAAATTGTATATTAGTTAAAAAACATTCAAAAAGACTGTATTGAGTTCTTTCTCCATAACCTGATAATAAATCATGCAAACGAGTTCTACGTTTATTCCCTTTTTTATTCGCAGGAATATCATAAACAATAATATAAAATAAAGTTTTCATTTTTTTAATCCAAATAATTCAATAATTGATTATTGTTAATAGAACAAACTGATTAATGATTACTGAAAAGCTATCTTAAACTTAAAGATTTATAGGGGATATCCTCTTGTAAATGACGTGCTAATAAACGTGCCTGTAACTCAATGGAACGGCGGTAAGTACAACGATAATTAAAAATAGGATGTTTAAATTCCTCATTCATTTTTTGTTCAAAAGCTTCTAAAAAAGTTTTTCGAGGCTTATCTTTTAAACGAAAAGCACCTAAACTTTCTTCAAAATCTGATAGTTTAATTTCCCCTAATTTTAAAACAGAAAAAACTAAACTATCTCCCACTAAAGGACGAAATTCCTCCATTAAATCTAAGACCATTGCAGGTTGTCCTCTAGTAGTTTCATGAAGGAAACCAATATAAGGATCTAATCCTGCTAAATGAACTCCTGCTGTAACTTGAACTTGTAATAAACTATAGGCAAAACTAAGTAAAGCATTTACGGGATCTCGTGGTGGACGACGATTTCTGCCTTCAAATTTCCAACCTTGAGGTAAAATGTTCTGCCAATAAGCAAAATATTCTTTAGCGGCTAAACCTTCTATACCTCGTACTTGATCTAAAGTAATTTGATTATCAACCCCTTTTTGACGTTCTTTTAAGGGATTATCTTTTTGGTCTTTGCGATATAAAAGATTATATTGATTATGAATTTTTCCCTTAACAATTTCTTTAACTAAAGCTAATCTTTTTTCAGTATTATTATGAATAGCATATTGAGCTAATCTTAATTGTCCATTTCGGGAATAAGCCGGAAGTGCCGAACCTAAATATTTACCAAAAAAGGATAAATAATGTACAGGTAAACCTAATTCTAAGGCATAAGTTAAAGCTTCGCCTGTAATAGAAGGATGCCCCATTAAAACAATTTGTTCTACTGTTTGAGCGGCAATATTCTTTTTAAGAAAAGAGCCATCTTCTTGTTTTAAAGTAATTTTAAAAGCTTCTTGTTTTTTGCTTAAGATGGCATCTGGTTGAGTAAGATAAAGAACAGACATATTTTTTCAGTTTATCAGTATTTTGAGTAAATAGTAAAATAGTAAATAGTAATTAAAGATAAGATAAATGTATTTATTAAAAACTATTTATTAATTGTTTTACTTCCTTTGGAAGACAAATATTAAGTAAACTACAATCGTGACATTTATTCGGATTATTAATAGGTAAAGGCATTTTTTGATTAACAGTTTCATGTGCTTGAAAGATTACTTGTTCTGTTTGATAACGTAATTCTTTGGTAAATTTAACTACTTGACGATGACGATTTCCATGATAGAAAATCTCACCATAAGTAATAGATTTACCAGTATTTTCTTCTAAGCAAAGAGCAGAAGCACAGAGTTGAAAATGATCATTCAAATGTTTAGACATTTTGCCCTTTTTGTATTCAAGAGGAATTAAACTATTTTCTCTTTCTTCTACAGCATCAATAATGCCTTTAATTTGTAAACGATCACTCCAAACCCACTGTTGTTTATGAATGATCATATTTCCCTCTTTAATTGTTTCTTCTTCATTAATATTGCGGTGAAGATGACGACCAATAATAATATGTTCATTATCAGCCATTTCACCTAATACATATTCCCAATAGAAACGACGAGGGCAATATTCAAAAGCATTCAAATAAGCTAAAGGTAAATAATTATCAATCATATATTATTTATTTTTTTTGAAATTACTGTTAACAGATAACTGAGTTTGTCCCATACCCATCGATGTTTTTCTACCAACACCAGCATAAAAAGCAAAATTAGCTAAAATAGAAGCAATCCGAGCTTGTTGAGGTTCTTTAAAACAATATTTAACCCAACCTTGAGTGCCAATTTCAGCCCCTCCTTCTAATTTCAGGGCGAATGTTTTTAACTCATAAGCAGAAACTAAACAATTCCAGTCAATATCATCAGGAAAATGTAATTCTACAGGGGCAAAATGATTCCATTTTCTGAGTAAACTATCAAATACCAATTCCGGTAAAGGGAAGGTCTGAATACCTTGTTTTTGTTTAAAACTGGTAGGAGATAAAAAATTTAGTTTAATCTCATTGAGAATAGAAGAATAAAGGGCTAAAGAATAATAATCTGTTAATTGAGCTAATTTATGACTTTGAGGAATTGTATAAATTTGACGAATTACAAACGGAAATTTTCCTAAAATTAATTCTTTAGTTTCTTGTTGTTCAATTCCTTTTAATAAAGGTTGAATTAATTGTTGTTGCAAAATACTAATTCTTAAGAAAAACTTATCACCTTCTAAGGAATAAGGTTGACGACGATTTCCAATTAAACCAGATAAACAAAAGGGGGAAACTTGACTTTCATGTATTTGATTTGCTAATTCAGAATCAACTAAATTTAACCAATTTAAAACACAACCATGAATAGCTCGACCTAATGTAGCAGGGGGAGTTCCTTTTTTTAGCGCCCCCAATTCTAAAACTAAAGATTGTAACTGGTATTTATGAAGTTGTGGTAATAGTTCCTGCACCATAATTAACTTCTAATGGTAAACAAATTTCTTCAGTTAAATCAAGCAAATTAGCTCTAAAATGATCCCAATCATCGCCTTTTAACTGCAAATAATTACCTCGCAAATGTGCTTGAGAAACAAGACTAACTGGAGGCATAACAATGCGATTATAGAGCAATAATTGTTGAGTTGAAGGTAAATCAATTGGATTTAAGGGATGGTTACAAATATACTCACCTGAATTGCTAGAAATTGCATTTTCAGGTATTAAATAGGATTTAACTTCAACTTTAGCTGACCATTTACCAACTCGAATCCAACGGGGTAACTTAAGAGTTTCATTACTGATTAAAAAAGTATGATATTCGCTACCCACTGCTAATTCTTTTGCCCGTCCATAATTAATGGGATAATTACGATTTGCACCTTTATCACCAAATTGTTTCGACTTACCATAATAATTAGTTTGAGCGGCTTTAAAAGTATTAATTTGATAAGACCATCTTAAAGGTTTAGCGGGAAAAAGATAAAGCCCTAATTGATTAAGTGGAATTAAACTTTGTTCAGTATTATGATCTAAATACTCAGGAGTTTGCGCATAACTTCCTTGTAAACGATAGGGATGGGGAATATAAATTCCTTTAAAAAAAGCATAAGTTAAAGCCCAATTGTGCAAATATTTTTCCGTTTCATAGAGAATCCCCATTTCCCTAGTAGCAAAGAAAATATTATCATGTAAAATTAATTGACAGTAATAAATATTCATATTTAAAGTAAGAAGTAATAAAAGTAATAACTAGGAATGTCGATCATCTCCTAAAAATATAAATTATTTCTAGTAGGGCTTTATTTAAGCCCTACTACTAACAATAGTTTTTTATTTTTCTTTTGCCTTACCTTTACCTTTTTTTCCACTTCCTGATAAAGAGCCGAAAGTTTCAGAATAAGTCTGAGTTTGTTGAGATAAATTAGTTAGAGTTTGTGTTAATAAAGTTTCATCTTGATAAATTGCTGAAACTTCATTAATTAAACTGGTTAACTCATCACCAAAAATAGTTTTTATTTTTCGCACAGGTTCATGATTTAATAAGTTTTGAACTACTTGACTAGCTTGAGTACAAATTTCATCAATTGGTTTGTTTAAATCACCATTGAAACTATCATAAATTGCTTGGGTAAAATGTAAATTACTAAAGATTTCACCATCACAAAAAGCAATCCCAATTAAATGATTTTTCATTGTACCTGTGCGAGATTCTTGCGCTCCATAACGCTTAGTTCTTAAAATATTTCCTAACACATAAATGAATCCTTCATAAGTGCTATCTCGTAAAGTTTCAATAGTAGGAAATGTTACTTCGGGTAGAATATGATCTGTTTCACCAAGTGAATTTCTCATAACACCTTTTTCGCTCATTGTTCCCCCCTCAAATAAACCATTAAAAGTAAAACTGCGGTGAGATTGTTCATAGGCAGTTAAGGAAAAAGTAGAATCAGAATAGACTTTAGATCGTTCACTTCCTTGATCACCAATTGCAAAGCCATAGATAATACAATCAGGACATTTTTTACACGACCCTTCTCCATTATATTCACAGAATTTTTCTTTTTCTTCTTGATTAGCAGTGGTAATATTTAATGCTCTTAATAATTCCCTTCCGGTTAGTCTTTCAGGAGAAGTTTGTTTGCGTTTAAACATCACTAAACGACTGAGCATTTCTTGGTTATTTAAACCTGCTTGAGTACGCGCAGTATTTAAAACTCCATCTGTTTGAAATACTGGAAAAGATTGACTATGACGTAACATAATAAAGTGAATATAATTAGCTGAAGCTAAACGAGGAAAAGCGTGGTTAAATTGAGGTTTTAATTTTTGTAAAATTGACATTTTTGTTACTCCTTAAAATTTAATTTGTTGTTGTATAAACCGCCTCGCAATAAATTTACGAGGCTAATAAATATCGTTCATTAAAATGAACTAAAATCTTATATTAATCAGTTTTTTAGTTAAATTTATTTAACGATTTTTGTTAGCTTTGAAATTAATTTCAAAGCGGTTAGGTTACTTAAAATTTAACTAATAACTAAAAAAACTGATTACTGATTACTGTTAACTGATAACTGTAATAACCGATAGGCAAATTCAGCCCCCGATTTAATCCGATTTCGGTTTTCTTGTAATAAAGCTCGATCACTTTTATACAGTTCTCCAAATAATTTTTCGACACAGGTAGTCATAAATTGATGAATTGCTTGAATTTCATTTTGTTTACGAATTTCAGGAGGTATATTTTTATCCAGTAAGAGAGGACGTTTATATACTTCTTGACGCTCTAAAGCATCATATAATTGTCCAGAACCTTGTAAGATTAATTCCTCATGATCTAAATGTTCTGGTGTAGATAAAATAATTTCTAATGCTTTAGAAAGTGGTAGTAAAATTGAATGACTAGATTCATTCAATTTTACTTGATAAAAAGTCCGATATTGATTAACTAACTCTTTCGTTAGTTTTAATTTTTCAGTCATAATTGGATTTCCTTGAGCAAAAATTTGAGCAAATTTCCAGTAACGTTTAACTTCATTAGCTGAAGCTTCCCGTTTTTCTTCTCGTAGTTTTTCGTTAGCAATAGAAAAGACATTTAAAACATCTGTCATCACCTCCCTTACGGTATTATTTAATGATTGCCAACGAGCATCCGGTGGATTGCTCCGGTTATCAAGATGAATTAGATAAGTAGAAAGTAATCTTTCTAAAGCTGTTTCTAAGTCTTGAATCCGTAAAGAAGTTGGTATTTTTAACAATTGCCAAAAACCTGCCGGAGCATCTAATATTACTGAGTCTAAAAAGTCATTATCACTGTTATATAAAGGTACAGAACTACTGGTAGCAATGACTTTTACACCCAATAATATGGGTAAGGCAACTGCTAAAAATGCAGGTTCAACCCAAGCATCAGTTAAAGTTTTTCCTCTTGTAGTGGTGTAAACTGTTCCTATAAAAGGAAGATCTTGACCTGAATATTTATCATTAAATCTGCCTATTTCTGCTTCATCATCACTCCATTTTAATGGACGTAAACTATCTAAATTGATCCCCTCATTTAACCAATATTTACGAACATCCCAAAGATTAATTCTTTTCATTTCATTAACTAATTTACGGATTGCCGCCGCAGTTTGAGGGGAATAAACATAAGCCGGAAAAATATAAAGAAAAATCGGTTGTTGATCTTCAAATTTACCCGATGGTACTGCCCATAATGCCTGACGTAATAACATTTCTAAAGACCAAATTTTGGAAATTCCTCTTTTAATTTGTCCACCACCTAAAGCATTTTTATTACTATATTGTTGGGGTTTAAATAATACTACCGAATCTACTTGATCTTCAGAAGTAAACTCTCCCGAACTTAGAGAACAAATTGGTTGTTTAGAAGCTTTAGTTTTGGCGATCATATAATTGGCTAATTCCTGATTAAAATTAGATGATGTATTCGGCCAACCTTGTAATTCTAAATATTGTTCAAGATATTTATTAAATACCTCAAGGGTAGCACTATAATGAGTCTTTAGCAATTTATTTTGTTTTGCCCAGTCAGCTAATTGTTGACAGTAATGAGTTAATATTTCTGATATTTGTTCCAATTTAAGAGTGGGATTTTTGGCAATATAATAAGCCCCAACTAAATACCAACCATAATTAACACCACCTGATTGTTCTTTGGTTTGTTCAGGGTTAATTTCTTGTTCTAAGTTCCAAAATTTTAAGCTCCAATTAATAAATTCAGGTGAATCAGCTAAAAATTCTCTTTGTGCTAAGATGATTAACTCCGCAATTTTATCCGCTCGTAAATCCGCACTATTAGCTAATAATTGACGTTCAGGATCAGTTAACTTTAATTTTTCTAATCTTTTGGGAGTGGCAGGGTTTTTTGCATTGGCTACTTTAGCATCAATTATATCAGTTAAATTACGAATTAATTGATAGGGAGTGAATAATTCTAAGGTTTGAGGTGCTACTTTTAAGCCTTTACCATCTCGCTTAAAACCAATATCTCCACTTAACATTTTATGGGCTAATAATTGACTTATTTGTTCCCAAATAAACTCTTGTAATTCATTTTGCTCAGGAATTTTATCGTCAATAGGTGCAAGATAAATCACACCTTGAGCAAAGTATAATAAAGGTTGCCAATCTAATTCTTTAGTAAATCTTAAAATAGCATTATGAATCCCATTCGTTAAAATTCCTAATGTATCTCTAAGGCGATGATATACTAACTTTTTCTTAATCCCTAAAAATATTAAATGTTCTGTTAGGCGATCACCCCCTGTTTTCGTTACAATATCCGCCGGATCTTGTAAATGAACAGCAATATCACCAAAAGCCAAGAGACGACGTAAAGGAAGGTCTAAACGGCGAGAATCTAGGGTAAATTGAGGGTAATTAGCGGGAATAACATTAGTTCCGGCTTTAAATTGAGTATTTTGGGCAAGATAAGCAATTTCTGGGAGATATTGTTTCCAGTCCGTCCAAAATTCTTGAAAGTTTAATTTTTCCCCTAATTCTTGACAAATATTAATGATTTGATCAACATTAGCACAACTAGGAGATTCTTCACCATGACCAAGACAGTATTTATTATAATCATGTAAAGTTAGCCCTAAACAAAGTAATTTTTTTTCTATTTCTGATAAAGTTTTAGTTAGATAAGGGACTAAATTCCATGCAGTTAATAAAGCATTAAGTACATGAACTAATAAATTTTGATCCGCAAATTTTGCATATCTTTGAGCGTTTTTTTTCGCATAATTATCTCCTAATTTTATTAATTTTTCATAATGACTAGAAAAAGAACCTCCTAAGGCAGAAATTAAGCTAAATTCCTGTTCCATTGCGGGTAATACTGTTTCCAAATAGGATAATAAAATAAGATCAGTATCTTCAGATATTGTTTCTAATAGTAATGTTTGTAATAAAGTCATTTCAGTTAACAGTAATCAGTAATCAGTAATCAGTTTTTTAGTCTTCAGTATACAGAAATAACTCTAAAAAATTAGAGATTTTTCAGTATTACGGTGAAATTTTTTTAATCGCCATTTAAGGGCTTCTAAAAGTAAAGCATCCTGATTAAAAGCACAAGCATAAGCTTGTTCAGAAGCATCTTTTAAACGATATAATCCAAATAAAGGACTTAAATGTAAATGACGGCTAACTTCCCAATGACTTTGAGTTTGAGAACGATTAACAGGTACTAAAAAAGTCAAAAGTTTACATTTACTTAAACAATTAATTACCTCAGATTGGGGATGATTGTCTATTTTTAAACGACTAATTAAAGATAATTCTCCTGTTGATAATTCTTCACTATCTCTATTACAAAATAAACTCAAATTTAATCGAGTATCTAACCATTTTTCAATTCTTAAATAAACTTGAATATATTTGTCAGGAAAAGCTTCTTCAATATGTCCTGCTTTTTTAGCTTCTTGTATAAAAGTTTCTCTATCTAAAACTTCTACAGTGCAATAAGGTAATAATCTTAATAAATCATAAGTATAAAATCTATTTTCATCCCAAACGGCCGCTTGTAAAGTTGAGCCTCCTCTAAATCTTAATAATTCAGTTTGAGTTGCTTTTCCTACTGCATGATTGCTGATTGCAACCCATGCTTTATTATCTATTTTTTCTCCATAAATTTGTTTTAAATCTTCACTCATTTTTTGTTTAATAGGTTGCATTACTTTGGCATTACTTACCATCATTTGAGCAAACATTCCTTGGGCTTGAATTGCTCCCCAACGATTACGATATTCTTGATATTCTTGAGGTGAATCAAAAGCGTATTTAATCACCTCAATTAAGTTTTCACGGGTTACAATTTGCTCAGATTCTAATTTTTCTTCTAATCTTGCCATTACCCAAGGTGTCCGCCCTGAAAGTAATAAAAATGCTTGATAATTAGAAAAACCAGAATGTCGTCCTAAACGTCCTAAACGTTGGATAACTGTTGCTGAATCACTACTTTCTGTTATTAGTAAATGTATCCGAAAATCAACCCCCACATCTACGGCGGAAGTTGCTACAATTAAAACTGGCTTTTTTTCCTCTTGAAGTGATTGTTGTGTTTGAAATCGCTCTTTTCTGTCAATCCGACCACTAATTTCTCTCACTATAATTTCAGGTAATAGTAATTGTAATTCTTGAGCAACACGACGAGCCATTACTACAGAATTGAGAATAATTAACCCTCTACCCTGATCTTCATTTGTTAGAATGTCCTTAATAGTTTCAACCTGATTAATTAACCAAGTAAAACCATCTTCATCTTTTAAATTAATAACAGATAATTCAACTGGTTGTAGAATTTGACGATAACCTAATTTAGCTTCATTTTCATATTTTCCAGCAATTTCAACAATTTTAAAACCCGCTTGTTTTAATTGCTCAACAAAATCTTTTTTCATCGTAGCAGAAGTAAACAAAAAACGTCTTTTTTGTTGTTGAGTACGACGAATCAAAGTCATACTATTAAGAATTGCTGTTTCTTGATGCGCTCCAAAAATATGAAATTCATCAAATACCCATAAATCAGGAAATTTGGCTAAAACTAGCGGTAATTCATCTTTAGCATAAGCAGGATCTTGATATTTAAAATGAGTAATTAAATGAAAAATATCAGGATTCGTTAGGATAACTTCTTTGGTTTCAATTGCTAATAACAACTCTTGAAAGCGATTTTTACCTGAGTCTTTCACTCTTTGACTCAGTTCAGCCCCAAAAAGTCTATCAATACGTTCCTGTGCATTAAGACCAAATAAACTTTGATAACCTTTCTGCTGTTCAGTTTGGTCTTCAACTAACTCAATGGTAGGATACATTCCCATCATCCGAAAACTAGGATCTAATAAACTGGGTAAAGAAGCGAGTAAACTTTTCCCTCCTGCGGTTGGTGCAGTAATAAAAATAAGATCAGCATCACCTTTGGTTAAATGGGGATAAGCCTCAGCTTGATGTTGATAAAGTGGACAGCTATGATCAGATGGTGCTTTAAAGTTCGGGGCTTGTTGTTCCACTCGACAAATTTTTTCACAACCTAATGGACAACTACCTACACCATCGTTAAGCTTAGAGTATAAGGGTTTTAGATAAATCTTCATTGGTTTCTATTTAACTCAATATGTTCAGCTTACTACTTTTTTTTTAGAAGATGTTATCAATTATTGATAACATCTTAATTGAGATGGGTTGTGGTCTTAAGAAAGAGAGTTAGATTTGTAATGTAAAGTTTTTCTTAAATTTTTATTTTTATATATTCTAAAATAAGCGAAAAATAATTATTAGCTAGGTGAGATCAAGGTTCAGAATTGTCAAAAATTATGAAGAAACTACTCAAAAAAATTAGTCAAGGATTAATCATTACTGGATTCATCTTAAGCCAAAAAACCGCTCAAGCTCAAATGATTTATGGTAATTCAATTTTATGTTCAAATCGCAATTGGACGACGGTGGTTGCCTTATCTACCAATGAATTTAATGCAGTTATTTGTAACAATAATAATGAGAATTATTACAATCAGTATTTAACAACGGCAGAAGAATTAGATCTGAGCGAGTCAATCGTTTGATGAGTGGTCAAATGTGGTGTATGGATGCTTTTGGACAAGATGGGTAAGTTTTCTAATGTTTTTATTTGATGATAAATTTGCTGATTAAATGGTGTAGGAATCCCTTGATTTTCTGCTAGTTGAATAATTGTACCATTTAAAAATTCAATTTCCGTTTGTCGTCCAGAAATAAGGTCTTGATACATTGAGGAATAATGATTTTTGATTTGAAAAATTAACTGATAAATTTCATCTTGAATTATGCTAAGGGCAGGTAATTGATAATCTTGTGCCAAAACTTGCCAACTTTCGCTAATTAAATGATCGACAATTTCTTTTAATTTAGGATCGGTAACTAAGTCACCAATGGTTTTTTTCTCAAGTGCGCATAAAGCATTTAAAGCTACATTTGCCATAAATTTTTGGGCTTTAATTTGAGGGAGATTTGGGTTAAGAAAAGAAACAATCCCTGCTGAATTAAATAATTGACAAAGTTGTTTTCCGGCACAGTTATTCTGAATTTGGAAACCTTTTTGATGTTCTGAGACTAATAGCTGATCAAGGTGAAGATTATAACCGTTAAAAACGCAAACTGGTACAAAAGAAGGTGCGTTAAGAACTTGACCATAGAGTCTAGGTTCAATTAAGCCATTTTGGATAAAAGCTAAAATTTGAGGATTTAATTGGGCTTCTTGAATTGTTTGAATTGCGATTTGTACATCATAAAGTTTTGTGGTGACAAGAACAAGTTGATATTGTTCTTGTGTTAATTGATAAATGCGTGGTGGTAGTGGATAGACTTGTCCATTAATGGTAATTGTTTTGTGTGTTAAAGTTTTTAATTTTCTTCTGCCCAATAAATTGACATCATGACCTTTGACGAATAATTTTGTTCCTAAGAAAGTGCCAATTGAGCCTGAACCAAAGATTAAAATTTTCATGATTAGTTCACCTCTTACAAGTTGAAGATGAATCAATAAATTTATTTCTTTTCTTCTATTATAACTTTTTTAAAGATCAGAAAATTAATTCAAAACACTTAATAGACCTCTTGCGAAAGTGGGATCATGAAAGTACAATAAAGAAAAAATTGGAGAACAGAATATGAATTATGAAGAAGTCAAAAAATTAAACTCAACTGAGTTTAAACGCTATTGTGGAGTTCAGCTCGAAACATTTAATGATATGGTAAAAATTGTCAAAGCTGAAAAAATACTCCAAAAAAAACCGGGAAGGAAAAGCAAATTATCTATAGAAGATCAAATATTAATGACTCTTGCCTATTTAAGAGAATATCGTTCTTTTTTTCATTTAGCAATTGATTGGGGAATTCATGAATCAAATGTTTGTCGAATTGTGAATAAAATTGAGAAAATTTTAATTAGTTCAGGTTTGTTTACTTTACAGGGGAAAAGAACGCTAATTCAAAGTGAGAATGAGATCGAAATAGTAGCAGTTGATGTCTCAGAACATGAGATAGAACGTCCTCAAAAAAAACAGAAAAGTTATTATAGTGGGAAGCAAGGCTATCATACAATAAAATCCCAACTATTGATCAATAAAAAAAGTGCAGAAATAATTTGTACAGCTTTTGCAAAAGGACAAATTCATGATTTTAACCTGTTTAAAAAAAGTAAAATAAATCTAAATGAAGATACCAAATGTTTAGCAGATAAAGGGTATCAAGGAATTAATAAAATTCATAAAAATAGTACCATCCCTATCAAAAAAAGAAGAAACAAAAAACTCAGTTCAGAAGAAAAACAATTTAATCGTCAACTAGCAAAAGAAAGGATAATTGTTGAACATATTCATCGTCATTTGAAAATATTTAAAATACTTTCATCACGATATAGAAATAGAAGAAAACGTTTTAGATTAAGATTTAATTTAATTGCAGGTATTTACAATTATGAGCTTTCTTTGAAGACAAAATTGGCGATCGTCTGATACTTTCGCAAGAGGTCTAAAGACTACTTTCAGAGAGAGTGGAGAGGCGCGCGCGAAAAACGAAATTTCTGAAACTGAAATTACGGGAGAGGAAGTACAAAGTTACCCCCCTACCCCCATAAATTGCCAACCTTTAAATTTTTCCAATTCCACAAATACAAATGTTCCGGCGGTGTGTAGTACCCCTGTGACTCACTCGGTAGTATGTAATACTAATGTGACTCCTTTGGTAGTACATAGTACAGAAGTGGTACAGAGTAAGAAAACATGGGAGTTGACGCAGAAAGACTTTTTATGGGTGGGGCTGATGTACAGGGAGTTTAAGCCCGAACATTGGACGGACAGCGTACCTGCCCTTCATAAAAACAGGATGGCATTTCTACGAGATGCCTACGAAGCCGTTGACGGCGATATGGAACGGTTAAAAGTTCTCTGGAAACAAGCCCTGTTAGCGATCGCCGATAAGCCTTCCCTGTGGAATATGAATGCGGACTGGTTGATAAAGGATTGTAATTTTATCGGTTTGGGAGAGGGTTACGAGAACCAGAACAAGCTGATTCCCACCAAGAAATTACAACAGGCGATCGCATCGTCACAGGAGAACGAAATTTTAATTCATCAAGCTTTGAAAGAAATGGGAGCTTATTAATATGTCACCAGATACATTTAAAAACGGTTTTAAAGAACTTTGCGACTGGTTTGGGCGTAAATCATCATTGACGGTAACAAAAGTGTTTTTTGGACATTTAAACAGCCTCTGTGATGATGAATGGCAGAAAGCTATTGAATGGGCGATCGCAACCCAACAATTCATGCCCACGCCCAAGATGTTATTCGAGGCGGTGAGGGGGGATGTGGGTAAAGAAGGGTGGAAAACCTTGCTAAAAGCCTCTCAGGAGTTGGATAGGATTCGCTACGAGAGTAACTACCTACAGCTAAGAAAACCAATTTTAGAGGGCTTATCGCCGGAAGTTAGGCAGTTTATTGAAGATGAGCAGATAATTCTGCCGGACTTACTAAATAAAACCGAAGCCCAACTAGAGAGTTTAAAAAAGAAATTTTTAAACCAATCTTCAAATCAAATTACACCTTCATTAAAACAATTAAACGGTCATGCAAACACTTTCAGATTACCTCAAAACTAACGGCAAAATTAAAACCTCTCCTGCTTTTCAACAATTAAAAGAAAAGCAAAAAATTCAACAAGAAATTATTACCCCTTTACCTACCTTTAACTGTTACTGCTGTCAGGATAAAGGGACAATTAACAAGCATATTGCTAAAAGATTCATGGAATTAATTGAGGGTTATTCAGTAGTTCCCTGTACCCGTTGCCATATTGCAAAAGATAGTGGATTGCTTGAATTAACCCCCTATCAAGTACCTGTAGAAATTTGTGAAATTCTGCATCAAGAAAATAAAAAATCATGGTCAACTTTTACGGTAGAAGATGCCAAAAAAGCTAAAACCATGATTAATCAATATGTCAAAAAATACAACACTTTTTAATTAATTATGTACAGATATAATCGTGCCGAACAATCTTTAATCTTAGAAATGATTGACCAAGGATGTTCACCCCAAGAAATTTCCTTAAAAATCAGAGGCAGTACACAATTTACTAACTCTATTTTATATCAAATTAGGAAATTAATTAAACAAATTCCTGAATTATTCCCTTTCCGATTAAAAGACATTAATGGAACATTTTTAACCAAAATGTTAGAGCGAGAAGGAATTAAAGAATACCGCATTACAAAACACAATAGAAACGGCGGACTTTATTATATTTACGATCGAAAAACAGGACAAAAAATTAAAGATTTATGCCGTGAATGTTATTTAGCTGTCATTTTAGTAAAGGGGTTTATCAATGATTACAAAACTCAAGGAAATTGAGCGCAAACTCATTAAACTAGGATACTCCCAAAAAAGCCACACAAATACCCATACCGTATTTTTCAAAAATGGTTTTTCTAATGTGATTATCCCCAAAAGAAAAAGTAAAGATATAGGAAAACCCCTTTACTTTTCTATCATCAAACAAACTGGTTTAACTGTTCAACAATTTGAAAACATTTAATCAACTTGTATAAATTATACAAGTTGAAAAAAAATAAAAACCCTTGCCGTTAAGGAAGGAGTGGCAACCTTGAATAAAATTTTTCTCATCTTGAAAAAAACTATGTCAAACTCTTTTAAAACATTAATTTCTCTCGTTAAATCAACTCACCAATGCAGTCTCTGTGACGCTTTTCTCATTCTTTTAATGACCACTGAATCTGTCATTATTCCTTGTAAACTTTCCAAATGATTGCATCATGAAAACTTTAAAGAAACGTCATACTTTAACCCTAACTAAAGTTAGCAAATTCAAAGGATTTGGCACACCTTTTCCTGTTAGCAAAAAAGAAAATAAATCTATTCCTGATTTATTTCGAGTCGAGTTTATTCACATAACTTCTAATGGTGAAGAACTTTATTATTATCCTCAATGGTATCAACTTCGTCATTTTTCATCAGCCGAAAAAGCCAATCTTTTGGCCGGAGTTAAACAATATCTTAAAGATGAAAAAGTCACTGTTGAAGAAAGTTTTATCTTCTTAACGATCGCGCTAAAACTTGACCAATATCGCCGTCAAAAATATAGAGATGGGGGAGAATTGTTACCTAATTCTGCGGTAATTTATCCGGCGGTCAAAGACAAGGACGAAATAATCAGGTATCCGATCGCCCATTTTATTGATCAAGGGCTGTTTTATTTGGGAGAAAAAGAGGATAAATTACTGACTTTTGCCATTAAGAAAAGCGTATTTACCAACGATAAATTAGAGGTGATTCATGACTAAAATTAATTTTCAAGAATTTAAAAAAACTGACCAAAAACAGCATCAAACAAACCTTTTAATTGATGACGTTTTACCCCCGATCTTACCTTTTGGGACAAGAGAAATTAATAGAGGATTAGTTCCCAACCGTAAGTTTTTAACCGTTTTTTATGGTACTTCTAAAAACCTTTTAATTCAATGCTCCCTTGCCCAATTCGACCAAAAAGACTGGTTACACATTAGTTACAGTCGTGGCGATCGCCCCCCCAATTCTGAAGACACCAAATTCATCTTAAATAACTTTGTGATTGACAAAACAGCGATCGCTGTTCATCCCCCAAAAAGTGTGAGTGACAATTCTAACTGTCTTCATTTGTGGATCCCGCTTGGGCATAATCCCTTACCCGATTTTAGAAAAGGAGTAGGCACAATTTGAACCCTCACCACCTAACTGAAACTAACGAACATTACACGCCACCGGAGATTATTATTGCCTCCTTTAAAACGATGGGGATGATAGATTTAGACCCGGCCAGTTGTGAAAAAGCTAATCAGTGGGTGGGTGCGCTCCATTATTTTTCCCTTGAAGATAATGGACTCGCCCAACAATGGTACGGCAATGTTTTCCTCAATCCCCCCGGTGGTGTCTGCCCAGATAAATCAGCGATCGCCCGTTACGGTGTTAAATCATCCCAAGCAGTCTGGGCAGAAAAATTACGAGAGGAATGGAGTGCAGGGAGAGTAAAACAGGCTGTGTTTGTGGCCTTTAACCTTGAAATAAGTCGTTATTGTCAATGGTTAGATAATTTTCCCTTCTGTCGTCCAAATGAACGAGTGAAATACTACTCGATAGATCCTAAAGACGGCAAAATCAAATCAGGCCAATATAGCAACATCCAGAAAAAATGGACAGATGCTTCCCCACACGCCACCATCCTGTTTTATTTTCCACCCCACGATAATCCACAACAGGCGATCGCACAATTCAAAACACATTTTAAAAAAATAGGAGCTTGTCGTAATGGTTACAACTACATTTGATTTTGAAACCCAACTGAAACAGGGATTTGAAGGAGAAGCTGAATTAGTCGCCCATCTTACTGCCCAAGGTTGGCATTGTATTAAGGCTACCTTGGCTCAAGAAAAAACAGGTATTGATTATATTTGTAAGCATAAAAAAACTGGCGTAACTCGCACCATTGAAATTAAAAGTGATAGTCGAGCCTCTCACACTCAAAACGCTTTTATTGAGACGGTTTCCGTTAAGAAGGGCAAAAACATTATCAAACAGGGATGGGCATACACTTGCCAAGCTAACTATTTGTTTTATTACCTTCCCCAAGATCTAATTGCATACGCCTTTAAAGTTTCCCATCTGCGATTACACCTTGATGAATGGCTTAGGAAAAATTATCGGTTGGTGAGTGTTCCCAACCGAGGTTATGTCACTCAAGGGATATTAGTGCCATTGTGGGAATTGGAAAAAAATGCTACTCAAATTATTAATATTTAACGAAAATGTCGCCAACTTTAACTAATCTTAAAAACATCCACAAAAACTTGATTGAACTGGGATACATCTATCATAAACCCGACATTTATACCAGCAATCTTCACTCTATTCATTTTAACCATTGAAAATCAGAAAATTATTGCAAAGAGAATTATAGCAATCCTAAATAGGTCATAACAGATATAATATTAATTATAATCTAAATTCAAGGAAAAAAAAATGAACATTATTTCTGAGTTAAATGATTTCATCAATCAAACACAAGAGGCTAAAGAAATGACAAGGGCTTTAGCTGTCAAAATGATTTTAGAAGGAAAATCATACCATGAAGTAAAAGAATTATTACAAGTTTCTCATAGCTTTATTAGTATGTGGAAAAATCAAGCTCTTTTTTGTGGAGTAGAAAGCTTGAAATTACAGTTTAAAGGAACTAAAAGTGAATTAAAACCAGAAGAAAAAGACCAAGTTATTAATTGGTTAAGAGAGCAAGAATATTTAAGATTATCAGATTTAAAAATTTATTTAGAGCGAGAATATAATATTATTTATAAATCCAATCAAAGTTATTATAGTTTGCTCAAAGAAGCGAAAATAAGTTGGAAAAAACTCAAAAAAGAATCCGGCTAAAAATGACGAATTAGTCGAAGCTAAAAAAAAGAAATCAGTGAAAAATTAGAGATTTGGAAAGAAGAAATAGAGAGTGGAGAGCTTGTAGTGTTTATGATTGATGAATGTCATTTACTTTGGGGAGACATTTTAGGTTATGTTTGGGGAAGAACAGATCAAAGAATAGAAATTCCCATTAAAAATGAAAAAAGCCGACAAACTTATTATGGGGCATTAGACTATCAAACTAAAGAATTTATTGTCAAAGAATATGAAAGTGGAAATACAGAAAATACGATCAAATTTATCAAGTATTTACTATCAAAAAGAAAAGGAAAAAGATTAGCAATATTTTGGGATGGAGCAACCTATCATGACTCAAAAGAATTTAGGGAGTATTTAACTATAATAAATCAAGATTTATTGGAAGAAGAATGGTTAATTACTTGTCATAAATTTGCCCCTAATGCTCCAGAACAAAATCCGGTAGAAGATATTTGGCTACAAGTGAAAAATTTTATTAGACAATTCTATCATTTATGTAAATCATTTAAAATAGTAAAGTGGCTATTTAAGTTTTTTGCGCATGGTCAAATATTTGATTTCCCCAAACTTTATCAATATGGAATTTTGCCACAACCTATTTAGGATTGCTATAATTATGGCAAATAAAACATGGGTTTCAACTAAAGAAGTTTTAGACACCCTTGGTATTTCTAAAACTCACCTTTATCAATTACGCAAAGAACAATTTAAGCACGGCATCCATTACCGAGATTTACGCTCCAAAAATGCCATGAGAGCTACCTACAAATGGAATGTTAAACAAATTGAACAATTACTCAACTCTCCTGCTGAACAGCGACTTTAGGCGCGATCGGGCGAAGGGGATTGTCAACAATCTTTTCAAAAGCACGTTGGAAAACACTATCCCCAAGCCACCTTTGATAAGTTTCAGTATGCACTTTCACCGAATGCCCCATCATTCGGGCTGATAAACTAATATCTAACCCAAACTCGATCGCCCGAATAGCCCATTTGTGTCTGAGGTCATAAGGCACAAATGGGATTTTCTGTCTTCTAAAAAAAACAGTTACCCGATGCCCCAAATCAGTATTACTTCCCGTACATTTAGGGACTTTAAAATTAGGTAAATCAAATTGTTCAACCCATTCAGGATAAAGAGGGTAAACCTTGCGATAATCAGTTTTCCCCTTGAGAACTTCTAAGACGGGGAAACGGGAGTTAGGATCACAATGGAAAACTTCATGAGGTCTTAGTCCAAAAGTGGCCAACATTCCAAATACCCATTGCCACTGAGGATTTTTAATCGAATAAAAAGTTTGTACAATCAACTCATCACTGGGTAATTCACGGGGTTTAGCTGATTTAGCACTGTAACTACCTTGATAGCGACTTAAATCAACTTCTATTTTCGCAAATTTAGCTAAGGCATTTAAGGCAACATAATATCGTTTTCTCGTTCTGGTATCCGGCTGAGTTGAGGTTAAAGTTTTAATTAGAATCTCCTGCGTCAAAACCTGATCTTGAGGTAATTTCTTGAACACTAAATCGTAATCATGGACAAAAGTATATTCTGACTTTTCAGTTCTCGCCCGACAATCAAAATAATCCTTCTCAAATTCCTTAATCAGATCCTTAATTAAAACCGTATCCGGTTTTTCCTCTAAATAATCTGACCAATTAAACAACCCAAAACCAAGGGCATCTCCTAACTTCCTTGCTTCTTTTTCCGCAAATTGTAGCCCTGCACCGTTAGCATAAACCTTCAAACTAATTCTTTGTTGATAGGGTTTAGTTCTATTTGAATTTGGCTTAGGGGGCAACGTAGCACTTAAATATAATCTATTCCCTATTTGTTGAATTGTTACCCCTAACTTTGCCGAGCGCAACCGCTCATTTGCTCGTTTTATTTTTTCTTCCATAATAAACCTTGCTTAAACTTTGCTTAATTTTTTACTTCCATTATTGCTTATAATGATATATCGTGATACATTTACAAAACTTAACAAAGGCTGAAAGGCAGAGAAAACAAGGAATAAGACAAAAAATAAACATTGTAAAACTAGGGATGGTAGTCCCTGAAAAAATGGAGCATAGGAGACTCGAACCCCTGGCCTCTGCGGTGCGATCGCAGCGCGCTACCAACTGCGCTAATGCCCCTTTTTTGACATATTATAACTCAAATTATCCTTATTGGGATCAAATTTAAAATTAAAAGGGTGAGCAAAAATGACAAATAGTTCCTGTTAGACTATTCAAGATAATTTTTTTGATAAAAAAATAGTGATCTAACTCCTGATTTTACCAAGAAAAGATCACTTTTATTTTGCATTTTACCCCCGACTTTGAAAACGCCCTGCTTTGAAAGCAGGGGGTGAGGGCAATTAATTTATAATTACATCATTCCCATGCCGGGCATACCGCCCATACCGCCCATACCGCCCATATCACCACCGGGCATAGCAGGTTCGGGTGCGGGTTTTTCTACCACTAAGGCTTCTGTCGTTAAAACCATTCCGGCAATAGAACAAGCGTTCTGTACTGCTGAACGTACTACTTTAGCAGGGTCAATAATACCAGACTGGATCATGTCTTCTAATTTACCAGTTAAAGCATTATAACCTACATTAAATTCAGTTTCTTTTACTTTTTCTACAATCACTGATCCCTCAACTCCGGCATTATGAGCTAATTGATATAAGGGGGCTTCTAGGGCTTTAGCGATAATATCGGCCGCTACTTTTTCCTCATTATTGCTTAAGGTATTTTTAAACTCAGCAATTTTACCGGAAAGGTGAATTAAGGTTGTGCCGCCACCGGGTACAATTCCTTCCTCAACAGCCGCTTTAGTAGCATTCAGAGCATCTTGGATTCTGAGCTTTCTGTCTTTAAGTTCGGTTTCCGTGGCCGCACCCACTTTAATGACAGCCACCCCTCCGGCTAATTTAGCGATGCGCTCTTGTAATTTCTCTTTGTCATATTCAGAGTCGGTTTCGGCCAATTGTTTGCGAATTTGGGCGATGCGTTTTTCCACATCAGGGCTTTTCTCATCATCAGAAACGATGGTGGTATTTTCCTTATCAATGGTCACTTTGTGAGCTTTGCCGAGCATATCGAGGGTGACATCATCTAAGCTTAAGCCTACTTCCTCAGAAATGAATTGACCGCCAGTTAAAACGGCAATATCTTTGAGCATTTCTTTACGGCGATCGCCGAAACCGGGGGCTTTGATCCCAGCCACATTTAACACGCCTCTGGCTTTATTAACCACAAGGGTAGCTAAAGCCTCTCCTTCCACATCTTCGGCAATAATTAATAAAGGTTTGCCTTCTCTGGCTACTTTTTCTAAAACAGGCACTAATTCTGCGATCGCAGAGATTTTTTTATCAGTAATTAAGATTAAAGGATTATCAAATTCAACGATTTGACGCTCTGCATCAGTCACAAAATAAGGAGAAATATATCCTCGATCAATCTGCATACCCTCTACAACATCTAATTCAGTAGCGAGGGATTTAGATTCTTCAACGGTAATTACACCGTCTTTTGTTACTTTTTGCATGGCAGTGGAGATCATTTCCCCAATTTGGGTATCATTTCCGGCGGAAACTGTTGCCACTTGAGCGATCGCATCACCCTCAACTGGTTTGGCAATATTGGCAATTTCTTCCACTAAGAAATTAACGGTTTTTTCTAAGCCACGACGTAAAGCCACAGGGTTAGCACCTGCGGCCACATTTCTCAAACCCTCACGGATCAAGGCTTGGGCGATCACGGTGGCGGTAGTAGTGCCATCTCCGGCAATATCTTTAGTCTTGGCGGCTACCTCTTGAATGAGTCTAGCACCAGTATTTTCAAGGGGATCGGCTAATTCAATTTCTTTAGCAACGGTGATCCCATCGTTAACAATTTGAGGGGCGCCGAATTTTTTTTCCAATAAGACGTTGCGGCCTTTGGGGCCTAAAGTGATGCGCACAGCGTCAGCAAGGGAGTTTACCCCTCTTTCTAATGCGCGTCTTGATTCTTCTTTAAACGAAATAATTTTTGCCATAGATTTTACTACTTTAGAAATATATTTTTTAATTTTCCAATAGTTAATTTAGCACTCTTAGGTTAAGACTGCTAAGATCAATTTTATTTTTTTTCTTAAAATCCTCTAAGCTAGATAGAATAAGCATTTTACTCGTCTGATCTTTTTAAAATGCACATTTTTATTGTTTTGTCAAGTGATGGTTTTGAGGTATTTTTAATAATATTTTCCGTAGAAATTAGTAGAAAGTAAAAAAAAATTAACGATTTTGTGATTCTTGATTGATTAAGCCCTGAAGCATTTTTGATCACCAATAAATTATTTTAAATACAAATTAGCTTATTCTTAACAATTATGATAATATAATTATAAAATAATAATTTTAAAAAAGTATAAAATATGAAATTAGCATTTATTATTGATCCGATTGCCAAACTTAATCCAAGACATGATACAACTGTGGCATTAATGGAAGGAACTCAGGCTCATGGCCATGAAGTTTGGATTTGTGAAATGCACGAATTAACTATTATTAAAGGTGAGCCTTGGGCGACTTTACATAAGGTAGAATTAACTCCGGTTAAACTAATTAATAATCATTGGGTTTCTGATCATAATTGGTATCAAATTTTAGAGAAAAAATTAATGCCTTTGGGTGAATTTCAAGCGGTATGGATGCGAAAAGATCCTCCGGTTAATGTCCCCTATCTTTATGCTACTTATATTTTAGATTTAGTACCAAAAACTACTTTAGTTTTAAATAATCCCCAAGGGTTAAGAAATGCGAATGAAAAGGTTTATGCGTTACATTTTCAATCAGTAATTCCTGAAACTATTGTTACTCAAGAAAAAACGGTTATTCAAGAATTTGTTGAGAAAAAAGGGGCGGCCGTTTTAAAACCTTTAGGGGGTAAAGCGGGGGAAGGAATTTTATTTATAAAAGACAATGATCCTAACTTTAATTCTTTGATTGAAATTAGCACAAAACAGGGTCAAGAACCAATTATGGTTCAGGAATATTTACCCTCAGCTAAAGAAGGGGATAAACGAATTATTTTATTAAATGGTGAACCTTTAGGGGCATTAAATCGTATTCCAACGGGTAGTGATTTTAGGGGAAATATGGCTGTTGGGGGGAGAATTGCGAAGGTAGATATTACACCAAGAGAAAGGGAAATTTGTGAAATTGTAGCACCAAAATTAAAGGCTGAGGGGTTATATTTTGTGGGTTTAGATATTATTGGTGGTTATTTAACGGAAGTAAATGTGACTAGCCCTACTTGTGTTCGAGAAATTAATTTATTTAATCAATCTTGTTTAGAACAAGAGGTAATAGAATGGATTGAACAACAGTTTTAATGTTTGATTAATTATAGCTTGATCTAAATGATAAATAGTAATTGTTGGATCAGCATTAATAACTGTTAGGAAATCCGTAACTGAAGGAATAGAAGTTTTACTGCACTCAACAATTCAAATAGCTTCTGCTAAAGCAATAGCGAGTAAGATTAGCTCACTTTTGGGATTAGAAAGTAAGCTTTTTGCTTCTATTCCTAAACGATTATTTCCAATATCTTGAGGTAATGATATTAATTCTTTAAAAATTTTTTAGTATATTCAACTTTCCACATTTTGATTTTGATCTAAAACATAATTTTGATTAATTTGTAGCATTTTTTAGAGTCAAAATCTGTAAATTTTGAGATTACATTTCATCAGACAAACTTAATGGAGATAAAAATACTAAATGTTGATTTTTATATTTTTAATGACTCTTTCATTATCTCACTTTATGCCCACAGTGTTTTTGTGTTATCATATAATACACTTTAAATGCAGAATGTGGGTTACCTTAACTGTTAGTTATTCAAGCAAAAGAATTACGGAAAATTGGTAGTTTAGCAAGGTAACAAGAAGTATTAGAAGATGATTTTTTCCATTTTTGTTAACACGGCTATCACTTCCCATTATTTCTAAAATTTGTCTACAATATAAATCATATTTACCTAATCAAATAAAAATTAATTCATGGAAACTTTAAACAAAACTAACAACAATAATCAAGAATTTAAAGGTTTCGATCGCCAAAACCCCCCCGCTCAAAATTTAATTGATGCCTGTGTTCATTGTGGTTTTTGTCTATCAACTTGCCCCAGTTATCGAGTATTAGGAAAAGAGATGGACTCCCCCAGAGGCAGAATTTATTTAATGGATGCTATTAATAATAACAATGCCCCTTTTAATGAAACTTCGGCTCAACATTTTGATTCTTGTTTAGGTTGTTTAGCTTGTACTACGGCCTGTCCTTCTGGGGTACAATATGATCAGTTAATTAGTGCCACTCGCCCCCAAGTTGAGCGCAATCAAACACGCTCTTTTTCTGATAATATTATTCGTCAAATTATCTTTAATTTATTTCCCTATCCTAACAGATTATCTTTCTTTTTACCAGCTTTATTTTTATATCAAAAATTAGGTTTTCAAAAATTAATTCGCCACACTAATTTACTAAGTAAAATTTCTCCTCGCTTATCGGCAATGGAGTCAATTTTACCCCAAGTTCAGCTTAATAATAAAGCAAATTTTCCTGATCTGATCAAGGCTCAAGGCACAAAACGCTATCGAGTAGGGATGATTTTAGGTTGTGTTCAACAGTTATTTTTTAATCCGGTTAATGAAGCAACAGCGAGAGTTTTAAGTGCTAATGGTTGTGAAATTGTTATTCCCAAAAATCAAGGTTGTTGTAGTGCCTTACCTAGTCATCAAGGGCAAGAACAACAAGCCCAAACTTTAGCTAAAGAAATGATAGATAAATTTGAAAATACTAGGGTTGATTATATCATTATTAATGCGGCTGGTTGTGGTCACACTTTAAAGGAATATGGTCATATTTTAAAAGATGATCCCCAATATGCCGAGAAAGGAAAACAATTTTCAAATAAAGTTAAAGATATTAATGAATTTTTAATTGAAATTGGTTTAACTACAGAATTATTACCAATAACTGAAGAAAAATTAACTTTAGTTTATCAAGATGCTTGTCATTTATTACATGGTCAAAAAATTAGTTTACAACCAAGACAATTATTAAGAAAAATTCCTAATGTGGAAATAAAAGAACCCATTGATGCTAGTTTATGTTGTGGTAGTGCGGGAGTTTATAATTTATTACAACCGGAAGTTGCGCAAGAATTGGGACAACAAAAAGTTGATAATTTATTAAATACAGGAGCAAAATTAATCGCTTCTCCTAACCCCGGATGTGCTTTACAAATTCAAAAACATTTAGCTAAAAAAGGTCAAACAATTTTAGTTAAACATCCCATTGAATTATTAGATTATGCCATCAGGGGAATTAAATTAATCAGTAATAACTAATAAGTAAGTATAGCGACCTAAAAATAACAAAAGTAGAGATGTTGCATACAATATCTCTACAAAAGGTATATATACATAGGATTTCGCACTGATCAGGTCTTTCTCAAAGTGGGTTAATGTAAAGAAATGTTACAAAAATACCGTCAAAATGGTTTGCCATCTTGACAGATGAAAAAAGACTAGCTAGAGTGTTAAACAAATACCTTCGGGTAATAACTATTGAAGTGATATGCAACACAAGCAAAAAGTCACACTTTACCTTTCTCCAGAACTTCATCGTCAGCTAAAAATTCGAGCGGCGGTTGAAGCTACCTCAATGTCAACTCTATTTGAACAGGCGATTCATTTTTATCTTCATCACTCCGATGTGGTGGAAGAAATCGAAGCCCTCAGAAGTCAAACTACGGGCAAAACTTATCAAGTTCATAGTTGTCCTGATTGTGACAGTTCATTTGTGATCAAAGATGGTCAAACAGTTTCTTTAAAGAATCAACCAAGCTTAATGACACAAGAGTTTTCGTTAGAAGTAGCACATTCAATTTCATCAGAAGATCAAGCCGATTATCAAGTACAGGAAAATCAGATTTTACTTTAGCTTGATTTAGTAACTTGATTCATGTTGAATTTTCGTGATCTGTTTTTAGATCAATTTTCTTATCCTCAAACGCTTATTGGAAAGCTCTTATTGGAAAGCTATGAAAGAAGAGTTAAGTATCCTGATTAAAGCTCAATATCCTCTGATTTATCTGGTGACTTCGGAAGAAGAACGGGGTGAAGATGCGATCGCCAAGATCGTAGAGAAAATAGAGGCACAAAAAGCTCCTCGTAAAGCTTACCAACAAGCCGATAAGTTTTCCGATGAACATGATTTAGAGAATCAGATCGATCCCAGACGAAGAATTTTTACATGGACAGTTACTCATGGCATGGTTGAATATGGTCAACCTCGCAATACCACCCAACACAATACCGTTTCTCCAGAGGCCGCTATTGAATGGGTGATCCGTCAAAAACAAGATGGAATCTATATTTTTAAAGATCTTCATGCTTTTATTGACGCTCCCGTTACCACTCGATGGTTAAGAGATGCGATCGCTTCTTTTAAAGGGACGGAAAAAATTATTATTTTGATGTCTCCTGTGCAACAGGTGCCGATCGAACTGGAAAAAGAAGTGGTAGTTTTAGACTATCCCCTTCCCACTTTACAAGAATTAGATCAGGTACTTGATAAACAATTAATTAAAAGTAAGCCCCGCCGTCTTAATCAAGAAGTAAAAGAAAAACTTTTAAAGGCGGCTTTAGGATTGACTAAAGATGAAGCCGAAAAGGTTTATCGTAAGGCTTTAGTTCAAGCCGGCCGTCTGACGGAAAGTGAAGTGGAGATTATTCTGTCTGAGAAAAAACAACTAATCCGCAGAAATGGCATTTTGGAGTACATCGAAGAAGATGAAACCATCAATGCGATCGGAGGTTTAGAAGAAATTAAACATTGGCTCAGACAGCGATCGAACGCTTTTACGGAAAGAGCAAGAGCTTACGGACTGCCCCAACCCAAAGGAATGTTAATCTTAGGAGTTCCGGGCTGTGGGAAATCATTGATCGCCAAAACTACCTCCCGTTTATGGGGTTTACCCCTGTTAAGGTTAGATATGGGGCGCGTTTATGACGGTTCAATGGTAGGACGTTCCGAAGCTAACTTACGCAACGCTCTCAAAACTGCTGAATCCATTTCTCCTGCAATCTTATTTATAGATGAGTTAGATAAATCCTTTGCAGGAGGAGCGGGATCCGCCGACTCCGATGGTGGTACATCTAGCCGCATTTTTGGGTCATTTTTAACATGGATGCAGGAAAAAACCTCCCCCGTGTTTGTGATGGCAACGGCTAATCGAGTAGATAGACTACCCGGAGAGTTCTTAAGAAAAGGTAGATTTGACGAAATCTTTTTTGTGGACTTACCAAGTTTAGAGGAAAGACAGGATATTTTCCGAATCCATTTACAAAAACGCCGTCCCAACGATCTCAGTCGTTTTGATTTGGAACAACTTGCGAAAATTTCAGATGGATTTTCCGGTGCAGAGATTGAACAGGCTTTGATCGCCGCAATGTATGAAGCCTTTGCACAGGATCGGGAGTTTACCCAGTTAGATATTATTTCTGCGGTAAAATCAACCCTTCCTTTATCTCGCACCATGACGGAACAGGTCAGCGCCCTAAGAGATTGGGCTAGACAGAGGGCAAGGCCTGCGTCTGCTTCAGTGGCTGAATATCAGCGATTGGAGTTTTAACAGTCTTTCACTTATAGCTTTAAGCTATTTAGATGAAAGGTTAGTCTAATTAATCATTTAATGATTTTGACTAACAATCTTTAATCAAAATACGTTGTTGTTTAATTTTTATTGGAGGAAATCCCAATGTCTCACTTTAGCACCCTTCGTACCAAAATCACTTCTGCTGAGATTCTTAAATCTTCTTTGCGTGATCTAGGTATTTCTGTCGAAACCAATGCGGATGTTCGTGGCTATAATGGTCAAATGATCAGGGCTGACATCGTAGCGGTTCTTGAAGGTGAATATGATCTTGGTTGGTCTGCCAATAGCGATGGTTCATTTGATCTAATTGCGGATCTTTGGGGCGTGGCTAAGAAGCACAATCAAACCGAGTTAATTAATTCTATTAACCAAAAATACGCCGTTAATAAAACTTTAGCTGAAGTTAAGCAACGGGGTTTGCAAAATGCCAATGTTAAGTTATGTGTTCAATAGTTTTTGATTTAATTGAATCACAATTTAATAAAAAAATCAAAAAAAATTAATTGAAAAAACTTAAATTATTTTAAAATTTAGGGGTAAACCGATTGGGGTTTGCCCCTTTTATTTGTGATTTAAGGGATCTTGTAGATCGATCAAATGTACAAATTTTAATCGGGATGACAGGATTTGAACCTGCGGCTTCTTCGTCCCGAACGAAGCGCGCTACCAAGCTGCGCCACATCCCGCTTTACTGTTGTCAGTGAACTGTTGCTAGTTCCCACAGACTAATAAACATCTTTTATATTATCATAAAGATTAATATTAGTATAGTGGGAGTGAAAAAAAGTGACGGTTAAACCTGATTGGTTACGGGTAAAAGCCCCTCAATGGGAACGGGTTGGCAATGTTAAGGAAATTTTGCGCGACTTAAATCTTAATACGGTCTGTGAGGAGGCTTCTTGTCCTAATATTGGGGAATGTTTTAATGGGGGTACGGCTACCTTTTTAATTATGGGGCCTGCTTGTACCCGTGCTTGTCCCTATTGTGATATTGATTTTGAGAAAAAGCCCCAACCTCTTAATCCTCTTGAACCTCTTAATTTGGCTGAGGCTGTGAGACGGATGAATCTGAGTCATGTGGTTATTACCTCTGTTAATCGTGATGATTTAGCGGATGGGGGGGCTTCCCAGTTTGTTAGATGTATTGAGGAAATTCGCAAGGTTTCACCCCGTACCACTATTGAGGTTTTAATTCCTGATTTATGTGGTAATTGGGAGGCTCTAAGATTAATTATTGAGTCTAAACCAGAGGTTTTAAATCATAATACGGAAACTGTACCTAGATTATATAAGAAAACTCGCCCCCAAGGTGATTATGAGCGATCGCTGGAATTATTGAAAAAAACCCGTGAGTTATCTGCTCAAATTTATACAAAATCCGGCATTATGGTAGGTTTAGGAGAAACTGATGAGGAAGTTAGGCAAGTAATGAGAGATTTAAGAACAGTAGATTGTGATATTTTAACGATTGGTCAATATTTACAACCTACGGCTAAACATTTACAATTAAAGGAATTTATCAATCCTGAACAGTTTGATTTATGGCGTAAATATGGAGAAAGTTTAGGTTTTTTACAGGTGGTTTCTTCGCCTTTAACCAGAAGTTCTTATCATGCGGCCGAAGTTCAAAATTTAATGAACAAAAACCCGAGACAGTGATCAGTTAAAAAGGTATATTTTAGCTGTTACTGAATAACAAATAACCAATAACAAATAACCAAATAATCAATAACAATGACTACAAATCAAGATAATTTTTATAATCAAAAAAATTTTCCTGAAACTACTTTTTTAGACACAGAAGAAAATCATTATCAAATATTAGGAATACATCCTACTTCTTCTGTGATTGAAGTTAGGCGTAGTTATCGAAAATTGAGTAAATTATATCATCCTGATACCACAGAATTACCGCCCCAAATTGCTACGGCTAAATTTCAAAGATTAAATGAAGCTTATGCAACTTTGAGTCATCCCCATTTAAGATTAATGTATGATTATCAAATAGGTTATTCCCGTGTTAATGTAATTCAAACTCATCAAAATTTACGAGATGAAACTACTTTTGAAACTTCAAGATCGGCCTATCTTGATCCTAGTGATCGCCCCTTATCAGCAGGGGAAATTTTCGCTTTATTTTTATTAAGTATTACTGTTATTGGTTGTTTATTATTAGTTTTTTTAGTTAAGTTTTTTCATCAAGATCAAATGGTATTATCCATTATCAATCAATTATCCATTATTAATTATTAATTATTATGATTTATTTACCTCCTGCTAACACGCCTTTATATAATCATACCCTTTCTTGTATTGAACAATGGTTAAGAAAATTAGGGTGTCAACAAGACTCAAAAGAATTACATTGTTGGTATATAGAAAAAGCCGATTGGAAAGCAGAAATTAATTTAGATATTGATAAATTAACTGTTTGTTATTTTAAGGCCGGGGCTGATGGTAGCGACATTAATCGGGCTTTTAAATATTCTTTAAGTCGTCAAGATATTGAAGATGCTGTTTTTAGTGGTCCATAATTTTAACTATTAGTTAATGTTTAATGTTATGAATAATCTATCTAATTTTTTATTATGGCTAAGTTTATTAATATCTTGGCTTTTTTTTATTTTACATTATCTCCAATTGAAACAAGATCAAATTAAAAAGATAGAATCAAAAAAACAAAATCAAAAATTAAATAGGTTATATCAATTTGCTAATTCGCCGGAAATTATTAGACAGTTAGAATTTCAAAAGTTTGTATTAGATCAATCGGCGATCGTGGCTATTACAGACGAAAAAGGAATTATTACTTATGTCAATGATAAATTTTGTCAAATTTCCCAATATTCCAGAGATGAACTAATCGGAAAAACCCATAAAATTATTAAATCAGATTATCATTCTGCTGAATTTTTTAAGGAATTATGGATAACTATTAGTCAGGGAAAAATTTGGCAAGGAGAAGTTAAAAATAAAGCCAAAGATGGCTCTTGTTATTGGGTAGCAACAACCATTGTTCCTTTTTTAAATGAGATGGGAAAACCGTTTCAATATATGGCAATTCGCTTTGATATTACCCAATTAAAAAATACACAAAAAGCTTTAGAAAAAGCGAAATTAAACTTAGAAAAAGCTAATCAAATTAAAAGTGAATTTTTAGCAACTATCAGTCATGAAATTCGTACCCCCATGAATGGAATTATCGGCATGACTACTTTATTATTAGATACAAGATTAAATGAGCAACAATTATTTTTTACTGATACAATTCGTCAATGTAATGATCAATTATTAAATATAATTAACGAAATTCTTGATTTTTCTAAAATCGAATCAGGCAAAATTCAATTAGAAGAAAATACTTTTAATTTACAAGAATCAATTAAAACTATTTTTCAAATAATAAATAATAAAGCTCAAGCTAAAAATTTAAAATTAAATTATCTCATTACCCCCCAAACTCCCAATTTTATACAAGCTGATAATACCCGTTTAAATCAAATTTTAATTCATCTTTTAAACAATGCCATTAAATTTACTGAAAAAGGAGAAATTAATTTATTAGTTGATAGTGAATTAGAAGATGATAATATTTATAGGCTTAATTTTGCGGTTAAAGATACCGGAATTGGTATTTCTGAAGATTACAAAGAAAAATTATTTAAACCTTTTAGTCAAGGGGATAGCTCTACTACGAGAAAATATGCAGGAACAGGACTAGGATTGGTGATTTGTCAGCGTCTTTGTGATTTAATGGGGGGGGAAATTTGGTTAGAAAGTCAAGAAAATGTTGGATCAACTTTCTATTTTACAATCCTAGCCATTGCTGTTAAAATTAATCAGGAAATAAGCGAAAAATTTAACAATAATATTTGTATTATTCCTGAACAACTTGAACAAAAATCTTTAAGAATTTTACTGGCCGAAGATAATAATACTAATCAAAAAATTGCTTTATTAATCTTAAAGCGTTTAGGTTATACTGCCGATGTAGTTAGTAATGGTTTAGAAGTTTTAGAGGCTTTTTCCCGTCAATTTTATGATGTTATTTTAATGGATTTGATGATGCCAGAAATGGATGGAATTGAAGCGACTAGACAACTTTTTCATCTGTGGTCTTATCCAAAACGGCCTCGTATTATTGCCATGACTGCTAATCATACTCCCAGCGATCGCAGACGATGTTTAGAAGCAGGAATGGATGATTATATTAGTAAACCAATTCATTTACAAAGCTTAAAATTTGCCTTAGAAAAATGTCAAAGAATTGAAGATAATTAATAATGATTAAACAAGCCTTGAATTTACACTTTGACAACCTCAGTATAACAGTTCAAGGCTCATCAAAATTAATCAATAAATTAAAGTTATCTCAATTTTTATTAATCTAGTTTTTCAAAATTTTTGATTTATTAAGCTCAGTTTTAATGTTAACAGATTAAATATTAACTAATCGAAAAAAAACTTGATTAACAATATTTTTTTAACAATAATTCTAATTTTTTTAATTGGTTTTCAGAGACCTTATTTAAAGGAGTTAAAATTGCATTTTTTAAAGCTCGATGGGATTTAGAAAGCGGAGGATTTTCAGTTAATCTTTTAACTGTTTCTCTAATAACTTTTTGAGCATTTTCAGCGTTTTTATGTAAATTATCAATAATCATTTCTACTGTTACATGATTATGATCGGGATGCCAACAGTCATAGTCTGTCACTAAAGCCAAGGTAGCATAAGCCATTTCAGCCTCTTTAGCCAATTTTGCTTCAGGTAAGTTAGTCATGCCGATGATCGATCCCCCCCAACTGCGATATAAATTAGACTCGGCTTTCGTGGAAAAAGCCGGCCCTTCCATGCAAACATAAGTACCACTACGGTGTAAAGTCACATCAGGCAAATTTAAAGTGGCGATCGCATCCCCTAACACTTGGGCTAAATTACCGCAAATAGGCTCACCGAAACCGATATGAGCCACAATGCCATCACCGAAAAAAGTAGAAATGCGGTTTTTAGTGCGATCGATAAATTGATCAGGTATTACCATGTCTAAAGGCTTCATTTCCTCTTGTAGTGAGCCTACCGCCGAAGCCGAAATTAAATATTCAACCCCTAACTGTTTCATGCCGTGAATATTAGCACGATAAGGCACTTCAGAAGGGAGTAAATGATGATTTTGACCATGACGGGGCAAAAAAGCCACATTTGCCCCATCTAACTCCCCAATGATGAAGGAATCTGAAGGCATACCAAAGGGGGTAGAAAGATTAATTTCTTCCACATTTTTGAGAGCATCCATTTTATATAAACCGCTCCCACCAATCACGCCAATTTTAGCTTGTCTCATTTTAGTTATTAATAATTGTTTTATAAATAATCAAGAATTTAGTGTATACTAACACAGTAAACAGTAATTATTTTGTTATTAGTTACTGGTCATTATTGTTAACTTTTAACCGATTACTTATCACTTATTAATTATTACTTAATTCAAATGCAAGATAATTTTTCTGACCTTAATCAATGGATTCAAATTGGTACAATTGTAGCTTCTCATGGTTTAAAAGGAGAAGTTAAAGTTAATAGTGATTCTGATTTTCCAGAGCGTTTTGAAGAAGGGGGAAAAAGATGGCTTCTTTATCCAGATCAAACTATACCACAGGAAATCAATTTAATTAAAGGTTATCAAGTCCCCGGAAAAAATGTTTATGTTATCAAAATAGAAGGTTTTAATTATCGTGATGAAGCCGAAAAATTAAGAGGTTGTAAATTATTAGTTAATAAACAAGATATTCCCGAATTAGATGAAGATGAATTTCACGTTTGTGACTTAATTAATTTAGAAGTTTATCATCAGCAAACAGGGGAAAATATTGGTTTTGTAGTTGATTTATATACCGCCGGCCATGATTTATTAGAAGTACAATTACACAAACAACCCGAAGTTAAAGAAATTGTTATTCCCGATGTTTCAAAGATTACTAGAAAAAGTAAAATTAAGAAACAGACTAATAAAAAAATTAAGCCCGTTTCTATTTTAATTCCTTTTGTCAAAGAGATTGTTCCGATCGTTGATTTAAAAGAGAAAAAAATTTATATTAATCCCCCTGAAGGGCTATTAAATATTAATGAAATTAATTAATTTCTCAAGATTAAACTATTATTAATAATTAATTAATAGTTTATCTATAAGCACTATCCACAAAACCTAAATCATAAAGTTGTTGATAAGCTAATTTTCCTAAATCACTACTGGGAGACTGAGAAGAAATCACTTGAATTAATAAAGGAATAGCTAAAGCCGCTTGATGTTGTTGACGGTGGATCAAAGCCATTTGATAGGTGCTTTCATCTCCTTTTTGCCCAGTTTCAAAAGCCTTTTGACGTTGATCAGCATAAATATCAGGATTAATCCCTTGAAAAGCATTAGCTAATCTCAAATGAAGATTTGATAATTGTTGAAGCATTTGACGGGCTTGTTTTAATTTTTCGATCGCCCCTTCATAGTCTTGTTGATCAATTTTTTGTTGAGCTTGTGCCATTAAATTTTCTGCGGCCTTCAAACTAAATAAATCATTTTCTGGGCTAATTTCATTAATAGGAATTTCTGCAGTTTCTGGAGTTTCTGGAGTTTCATTACTATTATTTTCAGTGCCATTATTCTCAGTATTAATATTTTCAGGATTTGATAAAGCAATAGTAGAAAAACCTAAACCCATTAAACTTTGATAAGCTTGTATTCCCAAATCACTACTAGGCAATTGTGATTCAATTACTTGTATTAATAAAGGAATAGCAAGAGGAGCTTCTCCGGCTTGTTGATGGGCATTAGCCAATAACAAAGTAACTTCATCTCGTTTTTGACCAGCTTCTAAAGCACTTCTACGTCTAGCATTATAAATATTATTATTAAAACCTTGAAATTGATTAGCCAATTGTAAATGAAAATTAGAAAGTTGATTAAAAACTTGACGTGATTCCTGTAATTTTTCAATTCCTAATTGATAATTTTGAGCAGAAATAGCCGCCATTCCTTCAGTTTGTAATCTTTGCGCCCCCACCATACTAAAAAGCTCATCTTTTTCCAAAGGCCGAACAATTGTTAAATCTTGATTTTCATTATTATTTACATTTTCTTGAGTAGTTGAAGTTTGAGCATTAACTTTAAAAAAAGGCAGAAAAATTGGACTTAATGTTAAGATTAATAAACAAGAAAATAGCTTTTTCTGGGTGAAAAATAAGGACTTAAAACCAAACATAAAATTGAATCAATTAGGAACTAAATTTAATAAAATTTGTTTTATTTGAAATATCTTAACATTAATTTGTCATTAATCATTAATCACTGATGACTAATCACCGGAGACTGATTTCCGTTTGTGGTTGATGCAATTTCTTGAGACACAATATCCCACGCTTTAGCAAATTGAGGATCATCAAAAGTCCCAATTAAACGGCGATCACGGGATAAAGCTTGTCTTTGTTCCTCATTTAATTCTAAAACCACATCCGGCGGGATCCCCTCCTTATTAATGTCACGCCCGTTAGGAGTCAAATATTTAGCGATCGTTACCGCCACTCCGGCCTTACTATGGGTTAATTCTTTAACCGATTGAACTAGACCCTTACCAAAAGTTTTTGTTCCCACCAACATGGCACGGTGATGATCTTGGAGTGCGCCGCTGAGAATTTCACTCGCACTAGCGGATCCCCCATCCACTAAAACCACTAAAGGCTTATCGGTTAAAGCACCATGATTAGCCGATTCTACCTGAACAGTTCCCTGACGATTAACAGTAGATACAATTGTACCATTTTCAATCCACATTCTGGCTATATCAACACTAGCATTTAACAGTCCGCCCGGATTAGAACGCAGATCTAAGACATAACCTTTAACACCTTGAGTTTCTAACTCATTAATAGCATTAGCCATTTCCCCTGGTGCTTGGGCGCTAAATTGATTTAAACGGATATAACCCACCGTCCCAACTTGGGGATCATGGTCAATCACCTTAAAACTAACAGGATGAATTTGGATTATATCTCGAATCAGGGGAAACTCTTTAATTTCTTCAGTGACATTATCCCCCTGTTTAGTTTGTCTGAGAATGGTTAAAACAACTTCAGTGCCACGTCTGCCCCTGATTTTACTAACCGCTTCTTCCAAAGTCATGCCCTCGGTTGTAACACCATCAATTTTAATGATAATATCACCATCGTAAATACCCGCCTTAAAAGCGGGAGTTCCTTCAATGGGAGACTCAACAAAGATTTTACCCGTTTGCTCATCTTGGCGAATTTGGATCCCTACCCCCGTTAATTCTCCAGAGGTATCAATTTTCATATTTTGGAATTGTTCGGGATCCATAAATCTGGTATAGGGATCATTGAGATTTTTTAACATTTCTCGAATGGCCTCATAGGCTTCTTCATCACTATTGTAATCACGGCTTAAATATTGTTGACGAATTGCTCTCCAATCTTGACCATTAAACGTACCATCCACATATTCTCGATAGACAATTTGCCAAACTTCATCTACCAATTCTTTAGAACTATCTGAATATAAAGATTGACTGTGGCTAAGGTGGATCCCCGCTCCAATGACGGCTACAGTAGAGATTGCGATCGCAGTTGTACCGAGAATTAGTCCTCGTTTTGAAATAATCATAAGCGGATTAATTTTTAAGATGGGTGATTTAATATTTATCAGTTGACAATTAGGAAAAAAGTTGAAGCATTTAATGTTAATATTTAACAAGATTTTTGCTGATCATCTTGAAAAAAATTTTGAGTATAATGTTATTCTAACAAAAAAATTCCTAACTTAATTTATTTTAAACTATCTTCTCTCTAATTTTGATCTATCAGGGGAACAATGGAGTAATCAAGCAATGACAAGTATTGTATCAGTTTCTTCTGAACAACTCAGGGAACGCAGAAAACAACTGAGACGACAAAAAAAAATCTTTTTTTGGCAAGGTTTATGGCGTTTTACTTTAATTATAACCATCATGGGGGGATTAACTGGAATTATCACTCGATCTAATTGGATTATTTATGGGAGTCAACAGATTGAAATTGAAGGCAATAAATTTTTATCACCTGAAGCAATTCGATCTTTATTGCCTCTTGATTATCCCCAATCTTTGTTACAAATTGAACCTGAAATATTAGCTGATCAATTGGAGTCTACGGGCCCGATCTCCCAAGCTTTGGTATCCCGTCAGGTATTTCCTCCTAGTCTTAAAATTATGGTTCAAGAAAGAAAACCCGTAGCGATCGCCACTTCTCCATTTGATCAAGAACCGGGCTTTTTAGATGCCCAAGGTATTTGGATGCCCCAAAGTAGTTATAATCAAATTCAAGAAAAATTAGATTTACCGAAATTAAAAGTTTTAGGTTTTAATGAGGATTTGCGATCACATTGGCAAATTCTTTATCCCTTAATTCAAAGTTCCGTGATTAAAATTTCCGCAGTAGATTGGCAAAATCCTAATAATTTGGTGTTGGTAACAGAATTAGGAAAAGTTTATTGTGGGGGGAGTTGGGCTTTTTTAGATCAACAACTTCGGGTTTTGGCGAAAATGCGAGAATTACCCACCAAGATTGCGATTAATTCCATTGAATATGTAGACTTAACTAACCCCCAATATCCAACCATTCAATTAATTAAAGATTCGACTCAGCCCGACCAAAACACTAATTTTTCTGAAGCCCAAATTGCTTTAAAAGTCAAAATTAATCCTTAATCAGTCATCAGTAAACAGTTAACAAGTTGATAGTAAAAAGTTAACCAATCACCAAGGACTAAAATATATTTTGATGCCAAAAATTCTTTTAACAGACATAATAGTTTACATAATCCCTTAAACTTATCAATTTTTATGATTATAAAGATAAACTTTAAATCAAGATCAAAATTTAACTTGTCCAGATGACACGAAATTTATTATCATCAGAAAATCTCGATTAACCCAAATGGTTAGTATGGATCAAAGCAAACACAAGTAAAGGCAATTGACATCGCCTATCGTACAACACTAAGATTCGAGTCAATCAGGTTTTAGCAGTTGTAGTTCGGGTATTATCCCCTTTCAAAGAATCCTCGCACAAATTGGGCGGGGTATGTCAATAAATTATCATCAAAATAATCACAACGAATCTTCTACCTTATCATCATCAACTACAGTGGAAAATCATCACCCCTTTAAGCCTTCTGGATTACCTTATAATCCCGATTCTCATCATTCCTCAGAACTTTCCGGTGAGGAACAGCGTAAAGATAATATCATTCCATCAACTTTGGCTCGGATTAAAGTCATCGGTGTTGGTGGTGGAGGTTGTAATGGTGTTAACCGTATGATCTCTAGTGGTGTCACCAATATTGAATTTTGGGCGATTAATACCGATGCACAAGCTTTAGATCAGTCTCAAGCCCCCTATCGTCTCCAAATTGGACAAAAATTAACTAGAGGTCTGGGTGCAGGGGGGAATCCGGCGATCGGGCAAAAAGCGGCGGAAGAATCAAGGGATGAAATCGCCCATGCCTTAGAACACACAGATTTAGTCTTTATTACGGCGGGAATGGGTGGAGGTACTGGTACAGGTGCGGCTCCCATTGTGGCGGAAATTGCTAAGGAAATGGGCTGTTTAACGGTGGGGGTGGTTACTCGCCCTTTTACCTTTGAAGGCCGTAGGCGTACTACCCAAGCCGAAGATGGGATTAATGCCTTTCAAAGTCAAGTGGATACTTTAATCGTGATCCCCAATAATCAATTATTACAAGTAATTCCGCCGGAAACCCCTGTCCAAGAAGCTTTTAGAGTGGCTGATGATGTCTTACGTCAAGGGGTACAGGGTATCTCTGATATTATTACTATTCCGGGCTTAGTTAATGTGGATTTTGCCGATGTGAGGGCTGTGATGGCGGATGCGGGATCGGCCTTAATGGGGATTGGCATTGGCTCTGGAAAATCAAGAGCCAGAGAAGCGGCCGTGGCGGCTATTTCTTCTCCTTTATTAGAAGCTTCCATTGATGGGGCAAAAGGGGTGGTTCTAAATATTACCGGAGGCCATGATTTAACTTTACATGAGGTTAATACCGCCGCTGAAACTATTTATGAGGTGGTGGATCCCAATGCTAATATTATCTTTGGGGCGGTTATTGATGAACATTTACAGGGTGAAATTAAAATTACGGTGATTGCCACTGGTTTTTCTCCTGAAGCGGTGGCCTTGAATCAGGTTAAAATAGCAATCAATACCCCTGTACGTCAAGTTCCTAGCCCCTCTCAACCCATTAATCAAAATCCTCCGGTTGCTCCTCCCCCCCCCGTTGATCCTCCCAAGAAAACTGGCTTGGATATTCCTGATTTTTTACAACGTCGTCGTTTTCCTCGACGCTAATTTTTCACAGTTAATAGCTATTAGCTATGGGCTATTAGCTATCAGCTATTAGCTACCTGTCCAATATTTACTGTCAATTATTCATTATTCAACGATGACTACTAATTTCCAGACTAATCCTCAAAATCAACCATTTGCCAAAGGAGAATCAATTTCAAGTAATACGATTAACCCAAATTCTCGTTCAGCTGTGCCAATTTTTGTTTATCAACAATTAGTAGAAAATTTCCATCGCACTCAAGCAGAATTAACTACAACTAAACAAATTAATCAAGAATTAGTCAGCCAAAATCAACAATTACGTCAAGAGATTATCACCATTTTACAAACGGTTGAGCAGGTTCAACATAATATTCAATCTTTAAATATTCCTCAATTTTCTAAGGTTCAAAATAATTTTGTTTCTAATCAATTACCTCAGAATGAAATCGTTTTACAGGGTTTACAAGAATTGATTAATGAGGAAGAAATGGAAATGATGGATCAGCCGATTCAAGAATCAATCAATTTACCAGTAGTAGTGCCATCTGATTCTAAAGTTAAACCTGTCAATTCTACCATGGGAAAAGTTAAGAAAAAACGCCCTAAGCCCCCTGTTAAAAAGGAAAAATTGCCAATTAAAGAATATCAAAATGGCTTAGATTTAGACGAAAATGCTAATACTTTAAATGGTTGGTTATTATTTTTAGCGATTTTGTTAATTGTGATTACGGCTTTTGGGGCGGGATTTGTGGTCATGCGTCCCTTATTAAATCCTACCCCTTCTATTCCTTCTATTCCTAGTAATAATTAATAATAATTAATAATAATTAATAACTAATAACCCATAACTTAAGATGATAAACCACAAAGATAAAGTAAGGCCATGCGCACGGCTACGCCACTGGTAACTTGATCGGGTATTAAACTGAAGTGGGGATCGTCCATCAACTCGGAACTGATTTCTACTCCCCTATTGACAGGGCCAGGATGTAATATTTTGACCTGATCTTGACAAATTTTGATTTTTTCCCTTGTAATACCGTATTTTTGATGATATTCTCGTAAACTGGGTAAAAGATGATCGCTCATCCTTTCATGTTGTAATCTTAAGGTCATGACAAAATCAGCATCCTGTAAGGCTTCCTCTAATTTCCATGTTACAAATAATTGGCCGTAGGGGTAGCTCGGTAAAAAATTCTCAAATAGTCTCGGTACAAGGGTGGGTGTACTACATAAATAGACATTAGCACCGGCCGTAGTTAAACTCCAAATATTAGAACGGGCTACCCTTGAGTGTAAAATATCCCCTACAATGGCGACTTTTTTGCCCTTTAACGCCTCGATCGAGGGATTTTCGGGTTGGAGTAGGCTCGTAATGGTAAACAGGTCTAAAAGGGCTTGTGAGGGGTGGGCGTGTTGACCATCTCCGGCGTTTAAGATTTTCACTCCTGAGTTTAAGCGATCCATTTCGGCGGCGATCGCATGGGGAACTCCCGCCTGTTTATGACGGATCACCATCAGATCAGCCCCCATGGCCAAATAGGTTTTAGCAGTATCTAAAATGGTTTCGCCTTTGGTGAGGGATGATGTACTGGGGGAAAAATTGAGGGTATCGGCGGATAATCTTTTGGCGGCCAACTCAAAACTGCTACGGGTGCGCGTAGAAGGCTCAAAAAAGAGATTAGCTACCACTTGAGCCTGTAAAGCGGGTACTTTTTTCATCCGGCGGGAGAGAACTTCCCGAAAACTAGAGGCGGTCTGTAATACGGTATTATAATCTTCAGGGGTGAACTGATCTAAAGATAAAATATGGCGATGAGTCCAAGTGGCTGTCATTTTCAGTTATCTATAAACTTTGTAAAAAAACTTTGTAAAACTTAATCTAATTTTAACATAAAATTGTTATTGGTTATTGGTTATTTGTAACATTAATTAATTAGAAAATTTTTATATTAAAGATGCTCCTTAATTTTCCTAAGTTAATTTTATCTATTTTAATTTTATCTACGATTTATCTTAATAGTTGTCAGCCAAATTCTTCACCGACAAATAATACTAATCAGTCTAATTCTAGCAATAATCAAACTCCAGAATCTGAAAAAAAGATTAAGATTACTCTTTATCAATCTGATAACTTATGCGAAAAATATATCACAAAAATCGTAGAATTTCCTGAAAAAGAAAGTTTGGAAAAAACGATCACTTTAATTTTAGATCAAAATAATAGTAGTGATTTTAATATTGTGGGTTATCGTTTTCAAGTAGATGAAAAAACTAGAATTGCTACCATTGATTTTAGAATTGATCCTAACTCAAAACGGCAATTAATTTCCCTTTCATCCTGTGAACAATTTATTTTACTTGGTAGTTTAAAACAAACCTTACTTAATAATCCCCAATGGCAAATTAAAGATTTAAAATTTTTACAACAGGGCAAAGATATTTTTAATTCTTAAAGGTTTTATTATTTATTAGTCTTTATTAGTAATAATAATTTACGCTATTATCAAAAATAATTGATCAAATAAATTAAAGTTAATATGTTAAGATAAATTTGATAGCTGATAGCTAATAGCTAATTGCTATAATTAATTAATTCCTTAAGTTTAAGAGATTTCATGGATACCAAGGCTTTTAGTGACCTTTTTCCCCTCTTTAGCACCTCCAGCCCTGAAACTATAGACTGGCTGTTATCTATTGCCGTTGAACACGAATATCCAAAAGATCGGGCGGTTTTAATGGAAGACTCTTGGGGAAATGCCGTTTATTTCATTGTCTCAGGCTGGGTAAAAGTGCGCCGTTTAAGTGGTGATAGTGCCATGACTCTAGCCGTCTTAGGGCGTGGTGATTTTTTTGGCGAAATGGCTATTTTAGACGAGTCGCCCCGTTCCACCGATGTGGTAGCACTTTCTCCAGTTAAATTATTAAGTGTTTCCGCCCAAAGATTCATTCAAACTTTATTTAAAGATCCCCAACTTCACCATCGAATGTTACAGTTAATGGTGAAAAGAGTAAGATTAACAAATGTTCGTTTTCAATTGCGCAATCAACCTCCGGCCATTAAGTTAGTTAGAACTTTAGTAACATTGGCTGAAAACTATGGTAAACGCACGGGACAGGGCATTGAAATCTTGAGAATACCTGATGAAGATCTGGCTTATATTTCTGATATTAAAACGGAAGAAAGTCAAAAAATTCTCGAAAAATTGGAGAGTAAAAGATGGTTAGAAACCCATGACGATCATCAAAGTTTATTATTAATTAATATTAAACAATTAGCCTATTTAGCAGAGAAACATTAATTTTGGTATTTGTTATGAGTATCTAAAATTAATAATAATTTAATTTATCAATTAATCAGGTAATAATTAGCATATTTATTTTAATTTATTAATGACTAAAAATCAACCTATTATTCACTATACCGTTAACTTAACCAAACCTCAAACACATCTTTTTGAAGTAACTTTAGAAGTTAAAAATTGGCAAGAATCTATCCTTGATTTAAAATTTCCGGTGTGGACTCCCGGATCATATTTAGTCAGGGAATATGGGAAAAATTTACAGGATTTTCGGGTACAAAATGAAGCTAATGTTTTCTTAAATTACCAGAAAATTAGTAAAAATCACTGGCAAATTAAAACCCTAAATAGTGAAATTTTATATATTAAATATCGCATTTTTGCGAATGAATTAACCGTTAGAACTAATCATTTAGATAGCACTCACGGTTATTTTAATGGGGCGGCGATGTTTTTCTATATTCCTGATTGGGAAAAATTGCCGATTCAAGTAACAATAAAAGCCCCTGAAAATTGGCAAGTTAGCACCAGTTTGACCCCAATTTTAACGGGGAAAAATATGTTTTTAGCTCAAGATTTTGATACTTTAGTAGATAGTCCTTTTGAAATAGGAACTCATCAAATTTTTGATTTTGAAGTATTAGGAAAAGATCATCAATGGGCGATCTGGGGGCAAGGTAATTTTCCAGCAGAAAAAATGATTGAAGATACAAAAAAAATTATTGAAACTCAAGCTCAAATTTTTGATGGTTTACCCTATGAAAATTATACTTTTTTCTTACATTGTGCTAATAGTTATGGAGGCTTAGAACATAAAAATAGTTGTTCTTTAATTTACCCTCGTTTTCATTTTAAAGAGCCAGAAAAATATAATCGTTTTATGCAGTTAGTGGCGCATGAATTTTTCCATCTTTGGAATGTGAAAAGAATTAGGCCAAAAGCCCTAGAAACTTTTGATTATGATCAGGAAAATTATACTACTTCTTTATGGTTTTCGGAAGGTACAACTAGCTATTATGATAATTTAATTCCCCTGCGATCGGGCATTTATGATGGTAATGTTTTTCTTAATAATTTAAGTCAGGAAATAACCAGATTTTTAAATACCCCAGGGCGTAAAGTTCAGCCTCTAAGTGAGGCAAGTTTTGATACTTGGATCAAACTTTATCGCCGTGATAGTAATAGTGATAATTGTCAAATTTCCTATTATTTAAAAGGGGAATTAGTCTCTTTGTTATTAGATTTAATTATTAGGAAAAAACATCATAATAAGCGTTGTTTAGATCAAGTTTTTCAGGAATTATGGTTAAATTTTGGTAAAAATGAGATCGGTTTTACTCCTGAAGAATTAAAAGAAACCATTGAAAAAGTAGCTGATCAAGACTTAACCGAATTTTTCTATTTATATATTAATGGCACGGAAGAATTACCCTTTAATTATTATTTTGAACCCTTTGGTTTAGAATTAAAACCAATTTTTGATGAGAAAAATTTACCCTATTTAGGTATTAAGGTAAATTCAGAAAATGGCAAGGAAATAATTAAATTTGTCGCGCATAATTCCCCCGCCGGAAAAGTAGGAATTGATCCTGAATGTGAATTATTAGCAATAGATAACATTAAAGTAACAGCAGATCAATTAAATGATCGGCTTAAAAATTACCAATCAGGTGATACAATTACCATTACATTATTCAATCAAGATCAATTAAAAACCTACTCGGTAACATTAGCTGATCCTCAGCCTAATCGCTATCAAGTTGTAGTAATGAAAAATCGTTCCCTCGCTCAGAAAAAATTACTTTCTGGCTGGATCAATCAATAATTGATAATTGATAATTAACTGACAGCTAACAGCTAAAAAATAAACAATAACTAATAAAAAATAAACCAAATTAATTATGGATAATTTTCTACCGATCGCCTATTTTAGAAATCAATTTGTTCCCTTTGAACAAGCAACAATTTCCATTGCTACCCATGCCTTACACTATGGTACAGGGGCTTTTGGCGGTTTAAGAGGTATTCCTGATCCTCAAAATTCTAAACAAATATTATTATTTCGTTTAGATCGTCATTGTCAAAGATTAAGTAATAGTGCAAAATTTTTACGCTATGAATTATCAGCCGAAAAAATTAAAGAAACTATTATAGATTTTGTCAAAAAAAATCAACCTTCTGAATCATTTTATATCCGTCCTTTTGTGTATACTTCTGATTTAGGAATTGCCCCAAGATTACACAAAATTGAAAAAGATTTCTTTGTTTATGGTTTAAATTTAGGTGATTATTTAGCCGCCGATGGTATTAGTTGTCGCATCAGTTCATGGTCTCGTCAAGAAGACCGCAGTTTCCCCTTAAGAGGTAAAATTAGTGGCGCTTATATTACATCTTCATTAGCTAAAACGGAGGCGGTAGAATCGGGCTTTGATGAAGCAATTTTGATGAATTCTCAAGGTAAAGTTTCCGAAGCTTCAGGTATGAATATATTTGTCATTCGTAACGGTAAACTTTTTACTCCGGGCTTTGATCAAGATGTGTTAGAAGGTATTACTAGAGATAGCATAATTACTGTTGCTAAAAACTTGGGATTTGATGTTATTGAAAGACCCATAGATAAGAGCGAATTATTAATAGCTGATGAAGTATTTTTAAGCGGTACGGCCGCCAAAATTACTCCAGTTAAAAGAATTGAATGTTATGATTTACCTGAAGCCCGACCAATTACGGAAAAAATCAAAGAAAAATTAACCGCAATTACGGAAAATCGTGACCCTGAATATCAAGATTGGGTGACAATTATTCCTTTAGATTAGAATTATTAGTTATCAGTTATTAGTTATCAATTTATTATTATTCCTAATGTAAACACCCCCATCTTTTATACTTTAAAATGCGGTAAAATTACGGTGAAAGTATTGATAAAATAGTTGAAATTTTCGTCTTTTTCACTATTAACTTCTATTTTTCCATTTAATTGTTCAACTAACATTTTTACTAAAGTTAAACCTAGGCCAGTGCCGGGGACAGCCTGATCCGTTAAGCCTTGGCCACGTCTAAATTTATCAAAAATATGAGGCATTTCTTCAGGGGAAATTTCCACACCACAATTACTAATTTCTAAAATAATATTTTCTTTCCCTGATTTAATTTCCTGATCAATATTAAAAATAACTAAAGTTTCTGGATCGGAATATTTACCCGCATTTAATAATAATTCATTGAGAATATGAGTAAAACTTTCTTCATCAGTATAAACTTTCAAAGGAGAACGAATTGCATTAATATTCCATTCTAATTCTAAGCCTTTGGCTAACCATTTTTCTTGAAAAATTTGAAAAGCTTGTTTTAAAATTGGTTCAATTTCTAATTCTTTAAAATTAAAAATAAATTCGTGAGATTCTATTTTTTGTAAAGTTAATAAATCTTTAATTAAATTAAATTCTCTTTGCCATTCCTGTTCTAAAATATCTAAATAACGAATTTGTCGATCAGAAAGTTCTCCAGTTTGACGTAACATTTTAATCGCCATTTTCATGGTAGTTAAAGGAGTATTTAATTCATGGCTCATACTACTCATAAAATCATCTTTTAATTGATTAAGATATTTTAATTGTTCAATCTGGTGACGCATTTTTTCTGATAGTTTATGTTGTACTTCTAAACTCCATTTTAGTTGAGATGTTCTTTCATCAACTATATTTTGAACTTGTCTTAATGCTTGTGATTGAATTATTTTATTACTAATTTGTAAACCTAACCAATTACCAATTACCTTTTCTTGTGGTGTTAAAAAACAAATTTGTTGATATTGTAACATTAAAACTCCTAAAATTACAAAAGAATTTTCAGGACTGTTAGAATAATGAATTAAAGGAATAATGATCATTCCGGGGTAAGTTTTTGGTTGAAAAACTACCTCTATTTTTTTAATTTCTTCTTGATTAAATTCTTCTTCAAGATTGTTAATAATTAAACAATCGGTTGGATTTTTGAAGAATTTTTGGCAAAACAAACAATCAGTAACCTCCACAGAAATTAAACTTGATTTTGTAAGTCCTTGATCTATAACCCATTCATTAACTAGATTAATTGTTGCGTTAAGATAATTAATTTTAATTTGATTTTGATAAATAGATTGATAATATTTGAATAAGAAAAGTAACGCGCGATCAGCTTTTAATAACTGAGCAGTTTCACTAAACACAAAATTAAAATTGTCATCATGATCAGATTCTTTTCTTAAGATTACTGTTATTTTTTCTAAAAGATTAATTAGCTCTTTCTCTTTCATAAATTTAGATTTAATGGTTAGTCATTGATCATTAGACTTCCGGCACAAGTTAAGTCATAACTAAGAAGAAATAGCCATCAAAATTGATGAAAATAATATCATAATTAATTATTAATTTAACTTTCCCAAGAGGTCTAATGGTCATTGGTAAAATATTAATTAGTTAGTGATTAATTATTAATTATTACTTATTCCTTTTCAATAATACCCCCTCCTAATAATAATTCCCCACTATAAATAACTCCGGCCTGACCGGGTGTAATTCCCAATTGTGGCTGATCAAAAGTTAATTTTACCCTTGAATTTTCCAAGGGAATAACTGTTACTAAAACAGGTTGAGAACGATAGCGAATTTGTACTTGTGCTTTAATTGGTGTGGTGGGTTCAACTATTGATAACCAATTCATTCTTTCTAAAGTACAATTTAAACGCCCTCCCTGTTCACGAGTACCAACAATTACTTGATTTTTAATAGGATCTAAACGAGTGACATAAAGGGGTTCAGAATAGGCAATTCCTAAGCCCTTTCTTTGCCCAATCGTATAATGATGAATGCCTTGATGAGTGCCTAAAACTTTACCATCTTCAGTAATAATTTCTCCCTCTTTTTCTTCAATATATTTATTTAAAAATTCTTTCATTGAACCATGAGATTCAATTAAACATAAATCTTGACTTTCGGGTTTATGGGCGGTATTTAAGTTAAGTTGAGCGGCAATTTTACGAGTTTCTTCTTTCGTTTGTTCCCCTAAAGGAAATAAAGTTCCAGCTAAAATTTCTTGGGTTAAATCATATAAAAAATAAGATTGATCTTTGTGGCGATCAACCGCTCTTAAAAGATGATACATTTTAGTTTCTTGATCATATTTAATTCTGGCATAATGTCCAGTAGCAATATAATCAATTCCCAATGTTTCTTTAGCATATTTTAACATAGGAGAAAACTTGACCATTCTATTACATTGGGAACAAGGTAAAGGAGTAACTCCCGCTTGATACCCTGCTACTAAATAATCAATAATATTTTCCGTAAAAACATCCCGACTATCAACAATATGATGGGGAATACCCAACTGTTGACATAAAGAGGCCGCATCTACCATGCCTTCAGAACAACATTGCCCTTTGCCCTTCATTAGCCACAGGGTTAAGCCCACAACCTCATAACCTTGATAATGAAGACTTGCCGCCGTTACGGAACTATCAACGCCTCCCGATAAACCTACTACTACTTTCTTCATGAATAAAATGCTCCAATCAATTAAAAAGATTATTTTTGACTAGGTTAACATTATTTTTAAACTTTAAAACTTTTTCTATTTATTTGCAACGATCAAGATCACTCACTAGATTAATTTTTTTGATTATTTTTTATTAATAATTAATTTTTACGGATTAAATCTTTCTTAAAAATGAAAAATATTATTTAATCTTGACAAAAATTACTTTTAATTTTATAATAAAATAATTAATAAATAAAATAATTAATGAGCAATGATTAATGACAAAAAATCACAGTTTAATTAAACATTTCAGGAGTGATTGTTTATGTCAAAAACTTTATTTGATGATGCGAGTAAAAGGTTAGAAAAAGCCCTACAATATGTGTCCATTTCTGAAGATGCCAGTGAGCGTTTAAAATATCCTAAAGCGAGTTTAACAGTGTCCATTCCCGTGCGAATGGATGATGGATCATTGCGAATTTTCCAAGGTTATCGAGTGCGTTATGATGATACGAGGGGGCCAGGAAAAGGAGGGGTTAGATACCATCCCAATGTTACCCTTGATGAAGTTCAATCTTTGGCTTTTTGGATGACTTTTAAATGTGCCTTGTTAAACTTGCCTTTTGGGGGGGCAAAGGGCGGTATTACCGTCAACCCGAAAGAGTTATCAAAACAGGAGTTAGAGCGTCTCAGTCGGGGTTATATCGAGGCGATCGCCGATTTTATTGGGCCTGATGTGGATATTCTCGCCCCAGATGTCTATACTAACGCCATGATCATGGGTTGGATGATGGATCAATATAGCATTATTGAGCGCAAAATTAGCCCCGCCGTTGTGACGGGAAAACCGTTGACGATGGGGGGTTCTCAAGGTAGGGAAACCGCCACGGCCATGGGTGCTTTTTATGTGATTAATACAATTTTACCAAAATTTGAACAAACACCGGAAAAAACAACGATCGCCATTCAAGGTTTTGGTAATGCGGGGGCATATTTAGCCGAATTATTAGCTAATTATGGTTATAAAGTGGTAGCAGTTAGTGATTCAAAAGGAGGAATTTACGCTAAACAAGGTTTAGATATTCCGAGTATTCGCCATTATAAACAAGAATATCGAGGCATTAAAGCAGTATATTGTGAAAATAGTTTATGTAATATTGTAGAGCATCAAACAATTAGTAATGAAGAATTATTAAAGCTTGATGTAGACGTATTAATTCCGGCGGCCTTAGAAAATCAAATTACGGAAAAGAATGCGGATCAAATTAAAGCAAAATACATTTTTGAAGTGGCAAATGGGCCTACTAATTCTCAAGCAGATCAAATTTTAGAAAGTAAAGAAATTTATGTTATTCCTGATATTTTAGTTAATGCTGGAGGGGTGACGGTAAGTTATTTTGAATGGGTACAAAACCGCAATGGTTTATATTGGGAATTAACAGAAATTAATCAAAAATTAAAACAAAAAATGATTGAAGAAACGCAACAAGTTTGGGCGATCGCCCAAGAAAATAAAGTTTCTATGCGTACGGCCGCTTATATTCATGGTTTAAACCGTTTAGGAGATGCTTTAGACGCAAAAGGAACAAGGGATTATTTTTTAAATAATTAATTTTTTGGTTTAATGATCATAAGTAGATGTGTGTAATTAATTACTCAATGGTGGCACAGGCTTCTAGCCTGTGACGGGCAGGATGCCCATTCCACATTATGTAATTAATTTTGCATAGGTACTTAGGAATTTCTCCTTTAAAAATAACTAAAGTATTATTCCTACGAACTATTTTTCTTAACAATTAGCAACAAAACGCTATAATGCTTTTATATTAAGAGTTTAGACCATACCAATAGTAACATAAAAATTTTTATTGATCCAAGTACAGAAAAACATAATTTATTTATATAAATAAATTAAATAAAAATAAATATAACTTATGTGTTATAGCATAATGTCTTTTAAAAAGAGACTAGGCTGTCCTACCCAAGAAACAAATAATTCATCTCTTGCTCTTGTTACACTAACATAAAGAAGTTGTCTTTCAAGATTAATTATATTTTCTTTTTCGTTTTCATCTGTTGCTTGTTCAATTAAAAAAGGTAAAGGAATAAAATCATCAGATACACTGATTACAAATACTGCTTTAAATTCTAATCCTTTTGCTCTGTGCATTGTGCCTAAATTTATTCCTAAACTGACATTTTCATTTGGATCATCTAAATAATAATAAGGAATATCAGCCTTTTTAAGAGTAATTTCAACTTGATGTAATAATTCTTTAGTCCTTGCAAAAATAGCAATTTCATCTAAATTAATAGATTCTTCATCTAAAATATTATTAATTTGCTCAATGATAAAATCTAATTGTTGTTCTGCTGTTTCAAATCCTTTAATAATAGGTTTTTTTCCATTAAATGAATTGAATATTTTTTGACGTTTTTCTATACCTCCTTCAAGATCATTATTTTGATCACCAATGATTAATTCTGCAAAATTAATGATTTCTCTCGTATTACGATAATTAATACTTAATGGTGGTGGAGAAGAACCTCTAGTTTCAATTCCTAATTTTAATAAATTTAAGTTTCCAGCATATATTCTTTGTCCACCGTCACCGAGTAATGTTAACGAATTTTCACCTTCACCTGCTAAAGCTTTTAATAACAAGATTTCTTGAGGTTTTAAATCTTGTAATTCATCAACAATAACTGCATTAAAAGGACTCTGATATTCAGCAGATTCAATCATTTTTCTAGCACGACAACAAAGACCTTGCCAATCAGTAAGATTATGTTTATTAAAATCATTAAATATCTTTTTAAAAACTTGCCAGACTAATGTTCTTTGTTTTTCATTTAAAGGTTTTCCAGTTCCTTTTCGATCAGCTTTTTTATATTCTTCTAAATTGGTAATATTTTGTGCTTGAATTATATCTCTCCATTCTGAGAATAAAGCTATTTGATCTAGGGGACAATCATCAAAATAAAAATTTTTAATTAAAGTTTTCATTTTGAAATCAATATTTTCAGGAACAATAATCTTATCTCCAGATTCTCTAACAATTTTTTTCGCTTGTTTATGAACTGTAGAAACTGTAATATTTTCTAACTCTTGAGAAGTACAAAGATATTTTAGATTTTTCTCAATTTGAAGACAAAGAGTATTAACAAAAGTAGTTAGTAAAACTTTTTTTCCTTGTTGGGCTAAATATTTAGCACGATGTAAAGCTAGAATTGTTTTTCCTGTACCTGCTGACCCTGTAATTTTTAAAGCATTTTTAAATGTTCCAGTCGCATATTTATATTGATCAGGATGTAAAAAAGTTAGCCAAGTTGCTAACGGTGCATTAAGCATTTTTTGTAGATTAATATTTGGATCAATACAAACTAAACCAACTTCTTTTTGTTGATTATTTTCTTGTACTTTATTTTTTTGATTATTATGAGTTGATTCTTTTAATGGAGGTGAAGAAGGTGTGGGAATTTTCCCATCTATTAAATTTAATAATAAATCGGCAATATCATCTGAGAAACTTTCATTTTCAATTGCATTCCAAATATCATCTTCTGATTTTATTTGTCTAATAGTTGGTAGCCATTCTTGAGTAATTCCTAGACTAAGTAAATATTCATCTGCATATCTATCTTCATCAAAAAGAATTGCTAGTTTTTCAGCTTGTTGATACCAGTCATAATCATAGATAGGATAAGCTATTTTTTCAATTTTTGATCGAGATGAATTATCAAGTTCTTGATTTTCTGTTGTTAGAATTAAACAATTTTCGCTAGGTGTAAAATCTGAATTTAACTTATTAGCAAAATCGTAAGCATCATCATGCTGACGACCAATATAAATGATTGTCCAAATGTCCTGATTTTCATGAATAATTAAACGTAATCTTTTTTGTGACGCTCTGATTGACCATAAATTAGAATTTTGAGTATTAACTAATTTTTCTAAATTAAGACTATTGTGATGACGATTTGTATAAAATAAATCAATAGACTCCCAGACTCTTTTTGCTTCAGTGCTGGTTAATCTAGGAATATTATTAATAAATACAGAAGATTCAATTTTAATGATCATAAATTAATTGATTAAGAAGTTATGAATTTTTTATATCAACAATATATCATAATTAAAACCTTGTTTAAGAATTAACAAGAAATAATTTAATAAGGTGGGCATTGCCCACCCTACAAATTAACCTTTTAAGGGTAATTTATTAACCTTAATTACTGCTTCTTCGGGATCGTATTCTTCTAAGTCAATTTTAACGGGATGGACTTTCCAAATTTCGTCACAATATTCTTTAATGGTACGATCGCTGGAAAATTTGGCCATCCGTGCGGAATTAAGAATTGACATTTTAATCCATTTTTCCCGATCTTGGAAAACATGGGAAACTTGATCTTGACAGTCAATATAAGCCTGATAATCCGCTAAAAGCATATATTGATCATCGTATAATAAAGAGTCTACTAAAGGTCGGAATAACTCTGTATCTCCATAAGAAAAATAACCACTGGCAATTTGATCCATGACTTCTTTTAATGAGCTATTTCTGAGGTAATAATCATAGGGATTATAACCGTTATGTTTCAGAGCTTTCACCTCTTGAGCCGTTAAGCCAAATAAGAAGAAGTTTTCTGCCCCTGCTTCCTCTCGGATCTCAATATTCGCTCCGTCTAAGGTACCGATCGTTAAAGCTCCATTCATGGAAAACTTCATATTTCCTGTACCTGAAGCCTCTTTTCCAGCGGTGGATATTTGCTCAGAAAGATCGGCGGCCGGATAAACTTGTTGGCCTAAAGAGACGTTAAAATTAGCTAAAAAGACCACTTTTAAGCGTCCTCTGACATTGGGATCTTTATTGACAACATCAGCCACAGCATTAATTAATTTAATGACTAATTTGGCCATAAAGTATCCAGGGGCGGCTTTTCCGCCAAAGATAAAGGTACGGGGTACAATATCAAGGCTAGGATTATGTTTTAAGCGGTTATAGAGGGTAATAATATGCAATACCGCTAATAATTGTCGTTTATATTCGTGAAGGCGTTTCACTTGAATATCAAACAGGGAATGGGGATCAACTTCAATTCCTTGGCGTTTGCGAATTATATCAGCTAATTGTTGTTTATTGGCTAGTTTAATGTCCCACCATTTTTGACGAAAATGAGGGTCATCAATGAATTTTTCTAGTTGACGCAGTTGATCTAAATCTTTATACCAACCTTCTCCGATTTTTTCGGTAATTAATTCTGATAATTTGGGGTTAGCAAGTAAGATCCAACGGCGCGGAGTTACTCCATTGGTTTTATTAAAGAATTTATTAGGAGAAATAATCGCAAAATCTCTTAAAGTTTCTTCTTTTAATAACTGAGTATGTAAGGCCGCAACTCCATTAATTGCATGACTACCCACACAAGCTAAATTGGCCATTCTGATGGCTTTTTCTGGGTATTCTTCAATAATTGATAAACGTCCTACGATTTCCTCATCATGGGGATACCATCTTTTCACATCTTCTAAGAAACGGAAGTTAATTTCATAAATAATTTCTAGGTGACGTGGTAATAAGGACTCAAATAAGGCTACTGACCAACGCTCTAGGGCTTCCGGTAATAGGGTATGATTGGTATAGGCGAAGGTGTTAGTGGTAATATTCCAAGCGTGATCCCATTCATAACCATTTTTATCTAATAAGAGGCGCATTAATTCCGCCACGGCGATGGCTGGGTGGGTATCATTTAACTGGATCGCAACCTTTTCATGAAGATTATCTAAAGTTCCATAATGTTGCTGATGTTGACGAATAATATCCTGTAGGGAAGCGCCCACAAAGAAGTATTGTTGAGCTAAACGTAGTTCTTTACCCTCTGGGGTGTTATCGTTAGGATAAAGTACCTTAGAAATGGTCTCAGAGGACATTTTTTCCGAGACGGCATGATCATATCTTCCGGCGTTAAATGCTTCAAAATTAAAATCATCGGAAGCCTCGGCTTTCCATAGTCTTAAGGTGTTAACCGTATTGGTTTGATAACCGGGTACAGGTGTATCATAGGGAACGGCTTTAACAATGCGATCGCTGACCCAAGAGGTGCGCAAACGTCCTTTTTCATCATGATAAGTTTCGGTACGACCACCGAGTTTAATTTCCACCGTATCTTCATAGCGGGGGATCTCCCAGACATTACCCAAACGTAACCATTTATCAGGTAATTCTACCTGCCAACCGCCTTGAATAATTTGATGGAAAATACCGAACTCGTAACGAATACCATAACCGATGGCCGGTATTTCTAAACTGGCCAAAGAGTCGAGAAAACAGGCCGCTAAACGTCCTAAACCTCCATTTCCTAAGCCCGGATCATGTTCTTGTTCTAATAACTCATCTAAGTCTAAGCCAGACTCTTGAACGGCTTGACGCACTTCTTCATAGAGATCTAAGTTAATTAAACTATTACCTAAATGTCGTCCCATTAAAAACTCAGCACTTAGATAACAGACTTTTTTAACATTCTTTTCCTTGTAGGTTTTTTGGGTTTCGATCCAACGGTATAACAGCCGATCTCGGATCATATAGGCAAGGGCAATATAATAATCTTCTAAAGTTGCGATCGATTCATATTTGCCCTGTAAAAAGAACAGATGATCCGCAAAGGCACGTTTTAAGGTTTCGATGCTTGTACCAGTGCGATCGTTTTCGATTTTAATTTTGATGTACTCATCAGGAGAAATAGTTGTACTCATTTATTTAACCTTTATTGTTGCTATTGAATTATATACCATTAGTATTGCCTATCATTTTAAGGAATGATGATTACAAAATTGTAATTTTTATTAATTATGTTAAGAATTGATGATTTTTGGTTATTTTAGTTACAGACGAGGTTTTTTCATTCAATAATTTTGACGATGGACATTTTCAATGACTTTTTTTATTGTTAATTGTCCATCGTCTAGTTATTAATCAATCGGTAAATTAATAATTTCGATATATTGCTCAAAGTATTATACAAAAATATCTTTTTTACCCCGAATACGAGCAAAAGTTCTCACGGGATCACTGATCCCCATTGCCTCCTGTAAAGCAGGATGATCCCATCTCAAAAAAGGATTAGTTTCTTTTTCAACCCCCAAAATAGAAGGAATAGTAGCCTCATTATTAGCTCTTAATTCTTCTATTTCTTTAGCTCTTTTTTGTAAATCTTGATTCTGAGGATCTACCGTTAGAGCGAATTTTAAATTTCCTAAAGTATATTCATGGGAGCACCAAACCCTTGTTTGATCAGGTAAAGCCCTCAATTTACTTAAAGAATTAACCATCTGTTCCGGCGTTCCCTCAAATAAACGGCCACAGCCCCCTGCGAATAGGGTATCACCACAAAATAATTCACCCATATTTTCTGAGTTTGTAGGAGGAAAATAATAGGCTATATGTCCTTTTGTATGTCCGGGAACAAAATAAACTTGCGCTTTATAATCACCAAATTCAACAATATCACCTTCTTTTAAAAAGTAAGTTTGTCCTGGTATTCTGCCTTGATCCTGTTCTGAAGCATAAATTTTAAGATTAGGATAATGTTTAATTAAAGTATTATTACCCCCCACATGATCACCATGATGATGGGTATTAAAAATCGCTATTAAATCAGCTTTTAAGGTGTTTAAATAGTTTAAAACTGGTTGAGCTTCTGCCGGATCCACCACGGCCGCAATATTTTTTTGTGAATCATAAAGTAAAAAGATATAATTGTCAGAAAGGGCGTTTATTCTAATAATTTCCATGTAATTTATCTCCTTTTTATTTAATTATTATTATTGCTATAATGAATAAAAAATAGGGTTATTGACTTGAGAAATGAAAATAAATTTTCTTCAAAAAGAGAACTATTTTACTGAGATAGCCATACCATATCCCTATATAATAATCATACCTTAATTTGCCAACACTAACTAATTAATTTAGGTTAAATATTATGAATAATAATGAACAAAAAAGTTCTATTCTTTCCATCGAAACAATTGTTAAAAGAATTTTGGATGATGGTTGTTTAACTCGTCGAGAATATTTTGAGTTAGTCACCTTTTTTTTATCCGATCTATCTGTGACGGAAAAGGAAAGATTTTATATTAATCAATTATTAGATGAATTACAATTAGGTCATCTTGATTTTGTCTAAAGTATTAACTATCAACTATCAATGATTAACGATTAATTAGCAATTAGAATCATCTCATTTCCCACCACTGGACTCCGAGCTAATAAATCACCATTTTTGTTTAATATTTCTAACTTTTTAAAGTCAAGAAACTCGGCCTTATTCAACATTTTGTTACTTAATTTTTGTCGTTCAGAAAAATTAATTTCTTGCCAATTTTCTGTAACAATAATTTGTAACCTACTTTTGGTAAAATCAGCTTTAATTGAGAAAATTAAACCTTCTGCATATTGATTTGTTAAACTTGCCACTTGATTTTTAATACCTGTAATTAACTTTTGTTCAGGGGTTAATTTAGGCTTAGGTTGTTCAACTTCTTTAATCGGAATTGGTGCTTTTGGCTCGGTTAATTCAGAAGGAGTTTTAATTACTTCAATCGGCTCATTATTGGGTTGAGAAATTTCGATTGGTTCTTGAATTTCTTGGTTAGGAAGTTCTGTGATAACGGGGGAATTATCCTGATTATCTGGTAATAATAAGACAGAAGTTAACAAAATTAAAACGATTAAACCGCTCATAATTCCCGTTAACCCCCAGTCAGAAATTTGATCATTAATTTTACTAGGTAAATAAGCCCGAATTTTTAATAAAAATCGATCCCACCATTTTAAAACTTTACTAAAACTAGGTAAAATTTGATCTAATCCTTTTTTGGGAATTTCCCTCGAAAACTCCCCATTAATTACTTCTTCTGTTTTTAATTCAATTGTTAGTTGTTTTTGCTCATCTTGTTGATCATTAACTAATAAAATAGGCTCAATTAATCTTTCTTCTTTGAGCAAATTTTCCTCTATATAAGAGGGCGTTTCCACTATAACTTCAGCTTCAGAAATCTCATTTAAAGACTGTGCCAAATTTTGCGCCGTAGTTAATAATTCTTGACAGGATTCTAACGGCAATTTAATGTTATAATATTGTGTCTGTAATTGACTAATCACACCTTCAAGTTTGACAATTGTTTCTTTTAAGACGATAATTGCTTCAGCTTGGGGAGAAGGAAAATTCGGATCAGCCGAATAATTTTGATTTTGTTCTGACATCTTTAACCCTTATCATTAATAAATTATTAAGAGCATTTTAAAATTAAAAGGCTCACTCTATTATATAATGTAATTCAAAGTTAAACCTTGTGATCTTTTTTATTGATTTAATGCCACTATGACCTTATCTTTTTTTTCTGAACAACGTATTTTAATACAAAATGTTAGTTGGCAACTATTGGAAAATTTAGTGGCAGAATTAGGAGAAAGTAGAACCACAAGAATCACCTATTATAAAGGACAGTTGGAAATTATGACTCCACGCTGGAAACATGAAGTTTATCATCGTTTATTAGATCGTTGTATTCAAATTATTGTTGAAGAATTAGAATTAGATTTATGGCTAGGTGGGGCGACAATGTTACAACGCTCTCACATGACTGTGGCAAAAGAACCAGACTCTTTTTATTATATTCAAAATGTCAAATTAATGCGGGATAAAAATGATTTAGATTTAACAAAAGATCCCCCTCCAGATTTAGTTTTAGATGTGGATCTTAGCAATAGTAGTAATATTAATCAATTGATTTTATATGCGGATTTAGATATACCTGAAGTTTGGCGCTATTCTATGTCAAAATTGCGTTTTTATCAACTCAATCATGGAGCTTATGTTGAATGTGGAAATTCTCCTTTATTTGACTTTTTAACGCCTCAAAATGTTCAAGAATTTTTAGAAAATTGCGAAACTAAAGGTATTAATTATGCTTCTCGACAATTGAGACAATGGATCAATTCTGTTTTGTGATTAATCCCAATTGTTAAGAAAAAATATATTTTTTTTACATAATGTGACAATTGATACAGAATTTATGTCATAATAAAAATAGGCATCGAATTTGCGGATCGATGTTTTAAAAAATCTATTTTACAAACAAAATAAAAATTTAATTTATAGCAATCAGAGGTAAAAAAATGAATTTATCTTATCGTGGGGTTAAATACGATGAAACTCCTCTAGTTTTTGATGTAATCGAGGGTGAACAAATCGGACAATATAGAGGTCATAAGATTACATATCAATACCCTCGTCATTTAGTTCAACTCCAGCCTAAGATTTTACAATATCGTGGAGCGGTTTATCAGACCCAATCCCATCCTCTCAATGAAGTAGACTCACAAAACTCCGAAAAAACACAAAACTGTGTTTGTTCGTTGGCACAAGCATCATCAAGAAAGCCAAAAGTGACAACTACAGCCCAGATCCATTTAGAAAATTTGCGTCAAAACTTAGAAAGACGTTTACAAGTGGCAAAATCTAAAGGTGATGAGGATTTAATTGATTTATTAGAAAGAGAATATCAACAATTGGCACAAGTTTGTTAAACTCACCTCTAACTACTCTCCCCGTTAAGGGGGGAGTTTTTTTCTAATAATTGATTAAGAACGAAATAAATGAGAATAATCGGGATTATATAATTGAGATCTAATGAATTGATCAGTTTCATTCATCAATTTTAAAGCGGGACTAATTAAATATAAAGTAGTACGAAATAAATTATTTTCATGGGTAATTTTGGCCATTTGTGTTAAAGAAACAAGTAAAATTTTTTCATCTTTCCACCCTAAACGATAACAAATTGCAACGGGAGTATCAGGGGGATAATGTAATAATAATTGTTGTTGTGCTTCGTCAACATGACGAGCGGATAAATATAAACAAATAGTAGCTTGATGGGCGGCTAAACTGGCTAAATTTTCAGTTTCTGGCACAGCAGAAGCATTACCAGTAATGCGGGTTAAAATGATAGTTTGAACTAAATTTGGAACGGTTAATTCTGTAGATAATTTAGCGGCCGCCTCTTGAAAAACGCTAATTCCGGGTATTAATTCAAAGGGAATATAGGCTTGTTTTAATTTTTGTATTTGTTCATTAATAGCACTATATAAACTCAAATCTCCCGAATGTAAACGGGCAACAATTAAATTATTTTTGACAGATTCAACCATCAAAGGGATAATTTCTTCTAAGGTTTGATCTACCGTTGGAATAATTTTTGCATTGGGTTTAATTCCTTGTAAAATTTGTTCAGGAATTAAAGAATTAGCATAAAAAATAACATCAGCTTGGGCGATAATTTTAGAGGCTTTTATTGTTAATAAATCTGGATCGCCCGGCCCCACTCCAATTAGATAAACAGCAGGTTTTAAATTCATAAAAATAATCCCTAATTATTTAATTTAATTTCATATAAATTAGACCATAATTTTCCCGTAATATAAAGATGATTATTTTCAGGATTATAGGCAATTCCATTTAATACATTATCGCTTAAATCGGGTTCTCGATCAACCAATTGTTTAAAATCTAAAAATCCTTTTACTTCTCCAGTTTCGGGATTAATTCTAATAATTTTATCTGTTAACCAAACATTAGCAAAAATTTCGCCATTAATATATTCTAATTCATTGATTCTTCTAATATAACGATTTTGATAATTAACTTTAATTGTTTTAACTTCAGTAAAAGTTTCTGGATCAAGAAAATATAAATTTTCACTGCCATCACTCATAATTAAATATTGATTATCATGAGTAATACCCCAGCCCTCAGTCGGATAGGAAAATTCACCTATTTTTTCAAAAGTTTCTAAATTATAAATAAATCCTTTTTGTGAACGCCAAGTAAGTTGAATAATTTTATTATTAAAAATTGTAATTCCTTCTCCAAAATATTCTTCAGGTAAACTATATTTTTGTAAAATTTCTCCTGTTTCTAGGTTAACTTTTCTCACGGAAGATTGACCATTTAAACCCGTACCTTCATATAAAAAATTATTATCATAAATTAAACCTTGGGTAAAAGCTTGAGGATCGTGGGGATAGGTATTAATAATTTGATAATCAGTTTCTTTATTAATAATTTCTGAAGGATTTGGTGGAGTTTGATTCATTGTTTCTTGATTAGTATTTTGAGGATTTAAAATAGCGCTTTGCTCTTGATTGCTACATTGGGAAGCCCCTAAAATGATACTAAAACAAAGACAAGTTAAAATAAAAAAACTTTTTTTCATTAGATCGGATTATTTTGAGAATTTTACTATTAATGATATAATCAAATTTAACATATTTTGCAAAATTTTTGACTAAAGTTTACATTAATTATGAAACCTAAATTTAAAAATATTTTAGCTTATGAACAAGCTCAATTGTTAATGCAACCAATTTTTATTAGAATTATAGATAATATTCGTAAACAATTAGATAACTCCACATGGAAAGGAACTTATCAAGAATTAAGTGAACCTTTCCCTCAATATCAATTATTATTAACAAAAAATGATCAAACTATTACTTTAGATATTTGGGAGTTATGTTATCAAATTTGTTTTATTAATTTTAATAGTAAAGTGATGGAATTACAACAACATATTGCCGAAAGAAATGGTAGTAAAATTGAAGAAATACAAGAGGTTGAAATAGATCTTAATTTGATTTATGATAATCAAGTTAATTGGCTTAAAATTGAAGAAAAAACTTCTGATTTAATTAATCAAATTTTTAAGAATATAGAAAATATATAATTATTACTTAACAGTTTTTTATTAATTTTCAATCCTCTACTTTTAAGTAGAGGTAATTATTAATTATTAAACTGAAAATTGGATTAATAATGTTATTGTAAATATTTATTATTTACTTTCCAACCTTGGATTTTAGTGGGTTCACATTGAAATTGAGTTGTAGTTAATTCGGGTTCATCAGGGGAGAAAATAAGGGGTTGTAAAAGACAATTTTTTTCACAAAAATACTCTTTTTCTTTAAATTTAGGGCCTTGCCAAATTGCCAATAAATTAATATTATAGCCAAAATCTGACTGTTCAATTTTAATTTTTAACTTCCAAAAAGTATCTTCCATAATAGAAGAATTTGTATCAATAATTTGTTTTTTTATTTGCTGAATAATATCGGTAGAAACCGCATTATCAATCCATTTTTGGGTAATAAACCATTGTTTATTATTTAATTGATTATCTAAATTTAATTGAATTTGTTTTAGCCAATAATTACCTCTCGGATAATTTTGAGTTTGAAGATTAATAATTAAAGAACTTTGACTAAAATCAGCTAATAAAGTGGGATATTGAGTTGCCCAATTATTAAAAACAAAATAAACTTGTAACCAACAACTTAACATTAAATGAACTCCTCCAATTAAAATAACTTTTAAACGATGTTTTTCTTCTACTCCATGAAACTTAAAGTTTTTGTCTATAAAATATGGAAAAATGGCAATAAAACTAGCAAGAATTGGCAACAAAATCAATCCTAATTGATGAGGTAATTGTGAAATATTACCAAAGATAAATAAACAAATTAAACTACTGATCAGCCATGATCTAAAAAACAAATTTTTTTGAACTGAAAGCCAACTTAAGCCAATAATAAGAAATAAAAAACTAAAATTAGCAATTAAATTGGGTACAAAAGTAATTTTTCTAATGCCATTAACATAATGAAAACCAAAAGATAAAAGGGCAAAACTTAACGAAATAAGACTTAATAAAATAAAAGTTTGCCAAGAATAAACTTGGGGTGGCTTAATAATTTGTTTAACAAATATTGGCCAAGATTTATTTTTTTGCTCTGACACTTTAATTTAAGTAATAATTAATAATGGATAATTAACCCATAGGTGATAGCTAACAAATGACCAATAATCAATGACTTTTAAATATTTCTGATCTGGGCTAAAAATAAAATAATAATTGTGCTTAAATAACTATAGAGATTAGCCATAATAATCGTTAATAGTTTTTTAGCGTTATTTTCACTGATAATATTAACAAAAAAATCATATAATTCATGTTCTCCATTTTGTTTAATTAAAATTAACTTAGTAGCCCAATTAAAACTGAAAAATTCAAGGGTAACTACCATGACAAAATTAAATAAAATAAAGCTAATTACAAAAGCTAAAACTTCATCTATTAAAGATAAATCGCTAATTTTACCTAAAATTGTATAACTAATAAATTGTAATTTTAAGGGAAATTGTCTTGATAATAACCAATTAATAAATAACCAAAAAATCCAATTTAAAAAATAGGAAATAAAATTAATTAAAAAAGATAATTCTATACTTTTTTGACGATTAATTTTAAATTTTAAGTTAAACAGATAAGCTTCAATTATAACTGTTAATAACATGGTTAAAATTTGCAATAAAATTAACTGTAATGGTATAATCATGGTGGTTAAAATATTAACAATTTGTAATTTATTTAATTAAAATTAAAAGTAAATGACTACAAATCAAAATTCTATAAATCACAATTCTAACTTATTATTAGAAGCCAAAGGAATGTTTAAAAATTTTGGTGGAGTTCGTGCCGTTAATAATGCTTATATTAATGTTCCTCAAGGCACTATTACTGGCTTAATTGGGCCTAATGGTGCGGGTAAAACTACCCTTTTTAATCTTCTTGCTAATTTTATTGTACCCGATCGAGGTGAAGTAATTTTTAATCAGGAAAAAATTGATCATTTATCACCCCATAAAATTGCCCAAAAAGGGTTTATTAGAACTTTTCAAGTAGCTAGGGTTTTATCCCGTTTATCGGTGTTAGAAAATATGTTATTAGCTACTCAAAATCAAACGGGAGAAAACTTTTTAAAACTCTGGTTTCAAGGGCAAAAAATACGTCAAGAGGAGAGAGAAAATCGGGAAAAAGCAATGACAATTTTAGAATCTGTAGGACTTTCTGCTAAGGCTAAAGATTTCGCAGGAGCTTTATCTGGTGGGCAAAGAAAGCTTTTAGAAATTGCGAGAACTTTAATGACTAATCCAAAATTAGTTTTATTAGATGAACCGGCCGCAGGTGTTAATCCTACTTTAATTAATCAAATTTGCGAACATATTTTAGAATGGAATAAACAGGGAATTTCTTTTTTAATTATTGAACATAATATGGATATGATTATGTCAGTTTGTGAACATATTTGGGTATTAGCAGAAGGTACTAATTTAGCTGATGGCACACCTGAAGAAATTAAAAATAATCCTGAAGTTTTACAGGCTTATTTAGGTGTTGATTAATTTAAAAAAAAATTTTATTCATTAAGGCTAAAGCTAGATCAAAAAAGCCCAACTCTTTAGGGTTTGGGAGAGGAGAATAATTAATTATTAATTATTAATAAAATCAATGATAGCCTGTGTTAAACCTTCTAAAGTATATTCCTTTGCTTCAAGATCAAAACGGCCTAAAATTTCTTGACAACATTGGGAAGTTTGCGGCCCGATCGAGGCGATTTTAAGATTATTTAATAAACTTTCTTTAGTAATATTTTCTTGATTTAAAATTGGATCATTTAAAGCTTTTTCGATTAAAAGATTAAAGTTTTTAACTGTTTTTGAACTAGCAAAAGTAATCAGATCAACTTGATGATTTTTGAGGGCATTCCAAGCAGATAAATTAATCTCAGAAGGACAGCCCGACTCATAAGCTGGAACTTCTATTACTTGCGCCCCTTTAGCGCTTAATTCTTCCACTAAAATGGTACGGCCGCCCGTTTCAACTCTCGGAAATAAAACCTTTTTATTTGTTAAATTTTCGGGGAAATTTTCTACTAAAGAATCTGCAATAAAATCAGGTGGAATAAAATCAGGAATAAGGTGATATTCTTGCAAAACTTCTGCTGTTTTTTTGCCTACAACGGCAATTTTAAGATTAGTTAAAGCCCTTAAATCTTTTCCTAATTGAAATAAACGATTCAAAAAATAATTAACCCCATTAGCAGAGGTTAAAATTAACCAATCTATGTCATTTAAACGGTTAATTGCTGAGTCTAAAGGTTGCCATGTGGAAGGAGGAGTAATAGCTAAAGTAGGCATTTCTATTACCGTTGCATCCTCTTTTTCTAATAATTTAGTAAATTTACTTGATTGATCAATCGCACGGGTAACAATAATTTTTTGATTAATTAATTTTTGAGAATTAAAGGACATTTCTTGATTAAAAAGGGGACTTAATTTAACAACTTCTCCAATAATTATAACAGAAGGGGATAATTTTTGATTTTGAGTTTTGTTAAGAATATTATTTAAAGTACCGAGCCAAATTTTTTGATCGGGAAAACCTGCATTTTTAATAATCCCAATGGGGGTATTTAAAGATTTATGAGATAAGCTTAATTTATTAATAATTTCTGGTAAATTTTTACCCCCCATTAAAATTACTAAAGTTTCAAGATTAGCTAATATTTCCCAATTAAAAAGATGAAGATCATGACCTGTTAAAACCGTAAAAGATTGACTTAAATTTTTTTCAGTTAAGGGAATTTGTGCTAATAATGGAGATGCTAAAGCTGAGGAAATTCCGGGTATTAATTCATAATCACAATCATTTTCTTTTAATGCTTGTATTTCTTCATTAGCACGGCCAAAAATGAAAGGATCACCGCTTTTTAAGCGTATAATTTGATAGCCTTGTACACAATAAGCAATTAATAATTGATTAATTTTTGTTTGGGGTGTACTAGCTTGGCCTCCCCTTTTTCCTACGGGTATTTTTAAACAATTTTCTGGTGTTAAATTGAGTAATTGATCATTAATTAAATCGTCATAAATTAAGATTTCAGCTTTAGTTATTAATTGTTGTGCTTTAATAGTTAAATAATCAATTTTACCTATTCCAGCACCTACTAAATATACTTTTCCTTGTTGATTTTTTGTCATTGGTTACTGTTATTTTTTGAGAAAAATATATGCAACGGGTTTCAACCCGTTGCTACACAAACAAAACCTGCCTACGCAGGTTTGATGTGTGTAATTAATTACCCAGTTGTGGCACAGGCTTCTAGCCTGTGACGGGCAGGATGCCCATTCCACATAATGTAATTAATTTTGCTTAGGTACTTACAAATGATTTAGGATTGCTATAGTTAGGCCTAAAACCCAACAACAAACTATTAATTAATAATTAATAATTAATAATTAATAGGAAAAAAACTGTTGATGTTCTTTGAGATCATCTAAATATTTAACCGCCTGTTGATAGGTTTCTAAATCACCTTGTTTTAATAATAAATCAATGGCAATATTAATATCATTAATGGCCTGTTTATTATTATTTAAAGCCCCATAAGAACGACTACGATGATAATAAGCTAAACCATAATTTCCATCAAGAGAAATGGCCATATTAAAATCACTAATTGCCCCCCGATGATCCATTATTTTACGGCGGGAAACTCCACGATTAAAAAAGGCTTTTGCATTACGCAGATCAATTCTAATAGCTTGAGTATAGTCGTCTATTGCACCTTGATGATCTCCCATCATTGCCCTGACTAAACCTCTACTAATATAACAATCAATAGCCGTTGGAAAATCATTTAATAAGTCATTAAATGTCTTAATTGCTCCTTGATAATCTTGATTTTTAGCTTGTTCTATTCCTTGATTATATAATTCTTTAAATGAAGTTTTTTTTTCTATTTGTACCCCAGATGCTACTGGAATTAATTGTTTTTTTTCTAATAATTGACTGGCCGCTAAAACTTCTTTTCTTGCCCAACTATCGGCGTTAATAATATCATCTAAAGAGGGATTTTGTTGATTATCATTTTGATGGCGATCGCAGGTATATTCGATTAATTTAGGAATATCTAAAAAGGCAATTTTTTCTTCTAAAAATAAGGCTACAGCCTGTTCATTGGCCGCATTTAAGACGGCTGTCATTGAGCCTCCCGCTCTCCCCGCACTGTAAGCCAGTTGCATACAAGGGTATTTATTATGATCCGGCTCTTTAAAGGTTAAATTTCCGGCCTCCACTAAATTAAGAGGCTTCCAATCCGTATAAATGCGCTCAGGATAGGAGAGGGTATAGAGGATAGGTAAACGCATATCAGGCCAACCCAATTGAGCTAATACAGAAGTATCTTGAACTTCAATTAAAGAATGAATAATACTTTGGGGATGAATTACTATATCAATATGATCATAATCTAAGTTAAATAAATAATGAGCTTCAATAACTTCTAAACCTTTATTCATCAAAGTTGCTGAGTCAATTGTGATTTTTTTACCCATTGACCAGTTAGGATGTTTGAGGGCATCGGCCACGGTGACGGAGGGTAATTTTTCCACAGGTAGATCACGGAAAGCCCCACCCGAAGCGGTTAAAATGATTCTTCTTAAGCCTCCTTGTGGCACTCCCTGTAAACATTGAAAAATTGCTGAGTGTTCTGAGTCAGCAGGTAAAATTTTGACTCCGTATTTTTTGACGAGGGGTAAAACTACGGGCGCACCTGCGATCAGGGTTTCTTTATTGGCGAGGGCGATGTCTTTTCCCGCCTCGATCGCTGCGATCGTGGGCAATAACCCCGCATAACCAACGATACCAGTTACAACGGTTTGAGCGTCACCGTAACGGGCTACCTCCATAATACCATCTTGCCCCGCTAATAATTGAGGTTGACGGGGTAAAGAGGCGATCGCCGTTTTTAACTCAGGTAAAAGATCGGGGTTTTGAATAGCAACTATTTGCGGTTGAAATTGTTTAATTTGTTCACTTAAGAGTTTAAGATTATTTCCAGCCACTAAACCAACTACCCTGAAGCGATCGGGATATTGGGAGACAATATCAAGAGTTTGGGTACCGATCGAGCCTGTAGAGCCTAGAATTGAAATAGGTTTGACCATAATATTTTAAATTTAGATAGTTAAATTAAAAGTTAATCTCAAAATATCGGTTTTAAGACTGGCCTTAAAGCTTTTGCCCAAACCAAAGATCAAAAACCGATTAACATATTAAACAGTGTATCATTAATGAATATCATCAATCAGAAAAGTCGGAAATTTTGAGGTGGCAATATTGCCATAATTTAACTTTTAATAACTTAATAATTTTAAAATTAATGATTAAAAACTAATTCTTGACTGATATTTTTACGCCAGATCTGTTCAACTTTAGTAGCAGGAATAGTTAAATATAAAATATCTCCAGATCTTAAACAAGTTTCTAATAATTGCCATCCGTGAATGGTACGATTATCACTTTCTAAATATAATGGCACAAAATCAGTTTCGATCGCCACTTCTTTGACTTTTTGACCACAAAAATAATGTTTAGGAGTGATTAAAACCGCTAAGGCTACCCATAATAAATCATTTGTCATGCCATTGCCTAAAATTCTACCACCTAAAGCGGCCGCCACAAAAGAGGGCGTAGCTAACTCAGTGGGGGAAAACACCGTTTCAAACTCAAAAACCTCTTGTGAGGATTGCGCAAACTGAGTATCCTGATTTCGCATTACGATGGATAATTTCGGAGTAATCGCTTTAGCGGTGAGGGCAATTTCCACATTAACCATATCACTACTTGTCACAATTAACAATGATTGCGCCCGATCAAGATTGGCCGCTTTGAGGGTGGAAACTAAACGCCCATCTTCAATAATAACCGGAATCCCTAAACTTCTGGCATAATGAATAAAACGGTTATTATGGTTACATTCAATCACAACTGTTTCATAACCTTGTGAGTGTAATTGTTTCGCTATTTCCATCCCAATTCCACCTAAGCCACAGATTATATAATGATTATGGGTAGGTAAACGGGTAGCATCCCACAGTTGTTTTAATCTACTACCTAAGATAAAATCATTAATTAAAGCATAACAAATACCAATTACTCCCGCTCCAATAATCATCATAATGGCAGTAAAAATCTTAATTAAATCCGGTGAACTTTCGGCCACTTCTTCTTTCCCACCTGCCCCCGTGATCATCCCCACCGAAAAATATAAAGCATCAACGATGGAAATTTCTAAATTAACACAAACATAGGTTAAAGTTGCAAAGAAAATTGTAATTAATAATGCTAAAATTACTAAAACAACTGGTTGAATGTAATCCTGATATTTTTTAAGATTAAGTATTGCTTTTATAATCTTTTTAAAAATAGATTTTTGTTTATTTTTAATAGTAGGTTGACTGCCAATAATTAAGTGATCTCCTGCTTTTAAAGTTTCTCCATTATTAACGGCTGAAACTAGATCCATTTCACCTTGAGCGGGTAAATAATAGATTAACATTCTAGCGGTATTTGACCATAATTCACTTAATTTTAATCCATACCAAGGATGATTTTCCGTAATAATTTCTTCATGTATTGGCCATGTTTGATTATATAAATGTAACTGACCGATCGCCTTATTTCCTAAGGCCGCAAAAGCGAAAATTGGAGAGGTAATTGAAGCCACACTCATGGTCACATGATCGGGTATAATCTGATCAAGACGTTCCCCTAAAGTATGATTATAAAGACGATTAATGATTCTAATTTGAGGATTTAAAACCCTAGCCTCCGTTAAAATAGCCACATTTAAAGCATCATCACTATTAGCTAAAATTAAAGTTTTAGCTTGTTGAATACCAGCTTGAATTAAGGTTGATCTTGCTCTTAAATTGCCAATAACAATGTTAGAATCATGATAAGGTAAAAGTTGATCACTAATACCTTTTACTTGTGCGCCTTGATTTTTTAATAAGGTGTAAATTTGAAAACCAGTTTGCCCTAAACCACAAACAATAATACGAGGTTTCATTGATCATTAAAAAACGATAAATTATGAACTATGAAAAATAACAAATAACCAATAACAAATAATATTTTAATATTTTTCCCCAATCTGATCTATTTAACTGTATTATTAAATACTTTTTTTTCAAAGCATAAAATCAGATTAGTTGAAAAAAACTAATCTGATCTTATCTGTATATAGAGGTTTGTTATAAGTTAAGGTCTTTATATCGGCTGACCTCATTTAATTTCATGTAACGATTATGACACAAAAATTAAAGAAACTTAATTTTTTTAATAATTTCTTTATATTTCGTTTTGTGAAGAAGGGTTAACTGTTGTAAAGTTTTGTGAATGGGAGAGGGAAACCCCTAACTTTTGTGACACCCAAACTTCAAAGTTACGGATCGGGTAAGATTTTGCCAGATCAGGATCGATCATCGGTTCAACTAAGATGGTAAATGTACCTAAACGGTTTCCGGCTAAAACATCGGTAAACAGGCGATCGCCCACCATAGCCACCCTTTCAACAGGTAACTGCATTTTTACGATCGCCTCTCGTAACTTACGGCGGGAAGGTTTTTTCGCTCCCGTGAGATAGGGAATATTTAAAGCCTCACCAATACGCCCGATCCTATTGCTACTTAAATTATTACTAACTAACCATAAAGAAACATCTTGACGAATAGACTCAACCCATTGACTTAACTCTGGGGTAATATCTTTTTCTTTTAAGGGTACTAAAGTTTCATCCACATCTAAAATTAAACCCTTTAAATTGTATTTTTTTAAGATTTCAGGTGTTAGATGTAAAACGGTATTTCCTAATATTAAATCTGGCTGTAATAAGGGTACTTTAAACATAATTATTAGTTATTGGTTATTGGTTATTAGTTATTGGTTATTGGTTATGAGAAACAGGCAAGACTTTTACTAATTCCCACTTCCCACTTCTCACTCATTATTTTTGGACTTGAATAACTTGTAAACTTCCTCCTGCATATAATTGATGTTTAATCATATTAAAACCAGTAGTTTTTAATAAATTAATGACATCTAACTTGATAAAATTCCAAGCGGTTTCAGTTTCAAATAAACTTAAAAATACCATAAGTGGCGGTACAAATAATATATTATTTGGTTGATGTAAGTCAATAAAAGTAAAAATACCATTTGGTTTTAAAATACGGTAAACTTCAGCGAAAATTGCCGTTAATTGATCCGTTGTCATTTCGTGCATAGCCGCACTAGAATGAACTAGATCAAATTGATTATTTTCAATGGGCATTTCTTCCGCTAAACCTTCAATATAACTGGCTTGAGGCACATTAATTTTAGCCCTTTCCAAAGCATTAAAAGAAGCATCTAAACCCGTTACATTAGATGATGTTTTTACTAAATATTTAGTAGTTTGGCCACCCCCACAACAAAGGTCTAAAATTTTCGTATTCCGGTTAATTTCCAAACCTTCTAAAGCTAATTTTCTAAAGTTTTTTTCACCCCCTACACTTAGGGTAGCTAAACCGGAAACCGTATCATAAAACCATTGATATTGATAGGCAAATTTTCTTAAAATAGGCATAGATAATAATGGATAATTAATAATTAATGAATTTTTAAAAAATAACTAATGAATAATCAAAAAGTTTAAAATTCTTCAGGGAATTTTTTATAAGAATATACACTAGATTGAAAATCAATTTCTATAATTTCTTGTTGTTCTTCCTCTTGATTTTCAGGGGGTTTTGTTTGTTCATTTGATTTATTTAAAGGACTAGGCGTTGCTTGATCTTCTTCGATAATTCTTTTAATCGGTAAATTAGCAATTAAAGCCGTATTTCTTCTATCATTTTCTAAATTAAACTCCATATCTTCAAGATCAATTTCCACATAACGAGCCACCACTTCTAATATTTCTGCGCGCATTTTTTCAATTTTATCAGGACTTAAACCAATGCGATCGGAGGCTATTACCAAGCGTAAACGCCGTTTAGCATCATTTTTTGTATGTGCTATTTTGTGCCAATTCAATATTTTTTCTAAAAGTTCATTCAACATAATAATTTATTGGTTATTAGTTATTAGTTATCTAAAAATGTTATGTTTCTTTTTGGAAAAAACTCAAAATCTTTTGCCAAATATTTTTCTTGACGGTTAAATCTAACATGGGTACATTTTCCCCTTCTAAACGCCTCGCAATATTGACAAATGCTGTGGCCGCAAGGGTTGGAGTCTCATTAAAAACAAGAGGTTCTCCTTTATTACTGGCCATAATTACCTGTTGCTGATCTGGGATTATTCCCAATAAGGGGATCGCTAGGATTTCTAAAACATCTTCCACACTCATCATTTCATTTTTAGCTACCATATCCGCATTAATTCTATTCACAATTAATCTGATTTTTTTCACTCCATAAGTCTCTAATAATCCGATTACTCGATCGGCATCTCTAACGGCGGTAACTTCTGGATTAGTGACAATGATTGCTTCTTGGGCGGCGGAGATCGCATTCCGAAACCCCATTTCAATGCCGGCCGGACAATCCACTAAAATATATTGATAAACTTTAGCTAAAGCGGCGATCACTTGACGCATTTGGTTGGGGGTGATTGATTCTTTATTGCGATTTTGGGCGGCGGGTAATAACACCAAGCTGCTTTGACGTTTATCTTTGATTAAAGCCTGATCTAAACGACATTCTCCGGCGATCGCATCAATGGCCGTATAAACTACTCGATTTTCTAAACCTAATAATAAATCTAAATTTCTTAAACCAAAATCAGCATCAACTAAGACGACTTTTTTGCCTTGTTTGGCTAATGCCGCGCCCAGATTGGCTGTTACCGTTGACTTTCCGACTCCTCCTTTACCAGAAGTAATGACAATAATTCGAGGTTTATTCATACTTAATCAAGTTTAAAATTCCACATTCAAAATCAGTATAATCTAAAAGTAGTCATTAAAAACATCAGGATTGAGGTGGCTGTCATTAACAAAAAAACTAAAAGAGTTCAACAATTATCAATTGTTTGGTGTCAATTGTCAATTGTTGAACCCTGATCTAAGCACTATAATAAATAAACTAAAATAAATAAAATAATCCAAACTACATCAACAAAATGCCAATATAATTCGGCCGCTTCTACTCCAAAATGTTTTTGACTTGAATAATGATCCTCTTTACGAGCGCGCCATAAAACCGCCAGAATTAATAATAAGCCAAAGCTAACATGAAGGCCATGAAATCCTGTTAAAACATAGAAACAACTGGCAAATAAATTAGTAGTTAAACCAAAAGGAGCATGACTATATTCATATAGTTGTCCTCCTAAGAAAATTACACCCATTAAAGCAGTAATTCCAAACCATAATTTTAAGCCAGAATTATCATTGTTTTTAATGGCTTCTTGCCCTTTGTGCATAACAAAGCTACTAGAAACGAGGATAATTGTATTAATAGCAGGTAAAGCTAACTCTAATTCTTGATCAAAATCAGGAATCATGGAACGATAAATTAAAAAGGCCGCAAATAAGCCTAAAAAGATCATTGATTCTGCTATTAAAAATAATGCTATCCCAAACATACGATGATCGGGATGGCCATGATGACCTTTATTTTCTTGTTCTTGACTAATGGTAATTGATTGATTTTGTAGGGTTGTACTTTGCATTTTTATTCGTTATTTGTGATCTGTTAATACTGTGTTATAGGCATCCAGTCTGTAAATATTAAATATTGTAGTACAGGCTTTTAGTCTGTAAATATTAAATATTGTGGTACAGGCTTCTAGCCTGTAACGGGCAGGATGCCCGTTCCACTGTTGATAATTTATTGAGACTGGTTATTTCAACTATCAACTAATAATTACCTTAATTCAGAAGCAACTTCTGTTAATAATTCATCTACTTCTTGATCTTCAAAGGGATCCTCCAGATCAATGCCATATTCATAAGGGCCTGCCCATAAAACGGGATCTTCTTCAAAGTTTTCAATGATCGGCGGTGAAGAAGTTTGCCACTCTAAAGTTAAAGCCCTCCAAGGGTTGCGGCCGGCTTTTTCCCCTTTGGCTAAACTCCACAAAACATTAATGATAAAGGGAATCGTAGACACTGCTAGTATATATGAACCAACGGTAGCTAAGACGTTTAAATCTTGAAACTGGGGATCATATAAGGCCACTCGGCGGTTCATTCCTAATAAGCCTAATTTGTGCATTGGTAGGAATGTGAGGTTAAAGCCGATGAAAGTTAAAATAAAGTGTAATCTTCCCCAATTTTCGTTAACCATGCGCCCTGTCATTTTTGGAAACCAATGATAGATCCCCGCAAAAATGCCGAACACAGCCCCCCCAAATAACACATAGTGCATATGGGCGACTACAAAATAGGTATCATGGACGTGAATATCAAAGGGTGCTGAGGCTAACATGACACCGCTTAAGCCACCGATTAAAAATGAGGATAAAAAGCCAAAACCAAAGAGTAAAGCACTATTTAAGTTTAATTTTCCGCCCCAAAGGGTAGCACACCAACCGAAAATTTTAATGCCTGTGGGTACGGCGATCAGCATGGTGGCGGCCATGAAGAACATTCTTAACCAGCCGGGGGTGGCACTGGTAAACATATGGTGCGCCCAAACGATTAACCCTAAAAAGCTGATGGTTAAGCTAGAATAGGCGATCGCTCTGTAACCGAAAATGGGTTTCCGAGCGTGAACGGGTAAAACCTCAGAAATAACTCCGAACATGGGCAGAATCATGATATACACCGCCGGATGGGAGTAAAACCAAAACATATGTTGGTAAACGATGGGATCACCGCCCCCCACTGGATTAAAAAATGATGTTCCCGCTAATAAATCAAAGGATAATAAGACTAAAGCCCCTGCTAAAACTGGTGTTGATAACAGAGCTAAAGCTGAGGTTGCTAACATTGCCCAACAAAATAAAGGCATATTATGTATATCCATTTCAGGAATCCGCATCCTTAAAATGGTAGTAGCAAAATTAATCGCCCCTAAAATTGACGATGTTCCCACCAATAAAATACTTAAAATCCAGATTTCTTGCCCCCATTTACCAGTTAATAAACTGAGGGGAGGGTAGGCAGTCCAACCTGACTGGGAAGGGCCGACTAAAAAACTGGCAACTAATAAAATGCCTCCGATGGGGAAAAGCCAGAAAGCAAGGGCATTCATGCGGGGAAAGGCCATATCTTCAGCCCCCACCATCAGAGGAATTAAATAATTAGCAAAAGCCGCTCCCATTGGCACAATCCACAGAAAAATCATAATTGTGCCGTGCATGGTGAACATTTGATTATAAACTTCAGGCTGAATAAAGTCGGGATCGGGCGTTGCTAACTCCGTGCGCACGATCTCCGCTAATGAGCCACCGATCAAATAAAAGAAAAAGGACGTAACTAGATATTGAATACCGATGACTTTATGATCGGTATTAAAGGTAAAATAATCTGTCCATTTTCTTTGTTGATGGTGGTTTGGGGTAATATTTTCAATGGTTGTAGTCATAAATTACTAAAATAAAAAAATGACAGATAAATCTTACATTTCAGTTTATCTAAATTTTTCATTTTAGCCACATCTGCACTTCAAAAATGTTATCAAGATTAAATTTAGTCTGACTAATTTGTGATAACTTAGGAGCTAACGCGCTGATCCCATGCGATCTGTGCATCTTTTAAGGCTTGATCTACGGTTTTTTCCCCTAACATGGCTTGTTGGAGATTTTCATAAATTGCTTTTTGTAATAAATTAAGATCTTTCATGGCTGGAACTAAAACTTCCGCCGTATCTAACTGTAAAGCACTAACTTTTCTGGCTTGGGCTAAGGCCGATTGTTCGGAATTTTGCTCTAAAATCTTAACATATTGGGCGATCGCCTCTTTCGTGGAAGGTAAAACATTGGCCTGTTGAGCAAAAGCCAATTGATTTTCCGTATTAGTCACAAATAAACCAAAAGCCAAAGCATCATCCTTAACCTGAGTATTCTGAGGAATCACCCAGTTCATGACAGCTACATTTTTTTTACCCGTTTTTCCCGTAATCTGAGCCGAAGCAGAAGTTACCTCGGCGATGGCTGGGGCATTAGTTTGAATATTATTGAGAAATTCCGCACTAGAAGCTAAAAATGCCGTTTCCCCCCCTTGATATAACTCGATCGCCTGTTGATGCCCCTGAGTTAAAACTTCAGGGGGTAATAACTTATCTTGATATAAATTAACCCAAAACTTAAACGCCTTAATACCTTCAGGGCTATTAAAGGCCGCTTTTCCCTGCGCATCAACTAAAGTTACCCCCATTTGCACCAAAGACTCTAAAACTTCAGCCGAATCTGAGGGAACAAAAGTTACAAAAAAAGCATATTTACCAGTTTTTTCCTTAATAATTTTAGCAAATTGACCTAATTCTTCATAGGTTTTAGGAGGTTCTTTAATTCCAGCTTTAGTTAATAAATCTTGATTAAAAAGAGTTACCCTCGTAGTTAAATACCAAGGAATACCAAAAGTTTGGTCATTAATACTGCTGGCCGCCCAAATTTTAGGTAAATATTGATCCTGAATTTCCTTAGAAATGAGAGAATTAAGAGAAACTAAAGAATTACGACTAGCTAATTGGGAAGCAAAATTAGGGTTTAAATTCACCAGATCAGGAGCAGTATTAGCGGAAACCGCCGTTAAAATTTTACTTTCCATGCCATTCCAAGGCACATCAATCCAACGTAACTTAAGATCGGGGTGAGACGACTCAAAATTAGCAATTAACTTGTTAAAATAGTCAGTAAACTTAGGTTGAAGTTGCATCGTCCAAAATTCCACCTCTTTAGGATTGGAATTAGAAGTAGACTGATTAGGACTACAACTTAAAAGCCAACTTAAAGTTAATCCTAATAATACCCATATAATAAGATTTTTAATTTTTCTGATTAGATTTTTCATGGTTAGTTTATGATTTCATTAAATAGGCTCATCAAAAGTTTTAGGCAGAAAAAACACTTAAAACCAAATAGGAGCAAGGCCAAAAAATCAAGACAAAAAATCAAGACAATGACAATTAATTTTACACTACCAAATTAAATCATTCTAGGGGCTAACGTCCGTTAACCCCTACGGGTAACAGTTTACTGGTAACAGTCCACTCAAATTAACCTAATTTTGACAGATGAAAAATCAAAATTGAAAACTTATGTTAGAACGACTAAAACAACTTTTTGCCCCCAGAGTTAATGGGATCGGGCTAGAAATAGCGGCCGAACGCATTAACATTGTTCAAATGAAAAAGCAAGGACAAGTTTATAAATTAGTCAAATTTATCTCAGAAGAAGTCCCCGAAGGACTTTTTAGTGAAGGACAAATTGTAGACTCCCCCGCCTTAGCCGAACTACTCCAAGAAATATTAGCTAAACATAATATTAATGCGGCCAAAGTAGCCACCGCTGTACCCATGCGAGAAGCCATTATTAGAATTATCCCTATCCCGGCCGAACTAGATGATGCGGAACTCAAGGATATGGTTTTAAATCATGAAGCGGGGTTATATTTGCCCTATCCTAGAGAAGAAGTCGACCTAGATTATCAAAAATTAGGTTACTTTGTAGACGAAGATGGGATTGAGAAAGTTCAAGTTTTATTAGTGGCTACTCGTAAAGAAGTTACTGATATGTACCTTGAAACTTTTAAACTAGCCCAACTCAATGTAGATGTACTAGATATTAATAGTTTTGCCCTCATTCGTACCATCCGAGAACAATTAAGACAATTTGCCTCAAAAGAAGCGGCCGTTTTAGTTGATATTGAATTTGATACGACTGAAATTGCTATTATCGTTGATGGAGTACCTCAATTTTCTCGTACTGTTCCCATTGGCACATTTCAACTTCAAGAAGCCCTATCACGAGCCATGAATTTACCACCTTCTCGCAATACAGAATTATTACAGGGGATGACCATTCCCATTAATATGCCAGTGGATACCACCCGTACCGGAGCCACAGGGATTAATCCGGGCATGGCCGCTCTCTTGAGAGTCTTAGGAGAATTAGCAGACGAACTACGCCGATCCATTGATTTTTATCTGAATCAAAGTGAGGAGTTGGAAGTCGTACAATTACTTTTAGCAGGCCCAGGGGGTGGTTTAGGTCAAATAGACGAATTTTTTGGTCAACGCTTAAGTATTCCCAGTATGTCGATCGATCCGGTAGCATCTTTGGCGATCGAACATACGGAAGAAATACCCCAAACACAACGGCCGGCCATGGGTATCATTTTAGGATTAGGAATGAGGGAGGTTTAAATCAATGTATAGTTTAGATATTAATTTCCTTAAAGATCCTAATCGTAAACCCGAAGAAGTAATCACGGCCAAGGCGAAAAAAACTGCCCCCACGATGGGTAGTATGGTGCCACTGGTGGGGGGGGGTATCATTGCGGCCGTGTTAATTGGCTTACCATTTGTCGGTTCGGTTTGGATTAATACAAAAAAAACCGAAACATCCGATGAAATTGCCAGATTAGAGGCTGAAATCAAAAAAGCAGAAGAACAAAATACACAAATTACCCAACTAGAAGGAGAATATACTCAAATCAAGTCTCAAACCGATGCTTTTGTGGATATTTTTAATAAAATTCAACCGATTTCAGCTATTTTACAAGAGTTAATTGATAATGTACCTAGAGGAGTGCAGATTAAGTCGATCGTTCAAAGTGAAGCTGAAGCTAAAGCGGAAAATCAATCTGCCACTCAAAAGGTCAAAATAGATGGGATAGCTACTTCATACGATCAGGCCAATGATTTTCTGCTGACACTCAAAAGATCCGGATTTTTTGTTAAAGATAAAGTATTTTTAACCAATGTGGCGTTGACGGAAAATCCAGAAGCAGGATCAATCGAGAATATTCCCGAAAATTTAATCGTTGAATTTCCTCAAGTGGTTCAATATAGTATAGATGCTGAGATTCAAGTCCGTCCTGCCTCAGAAATTTTAGATGATCTGACTAAAAAGGGAGCATTAGGGTTAGTTTCTCGGATTAAAATTCTTCAAGAAAAAGGAGTAATTACAAAATGACGATCGCTGAAGACTTCACCCCAGGTGCGCAAACGAATGAAGGTGCAGAATATCCTGTGGCCTTTGGGATTACTTTTTCCCCTAAAGTAATATTTATTTTATTGGTGTTAGTGGGAGTTGGTGGAGGTGGTTATCTAACTTCACAACAGGTATTACCAGCTTATAAAGAATATCAAGCTTTAGAAAAGAAAAAAGAAGAAACATCGGCTAAATTAGATCAAACTAAAAATAGTAATGCTTTACAAAAAATAGCCGAACTTCAAGCACAAATTGCTGACAAAAAAAATCGTCAACCCCAAATTTTAGCCTTATTATCAAATAGTAAAACGGTTGATACGTTATTAATTGATTTTAATAAAATTTTTCAACAAGAAAAAGTAACATTGACTACCTATAACCCTGTTTCAGGGGAGAATGGTGAACCTTTGGTGGTGGTGGATGATGGCTCATTTGGCGATTTACTCAATGGAAAATTACAACGCCGTACTATTAATATTGGTTTTGAAGGTACTTTAACTCAAACAAAGTCAATTATTCAAAGATTAGAGCGTTTTCAGTCATTAATAGTCATTAAAAATTTTAATGCTACTGTTTCCAGTCCTGCCACTTTTGTGTTTGATCAAGGGCAAATTAAACCTCAAGCGGAGCCGAAATTATCAGTTACCTTTGTGGTTGATGTGGTTTACCCCATTTCTGAGGAGGAATTAAAGAAAATAGCTGAAGCCCAAGCGGCTAAAAATGCCCCTCCTGCTACACCACCACAATAATATTAAGTTTTGTGCTTTAAACTTTTCAATCCTAATTTAATGATCCCAAATTAACAATTTACAGTTAAGATTAATTCACAACTGTTAATTTTTCTCAATTTGGATATATTAAATTTTTTTGCTTTAACTAATTACAAATTTTTTTATTTTTAAATTAAATAATCATCTTATTTGGTTGAGGAGTCTTCCGTGAAATATCATCAAAAACCGATTCATCTTTTAACGGTGGTTGCCACTGTTTTATCTGCTGTTAATCCGGCTTTAGCCAGTAATCTTGAGTTAACCTTAGTAGAATTAGAGTCTCATCAAAATGTGACTCAACAAGCCTTGGATCATCAAGAAAATCAATCGCCCTCTGTGATCGCTCAAGCTCAAACCAATATTCCCACTGAGACTGATACACCACAACCAGAGGTATTATTTCCTAATCCTGAAATCATCATTGATGGTAGACCTGCCCCCACAGCCAACCCGATTCAACCAGTAGCTCCTGTACCCCCTTTCCTCCCTAGAGCGGTTGCTCCTCCGGTTGGTGATATTGCCGTATCTAATATTGATTCATCGCCCACCTATGTGGAGCTAGGTACATCGGCCAGAGTACCGAGATTAGTTTTAAGGGAAGCTCCGGTGCAAGAAGTTTTAAATTTATTGGCAAGGGCGGCTGACTTGAATGTGGTTTATACCGCAGGAGGTGAAGGAACGACCTCTAATATTACTTTAGATTTAGAAAATGAATCGGTACAGGATGTCTTTAATTCCGTTTTAATTGTTTCCGGTTTACAAGCTACCCGTAGAGGCAGAACCATTTTTATTGGAGCTACACTACCACCTCAAGCAAGGGATTTAGTTACTCGTAGTTTTCGACTCAATCAAGTTAAAGTGGATGAAGCTAACACTTTTTTGACAAACATGGTAGAGGAGGAAGGTCTCCTAGCGGGAATGCAAATTGTTAATGATCCACGCTTAAATGCTATTACTTTAATTGGTGAACCTCGTCAAATTGAAATGGCCAGTAAATTTTTAGTACAGTTAGATGCCCGTCAAAGACAAGTAGCGGTTAATGTGAAGATTGTGGATGTTAACCTACTTAATACGGAAAATGTTAATACTAGCTTTTCTTTTGGCATTGGTGAAAACTTTTTTGCGGTGAATAATGGATCTTTAGCAGGAAATTTTGGGCCTTTTACACCTGCTCCGGGGGCTTCAACTAATGGGATTAGTCCGCCTTTTTTTCCTAATCCATTTTCTGGGACATCTACTTATATTGATCTTGCCAGTAGAACTGGGATCATTCCAGATACTGGGATAGATACTTTAAATACCACTCAATTAACCACAACAGATATTTTAGGCAACACCACCAGTAATAGCACTCAGACTTTAACTCAAGGGCCAGATGTAAGTTTTTATAATCGCTTTCCGTTTATTTCCAGTGATCCTTATGAAATAAGAATTACAGATATCACAGAAGGAACACCCACCACTACTACCACAACCAGTACTGTTACTCCCACAACTTCGACTAATACAAGCACTTTTTCACAGGGGACGGAAGGAAGCATTACTCAGTCAGTTGCTTCTTTAATCAGATATCCCAGTCGTTTCCTTGCCTCTTTAAACACTCAAATCACTAATGGTAGTGCCAAAATTCTCACTGATCCCACTCTTGTGATCCAATCAGGACAAACAGCCAATATTAACTTAACTCAAGAGGTTTTTGGCGGTTTTGAATTGAGACGAGAAGTAGTGGAAAATGTCAGTACCACTGTTAGTCAACCGATTATTAAACAAGCTGGTCTTCAATTAAATATTCAAATTGAAGGGATTGATGATAATGGTTTTGTTACTTTACAAGTAAGGCCAACCGTTTCCTCTCCCGGTAATAGTGTGAGTACACCTGATGGTGCTATTACCTTAATTCAATCTCGAACTCTTGACTCTGGTTCGGTTCGGATGCGTGATGGTCAAACTTTAATCTTAGCAGGGATTATTCAGGAATCCGATCGATCTTCAGTTACAAAAGTACCAATTTTGGGCGATATTCCGATTTTAGGGGCTTTATTTAGAAGTTCTAGCACTACTCGTCAAAGAAATGAGGTTATTGTCTTAGTTACTCCTCAAATTCTTGATGACTCGGAACAGGCGGGTTGGGGTTATAATTATGTACCCGGACAGGAAGCCCGTGAAATCTTAGAAGATCGTGGTTTTTATGTCCCCACCCCTGAGTTTTAATGTTGAATTTTTATTCTTAAAGTTATGGTCTTGTCCCCCTCGCCCTTGGGAGAGGGGGCTTATTTTCAAATTTTTGTTAATTTTTTGATCTAATTTAATTTTTGTTACAATTTTAAAATTGCCTCAAATGCTTATATAATGAGCATTTAAGCCATTAAGATCAAAGAATATTAAATTTTTGGTTTGAAAAATACAAAAAAGTAAGACAAATTTAATAATTTAAGTGATCCAATTTGAACAAATAAAGATTAGAATAAATTTGGTAAACTATGATTGTATAGGTATTTCAACCATAAAACTTTACATATACTAATAGATAGTTTATAAATCAAAACATTACTGAAAATCTAAAAAGGAGATTCATAAAATGAATAAAGGAGAATTAGTTGATCAGGTTGCAAAAAAAGCAGGTGTCACCAAAAAAGCGGCTGAACAAATTGTGACGGCAATTGTTGATACTGTGATGGAAACTGTTGCTGATGGTGAAAAAGTGACCTTAGTTGGTTTTGGTACTTTTGAACCCCGTGAACGCAAGGCACGGGAAGGGCGCAACCCCAAAACTGGCGATAAAATGGAAATTCCGGCTACCACTGTTCCGGCTTTCTCGGCGGGTAAGTTGTTCAAGGAAAAAGTCGCCCCTGCTGACTAATTTTATCTTAAGTTGGTGACTTTTAATCATCCTATTCATGGCGGAAATTTGAGTTGGGCTTCCTCGATCGCAGGTTGTCCAATTTCCTCTATTTTGGATTTTTCGGCTAGTATTAATCCCCTCGGTATTCCTCACAGTGCGCTCTCCACAATTCACAATAGTTTACATCAATTAGTTAATTATCCTGATTGTAACTACATAAACCTCAGAACTTGTTTGGCTCAGTATCATCAGATTGACCCTGATTATATTTTACCCGGCAATGGCTCGGCGGAGTTATTAAGTTATGTGGGCAGGGAATTGGCAGAAACTGATTTAACATATCTTTTAACTCCGGCTTTTAATGATTATATCAGAGCTTTAAATGCTTTCAATGGGAAAATAAAGCCTTGTTTAATCCATTTAAGTGATTGTTTCTCGAAAGAAGGGGAGTTATTGAGTGATTTACCTTTAAGTTTTACTCAAACAAAATTTAAGAAAAATTCAAGTTTTATCCTTAATAATCCTCATAATCCTACGGGTAAATTATTTAAAAAAGATCAGATTAAAAATTATTTAGATCAATTTACTTTAGTAGTAATAGATGAGGCTTTTATGGATTTTTTACCGGAGGATCACCAGCAAAGTTTAATTTCTTTAGTGCCTGATCATCCCAATCTCATTATCTTGCGATCGCTGACAAAATTTTATAGTATTCCGGGCTTAAGGATCGGCTATGCGATCGCCCATCCCGATCGCCTCAAAGGATGGAAAAAATGGCGTGATCCTTGGAGTGTCAATATTTTAGCGGATCTGGTAGCTCAAACGGTGATTCAAGATCAAGAATTTCGGGAAAAAACATTAAATTGGCTACCCCCCACAAGAATAAAATTAGAAGAAGAATTAAGCAAAATAAAAGGATTATTTCCGATGAAAAGTAGTGTTAATTTTCTATTAGTTAAAACTCAATTTTCTAGTTTAAAATTACAGGAAAATTTGTTAAAAAATTATCGAATTTTAATTAGAGACTGCCTTAGTTTTCCCGAATTAGGTGATAATTTTTTTAGAATTGCTGTTAAACTAGAAAAGCATAATCAAGAATTATTAAATGCCTTAAAAGAATTGACAAATCACCAATGACTAATTTTGATCTGGTAATTATTAGTAATAGTTTAGAAGGGAGATCGGCGGCCAAAAAGGCTGTTAAACTTAACTATCGAGTTGCACTGGTAGAATGGCCATTTACTTGTGGTTGGCCTAGTAATGAAAGAATTTTGATTGATGGCTTAATTCATTTTGCTAAGATTAAAAATAATTTTCAAAATGAAGGGGAAATGGGCTTTAATTTTGATCAAAATTTCATCTTAAACCCTAATTTTCAAGAAATTTTAGCATATATTCAAGAACAGATTATTACTTTAGAAAATGAAAATTCTTTAGCTATTTTATCTGCTTTAGGGGTTGATTTGATTCAATCAACAGGGGCATTTTTTCAAAAGCCTCGCCTTAATTTTACCACAGAAAATCGTCAATTTTTTGGTAAAAATTATTTAATCACAATAGAAAATAATGATTTTTTACCAAAATTACCAGATTTTACCCCAATTAATTATTTAACTTTAAAAGATTTATTTGTACAAGAAAAATTAAGTGATCTTAAGCAAAATATTACAATTTTTGCTGAAAATAGTTTGGGAATTGAATTAGCTTATAGTTTAGCAATTTTAGGCAAAGATATTACTTTAATTATGGCGGAAAATACAATTTTACCCTGTGAAGATGTTAGTATTTCCGCTTATATTCAAGCCATGTTAGAGGCAAAAGGAGTTAAAATTTTAACCGATAGTAAGATTAGTCAAATTAAGAAAATTGATCAAACAATTTGGCTTCAAGCTGGAGATCAAGCTATAGAAATTGATGATTTTATTTATGTTGATCAAAAGATAACTAATCTTAATCAGTTTAATTTTGAAAGTGTTAAGGTTAAGTTTGAAAATCAAAGTATTATTGTTAATCAACAATTACAAACCACTAATCGAAAAATTTATGCTTGTGGTAGTATTATTGGGGGTTATAATAATTTTAATATTACTACTAATGAAACAAAAATTGCTCTGAAAAATATTAAATCTAATTTTCTTTTTTCACATAATATTAATTATTATTATTTACCCTATCAAATTTTAAATTATCCTAATTGTGCTAGGGTAGGATTAACGGAAAAACAAGCCAGAAATTATGATCATAATTTAATTATTATTGAAGATACTAATGTTAATTTATTTAATCAATTATTTAATCCAATATTTTTTGCGAAAAATCTTGATTATTTCAAATTAATTTTGACGAAAAATCAAGAAATTTTAGGAGTACATTTAATTGGAGAAAATGCTGATCAATTAATTAATATTTTTGCTTTAGCAATGGCCAATAAGATTAAAATTTTTTAACTTTATTCTCATTAAATTTTAATTAAATGATAAATTTTTGTTAAGAAAAATCAAATTTTTGCTAATTTTTAGATAGAATTATCTTAGTAAATCTTCAAAATGATTTTTAATCTATGAGTTACTGTCTTAATCCCCACTGTAAACATCCAGAAAATACGGATCAACATCAATTTTGTATTAGTTGTGGGAGTAAACTTTGGCTAGGTGATCGCTATAGAATTATTCGGCCTTTAACTAAAGGAAAAACTTTTTTAGGAAGGGATGAACTCGATTTTAAAAAATCTTTTTGTATTATTAAACAAATTGATCATCGTTTTAATCTTAATAATTTACAACAATCCCAATTAGAATTTGAAAAAGAAGCCTTAAAATTAAAAGAAATTTCCCAACATCCTCAAATACCAAATTTACTGGCTTATTTCACTCCTACGCCCCAACAAACTTACGGAAATTTACCAATTTTAGTGCAGGAATATATTGAAGGAGAATCAATTAATCAGGAAATTTTTGATGAAAAAAGTATTATTGAATTATTAAAAAATATTTTAAGTATTTTACAATTTATTCATCAACATAATATTTTACATCGTGACATTAATCCATCTAATATTATTAGAAAAAAAGATTCAAAAGAATTAATTTTAGTTGATTTTAGCACCGCTAAAATAACAAGTAAAACGGCTTTAGCCAAAACCGGAACAGTGATCGGCTCCGCCGCTTATACCGCCCCCGAACAATTACGAGGAAAAACCGAATTTGCTAGTGATATTTATAGTTTAGGTGTCACTTGTATTAATTTGTTAACGGGAATGCACCCCTTTGATTTATTTAGTAGTTTAGACGGAATTTCAGTCTGGAAAGATTATTTAACTGAAGCAATTAATTCAAAATTAATTAATATTATTAATAAAATGATCGCCGATAAAATTTCCCAAAGATACCAGTCAGCTTTAGAAGTTTTAACGGAATTATCTATTTTAACGGGGGAAAAAAATCTAGGTTTATCATTTAAAATTGAACCCAAAAAAGCCCAATTACCAGATAATTTTTTAAATCCTAGTTGGCAATGTACTAAAACTTTGAACGGTCATTTAAACTCAATTCATAGTTTAATTTTTAATGCAGATGGTAATATTTTAATTAGTGCTAGTGCGGATCAAACTTTAAAAATTTGGGAAGTTAATCAACAACAAGAATTAAAAACTTTGAGGGGTCATCAAAGTATTATTGAAAGTGTGATTTTTACCCCCGATCAAAAATTTTTAATTAGTGCAAGTTGGGATTATACGATTAAAATTTGGGCTAGTCAAACAGGGGAATATATTACCCAATTTAAAGATCATAATGGTTGGATTAACTGTTTAACAATTAGTAACAATGGTAAATTTTTAATTAGTGGTAGTACGGATCAAACTTTAAAAATTTGGGAGTTACCAGAAGGGGTTATTAAATTTAATTTAAAATTAGAAAATAACTATATTAAAAGTTTAGCTTTTTCTCCGGTTGATCAACTATTTGCAACGGGTAATAATCAAGGTGTGATTGTGATTAGGGAACTAAATACTGCTAAAGAAATTATGAAATTAGAAGGTCATCAAAGTATTATTAATAGTTTAGTTTTTAGCCCTAGTGGTCAATTATTATTTAGTGCAAGTGGTGATCAAACTATTAAAATTTGGAACATAAAAACGGGTAAATTATTAAATAATTTAACAGGTCATAACGGAGAAATTAACTGTATTGCCCTTAATAATCAGGGAAATTTATTAATTAGTGGTAGTGCTGATCAAACTATTAGAATTTGGCAACCAAGTACGGGGGAATTATTAACAAATTTAGTAGGTCATTCTTCAGGAGTAAAAGCTATTGCGATCCATCCTCAAAAAATGCTTTTTGCTAGTGGTTCTCAAGATAAATCTATTAAAATTTGGCAATTTAATAATTAATTAAACCTACTAAATTAAACCAATTAAATCATTAAAAATTTAATTTAAAAAACTTTTAAACAGACTTAAATTTTAAAGTTTGCTTAACAAAATTAAGTAAAAAATCTGAGCGTTGATTTTGTTGGAAAACTTGTTTAATTTTTTCTCCTAATTGTTCTAAATTAAGATTAGTTTCTTGAGGATTAAAACAGTCTTGTTCTTGATAATATTCAATCAAACTTAATCCTGCTAATCGGGTTAAATAGGCCGCACTAATGGCTTGAATTGTACCTCCTGCCACATAAGTTATTGCATTAGTTTTAAGGAGATTACTGATAGTTTGGGTGGATATTTCTACTAATCCTAATTTTACCATTAATTTACCCATAATACTACCTAAATTTTGACCCTGTTCTAAGGTGAATTTCTGTTGATAAATTTCGCTTAAATCTATTAATAATTGTCCATTAATGGCGGCCGTTGCTAATAGATCTAAACTCGAAATTGGATTAGCAAAAGTTGTGCCGGCCGCTATGAATTGATATTTTTCGATTAATGGTAAACTAATTTCTTTTCTAATTTGATTTAATTTTTCTTTAATTTTTTGCTTAAAGAAAAAGGCATTACGCCAAGATTTTTCTAGGTTTAATTGTTCAGTTTCTTGAGTTAAAATTGACTGTAAATGATTAAGTAAATTATCAATTTGTGGGGTTTGTTCTTCTAAATATTCGTTAATTTGACCATCTTTTTGATACTGTTTAACTTTAATGGGTAGGGGTTGACAAGCAATATCTAAAATATCAGTTTCAGCAATTAAATTTTTAACTCTTTGTTTAATTTGTTGTAAAATTAAAAATTTTTCTTCAGCTAAATAACGATCAACTTTATTTAAAATTAAGATTACTCGATAATTAATCCCTTTTAATTGTTGAATTAATTGCCATTGACTATCGGTTAAATCCCCATTAATTATATATAAAATTAAATCAATATTTTCTTGATTATTGTCTCTAAAATTATCCTCTAAATTTTCTGTAAAAATTATATTATGTTGTGATTTTAAGTGATTTTTTAATAATGCTTTTAAGGAAGTTTTACCTGTATATTTACCCCCAATAATTGTTATATTTAAAGCCTCTTGCTTCATCAAATTATCTAATTGATTAAATTGGGATTTCAAATCAATTAAAAGATTATTTTCTGCCTCTTTTTCTAAGATTTGAAAAGCCGTTTTAGTCTCTTTAATTATCTGATTGAGATCGGCCTGAGTTAAAGATTTTATGGGAAGATCATTAGTCGTAATTTTTGCTTTTTTGCGTAACAACCATAAGCCACCTCCCAAGGCGATCGTGCTTAAAATACTAAGATCTTCCAAGGGGAAAGAGAAAAAATGTAAATTATTTAAAGCCCATAGCCCCACTGAAAGAGTAATACCACCGATTAAAATTGGTTTTGATTTTTGCATAATTGATTGATCCTTTTGACAGAAGATTAGTTAAAATTAAATCATATTTTCTATTTTAAACTATATATTGATTTCTTAAAAAATTAATTTTAATTTAAGAATGAGGATCATTATTATTATTCATTCTTTTAATTAACCAGTAACTACCAGCTAAACATAAAGTAGCAATACCAAGCGCAATTAAATCATTAGAATCATATTTACTGGTATCAAAAATAATTACTTTTCTAGCAACGGCAATTAAAGCCGTAACTAACACTAATTCCACTTGAACAATTTGTTTTCTAATATAAGAAGTAATATTTTCTAATAATTCTAAAGCAATTAATAAATGCAAAAATAAGCCAAAAATTTCGATTAATTCCTTATCTAAAAATTTTGAAGCTTTATGGTTTAATAGATCTTGAATTAAAAGTAATAATAAATCCAATAAAGAAACAAAAATAATAATAATTAAAGCCACAGATAGGACTTTAGAAACGATATTTTCTAAAAGATGAATAAATTTCATAAAACCTTCATCTTTAAATAAAAATTTAATCTCTCTTAACCAATCTTCTGATTTTTTCATGATTTAAAATAATAAATAAGTTTAACCAAAGCAATTGTTAATTATTAATTGTCAATGGTCAATTGTCAACTGAGAAAAAAGAAGTTTAATCTTGTTACCAATAACAAATGGGAAATAATCAATAACAAAACCGTTGATTTTTGTTGGCAAATTGATTAGAATTATCTATTATATTAAATATTGTAAATTTTTTCTCATTTTTAATTAAATTTTAACTTTAATTCCCGCAAAAGCAAATCAAGAAAAACTATGCGCGTAATTTTAATGACTGGAAAAGGAGGGGTGGGTAAAACCTCTGTGGCGGCGGCAACTGGCTTACGTTGTGCTGAATTGGGCTATCGTACCCTTGTACTAAGTACAGATCCGGCTCACTCTTTAGCAGATAGTTTTGATCTGGAGTTAAGCCATGATCCCAAATTAGTCAAAAATAACCTTTGGGGGGCTGAGTTAGACGCTTTAATGGAGTTAGAGGGTAACTGGGGGGCTGTCAAACGCTACATTACCCAAGTCTTACAGGCAAGGGGCTTAGATGGCGTTCAAGCTGAAGAATTGGCAATTTTGCCCGGAATGGACGAAATTTTCGGTTTAGTGCGCATGAAACGCCATTATGATGACGGAGACTTTGATATTCTCATCATTGATTCTGCACCCACTGGCACAGCCTTACGTTTATTAAGTTTACCAGAGGTGGGGGGCTGGTATATGAGAAGATTTTACAAACCGTTACAAGGGATGTCGGCGGCTTTACGCCCTTTATTTGAGCCAATTTTCAAGCCTTTAACCGGATTCTCCCTCCCTGATAATGAGGTTATGGATGCACCTTATGAGTTTTATCAGCAAATCGAGGCTTTAGAAAAGGTTTTAACGGATAATCAACAAACTTCTGTGCGTTTGGTGATGAATCCTGAAAAAATGGTAATTAAGGAATCTTTGCGCGCCCATGCTTATTTAAGTTTATATAATGTGGCTACGGATTTAGTAATTGCTAATAGAATTATTCCAGAGGAAGTTAACGATCCATTTTTCCAAAAATGGAAAGAAAATCAACAAATTTATAAGCAAGAAATCTACGATAATTTTCATCCTTTACCGATTAAAGAAGTGCCTCTTTATTCTGAAGAAATGTGTGGGATTCCTGCTTTAGAAAGATTAAAAGAAACTTTATATCAAGATGAGGATCCTTCTAAAGTTTATTATGCAGAAAATACGGTTAAAGTGGTGCAGGAAAATCATCAATATAGTTTAGAATTGTATTTACCAAATATTCCAAAAGAGCAAGTTCAATTAAATAAAACGGGTGATGAATTAAATGTTAGAATTGGTAATCATCGCCGTAATTTAGTTTTACCTCAAGCTTTAGCGGCGCTTAAACCTTCGGGGGCGAAAATGGAGGATGATTATTTAAAAATTAAGTTTAGTAATTAATTTATTAGTTATTGGTTGTTAGTTGTTGGTTATTAGATAAAATTAATTTTTAATAAAAATTTTGCCAAAAACATGAGTTAATTTTACCCTGATATGATTTAATAATTGAAGATACGGATTAATCAGGCCGTATTAAAAATACAAATCACGAATAACCAATAACAAATAACCAGTAACAAAAAAATGGGTATAGAATTAAGAAGTTATGTTTTTATTGATAGTTTACAACCTCAACACGCCTCTTATATTGGCACAGTTGCTTTAGGTTTTTTGCCATTACCTGGAGACTCATCTTTATGGATTGAAATTTCACCCGGAATTGAAATAAATCGCATTACAGATATTGCTTTAAAATCAAATTTTGTGCGTCCGGGAGTGCAATTTATTGATCGTTTATATGGTCTTTTAGAAATACATTCATCCCGTCAAGGCGAAACTAGAAGTGCGGGAAAAGCGATCTTAGATGCGTTAGGAATGACGGAAAAAGATCGTATTAAACCTCGTATTATTTCCAGTCAAATTATTAGAAATATAGATGCCCATCAAGCTCAGTTAATTAATCGCACTAGAAGGGGACAATTATTATTAGCAGGACAAACTTTATATATATTAGAAGTAGAGCCGGCCGCCTACGCTTCTTTAGCGGCCAATGAGGCGGAAAAATATGCTAATATTAATATTCTACAAGTTACTTCTGTAGGCAGTTTTGGCCGTGTTTATCTAGGTGGTGAAGAAAGGGATATTTTAGCAGGATCTAGGGCGGCTTTAGCGGCGATCGAGAATGTTTCTGGGCGGGATAATACGACTAAAAAATATGAATAGTTTGGTTATTTGTTATTGGTCATTTGTCAATTATTAATTATCAATTATCCATTATTAATCATCTCTTATTAATTTATTTATGGCAAATCAAAATCATTTAGAAAATTTAAAAAAAGGTGCTGTCAATTGGATCGCATGGCGTAAAACTTCATCGGAAAAACTTGATCTGAGTAATAGTAATTTAGAGGGCTTTAACTTAAGGGGTTTTGAGTTAAGTTATGGCAATTTAAAACAAGTTAATCTTAATTTTGCTAAATTAATTCAAACTAATTTAAGTAATAGTGATATAAGTAATAGTATGTTAATTAATGCCCAATTAATAGATGCTAATTTAACAAATACTCAATTAATTAATTCTAATTTACAAGGGGTAAATTTACAGGGAGCTAATTTAACAAAAACTAATTTTATAGGAACAAATTTAAGTTTTGCTAATTTTTTTGAAGCCAATTTTAGTCAAACAAATTTAATTGGTACATCCTTAAGATTAGCTAATTTAAAACAAGTTAATCTGGCAAAAATTAAGTTAATGCGTAGTAATTTAAGTGAAGCTAATTTAAGTGAAGCTAACTTAATTGAAGCGGATCTAACAGGGGCAATTTTACATGAAACCGACTTAATGGGTGCAATTTTATATCAAACAATTTTCCATAAAGCTAATTTAGTAAATGCCCATTTATCTAAAGCTTATTTATGGGGCGCAGACTTAAGTTATGCTAATTTAACTAATGCAGATTTAAGAAATACTAATTTAACTAATGCTAATTTAATAGGGGCTAATTTAACAGGCGTAAAGTTAAGAGGAGCAATTTTAACTAATACCAAATTACCCAAAAATTGGTAAAAATTTTTATCAGTTGACAATTAACAATTGCTTAATTAAGTTTATAATTTTACTTTTTTTTAGTAGAGGTAATTGTCAATTGTTGAAATTATTTTAAAATTTATTCTTCCTCTAAAATTATTTCATCTTGAGCAAATGAATCAAAATTGATCCGATGAAATCTGCGCCCGATTTTAGAGGGTAAAGGTAGGCTAAAGCGATCATGAAAGTCTTTTTGTACTTTATAAGTTAAACGTGGAGAAACTTGTTTAATAATTTCCGCTAAAACTCGATCGCCCGTTTTTTGGATGAAATTAATCGGTAATTTATAAATAAATTTAGGAAATTGTACAGATACAAATAGATGTAATTGCCATTTTACCTGAGTAATTATGGTGGGTAAATCTGTTATTTTATGTTTTTTATAACTTTCTTTTAACCCAGGATAACTTTCATGGGCGGGAACTTCCGATAATTGCATCGAGGCCTGATAGTCTACGGTGTAACCAGGAGGAGTATAATTAGGAACAGGCACACTATACATATCATAAATGCAATTTTGGGGAGGCTCTAAAATTACCGCCATTTTCGGTTCAACTTCATAACCTAAAGCTCCGAAACGTCCGATCGTCAAAATATAACCGTTTTCCCCTAAAGGTTCAGCCCTCATGGGTTGGGCGCAACGACAAAACCAGCCCTCATGTTGTCTTAAATATTCAGCCACGATCTCAAGTTCGCTATACATTTCCATACAACCCTCAAAATGGGTTTCAAAATTGAGACAAGGGCGGTTAATTTCAATTGATTCTTCTTGGGGTTGCCCTTGAGTTGGGTTTAACTCTTGAGAGTCTGAAGTGGTTTGTGATGGTAATTCTGAAAATGGCGAATTGATCATAATTTGTTCATTAGTCATTGATGTTTAATCATTCTTAAATAATCTATTTTTCAATAGAGATTATTGTCAATTGTCAATTGTCCATTGTCCATTATTAAAAGTTTATTCTCTGGCTAAACCTTCCTCTTGAGCGGCCAAACGGACGGCCGAGGCTACGGTAGTGGCAACTCTGGGATCAAAAACGGAAGGAACAATATGCTCTCGATCGAGTTGATCAGGGGAAACCAAAGAGGCGATCGCCTTGGCCGCACAGAGAAACATATAGGGGGAAAAACGAGAAGCACGACAGTCTAAAGCACCTCGAAAAATCCCCGGAAAGGCCAAGACGTTATTAATTTGGTTAGGATAGTCACTACGCCCCGTTGCCATCACGGCCACATAGTCACTAATTAATTCCGGTTGAATTTCTGGGATGGGGTTGGCCATGGCAAAAACAATGGGATCTTGAGCCATCGAATAAACCATTTCAGGGCTAACACACTTAGCACTGCTTACCCCTAAAAACACATCCGCCCCTTTCATCGCATCGGCTAAAGTACCCGTCAGATCAACCGCAAATTCTTGTTTTTGGGGGTTTAAATCCGTTCTGGATTTTGCTAAAATTCCTTTAGAATCACAAAGAATAATTTGAGTAACTCCCGCTTTTTGTAAAAGTTGAGCGATGGCAATACCGGCCGCTCCCGCCCCATTGATTACAATTTTAATGTCTTCAAGGTTTTTCTTAACTAATTTGAGGGCATTGTAAAGAGCCGCAAGGGAAACAACCGCCGTCCCATGTTGATCATCGTGGAAAATGGGAACATCTAACTGTTCTTGTAAGCGTTTTTCAATTTCAAAACAACGAGGCGCACTAATATCTTCAAGATTAACACCGCCAAAGACCGGAATAATATTTTTTACCGTTTCAATAATTTGATCCGTGTCTTGGGTATCAAGACAAATGGGAAAAGCGTCAATATTAGCAAATTCTTTAAATAACATGGCTTTGCCTTCCATCACGGGTAAAGCGGCCTGCGCCCCTAAATTTCCCAAGCCTAAAACCGCACTTCCATCGGTAACGATCGCCACCGTATTGCGTTTGATGGTTAAAGAATAAACTTGTTCAGGCTCCTGAGCGATGGCCTTACAAATACGCCCTACCCCCGGAGTATAAGCCATCGCCAGATCCGACTGAGAAGTAAAGGAAATTCGGCTAGTAACATGAATTTTCCCCCCACGATGGAGATCAAAAGTGCGATCGTAAACTTTTAAAATTTCCACTTCAGGTAAAGCTTTGACGGCTTGGGTAATATCTTCGGCTTGTTCACTGCTGGCCGCATCTACTACAAATTCCCGTTCAATTGATTTAAGATTACTAGAAATCAGAGAAACTTGTCCCATACTGCCACCCACACTGGCGATCGCCTGTGCGATCATGGCTAACATTCCGGTACGGTTGGGGGCTTTAATTCTTAGGGTTACACTATAGCTTGGGTTAGGGGTAAGATTTACCATAATAATTCAAAAATTAAAAGTATTATCAATATAATTAAGATTACTATATCAGCTATCTATCATTAATTGACAATTGGTTATTTGTCATTTGTCATTTCTTAATCATCAATTATCCATTATTAATTATCCATTATTATGACTGGTCTTGCCGAAACAATTGTTTATGTAAGAATTACTCAATATTCATGGTCACAGGGAAAAATTGCTGGAGAAATTGAAGCCGGAAGTTATCAATGGCAATTTCAATGGCGTTTTCGACAGAAAAAATTATTAATTAATCCCACTTTAGGACGCTCTTTAATTTTAGAACCTTTTAGCCGTTTTTTAGAGCGTTATGATTATCAATTAGAATTAGGTGGAGATTATCAATTTACGATTAAAGCTCAATTTTAACTTGCGCCAAATTGTTGTTTTAAAATTTCATCATTATCATCAGCAATAGTCGCAACTAAAATAATAGCACGGGAAATTTCTCCGGGGGATAATTCTGATACAATTCGTTGAGATAAAAGAATAACTTGATTATTACAAATACCAAAACAAGTTTCAAAAGTTTCAGTCCAATTCATTTCTAAAATTCTTTTCATTAAGCCTTGTTCGTCTTGGGCAGGTAAACTTAAAACTGGCGACCAAACTGTTAATAAATCTTCATCAGTTTCTCCTGTTAATTGGACAAAAACATCCACACTTCCATATTGAAATTTCCAAATTATACCTTCATTTGTATAATTGACCATTGCACTTTTATTCTGTGCTAAACTAGCGATTACTGTTTCAATAACTTCACGATGAGAAGTGTTATTTTCAACAGCATTTTGCTCTAAAATAGCATTGATTTCTAAATCATTAACAGTCATGGTTTTTTCTCCTAAATTTAACTAATAAATTTAATGCTAATTGTATTTTAGTCTATTATAGCAATAAGTAGCAATAAGTGATTAATTGAGAATTTTTTAATTATTTTAATTATTAGGTCAACTTTATTCATTGTCAATTGTTTGATAAACTCGCCCTTTCCATGATCCTCCTTGCCCTTGCCAATGTTTTAGGGCTGAGTCTATAGTCATTAAAGTATATAAAAGGGCGATCACTGGTAATAAAAATGTATAAATTAAAGGACAATGATAAAGTTTAATTGTGGGATAATAACTAATAGTTATTAATAAATAACCCATTAGAGCAATGATCGTTATTAACAAATTATTTAAACTTAATCCGATCAAAATAAATAGGGGTGGAACTAAATAAACTAAACTCATGGCTATCACCGTACCGATTAATAATAATACAGAGTAATTTAACTGAGTATAGGCGGTACGGGCTACCATGTCCCAAATAGATTTTAAGGAAGAATAGGAGCGCAAACTAATATTTTTTTTACTTAAACCTAACCAAATATTTTGAGATTTTGTTGGATTTTTTTTAAGATAATTTTTGACATTTTGAGCCAGAGAACAATCATCAATTAAAGCATTTTTAATGCAACTAATACTGCCTATATTCTCTAAAATATCCCTGCGAATTAAAATACAACCTCCGGCGGCCGCCCCTATTTTTTTATTAAAATTATTTACCCATTCAAAGGGATATAACTTTTGAAAAAAATAAATAAAAGCCGGAATTAATAATTTTTCCCAAAAACTTTCACATCTTAATTGTACCATCGCCGAAACTAAAGCTAATTGTTTACTTTCAGCTAAATTAATTAAACTACTTAAACTATGTAGATCATGTTGAATATCAGCATCAGTTAATAAATAATAATCGGGAAGATCAGGTAAATTTTGAGCATAATTAATACCTTGATTAACTGCCCAAAGTTTACCACTCCAGCCCTTTTCTAAAGATACTCCTGAAATGATTTTTAAAAGATGATTAGACTTGATCTTTTTAACCGTTTCTTGTGCTATTTGTTCTGTTTGATCCGTACTTTGATCATTTATTAAAATTAAAGAAAATTGACCTTGATAATCTTGTTTTAAGAGAGAAGATAGGGAAATATTAATCACTTCTTCTTCATTTCTTGCGGGAATAATACCACAAACAGAGGGATATTTTTTTAAAGTTAAATTATTAAATTTATGGTGATTTAACCTTTGATTACATAACCAAAAATTTCCCCTAAAAAATAATAAATATAACCAAATAAAACAGGATATACTAACAATAATTAATAAAATAGTTTCCATAAATAATAATTTAATAAATTTCAATTGATCTTAGGTTATTATTAAAACATAATACTACAAAAAGTCGAGGATTTTTAAAATCCCCAACTTTTGAAGTAAGGGTATTATCAATTAATAATTAAAAACTTTTTCTTCTCCATTTATTTAATTGATTTTCTCCAAAATTAGCCACTGATCTTAAACTACTAATTTCCTGTTGTAAATTATTAATTTTAGCCTCATATTTTTGAATTTGATCCTGTAAAGTTAAATCAATTTCAGTTTGAGTTTTTAAAAACTCTTTTTGTTGATTAATCGTAGCTTGTAATACCATTATTTTTTGAATTTTATTATTATTATCTTCTAACGCTAAAGCATAAGAATAATTAGCTTCTGTTAATAAATTTTGACTTGTATGTAATTCTTGTTGTAACAAATTAACTCGATTAACTGCGATCTGTAAATTAGTTTTAAGCCTAGTAATTTCTTGATTTAATAGCTTAATTTCTTCTATTTTTTCTCTACTTTCTCTTTCAAAAATTGTTAAATGTTGATCATTAAAAGTAAATTTTTGATGATTTAACTGTTTTGTTAATTTCTCAATTTCTTGATCCTTTAAATTTAATTCTCGATGCAAATTTTCAAATTTTAAATCAATTTCATGATAATTTTTTTGTAATTCATTTAACTGTTTTTGAAAATAAGCAACTAATAAACTTTTTTCTTGCAATTGTTTAATTAAATTAGCTTGATCTTGAGTTAAAACCGGATCAAAATTAGCATTAATTTCTAAATATTCACTCGAAAGATCCTGTATATTTTTCACTATAATTTGAGGTTTTTGGCGAGAATTATGATCACTAGAAATATTAGTTATTTCTAAATTAATCTCAGGAGAATGATCACTTAATTCTATTTGAATTATACCTAGAATAATTTGATTAATTAATTCAGATTTAGATAGATTTAATTTTTTTTCAATTTGATTTAATAATTCTAGGCTTGTAGATGTCAAAGAAAGTTCTATTTTTGATTTTTTACCCTGATCTTGACGTGACAAAAACTGATGATAATGTTTTTTTCTTCCCATTTTGATTAATCCTCATACTAAAATTTAATATTTTATACTTAATAATTTAAGAGTTTTTATATTATAACAGATCCTTTTCCATTACTCGTTAATTTATTTTACAATTTGATACATTTAACTAATAATTGTAAAGATTTAAGTCATATTTTAAGCTTTGGTAAATCTTGTTTCAGTTTATGTCTTTTTTTACTATTTTAGAAAAAAAATAAGTTAGAGTAAAATAATAAATCTATTTTGATTAGAAAAATCAAACTTTTATGAAATAAATTAATTAGCGGAGGGAAAAAATAATTATGACTCCATCTATGTTACGTCAACTTTGGGCATTAGTAGAAAACACTCAGGCCAAATTATTATTAGATTTTGATGATTCTACTTTAGTAGATTGGTTATTAAATCAATTAAATCAAGAAAAATCTCTCAATCATCAAGAATCTGATCTATTTAGCAAATATATTCGTAGTCGTATTTCTTTAATTAGAGAATTAGCTGAACAAAGAGCATAAAATAAATTAAATTAAATTAATAAAATTAATTAATTATTTATTATCATAAATTGTTAATCTTAAATTTAAAAGTTTTAATTATTAATTATAATGTTTCTCTAAATGGGGCTTTTTGTTGCCAAATTCCTAGTTCCATTAATCGTGCATATTGCTGACTATTAAGTAAACGATCGCAGTATTGATCTTTGAGATTAATTGAGGTAACATTTTTGGGTAAAATGGGAGAACAAGGCTCAACAATTGCCCATCCTTCCTTAACTATTTGTTGATTAATTAGTTGATTTTCATACCAAATAAAGCCCCAAAAATTACCATATTGATCCGGTTTTTCCTGCTCTAATTGTAACCTTAAATTTAAAGATTGGGGATTAGAAGTTAACAATTGTTCGAGTTTTTTTTGAGCAAAATTTCCCCAAGGTTTTTGTTTTAATTCTGGGGCTTTGATCCCCATTAATCTAACTTTTTCTACGGTAGTATTTCCGCCTTTAGTCCATAAAATTTCAATTAAATTCCCACTAATTACCCGTTGAAAATTAACGGGAATACCCTCAATTTTAGGCGGAGATTGACAACCAGTTAAGAAAAAGATTAAACTAAAAGTTATCATTAATTTGATTAAGTTAAAACTTCTAAACATGATTATTTATTGATCGGATTTTTTGAGAAAATTATGTTAAATAATTGACAGTGGACAAGGGATAATTGACAATTATTTTTACTTAAAAGTAGAGGATTAAAAATAAAGAAAACTTGTTATATTTTTGCTCAGTTTAGCATTTTTAAACCTGATTAAACAATTATATTATATAATTTTAATTGTAGTAATTTTAATTTTAAGTTTGCATTTTTGATTATGTCTAATTTTAATTTACCTAATGAATTTCAATGGTTAGAAAGAGGAATTAATGATTTATTTCCCCATCAGCCCCACTCAGATGATGGCAATGAAAATTTAATCCAACGCTTAAAACAATGCGATCGCCCCTTAAGAGTAAAGTTAGGCATCGATCCCACCGCCTCAGATATTCATTTAGGCCATAGCATTCCTTTCCGCAAACTGAGGGCATTTCAAGACGCAGGCCATACCGCCGTCTTAATTATAGGGGATTTTACCGCCCAGATCGGCGATCCCACCGGAAAATCAGAAGTGCGCCGCCAACTAACGGCCGAAGAAGTAAAAAATAATGCGCAGGATTATCTGACTCAGTTACGTCCGATTTTAGACTTTGATACCCCCGGCCGTTTAGAAATTCGCTATAACTCAGAATGGCTCAGAACTCTTGATTTAGGTAAAATAGGTGAGTTATTATCCACCATGACAGTGGGGCAAATGTTAGCTAAAGAAGGCTTTGCTGAAAGATATGAGAAAGAAACACCCATTTATTTACATGAGTTTTTATACCCTTTAATGCAGGGTTATGACTCTGTGGCGGTGGAAGCGGATGTAGAATTAGGGGGAACTGATCAGAAATTTAATATAGCAGTTGGTAGGGATTTACAGAGGTATTTTGGATTAACTCCTCAATTTGGCCTATTAATGCCAATTTTATTAGGGGTAAATGGTAAGCAAAAAATGTCTAAATCATTGGGAAATTATGTAGGATTAAAAGAAGATGCCCTTTCTATGTATCAAAAATTGCAAAATATTCCAGATTCAATTATTAAAGAATATTTTGAATTACTAACAAATATTCCCTTAGATCAACTATCAGAAAATCCAAGGGAATGTCAAAAACAATTAGCTTTAGAAATTGTTAGTCAATATCATGGAAAAGAGAAGGCGTTACAAGCAAAAGAAACGGCGGAAAATGTAGTTTTACAAGCGAAAACTGAAGGGGAATCTTTACCTGAATTTTCCTTAACAAAGATTGAGTTTCCCGCACCTTTATATTATGTTTTATCTGCTTGTAAATTATGTGCTAGTAGTGGGGAAGGCCGCCGACAAATTCAAGGGGGAGCAGTGCGTTTAGAAGGGGAAAAAATTGATGATGTTAATTATAAATTTGAGTCAATTGATCAGTTAAAAAATAAGGTTTTACAAGTAGGTAAAAAGAAAATGATTAGATTAGTTTAATCACGATCACATTGCTAAATTTTCCTAAATTAGTTGTCAAAAATCGGGGATTAAATTAATCCCCGATTTGTTAACCACTGGTTAATAAAGTCCAATAACGATCGTAAAGATCTGTAATTTCATCATTGAGAGGGCTTAAACCCTCACTAAGAGATAAACCCGGATTAGGAGGAAAGAGAGTTGCATTTTCCTGTAATTCTTTGGGCAAGAGTTTAAAAGCCTCTTGGTTAGCGGTAGCAAAACTCATTCTTTGACAAATATCGGCGGAAATTTCCGGTTGTAACATAAAATTAATCCATTGATAAGCCCCTTCAATATTGGGGGCTGTTTTTGGGATGACAAGGGTATCAGCCCATAAAGATGAGCCACTAGCAGGTAAAACATATTTTAAATCTGGATTTTCTCCGATTAATTCACTTGCATCGGAAGAATAACACATAGCTATTAATAAATCTCCTGCTAAAATTTGATCTCGCCAAGCATCGGAGGTAAAGGAAGCGATCGAATTTTTTAATTCTTTTAATTTATTAAATGCCTGTTCAATTTCTTTAGGATTATTAGAATTATAAGAATAACCCAACATTTTTAGGGTTGCACCCATCACCTCTCTGGGATCATTAAGTAAGGTAAATTTTTTCTTGAGACTGTCTTTATTTTCCCATAAATAATCCCAGTCGTAGGGGGCTTGGTTAAGGGTTTTACTATTATAAATTAAGCCCGTTGTCCCCCAACTGACGGGGATACTATGACGATTATCTTGATCATAATAGGGGCTTAAAAATTGGGGAAAAAGTTGCTTTAAACCCACAATTTTTGTTTGATCTAATTCCAATAATAGATTTAAGTCTATCATTTGACGAACCATATAATCACTAGGATAGATAATACTATAACCACCGCCACCACTAGCTTGAAATCTGGCTAACATGGCCTCATTGGAATCAAAAACATCGGCGATCGCCGAGATCTTAGTTTGTGTTTGAAAGCGATTGAGCAGATCATCATCCGTATATCCCGCCCAAGTATAAATATAAAGCAGATCAGCCGAAACATTAGGGGAACTGACATTGGCAAGTCTCCAGCCACAACTAGATAAAGCCATGCCAGACATTGCACAAAGGGAGGTTTTTAGAAACTGACGACGAGTAAACATTGTTAGTTATTGGTTATTTGTTATTGGTTATTTGTTATTAGTTATTGATCATTTGTCATTACTTCTTACTTCCCACTTCCCACTTTCCACTTCCCACTTCCCACTTCACTGTTCAATGGCGATACAATCGGAAGCATCCCAAGAAATCCAAACAGTTGAATTATTAGACGCAATTTGAGAAATAGTGTTAGGTTGCATTACTGTTACAAAATTACCACTGTTTAACTCTACAACATAACTGGTGTGAGTACCTAAAAACATAATATGGCCTAATCTACCTTGAAAATAATTATCAGTTTGTGAGGGTTGTTCTAAAGTTAATTTGATTTTTTCAGGGCGCACACTTACCACCACCGAAGTAGATAAGCCCATTTTTTGAGTATTTTGCACTTGATTTTGAACAATTAAATCTAATCCTTCCGTTGTTTTGATTGTATAACTAGAATGATCACTAGCTTCAATATGACCTTCAAATAAATTAGTATCACCAATAAAATCAGCCACAAAGGGGGTGCGAGGATAATCATAGATCTCGGTGGGAGTGCCGATCTGTTCAATTTTGCCACCACGCATCACCGCAATGCGATCGGATAAAGATAAAGCCTCCTCTTGATCATGAGTTACCATTACAAAAGTTAAGCCTAACTCTTGATGTAACTTTGATAATTCTACTTGCATTTCTTTGCGCAATTTTAAATCTAATGCTCCTAAAGGCTCATCTAATAATACGACTGTGGGCTGATTAACCAAAGCCCTTGCCAAAGCTACCCGTTGCTGTTGCCCCCCTGACAGTTGATGAGGAAAGCGTTTAGCATAACTTTCCATTTGTACATTCATTAAAGCCTGTTGTACCCTCTGTTTAACTTCCGTTTTCGGTAACTTTTTAATATTTAAACCAAAAGCCACATTTTCTTCCACCGTTAAATGACTAAATAAAGCATAACTTTGAAAAACCGTGTTAACAGGGCGGCGATAGGGGGGGATCTCATTCATGGTTACATTTTGAATTAAAACTTCCCCCGCCGAAGGAACTTCAAAACCTGCGATCAATCTTAAAGTAGTAGTTTTACCACAACCAGAAGGCCCTAAAATACTAAAAAATTCACCTTTACGAATACTAAAATTAACACCACTAACAGCAGTTTCGCCATTATAAACCTTATAAACCTGCTTTAACTCCACATCAAGGGGAAAAGCCCCCTTATCTGTCAGGTTGTTGTCTGGAATAAATGTTTGAGCCATAATGATTACAAGAGGAAAATTTGGAAATTTGCAATGCTAAACAGATTTTAGGTTTTATTTTAACTTAACTCTTGTCTTTATGATCAAGATTAAATTTAAAATACGGCTCTTTTGTGACCCTCAGCAAGTTACAATTAAGAAAAGAGCTTAAAAAACACAGATAAAAAAATACAATAAAACCGATTATTTCAAAAGAGAAGATATGCTAAATCAGAAAAATTAGAACATAAAATTGTCACAGTTGAAGCTTATCAATTATTAAGAGAAATGACATTTTTCCTAAGCCGAAAAGTCTATAAACCCATCAAAAAATTAAAATAAGAAGATCTTTGGCCAAAATTGACAATTGATATTTGGTTAATCAGATCGAAAAATACCACTATTGATAGTGGTATCCAAGTTAATCAGCACCAAGACTGTCATAAAATGTTAACTTAAAATCAAAATCCTATTGTTTCTTAACAAAAAAACTTTAGAAATGGTCATTGATCATTAATAATCTATAGTTGAATAATGATTTAAGAAAACTAAAGGAGACTTATGTTAGATATTCCAATCGTTGGGATTGAAGAAATTGACGCTAGAGAAATTTTAGACTCAAGAGGTAGACCTACTGTGGAAGCAGAAGTGCTTTTAGAAGGTGGGGCTTATGGTATTGCTCAAGTGCCTAGTGGTGCTTCCACAGGTACTTTTGAAGCCCATGAACTCAGAGATGGTGATCCGAAGCGTTACAATGGGAAAGGGGTTTTAACCGCCGTTAACAATGTTAAAACGAAGATCGCCCCTGAATTATTAAACGAAAATGGTCTTGATCAGGAAACCATTGATCGCTTGATGATTGAGCTTGATGGCTCTCATAATAAGTCAGAATTGGGTGCTAATGGGATTTTAGCGGTATCTTTGGCTACAGCTAAGGCGGCGGCCAGTTATTTGGAAACTCCCCTCTATCGTTATTTAGGCACTCCTAAATCAAATTTATTACCCGTGCCGATGATGAATGTGATCAATGGTGGGGCGCACGCTGATAATAATGTAGATTTTCAGGAATTTATGATCATGCCGGTGGGGGCAAGTTCTTTTAAAGAGGCTCTGCGTTGGGGTGCTGAAGTGTTTGAGGCTTTAGCTAAAGTGCTTAAACAACAAAAATTATTAACGGGTGTGGGTGATGAAGGGGGTTTTGCTCCTAATTTAGAATCTAACCAAGCGGCCTTAGAATTATTAATACAGGCGATCGAAACGGCGGGATATAAGCCCGGAAGCGAAGTTGCTTTAGCGATGGATGTGGCCGCAAGTGAATTTTATGAGAATGGCAATTATGTTTATGATGGTTCTGCTAAAAGTGCGGGGGAATTTATTGATTATTTAGAAAAATTAGTTGGTCAATATCCCATTGTTTCCATTGAAGACGGTTTACATGAAGAAGACTGGGCTAACTGGCAAATTTTAACCCAAAGATTAGGTTCAAAAGTGCAGTTAGTAGGGGATGATCTATTCGTCACCAATGCCCAACGCTTAAAAACAGGCATTGAGCGTAGTGCAGGTAATTCCATTTTAATTAAATTAAATCAAATCGGTACACTTAGCGAAACTTTAGAAACGATCGAACTAGCTACCCGTAACGGTTATAGTTCGGTGATCAGTCATCGCTCCGGTGAAACGGAAGATACCACTATTGCAGACTTAGCAGTGGCTACCCGTGCCGGACAGATTAAAACTGGTTCTTTATGTCGCAGTGAACGCATTGCTAAGTATAATCGTTTATTACGCATTGAGGATGAATTAGGCGATCGCGCCATTTATGCGGGTCAAGTTGGTTTAGGCCCTAAAGGGAAATAATTTTTTAACCCTAACCCCCCTCAAACAGGGGGGAGTTAATGCTTTATCTGTGTAGCTACTTTTTGTAAATGGTATAACTTTTCATCATTTTGAATTTCTGTTGAAAAATTAGGAGATGATCACCACCTATATAACAGTTTCAAACTTTAGTAATAACGAAGTTTTACCTAAAGTTCTAAAAGAGGGGTATTCAATCTAAAAAATTTAAAAATTAATTATTTATTTTCTCTAAAATTAAACAATTTTGATTAGTTAATTTTGCTTTCCAATTAGGTTCGACAATAATTGTACTAATTTTTTCTACAATAATTGCTGTTCCAATTATCTCATCATCTGGCTCTAAATCTTCCCTTAAATAAATCGGTGTTTTCTGCCAAGAATTATGGGTAAATATTTCACTTATTTCTACTGGTTTTGGTGCAATATTTAACGGGCGATTTCTCTTAATAATTAATGGTTTTACGGTGGCCATGGCTTGGATTAATTCAACACTTATTAATTCTACTATTAATTCTTTATTTTCCTGAATAAAACCATAACGCTGTAAATGTTTTTCTTCAAATTCTTTTCTCATTAATTTAATATCTTCCTGAAAATTAACTGTTAAGCTTGAGTCTGTTCCCGTATATTTTAAGTTAACATAATTGCTCGTATTAATTAAACCTTCTTCTTGTTTAATTTGACTTTTTGCTTCCCTTTCTAATTCCGTAATTAATTGTTTTAAATTTGTTAGTAATTCTAAATTTAATTCTTTTTCAACTGATTTTTGTTTCATCACTCTTACATCAGCTAAACCTATTCCATAAGCCGACAAAACTCCTGCATAGGGATGAATTAAGATTTTTTTCATACCTAAAGAATCCGCAATTAAACAGGCGTGTTGTCCCCCTGCTCCGCCAAAACAACATAGGGTATATTCTGAGACATCATAGCCCCTTTGTAAAGATATTTTTTTGATGGCATTGGCCATATTTTCTACGGCAATAGTAATAAATCCTTCTGCAATTTGTTGCGCAGTTTTTTCTTTAATTTCTATTACTAATTCTTCAAATTTAGCCTTGACAATTTCCTCATCTAATGGTAAATTACTATGATTACCAAATACTTTGGGAAAAAATTGAGATTGTATTTTCTTAACTCTTACATTACAGTCAGTAATTGTTAGTTTTCCTCCTTTTCGATAACAAGCAGGGCCAGGATTTGCTCCGGCGGATTCTGGGCCTACTTGATAACGAAATCCATCGTATTTTATAATAGAGCCTCCTCCAGCGGCTACGGTATGAATTGACATCATGGGAGTGCGCAATCTAATTCCTGCAATTTCTGTTTCAAAACTGCGTTCATATTCACCATTAAAATGCGCCACATCGGTGGAAGTTCCCCCCATATCAAAGCTAATTATTTTGTTAATTCCTGCTATTAAACTTGTTTTTACTGCTCCAACAATTCCTCCGGCTGGGCCTGATAAAATACTATCTTTTCCTTGAAAATTATGGGCATCAATTAATCCGCCATTTGACTGCATAAACATTAATTTTGTATCTTTTAATTCCCTAGCCAAACTATTAATATATCGCTTTAAAATAGGTGATAAATAGGCATCTACTACCGTTGTATCACCCCGACTAACTAATTTAATTAAAGGGCTAACTTGATGGGAAATTGAGATTTGAGTAAAGCCAATTTTTTGAGCAATTTCTGCTACTTGTAATTCATGTTTTGGGTATAAGTAACTGTGCATTAAAACGATAGCACAACTTCTAATTCCTGATTGATAAGCCTGTTCTAATTGGGGAATAAAATTATAATTAACTGGCAATAATTCTTCTCCTTGGGCATTATATCTTTCTTCTATTTCAATTACTTTTTCATATAATATTTCGGGTAATTTTATCTCTAAAGCGAAGATATTTGGCCGATTTTGATAGCCAATTTTTAAGGCATCTTTGAAGCCTTTTGTAATTAATAAAACGGTGCGATCTCCTTTTCTTTCTAGGAGGGCATTAGTGGCTACTGTTGTTCCCGCTTTGACAATTTCAATAGTATTAGGTGGGATCAAATCGTCTTTATTAAGACCTAAAATTTCTTTAATCCCTTGAGTTACTGAGTCTTGATAATGTTCGGGATTTTCTGATAATAATTTATGAATAATTATTTGATTTTCTGGGGTAATCGCCACTAGATCGGTAAATGTACCACCTCGATCGGCAAAAATTTTATACATATTTTAAAATTTTATTAGGGAATTAAAATTTTTTTTATTTAACTTAAAATTTAACTTAATAGGTTTGATTTGTTTATATTTTTAGATTAAAAATTGTATTAATATTTAAACATAGTTTGTCAATTTTAGCAAGTTTTTTGTATCAATCAAAATGTGTAATTTTATGTTATAATGATTATTTGAATTAAGAAAAATTGAGGTTAAAGCTATTTTTAATTTAGCATAATTTAAAGTAAAAAATAGACAAAGTAAAGTTTTCTTTAGTTCTTAGAAATGCCACTTTCCCAAGGGAATGGGGGCATTTCTGAACGTAAATTGTTAATAATTGTAATTAACATTAAAATAAAACCCATCGTCTTGGGCATTTCTCCCTCGATCGCTGAGATTCATAATCGGTAAACCATAATCTAAACGCAGATTTAAGTTAGGGAAAGGTTGCCATAAAACACCCATCCCTAAGCCCATAATAAAGGTTTGATTTTGCAAAAGATTAGGATTATTACTCACATTCCAGACATTGCCAAAATCCCAAAAGGGGGCGATCTGAAAAATAGCTTCCCCTGCTTCATTGCGGTGTAAAGTGATGCGATCTTCCACTGAAACTCGAAAACCATTATCCCCTGCTCGAATATTTTGACGATAGCCCCGAATAGATTGTCCTCCGCCGATCACAAACTGTTGGGAAGGTAATAACCCATCGGGGGTTAACTGTAGATCCCCTTGAATAATCAGGAAATTATCAGGATTAAGTAATTGTACACGCTGAATTTGTCCTAACCAACTGAAAAAATAACCGTTAATATTGGGATTTACGTCTGTAACGTCAAATAAACCTGTACCAAGATTAAAAGATGAACGTAAAGCCCAAGCCCCGCTTCCATCTCTGGAAATATATTCCTGCCCTAATTTTAAAACACTGGTGCGAGTTGTGCCGTCACTATCTGGGCCTGTGCCAAAAGCAGTCGGGCCGGCAAAAGTAAAGGTTTGCCCATTTTGATGGGTAAAACCTACGGAAAGGGCAAATTCCTCTCTGGGTGTACGGATCAGGGGTTGGCGGTAACTAATCTCATAAAGATTAGATTCTCCTGAAATGTCTAAAAAGGCTAAATTAGGTTGGATCACACTATTCCAGTTTAAAACGGAACGCAGTTGTACTGTGCCATTCATGGCATTAACGGGAATACGATAATTAAGATCAAGGTTATCTGAACCTCCCTGTAAGGTATGTTGATATAGTAAACCTAAACTATCCCCTAAACCGGAGACATTTTGATAATTAAGATCCATGCCAAAACGCTCGGATCCCACGCTAGGGGGGGAATAGTTATCTATACTAAAATTTGCGCCAAAAGATGGTGCTTCGGTGACTCTGACTACTAAAACACTTTGCCCTAAGCCTGTACCTGATTTTAAACTAGCTTCGATATTAGTTAAAAGGGGATCGGCTCGTAATAGGCGCAGTTGATCTTCTAAGTTAGCCGTATTTAAGGGCGTGCCACCTCCAAGGGCGATCCGATCTCGAATATAATCAGGATCAAGGCGTTGTGTACCTTCTACTTCAATGTTTTCTAAACTACCTTCAATCACTAAAATTTTAATATTACCCGTTGAAAGGGTATTTTCATCAACGATCGCGCGTGAAGTGATGTAACCTTTGTCTAAATAAAGTTGAGTAATTTGATCGGCAATACCTTGTAATTCTGCCGTACTAATGGTTTTACCCTCTACAGGTTCAATAATGGGTTTAAAATCATCACTGTTAAAGATACTACTACCTTCTACTGTAATAGTTTGAATTTGAAGGTTAGTTTGATTAAGATCAGGAGGCGTTGTGGGCGTGGTAGCGGGTGTAACAGGGGTTTGAGTGTCTTCAGGAGTGGGAGAGGGCAGGGGGGCCGGTTGAACAAAGCGATCTCTATTACTATCAGGGGAAATATCATCCTGTGCGATGATCGCATTGCTTAATTGTCTTTTGAAATTTGACTTTAAATATTGCTTAGTGGTGGTGTGATCTGAATTAATAGTTTGAGCTAAAGTTGCTTTAACTCCAAAATTGGTCAAGTTTAAGCAAAGAAATATGGGTAAGATTGTTCTTAAATATTTCAATTTAAAAGGGCCGGATAATTCAGAGAATGTAAACCTACGCATAAATGTTCAACTTTTGATTTTTTAATGACTAGAGATATTTTACAAACAGTTGATAATTGGTAACTGGTTATTGATCTACCAAGGACTTCCTACCATTGTAAAAGCACTCCAATAATAAGGGTGAGATAAATCTGGTGTATCTTGTTGTGCTAAATTTTCGGGTAAAGCAATTGAGCCTAAATCAGTAATTAATTGTCCATTTTCGTAGTGGGTATTGCCATTAATTAGGGCTAATTGAGCTTGTCGCACTGCTTCAGCCTTAATCGGTGCTTGGTTCAAAGCGTTATAAAAACTGGTCATCAGTGCCAATGTGCCTTGATCTGAAACATACCATAAGCTCCCAAGGGATGTTTTAACTCCGGCGGCGATCGCTAGTCCGGCAAAACCTAATTCTGCTTCTTGATCCCCTACTGCCGTACGACAAGCGGATAACACAAGGAGATCGATCGGTGGACGATTTAATCTGAGGGTTTCGAGTTTATCGAGGGTTAACTTATTATCCCAAAACTGAATATAAGAATGATCCACACTGCCTGAGCGAAATTCGCCATGAGTAGCTAAATGGAAGATAGAGAAAGGCGTTTCACTATTTCGGAGTTCTTGTAAATTCTGAATAGTAAAGTTTTCATTCAAAAATAAATCTCCCTGCCCTTGCCAAATTTGAGAGGTAATCAGAGATAATTCAGTGGGAACTGCAGGTAAAGGATTTTGTTCTTGATTTTTATTTTCAAACTTTTCAGAACCCATCCCTAAAATTGGCTGATTTTTAATATCAGTATACTCCGTATTAGTCAAAGAAAAACTAGGAATCATGGCCAAACTATATTTTTCAACCAAAAATTGTTCGGTTTTTTCATCATATAAAGCGGCCACCGAAAGGGATCTTAACTCGTTATCCATGATAAAACCTAAATTATCAATCTGTTGAATATTTAATTCTGATTCTATCGGTTTAATCAGTAAATTATAGAGTTCTTTTGATGGATTAACATAGGCATTTTTCCTGCGCACATCTGTTACTGAAGCAATAAATTTATTAACTAAAGTTTTAACATTTTTGCGGGTAGCTTCGGGAACTGTTTGTTTAATAACATCACCATTACCAGTAATTAAAGTAATTTCTAATTGATCAGTTGGTTGTTTTTCTTCAGGTGTATTCAATTCTGATTTACGAAAAGATTTTGTTAATAACCAAATGAAATTATCATCATTTATTACTTCATTTTCTGGCACAAAACGCATATAAATTAAAGCCCCTTTTCGCCCTGTTAATTCTTCAATTTGTCTGAGTCTGGCCTGAGGAGAAATATTACCTTTACAAGTAATATTACTATTACCTAAATAGTAATTATAAATATCCTCATTAATTCTTTTTTCAAACTTACGAATATGTGCTAAATTATCACCACTAAATAAATTCGCTAAACTATTAGCACAATAATCAAATTTTTCTTGGGGTTCTGGATTATATTGGTTTTGATGATAATGACCATAAATATAATTATTAAAATTATATTTATAATAGTCTTCTGGGGTTGAGGTGGTTGGGGTGGTTGGGGTTGAGGTGGTTGGGGTTGTGGGGCTACCAGTCGGTGCGATATAAGGTGGTTTTGCCACTAAAGTAATGCTACCTAAACCGACATTTAATGTCCCACTGTTAGTCACATTTTCAGGGTTAGTAATTGTAATTGTTCCTCCCGTTGCTCCTGAAGGTACAGTAGTATTAAAAACCGTACCACTACCAATATTAATTAAACCATTTGAAGCGATTAAATTGATACTTCCAGCAGTACCAAATTCTTCTCCTGTTGTAAAAGTAACATTATTTCCAACGGTAATATTTCCACCAGTAGCTGTCATATTAATAGAACCACCAAAAGTATTAATATTATTATTAATAATAATGTCGTTCGCTGTACCATTTAAAGTTAATTTTAATGATTGATTTAGGCCTGTATCAAAGGATGAGGAAATAGCACCATTAATTGTAATTAAATTCCCTGCTTTTAAAGTCAAGGTAGGGTTTTTATTAGTGGCCGCACCACCTAACGTATAAGTAAAAGTGCCATTCCATGTAATATTATTAGATGCTTCCAATGTTATATTAGTATAATGTAAATAATCAATCAAAAAATTTACTCCCATTGTTTGATCTCCGGGATCATCTGTTGCTAATAATATTCCATCAAATATATTAGTGCTTCCTGAATAAGTTGTACCATCAACAATTGTTAAATTTGTAGGATCTAAAAGTAATGTGCCTACATTACCATTGGGGGCAAAAGTGTTAACTTGACCTTGAAAATTAAGGTTATTTTTACCACTAACTTCTACAAATCCACCATTACCAGAAATAGCTCCACCTCTAGCAGTAATTTCTCCAAAAAATCGGGTAGTTTGATCAGACCAAATAATCACTTTTCCTCCATTTCCTGTTGTTAAACTATCAGCATTTATGGTTGTATTAGGATCAACAAAAGTAAATTGAGAATTAGGAACTACACCTTGTCCTTGATAATCACCACCAATTAAAATTTTACCACCATTATGATTACCAATTGCATCAATATTTGCATTAAATAACGCAACTTTATTTCCTAAGATTAAAATATTGCCGCCATTATTTCCCGATGTATCAAGCAGACCTGAAATTAGAGATAATCCCTCTATATTACTGGGAATAATTGTTTGAGTATCTGTTAAAATTACCTGACCATTTTGATTAATATTTAAGCCAGTATTAAGGTTATTTCCTGTTAATAAGGCGGGTAAATCTAAAGGGGTTAGATCAGATAAATTAAGATTACTATTTGCTAAATCTAATTCTAAACTTAATAATGAGCCTTCTGGGGTTAATCTGACAATTTTTGTACCTTCCACTGAGTCAATTTTAATCGTGCCTTGGGGGGCTTTAATTGTACCCGTATTAATGACATTACCCCCTATTAAATTAACATTATTACCTTCTTCTACTTCCATATTTCCTGCATTAATAATTATACCATTATTGCCTAAATTAAACGCAAAAGATGACGGATTTCCGTTTAAATTAGCATAATTATTATTCCCAAAAGCATTGAACCAATTATTATTAAAACCGATTCCTGTTGCTGTGGTGGCTGTAAAATCGCCCGGAACATTTAAACTAAAATTATTCCCAAAAATTAACCCAGCCGGATTCATAATAAATAAGTTAGAATTACCTCCTAATACTTGAATTAATCCATCAATACTTGAAGGATTACCTCCAGTAATTCTGGTTAAAATATTGTTAATATTCGGATTACTAATGAAGTTAGCAATTTGTTCTGATGTTAAATTAAATTGGCTCAAACTATGAAATAAATTTGTGCCATCTTGAGATAATCTGCCTCCTTCAATATTAAATATTACGCCATTTTGATTAACAATTGTTCCTGTACCATCGGAAGCGGGGATGATGGTTTGGGCAATAACAGAAATGGGAACAACAACTGTACTTAGAACTAAAATATTACTCAATAAAAGTTTTTTCATAACTATATGCCTTCTATCACAAATAAAGAATCAATAAAAATGACAAAAATGACAAAAATCACAAAAATCACAATTTAAAATTTATTGATTGATCATGTTTACGCTTTATCATTTAAAGGTCAAGATATTTATTATTATAGGACAAATATGCTTGAAATAATCCCCAAAATTGTTAATTTTTATTGCTATTTATAAGCGTGATGATCCGCACAAAAATATTAATTTTTAATTTCAAAAATAATGCCTTTTTTCTATGTTGAGAATTAATTTAATATAATTTTAATTGAACTGAGTAAAATCAACAAACCATAACTTTTGAGTAATCTCTCTCATGATAAAATCCTAATGATTAAGTTTTAATGTAACTTTAATCTTAGTAATTAGACTAGATTTTATTTAAAAAATTGTTAGGAGTAAATAAGATAATGACAACAATTGCTGATCAATATGAAGCAAAAACTCAAGAAATCGCTAAAGAATTAATTACTGCTACTCGTCAAAAGGGTAACATTTTTTCAGCCATGCGCGATCAAATGCGTTTAGATGATCAACTCTTGGGCTGGGCGATGAGTAACCCCCATTTAAGGGTACAATTATTCCATTTTATTGATACTTTACCTGCTTTGAGAAGTAATCAGGAAATTGCTAAACATTTTCAAGAATATTTAAGCACGGAATCGGTGGAATTGCCTTCAACTTTAAAAAATATTTTAAATTTTACTGAGCCATCATCTATCCCCGCTCAACTGGCCGCAACTACCATCAGTAAAGGGGTGGAAGTGTTGGCGAATAAATATATTTCTGGTGCGAATATTCAACAAGTCATTAAAACGATCGAGCGTCTACGCAAAGATAAAATGACTTTTAGTATTGATTTACTAGGAGAAGCGGTTATTACGGAAATTGAGGCTCAATCCTACTTTAATAAATATATTGAATTAATAGATCAACTCAGTACTCAAGCTCAAAAATGGATAAATATTAACGAAATTGATCGAGCCGATGGTGAGGATTTATTTAAAGTTCAAGTTTCCGTTAAGTTAACTGCTTTTTATTCTCAATTTGATCCATTTGATCCAGAGGGTAGTGAGGCTAAAGTGAGTAATCGCATCAGAGCTTTATTACGCCATGCCAAAGAGAAAGGGGCTTCGATCCATTTTGATATGGAACAGTATAAATATAAGGATTTAACCCTCTCAATCCTCAAAAATATTTTAATGGAGGATGAGTTTCGCACCCGTACCGATGTGGGGATCGTGCTACAATGTTATTTAAGGGAATCTTATGCCGATTTAGAGGGAATGATCTCATGGGCGAAAAAACGAGGTTATCCCATCACAGTAAGATTAGTTAAGGGGGCTTATTGGGATCAGGAAACAATTAAATCCCAACAAAATCACTGGGATCAACCTGTTTTTAATATTAAAGCCCAAACCGATCTTAATTATGAAAAAATGACTCGGTTATTATTAGAAAATCATCAATATTTATATGCCGCTATTGCGAGTCATAATGTGAGAACACAAGCTGTAGCCTGTGCTATTAGTGATGAATTAAAAATCCCTCAACGGGCGATCGAGCATCAAGTTTTATATGGGATGGGGGATCAAATCGCTAAAGCCCTAGTCAAACAAGGGCGGAGGGTAAGGGTATATTGCCCCTACGGTGAATTATTACCCGGAATGGCTTATTTAATCCGCCGTTTATTAGAAAATACGGCGAATAGCTCATTTTTAAGACAGAATATGGAAGAATTACCTATGGAAGAATTAATTAAAAAAGCTTCTATCAGTGATCAATTATTGGTGACAAGTGAGCAAATTTCTGAAATTGCCTCACCTAAATATCTTAATTCAGGTGAAATATTTAAAAATGCTCCCGATACCGATTACGCTAACTCAGATTTAAAAAATAAGGGCAGACAAGCTTTAACGAAAGTTCGTAATAGTTTAGGTAAGACTTATTTACCTCTAATTAACGGTGAATATGTGGAAACAGAATTAGAAATTGACTCTGTTAATCCTTCTAATTATCAAGAAATTATTGGAAAAATAGGTTTAATTTCTCAAAATCAAGCGGAAACGGCTCTTAATGTTGCCAAGGAAGCCTTTAAAACATGGGGTAAAACGACAGCCAAGGAAAGGGCAGATATTTTGCGTAAAGCCGCCGAAATTATGGAAAGCCGCCGCCATGAGTTAAACGCATGGATCTGTTTAGAAGTGGGGAAAGTGATCCAACAGGCCGATCCCGAAGTGTCAGAAGCGATTGATTTTTGTCGCTATTATGCCGATGAAATGGAGCGTTTAGAGGCGGGGTATAACTATGATGTGGCAGGGGAAACTAACCGCTATTTCTATCAACCCAAGGGCATCGCCTTAGTTGTCTCTCCTTGGAATTTTCCCTTTGCGATCGCCACTGGAATGACAGTGGCCGCCCTCGTAGCGGGTAATTGCACCCTCTTAAAACCTGCTAATCCTGCCTCAGTAATTGGGGCAAAAATTACGGAGATTTTAGTAGAGGCGGGAATCCCGAAAGGTGTATTTCAATTTGTCCCCGGAAAAGGCTCAGAAGTAGGTGATTACATGGTTAAACATCCAGACGTTCATTTGATCGCCTTTACCGGATCAAGGGAAGTAGGCTGTCATATTTACGCTCAAGCCTCAATTTTACAACCAAAACAACGCCATTTAAAACGAGTTATTGCAGAAATGGGCGGTAAAAATGCAATTATTGTGGATGAAAGTGCTGATTTAGATCAAGCTGTTGCCGGAGTAGTCTTTTCCGCTTTTGGTTATAGTGGTCAAAAATGTTCCGCCTGTTCACGCGCGATCGTGTTAGAATCTGTTTATGAGTCCTTTTTAGAGCGTTTAGTAGAGGCTACTAAATCTCTGAATGTGGGGAAAGCTGATGAGCCAAGCACTCAAGTGGGGCCAGTCATTGATCACAGTGCGCAAAAACGGATTTTAGAATATATTGAAATGGGCAAAAAAGAGGCCAAATTAGCTTTTCAGGGTATTCAGCCCGAAGGCGGTTATTTTGTACCCCCCACTATTTTCGCCGATGTTGCTCCTACGGCGGCGATCGCCCAAGAGGAGATTTTTGGGCCTGTGTTAGCGGTGATTAAAGTTTCTAACTTTACTGAGGCTCTTAATGTTGCTAATGATACTGACTACGCTTTAACGGGGGGTTTATATTCCCGCACTCCCTCACATATTGAGCGAGTTTATAAAGAGTATGAGGTAGGAAACCTCTATATTAATCGAGGCATTACCGGAGCGATCGTTTCCCGTCAACCTTTTGGCGGTTTTAAACTCTCAGGAGTAGGATCCAAGGCAGGGGGAGCGGATTATTTATTACAATTTTTAGAGCCAAGGGTAGTAACAGAAAATATCCAACGTCAAGGCTTTGCACCCATCGAAGGAGCGGAATAATTTTTAACAAAAAAGTCGGGGATTTAACTAATAATAATACCCGACTTTTGATCTTGATCCGTTATAATAAAAAATAATCTGATTAAAAGAGGTATTAAATAATGATAGTAGCAATTAATTAATGAGGATTTAATTAATTAAATCCCTTATTTTTAAGACTCACCTTATTTTTTAAACCCAATATCATGTAATACCCTTTCTAACGCTCCTAATAATAAAATTACATTTTCTTTACGGCTATTGTAACCCATTAAGCCGATACGCCACACTTTTCCGGCTAATTCCCCTAAACCTCCCCCAATTTCGATATTATATTCATTTAATAATTTACGGCTGACTATTTTTCCATCTACCCCCTCCGGTATTGTGACGGTTGTGAGGGTAGGTAAACGGTAATTCATCGGTACATGACATTTTAAACCCATTTCTGCTAAACCTTCCCATAATAACTCAGCATTTCCACGATGACGATCCCATCTTTGGGCTAGGCCTTCCTCTGCTACGAGTCTTAAAGCCTCTCTTAAGGCATAATTCATATTGATGGGGGCTGTATGATGATATACTCTTTCACTTCCCCAATATTTAGTTAATAAATTCATATCTAAATACCAATTTTTAACTTTATCTTTTTTATTTTTTAACTTTTCTAAGGCTCGATTACTCATGGTAAAAGGAGCTATTCCGGGAGGACAACCTAAGCCTTTTTGACTACAACTATAAGCTAAATCTATTTTCCAATGATCTAAAAAGAGGGGAACTCCCCCTAAACTGGTCACAGTATCCACTAATAACAAACAATCATACTGATGACATAAATCTCCTAATCCTTCCATTGGCTGACGTACCCCTGTAGAGGTTTCAGCGTGTACTAATGCTAAAATTTTCGGACGGTGTTCCTCTAAGGCTTTTCTGATTTCTTCAAGGCTAAAAGGTTGACCCCAAGTTTGTTGGATCGTGCGTACATCTGCACCATAACGCCCGGCCATGTCGGCCAAACGGTTGCCAAAATAGCCTTTTACTCCCACCAATACCACATCATTTGGTTCTACTGTATTTGCTAAAGTTGCCTCCATGGCCGCCGTACCTGTGCCACTAACCGCTATAGTTAGGGCATTATCGGTTTGCCATGCGTAGCGTAATAATTCTTGAATTTCATCCATTAACTCTAAAAAACTGGGGTCTAAATGGCCTACTTGAGGTTGACCAATGACTGACAAAACCCTTGGATTGACATTACTTGGGCCAGGCCCAAGTAAAAGACGGCGGGGCATACTTAACTGTTGAGTGATGATGCGGTGTTTGTCTTGAATAGAGACAGATGAACTACTGAACATTTTGCTCTAAGATGGTAGGTGAATTAACAGTTGATTAATGATCAAAGTTGATTATTCTTATCTTAAACTCAAGGGGTTAAATTTTTCAAGTAAAAAGCCCCTAAATCTCTAAATTTAAGATTAAATATTCAAAAAATTCCCGATTTTTAAATACAGTTAAGATTAAGAAAAAGCCCAATAAGCTGTTAGTATTTAAAGCAGTTTTTTCATGTCTAATCAAGATTTTTAAATGATGATCAACGGGTGGTAAGTTGCTTAATTTGGGTTTCATAACCACGAATTTTTCCATTCAATTCACGGATCCGGCGAGATAAAGCGCTGGTAATATTAACAGCTATTTCGGGGGTTTCTTCGATCGCATCAATTAATTGAAGTTGATTTAAAGTTAAACAGTCACATTGATCTAAAGTGGTAACAGAGGCTGATCTCGGCTCGGCATCAAATAAGGCCATTTCGCCAAAAATAGCACCTTGACCAAGTTTGGCCAGATCTTGTTCCCCGTCATGAATGCGAACTTCTCCAGACACCACAATATAAAGCGATCGCCCTTCTTCTCCCTTTTCAAAAATAGTGTGATGTGCGGGAAAAGATAACTCATCCATTGCTGAAGCGAGTTTAACTAAAAATTCATCCCTCAATTCTTGGAAAATAGAGACACGCCGAATAAATAATAAACGTTCAAAACTGCTTAACATAGAGCATCAGACGAAACGATCAACTTTAGCGGTAAGGACAATGGTTTTTTGTCTTTATTTATCATAACTGACAACTGACAATTAAAAACTTTTCTGAAAAAAACAAATATAGAGACGTTTTATGCAACTGCTAAGTCAGGCGTTTTTAAAGTCGGGTTAAATTTGCATTTAATAATCCCTAAAAACCAATTTTTTATTTTTGATCAATAACTAAACTTTAATGATGTTGATTTTCTGATTGACTAGATTGTAATAAACATTTTTCTAAAAACTGCACTTGATAATAATACCAAAAAATACTAATTTGCCAAATTGATTGAGGATAATCAGTAAATAAAGGTTGATTAAGATAACACCAGATTGCATCTAAAATTATTCTCATTTTTACACTCATCTTTTCAACCTCCTGTGAATTTAATGGTAATTAGAATTTTTTGATGATTTTTATTTAACTTTTTAATAATGATGAGTAAAAACACATAAAATGAAAGAAATATCAAGAGTTTTGTTAATATCAGATTTTTGATCCCTCAAAATCAAAAATGTCTTAAACCTTTTCCTGATCCTTTCTATAAAAAATATTATAACTTAGTTGTCTATTTACAAGATTTTCCTTAAAAGACTTGATATTTCTTTACATTTCTTAATAAGTTGACAGTTAACAGTGAATGGTTAACAATTGATAGTTGACAGTTAATAATTTTTTTCTTAACACTCATTACTTATTAATCATTAATTATTATTTAATATTTATTATTTATTATTTATGTCATTTAAAATCAGCAAAACTCAACAATTAAGAAATTTATTACAATCTCCTCAATTAGAATTTATGATGGAGGCTCATAATGGTATGAGTGCGAAAATTGTGGAAGAAGCAGGATTTAAAAGCATTTGGGCTAGTGGCTTGGCTTTATCCGCCCAGTTTGGCGTGAGGGATAATAATGAAGCCAGTTGGACTCAAATTGTGGATATGTTAGAATTTATGTCCGATGCTACTAATATTCCCATTTTATTAGATGGTGACACGGGTTACGGTAATTTTAATAATATGAGAAGATTGGTCAAAAAGCTTGAACAAAGGCAGATTGCCGGAGTTTGTATTGAAGATAAATTATTTCCCAAAACTAATAGTTTTATTGCCTCAGAAAAACAGCCTTTAGCTGATATTGATGAGTTTTGTGGCAAAATTAAAGCCGGAAAAGAATCTCAAAGCGATCCCAACTTTTGTATTATTGCAAGGGTTGAGGCTTTTATTGCAGGATGGGATTTATCAGAGGCTCTGAAAAGGGCGCAATCTTACCATGAAGCAGGGGCCGATGGAATTTTAATTCATAGCAAATTATCACGGCCTGATGAAATTTTAGCTTTTGCTAAAGAATGGGCGAATCGTAGCCCTTTAATTATCGTTCCAACTAAATATTATAGTACCCCAACGGAGGTATTTAGAAAAGCAAATGTTAGTTTAATTATTTGGGCAAATCATTTAATTCGTGGGGCTATTTCCACCATGCAAAGAGTAGCTCAAGATATTTATAAAAATGAAACTTTAATTAATATTGAGGATGAAATTGCCCCTGTAAAAGAAGTTTTTAGACTGCAAGGTGCGGAAGAATTATTATTAGCTGAAAAAAAATATTTTACCCGAAAAACTCAAACTCAAGCTGTTATTTTAGGTGCTTCCCAAGGGAAAGAATTAAATAGTTTAACATTAGATAAACCTAAAGTGATGTTACCTATTAGTGGAAAACCGTTATTAAGAAGATTAGTTGATGAATTAAAAAAATTAGACATTAATGAAATTCAAGTAGTAGCTGGATATAAAGCTGAAAGTATTAAAATTCAGGGTATTCAAGTAATTATTAATAATGATTATGAAACAACAGGAGAATTAGCGTCTTTAGCTTGTAGTCAAAAATTTTGGAGGGATGATTTAGTAATTTTATATGGTGATTTATTATTTAGAAATTATATTTTAAGGGATTTATTAGAAGCGAAAGGGGAAATAACTACAGTGGTTGATTCGGGAATACAAAATATTAGTAAAAGTGGCAATCCCGATTATGCTTTTTGTTCAAAACCTGACGATCGATCCTTATTTAATCCTGATGTTAATTTATTAAAAATAGATCAAAATTATCAAAATGCGCAAGGGCGTTGGTTAGGGATGTTAAAAGTTAATCAAGAGGGCAAAAAATGGTTAGATCAAGCTTTAATTGAATTGAAAAAACAAGCTAATTTTAATCAATTAGGCATTCCTGATCTGTGTAATTATTTAATTAATCAAGGGAAAAAGATTAAAGTTTTATATATTAATGGTCATTGGTTAGATCTTAATAGTTTAGAGGACTTAGATCAAGCGGGAAATTTTACCCATTTTCAGTAGATGGAAAATTTTTGATTGAGGAATAATTGCATTTTGCTCTAAAAATAATATTTTATTCTAACACAAAAAAGGTAAGCTTTAAGCCTACCTTTAAAAACTAAACTAATAAAAGTTTTGATTTTTACTTAATTTTTATACGATTTACACCTGTATATTTAAGAATTTCACCAAGAGTTAAAATTCTTTGTATCTCAGAATTATCAATCCATAATTCCGTATTTGGACTTTCTAAAGCTTGATATTCTTCTGAATAATAAATAATAACTTGCCCTCCATCTGAAGGTCTTACTACAAGTTTTATAGGTCTATCTTTTTTTAAAATTCCATTAATAACTGTTAGTGATTCTTCATACCAATTATCACAATTATAATCAGGATGTTTAGTTAAATATAATTGAATATTGTCCTTTGATCTCTGGATAATTTCTTGAACATATTGAAAAGCAGAATAATAGTCGTAATTACGAGGAATAGAACTTAGACAACGCCCAATCAAGCTATTATTATAAACAGATTTAGCTTTTTCTAAATCTTCTAATGAACTAATACCTAAACTAATTAATAAGTTATCTATATCAATTTCTGTTGTTTCAGTTTCTTCTATAGATTCAGTTTTAGTGAATAATTCACTGTTATCATCTTGTTTTGGATTTTGATATTGTTCAATTATTTTTTGTAATTCTTCCAATGATAAATTTTCGGGTAAAGTAAATAATTTATCTTTAGGAGTATTAACTAAATTTAAAATATCTTCTTCTGTATAACCATTAGCATTATTTAACACATCTTGTTTAAATTTAATATCAGCAATAATTTCTTCATCCGTTCTCAATTTATGACGGTTTTCATACAGATTACCAAATAATTCTTGAGCAAGTTTGTCCTCTCTATGAAACCAGATTAATAATTTTTCAAAAACTTTTTTAGTTTTTTCATCTCGCCCTTGATCAAGACCTTCATTTTTAAGAATATTATTAACTCTTTCTGTAATTTCTCTTGTAATGTCTTTTAAATTTTTCTTTTTGATTTCCAGTTTTGCAATAATATCTGATTCTAGGTTAATAGATTGATTAATTAATTCACTACGGCAATCATAACCTAAATCTTCAACAATATCTTTAAGAACTTCGTCAATATTATCATCAAGAAAAAGATGTTTAATTTCGACAAAATTATTATGTTGATCAGGTAATATTTTTGAATTAGTAGGAATTGAAATAATATTATTATTAACAATAAAATTGATTAAATTACTTAACCACTGATAAGCGTCTTGTTGAAGATGATTTATTAATACAAAAATATTTTGTGTTTCTTTAATATCTTCAAAGATTTTTTTGATCAACCATTGATCACATTCTTCCCAAATACTTTGATTCCAATTTGCTAAATATTTTTGTTCCGGTGTTTGACGATAAAAGTCTTTAGCAAATTGCCATAAATTTTTTCTAGTTTCATAAATCAAACTAATACTTTTATTATTAGGAGGAGAACAACTAATTAAGTGTAAAACAGCAGTTTGAATCTGAGAATTTTGACCATCTTTAATAATTTTATTGATTGTGTTAACAATATCAGTCAAATTTTTAGTAATAGTTAAATCACAATCTTCAATTTGATTATGTTTTAAATTAATTCTCCAGTCTATATTTAAGATTTTAAGAACATCTTTTAATTGATTAGGGATGTTTTCATCTAACCAAAGTTCTTGTTTAAATTTAAAATCTCCATATTGATTAGGAATGATGGCAAATTTATCTAATAATTGCTCATTTTCTTTATGAACAAATTTAATAAATTCTGTTAACCATTTTAAGGTTTCAGCTTCAGTTTTATTAATGCGATCAGCTAGTTGACTAACATTAGTATAACTAGCTAGATCACTCATAAGTCTAGTTAAATCATAATGTAATTCTTTTGACCAAGTTTTATCTATTATCTTATGCCAAAATTGCAAATGTTCTTCTTTTGGTAAACGATCAAACCATAATTCTTGAGCAAAATTCCAGATAGTTAATACTTGATCGAAAGATTTATGATAAGGAAATAAAGCATCTTTTAATTTAATTTTTGGATTATTTGGATCATCAGTATAAACAATTTCACTTTGCATTAAATAATCTCTTAAAACTTTTTGTACATTTTCCTTATACCAATTTTGAGAAAGCCAATCTTTTGCTGAGGGAAGTTTCGTATCAGCTAAAAAATATAAATTTTGCCAATCATTATTAGTGGCATAATCAACAATTATTAAATATAAATCAATCGCATCTTGAAATACTGCTTTATTTTTAATAATATGTTCTTCATTAGCATCAGTCAAAAAGACTCCATCTCTAGGTTCAGTTGGCTCTAAAAAAGGATTATTAATAACCACAGAAAAGAAGAAATTTTCTGTTCCAATTAAGGGAAAATCTAAAAAAAGTCTAGGTAATTGTTGATTTAAAGATTTAAGACTAATTTGTTCATTTTCTAGCTCAATTTGGAGTGCAATGGTAGTAAGATTTTTAGATAAATAAATATAATAAATTTTTTCTAAATTACCATTGGTTATTTTGTCAAATTCGATGAGATTAATTTGTTCATTAATGGCTTGAGGAGATTTCTTTTCATAAATAATTTCAGTATCATTGTTTACAACTTCAACATATTTAATTCTGTCAATAAAAATTAATGTATAGGGTAAAGATACTTCTAAATCATTTAAACCAATTTCTGCAATTTCTTTACCTTTATTATCTATTTTATAAGTAAAAACTGTGTTTAATTGACTAAAATCTATATCGAAAATCTGTTGATTATTGTCTAAACTTTTTTCAGCACATTCAAAAGAATAATTAATACTTTCGATTAATTCAGGTAAACTTCTTCCGCTTCGATCTAAAAGAAAACTAATTTTAGATAATTGTTGATTATCTATTTGATAAATACCTTCAACTTCAACTTTTTCAGAGAGTAAATGAGTAGTCATAAACCCCGTACCAAATCTACCTGTTGTTTGTGGTTTTTGACTAAAATCTTGATCTTCTCTATCCTTATCTTCAGAACTAATTTGTCTAATAATTCCTTCAATATTTGCTGAGGTAAAATAACCAAAATTATGTTTAAATTCTAAATTATTTTCAGTCAAATTAATCGCAACAGAAACCTGTTGATCAGGAAAATCAATAGCGGCTTTATCTTTTGCATTTTGGAGAAGTTCCCATATCCAACGACGTTTAGAATTTTCTGTAGGAGACATTCTCAAAATCCGCATTTTTTCAAAGATTTTTTGTGCGGTAATCCGATTTAATTGTTTAATTGCATTTTGGTTAAATTCTGACATGGTTTTAATTTCTTCTTTTTTTGAGATTCTGACAAGATTTATTTTAACATTTTATAGATACAAAAGTCGGAGATTTTTCTAAAATAAAAAAAAGGTGAGCATAAAGCACACCTTTAAAATTAATTAATTACTATTAATTAATCTCTAAAAATAACGTCCTAATTTTTGTTCCATCTCAGCGATCGCTAAGTTATTTTTCTAAAACGATGTCCATTTTCTTGAACAACAATAAAAGCTTCTTTCAATTCTGTTTGGGAATATTTTTGTAAAACATGATTTAATTCCCTATGAATATCATTCATCTTAGTTAATTCTCCTCTTAGATAAATAACTCCTGTACGACATTTTTTCACAAAAACTAAATTACCAAAATCTCTATCTCTAGTAATTAAGATTCGATTTTGTTTTTGAGCAATTATTAAAATTTCCTCATCACTTGCTTGGGATAAACCTAGTTGAGAAACTAAAATAACATCATAATCACAACTTAATAAAAATTTCTCTGTGATTTTATAAACATCTTGATCAAGTAGTAATTTTTTCATAATTTAAGCTAATACTAAATTAATTTCTTCAGCATTAATTAAGGCGATCGCATAAGCTAAACAAGCTTTAATATCTTCAACAGTTAAATCAGGATAATAGTCTTCAATAATTTGATTAAAAGTAATTCCTTCATTTAATAATTCTAAGACATTTTGAACAGTAATTCTTGTTCCAGCAATACAAGGTTTACCAAAGTGAATTTGAGGATTGACAGTAATTCTATTCATTTGATTTATATTCCTTTTTGGCTTAAATTTTTTGCTTATTATTATACCACAAAAAAAAGGTGAGCCTTTAAAGCCCACCTTTAAAATTAATTAATTACTATTAATTAATCCCTAAAATTAACGTCCTAATTTTTGTTCCATCTCAGCGATCGCAAGTTTAGTTTTGAGTAATGTATCAGGGTTTAAACTGATAGAATCAATACCCAATTCTACTAAGAATTGCGCAAATTCTGGATAGTCGGAAGGCGCTTGGCCGCAAATACCAATTTTACGTCCGTTAGCTTTTGCTCCCTCGATCGCCATACGAACCATCCGTTTTACTCCCTCATTACGCTCATCAAAAATGTGAGCTACTAATGCTGAGTCACGATCTAAACCTAATGTTAACTGGGTTAGGTCATTTGAACCAATGGAAAATCCGTCAAATACTTCGGAGAATTGATCCGCTAAAATTACGTTAGAGGGTAACTCGCACATTACATATACTTGTAAGCCGTTTTCACCACGTCTTAAGTCATGTTTGGCTAACTCCTCTAATACTTTCTTACCTTCCTCTGGTGTACGGCAGAAGGGGATCATGGGGATCACGTTGGTTAAGCCCATTTCATTACGCACGATCTTGAAGGCTTCACATTCTAAAGCAAAGGCTTCTAAGTAGTTGGGATCGTAGTAACGAGAAGCACCACGCCATCCGATCATTGGGTTTTCTTCTTCCGGCTCAAACTGTTTTCCACCTAAAAGGTTAGCATATTCGTTAGATTTGAAGTCGGACATCCGTACTACTACGGGATTTGGATAAAAGGCGGCGGCGATCATACCAATACCACTAGCCACTTTATCTACGAAAAATTGGGATTTATCTTCATAAAGATGGGTTAATTCCTCAATTTCTTTCTTCACTAATTCATCTTTTAACTCATTAAAGTAAATGAGGGCTTTGGGATGCGCTTTAATATGGTTGGCAATGATGAACTCTAAACGAGCTAAACCCACACCATCACAAGGTAAACTAGATAAGGAGAACGCTTGTTCGGGGTTGCCCACGTTCATTAAAATTTTGGTTTTGGTTTCGGGTAAGTTATCAAGGGAGGTTTCTGTAATCTCAAAGGGTAATAATCCCTCATAAATATTACCATCTTCACCCTCTGAACAACAAACGGTTACATCTTGACCTGTTTGAATATCGCTGGTAGCAGTTCCACAACCTACAACAGCAGGAATACCCATTTCACGAGCAATAATAGCGGCGTGACAAGTACGACCACCTTGATCGGTAACGATCGCGCTGGCTTTCTTCATGATCGGCTCCCAGTCGGGATCGGTACGGCGGGTAACTAACACTTCCCCTGCTTGGAATAGGTTAATTTTACTAACATCGGTGATCACACGGGCTTTACCTTGTCCGATCATCGCACCTACGGCACGTCCAACTGCCAATTTATTACCTTTTTGCTTTAAGGTATAGGCACGGATAATATTACTTGCTTTTTGAGACTCTACGGTTTCGGGACGGGCTTGAACGATAAATAATTGACCACTTTGACCATCTTTCGCCCATTCAATATCCATCGGGGTATATTGGCCACGCACTTGGGAATAATGATCTTCAATGATCACAGCCCAACGTGCCAAGGTTAACACATCTTCGTCATCAATACAGAATACTTTGCGTTGTGCTTCGGGAACATCTACGTTTTTGGTCAGTTTTGCACCGTCAGCATAGATCATTTTAATCTCTTTACTGCCCAATTTTTTCTCTAAAATGGGGCGTTTGCCTTCCCGTAAGGTGGGTTTAAAGACTACGAACTCATCAGGGTTAACCGCACCTTGTACCACGTTTTCCCCTAAACCATAAGCACCTGTAATAAAGGCGGCATTTTTAAAACCTGTTTCCGTGTCAATGGAGAACATGACACCAGAGGTAGCTAAGTCAGAGCGTACCATTTTTTGCACCCCAACGGAAAGGGCTACTTCTAAATGATCAAAACCGTTATGGGTACGATAGGCGATCGCGCGATCGGTGAATAAAGAAGCAAAACATTTATGACAAGCCTCTAACACACCTTTAACGCCGTGTACGTTTAAATAGGTTTCCTGTTGGCCGGCAAAACTAGCTTCAGGTAAGTCTTCCGCCGTTGCAGAAGAACGAACCGCTACGTCCACATTAGCGGCGTGTTTTTCACATTCTTCCCTTTCTTCACCTTCAAAACGAGAGCAAAAGTCAGAACCACTGCTATAACGCTCACACATTTTTTTGTAAGCTAAAGTAATAGCATTATTTAAGTCTTGAGGGAAAGGAGTATTTAAAATTAAAGCGCGAGCTTGTCTTCCTCTTTCTTGTAAGTTAGGAACATCGTCTACATTGAGATCCGCAAAAATTTTACGCAGTTTATCTTCTAAACCTGCACCTTTAATAAAATGACGGAAAGCATAAGCAGTTGTAGCGAAACCTCCCGGAACATTAACACCTTTAGCCGTCAACTGTTGGATCATCTCCCCTAAAGAGGAGTTTTTACCGCCTACCAAGCCTACGTCAGAGCTTCTTACTTCTTCAAACCACAGGATCAAAGCGGTTTCTTTACTTTCTTTACTGGTCATTTGTTGTGCTGATGATACCATATTCGGTTTACCTCAACTTTTTTTTGAAAGTTATTTAAGATTACGCTTTTTAGTTTAACGAGTTTTTCTGAAAAATGTTAATTTCTTTTCATTTTTTTAGAAGTGTTTACTTTACTTAAAAAACAACATTTTTGTAGTGAAAAATATTAAATTTTTCTTAATTTTTTCCATGAATTTTACTAACTATGTTAAAATACCCTTTCATTAAAAAACAACGGTTTAGTTGTGATAATTTTGTTTAATAAAAATATTAAATATTTTATTTTTTAGTGGCTTATTAACCTTTTTTTCCTTGGTTTTAATCTCATTTTCCTCAATTCAGAATTATGATTAATTAATTTTTATCTGAAGGTAAATTATTAATTTTTGTTAAAAAACAGTTTAAAACAAATTTAAGAATCTTTACAAATGGGAAATGTTAGGATTTGCTCACCTCTTTTTAAGCAAAATCTTGAAAATTTTTGATTTGAGAGAGATTTTATCCATCAAGAAAACCCAACTTTTTGTAATATTCATTAATATTTTGCAATATTAGTTAACAAGATTACTGGTGACTGGTGATCAGACAGTGGTAAGGGCTTACTGTCAATCTAACTCCCTTCTGCCGTCTAAAGCCCTTGCTAAAGTGACATCATCCGCATATTCTAAGTCACCCCCCATCGGCAAACCAAAGGCAATGCGAGTTACTTTAGTAAAAGGTTTAATTAATTGACCGAGATATAAAGTCGTGGTTTCCCCTTCCACACTGGGGTTGATGGCTAAAATTACTTCTTGAATCCCCTTTTGGGCTACTCTTTGAATTAGGGGTTGAATATTTAACTGTTCAGGGCTAATGCCATCCATTGGGGAAATAACACCGCCTAAGACATGATACAGCCCGTTATATTCCCTTGTTTTTTCGAGGGCGATCACATCACGGGAGTCGGCCACTACGCAGATGGTGTGTTGATCTCGATTTTGATTACTACATATATCGCAGATCGGGGTGGCGGAAAGATGAAAACATCTTTGACATAAGCCGACTTGTTGTTTTGCATCAATGAGGGCTTGTGCCAAAAATCTAATTTCTTCTTCTGGGCGTTTTAATAGATGTAAAGCTAGACGTTGAGCCGTTTTAGGGCCGATTCCGGGAAGTCTTTGTAATTGTTCGATTAAACGGGCTAAAGGTGGAGTAAAAATGGCGATCGCTCCTTTGATAATAATAAAAGTTAAATTGAAATGAGACTTGTTGCAAAATAACTTTTTTGCACAAATCGCTCATGATTTAACAAGGCTTTTAGATCTGCACATATTTTAATTCACAACAAGTCTATTAATTTTTTTATTCTCAACTGTCCATTGTCTATTGTCAAGAGATAAATCCCCCTACAATAACAATAAATCATTTAAAAAATCTTTAGCAATTTTGGCTTCAATTTTAAAAGGAATTACTGTTAATAAACATCCAAAAATCAGCATTGCCATTGGTATTAAACCTGCGATCATAAATTTACCTGAACTAATCATTACCAACACAAAAGATAACGCTCCCATGCCGACAATTGATAACCATATTGTCATAAAAATAATTACAAATGGATGAATAGACATGGTAATATCTACGATACTTCCTGCTTGATAGGGCGTAATTTTTCCCTTGATTATTGGTAAAAATGAATTGCGATATTTAATATTACGACTAATGGTAAATTTTTGACCTTGAATCGTGCCATTAAAGGGTTTATCTGAGACTTTTAATATTTTTCTAAAAGGTTGATATAGCTCGACAAATTGCTCGAATTGTTGTTGAATTTGTTCGGGATTTAAAGAGGTATAAACCGTATATTTTTCAAAAGGTAAGAGCGACATTTTTGATCTAAATTACTGATATTTTATCTTTAAGATTTAATCTCTAAAATTGAAGATACAGACATTTTCCCTCCTCTTGGCTAGAGTTTGAGTAGAGACGTACCTCGAAACATCTCTACTCTAAAAATCAAACTTTACACCCCAAAAGACTTACCACAACCGCAAGTTTGCGCCGCATTAGGGTTCGTAAACTGAAAACCACCGCCGATCATGGCGTTACTATAGTCTAATTGTAAACCATAGAGATAAAGTAAGCTTTTTTTATCACAAATTATCTTAAAACCGTCATAATCAAAAATTTCGTCATGTTCATTAATATTATTGGGGTCTTCAAAGTCCATCAGATAGGACATTCCCGAACATCCCCCCTGACGCACTCCTACCCTTAAACAAAGGTCTTTTCCTTGTTGTTCTTTTAAAGTTAAGAGGTGTTTGAGGGCAGTTTCTGATACTAAAATTCCTTTTTCCGGTTTGGTTGGTGTTGCTGTTGTCATAATCTCAATTTTAATTAATTAATGGTTATTAAGAATCATTCCTATTTTAACCTATTTATAAATTCTAGGGGCAGTCCATCTCGATCGCCAAGGAAAACTACTTCATAAATGCGATCGCCGATCATTTGTTGGGTAGGTTCTAATAAAATTGTGAGGGGATTATCCTCACTAAATTTTAATTTAATTTTTGTTAACCAATTAGATAAATTATCTATATTTCCGGTTAAATCAAAAGAAATATGATAATAACCTACATAATGCTCATCATTAAAAGGATCGGGCGGGGCTTTAGGCTCAGGAATTTGGATTAATTCAATTCTACCACCTAAACCCACTAACCAACAGGCTAAAGTATAACTTGTGGTGAATCTTTCTTCAATGGTAAAACCTAAATTTTCATAAAAAGCGATCGCCGAGTGAATATTAGCGGTACGAATAGAAACATGGTGCATAAATGTGGTTTAATTCTTGTTTAAGTTGAAGTTGTCTGATATGATGAAAAAGTTGCCAACAATATTCTTCAGGTAAACCACAAGTTACCGCTCCTCTTAAAACTACATTAGAATACCAATCATTAGGAGCTAGTTCTTGGGCTAATTTATTTACTACCACATAAGTGCGCACATTTTGATAAATTTGACCATTACTATACACATCTATTAATTGATGACGATAACAATTTTGTGCCACTTCTTCGCGCAGATCAAGGCGATCGCTTAAACGCCAAGGCAGACAATATAACACCCCTTGTACAGAGGAATAAGGCTCTGGTATTATATCTAAAACACCACAATTACGAAGACGAGAATAACAATAAAAACCTAAACGATAATGATTTAATGTTCCAATTCCAATCACATATTGATGAGTATTTTCTCCTAAAGAACGCTTTAAATCAACCGGACACATACAAGAGCCATAAGCAAAATAATAAAACATTTCTTCAGTATTTGTCTTTTGCCAATGACTATGGGGATGATCATAATGGGAAATGAGTGCTTTTTGCTCTATGTGTGTTTGTTTCATTGTTCAATCTTTGTGGGGTAATTAACTCGAATTGCTGATCAATAATCTTAATCTTTTTAGATGATCTTTTATCATAATTTTGTTAAATTTTATTGTCATTTTTAACACATTTTTTGTTAAAATTTATTTCAATATATTTTAGTTTATTTCATTTTTGATTAAAGTCTGTGTTTACAACTATTTCCCCTAATACTCAAAGCTCAATTCAAGCGATTCCTGAAGATTTATTTACAGCAATTGAAACCTTAAAACAAGAATTAAATGCGGTTATTTTAGCACATTATTATCAAGAAGCCGATATACAAGATATTGCCGATTATTTAGGCGACTCCCTTGGCTTGGCACAACAGGCGGCCAAAACTAACGCCGATGTGATCGTCTTTGCGGGGGTTCATTTTATGGCCGAAACTGCTAAAATTCTTAATCCTGATAAATTAGTTTTATTACCTGATCTTAAGGCCGGATGTTCTTTAGCTGATAGTTGTCCCCCTCAAGAATTTGCTAAATTTAAAGCAGAAAATCCCGATCATTTAGTGATTTCTTATATTAATTGTACTGCGGAAATTAAGGCCATGAGTGATATAATTTGTACCAGTTCAAATGCCGTTAAAATTGTTAATCAAATTCCCAAAGATCAGCCGATCATTTTTGCACCTGATCGCAATTTAGGGCGTTATGTCATGGCACAAACAGGACGAGATTTATTATTATGGAATGGTAGTTGTATTGTCCATGAAACCTTCTCAGAAAAGAAAATTGTCCAGTTAAAAATTGAACATCCCGATGCAGAATTTATTGCCCATCCTGAATGTGAAACTAATGTTTTAAATCATGCTGATTTTATCGGATCAACCACAGGGTTATTAAAATATTGTCAAACTAATTCAGCTAAAAAATATATAGTTGCAACTGAACCCGGAATTATTCATCAAATGGAAAAAGCTTGTCCCGAAAAAAGCTTTATTCCTGCACCCGGCATCAATGAAAATTGCGCTTGTAATGAATGCCCTCACATGAGATTAAATACTTTAGAAAAATTATATTTAGCTATGAAAAATAAACAACCTGAAATTATTTTACCTGATCATATTCAAAAAGAAGCTTTAAAACCCATTGAAAAAATGTTAGCAATGTCTTAATAATCAACAGTAAAAAATAAATATTTTGATTAATTTTTTTCTAAAATTAAATCAGAAATTATCAAAAACTACCCAAAAAACTAAGCAATTTTCAAAATCCCAGTAACAATGTTTACCCTCACCCCCTAACCATCTCCCAAGGGTGAGGAGTCAATTAATTTATAATAATTAGATATTTTTATTATATACTTAAGTATATTCTCTTAATTGCATGATTATACTTAGATAGATAAATTTTACTAATCTTAATAAAAATATTTGGTTATCAGTTTAATTATAAACTATAATTTTGATCAGAATATGTTAATCTTTTGACAAATATGAACAATCAAGCAAATTTAACTAACGAATCTGAACTGGATACTTTAGAGGATTTTTCCCAAACATCAATTCCTCTAGCTTCGATGATTGACTATTCACCTTTAATTGTTAATCCCGATCTTTGTTTGGCTGAAGTCTTAAGATTAATCAGTGATTTAACGAATAATTATCAGCTTAATTCAGCCAATATTGATTCTAGTGAAAACCTAATTCATTCATTTAATGTAAGTTGTGTTTTAGTTGAAGAAAATGAACAATTAGTAGGCCTTTTAACCGAGAGAGATTTTGTTAGATTTGCGGTACAACAATTAGATTTTAAAACCGTTAAAGTTCGGGAAGTAATGACCACAAATTTAATTACTGTGACCGAATCAGATTGTCAAGAATTATTTAATATTTTATCTTTATTCCGTCAATATTCTATTCGTCATTTACCGATTATTAATCAAGAAAATAAACCAATTGGTGTAATTACAACGGAAAATATACGTCAATTTTTACGGCCAGTTTATTTATTAAGAATCTTAAAAATTGAAGAAGTATTAAATACAAAAGTGATCACCGCTTCCCCTCAAACTTCCGTTTTAGAAATTGCTAAATTAATGAATAATCATCAAATTAGCTGTGTGATTATTGTGGAAACAAAAAGCTATAATCAAACTAATAAAAATGAATTATTTACGGCGGTTAATTCCATACCCATTGGTATTATTACGGAAAGAGATATTATTCAATTTCAAGCCTTAGAATTGAATTTAGAATTAACTAAAGCTGAGATGGTGATGAGTTGTCCTCTGTTTACTTTAACCCCTCAATCTTCACTCTGGGAAGCCCAAATTTTAATGCAAAAAACAGGGATCAATCATTTAGTTATTTGCGGCCAATTAGGAGAATTAAAAGGCCTAATTTCTCGCACTAATATTTTAAAAGCTTTAGACCCCTTGGAAATGTCTAAATTGATTCAAGTTTTACAAGAAAAAATTAATCATTTAGAAGCAAATTATCAAATTTCACCGAAAAAAATCGCCAAATCTCAGTATAAAAAAAATAATCATCTTGAAATTTTAGTAGTAGAAGATAATAAAAATAGTTTTCTCTTATTAAGGGTATTTTTAAAGTCAATTTTTCCCAAAAATTGTACGATTATTCATACCATGAGTTTAGCTGAAACTGAAGAAAAATTATCAACAGAATCCTTTGATATTATCTTATTAGATCTTAATTTACCTGATAGCCAAGGTTTAGATACAATTAAATATTTACAGGCTAGATTTCAAGAATTAACTATTATTATTTTAACGGGTTATGATGATTGGGAACTTCAAGAACAAGCCCTACATTTGGGAGTACAAGATTATCTTTGTAAAGATATTTTAGGTTTAGCACAGAAAAATATTACGAAAGATATTTTAAAGCGTTCTATTTTATATGCGATCGAACGCCAAACTAATCTTAATTATTTACAAGAAAAAACCCTTGAACTCAATCAAAGTAATTATGCTTTAAGAACACAAATTGAAGAAAGTGAATTATTAAGAACAAAATTGGCTTCTTCGGAAAAAGAAATGCAAAGTTTTTTTGAAGGAATGACTGATATTGTCTTAAAAGTCGATCGGGAATTAACTAATATTTCTATCGCCCCGACTAACTATTCTTTATTATATAATAAAAACCAAGATATTTTAAGTTTAACAATTGCCAAATTTTATGAAGATCCTGATTTTATGACCCAAGTAAATTGGGCTTTATTGAGTAAAACAATTGTTAGTTTTGAATATAGTTTATTATTAAATAATCAAGAATATTGGTTCAGTACAACGATTAATCCCATTTCAGAAAATGAAGTTTCTTGGGTAGCCCGTGATATTACGAGAACCAAACAAATGGATCTAGAATTAAAACAATTAAATACCCAACTAGAACAAAGGGTAAAATTAAAAACTCAAGACTTAGAATTAACAGTTATTAATTTACAAAAAGAAATTAAAAAAAGAGAGAAAATTCAAAAGACTTTACATTATATTGCCAATGCTATTTCCTATAAAATAGGGGAAGATTTCTTTGCTTCTTTAGTAGAATATTTAGCTAAAGTGTTAAATATGGAATACACTTTACTGGGTAAAATTAATGAAAATCGAGAAATTGAAACAGTTGTTGTCTATCATCAAGGGAAAATAATTGATAATTTTACCTACGATTTAGCTAATAGTCCTTGTGGTAATATTACCCATGAAAAACTATGTATTTATAAGTCTAATGTGCAACAAGAATTTCCCCTAGATCAGATGATCAAAAACATCAATGCACAGAGTTATATTGGTGTACCTCTATTTAGTGAAAAAGGGGTTTATTTGGGTTTAATTGTGGCTTTAAGTTCTCAACCTTTACAAGAAGATTTAACTTTAATTTCCGAAATTATCCAAATTTTTGCCACCCGTGTGGTAGTGGAATTAGAAAGACAACAAGCACAATTACAATTGATTCAAAATGAAAAAAATCTCAATCATATTTTAACAAATATTTATGATGCAATTTTAATCGTTGATGAACAAGGAATTATTCATTTTGGAAATTATCGAGCCACAATTTTATTTCAAAAACCATTAGATGAATTAATTGGCTTTAATTTTGGCATTCCAATTGTTAGTAATCAAAACCAAAAAAGTGATATTAAAATTGTCAATCAAGATGGAATTTTTGAGTTTCAAGAAATGCGAGTGGTGGAAACAAATTGGCAAGATATTCCCGCTTATATTATTACTTTACATGACGTAACAGAAAGTAAACAATATGAACAAGCTTTACAAGAATTAAATCAAAATTTAGAATTAAGAGTTAAAGAAAGAACAGAAGAATTAATGGCCGCAACTTCACGTTTAACCACTTTAATGGAGAATTTAGAATATGGAATTTTAGTTAAAGATGAATTAGAAAAAGTCGTTTTAATCAATCAAGCGTTTTGTAATATGTATCAATTAGATCTGCCTCCAGCTAGTTTAATTGGAGCAGATTTTAGTCACTTTGAACAAGATTATCAACACTTTTTTACCGATCCAGAAACTGTTTTAAGAGAAAATTATCAAATTAAAACTAATCGCAAACCCGTTAGTAATCAAGAAATAAAATTTAGTTCAGATAAAATATTTGAACAGAATTTTGTCCCCATATTTATTAATAATAATTATTCAGGTCATCTCTGGATGTATCGAGATATTACCAATGATAAAGCCAATGAATTATATTTACAAAATCTGACGGATCAATTGAAAAAAACCAATCAAGAATTATCCTATTTTAAATTAGCTTTAGATCAAGCTTCAATGGTATCTATTACCGATCATAAAGGTATTATTACTTATGCCAATGATGAATTTTGTAAACTATCCCAATATAATCGGGAAGAATTGATCGGAAAAACTCATAAAATAGTTAATTCTGGTTATCATCCTCCAGAATTTTGGCAGAAATTATGGACAATTATTGGTCAAGGAAAAATTTGGCGCGCTGAAGTGAAAAATAAGAAAAAAGAAGGCGGTTTTTATTGGTCTGATACGGTTATTGTTCCCTTTTTGGATCAACAAAATCAACCTTTTCAATATATGGCAATTCGTCAAGATATAACTTGGCGTAAACAGGCCGAAGAAACTATTAATAAAAATAATCAATTGCTCACAATTATTAGTAATGCCCAATCCCAATTTATTATAGATATTAATTTATTTAATTTATTTGATTATTTATTAGATAATTTATTAAAAATAACTAATAGTAAATATGGATTTATTGGGGAAATTGTTTATACACAATTAGGGGAGACTTCTTTAGAATATCCTTATTTTAAAATCAGAGGTCAATCTTCTGTTAAAACTAATATCCAAATTAATATTAATAACAATTTGACAGGCTTAAATTCTGAGCTTGAAAACACAAGTTATGAATTAGAAGTACAGTGTTTACAAACTTTATTCCGGTCAATTATTACCACAGGAAAATCTGTAATTATTACTAATTGTGATCGGGTTATTCCTAATCCTAATTACAAAAATAATTTCTCTATTAATAGTTTTTTAGGAATGCCTTTTTATATTAATAATCAATTAATTGGAATGGTAGTAATTGCCAATAGTCCCGATGGTTATGATTTAGATTTAATTGAATTTTTACAACCTTTAATTAATACCTGTGCTAATATTATTAATGCCTATCGCAATGATCAAAAAAGAAAAGCGATCGAAAAATCTTTAGAAGAAAAATTAGCAATTATAGATACAACTAATGATGGAATTGGTATTCTCAAAAATGAACATTTTATATACTTAAATAAATCCCATCTTACCATGTTTGGTTATGATCAATTAGAAGATTTACTAGGTTATACATGGAGAAAATTACAGCCAGAAATAGGCTCATTACAAACAGAAAAAGAGATTTTACCCACCCTACAAAAAAATAGATATTGGACAGGTGAAATCATTGGTATTAGAAAAAATGGAAGTTTATTTCCCGTAGAAATTTCCTTAACTTTAATGGACGATGAAACCATGATTGCCGTTTGTCGAGATATTACAGAAAAGAAAGAAAAAGAAGCTAATTTCCGTTCTATTTTTGAACAGGCCGCCGTAGGTATTGCCCTTGTAAATTTAGATGGACATTTAATCGAATTTAACCAAAAATTCTGCGATATTCTCGGTTATTCTAAAACAACAATTAAGGAAAAAACAATTTTTGAATTTAGTGAAGCAGAAGATGTTAATACCACTCTAACTTTATTCAAAAAATGTTTAAAAGGAGAAATAACTGGCTATTCTAATGATCAGCGTTATCGTCATCAAAATGGTTCACTTATTTGGGGACATATTACCGCTTCATTAGTGAAAAATTTAACGGGAAAAGATGATTATTTAATTGCACTTTTAGAAGATATTACACCTCAAAAAACAGCAGAATTACAAAGGGATCGTTATTTTAATTTATCAGTAGATATGATTAGTATTTGTGGTTATGATGGTTATTTTAAAGCCTTAAATCCCGCATGGGAAAAAACCACAGGTTATAGCAATCAACAATTACAAAATTCTCAATTTTTTACCTTTGTTCATCCTGATGATCTCGAAAAAACAAAAGAAGTAATGGGTCATTTTATTGAATCAACAACTTCCCATACTATTCAAAATTTTGAAAATCGTTATCTTTGTAAAAATAGTCAATATAAATGGATTTCTTGGAATGCGGTTTCTTTCCCAGAAGAAAAATTAGTTTATGCAATTGCTAGGGATGTTACTATTAGAAAAGAAACGGAATTAGCATTAGAAGAAACCTTAAGAAAAGAACAAGAATTAAACGAATTAAAATCCCGTTTTATTTCCATGACTTCCCATGAATTTCGCACACCTTTAGCGGTGATTGCATCCTCGGCCGGAATTTTAAAAACCTTTGCTCATAAACTTTCTGATGACCAAAAACAAGATCATTTAAACACTATTCAAACATACGTTAAACATACCACTTCTTTATTAGATGATATTTTATTATTAAATCGGGCTGAAACGGGCAGATTATCTTTTAATCCTAGTGATTTTGATGTGATAGAATTTTGTCAAACTATGAAAAAAGAAATTCAATTAAGTACGGATAAACATTTGATTATTTTTAAAGTTTATGATCAAGAAATGACCGCATTTGATCTTGATCAAGAGCCAAAAATTAATGTTTATTTAGACCTTAAATTATTAAGACAAATTTTAATTAATTTATTATCTAATGCTATTAAATATTCACCCGATGGAGGCTTAATTAATTTTAATTTAATTAATGAAGAAAATCAGATCATTTTCCAAATTAAAGATCAAGGAATGGGCATACCATTAGAAGATCACAGTAGTTTATTTAGCTCTTTTTATCGTGCCAAAAATGTTGGGACAATTCAAGGAACTGGTTTGGGTTTAAATATTGCCAAAAAATGTATAGAATTACAAGGGGGCGAAATTACTTTTTCTAGTGAAGTAGGAAAAGGAACGACTTTTTTCATCACACTCCCTAAAGGCAAAAATCAAAATTTAAGTAATAATTAAAAACTTAACCTCTAACAATAATCACTACTATATGTTATGATTATTAAAGATAGAAAATTTACACTTCTGACTGATGAAATTTAATTAACTTTTTTATAATCAAATGAAAGCTTAAGAATTGAAGGAATTGATAATGAAAACTATTCTAGTGATTGAAGACGAATCCAACATTTTACAAAATTTACAAACGATTTTAACTTTAGCTAATTATCAAGTATTAACCGCTAATAATGGCCAGATCGGGATCGAATTAGCCAAAAAATATTTACCTAGTTTAATTGTTTGTGATGTCATGATGCCCCAATTAAATGGCTATGAAGTTTTAACTATTTTAAGAGAAAATAATGCTACTGCTAATATTCCTTTTATTTTTTTAACTGCAAAGGTAGAAAGGCTTGATATTCGTCAAGGAATGGAGTTAGGCGCAGATGATTATTTAACTAAACCTTTTGAAACTGAAGAATTATTAAAGGCGATCGAATCTCGTTTACAACGTCAAGCAATTTCTAATCAAGTTTATACTCAAAATACCAAACAACAACAAGAAAAACTTGATAAAATTGAAAAAGAAATGATAAAAAATAAAGAAACAATCCAAACGACAGAACAAATCAATGCCATTCAAGATAAAATTATTAAAAAATTATTAGTAGAACTTTCCGATCCAGTTTCTACAATTAATTTAGCAATAAAAATGTTAAAAGATGCACAAACTGAAGAAAAAAAAGAACAATATTTAAAAATTTTAGAGCAAGAATGTCATAAGGAAATGCACTTATTAAATGAAATTACTGAGTTACAAAAATTACTTACTCCTGATAAAGTTAGCATTTTACATAAATTTAATCTTTTAAAATAGATCCCATTAATTCTCAATTAAATGATGTTTGTTTAGTTATAAGTATTTATACTAATCGTAAATTTACTGATAGTAAATTTACTGATTTATGACTACAATTACGGGGCTAAAAATCAAAAAAATCCGAAAATTTAACGATGGCAGGAATCAAAAAAATTATTATGATCAAAAGTAAGTTTGAAGTGGATTTTTCATGTTTCATGATTTTTGTTCATGTTTCGTGATTTGTCTGGATTGACAGAATATGTAGTTTTATTAAAAAAGTCCTCTTAAAAAGAGCGCATTTTGTAAAGTCGTGGTAAGATTACATATTCAGTCGATCCAGATTTTTATGTTGAAAATACTTATAGGAGATAAAAATGAAAACTATCTTAATCATTGAAGATGAACCTCAAGTAAGAGCAAATATACAACAGATTTTGATGTTAGGAGATTTTCATCCCTTAAGTGCGAGTAATGGCGTTACGGGGATTAGATTGGCAAAAGAAAATATCCCTGATTTAATTGTTTGTGATGTAATGATGCCTCAGTTAGATGGGTATGGGGTGCTTAATGAGTTAAGAGAAGATCCCGAAACTAGAGATATTCCTTTTATTTTTCTAACTGCTAAAGTGGAAAGAAGTGATCTCAGACAAGCGATGAAACTAGGGGCTGATGATTATTTAACTAAGCCTTTTACTCCTGAAGAATTATTGGATGCTATTAATGTTAGATTGGAAAAAAGAAATAATATTGCGGAAAAATATGAAGCTCAAATTGAAAAAGCAAAAGAGAAAATTATCTATTTAACTTATCATGATAGTTTAACTAAATTGCCTAATCAATTATTATTAAAAGAGCAGTTTTATCACTTAATGACTACTGCGGATGATCAAGGTTTAAGTGTTCCTTTATTAGTTTTAGGTTTTGATAAATTTAATCAAATTAATAGCACCTTTGGCCATGTGGCTGGTAATTCTTTAATTGTGCAAATTGCTCAACGGTTAGTAGATTATTTTAGCACGGTTGAGAGTGGGAAAAAATTATCTATAATTGCTAATTTAGGACAGGATCGTTTTGTTTTATTAGCTAAACCTACTGAGGATAAAGACATAGGAATTACCTTTGCTCAAGAATGTTTAAAGATTTTAGAAAGTTCTTTTAATGTTAATAATCATGAAGTTTTTATGAAGCCTAGTGTGGGGATAAGTTATTATCATAAAGGTAGTAATAGTTTAGATCAATTGTTAGCTTGTGCTGAAGTAGCGATGGAAAAAGCACAACAACAAGGGGGAAATCATTATGAAATTTATAGTGAACAGATCCAATTTTATTCCCCTCGAAGATTGGTTTTAGAAAGTAGTTTACATTATGCTTTAGAGCGCAATGAATTTCAAGTTTACTATCAACCTCAAATTGATTTAGGCAATAATAAAATTGTTGGGGTGGAGGCTTTAGTTTATTGGAATCACCCGACTTTGGGTTTAATTTCTCCGGGGGAATTTATTGTAATTGCTGAAGTAGCCGGATTAGTTGGGGCGATTGATCAATGGGTTTTTAGGGAAGCTTGTGATCAATTAAATAGATGGAAAAAAATGAATTTTTATCCGTTAAAAGTTTCCGTTAATGTTTCACCGTATCATCTTTATCAACCTAATTTTGTGGAAAATGTTAAAAATGTTTTAATCGAAAAACAGATCGATCGAGAATTAATTGAATTAGAAATTACTGAAACTATGTTAATGGAAGATGTAGAAAAAGCTAAAAAAATTCTTGATCAAATTAAAGAATTAGGTATTAAAATTGCCATTGATGATTTTGGAGTTGGTTATTCTTCTTTAAGTTACCTCAAGAATTTTCCTTTTGATACTTTAAAAATTGATCAAAGTTTTGTCAGAGATATTAATGATAATTCTTCCAATATTAAAATTATTAAAGCCATTATTTCTATTGCCAAAGCCTTTAATCTTAATCTGATTGCTGAGGGTATTGAAAATAAAAAAGAATTGGCATTTTTACAACAGGAAAAATGTCGAATAGGTCAAGGTTTTCTGTTTAGTAAGCCTTTGACTACCAATGAATTTAATGCTTTATATAATTTTGCTTCAAGTATTTCCATGAGTACCACCTATGGTTTCAAAAGTTTTAATGACATTGAATCGGTTGAATCTAATTTCTAAATTTATGATATAATTGTTAATCAATTAAAAATAAAAATATGAAAAAAATACTGATCATTGAAGATCAACCTCAAGTTAGGAGTAATATTGAACAAATTTTACAACTAGCAGATTTTGAAACATTGTCAGCCGAAAATGGACTTGAAGGGTTAAAATTAGCACGGGAATATAAGCCTGATTTGATTCTGTGTGATATTATGATGCCCCTCTTAGATGGTTATGGGGTATTATATCAAATTAAACAAGAGCAAAATTTAACTAATATTCCTTTTATTTTTCTGACGGCAAAAGTTGATCGGGATGATTTTCGCAAGGGCATGGAGTTGGGGGCTGATGACTATGTAACGAAACCTTTTACCCCCCAAGAGTTATTAACGGCGATCACTACACGCTTAAAAAAACAAGATTTAATTCAACAGGAAACTCAAACCCAGATCGATCAATTTTATGATTCTTTAAAATTATCTTTTCCCCATGAATTAAATACGCCTTTAAATGGAATGTTAATGTCTGCTAATTTAATTAAAGATTATAGTCATGGTTTAAATGCTGATAATTATCAAGAAACGGCCACCGACATTATAGAAGTTGCTGATATTTTAATAGAATCAACTAAAAGATTAGCCAAATTAACAGAAAAGTTTTTATTATATTTTCAGATTGAATTAATCACCAACAAACCTAAAGAAATTGAGAAATTAAAAATAGAATATACAAAATTAGATCCAATAGATATTACTTATATTGTTGTTGAGCAATCTCGCAAATTTAAAAGAGAAAATGATATAAAATTTGAAATTCATCAAGAACAAATTAAACTAAAAATTTATCAAAATCATCTTTTCAAGATTATCGAAGAATTGGCTAATAATGCTTTTAAATTTTCTAATGTTAATACCCCTGTGACTATATCATCTTTGATTAATGATCAAGAATATCAGCTTTCATTTATTAATGAAGGCAGGGGAATGACTGAAGAACAAATCAAAGCAGTTGGAGCATTTAGACAATTTGAAAGAAAAAAATATGAACAACAAGGGGCCGGTTTAGGCTTGGGAATTGTTCAAAAAATTCTGACAATTTATGACGGACAATTAAAGATTGAAAGTATAATTAATCAAATTACAAAATTTCATTTAATCATCCCCCTCTCCCTCAAGAAAGGGGGTTAGGGCTATTTATTCTAAAGTTTCTATTTCCGTATTTCCATCTGCCATCACCCAAATAATTTGAGGAATGGAACGACTACGGGCATATTCTTTTATTTCTTCAATATTGCGTCCACCTAGATCAATTTCTACTCGTTTTTTATCGGCTTTTTTTCTCAGTTTTTGAGCATAAATAAAGGCTTGACTTTTGGCCGAATCGGTTTTTGGAACGATTAAATAATCACTGATTAAAGTTTGTTCTAAATAACCTAAATCTGCTTGTAAACAAGCGTGTAATTCTTCAATATTTAAGGAAAAACCAACCCCAGGGGATGTTTTTTTCTGGGGATGATATAATCCTAATAATTGATCATAGCGGCCGCCTTGTCCTAAAATGCGCGATTGATGATCTTGAAAACTAACGATTTGAAACACAATTCCAGTATAATAATCAAAGTTTTTAACTAAACTTAAATCTAAGGTAATTGCTAATTGTTGTTCGCTAACTTCTTCTAATAATTGAATTAAATGTTTTAAGTTTTCTACTCTTGTTTGGGCAATGGGATCTAATTCAATTTGACTTAATTGATTTAATACTTTTTCGGGATTTCCTCTTAAATCAAATAACCATAAAGCCCTTTCTTTTAAGTGATCTTCAAGGTTTAAATTTTCTAATTGTACCCGATCTAAATTGGCTAAACAATGGCGAATTTCTTTTTTTAAATCCTCTGGAAAAGGGGTTAATAAAGAGCGAGTTAAATCAGCTTCTCCTAAGATTAAAGACCAATTTTCTAAACCTAATTCTTTAAAACTATCTGCTAATAATAAAAGTATTTCTGCATCGGCTAATAAACCTCCACTAAATAATAATTCTACTCCTGCTTGGTAAAATTCCAATTGGCGACCGTGATGGCCTTGGGGGGGGTTGCGAAACACATTGGCACGATAACAAAGACGTTGGGGAAAGGTTTGATCCCCCATGCGAGTAACCACCGCACGCGCGATCGAGGCCGTTAACTCAGGGCGTAAACCAAGACGTTTAAAAGAACTATCTTGCAACTGGATCACAGTGGGAGAGTCGATCGCACCTCCTGCCATTAAAGTATCTAACCATTCTAAAGTCGAGGTAACAATGCGCTGATAACCCCATCTTTGAAAGACTTTTTGTAATTTATCATTAATCCAAAATTTTTGAGCAACTTCTAAGGGTAAAATGTCTCTCGCTCCGGCCGGGGGTTGATGTATCATAAAGATTAATTAAGTAATTAGTATCAAGTTATTAATTAATATAGCTATTAGCTATTAGCTATCAGCTTATTTTATTGATAATTTAACATTTATTGTTAGCACTTTAAAATATTTTTTGATTAGATTAACTTGATTATTTTTTCCCCCCAAATAAGCCAAATAAACCCCCTGATTTTTTAGGCGTTTCTTTGGTAGTTTTAGTTTCAGGATTCATTTGATCTAACAGATCTTGACATTTTAGCGCTATTGTATTCTTAGGGTCTATTTGTAAAGCTTTTTTCACATGAACTCGCCCCATTGCTAACTGGTTTTCTTTAATATAAGCTAATCCTAATAAACTGTGAATTTCTGGCTCATTGGGATTACTTTTTAAGCCTTCTCTTAATTCTAAAACAGCCTTAGCATAATTATTTTTCTCAATGTATTCTTGCGCCCTTCTTAGATAAGGATTTTTCGGTTTTTCTGTTACCGAAGGAGCTTGAGGAGTGGACTCTGGGGCAGTTTTTCCATTAGAATTAACCGTTACTTGTGTTTGATTTTGGCTAACAGTTGACCCAATATTTTGTCCTTGAGTTAACATTAAATAAACTAAATTAAGCTCACTCAATTGAGCAATTTGAACTAAAGCACCCTTGATCGAATTATATTGTTGTTGGGCAATTTCATTAATCAAATTTTGATAAATAGCATCAATATTTCCCTGTGCCTGAAATAATTTTTTAGCCGACTCACTACCCAAGGTAATTTTATTAGCATCGGAAGCTAAACGCTTACCAATTTGAGTTAAAATAATTTGATGTTCTTTCCGATTTTGATCTTTTGATAAATTCTCATAGGCAGGATTAACTAATTTTGATAATAATTGACTAGCCATCTGTTTTTCCTGATCAGATGCGGCCTTACAGGTATCAGGATGTAAAGTTTGGGCTATTTTGAGGTATCTTTTGCGAATATCTTTGGCTTCAGCCTTCACCGAAAGCCCTAAAACAGCATGATAATCTGTTAAATCATATTTAAAAAGTCCATTGTCAATCGTAATCATAAAATTTTTCCGTTGATCTTTTTAACTTTATTATTTGTTTAGTCATTCTATAGTATGACTTACTTTTCAGTAAATTTAATGATTTTTTACTTAAAGTAAATTTGATTTTTCTCGGTAACCTTGTACTATAGTATATATATACCGTTAAAATTGGGGAGTGGGAACAATTAAAGGATTTTCTGATAAAGCTCTACTTAAACTACCATGAATTTTACCATTAGTGGCTAAAATTCTTCCTGATTTTAAGTCTAAAGGAGACAGATCATAAGCAGAAACCTCTCCTCCAGCCTCAGTAACTAAAACGATCCCCGCTACCATATCCCAAGCTTTGATCCCCCTTTCCCAATAGCCATCTAAACGCCCACAAGCCACATCTGTCAAGTCTAAAGCCGCCGATCCGCTTCTTCTCACTCCCTGTGTTAAGTGGGTTAAATAACAAAATTCAGCATAGTTATTATCCTCTGTTTCACAGCGATCATAGGCAAAACCAGAAACCAATAAACTTTTTTCTAATTCAGAGGTTTGTGAAACTTGAATTGAGCGCTGATTAAGAGTTGCGCCTCGCCCCTTTGCCCCTTGAAAAAGCTCATTTCTAAAGGGATTATACACCACCCCCACTTGGGGAATACCGTTAATTAACAGCCCGATCGAAACCGCCGAAACAGGATAACCATGAGCATAATTAGTAGTCCCATCAAGGGGATCAATTGCCCATAAATACTCACTATCCTCATTTCCTTTCAATCCAGATTCTTCCGCTAAAATTTGATGAGTAGGAAAATGACTCTGTATTATTTCTAAAATTACTTTTTCAGAATGTTGATCAGCCTCGGTAACAAGATCGCCCGATCGCCCCTTTTCTTTAATAGATTCAAGTTTACCCCAATATTGTAATAAAATTGTACCAGCACTTAAAGCGGCCTCAGTGGCAAGATCTAAAAAGGGTTGTAAATTTAATTTTTCTGTTGAATTTTTTAACATTTTATTCATTAATTGAATTATGATATTCAAAGGGAATATTTAATTGTTCACAAGTAGTTTCGATTTGTTTTTGTTGAGAAAGAGCCTTTCTAATAGTAAACATTAATTCTTGCACTTGTCTTCTCAACTCCATTGAATGTTGAGTAGAAATAGATAAACTTTCTTTCTCTAATAATCTTAAAATATGTTCGTATTGATCACGAGTTGGTAAAGGGATCGGGTTCATTTTAATTAATAATTGAAAATGGATAATTGATAATTAGATAATTAATTGACAAAGAAAAAATCACTAATTAAATAAATTTTGAATAGCAATAGTTTGATCGGCCTGTTTAACTAAAGACTCTCCAATTAAAACAGCAGAAGCACCCCCATCTTTTACTAATTTTAAATCATCACTATTATGTAAACCAGACTCACTAACGATTAAAATATCACGATCATTAATAATAGTTTCCCTTGCCTGAATTAAATTAATAGTAGTTTGTAAATCAACAGAAAAATTTTGTAAATTACGGTTATTAATGCCAATTAAATTAACACCATCAAGGGCTAAAACTCGATCTAATTCCTCTAAAGTATGAACTTCAATTAAAGGAGTCATCCCCAAACTTTTAACAATTTTCACGAAATATTTTAAATCCTGATCATTTAAAATAGCCGCTATTAATAAAACAGCATCAGCCCCCTTCGCCCTAGCAAAATAGATCTGATAAGGATAGATCACAAATTCTTTACATAAAAGGGGTAAATCAACCGTTTGACGCACCAAAGCCAAATTATCAAAACTACCTTGAAAAAACTTTTCATCTGTTAACACAGATAAACAACTAGCCCCTCCCTTTTCATAAGCTTTTGCAATAGCCACAGGGTTAAAATCCGCTTTAATAATACCCTTACTAGGGGAAGCTTTTTTCACTTCAGCAATTAAAGCAGGTTGAGTTTTCCCCTGTTTTAAAGCGCCATAAAAATCCTTAACAGGAGGTGCTTGAGTAATTTGTTTTTGTAATTCTAATAATGATAAACGCTCACGCATTTGAGCAACTTCTTTTTCCTTATGCCAAACAATTTCTTCTAAAATATGATTAGGTTTAGCATCAGGTAAATTAACTTGATATTGTAAATTACTAACATTAACAGGAGGATTAGGGTGTTTTCTTCTGATTTCCATAAAAATTTAATCTAAATTAATATATTTTAAGATTTTGGTAATTATAGCATAAAATGAACAATTGATGCAAAATATGATCATTGATCAACAAATTAAATGAAAATTTCTTGAAAAACTCTTATTAAGTTAAAAAATAATTTAACCATGAAAAAATATCAATTAATTATTACATCCCCTGATTTATGATCATTTAATTAACTTATTTTTTTAGCTTTTCTAAAACATTTCTAAAACAATTAATTGACTAATCAATAATATATTAAGCCTCAATCAACTATGGTAAATTTTATGGTAAATTTTGCCATAATCCCATCTTGCTCACCCCTTTTTAACCATCCTTAAAAATTGGGATCAATTAAGTATTTTTCCTTAATTTTTCCAGATTTTAGATCAAAGCTTGTTTAATTTAGTCAACTTGTGGTATAATAGCGAGGTTGTCTAAAAATCGCACATCTAAAACTTCGGGTGTTTCTCAAACAGAAAACAGATTTGACTGGTAACTGAACAGAAATCCCTTTAGATGGAGGTTAAACCCGAATAGGAGTTAAAATTTTAATATGTCCGTTGTTTCATTAGCCGAATTATTAGAATCTGGTGTTCATTTTGGCCATCAAACTCGCCGTTGGAATCCGAAAATGTCTCCTTACATTTTCACCGCGCGTAATGGTGTTCATATCATTGATCTGGTTCAAACTGCCGAATTAATTGAAGATGCTTACGATTATATGAGAAAAGCATCCGCTAAAGGCAAAAAAGTTTTATTTGTGGGTACAAAACGCCAAGCCGCCGGAATTATTGAGAAAGAAGCTACCCGTTGTGGAGCTTATTACATTAATCAGCGTTGGCTTGGAGGGATGTTAACCAACTGGGAAACCATTAAAACTAGAGTTGAACATTTAAAAGAGTTAGAAGCTTTAGATGCTAGTGGTGCAATCGATCGCCGCCCGAAAAAAGAAGCATCCGTTTTACGCAGGGAATTAAGTAAACTCAAAAAATACTTAGGCGGAATCAAAAATATGCGTAAAGTTCCCGATATTGTGGTAATTGTTGACCAAAGACGGGAATATAATGCGATCCAAGAATGTCAAAAATTAGGGATTCCCCTTGTGTCAATGTTAGATACTAACTGTAATCCCGATGGTATTGATCTTCCTATCCCAGCCAATGATGATGCGATCCGCTCTATTAAATTAATTGTTGGTAAGTTAGCCGATGCTATTTATGAAGGGCGTTATGGTGCGGGATCCCCACCTGATGCTGACTATGAAGAATTTGAGGAAGAATTAGAAGAAAGCAACGATGACTACGAAGATGAAGAAGTCGTTGAAGAATATGAAGATGATGATTCTGAAGACTAATTTTTAGTTATTCATCATTTGTCATTTCATTGATCAGTAATACGGGTATCCTAACACCTAAAACCAAGATACTTGTATTACAACATAATTAAAAATATTATTAAAGGAGTAAATTAATCATGGCTGACATTTCAGCAAAACAGGTTAAAGAATTGCGCGAAAAAACAGGCGCAGGTATGATGGACTGTAAAAAAGCCCTCAAAGAAAGCGATGGCGATTTTGAAAAAGCGATCGAGTGGTTACGTCAAAAAGGAATCACCTCTGCGGAGAAAAAAGCCAGTAGAGTGGCCGCAGAGGGCATCGTGGCTAGTTATATCCACACAGGCGGTAGAATCGGCGTATTAGTAGAAGTTAACTGTGAAACCGATTTTGTGGCTCGTGGTGAAACATTCCAAACTTTAGCGCGTAACCTTGCCATGCAAATTTCTGCTTGTCCCAATGTGGAATATGTTAAAGTAGAAGACATCCCCCAACAAATCGTTGATAAAGAAACAGGGATTGAAATGGGGCGTGATGATTTAGCGGGTAAACCCGATAATATTAAAGCTAAAATCGTGGAAGGGCGTATCCAAAAACGCTTAAAAGAGTTATCTCTTTTAGATCAGGATTATATTAGAGATAGTAATATTACTGTGGCCGATTTAGTCAAACAAACTACCGCACAATTAGGTGAAAATATCCAAGTCAGACGCTTTACCCGTTTTGTTTTAGGGGAAGGTATTGAGAAACAAGAATCTAATTTTGCTGAAGAAGTGGCCGCTCAAGTTGGTGGCTCGAAATAAATTGACAGTTGACAATTAACAGTGGACAATTGACAATTAAAAAAGTTATTGTCTACTGTAAATTGTTAATTATTAAATAATTATTAATTGTTGTTTATGGCAAAATCCATTGAAACGATCAAACAAGATTTAGCCACTTTAGAAGAAAGTACCGTTAATTTAGCGGTGCAATTGCGCCAATTGTACCGTAAATATTTAGATTTATTAAAAGATTCTGTGCAAAAACAGTTAATCTTAGCAGGTTATCAAATTTGTACTCAAACCTATCCCCAAACTTTTTTAGATTTATCGGTTAATCAACGTCAAAATTTACAACACAAATTCAGAGAAGCGGGGAAAAAAGTCGCTTCTGATTTGTTATTTTTACTTAATAATCCTTCTGAAAATAGTCAAAATTTATCCGAGCCAGAATTAATTAATCCTCCTCAATCTTTATCTTTTCAAAGGGATATTATTCCCGATTTAACGGAGCGATCGCCCGATCAAATGTTTAATAAAACTATCATTGAAGAAAGGGGTATTAATGTTAGTAATACCAATAATTATTTGGTTAATGATAATTTAATCACTGAAGTAATACCCAAGGATCCTGAAAGTTTAGTAGAATGGTATCAAAACTTAGAAAAAGATATTTCTAATTTATTAGAAAATATCTCAAAACAAGTCAATTTAATATTACATGATAGTGGGATGTTTCCCCTCAAAATTCCAACCCAATTATTAGATATGGCTATCGAAGCCCATGAAAGTCAAGAAGCAGTTAGTGGGCCTCCTAACATTTTAAATTTATTAGTAGAAGTTCAAAATCCTGAATTATCCGAAGATGGTAATTTAACAAAAATTACCGCTATTCGTTTAAAATTATCGGAAATTGAATTTGCAGATCCCTTATTAAGCTCCCAACGCAATCAAATTCACAATTTATTGCCAAAATTAAATAGTTTGCGCAAACAATATCAAAATAAGCAACAAGAAAAATCTATTGTTGAGGCTGAATTAGCATGGAGAGCGAGTTGGTATGAGGATTAATTAATAATTGATAATTGATAATTAATATTATTAATTATAAAAATTCTGACTACCTACTTATTTTTTAGATAAATAATAATATTATTATATAATTGTTATTACTAGATCAACTCATCATTGGTAACTAGTCACTGACAAGAGGAGGAATAATGAGATCGAGAACATTTAGACAGGGATCCGTAGGTTTATTAATCATTTTTACCACTTTAATTTTAATTGGTGGCATTGTATGGTTAAAACGTCTAACATTGAATGCTAGTAGCTATAGTATTTATGTTAATTTTGCTAATGCCAACGGTTTGAGGGAAGGGGGATCTGTTTTTTATCGTGGCTTTGAAGTTGGTAAAATTATCGGCGTAAAAAGTAGCGCCAATGGCATTGAAGTTAAAGTTGAAATTACTCAGCCCGATCTGCGTATCCCTAAAAATACCATTTTAGAAGCCAACCAAGGCGGTTTAATTGGTGAAACCAGTCTTGATCTTGTGCCTCAAACGGATGTCGCTTCCGCCGCCATGTCTCTGGATCCCCTTGACAAAAATAATTGTGATCCCAATTTAATTATTTGTAATGGTGATAAATTGAGTGGGCAAGTTGGCTCAAGTTTTAATGAGTTGGTGCGCACCGCCACCGCTTTAAGTGAGACTTATAGTAAACCAATTTTTGCTGAGAATGTCAATTATACCTTACAAAATACCGCTTTAGCCGCCAAAGAAATTGCAAGTTTAAGTAAAGAATTAGCCCGTTTATCGGTGTCTGTACGTCAAGAATTAGGCTCTATTTCTACCACGGCCAATGCCTTTACCCAAATAGCAAAAGATACCTCTCAAGAATTATCTTTAACGGCGAATCAATTTTCAAATACTGCCAAAAAATATGGTGATACGGCTGACGAATTAACAGCCTTAGTTACTAATATGAATAGTTTAGTTTCTGAAAATAGAGGCACATTAGTAGCGACTTTAAATAATATTAGCAGTACCAGTCAAGAATTAAAAATGATTATGACAGATTTAAGCCCAATGGTAGGGGAATTAAATGCTAGTTTTGATCCCAATGATATTAATAATTTAATTAATAATTTAGAAACCTTAACCGCTAATGCGGCCGATGCTTCAGGTAATTTAAAAGATGTATCAGCTAGATTAAATGATTCTACTAATTTAGTCATGTTACAACAAACTTTAGATGCGGCCAGAGTTACCTTTACTAATACTCAAAAAATAACTTCTGATCTTGATGAATTAACTGGTGATCCTGAATTTAGAAGTAATCTTTTAAGGTTAGTTAATGGTTTAAGTAATTTAGTTTCTTCCACTGATCAATTAGAAAATGAAATACAAGTAGCACAGATGTTAGAATCTCAACAAGAAACTTTGATTCAACAGCAACAAAATGTAGCAATTAATAATGAAAATAAAGAAAATTCTCTTTCTGAAACACAAATAACAAATAATAAATAATAATATGAAAAATATCGGCATTATTGGCTTAGGTTTAATAGGCGGTTCTTTAGGCTTAGAACTGCGAGAAAAAGGTTTTAGGACTTTTGGAGTGTCACAAAGGGAAAAAACTCGTCAGAGGGCATTAGAAAGGGGCATTGTGGACGAAATTAGTGAGGGGTACAGCCTTTTAAATCAATGTGATTTAATTTTTATTTGTACTCCCATTGATGCAATTATTCCCACCGTTAAAGATTTAATCCCCTATTTAAAACCGGAAACAATCATTACTGATGTTGGCTCAGTTAAGGGAAAAATTGTACCTGAATTAAGTCAATTATGGCCTAATTTTATTGGGGGACATCCCATGGCCGGAACGACTGAAAGCGGTGTAGAATCAGGTTTTATTGGTCTTTTTAAGAATGCTCCCTATGTCTTAACTACCACTGATCAAACATCAGCAAAAGCAATTGATTTAATGACAGAAATTATTAAATTATTAAACAGTCGTTTATATTTTTGTTCACCAGAAGAACATGATCAAGCAGTGGCTTGGATTTCCCATTTACCTGTGATGATTAGTGCTAGTTTAATTCAATCTTGTGTCAATGAAAAAAATTTAAAAGTATTAGAATTAGCGAAAAATTTAGCCAGTTCAGGCTTTAAAGATACCAGTAGAGTAGGGGGAGGAAATCCCGAATTAGGTTTAATGATGGCTCAATATAATCAACAGGAATTATTGCGATCGCTCTTAGAATATCGAGAACATTTAGATCAAATCATATTAGATATTGAACACAAAAATTGGCAAAATTTACAACAAAAATTAATTCAAAATCAACAATTACGCCCAGAATTTCTTAATTAAATTGAAATTTTCTATTATTAACTAATCTTAAATCTATCGTAATCCAGATAGAAACTGCCAAGAAAGTACCTATTTTATAGGTACTTCCTCAAAAACTAGAGTTTAAAGATCATAATTAGTAAGCTAGACCCATACTACGGGTTGTTTCAGCTCCTAAATAAACTCGTACACTGATAAAGTCGGTAGGACAAGCAGTTTCACACCGTTTGCAACCGATACAATCTTCAGTACGAGGAGAAGAAGCAATCTGTTGTGCTTTACATCCATCCCAAGGCACCATTTCTAATACATCGAGAGGACAAGCACGGACGCACTGAGTACAACCAATACAGGTGTCGTAGATTTTGACTGAATGAGACATTGAATAGTAACTCCTTAATTAAGGGGGTAATCTTTGGTTTATCAAAAATTAGATGATTAAAGTTTAGTTTACCTTAGTAAAAAAAAATTTAGACAAAAGGTAAAATAATCTAAATCTACACTTTAAAACAGTTTACAGCCATTATATATTAAATAATTTTAATTTTTGCTAATTTTTATTACAGATAGTTTCAAAAATCGGGGACTGATCAAATCCCCGATTTGTTATTCTAAGATAATGATCGATCGCCAAATTAAGCCTTATGTTCTCGCATTAAATTGACAAATTTTTCAAATAAATAATCCGCATCGTGGGGGCCGGGACTGGCTTCAGGATGGTATTGCACCGAGAAAAAGGGTAAACTTTTATGCCGTAAACCGGCCACGGTGTGATCATTAAGATTAAGATGGGTGATTTCTACTTCAGGTGCGAGGGAGTCGGCATCAATGGCAAAACCGTGATTTTGACTGGTAATTTCTACCTTTTGTTTTAAGCCGGCCGGTTGATTTAAGCCACGATGGCCAAATTTTAATTTGAAAGTTTGCGCCCCTAAAGATAAACCTAAAATTTGATGTCCCATGCAAATACCAAACATCGGTTTTTCCGCTTTTAAGAGTTCTTTCGTCACAGCGATGCCCTCAGTCACGGCCGCTGGATCACCCGGCCCATTGGACAAGAAAATACCGTCTGGATTATAATTTAAAATAACTTCTGGAGCAGTGTTCGCCGGAACAACAATCACTTTACAACCATAACTAGCCAATCGTTTAAGAATATTGCGTTTAACCCCAAAATCAATGGCCACAACGGTTAAAATATCGGTTTGAGATTGAGAGGTGGTAAAATCCCAATGTTGATCCGTTCCTTCTTGCCATTCATAGATTTCAGTCGTTGTCACCTCTTTGACCAGATTTAAGCCCGTCATATTGGGGGCTTCTTGAATTTTGGTTAAGAGAACTTTAGGATCTAAAAATTCGGTGGAAATAGCCCCATTCATCGCCCCCACTGATCTTAACTTTCGGGTAAGATCACGGGTATCAATACCGTAAATGCCAATAATCTGATGTTGACTCAGATAATCGGGTAGGGATTGGGTAGAACGCCAGTTACTTGGACGATGGGTAATATTACGACAGATTAACCCTTTGACATGGGGATGATGGGATTCCTCATCTTCTGGATTGACTCCAGTATTGCCCAACTCTGGATAAGTAAAAGTGACGATTTGCCCTTGATAACTAGGATCGGTGAGAACTTCTTGATAACCAGTCATTCCGGTATTAAACACCACTTCGCCAAGGGTTGTTCCCATCGCTCCACAAGACCATCCTTTATAGCTTGTACCATCTGCTAAGACTAAAATAGCAGGAGTTTTATCTTTAAGTAACATAAGATCTGATTTTATTTTATAGTTATAGCAATTTAATTTAACTTTACTGGTTAATGTATCAGGGATTTGCTTGTTACAAACAAATATTCTTTTTGATTTTGATTAAATTTTCTTGACATCACTATCAGTTGACAGTTAATTGATGAGATTTCACCCCTACCCTCTATTGCTCCTATTGTGATCATGGTTAATTCATTTTATCATCAAAAATCTACTATTTTAGTAGTGGATGATCAGAGTAAAAATATTTCAATTTTAGGTAAAATTTTACAGGAACAAGGTTATAATTTGGCTTTTGCTTTAAGTGGAAAAGAGGCTTTAGCTTTGATTGAACATAATGCTCCTGATCTAATTTTACTGGATTTATTAATGCCAGAAATGGACGGTTTAGAAGTTTGTGAAATTATTAAAGCCAATCCTGTATTTACCCAAATTCCGATTATTTTTTTAACTGCTTCCCATGATCAAAAACATTTGATTTGTGCTTTTGAAAAAGGGGCGGCGGATTATGTGACTAAACCTTTTCAAAAAATGGAGTTGTTGGCGAGGGTGAAGCATCATTTAAAATTAAAACATCAAACGGAAAAATTAAAAATTAGAGAAATAGAATTAAGTCAAGCTTTAGCCCATGAAAAAGAAATTAGTGAGTTTAAAAATAGGATTATTTCTGTTGCTTCCCATGAATTTCGTAGCCCCATGACTGTGATTTTAGGTTTTACTCAACTGTTATTAAAACATTATCCTGTTTTTTCTCAAGAAAAGATTACTAAGTATTTATTAAGTATTGAGACTTCAGCGAAAAAAATTACTAATATGATTGATGATTTATTAACTTTAAGTCATATTGATGCGGGTAAAATTAATATTAATCCAGTGACTTTAAATGTGATTGAATTTTGTCAAAAATTAATTTTAGAAATGAAAGATAGTATTGCTCATGATCATCAAATTGAATTGAAAATTAGCCAAAATTTTGAGCAGTTACCACGACCGATCATTTTAGATAAAAAATTGTTAGAATATACTTTATATAATTTAATTTCTAATGCGGTTAAATTTTCGGAAAAACAATCTTTAATAATTGTAGAATTAAGTTATAATAACAAATATGCTATTGTTAAAGTCACGGATCAGGGGATTGGTGTTCCGATGGAAGAACAAAAACATTTATTTGATTTATTTTACCGTGCTTCTAATGCTAAAGATATTCAAGGAACAGGTTTAGGCTTAAATATTATTCAACGATATATTGAACTACAAAATGGCAAAATTGAGGTTCAAAGTCGAGAAAATATTGGTACAAGTTTTACGATTTATTTACCTTATTAGTTAATAAGTGAAAATGTATAGTTTATTAATCAATTTTAAATCGAAAAATAAATTTTTTACTTATTATTTTCAATTTTATATTGTTAAGTAAAGCTTTGTAATAATCCCCGATAATTTATGATCACAAATAATGATTTTTATGTAATAGGAATTGGTGCATCGGCTGGAGGTTTAAAAGCCCTTGAAGAATTTTGTAAACAACTTCCCTCCCAACTAAATGCGGCCTTAATTATTGTTCAACATTTATCATCTGATTTTAAAAGCTTAATGCAAGAATTATTAAGCAGATATACAAATATTCCCGTTAGTATTATTACTGATCAATTGAAAATTAAACCTAATTATATCTATTTATTACCCCCAGGTTATGCCCTCGAAATCAAAGATCATTTATTTCATCTAACCCTTAAAAATAAGGAAAAAAATTCGCAAAATTTACCCCGTTTTATCATAGATAAATTTTTTAAATCTTTAGCTATTAATTATCAAAAAAAAGCGATTGGCATTATTTTATCAGGTACGGGCAGTGATGGCACTCAAGGGCTACAAGCAATTCATTTAGAAGGGGGTATTTGTTGTGTACAATCACCTGAAACGGCGCAATTTGATGGAATGCCCCAAAATGCCATTTCTACAGGTATTATTGATTATATTCTTTCCCCTGCCAATTTAGTTCAAAAAATTAAAGATCTCGTGGAAAAAAAACATAATTTACAGCCAAAAATTCCCATTTCTTTAAACAATTTAGAGCAAATTATTCAGTTACTTTCCCAATCAGAAAAGTTAGATTTTTCCGCTTATAAACCAACAACTTTAATCAGAAGAATTAATTATCGAGCATCTTTAGGCGGTTATCAAAATATAGAAGATTATATTGATTATTTGACTAATTCTACTGAGGAAAAATCTCGATTAAAAAATGATATTTTAATTAATGTTACTTGTTTTTTTCGAGATATTTATGTTTGGAATTATTTAGAAACAGAAATTTTACCGATGATTCTTTCTAAACTTGACTATGAAGATCAATTAAGAATCTGGGTAACAGCTTGTGCTACGGGAGAAGAAGCCTATTCAATGGCTATTTTAGTTACGGAAGCGATCGCTAAAACTAATAAGAAAATTAAAGGAAAAATATTTGCTACCGATATAGATCATCAAGCCCTAAGAATCGCCTCAGAAGGGATTTATCCCCTATCTATTGCTAATAATATTTCCCCTGAGCGTTTAGAGAAATTTTTTATTAGAAAAGATCAACATTTTATGGTTTCTAAAAGTTTAAGAGAAATGATTATTTTTGCAACCCATGATTTAACTAAAAATGCAGGATTTAGCAGGATGCACTTAATTACTTGTCGTAATACTTTAATTTATATGCAACCAAAATTACAGCAAAAAATTTTAAAAATGTTGCATTTTTCCCTCGAATATAAAGGGATTTTATTATTAGGATTAGCCGAAACATTAGCGGATTTAACTAATGAATTTATCTCGATTCACCCCCAATGGAAAATTTATCAAAAACGCCGTAATGTTCATCTTTCTTTATATTTTACCCCTACAGAATATCATTTTCCTTCTCCTATTTTACCTCCAAAAAATGATCAAAATTTACAGGAAACAGTTATTTATGATGCTTTTGCGACTTTAATGGAACAAAAAAAAGCTACTTGTTTTTTAATTAATCCACGTCAAGAAATTATTTATATTATTGCCGATGGTGCTAAAATGCTTCAACTTGATCAGGGAAAAATTAGTTGGCAAATAGATCAAATTTTACCTAAAGAATTACAATTTAAAATCAACAGTGCTTTTAATTATCTTAACTTACAAAATCCGACTATTTCCTATAGTAATATTTATGTTAAACAAAAAGAAATAGATCAAGAAATAGATAGAAAAGTTAATTTACAAGTAACTTATTATCAAAAAGATTTAGAAGATTTTTATTTAATTTTTATCGAAAATTATATCGAGCAATTTTCTCAGATTGATTTAGATAATTTAACGGAAGATCAGAAAATTAAAAGTATTAAAGAATTACAAAAAAATTTAGATATTACTAAAAAAAATCTGGAAACAACTATTAGAAAATTAGAAATTATTAATGAACAAAAACAAACAACTAATGAAGAATTAATGACCGCTAATGAGGAGTTACAAACAACCAATGAAGAATTACATTCCCTCAATGAAGAATTGTATACAATTAATGCAGAATATCAGTCAAAAATTCAAGAATTAACCCAACTTAATAATGATATTAATAATTTACTAGATAGTACGGAAATAGGTGTTATATTTTTGGATCAATTTTTAACCGTTAGAAAATTTACTTCCGCTTCTACTGTTGCCATTAATTTAAAAGAAACTGATCTAAAAAAATCTATTTTCCCTGTTTCCCATAATATGAATTGTGATAATTTGATCGAGATTTTACAAACAGTATTAATCACGGGAAAAAGTCAAGAAAAAGAAGTTTTAATAAAGCAAACAGGGGAATATTTATTAATGAGAATATCCCCCTATCGTACCCATGAAAATAAAATTGATGGTATTGTTTTAACTTTTATTAATATTAATCCCTTAAAAAATATTCAATTAGCATTAGAAAAAGCTACCCATAATGCTCAAGTTGCTAATCAAGCAAAAAGTGAATTTATTGCTAATATGAGTCATGAAATTCGTACTCCTATGAATGCGATTTTAGGCTTTTCTAATTTATTAAAAGAAAAGATCAAAGAAGATCATTATGCTTCCTATTTAGATTCAATTATTTCTAGTGGTAATACTTTAATTTCTTTAATTGATGATATTCTTGATTTATCAAAAATTGAGGCGGGTAAATTATTATTAAATTATGAAGAAGTTAATTTAAAACAGTTAATTTTTGATATTAAAAATATTTTCTCTCAAAAAGCACAGGAAAAAGGACTTTCTTTAGTTACTAATCTATTAGAAGTTTTAAGTATTAATATTAAATTTGATGAAATTCGTTTACGTCAAATTTTATTTAATTTAGTGGGTAATGCTATTAAATTTACAGAAAAAGGTAAAATTTTAATTAAAGTTAAAATCGAAAAAATACCCGATCAAAATAATAAGATTAATTTAAAAATTGTTGTACAAGATACGGGTATTGGTATCGCCCCTGAACAACAAAAATTTATCTTTGATGCTTTCCATCAATCCGAGGGGCAAAGTACCAGAAAATATGGGGGAACGGGCTTAGGATTGACCATTACTAAGCGTTTAACGGAAATGTTAGGGGGTACAATTGAAGTCAAAAGTAATCAAAATCAAGGTAGTTATTTTCGCCTATTTTTTCCTAACATTGAAACGGTAAATGTTGTTACTAAAAAATCTTATGTTAAACCAAATTTAGAACAAAGTTTAAATCAATTTTTCCCTTTAAAAATATTAGCAATTGATGATGTTTTTACTAATTTAATTTTATTTCAAGGTTATTTTGAATATACTCATCATGAATTATTATTAACTCAAGATGGAGAGGAGGGAATTAATCTGGCTCGTCAAGATCGTCCCGATTTAATTTTATTAGATTTAAAAATGCCAAAAATGGATGGTGAAATGGTCATTAAAGAACTTAAAAAATATCCTGAAACTAAAGATTTACCTGTAATTATTATTACTGCTTCCACTCGTCAAGAAGACTATCAAAAATTAAAAGAAATTTGTGAAGGTATTATTATTAAACCCGTTAATCGTCAACAATTAATTGAAACTTTAAAAAAAATATTTCCGATTAATGGCAAGGTTGAAAATAAAAGTAAAATCATCACAAATCAACCAAAAATTAGAGAAAATTTAACTCCTGAAATTAAAGAAAATTTAGCTAAATTAATCATTGAACTACGGCTACAACAAGAAAAAGTAAATCAAGATTTAGGTCAAACTCGTTTTATGAATAATTTAGAATTATTGGCGAATAAACTGTTAAATTTAGGCCAAAAATATCAATATCAACCTTTAGTTGATTATGGTAATAATTTATTAATTCATATTGATAATTTTGATGTAGAAAATATTGCTAAAAGTTTGGATTATTTTCCAATTTTAATTAATTCTCTCGAAACTTTAATTAATTAATTTAATTAATTACTTCTTTCATATATTTAGCCCATAAACTAGCCGCCTGACTACTACTATTATTGGTGGGAGAATTGTTATCATTTCCTAACCAAATTCCGGTGACAATATTTTGATTGGTAAGATAGCCAATAAACCATAGATCCACGCCCTTATTAGTCGTTCCCGTTTTTCCCGCTTCTCCTAAGCCTAAATAAGCTTTGCGCCCTGTGCCACTACTGACTACACTTTGCATCATTTGAGTCATAATCTGAGCCGTACTCGGAGAAATTACCTGTTGATTCCCAAAACCCTCATTTTCCGCATTATCTTCAAAGGAATAAATAATTCTACAAGTTTTATAATTACTAAAATCCTCACAATTACTACTGTCTCTAATTACCGCAATTCCATGAGGGCGATTCCAAATTCCATTATTGGCAAAAGTAGCATAAGCTCCGGTAATTTCTAAAACATTAACTTCACTTTCTCCTAAAACTAAACCCGGATTTTCTTTTAAAGGAGAATTAATACCCAATTTTTTTGCATTTTTAATTGTTTTTTTTAACCCTACATCCTGTGCAATTCGCAAAGCAATCACATTTTCTGATTGAGCCAAACCCCGAAACATATCAATATTACCGCCACTGCGCTCACAGGGGCGATATTGTTGGCCTTGCCAAACCAAACCATTACAAGAATAGGTTTTATAGGGAGAAATGCCATCTTCCAAGGCGGCCGCATAAGCAAAAACTTTAAAAGTTGATCCCGGCTGTCGTTGAGACTGGGTAGCTCTATTAAATTCCGTTTCAATGCCCCCCGTCATAGCCAAAATTCCCCCCGTTTTTGTATTAAGAGAAACTAACGCACCTTGAGAAAAATTTCCTTGTCTGCCTTGTTCCCTGATCCCACGTTCAAGGGATTTTTCCGCTTTTTCTTGCATTTTTAAATCAATGGTTGTTTCAATGATAAAATTACCTTCTCCCGCTAACTCTGCCCCTAATACTTGTTTTAATTCCTGAAAAATATAGGCATAAAAATGAGGGGCGAGGATATTGGTGAAAGCATCTCTGGCTTGGTTACTGACTACGATCCGAGTTCTTCGGGCGTTTTCCGCCTGTTGAGCGTTGATCATGCCCTGATCCTTCATGCGTTGAATAATCCGATTTCTTAACCCTAAAGCGGTATCATAATCTTTGACGGGGTTAAACTCATTCGGCGCGGGTAATACCGCCACTAAGGTGGCCGCTTCCTCGATCGTTAGCTCTTTGGCCGGTTTTTCAAAATAAAATTGAGACGCATCTTCAAAACCAGTTAAATTAATTCCTAAATAAACTCGGTTTAAATAAGTTAACATTAATTCATCTTTACTATAAAAAGTTTCTAATTTAGTAGAAACAATTATTTCTCTTAATTTGCGTTGTAGATTATTTTCCCTTCCCACCTCTTTAAAAATACTTCTGGATAACTGTTGTGTTACCGTACTAGCACCCTGTTGACCCCCCTTTAAAGTAATCAAAACCGCCCTCATAATACCAAGGGGATCAACTCCGAAATGCCAATAATAACGACTATCTTCAGAGGCGATCACTGCTAAGGGTAAATAGGGAGAAAACTCTTTTAGTGTTTTCATTTCCCTTGGAACTTTATTAGAGGTTTTTCTGAGGGTAGTTTGTCCGTCTCTGGCATAAACTACCACACCGCCACGCCCCACTCTGGGCAATTCATTAACGGAAAATTGTGACCAAGCAATAGTCAATAAAATCAGTAAAAAACCGCTAAAACCGCCGATGGCATATAAACTATAACGAATTGCCAAGATCCACCAAGGAGGGGGGTTGATGAATGTTACTTCAACGGAATTGGCCAATTCTGGTGGCCCTAAATTAACTTTTGTGCCATGATAGAGGATGACGGATTTTTGACGATGTTTTCCGACAAATACTCCGTTTTTCGAGTTTTCATCCTTAAGCATAAATAATCGAGGATTCTGAGGAAAACGAGTTACGGAACAATGGAGACGGCCGATCAAATTATTTTCAATTTTAATATTAGATTGGGAACTGCGGCCGAGGGTATAATGATCGCCGATTAATTGGTGAATTTCAGGGGTTTTATTTTGATCATCTTGAATTTTTAGCTCGGCTACGGTGGCTTTTGGTTTTAATTTAACTTGAATATTTTGAACAAATTGGGTGGCGATCTGAGTAAAATTAGTTTTAGGGGATTGGGGATTGGTCATAGAAGGGATCTAGTGGGATTTTAATTTAACTAAACTTAATATTTTATCAAAAAATCAGGTTTTAAGCTTTCAGTTTTCAGTGATGCGGTGCGATCGCAAAGGTTTGACCTTTTGTGACAAAGCCTAAAAAACCATCTTTGAGGGCATCGGGTAAAGCTAAAGGCTGATAGCCATAAAGCCACATTTTTTGTTTAATTTGGGGGGGTAAATTAATTAATTCACTATAATGGGCATGAACTGTGGTGGGATAAAGAGCCGTTTCACAATCTTGAAAAATTAAATCAGCTTTTTCATAATATTTAAAATGCAAATCTAAACATAATTGGGAGTCGGTGGTTAAAAAGATTTTAACTCCATCTATTTCAAAATATAAACCATAACTAGGCATTAAATAAAAACCATTATCTACATGAATAACTCTCACTAATTCAAACTTAATATTTTGCCAATAAAAATAGCGTTGGTGATCAATAGTTTTAACATTAAAATAACTTTCTAAAGTGGCGAATTTTCCTTGTAAAGATTTCATTCCTCCTGATAAACTGGTTTCCCATAATTCACTGGCTAATTCTTGACTAATATATAAATTCGGTTTGGAACATTGGGGATCAAAAAGGGTACTTATACCCGCATATTCTAGGCCTCCCACATGATCCGCATGGAGATGACTAATATAAATATCTGTTAGATCAAGATGGGAAAAACCTGCTTCATATAAAGAAAAACGAAGATCAGAACCGCAGTCAATTAACAGTTTTTCTCCTGTATCTTTAATGATCAAAATATTAGATTGATAATTATCTGTGCCAACGGTAAAAGCTGATCCAGAACCTAAAAAAAGTAACTTAGTCATAATTAATTATCTAGGATTTGTGTTTAAGTAAAGCTTGATAAATTTCTCCTAATTGTTGTTTGAGATCAGGAGAAACGGCGGTAAATCTAATGAAAAAGTAGCCTTGATCAGCAGGTTTTTCTAAAACTTTTCCATAAAGATCTTCACTATTAACTGTTTGTTTTTGGTCTAATAAATTAATTTTAATATTAGTTAAAGGTTTTGGGCAAGTTAATAATTGTACTTGATCTAATTGGGCTAATTTAATCTGAATTTTAGCACCTTTTTCTGATAATTCGACAATTTCGCCCAATGTTATTTCTTGACTAATATCTTTTCCTTCTAATACTGAATATTGAAGTTTGATCGCCTCTGTTAAATTGACATAAATTTCTTGATCTTCGGGTAAAAATAAATTATATTCATCTTCAATTCCGCCGATTTCATAAATAGTTATTGCTTTTTTTACTCCTTTAGGGGAAACCTCCCTTTGTCCTACTAATTTTAAATTAGCATTGGCTTCCTCCATCGTGGTTTCTGAAATCACGATTTGCCCCCCAATGGTATAGGATTCAATGCGATAGGTCAAATTAACTTGACTGCCCACTACTCCATATTTACTTCTTTTTTCTGAGCCTATATTACCTACGACTACTTCCCCCGTATTGATGCCGATCCCCATTTCTAGGGGGGGTAAATTCCATTTTTTCATCTGTTCATTGACGAGCTTCATGGCTAGTTGCATTTCAATGGCACAGGCGATCGCCCTTTTAGCATCGTCATGACGTGCGATCGGTGCGCCAAATAATACTAATATACCATCACCCATAAATTCGTCAATTGTGCCATTATACTTGGTGATCACGTCTGCCATATAACCTAAATAAAAGTTTATAATTTTCACTACTTCCTCTGGGGGGAGACGCTCAGAAGTGGCGGTAAAGCCTCGGAGATCCGATGTTAAAATGGTGATTTTTTTCCTTTCTCCTCCTAATTTTAATCCTTCTGGACTCTCTAAAAGGGTAGCTACAATTTCATTGCTTAAATAGCGGCCAAAGGTGTTGCGAATATCTCCGGCCATTCTGGCCATATAGGCTGTAATGGCGATCGCCGAGCCTCCCAAGGCAAATAAAGGAGGAATAACTGGTATCCACCAACTATAAACAAAAGCCACAAAGGTTGTTAAAATTAAGACAATGGCCACAAAAAAAACAAAAATTAATCTAAAACTAGCGAAAGAATTTGCTTTTTGGGTGTAACGTAAACACCAAGTTAAAATTGAAGCTAATAAAGCCCAGAAAAAAGTCCAAATTCCATCTAATAATTCAGGGAAAATAGGATTAATTTTGCCGTCAAAATTAGGGTTATTTTGAGTTTTTAAAAAGAGAAAAATTAGATCGCTAGTTGTTCTAATTAAAGGGCGATTATCTAAGGCTAAACTTAAAATTTGACTGGCAATATTGGCATGAATTTCTACTCCATACATTCTTTGAGAAGGAGTAATACTATAAGGAGTAAAGAAGAAATCTCCCGAACTTTCGGCAACGTGACCAATTAAAATTATGCGATCTTTGCCCCATTTTTGGGGAATTTTATCTTCTAAAACATCACTGATCGACACTAGATCAAAATGATTATTACTACCTCGATAATTGAGTAAAATTTGATAACTTCCATCATCTACATTGACATAACCACCATCATGTTTATAAACTTTTCTTAATATTTTTCCTTGTATTTGCCACCATTTTTGATATTGGGGTAAAGCTTTAACTTTAATTCCTTCTCCCTCTAAATACATTAAGGCCAATAACAACCCAAAAGCATAATAAGTTTTATCGTTTTTAGGTTGATAAGTTAAAATTGTTCTTCTAATTTTTTGATCTACGGGATCTAATAATAAATCATTTGAACCTGCATATTTAATATTAGGAGGGGGAGGAATTACATCAATATCCTTATTACCAATAACTTTAGTGATACCAATAATATTAGGTGAGTTTTTAAAAATATTATTTAATTCGGAAGTTCCGGGTTCGATCGGTACATCTCGATAAATGTCTAAGCCGATGGCACGGGGCTTCATGGCTTTTAATTTAGTTAATAATTTGGCATAAACTTGATCGGAAAAAGTGCTACTATTTTTTCTTTGAATATCTTTTTGCGTAATACCCACAATAGCAATTCTTTGATCTGGTTTTTCCATAGGCCTGAGTCGCATATATAAGTCAAAACTGGCTAACTCAAGTATTTGAAAACCACCTAATAAACGAATGACAATAATTAAGATGGAAATAGTGGGGGCTGTCAACAAAACGCCACGCCATTCCCAAAACCAAGTTTTAACGGTTTTCCACACGAAAATTACCCCACATAAAAGAACATCTTAATTATAAAAAATCAAACTTGCTTTAAAATAACTAATGACGAATGACCAATAATATTAATTATTGAATTTCTTTAAATCCATTTTCATCAACCACACCGATTAAATTTGTTTGTGGATCTAAACCAAAATAGTCAAATAATTCAGTTAAATATTCTGAATTTTCATTGTTATTACTATTATTTAAAAATAGACTTAAAACCTTATGCCATAAATTATGACGAATATAAACATTTGCCATTGCTTCTTCTATTGAAGAAGCATTTTCTTGACTAGGATTATTTCTTGCACTTTCTAATTCATTATTTAATTGAGACTCTTGATTATTATTTAAAGGCTCGATCGCACCCCAAACATATTCATCACTACTGCGATCAAATTCTTGACAAACTAACGCTAATTCCCATTTATAAACATTATTTTCTTGCAAATTAAGATTATTAGGTAAATCTAATCTAACTAAACCCTTTTTATTTTGAGGTATCTCAAACTCTTGAAAATAAACAAATTGAGTATTATTCCCTAAAATTAAAAATTCGGCTCTGAGGGCTTTAGTTTCGGGTAAATACCAGTAAACAGAAAGATTTGAGTTCTGAGCATCGGAGTCCAAAGACTCAATATGATTGACTTGACGGGACATTAACACAGTTAAAGGTGCTTGAGTGCTATCGGTACATCTATTATCAGGCGCTCTCCTCCCACCGCCTACCGTTCCGGTGGTGATATTGCCATCAGAAGGAGCATCTGGCAGGTCTAAACTAATCATTTGTGCCTCAGAATTTGATAAATTTAATAATTCTGAAAGGGTAAAAGCTCCTGTTTTGATCGTGGGGAAAATTAAAGTTGTGGTCAGGACTAAAGTTGGAATTAATTTACTTAATTGCATGATTAATAATACCTCTTGATTTCTGATTATAAAAATTTTAATAAATATTTGTTTGAGAGAAGCCCCCTTTATTAGTTGACAATTGACGATTGATTAATTCGTTTTAAAACCTACCTTTTGAAGTAGAGGTAATTGTTGATGGTCAATTGTTAAACCTTAACAAAAAATCTTCAATCCTGTAGATTAACGCAAAATTTGATCAAGTATGGCTTTTATAGACTTTATTCTAGCCTTGGAAGTTCCTTTCAGTTAAAAATTTTGATCTATTTTAAAAATTTTTTAATTTTAACTTAACAAATTACAACTTTTATGTTATAGTTAGATTCCAGTGAGTTAAATCACGGCGGCATAGCCAAGTGGTAAGGCAGAGGTCTGCAAAACCTTTATCCCCCAGTTCGAATCTGGGTGCCGCCTTTAAGTTAATTTAATCTTGAACTTGATCCCTTTTTTGATTGAAAAACATAATTAATTTTTCAACCAATTTATTTAAACCAACAGAGTTAGATGCTTTAAATAAAAGGCGATCGCCCGATTGAATTGTATTTAATAAAGCCTCAAATAAAGTCTCTTGATCCGTAAAAGACTGGGTAGGAATACCCGAAGATCCCTCAGCCATGGCCAAAGTTTCCGGATCATCTACTAAAATAAAAAGGTGATCAAGATTAAGGGCTTTTGCCTTTGCTCCCACTTGATAATGTAACTGGGTGGCTTGATCCCCTAATTCCTTCATTGTGCCTAAAACCGCCAAATGTCTTTGGCCGGGGGTGTTTTTTAGTAATTCTAAAGAAGCTAACATTGACTCTAAACCTGCGTTATAAGTCTCATCGAGAATGATTAAATCATTATTTAATTGATATTGTTGAGATCTGCCTTTGAGCAAGTCTATGTTGACTCCTTGGGTTAATAAATGCCAGTCTATGTTTAAAACTTTGGCCACGGCTAAGGCGGCTAAATAATTTAAAGCATTATGGCGGCCGGGTAAGGGTAAGGGGAAAATTTGCCCTTCTACTTCTAGGGTGTGAAGATCTAATAATTTCCCTTGGAGATCGCCCCCTTCTAAGCCATATTTAATGGTTTCACCTCTCCACACGGTGGAAGCGGTTTTGATCAATAAGGGATTATCATGGTTTAAAATAGCTACGCTAGAGGGGTTTAAATGCTCTAAAAGCTCACATTTAGCCTGAGCGATGGCCAATTCTGAGCCAAGACGACCTATATGAGCCGTTCCCACATTAGTGATCACCCCAATTGTTGGCCGGGCAATTTGGGTTAATTCGGCAATTTCTCCTTTTGCCCTCATGCCCATTTCAATAACGGCATAATTATGCTGATGATTTAAGCCTAATAAAGTTTTAGGAACGCCAATTTCATTGTTATAATTAGCAGAAGTTTTGAGGACTTTTCCTTGGGTGGATAAAACGGCGGAGATTAATTCTTTAGTGGTGGTTTTGCCTACGGATCCCGTAATTCCGATGATCGGAAAAGTGAATTGTTCTCGCCACCATGTCCCAATTTTTTGATAAGAAATTAAGGTATTTTCTACTATTAATTGGGGAATTTCTAAGGGTAATTCGGTATCAACAATAGCGGCGATTGCTCCTTTTTCTTGAGCGATTTTGACAAAATTATGACCGTCAAAATTATCTCCTTTTAAAGCGAGAAAAACCTCTCCTTGTTTGATGGTGCGGCTATCGGTATTAATACCAATAATAATTTGTTCTAAATTAAGATGATGGTAATTTTTAGGAAAAACTTTGATAATTTGACAAAGTTGGGCTAGGGAAATTTGAAAAGACATAAATAAAATTACAAATTAATAAATTAAATAGAAAAATTATCTAATTTTAACATTTAGCTAATAAATTTAGATAATTAAAAGATCTAATAATAATTAGTGATGATGATCACAGTAAAATTAATAAATTCATGTTATCTTAATATTGATCAAAAATAAATATTTTAACCTTAAACAAATATTACATTAGTAATATTATACCAAGATATAGTATATCCCAATAGGTTATGGCAAATTAATTAATTTTAAAAAAAGTGCTAAAGCCTTGTTATGAGGAACAAATAATCAATAACAAATTTAAAAAACTTTTAAGCTTATTTGCTAAGACTAATTGGTGAGTGCTATATCTTTTCTTAAAACCATTGTTTAAAATTTGTTGAAGATTTGAATTAATCAAATTAACTTTAATTTAAAAAATATTAACAAACTATTACAAAAAAAAGTATAATAAAAGATTATAATAAGAATAGGTAATTTTTATCTGTTGACAATTGACAATGAATTAGGATAAAAAAAGCCAAAAGGGAAAAAAAATAAAAAAATTCCTGATTTTTCAATCTTCTACTTTTAAGTAGGGGTTATTGTTAAAGGTTAATTGTCAAAGGTTAATCGTCAATTGTTGAATCAACATTAGATCATAATCACAATTGGATCATAATCATAATGATAAACTCCATCTTTTTAATCATCAATTTAAAACTGACAATCGCTAAAAATTTTCAGTTAATTTTCTTATGGAAATGAGGGAGGATAAAAGAGGGTGAATCAATTAAATCATAGCAATTATCTTAACAAAAATCGCACGGAGGAACAGCAACTGTATGATTATTTTATGTTTGTAGTACAGAATGAGTCTCCTAAGGATGTTTTAGATAATTTTCGCACAGTGTTTTTAGATGGATCAAGTCAGAAAAATGAATTAATTTATAGTGTTTTAGAAAAACTGTTAAAGGGTGAAAATATTGAGCAAAATTATAAATTTATTTTAAATCGTTGTTGCCATATTTTAATTAATAGATGGCAAATGCAAACTCATACACAAAGTGCCATCCCTGAGTTGGTAAATTTATTTGAGGTTATTCGTCCACCCCGCCCCAATACACCCCGCACGACTTCTCAAATACGTCAATTAGCAAAGGATTTTATTAATACTGAGCAATTTTTAGCCTTAAAAAGATTGGCTAGAATTATTGATCAAGGTAAGAGTAAAAAAGATAATGAAAAAGCTCAAGTTGGTCATTTAATTAATCGTTATCCCTATTTATATGAACATTGTTTATTAACTGAAGATAGCAGTTATGAACATCAATTAACAGTAAGAACAATTCAAGCTAAAATTCAACATAAATTTGAATTAGATCTATCTCATTATGTGGCTTATCAAGTTAGATTAGCACAACTGGCACGTCAACTTAATTCTGTGCCAAAAGCTCAACAATTATTACAAGGAAAACCTTTATATAATCCCACTTTATTAACAGAAAGGGAATTAGGAAATGCTTTAAAACAGTTTACAGGCAGAGTGCAGGGAGGTTATAGTTATCGGGATCTTTCTAAAAGTTTTTTATCCCATTCAATTCAATTAACCACTTATGAACATTTTAAAGATGATTTATATGAATATTTAGTAACATCTATTGATCCAGTTTATGGCAAAAGAAAATTTAATGAGCGTCTTTATCATGTAATTCAAGATATTTTACCCCAATGTAATGATAAAAAGTTAGATCAATTTTTACTTTTGCGCACATCTTCCCAACTATTAAATTTTTTAGTAGTAACGGGTAAAACTAATCCTAATCATTATGTTTTTGTAGATTTAATTACTAATTTAGGCCCGACTTCAACCGTTGGTTTATTATTAAAAGTTGTCTTACTTTGTAATAAGGTAAAACCCTATTTAGAAAAAAGATTTTCGATTTTATTTAATCATTATGAGTCTTCAACGGAGGAGGGTGTACCTTGGTTAATTCAATCTTTAGAAAATTTACATATTGCTTTAAGTGTTCATTTTGGTCAAGCTGATGTTTCTTGTTTACGACAAATTATGTAATATAATTAAGCTTTAAGGGATCAAATTTCAAATTTTAATTACTATGACTAAAACTAAAACTAAAACTAATAATAAAACCGTCACAACTCCTTTCCATTTAGCTATTTCTCCCGCTCAAGTAATTAAAGGTCATGATATTTTATTACAGTTAAGTGATCAATTGGCTGTGTTTGGTTCTCGCCCCGTGATCATTGGCGGCGATCGCAGTTTAACACAAGTTCAACCCCACTTAGAAGCAATTTTGAAAGAAAATCAACAAAATGGTAAGGTCTGCACCCCCGTTCAAGAATGCTCTGAACAGACCCTAGAATCAATTAAAACCGAGGTTAAAGCCCATCAAGGTGATTTTTTAATTGCAGTAGGGGGAGGAAAGGTTTTAGACCTATCCAAATTAGTCGCCCATCAGTTAAATTTGCCCATTGTCACCATTCCCACTTCTGGCGCTACCTGTGCCGGATGGACTGCTCTATCTAATATTTATAGCGATCAAGGGGCTTTTCAATATGATGTAGGTTTAAAATCTTGTCCCAATCTCTTAATTTTAGACTATAGTATCATCGCTACCTCCCCCCAAAGAACTTTAATCGCAGGGATCGGCGATGCGATCGCCAAATGGTATGAAGCTTCAATCAGTAGTGGAGATTCTACCGCAACTTTGACCGTAGCGGCCGTACAACAGGCCAGAGTCTTAAGGGATCTACTCTTTCAAGAATCAGTTAAAGCCCTCGAAAAAATTGGCACACAAGACTGGTGTGAAGTAGTAGACGCAACGGTATTATTAGCAGGATTAATCGGAGGATTAGGAGGAGCAAATTGTCGCACCGTGGCCGCCCATGCGGTGCATAACGGTTTAACCCATATTCCTAGCGCCCATCATGCTTTACACGGTGAAAAGGTGGCCTATGGTATCTTAGTACAATTACGCCTTGAAGAAATGATCCAAAATAATCAATTGGCCGTTTCTACCCGTCAACAATTATTACAATTTTACCAAGAAATAGGCTTACCAAAAAGTTTAGAAGATTTAGGTTTAAAAAATGTAACTTTAGAAGAATTACGTCATTGTGCCAAGATCACTTGTTTACCCCAATCTGACATTCATCGTTTACCTTTTAAAGTTAATGCTGAACAGTTGATCGCCGCAATGGTTTCCACAGAAAACTAAATTTAAGTAATAAGTAATAATACCATTTTTCTAAAGTTGTGATATAGATATTAATGGAGTAAATCCCCCTTAAAAGGGGGATTTGGGGTGATCGTAAGTTAATTAAATCTTGATCAAATTGGCATAAGTAATAATTCAGTATCATAATTAACAGTGATTAAAGAAAAAAATTATTAAGCTGTGTAAACATTTCTTTAAACTTTACCAAAAAAGTTAAAATATAATTAATAATTAGGATCAGGAGTGAAAGAAAAATTATGTTAGTAATTGTCACCGATCAACAAATCTTTTCTCCAGACAAAATATGTCAAGGTTGTTTAATGGCCGATCATCACGGTTCACCCCGTTGGCGTAATGGGAAACTTTCTTGCGGTCAATCTTTAGGTAAAATAGATCAAAATCACCCTGCTTTATTTCAGTGTCAAATGGGTTTTAAATTAGCTAATATTGAATAATTATTATTGATTAATTTCTTCTGTAACGCATTCCGGGAAGTTGGGTTACTATTCCCATCAATTCTAGTTGTAATAACATTCCTGATACCTCCCCTGAAGAAAAACCCGTTTTTTCTACTATTAGATCAAATGGCGTTTCTGCCTCTGTTAAATTATCAAATATTTTTTGTAAATTTGGCTCTAATTGCGGTAAATTAACTTGATTTTTCTGAGTATAATCTGTTTTTATGTCTTCATAATTATCTAAATGATTTAATAAAGATAGTTGTTGATACTGATTAAATGGGTCTAAATTAGGAATATCTCCTAACATTTCAATTAATTCATCTTCATGAATGATCATAGTTGCACCATCATGAATTAATCTCAAACAACCTTTAGCCTCCTCAATTTCAGGAGAATTGGGCAAAGTGTAAATATCCTTATTAAATTCTAAACCATAACGAGCGGTGATTAACGCTCCCGATCGCTCTGGGGCTTCCATAATTAAAATAGCACGGGAAAGGGCGGCGATAATGCGATTACGGGCAGGAAAATTATTTCGAGCCGGGGCTACTCCATCGGGATATTCACTGAGGATCAGCCCTTGTTGCCGGATCTGTTGATGGAGTTGACGGTGTTGGGAAGGATAAACTTGATTAACTCCTGTTGCCACCACTGCAATGGTTCTTGCTCCACCTTTTAAAGCACTTTGATGGGCTTCTCCGTCTATGCCTAAAGCCATGCCTGAAACGATGGTAAAGCCTCTTTTGGCTAGGGCATAACTAATTTTTTGTGTCCATCTTTTACCGTGTTCTGTGGGGTAACGAGTGCCTACTATTCCTACCATTGGCCTCATCCCTTTATTTTCATGGGGATCCACTTGACCTAAATAATATAAAATGGGGGGCGGACTGGGAATTTCTAATAATAAACGGGGATATTCTGGGTCTGTTGGTGTCCAAAAATGAGGATTCTGTTTTAAGTGAGCCTCATAAATTTGCAGGGGATTTAACTGCGATCGCTGTGTCATAATATTATCAATGATTTTACCCCCTAAACCTTCAACTTCTCGCAAAGAATGACGATCAGCCTCCCAAGCCTCACTTAAATTACCAAAATGTTGATAGATGCGGTGCAATAAAATCGCACCTACACCTTTAATTTTCGTCCATGCTACCCAATAAATTCTGTCTTGATTAGTCATTGGTTATTTAGAATAATGAACAGGCAAGATGCCTGTATTACTGTTTACTGATTGGCTCTGGCATCCATAACAGCAGTCCAAAAGAAAATTATTGTTAAAGGAATGGTAATAATTAGGATGAAAATAGTATTATTACTTCCTAAATCTGGAGTTCCAGACGTTAATTCAAAAACACAACCAACGGCGGCGATCGCACTGATACAAGACATTAATAATAAAAGGCCACTTTTGGGAGTCATTCCCATAATTTTTTGCTCCTAAATAATTGGTTATTTGTGGTTAGTTATTGGTTATTTGTTAAATGTTAATTTTAATTTTTTACTTTTTCTACCGCATTGACTGAAAAGCCTTTTTTCGTCAATTCTTGAGTTAAAAGAAGGTCATTTTCTACTCGATCGACAAACATAATTCCATTTAAATGATCCATTTCATGTTGAATCACACGGGATAACAAATCATCCGCTTTTAACTTACAAGGGCGGCCATTTTCATCTTTATAACTAACTTCAACTACTTTAGGGCGAGTAACATCTAAATAAACCCCCGGAATGCTTAAACAGCCTTCTTCGACTACACACATTTCCTTACTATAACCAACTATTTGAGGATTAATCAAAACTAAAGGTTGATTTTCAGGATTTTGGGGATCACAGTCTACGACTAAAACTTGTTTATTGATGCCAACTTGAGGAGCGGCCAAGCCGATCCCATCACGACTATACATGGTTTGTAGCATTTGGCGCACTAACTTACGAATTTGATCATCTACTTTTGCCACCCGTTTTGCTGGTTGACGTAAAACTCGATCGCCGAGATAGTGCATATCAAGGGGGGGATTTTCTAGTTTTTTCTTTTCGATTAAAAGAGTTGAAGACATAATATTAATTTTAAATAAGGATTAATAAGAATTATGATCATTATAACTTTAAATAGACAAAATGATCAAATATGATTGGTCATTGCTGATCAAAAAAATTAGATAAATTAGTTTAGATCATAATTTTATTTTGATCTAAACTAATTTTACTCATCAGGAAAAATCCACTTTATCATAAATATCAATTAAAGAAATTTCAAAATTAATTTTATCAAAATTAATTACATCTTGTTCGGTTTTATATTCCCTAAATAACCATTGATTTTTGTCAGTTTTGCTATAATGTTCTACCTGTAATTTATATTGATCAATTAATAAATATTCAGAGAAACTATCAAGACTACGATAGGCCGAAAATTTATCATCTTTATCATAACTACGGGTAGATTTAGAGAGAACTTCAATAATAATATAAGCATTAATTAAAGTATCTTTTCTACCTTCTTGAAATTGTAAATCATCCTTAATAATCATAATATCAGGATAGGTATAAATTTGATAATCAGGAATCCAAAGACGCTGATCCGCAACAAATACTTGAAACGGCTGTTTTTTGAGGGCAAAATTCAAAGCCGCATATAGGTTTCCAGCTATTTTATTATGATTAGGTGTACCACCAGTCATTTTAATAATTTCTCCTTTAATATATTCATGACGTTCACTACTATTAATTTCTAAATCTAAATATTCATTAATAGTATAAGTTTTTGGTTTTTCTAAAACGGCAGTTGTCATAATATTTTTTCCATAAGGTATGAATTTATAATAGCATTTTTTTTTGAGTGAGGCAAAGGGTTTTAAACCGTTGAAAAAAAGCTATTTTAACCTTTGATAAACAGTGGCTAAACCTTGATCATCCCCCACATTTCCCGGAAATAAAACCACAGGTAAATTAGGGAATAAAGGATGATTTTTTTCTGTACGAACTACGGAAACTCCTGCTAAAATTTGCCCTAATAAACGGGCTTTTCTTAAGCTTAAACCCGTACTTAAAACATCATTAGAAGTGATACCTCCTTTACTAATTAAAAAGCCAATTTCTGAAGGTAAATTTTTCACAATGTCCATTAAAAAATTAGACACTTCTACCCCAAAATCTAACCTTTTTTGGATATTTTCAAAAGTTAATTCTCCTCGACTGGTATAAATAACTGGAGTTTTATTTTCTTGATAAACTTGATTTATTTTTGTTAAAACTTCATCGAGTAAACTTTGTCTATTTTCAGGATGATCTTTAAGTTTAATCACTTCAACTTCAACCCCTCTTACATCAGGTTCTTTTAATAAACATTCTAACTGTTTAGTTGTTTTTTGAACATGGGAGCCAACTAATACAATTCCGGGTTTATTTGTGGGTTTATATTCGGCCATTTTTTCCGCAGAAATGGGTTGTTTTCCTAATTTTGCTAAGGAAGTTAATAAACTGGCCGCACTCCTAAATAAAAAGCGTTTACCCTGCGCCGTAGCTGATAAAATATCACTAGCAAATTGATCAAAATCACCTTGTTTTTCCCCGTCAACTACCCCACAATGATTATGATTTAATTTTAATAAACGCTCTTTGACTCCTTGACGAATTTCACTTAATAAAAATCTTTCAACTTGATTAGATTTAATTCTACTTTTCGTTTTTTCTTCTACATAATCCGGTAAATAACTATTATTATATCCAAAAACTGAATCCTTAGCAAATTCAGTTTTTTCCACAGGAGTTAGAACTCCATCTATTAACAAATAATGAATACTATCTTTAGTAATTCTACCACCTTCAAAGAAAGCCGGAGTTAAAAAATGTGCATCAAATTGACCTAATTCTTCTGCAATAACATCAGTTTCGATCGGATAATGTCCCCTTAAAGTTGAGTCAGATCTACTAACAACTAAAAAATCTTTAATTGCTTCTTTTTCTAACGCAATTTTTAAATTGTGACAAACTTCTCTGGTGGTACTTTCAGCCTGTTGAGGAGTCATAGATCTAGTATTAGTTAACACGAAAAAAATAGGACAAGAATCTCTCAATCCTAACTGTAAAGTTTCCACATCCCACTGCATTAATAATAAACAACTATGAACAGTTTGAGACCCTGTAGGATCATCATCAAGAACAATTATTTTTGGTTGATTTTCTAACATTTATTTTTCTCTATATTTATTTTTAATAAAAATTTAATTATCTTAATTATTTCTTATTTCAAATTAATTGTCAATTCCTATACTTATTACTTATTATTAATTAATTATTTCAAAGTTTTTGCCCTAGCTTGAAGATCAGTGATCGCAAAAAGAGCCTCAAACTTTAAGCCCTTTGACTGATATAACTCAGCCCCTCCCTGTTGACGATCAACTAAAGCGATCACCTGTTCTACTTGATAACCCGCATTCTGTAACCGTTCCACCGCCTGTAACGCCGACTGGCCGGTGGTGACAACATCTTCTAATACCACAACTTTCGCGCCCACAGCCAGAGTTAGCCCCTCAATATAAGCCTGTGTGCCATGGCCTTTGGCCTGTTTACGAATAATTAAAGCCGGAATATTGCGATTTTCATAGGCAGAAACCACACTCACCGCCGAGACAATGGGATCAGCCCCTAAAGTTAAACCCGCTACGGCCGCCGTATCTTCAGGTAACATTGCTAAAATTAAACGCCCTAAAGCTAAAGCCCCTTGAGGCTCTAAAGTAACTTGTTTACCATTAATATAATAAGAACTTTTTTGACCAGAAGAAAGAGTAAAATCTCCTTCTTGATAAGCTTTTTGAATGAATAAATCTAATAAAAATTCTTTTAGTTCAGCTAAATTTGCTGTGACGGGAGAAATAGAAACAGTCATTGGTTGATAGTTTTTCTAATAATTTAATTGGATTGAGTCCCTACATTTTAGCTTAATTTTCGTCAATTTACTGATAGTTTAAAACAGACTTATCAATTAACAACAAAAAAAGAGTTTTGCCTGAACAAAACCCTTTTATAGGAGAGGAGAAAAATTTTATTGATGAAAAATTTATGACGACTGATAGTTAATTAAGATGTAAAAAAGAAAAAGTAAAGAAAAAATTAATAAATAAAAAGAGAATAATGACAATTACCTAAAAAGGTTTCAAAGTTCGATTTCTTCACTTTACTCTTAACATCTTTGGAAAGATTACATAATGCCTAATTGGGCTAAAATGCCTTTTCCAGTAATTAACTCAGTTAATAAGCCAATGGTAAAACCTAGCATTGCTAAACGGCCATTCCAATTTTCAGCAAGATCGGTAAAGCCGAATTTGGTTTTTTGATTATCCATGAGATGAACCTCCAAGAGTTACTATTAAATGTCACCTAAGTCAAGTTGTTGTTATTTAACTTAACATAGATATAAAAAAAGTGCAACATTTCTTTACATTTTTTTTGGGGTCATCTCACAAAAAAAACCCTCTAAGGCAAGAGGGGCTTGGCATCAGGGGAAAAAAAAACAAATCAATCAAATGTAAGTTTGTAAATATTGAATAATCTGATGAGCTTGAGCCACCCCTTCGATCTGATTAATCGGTTGACCATTTTTGAATAAAACTAAAGTAGGTAAAGCCTTAATATTAAAAGCAGAAGCAATTTTCGGGTATTTATCCGTATCAATTTTTATAATCTGTACTTTTGATCCCATCACGGTGTTAACCTGTTCTAATACCTGTGCCATCATTTGACAAGGGCCGCACCAAGTTGCATAAAAATCAACCAAGATAGGAATTTGAGACTGGGAGATCATTTCGTGAAAAGAAGAAAATTCTTTTTTAATGGCCATAATTTTTGATCCTTGTTGAGAATTATTATATATATTTAATTGTAAGTAAGGTGTAACGTAAGATCAAACGCTGATCCACTTAAATTAAAATTGAGGAGTGTTCATTTTTTATGAAGAAATCAAAATTAATCGAAAAACGATTATCTTCCCTTGTCGTCTTTTCTCTTTTTAGTCTGGGGATTTTCCCCAATTTAGCTAGTGCATCAGAAGAATTAACCCCAAATTCTGAGATTAAAACGGTTAACACAGAAAATCTTAACTTTAATTTTGAGCCTATTTCCTTACAAGAAGCCCTTAACGCTTTTGAAACTGACAATTCAATGGCTCAAGTTAATAGTGTTAATCAGTTACGAGATGTCACCCCTCAAGACTGGGCTTATCAAGCACTCAGAAATTTAGTTGAAAATTATGATTGTTTAGAAGGTTATCCCGATCGCACCTTTAGAGGCGATCGCACCATTACCCGTTATGAGTTTGCGGCCGGCTTGAATGCTTGTTTAGATAAAATTCAACCATCCCAAGAAGGAGTCTCAGAGCAAGATTTAGATACTTTAACTAGATTAATTCAAGTTTTTCAAAGCGAACTTGATACCCTTGGCACAAGAGTAGATAATTTAGAAGAAAAAGTCGCTAATCTTGAAGAAGAACAATTTTCCACTACGACTAAACTATTTGGCCAATTCATTCTAGGCTTACAAGGCCGCACCGATAATAGTTTTACCAGTGCTTTTCGCTTTGATGATGGCGACACCGAAATTAACACCATTACCAACACCCAGTTAAGTTTATTTACCCAATTTAGCCCTCGCAGTATCTTATTAACAGGGTTAAGTGGGGGATCGGGTGCTAGTGTCATTAATGGGCCAGCCCTTGGTAATTTTGTGCGCTTAGGTTATGAAGGAAATAGTGGAAATCAAGTTAGCCTTAGTGATTTAACTTACCGTCATTTAATCGGGAATGACTTTTCAATGGTAGTAGGCGCGGCCGGAGTTAGCAGTGTTAACGTCTTCCGAGGCCCTAACCGAGTGGAAAGTTCAGGTTTTGGGCCTTTATCCCGTTTTGCCCAAAGAAACCCGATCATTAACGTGGGATCGGGGGGTGCGGGAGTTGGTTTTGACTGGCAGATGGGCGAAAGATTGAGTATGCAAGGGGTTTACTCCACCGGAACAGCTAATAATTCCACCCAAGCAGGTTTATTTGGAGGGGATAACGGCACAACCACTTTAGGCGTACAATTAATTGCCACCCCTGTGGATGATCTCGATCTTGCCTTTCAATATGTCAATGCCTATTCACCCTTGGGTTTTCTGGGTACATTTGTGGGAGATGATCCCGTGGCCTATTCTACAGGGGGCAGTCGTGCGCCCATTAATACCGATGCTTTTGGTGGCTCAGTTGACTGGCGCATCATCCCTCAAGTCACTTTAGGCGGTTGGGTAGGCTATACCACCTCAACTTTAGAAAGTGCCGCCGCAGATGTGGATACTTTCAACTGGATGAGTTATTTAACTTTTCCTGATTTATTTGCCGAAGGTAATCTCGGAGCGATTTTTGTCGGTCAACCTCCTAAAATTACCGAAAGTAACCTCCCCCTCGGTGTCAATGTGCCTGATTTTCTCAATAATGGTAATTTTGCTTCTGCTCCCGGAGGCCAACCCTCTACGGCTACCCACATCGAAGCCTTTTACCGTTTTAAAGTTAGTGATTATATTAGTATCACCCCCGGTTTGATCGTGGTCTTAAATCCGGGTCATAATAGTGCGAATGATACCATTACCATTGGTGCAATTCGCACTACTTTCACCTTCTAAAAATTGCCTAAACTGACTATTTGATTTTGATTTAATCAAATTTAGTCAGTTTCTCAAATGTGTAGTTTTGTTTTAAATTGAATAAAATGAAAAATTTTTTCTCAAAAAAGGGAACTCTAAAAATAAAAGAAACGTCCCTAGCCATTAAATGGTGATCTAATAAGTTAGGGAAGCTTCTTCACAAAAATTAATTTTAAATTGCATCTGACAAGATCATTTTCTGCTAGATTAATTAACTTTTAATTAGACTTAATCAAGTCAGTAAATTTACTTAGGCAATCGGTTAAAAGTTATTCTGATAGACAGAAATACGGAATCATAAGTTCCTGAAAACAAAAAAAAAGATCGTAAAAAGTTTTTCTTCCTTCAAGAATTTAACACTTAATCAAAATTAACAAAAAACTTTTTACAAAGTGAGCAAGTTCAATTTGAAACTAAATAAATATTGATTGCCACCGATTTTTTGTTGTACTCAATTTGCATTTTTTATAGTTATTTGGAGTCTTCAATTATGTTTTCTAAATCAAATGTTTACGCTTTAGGCTTAGGTTTAATTAGTTCTGTTTCCTTTGGTTTAACGGGAGTTAATGCTCAAATTAGTGTGACGGGTGGCTCAATGACGGGTCAAGCCGCTTTTTTTGTACCCAATCAAATTACAGGTGGCAATGGTATTAGTCTTTATGGTGTCAGTGTTCAAAGATTAAACCTACAAACAGATCAAGGCCATACCAGTCGGGCTGTTTTTAATGCAGTTAATTCTAGTTTTACGGATGTCAACGCCAATGGACTACCCGATCGCAACGATACGGGCATTTTACAGGGTAATTTATCGGGAGTTGCCTTTTTAAATGGTTCTCCCGTTGGTTTTACCAATCGTCCCACCGAGTTAGAATTTACTTTAAATTCTTTTGATTCTCTTTTAAATTTTAATGGAACTTTAGCATCCCCCGAAAATTTTAATTCAAAACTATTTTTACCCGATCCTCTTCAATATGAAGGGGATCAAGGTGTTCTTCAATTGGGTAATTTTGGAGCTAATTTAGATGGTGGTTCAATTGGTTTACCTAATAGCTATCGTTTTTCTGATGGTACGGCTATTAGTAATAACAATAATCTTCAAGGTTCAGCTTTAAGAGTTAGATTTCAGTTTAGAGGTACTAATGTTACCCCCGAAGAAGGTACTCAATTAGACCCAAATAGTCCCATGAGCGGCACTGAAGCTGAACAACAAGAGAATGGGATCGTCTTTATAGGTGAAGCCAATGATAAATTCCAAGTGCAAACTGTTGGCACAAGAGGCATCCCAGAATTTAAAACTCCTGCTAATGCCACTGGAACAGTGGCGATCGCTATTGGTGATATTTCTCAATCTAACTTAAATGGGGAATTTGATCTAACTCAACCTTTAAATTACAGAATTGAAGGGGAAGCTTTAAGCGTATTCAATCTTTTAGATGATTCTTTTGTCGCAACTTTAGGTAACGCACGGCGCGATACTAAATTTAGTTTTGAACAACTGTCCACAGGTGCAAGTTTACAAGGGCGTAGTGATGGTTTTGTTGCCTTTGCTGGTTTACCCGAAACCGAGAATTTCAGACAAAGTTTAGAAGCGTTAGATGCCCAATCTGTTCTTAGTACATTAGATCCCGATAATTGTGTGGTTTGTTCATTAGGAGAATTAAATCCTGAATTTTCTGATTTAATTGGCGAAGCATCGGAGGACGATGCTTCTGGTATTATCATTAATGAGCGTGATCGTCATCGTCATCGTGATCGCATTCGGGATGATGATCGAGATGATGATAATACTAATGTTGAAGTGATCGGCGGTGATAACTCTGAAGTTGGACAAACTATTTATTTATTAAGTTTAACCACTGCTGATCAACCTCGTATTGTGGTGGTTTTATTAGGGGGCGATCGCTACTTTGTCCCAGTTCCTGGTACTCGGGGACGGGGACACGGCCGTGGTCTGGCTTTAGGTCGCCGTGATCGTGATCAAGTGGTGGTGTTTAAACAGATCGGGCCTTCTTCTCGTATCTTTCCGGGTCAAGTTTCGATCGTTGAAATAAATCTTGAAGATTTACCTCAAGGTTTTGCCCAAGCCCTCGAAGAAGTATTACAAGATCAGGGTTTAGTGGCTACTAATGTTACGATCAATAATACCACCATCAATAATAATACTGAAGTTAATGTTAATGGTAATAATAATGAGGTTAATATTGATAATAATGTGGAAAATACTAACACCACAACGGAAACCGAAACTCCAACCAATCAAATAGAAGGACAAAATTAATTAAAATTGCTTAACATTGAATTAAAATGTAGGGGTCAAAACTATTGACCCCTACATAATTTATAGACTTTTTGATTATTAAGATTTTACCTAATCGTTTTTTACCTAAATATGGAAAAATCGCAAATGATTAATGCAGTTAATTTAATACACAGATTGTTAAATCTTGATAAAATTCAGCTTGAGATAATTCTACTTTTGACTGTGCCGATAAAATTAATAAAGCCCAAAAAACCCCAACTTTATCTTTCCCTTGGTGATGATTAATTTCCGAATTACTAACATTTGATAGGGCTAAAGTTTGATCACTAGATAATTGAGGATCTGCCCACCATTCTACTAATTGATCTAACTTAATTGAATTTTCTCCTGGTATTAATTGGGGTAATTTGATGGCTAAAAAATGTTCTAAATGACTAGCTATTTGTGTTAAATTTTCATCATGAGCTAACTGGGTAATAACACGGGTAGCTTCTCTTTTTGACTGTTGACGTGCTTGAACTTGACGAGGTTTAATCGGTTTAGCTTCAAGTTCTTTTTCAATTTGTTTAATCTGTTCAATTAATTCTTCTAACGTAACTCGTCTTTTTTTTAAAGGGGGTGCAGATGGTCTTCTTTTAAGATGATTTTCTAATTTTAAAGGTAATCTCGTAATCGGATCAATTTCTTCTTCAAATATTTCTTCTTCAAATATTTCTTCTTCAATTTGGCCTAATCTTTCTAAGGTATCTGCTTTAAATAATACTAATTTTGAAGCCCATAAAAAGGCTTGACCTGATTTTGGTAAATCTGTTTCTTGATAATTTTCAGGTATACTTTGATCATCTGTTAAGCCCAATTCTTCTAAAAAACGATCTATTACTTCAATTACTTGAATATTCCAAGGATCTATTTCCCCTTTTTCGGCTAATTCTGTTAATGTGGCGATCGCTTCTTGTGCTGGAGTCATAAATAATAAATAATAAATAATTGATCATTGATAATTAATAAGAAAAATACCTTTAATACTATTTACTAATTACTGATTACCGTTGACCGAAATTATCGCTTGATCAACTAAAAAATCCTTTATCATTTGACGAAGTTGATCTCTCTCAAAGGGTTTTGTTAAATATTCACTCGCCCCAGCAATTTTACCCTGTACCTTATCAAAAGCTCCATCTTTCGCCGTTAACATGATAATAGGTAAATGACTAAATTGAGATAAATTGCGCACCGTACGACAAAGTTCTAAGCCATCTATCCCCGGCATTTCCACATCTAATAATAATAATTTTACAGGTTCACGATAAATGACTTGTAAAGCATCCTCTGCTTTTTTGGCCGTTAATACACGGTAATCATCCCCTAAAACTTTTTTGACCAGTTTAAGAGTAATATCACAATCGTCTACTGCTAAAATTGTGGGATACTGTTTATTATTGTTATGATTGTCCATTATTAAAAATAGTCCTTATTAAAAACTTAAAAAATTTTTGAGATTAAATCTCATTGATATTTTGTTAAAATTTAATATTATATTTTTTCAATTTTGATATTAACAGATTACAACTTAATTTTAACTAACAATTGCTAATTGTGGAATTAAACGGTTTAATATTTGTTGAATGACCACAGCAGTCCATTCTATATCTTTAATTGTAGTGTCTTTCCCTAAAGTTAAACGGATTCCTCTTAATGCTTCTTGATCATTATAACCCATCGCTAATAAGATGGGACTGGGGCTTAATTTTCCACTATGACAAGCGGATCCCGCACTGATGCCTATTCCGGCTAAATTGAGTTGACGGACTAAGGTTTTTCCCGTAATCTCTGAGTTTGGGGGTAAATTAGTTAAACAAAAACTAATATGATGGGGTAAACGATGTAAACGATCGCCCGTTGGCTTTAAATAAGTACAATTGGCCAATAAATCAAATAAACGATCCCTTAGTTCCATCAATCTTTGACTTTCGGTTTTTAATTCTTCTAAGGCTAATTCCGATGCTACCCCAAAAGCGGCGATCGCAGGTATTGCTTCCGTACCCGATCTTAATTTTCTTTCTTGGCCACCCCCACGCAATAGAGGAAAAACAGATAATTGAGGCTTAATATATAAAGCTCCAGCACCCTGAATACCGTAAATTTTATGACTAGATAAGGATAATAAATCTACGGGTAATTTTTGCACATCAAGGGGAATTCTTCCGGCCACTTGCACCGCATCAGTGTGAAATAAAATTTGATGTTCCCTTGCGATCTGTCCTAATCTTTCAATGGGTTGTAAAGTACCAATTTCACTTTGACCATAAATAATCGAAATTAACACCGTATTATCCCGAATACTGGCCTTAAGATCAAGCGGATCAACTCGCCCCGTACTATTGACGGGTAAACGGGTAACTTCCCATCCCTTTTGTTCTAAAAATTTCACAGGCTCGGCGATCGCCGAATGTTCCACCATCGAAATAATTAAATGTTGAGGAGTGGAAAATTGTTCAGCGATCCCCATAATTGCTAAATTATCAGCTTCCGTTCCCCCCGAAGTAAAAATAATTCCATTAGGATCAGACGCATTAATTAACTGTGCCACCTGCATTCTAGCCATTTCTAAAATCGTGGCGCTACGGTTGCCCCACTCATGAAGACTAGACGCATTACCCCAGTGATTTGTCATGATTTCTTGAACTTTATCAATAACTTCCTGACGGGGAGGAGTGGTTGCACTGTAATCAAGATAAATTTGCATAAAGATTTTTAGGGAAGGATAATAAAAATAAATAAAGGTCTGATCTGTTACTATTGTAAAGATTGATGGTCATTTTGTCAGTTTCTCAAATCAAGTAAAAGTATGATGAATTGTAACGAAACTTAAACAAATATGATAATTCACTCCAAAAAAAATTAATTAGATGTAATCTAGTATACTGAAAGAACAATCTTCACAAGTTAGCCATAATTCGCTAAGATTAAGAAAATCTAAATTTAAAATCTTACTCCGAATATTTAAGTTTTCAACTTAAACTCCAATTATTCCACTTATCAACTTAACAATCGAGGTACATAGTTATGGCAGTTCAAACATTAACCAAACCGACTTTACGTCATTACACCATCAAGATGATCCAAGATGAAGCTCGTCATCTTGTGGAAATGGGAACGGTTAGTCGTAATCAACCAATTTATACACTTTGTAAATATATTCCCGCTCGTGAATGGGTCTATGTAGAATGTCAATTAGAACAATGTGATTATTTATTAAGGGATCAAATCGGCGATTTAATTCCTGCTCAGGATTGGGATAATGATTAATCTTAACAATTAAAGCCTTAAAAAATAAAAATTTAAGTTTCTCCTTATTTATGGCGATAATCTTAATTTTGTAGGGATCAACGGCCGTTGATCCCTACCGTATTTTTTAGATCACCTAAAATTATAAAAAAACCCCTCTCCTTGATAAAGAGAGGGGTTTAAATTTATTTAATAATCAAAAAAAAACTCAGAATAGATTACAAATCAAAAGAATTATCATCAATTAATTTGAGATCATCATCGTCTAAAATAGCCTCACCTGCTAATTCTCGGGCGGTTTGATCATCCAAAATCACATCCTCTTTTAAAACTTTACGAGACCGCCGAGGTGTTTTTTGTTGTTTTTCAGGGGTTGGGCTTGGGGTTTCGGTGACATAACCATTTTGATTATTTTCAACATCGGCCACCTCATCAGCATTATTATTAAATCCCGTTCCAGCTGGGATTAAACGCCCAATAATGACGTTTTCTTTTAAGCCCCGTAACCAGTCAGATTTACCCTCGATCGCCGCTTCCGTTAACACTCTGGTGGTTTCTTGGAAACTGGCCGCCGAAATAAAGGAATCTGTATTTAAGGAAGCCTTGGTAATACCTAGTAACACGGGAGTAAAACAAACCGGAGCGCCTCCAGTAATGGACATAGTGACATTATCCCTTTCCACTTCCCGTAACTCAGCCAACTCCCCAGGCAGACGAATGGTATCACCACCGTCATCAATGCGCACCTTATTGGTCATTTGACGCACGATCACCTCAATGTGTTTATCATTAATATCAATCCCTTGAGATTGATAAACCGCCTGAACTTGATCCACAAGGAAAGACTGAGCCTTCTCTAAACCGATTAAGGCCGCCTCATAAGAGCCTTTTTCCTCACGATAATATTCAAAGAAATTACTTAAAATTTCATGGGGGTTAGCTTGACCATCGGTTAAAGACGTACCCACATCAACCCATTGGCCATCAGTTACCATCAGATTTTGGCCGGGTAAAATAGGATAATCGCTCAATGTGCCATCATCCTCAATGATTTTCACATCCACATTTTCATCATCAGCATAAACCACTTGACAAGTACCCGGACGACGTGCTAAGACACAGGCCTCTTTAGGTTTACGGGCTTCTAATAATTCCTCAATCCGAGGTAAACCTTGGATAATATCCCCAGTTTTTGCCCGTTCAAAGATTAATAGTACAAGGTTATCACCCCGTTGCACTAGATCGCCGTGATTGATGTGTAACACCGCCCCCGCACTAACTCGATAAGGACGGGCTTTACGCATGGTGATCGTTTCGTCATCAACTTGTAAAATTTGGGCAGAATGGTCAATTTTCACACCCTCACAAATCTCTGATTTTTCCACAATCAGATCATCTTCGGCCACTAGAGCTTTTTTACCATCAAGGGGAACTTTGATTAAATCAGTTTCCCGCATGATCAAAAGACGGCGCACGATCTCACCACTGCCCACACCGCGCACAATTCCGCCTTCTTTACATTGAATTTCCGTCCGAGCAACTACCGCCCCAGGGGGAATTTCATCACCGCTTTTGACTAAAACTTTAGTTTGGATCTGACCACCTAAAGGATCATTATCTAAGTCACGGCGTAACACTAAAGACTCTAAAATTACTAATTGTAAACGGGAAACATCGGGTTCATCCACATCGGGATTTAACTCAATATCTGCACTTAAATTAGTAAAATGATCCCCTTCTTTTTCTTCAATTTCTAACACTAATTGGGTGCTAAGTAATTGAACTCCATCAATAGATTTAACTCGCTCTCCATCTTTATAAAAGAGGCGTTGAACCGATCGCAATTCAATTTTACGACCGCCATCTTGGTTAATTGGACTTTGGGAAGGAACAGCAGGTTGATCCGCTACGGGATATTCCTTAACGGGACGTAATAATAAACCAGAACCAAGGGTCGTATCTACGGACTCACCATAGTATAATTCTTCTACGATCACCCCTTCACCCAACTCGGTGCCGGGTTCGATTAATTGTTCATGGTATTGATCGCCGTCAATTAAATGTAAGATCCCAGGTTTAACAATAATTTCCCGTAAAATATCATTTTTCTGGATCACTTCCACCACACCGGCCGACTGACAGTAAATATCCTTAACTAACTCAGTTCCTGCCTCCACATATTGCCCCGGTTCAACTATTAATAAAGAACTATCTTTATTAACTTCATGGGCTTCTTCAGGGATCCACAGTAAAGTTCCACCTTTTTCCACTTCATAGCCACTCTTACGGCTACCTTTAGAAGTTTCGATCCCCGCATATTTAATAATACCTCCCGTATTAGTGCGGTAAGTATCATCAATTAATTCTGCCACCACTTGGTTATTAACCACTTTCGTGCCGGGGGTAGCCTTTAAGGAGAAGCGATCGCCCGTTGCACCTTCGATCACATAATGTTCAGTGCCACCGCTACTTTCTAAAAAGACTTTAGCCTGATCCAAACGTACGGAGGAGGTAATAATTTCAATTTCCCGACTTTCTAAATTTTGACGGCGTACAACCCCACCTTGGGTAGAAATTAACTTAGTTTCCGCTAATGTATCACCCTGTTTAACTTCATCGCCGTTTTTAACCACAGGTTCAGCACCGGGCGGTAAATTATACACATCACCGGACAACACCCATAATAAACCCCCTCTTTGGGCGATCCGAGTCATGTTACCTTGGCGATCGGTTTTTTCTTCAGGTACAACATCAGCAAAGAGAACTTCTCCCGCAATATCAGTGGCCACGTCTTTAGCGGCTCTTTCCGTACTTTTCGGGCGGTTACTACCTTCTTCAATTAAAGTATCACCTTTTTTCACTTCCGCACCATCCGGCACAAAGAGTAAACTTCCCACAGCCACAGGGTAAGACTCTTTTTTCTTACCTGCACCCGTTACCACTAAAGTCCCGGCCACCTCTACCTGTTGTCTTTCATCCCCGTGATTAGTTCGCACAGTACGAGTTCTTAAACCTTTAGTATAGGACACCGTACCATCAAAATCCGCACTAAATTGACGGGCAACTTCCCCTGTAAATACCCCACCAGTGTGGAAGGTACGCATGGTTAACTGGGTGCCGGGTTCACCGATGGACTGAGCGGCAATAATACCAACGGCTTCACCCATATCTACGGGTTTACCATGTGCCAAACTCCAACCATAACAATGTTGACAGACGGAACGCGCGGCCTCACAAGTTAAAGGAGATCTGACCTTAACTTCATCTACTGCTTTACCAATTTTATGACCTAGATCCTCATCTATATATTGGTTACGGGTGGCAATAACTTCGCCCGTTTGAGGATCAACCACATCTTCCGCTAAAACCCGCCCAAATAGGCGATCGCCTAAAGCAATTAAAGTTCTTTCCCCGTCTTTCATGGGGCGAATGGTTAAACTACGTTGAGTGCCACAGTCAACTTCCCGAATGATCACATCTTGGGAAACATCCACTAAACGGCGGGTTAAATATCCAGAGTCAGCAGTCCGTAAAGCCGTATCTACCAGACCTTTACGCGCACCGTAAGAGGAAATAATATACTCAGTAACGGTTAAACCCTCACGGAAATTAGTTTTAATGGGTAAAGCGATAATTTCCCCTTGAGGATCGGCCATTAAGCCCCGCATACCCACTAACTGACGCACCTGAGATAAATTACCCCGCGCACCCGAAAAGGCCATCATATAAACGGAATTAAGGCGATCAGTCTTTTCAAAATTAACTACCACCTCATCTTTTAAAGCCTCGGAAGTACCATTCCAAGTATCAATAACTTTCTGGAAACGCTCAACTTCAGTAATTTCCCCTTTAGAATAGCGTTCTTCAGTGGTGGCGATCTCCGCTTCAGCTTTAGCTAACATTTCCTTTTTGATGGGGGGAATGGTTAGATCATCCACACTAATGGAAACACCTGCTTTAGTGGCATAGCGAAAACCCAGATCTTTGAGTTTATCGGCCATGACAGCACAACGAGCCGAACCATAATTACTGTAAGCCCATGCTACCAGTTTTTTAAGACGACCTTTATCAACGATGCGGTTATAAAATGTTAAAGATTCCATGATAATAATAATTAAAAATATTTGGTTATTGATTATTAGTTATTGGTGATTAGTTATTGGTAATTAGTTATTTTTTGATCATAATTCTATTTAAGTTTTAAATAACTTATGGAATGGGCTTATAGCCTGTAACGGGCAAGGATGCCCGTTCCACAGTTTAAGTTTGAATTAAGAAAAATAACCAATAACAAATAACTATTTTAGTGCGTCTTGAATTGTTTTATTATAAACAATTCGGCCTGGAGTAGTTTTAACATACTGGGTAATTAATTGGCCATCAGAAGTTTCTCGGACGGTACGCCATTTATAATATTTCGTAACCGTTCCATCTTCTAAAATTTCCTCCCGCTCTACTTCATGATCAGGCTCTTTGGTGTCCACATTGCCGTTAAAACGTACCCACACCCAAGCATGAAGATCAACTAGATCCTGTGTATAAGCTTTGAGGGCATCGTCTAAACTAGCAAAATACATCCCTTCTCCCTTGGTAGCGTTGGGGTTTTCCGCCGTTAAATAATAACAGCCTAATACCATATCCTGAGAAGGTGCAACAATCGGTTTACCCGTAGCAGGAGAAAGAATATTATGACAAGCTAACATTAATAACCGTGCTTCCGCTTGTGCCTCTAGGGATAGGGGAACGTGAACCGCCATTTGGTCTCCGTCAAAGTCAGCGTTAAAGGCGGGACAAACGAGGGGATGAAGTTGGATCGCGCGGCCATCCACTAAAATGGGTTCAAAGGCCTGGATCCCGAGTCTGTGCAGTGTAGGCGCACGGTTTAATAACACGGGGTGGCCAGTGATCACTTCTTTTAACACATCCCAGACAAGGGGATCATTACGTTGAATTAATTTTTTAGCCGCCTTGATATTATTAACAATATTATTTTTAATTAAGCGGTGAATAACAAAGGGTTGGAACAGTTCGATCGCCATTTCTCTGGGTAAACCGCATTGATAGATCTGTAATTTTGGCCCTACCACGATCACGGAACGACCGGAATAATCAACCCTTTTTCCTAATAAGTTTTGACGGAAACGCCCTTGTTTCCCTTCAATAATATCGGATAAAGATTTTAAGGGGCGGTTATTTGCACCCACAACGGTACGCCCACGCCGGCCGTTATCTATTAAAGCGTCTACCGCTTCCTGTAACATCCGTTTTTCGTTGCGCACAATAATTTCAGGCGCTAAAATTTCCTGTAAACGTGCTAAACGGTTATTACGGTTGATCACACGGCGATAAAGATCGTTTAAGTCAGAGGTAGCAAAGCGGCCACCGTCTAACTGTACCATCGGACGTAGATCGGGGGGAATAACGGGAATTACTTCTAATACCATCCATTCAGGGCGTGATCCGGTTGCCACAAAATTATCAATGATTCTTAAGCGTTTGATTAATTTAGCGCGTTTTTGCCCTTTAGAAGTGGCGATGGTTTCCCTTAATTTTTCAGCTTCGGCCTCTAACTCCAGATCCATTAATAACTGACTGATCGCCTCAGCCCCAATACCCACTTCAATGCCTTCTAAACCGCTATCTTCACTATATAACTGTTCTTCAATTTCTAACCATTGATCTTCAGTTAAAAGTTGTTTATAGGTTAAATTTTCCGCATTCCCCGGATTTAAGACCACATAAGAGTTAAAATAGACGATCTGCTCCACATCTTTTAAGGGCATATCTAAAAGGATACTCATATAACTGGGAATACCTTTTAAATACCAAACATGGGTAACAGGGGCGGCCAGTTTAATAAAGCCCATGCGATGACGGCGCACCCTTGACTCAGTAACTTCTACGCCACATCTTTCGCATACGATCCCACGATGACGCACTCTTTTATATTTACCGCAATGACATTCCCAGTCTTTGGCAGGCCCAAATATTTTCTCGCAAAATAGGCCATCCATTTCGGGCTTTAAGGTACGGTAGTTAATCGTTTCGGGCTTTGTTACCTCCCCTACCACTTGATTATTAGGGAGAGTTCTTTCACCCCAAGCGCGGATTCTTTCAGGAGAAGCTAAACCAATTTTAACGTAGTCAAATCTTTGTTCTGTCGGGTTTTTCATTGGAAATTTATAATTTATAATTCAAAATTAAAAATAAATCACTTGTTAGCTCTGATCAATCATCAGTCATCAGTCACCCGTGATACACACATCTTACCTGTTACAGTCAACCGTGATACAGGCATCTTGCCTGTTACAGTTACCAGTCACAGGCACGATGCCTGTACCACTTACCAATGACAATTTATTTAATCATCAAAACCGGCGGGTTCATAAAGTTGAAAATCCTCACTACTAAAGGCTTCGTAGGTTGGACGGGAAGGAGTACGGCGGCGACTATCATCGGCCATTAAATCCACCTCCACATCTTGAGTTGAGCCATCTTCCGTACTTTCCACTTTATGGACTGCAATATCTAAACCTAATGATTGTAATTCTCTCATTAATACTTTAAAGGATTCAGGTGTACCCGGACGAGGAATCGGTTTACCTTTAACGATCGCATTTAAAGCCTCATTACGTCCCTGCATATCATCAGATTTAACGGTTAAGAGTTCCTGTAAAATATAGGCCGCACCATAGGCTTCTAATGCCCATACCTCCATTTCTCCAAAACGCTGACCACCTTGTTGGGCTTTACCCCCTAAAGGCTGTTGAGTTACGAGAGAATAAGGGCCAGTGGAACGTGCGTGGATCTTATCATCCACAAGGTGAACCAGTTTTAACATATAGGCCATACCCACCGTAACGGGGCGATCGAAGGCTTCACCTGTTCGACCATCATAAACCGTTAATTTTCCGGGATTTTCCGGATCGAAAATCCAATCTTTACCCGCTTTATGTGAACCTTCTTCAATTTTGCCATGAACACTATTACGGGAGGCTTCCTCTCCATACATCTCATCGAAAGGTGTCATTTTAAAACGGGCATTAAGATGTAAACCAGCCCACCCTAAAAGACATTCAAAGACTTGACCCACGTTCATCCGTGAGGGTACACCCAGAGGGTTAAGCACAATATCTAAGGGGCGACCATCTTCTAAATAGGGCATATCCTCGATCGGTAAAATGCGAGAAATAATCCCCTTATTACCGTGACGACCTGCCATTTTATCTCCCACTTGGATCTTGCGTTTCTGAGCTACATACACCCGTACTACCATGTTAGCCCCAGGGGGTAATTCGTCACCCTGTTCTCGGGTGAAGACCCGCACATCAACCACCCGGCCTTTTTCACCGTTGGGAACTCGTAAGGAGTTATCCCTTACATCACGGGCTTTTTCACCGAAAATAGCGCGTAATAATTTTTCTTCAGGAGGTTGATCTGACTCACCTTTAGGGGTTACTTTTCCTACTAAAATATCCCCAGATTCTACCCAAGCACCGATGCGAATAATACCCTGTTCATCTAAGTTTCTGAGGGCATCCTCCCCAACATTAGGAATTTCACGGGTAATTTCTTCAGGTCCCAACTTCGTCTGACGGGCTTCAATTTCAAATTTTTCGATGTGAATACTGGTGTAAACATCATCATAAACCAGTCTTTGGGAAATTAGGATCGCATCCTCATAGTTGTAACCTTCCCAAGGCATATAGGCCACAAGGATATTTTGTCCTAAAGCGATCTCGCCTCCTTCTGTGGCGGAGCCATCGGCCAAAACTTGACCATATTCCACATCATCACCCTCCCAAACAAGGGGGCGTTGGTTTAAACAGGTATCTTGGTTCGATCGCTGATATTTTTGTAAAGGATATTCGATCACCTGATCGGTTAACTCCTCACCTTCTTTCACCTGTACTTTAATTAAGGTAGCATCTACATGGGTAACTATTCCGGCGGTTTTAGAGACGATCACCATCCCAGAGTCACGCGCGGTTTGGGCTTCTAAACCCGTACCCACTAACGGCCGTTCAGGGCGTAATAAAGGTACGGCTTGACGTTGCATATTAGAACCCATTAAAGCACGGTTAGCATCGTCATGTTCTAAGAAGGGAATTAAGGAAGTCGCTACCGATACGATCTGTAAGGGTGAAACCGCTACATAGTCCACTTGATCCGGTGTGGTGGTGGAAAACTCCTGACGATAACGCACAGGGATCATATCCCCTACAATATAGCCATTTTCATCGGTGGCCACGTCTCCGGGGGCTACTTGAATATCGTCTTCCTCATCGGCGGTTAAGTATTTAATGCCTTCCTCAAATAAAACCCGTCCATTTTCCGCCCGATAGTAAGGAGTTTCAATAAAGCCAAACTCGTTCACCCTTGCATAGGTAGCTAATGAACCAATTAAACCAGCATTAGGCCCTTCCGGTGTTTCCACAGGACAGATCCGCCCATAGTGGGAGGGGTGAATATCACGCACCGCAAAACCTGCCCTTTCACGGGTTAAACCGCCAGGCCCTAATGCGGAAATACGTCTTTTATGGGTTAACTCAGCTAAGGGATTAGTTTGATCCATGAACTGAGATAATTGGGATGAGCCAAAAAACTCTTTAATAGCGGCCACAAGGGGTTTAGGGTTGACAAGGGAAGCTGGGGTTAAACTTTCGGCCTCACCTACGGTCATTCTTTCTCTGATAATTCTTTCTAAACGGTTTAAACCCACTCTAACCTGATTCTGGAGCAATTCTCCCACAGAACGGACTCGACGATTACCTAAATGGTCAATATCGTCCACTTCTCCAATATCAAATTCAAGGTTAATTAAATAGTCGATCGCCGCTAAAATATCTTCAGGGGTTAAAATTCTGACGGTATCAGGGGTAGAGAGTCTTAATTTTTTATTGAGTTTATAACGCCCTACTCGCCCTAAGTCATAGCGTTTATGATCAAAAAAGCGAGATCTCAACAAACTTTGACCACCGCCAACGGTGGGAGGCTCACCCGGCCGTAATTTACGGTATAATTCTAAAAGAGCATCTTCCTCACTAGGATTACCTTCTTTTTCGATGGTTTTGAGATAATAGTCAGGGTGTCTTAATGCGTCAAAAATCTCATTATCAGTTAAACCGATGGCCTTTAATAAAATTTGAGCAGACAGTTTACGAGTTTTATCTATTCTGACCCAAACTAAATTATTTTTATCGGTTTCAAATTTTAACCATGCACCTCGGTTGGGGATCAAAGAAGCACTGTAGGTTCTACGTCCATTTTTATCCGTTTCTGACTTATAATAAACTCCCGGTGAGCGGACAATTTGATTAACAATGACCCTTTCTGCTCCATTAATAATAAATGTACCCCGATCGGTCATTAAAGGCAAATCACCGATAAAGACTTCCATTTCCTTAATTTCACCCGTTTCTTTGTTAATTAAGCGAGTGGGAACGTACATTTGAACGGAATAGGTGCTATCCCGTCTTTTTGACTCATTCAAATCATATTTCGGTTCTTTAAGTTTATAGTCTTCTCCAATAAAATGTAGCTCAAGTTTTCCGGTATAATCTCGGATAGGAGAAAAGCTATTGAGTTCTTCGATCAATCCTTCTTCAAGGAAACGGCGAAAACTAGAACGTTGAATTTCGATTAGATCGGGCAGAGGATTTTGAATTAATTTAGTCATATTTTATCAGAATACAGAATACTGGAGTTCAGGAGTTCAGAAGTTCAGATTTATGGGCTTTAACTTAATTTCAAGCCAAAAAGACTACAGGCATTGGCTGTAGTTTGTTGAGCAAGAATTTCTAAAGGTGTTTGTCTTAAGTTAGCCACATATTCTGCTACATAACGCACAAATGAAGGCTCATTGGTTTTTCCTCTTTTGGGTACGGGGGCTAAAAAGGGACAATCGGTTTCGATTAAGAGGCGATCGCTTGGCACTATTTTAGCAGATGCTTGTACTTGTTCGGCTTTTTTGAAAGTGACAACGCCACTAAAACTAACATAAAAACCCATGTCTAAAAACCATTGAGTTTCTTCTGTTGTTCCGCCCCAACAGTGCATTACCCCTGTTAACGTGCCTGTTTGGGAGATCATTTTTTTGAAAAGATCTCGCAATAGTGACGCTCCCTCTCGACAATGGATGATGACAGGTAAATTTAATTTTTGAGCGATCGTTAATTGGGTTTCTAATACTTCTATTTGTTCTTTAATTTGTTCTCCTTTATATAAATCAAGTCCCATTTCTCCAAGGGCTACCACCCGAGGATCGCTTTGTGCTAAACGGTATATTTCCGAGGCCATTTCATCTGTCCATTTGTCCACATCTAAGGGATGTAAACCCACTGACAAAGAAATTTCCGGTATTTGATCAGCGATCGCTTGGATACTTTGGAACTCGCTCGGTTCAACACAGGAATGAATTAAATGAACAATCCCTGCTTTTTGCCATCGTTCTCGCACTTGTGATAATTGTCCTTGAAAATTATCAAAGTTTAAATGAACATGGGTGTCAATTAATTGCATTTTTTTACAGTTTTCAGTAATCAGTAATCAGTTAACAGTTATCTGTAATTAATTAACAGTTAACGCAGGAAGATTGAACCAGTTTTTAACTAGCAGTAGCAGTTACTTGTTTTAAGGCTTTAGCTAAACGAGCTTTTTTTCTAGCACCGTTATTTTTGTGTAGAACATTGCGTTTTACTGCTTTGTCTATTTTGCTGTAAGCTTCACTCATTCTTTCATTCACTAACTTAATATTATCTTCGTTAGGATTGGCAGAATAAGCTTCCACCGCAGTAAAATATTTTTTGATTAAGGTTCTTACTGCTGATTTATAGGATTTATTGCGTAAACGGTTACGCTCTGCGATTTGGATTCTTTTGAGTGCAGATTTACAATTAGCCACAGTCTGATCTTTTAACTATTGATAAGGTTGACATTGACATTCTCCATTCTATTTGATTAGTCTGGAGATTCTTGGAAGGATCTATAAGAGTTTTTCTTTTGATCTCCATTAGTTTTATGTTACTAAAACTACTGTCCAAGCGTAAATTCGGGTATGCCCTACCCTATTTAATCTTTAATTGTGATAGTTAATTTTATACCGAACTGCCATTATAACAGTTTCTGTGCTATTGTGACAAGATATACAATCAATTTTTTTGAGAAAGATCAAAAACGGTTTGGAAAAGTATCAGGCCATCGCCAATTTTGTCTTCAAAGAAAGCTCATAATTATCACTAGGGCTTGATGCTACTTAAACCTTTAGTCTGTCCTACAATAGTTAAGGTAATTCTCCAAATTAAAAGTTAGATGATGGACTCAGTAGCCATAGAATTATTTGTCTAAAGATTTGATCAAATTTAATCAATTTGTTGAACAAAATAAAAAAGATTTCTCTAAATGGGAAAAGGGGAAGATTAGCTTAGAATGTTATGGATTGAAATTAGAGCTTATTTATTGTTAAAGCTTATTTATTGATAATTTCTGTGGGTTAAATAATGGTTAATTGTCAATTATTAACTGTCAATTGATAATATTATTTTTGTTTGGTATTTTGATGTTAGTTTACCATAAATAACCGTTGATCTTGATATTAGTTAGATTACAAAATTTTTCTAAATTAACATATAATGACGAAAAAGTGATAAAATGGTAAGATGATAATTGTTATAGTTAAGATTCCCAAATCAAAACAATTAAAATTATGATTGAAATGAAAGTTGCTGGTATTGCCCTTGATGCTGTTAGTCGCAGTCCCATTGTGTTATTAAAAGATGGTAGCGATCGCCGTGCCTTACCTATTTATATCGGGCAAGAACAAGCAAGGGCTATCATTAATGCTTTAGAAGTTCAAAAGCCTCCTCGTCCTTTAACTCATGATTTAATCGCTAATCTGTTTGATCTTTGGGAAATGAATTTAGATCGCATTATTATTCACGCTCTACAGGATAATACTTTTTATGCGGTTTTATGTATGAGTAAAGGGGAAATTAAAAAGGAAATTGATTGTCGTCCTTCCGATGCGATCGCCGTTGCTTTAAGAACGAATAGCCCCATCTGGGTGATGGAGGAAGTGGTGGCGGATGCTTCCATTCCGGTGGATCGAGAGGCTGATGAGAGGGAAAGACGGGCTTTTCGAGATTTTGTCTCTAATCTTTGCCCTGAAGATTTAATTAAAAAAGGCGGACTTAACAGTGATCAGTGAACAAACGATGAAGTATGAACGATGAAGTATGAACGATGAAAAAAAGTTATTTAGATCAATAGTTTTTAATTAATAATTAATAATTAATACTTCTCACTTCCCACTTCCCACTTCTCACTTCCCACTTATTACTTATTAATTATTACTTATTACTTAACTTGCAATGCGTTATCGAAGGTTTGGTAAAACAGAAAAATTGTTATCAGTTTTTTCCCTTGGACTGATGCGCTGTTTGGCATCAGAAACACAAGCCTTAAACACCATTGAACAAGCTTTTCAACAGGGAATTAATCATTTTGAAACTGCTAGGGCTTATGGTAAAAGTCAAATTTATTTAGGTAATGCCCTTCAACAATTATCTATTCCTAGAAATAAAGTTTATCTTACTACTAAATTTATTCCCCATCAAAATGGTGATGTTTTTCGTAAAAATTTAGATCAATCTTTAGTGGAATTACAGTTAGATTATTTGGATTTTGTAGCTATTCATGGCATTAATATCCCCGAACATTTAACCATTTTTCAAACTAATTCAGATTATTTAAAAGCCGTTATCAACGCTTTAGATCAAGGTCTGATTAAACATTTAGGTTTTTCTACTCATGGTTCTTTAGATTTAATTTTAAATACGATTAAAACAGAGCTTTTTGAGTTTATCAATCTTCATTACTATTATTTTTTTCAGAGAAATTTACCAGCTATTGAGTTGGCTAATCAAAAAGATTTAGGAATTTTTATTATTTCTCCGGCGGATAAAGGGGGGCGTTTATATACCCCCCCTCCTACCCTTGAACACTTATGTTATCCTTTTTCTCCCCTTGAGTTAAATTATCGCTTTTTACTGAGCGATCGCCGTATTACTACCTTAAGTGTGGGGGCAAGTAACCCCGATGAATTAAAAGATCCTTTGACGGTGGCTGATAAAGATTATCCTCTGACTCCCTCTGAAATTAAAGTTTTCACAAAACTTGAAAATCACCTTCACAAAACTCTGAAACCTGACTTATGTAGTCAATGTTATCAATGTTTACCCTGCCCAGAAATGATAAATATTCCAGAAGTCTTAAGATTAAGAAATTTAGCGGTGGGTTATGATATGACAGATTATGGTCAATATCGTTATCGAATGTTTGAAAATGCCGGCCATTGGTTTTGGGGCAATAAAGGCGATCGCTGTACTCAATGTGGAGACTGTTTACCCCGTTGCCCTGAGCATTTAGACATCCCAAAATTATTAGAAAATACCCATCAAAGATTAAATGGAAAACCCCGTAGACGTTTATGGGAAGAAGAAACAAATAGCCCTTTATGGAGTCATATTGTTTAGTTATTATGATTAATTATTAGTTATTGGTTATTCGTGATTTGTAGGTAATTATTATGTTAAAAAAACTCAACTTAAAAATTATTTTTTGTCTTACTTTAAGTTTTTGTGCCATTGGTATTAATCAAAATATTTTAGCACAAACAGAAGAAGATATAGACACTTTATTAAATTTGTGTAATCTACCAATCGAATTAGAACTATTAGAAAATGAACAAATAGATCAAAATTCAAATATTATTACCGCCGATACAATTTCAGAGGAATCATTATCTATTCCTAGTTTATGGTGGGCAAAACAACAATTTGATCCCTTTAAAGGAAAATTAATTAGAAATTGGTTAGCCTACGGCGATCAACGTAGAATTGATTTAGTTGTTAATCGTCAACTTTGGTCATTAATGAATTATTTAGATCGTTATCGTTTTATTAATCAATTTGGTACAGTTGCCAGAAATTATAATTATAATTTAAGAATTATTAATCAATATCAAGAATGTTTAGCTACTTATCAATTAACTCGTGATTTTGATGATCCATTTTTAACACAATGGGAAATTAATTTATATTCTAGTGGTGATAATAATTTACAAATTCAAAATTAATTGATTAAATCTATTTTTGAAATGATTTTTTGTTTTAATTTCTGTTTTTTTCGTCAATTAAAAAAGTGCAAAGGTGGGCAAAAATTGATTAATTACAAAATTTTGCCCACCTGATTATAATTTCAGTTTATAAGTGAGGATAAAGAGGGAAACGATCGCACAGAGCTTTGACTCGGTTAATGCAATCGGCTGTAACGCCCTCATCTTCAGGTTTTAAGAGGCGATCGGCGATAATATTGGCAATTTGCGCACAATCAGATTCTTTTAAGCCTCTGGAGGTAATAGCAGGAGTACCTAAACGCAAACCGCTTGTCACAAAAGGAGATTCGGGATCAAAGGGGACGGTATTTTTATTAGCGGTAATATTAATTTCCCCTAATAACTGATCCGCCCGTTTGCCAGTCATGCCAATGGAGCGCAGATCCACCAACATTAAATGGTTATCAGTGCCACCAGACACCAGTTTAAAGCCTCTTGACCCTAATTGATTGGCCATAGCTTGAGCATTAGCGATCACTTGGCCGGCATATTCCTTAAACTCCGGTTTCAGAGCCTCCCCAAAAGCCACTGCTTTGGCGGCGATAACGTGTTCTAAGGGGCCTCCCTGTGTACCCGGAAAGACCGCTTTATTAAAGTCTTTGGCTAATTCGGGATCATTGGTCATAATTAAACCACCACGAGGCCCTCTTAAGGTTTTGTGGGTGGTAGTTGTGACCACATGACAGTGGGGGAAGGGGCTTGGATGATGACCTGTGGCTACTAATCCAGCAATGTGAGCTATATCTGCCATTAAATAAGCTCCAATTTCATCAGCGATCGCTCTAAATTTCTCAAAATTAATGATTCTAGGGTAGGCAGAATAACCGCAAATAATTAATTTAGGCTTTTCTTTTAGGGCTAATTCTCTGATTAAATCATAATCTAATTGTTCGGTTTCGGGGCTAACGCCATATTGCACCACTTTAAACCATTTACCGGAAACATTGACGGGGGAGCCATGGGTTAAATGCCCACCATGAGACAGATCCATGCCCATGATGGTATCACCTGGTTTAAGTAAAGCTAAAAATACCGCAAAATTCGCTTGAGCGCCGGAGTGGGGCTGTACATTGGCAAAACCTGCCCCGAATAACTCTTTAATGCGATCGATCGCTAATTGTTCAACTTGATCAATATATTCACAACCGCCATAATAACGCTTTTTGGGTAAACCTTCCGCATATTTATTGGTTAAAACTGAACCTTGTGCGGCCATCACCGCCACCGAGGTGAAATTTTCTGAAGCAATTAATTCTAGGTGATCCCGTTGTCTTTGTAATTCACGGTTAATAATTTGGGCAACGGCGGGATCATTTTGGGTTAAAATTTCAAAATTAGTATCAGTCATTTTCTATTTTATAATTAACTATAAGAATCAATTATACTTGTAATTGGTCAATTCTATTGACAATTCGACTGTCTGACAGATCAAATAGCTAATTGGGGTTAAAAAGCTCCCCAATAATCGTGAATATAAAAATGTCAGAGAGATTTTTTAATTTTTAAAAGTCAGGGATTTTCATAAAAAATGAAGTTTCTCCTCAAATTATCTCAAAAATCTCCGACTTTTATCCTAACATTAGTTAGTCATACTTTACCGCGTCACGCAAAATTTTAAGTAATAAACCTTTACCAATAGTTTGACTACTATGAGATGCTATCGTCACAAATCTACCATCTTTATGTTTCATTTGAATATCACTTCCTCTTTGTCTAACAATTTGAAAATCAATTTTTTCTAAAGCTTTTATTACTTGTTTAGCGTTAACTATAGGTAATTTTGGCATTATAAAACCACCTTTTGTACACCGACAAATTCTAATTTATCTTCTTCTTCTAATTCTTCTAAACACATTTCAATAACTTCTTTAATATTAGTTATTAATTCATCAATAGTTTTACCTTGACTATAACAGCCTTTTAATTGAGGAACTTCCCCCACATAATAGCCATCTTCGTCTCTTTCAATAATTACATAAAATTCTTGATTGTAATTCATATTTTTCTAGGGATAAGGTACAATATTAATTATAATATTTATTATGGTGAGCAATCATAAAATTTATTAATAAAAATACAAATGTAAATTTAGATTGCCAAACCTACAAGCTTTTTAAACACTAAATTATTAATGTGTACGGAACAAAACATCAAATATATTGCCATTTTACCGTTTTTTAGATTATAATAGTAGTATTAAAGTAATCTAAAATGATCTCAAATAGATATATGAGTTGTAACGCTTATAATCATCCTCCCAATTGCAATTGTGGGTGGGGAGGACAGGGACGGTCTTCAGGAAGAATCACCACAAACGGAGGGTATAATAATAGAGGGCATTTCCTCAATAAAAGTTCTAATTTTTACACAGAAAATTTCACTGAGTTTATTCAAGAAAACAAGCCTGAAATTTTTGAGGTAAGTAAACCACAAAAACAATCTTTTGATCAATTACAACTTGATCGTTGTAAAGAAATTGGAGAGTCAAAAACTTATCCTACTATCTGTTGGTGGTGTGGGGCTGAGGTTTTTTATCATACTAATGGTTATGGTGATTGTGTCTTATTCGATGAATTAGGATACCCTTGGCAAATTCATTCTTGTTGGCAAGATTATTGGAGTCGAAAAAAATCTCACAACACTGATATTGCCCATAATGTAACTATTTCTATAAACACAATGATAAATTTGACTATAGATAGTCTAAAAATTAACGAATTACCAATAAAACAACAAGAAAATATTGTTAAACAAGGTCAAGAAATTTGGGAAAAATTAGACATTTTAAAAAAAGTTATAGATCAAACTAAATATCCGACAGAACAAAATTTAACAAAAAAGTTAGCTCATCAATTTTTTTTGTATTGTGTTGATGATTTTAGACTGCGCTTTAAAAATCTTTATATAGTTTATCTTAATAGCTACAATCTCAAGAGCTATGTAGAAACTATAGATAGATGGGAAAATAAAGGTATTCAAAAATATCATGATGGTGACACTTATTATCTACCAAAGAAAAAAAATAGAGATAAAAGACGTTCATCTGTTGTAAAAAATAGCTTATCTCAGTCAAAATCTAATAATTCTCATACTCCTAGACACAAAAATGTAAATTTAAAATCAAAGAAAAAATATTTGGATAAATCGCATTATTTTTTTCAGGGAATAGGTTATTTAGGTGGTTATGTTTATTATTCTCAGGAAACATTTTGGATTAAACAGCAAGATCAAATTTTTGAATTATTAATTAATAATCCTATTATCAAAGTTCATTTACATAAAATGTTAGAATTGAAAAGATCATTAAATGATTATATTTATCTTTATCTTCGGGTATACCCACAATGTATTTGGTCTGATAATTTACCGAATATTCAGTTTCATTTATTAAAATGGCAAGAAGAACCTTTTGTAAATTCTAACGGAGAACAAGAAACTATTAGTTTCTTCACTTTAAGAGGAATTTGGCAATTTATACCAAATTATAAATTTCCTGTACTTTCAATATATCAAAATAAAAATTCACACAAACAAGAGAAAATAAAGCCAATACATCTACCGATAAAAATGAAAAGAGAAGATTGTAAACCGTTTTCTAATAGAACTCATAATGATAAATATTTTATTTCAGGAAAGTTTAAATTTTTACCAAAACTAAATGCTTTTGGTTGGAGAGAAGATATAGATGAACCAACAAGTGATATACCCGATTTTATAGAATGATTATAATTTTAAATTGTAACTTGAATTATTCAACTAAAGTGGACAAAATTAATTAAGACTTTTTTATAAAAAATTTTAAATTTTTGTCCACCTTTTTTATTCACTAAATATTAAAATATTTAGCAGTAGGATGATAACAAATAATCGCCGTTGTAGACTGTTCTGGATAAAGTTGTTCACTCTCATCCATATACATATTAATTCGATCAGTTTTTAATAGTTCTAATTGTTTAAATTGATCCGCAATATTTGGACAAGCAGGATAACCAAAACTATACCGTGAACCTTGATATTTTTGTTGTAAAATATTTCTCATATTATCAGGTTCAAGATGACCAAAACCTAATTCTTTTCTGATTAATTGATGTATCCATTCTGCTAAGGCTTCTGCTGTTTGTACTGCCATTCCATGATAATATAAATAATTGGTATAATCATCACTTTCAAACAGTTTTTTAGCGTATTCTGTGGCAATTTCTCCCACCGTTACCCCTTGCATTGGAAATACATCAAATTGATGAGATTTTGCGTTTTCTTTTGGTAGGAAAAAGTCAGCAATACATAATCTTTTATTTTTAGTTTGACGGGGAAATTCAAAGGTGGTAATAGGATGATTTTGATCGGGTTTTTCTGGATCATAAATTAATAAACTATTCCCCTCTGCTAAACAGGGAAAATAACCATAAATTACCGTTGGATGTAATAATTTTTCTTCAATAATTTTGGCTTTCCATTGTTCTAAAATAGGATGAACTTTTTGAGTTAAAAACTCTTGATATTTTTCCTTAGTTTGTTCCCTTTGTTTCTTAAATTGCCATTGTCCCACAAATAAGGCTTGTAAGTCTAAATAATTGAATATTTCTTCTAAATTAATATCTTCTGGAGTTAAAATTTTAGTACCCCAAAAAGGAGGATTTGGTCTTTCAATTTCTAAACTTACTGCTTCACTACGACTGGTATCTATTACTTCTATTCCCCCCTTATTAAGGGAGGTTAGGGGGGATTCTTTTTCCTCTATTTCATGATTATTAAGGGGAGCTAGGGGAGATTCTTTCTCATCTAAAAAGCCCTTAAAATTATCCCAATTATTGTTAGTTTTAGCCGCCATTAATTTGTCCATAAAATGTAAATCTGCAAAGGCATCTTTCCCATAAATAACTTTACCTTTATAGGTATTTTGACAGTCTTGATTAACAAATTTAGGAGTTAAGGCCGCCCCCCCTAAAATAACAGGAACAGTGATATTTTGTTCATTAAATACCTCTAAATTATCTTTCATAAAAGCAGTTGATTTTACTAATAAACCACTCATGGCAATACAATCTGCATTTGATTCTTTATAGGCATTAATAATATTTTCAACGGGTTGTTTAATACCTAAATTAATCACTTTATAACCATTATTAGATAAAATAATATCAACTAGGTTTTTTCCAATATCATGCACATCACCCTTAACCGTTGCAATTATAACCGTACCTTTGCCCGTATCATCACCCTCAGCTTTGTCCATAAATGGCTCTAAAAATGCAACGGCGGCTTTCATAGTTTGGGCAGATTGTAACACAAAAGGTAACTGCATTTTACCCGATCCAAATAACTCCCCAACTACCTTCATTCCGTCTAATAAAAAAGTATTAATAATCTCTAAAGGTGGGTATTGTTTTAATGCTTCATTTAAAGCATCTTCTAAACCTAATCTTTCCCCGTCTATAATATGTTGTTTTAACCGTTCTTCTACGGGTAAACTTTTATCAATTGCTTCGGCTTTTTTCGCTTTTTGACCTGCAAATAATTCCGTTAATTTTGTTAAGGGATCATAAGTGCAAATATCACCCTCAAATTCACGGCGATCGTAGATTAAATCACAGCATACTTTTTGATGTTCTTCTGATATTTTAGCAAGGGGTAATATTTTACTTGCACTGACAATTGCTGAGTCTAAACCCACGCTCATTGTTTCATGTAAAAACACCGAATTTAATACTTGTCTAGCGGCCGCATTTAAGCCGAATGAAATATTAGAAACTCCTAGTAAAATATGACAATCTTTTAACTCATTTCTCATTCTTTTGATGGCTTCAACTGTTGCTTTTCCATTCTCACGATCTTCTTCAATCCCTGTAGAAATTGGTAAAGCTAAAGGGTCAAAAAATACTTCGTAAGGCTTTATTCCATAGGCAATAGCGTCATTATAAGCACGTTTTGCAATCTCAAACTTTTTATCAGCTGTTCTTGCCATGCCCTCCTCATCAATTGTGCCGATAACTACCCCTGCACCGTATTTTTTAGCTATCTCTAAAACCTTAAAAAATCTTTCCTCTCCATCTTCATAATTAGTAGAGTTTAAAATACATTTTCCCCCCGCAACTTTTAAGCCTGATTCCATCTTTTGCCATTCGGTAGAATCTAACATTAAAGGCAGGGTAATATTATTAACTAAACGTGAGGCTAATTCTTTCATATCTTTAACACCATCACGCCCCACATAATCCACATTTACATCTAAAATGTGCGCCCCTTCTTTCACTTGTTCTTTACCTAAAGCGACTAAACTATCCCAGTCTTCAATGTTTAATAAATCCCGACATTTTTTAGAGCCACTAGCATTCAATCTTTCACCAACAATTAAGAAAGAATTATCTTGAAGATAGGGCTGTGAACTATAAATTGAAGCGGCCGAAGGTTCATAACGAAAATGTCTTTCTTTAGGTGTTAAAGTTGCCCCAATTTCTGATAGTGCTTTAATATGTTCGTAGCGTGTGCCACAACAGCCGCCGATCACCTGTACCCCTAAATCTTCGATGAAGTGCATTAAAGCCATTTTTAACTCAATGGGAGTCAATTTATAATGTGCTTGACCACCGATATTTTCCGGCAAACCAGCATTAGGAATACAGGAAATTATGAAAGGCGAATTTTCCGATAAATATTTAATATGTTCCTTCATTAAATCAGGCCCAGTGGCACAATTTAAACCTAAAATATCAATATTATAGGGTTCTAAAATAGTTACAACCGCACTAATATCCGTTCCAACTAACATTGTACCCATCGTTTCCATCGTCACAGAAACCATAATTGGTCGTCTTTCTTTTTTGTTTTTAAAGACAGTTTCAACTCCATTTAATGCGGCTTTAATTTGCAAAATATCTTGACAAGTTTCGATGATAAATAAATCAACTCCCCCATCAAATAAACCCTCTGCTTGTTGACAGAATGCCTGTTCTAACGTATCATAATCAATATGACCTAAAGTGGGTAATTTCGTGCCTGGCCCCATCGAACCCGCCACAAATCGGGGTTTTTCGGGCGTTGAATACTCATTTGCTACTCTTTTCGCTAACTCGGCCGCAGTTTTATTTAAGTAATAGGCTTGATCTGCCAGATCATATTCAGCTAAGACGACAGAAGTACCGCCAAAAGTATCCGTTTCAATCACATCAGCACCTGCCTCTAAAAAGCCACGATGGACAGTTTCAACGGCGGAGGGCTTGGTGTGGACTAAATACTCATTACAACCCTCATATTTAGCACCACCGAAGTCTTCGGGCGTGAGGTTTTGTACTTGTAAATTAGTTCCCATTGCACCGTCAAAGACAATTACAGGGCGTTTTGGACTTTTTAGATAGTTTAAGAAAGAGCTATTAATCATGATGTTTTAAATAGTTAATTTAATGGTTAGTTTTTTATTATTATAAAGGTTATTGGTACATAGTAGGGCTGACAGTTTTTTTTGTTTATGTTAAAATTACTTTTAAAGATTATTTGAAACTTAAGTTATAATTTAATAATCAAGATAGTTGAAATAATTATATGACAACTCTAACCCTAGATAAACAAGTTCAAGATGAAATCAATCGTATTTCACATATTTCAGAGAGTGGGAAAATACCAATAAACTTATTGGAAAATTTAGCTTATCTTGTTATTAAAACGGCTAAAGTTAAATCAAAAAATAAAGATAAATCCTTAAGTAACAATGATTTAAAAAAAGCAATTTATAATCGTTTTAATGTTAGTAATACTCAAGGCTTAAAAAATTCTGGAGCTTTTAAAATGGCTACAGATGGTATGGAAAAACTTGATTTTCGTTTAAAATTTACATGGAAAATGCTCTATCGTAAATTTATTGGTATTCTTCCTGATGAAGAAAATCAAGAAGGTTATGGCTGTATTAATGGTATTAATATATTTAATTATTTTAAGCCTTGGCAAGTGTTTAATTTAGATCCAAAAACAGCAACAAAAGAAGATGTTAAAAATGCTTATTATCAATTAGCTAAAATTTATCATCCTGATAATTTACTAACAGGAGATAGAGCAATTTTTGAACAATTGGAAATTATGTATAAAAGTATCTTAGCAAAATTTAAAACATGGTATTAAAAAAAGAAGATCGAAAAATTTTTTATTTGGCAGATAAAAGTCTGGCTGAAACTTTTAATCTTTCTATCACAGATTTCCTTAATATTGTAGAGAAATTAATAAATTTTCCTGATCCAAAATTTAAAATAAAAGAATATATCCATTTTATAATTCAGGGAAAAAGTAAAGGTCAAAATGTTATTAATTTTTCAAGAGAAGGAGCGATCGCAGTCGCTAAATATTTTGATGAACAACGTAAATTAGATAATTATTCTTATAATCAAGTATTAACATTAATTGAAGATTATAGAATTAATAAAATAGATAGAACAATTACTTTTATAATTTACGAAAATAGTTCATCTTTAATAAGATTAAAACAAAGACATTGGTTACATTTTGATGACGTTTCTAAAATTTTTCAAACAACAAAATTAAGATTACAAAAAGCATTTAAAGATATTGAAGACATGAAATTAGAAGAAGATTTTATTGAATATCAAGAACAATTATATTTTTCTTTATCAGGTTTAGAAAAAATTAGCTTAGAATTATCATTAAGTTTACGATCTCAAGAAAGACGAGAATATTGTAATCGAGTTAGAGAAATTGCACCTCCTGTTATAAAATTTCTTGCTCTTGCTCCTTCTCCTTCAGAAACAGAAATTAATCGTGCTATTAGTTATTTAAAAAAGAAATATAACTATTGTCAAATCACAGGTAAAATTCCAAATAGAGATAATGAAATAGATTTAGCAGGTCATCATTTATATGATAAAAAAGTTTATAAATTTTTAGCTGATGATCATGATAACATTATTATTATTGATCAGGAAATTCATAAGGACTTTCATCAATGGAACGGAGGTTATCTTCAAAGTTGTACTATAGATGATTTTATTGAATATATCGAATTAAAATATCCCTCTAAACATGAAGTTCTTTTAATGTTACATTATCGCAGAAGTATTTTGTTATTAAAATTAAGTCAATTTCAAAGATTTTTACCTGAAGGAATGTAGAATCTAGTTTAGTAGGGTGGGCAATTTTCATTTAATTTTATATTTCATTTAAAACTTTTAATAAGATTACCCACCAATATTAATTTTTAAAATTCAATATATTCACAAATAAATATGCAATAATTTTTCATAAAAATCACTTGAGTTGGGCAAGAAGTCTATTTGTAGCTTCTTGATATTGTAAATCTTGATCTGTACCAATTTGCTCAAAAGTAATTGGTTCTTGTGTCACAATATCATCTGGTAATATTCCTAATTTATTAATATCTTTATGATTAGGGGTTTCATATTTGGCCACCGTAATGGCCATTCCAGCCCCATCAGGTAAATCAAATAAAGATTGGATCAAGCCCTTCCCAAAGGTTTTTTCCCCGATTAAAATGGCTCGGCCGTTATCCTGTAAAGCCCCTGCTAAAATTTCACTAGCACTAGCTGTACCTTTATTCACCAATACCACTAGAGGCGCATGGGTGAGGGCAGGATCAACCGATTCAAAACTACCCAACATTCCTTGACGGTTAACCGTATAAACGATTGTCGCTTGATCTAAAAATAATCTGGCTATTTCTATCCCCGATTGTAACAACCCCCCCGGATTATTTCTTAAATCTAAAATATAACCTTTTGCTCCCTGTTTTTCTAAATTTATAACGGCTTTTTCTATTTCTTCGGTTGCATTGGCACTAAATTGAGCTAATCTAATATAACCTAGCTGATTATTTTGATTAAAGTTTGCTACTACGGGATTTAAAGAGATGCGATCGCGCGTTAATTCTACTCGTTTTAATTGTTGATCAGTAGTTTCTAAAGTTAAAAAAACAGTCGTGCCGATCGGCCCACGCATTAAAGCGGCCGCTTCATCTAAACTAATCTCACTGGTTAAAATATCATTAATTTCCACAATGCGATCGCCCGGCTGAATACCTGCTTTTTCGGCCGGTGATCCTGCCATCGGAGAAACCACCTCTAAATAACCATTTTCAGGATTAAGATTAATCTGTAAACCTACGCCGGAAAGTTCCCCCGATGTATTAACCTTTAAACTACGATATTGTTCAGGTTTGAGTAATCGGGTAAAAGGATCACCTAAAGTTCCTAACATTTCTTCAATCGTTGCATAGGCTTCATCCGTATTAGAAATAGAGCGTTTAAGATATTTTTCCCTTAATAACCACCAATTTTGATGATTAAAACTCTCATCAAGGTAAGATTGATTGACTAAACGCCAAGCTTGTAGAACTAATTTTTGTCCCTCGGTAAAAGCATTGGCACTAGGACTCCACCACAAAGAAGAAAGGGTAAATAAAAAACTAAATAATAAGGTGATCCAGAAACTTTGTTTGTGCATAGAATCCTAATTAAATTAAAATAAAATAATAATACTAGAAAACCTATTAGAATCAGTTTAAATTAATGATCTAATAGGTTTTCTGATATTGTTTAGCGGGACTGACGGGACTCGAACCCGCGACATCTTGCGTGACAGGCAAGCACTCTAACCAACTGAGCTACAATCCCAATTTTTAATTAAGTTTTTTACTTAAGATTAACAAGTCAAAATTTAGCCGTTTTGCTTTGTTTTTCGTCAGTGATATTAAATTTATCAAAATGAAATTAATTTGTCAAGTCTTTTGCAAAAATTTTTTTGAGTAAAGGTTAAGATCAATTTAAGCTTTAATCTCCATCAGTCAAAAAGTGCCATTTACTGATACATTTAGCAAATATGAGATTACTAAATTTTTTGATTAATAGATTAATTATAGATTGATTATGAAAGCTATTGTTATTGGTGGTGACGGTTATTGTGGTTGGGCTACGGCACTTCATTTATCCAATAAAGGTTATGAAGTGGCCATTATAGATAATTTAGCCCGTAGACATTGGGATGCCCAACTAGGGGTAGATACTTTAACCCCGATCGCACCTATTCAGCAACGGATCCAGCGTTGGAAAGATTTAACGGGTAAAACCATTGATTTATTTATTGGTGACATTACCAATTATGATTTTTTAATAAAAGCCTTCCGTCAGTTTGAACCGGAAGCGATCGTGCATTTTGGGGAACAACGTGCCGCGCCCTATTCTATGATCGATCGGGAACACGCTGTTTTTACCCAAGTTAATAACGTGGTGGGAACTTTAAATATTCTCTATGCCATGAAAGAGGATTTTCCCGACTCCCATTTAGTTAAACTGGGAACAATGGGCGAATATGGTACTCCGAACATTGATATTGAGGAGGGTTATATTGAAATTGAACATAATGGCCGTAAGGACATTTTACCCTATCCTAAACAACCGGGCAGTTTCTATCATTTAAGTAAAGTCCATGATAGCCATAATATTCATTTTGCGTGTAAGGTTTGGGGTTTAAAAGCGACGGATCTTAATCAAGGTGTGGTTTATGGTGTTTTAACGGAAGAAACGGGCATGGATGAAATGCTGATCAACCGTCTTGACTATGATGGCGTTTTTGGTACGGCTTTAAACCGTTTTTGTATTCAGGCTGCGATCGGCCATCCTTTAACAGTATATGGCTCTGGTGGTCAAACTCGCGCTTTCTTAGATATTAGGGATACGGTGCGCTGTATGGAGTTGGCGATCGCGCATCCTGCTGAGGCCGGAAAATTTAGAGTATTTAATCAATTTACTGAATTATTCAGTGTAGGGGATCTGGCGCAAATGGTACAAAAAGCAGGTCAAACTTTAGGATTAAAAGTAGAAATTAATAACATTCCTAACCCTAGAGTGGAACTAGAACAACATTATTTTAATGCTAAGAATACCAAACTTTTAGACTTAGGATTAAACCCCCATTATTTATCAGATTCTTTGTTAGATTCTCTGTTAAATTTTGCCATGAAATATCAAAATCGAGTGGATCAAACTCAAATTTTACCTAAAGTTTCTTGGCATAGAAAATAGAAATTAAATAATAAGTAATGGGTAATAAGTAATATAACAATTCTCAATAGGGTGTAGAAAATTTTGGGGTGTGAGCGTCTCGCTCACTGCTTTTTTTCAGGAAATAATATACACTAAGTTTAGTGAACAATCAAATAATAAAATTGATGATCAATGTCTCAAACTTCCGGTGATTTATCTTTAAAATTTCCTACTAAAAAACCATTAGAAGTTAAATTCTCAGGTGTAGATTTAAGTTCTGATGGCGGTTTGTTATTAGTGAAACAAGCTCAAGAAAATCTCAAAGTTTGTGAAGGGATAGCTAATTGTTTGGATGAGAAAAGACAATTACATAAAGTTGTACATCCCCTTTTACAATTAATTAGTCAAAGAGTTTATCAAATAGTAGCAGGTTATGAAGATGTAAATGATAGTAATTATCTGCGTCATGACCCTATTTTCAAGACTATCTGTGGGAAAACTCCTCTAATTGGTCAAGAATTATTAGCATCTCAACCTACAATAAACCTACAATAAGTAGATTAGAAAATCAAATCAATAAAGCCGAATTATTATGAAACGAGAGTGGTTATCCAGAGGGGGAACATCGCAACATTGATTTTTGCTTAGATAAAATGACCAAGGGATCATTGTGTCTAAATGACTAAAAATCCTTTATTTTTGAGGGTTTCTGAGTAAAAATTAGGAATAATATGTAGTTTTTTTTGTTCATGAATAATTCAGGCTAAGTTAATCAGATATTGATCAAATAAAAGAAGTCCAGTTCAACAAAAATTTTATGATTTAAAAATAGATCTTGACTTTTGTTCCCTTCAGTGACCATAATTATAGTTTGTGTAAACTTTAGAATTAGATTAAACCCTTGGCTAACGTTGTTGTCATCGGTGCCCAGTGGGGTGACGAAGGAAAAGGTAAAATAACAGATTTACTCAGTAAATCAGCAGATGTGGTAGTTCGCTCCCAAGGGGGCGTAAATGCCGGACATACTGTGGTAGTTGGCGAACAAACTTTTAAACTGCATTTAATTCCTTCAGGTATTCTTTACCCTGATACTGAATGTATTATCGGCTCTGGAACAGTCATTGATCCAGAGGTTTTGCTTGAGGAAATTGAACAGTTAAAACAGTTAAATGTTCCGAGTGATCACCTGTTTATTTCTCAAACTGCCCATGTAACTATGCCCTATCATCGTTTGATTGATAAGGCCGCAGAAGAACGCAGAGGAGATTTTAAAATTGGGACAACCGGACGTGGGATCGGCCCAACTTATGCTGATAAATCTGAAAGGACGGGGATCCGCATCCTCGACTTAATTAATGAGGAGGCGTTTCCCAAAATCCTAGAGTGGAGCATTAATTATAAAAATGCCATTTTAGAAAAATTATATAATCTGCCTCCTTTAGATCATCACAAAGTTTTGGAAGAATATCAGCGTTATGCGGATATTTTACGTCCCTATGTGGTGGACAGTTCTCTGAAAATTGCTGAAGCGATCAAACAACGTAAAAATATTTTGTTTGAAGGCGCGCAGGGAACTTTACTTGATTTGGATCATGGTACTTACCCTTATGTTACATCTTCTAATCCCATTGCGGGAGGAGCTTGTGTGGGTGCAGGGGTAGGCCCGACCATGATCGATCGAGTCATCGGTGTGGCTAAAGCCTATACCACAAGGGTGGGTGAAGGGCCTTTTCCCACTGAGTTAAAAGAGGAAATTGGTCAGTTATTAGGCGATCGGGGTGCTGAGTTTGGTACTACTACCGGCCGTCGTAGACGTTGTGGATGGTTTGATGCGGTCATTGGTCGCTATGCTGTGAGAATCAACGGTTTAGACTGTTTAGCCATTACTAAATTAGATATTCTCGATGAATTAGAGGAAATTAAGGTTTGTGTGGCTTATGAGATAGATGGTCAGCGTTGTGATCATTTTCCCAGTGACTCTAATCAATTTGCACGGTGTAAGCCTATTTATGAGACTTTACCCGGTTGGAAACAGTCTACTACCAATTGTCGCAATTTAGAGGATTTACCTCAGGCTGCTTTAGATTATTTGAAATTTTTAGCGGAAGTGATGGAAACTCCTATTGCGATCGTCTCGTTAGGGGCTGGCCGAGATCAGACTATTATTGTGGAGGATCCCATTCACGGGCCAAAACGAGCTTTATTAGATCACAATGGAACTCCCGTTCAGTAAACAGTGAACAGTTACCTGTTACCAGTCAACTGTTACCAAATATAATAACTGATGGCTAATAGCTCATCGCTAAATTTTAAATTTTGAATTTTTATTATTAGGAGAAAAAATGCAAGTTAGTATTGAATGTAAACCCAGACCAGAAGGCAGTAACCCCAAAGCTTTACGCCGTGAAGGTCAAATTCCCGCTACTTTATATGGACATCATGGGGCGCAGTCTCTTGCTTTAACTGTTAATGCTAAAGATGCGGTTAATTTATTAAAAAAAGCATCTATTAATAATACTTTAGTTGATGTTAATATTGCTGATTTATCATGGAATGGAAAGGCTTTAATTAGAGAAGTTCAAGCCCATCCTTGGAAAAGAAATCTTTATCATTTAAGTTTCTTTTCGATCGCTAATCAAAAAAGCATTGAAGTGGTTGTTCCCGTTAAGTTAGTGGGAGACTCAGCGGCCGTTAAACGTGGTGGTATTTTAGAACAAAGATTAACCGAATTAACGGTAAGATGTACCCCTACCAATATTCCTGAAAGCATTGATATTGATATTACTAATTTAGATATGGGGCAGATGCTTCATGTGGGGGATGTTACTTTCCCTGAAGGTGTAACTGCTTTAACAGGCGGTGATACGGTTATTCTTTATATTGCTGTTCCAGCTAAGTTAGCGGTAGCGGCGGGATAAACTTTTGCTCAGTGATCGGCAATTTGTAGAGACGTACGATCGTACGTCTCTACTGGTTTTTAAGCTCAAGATCCTGTTATACTAAACTTAAAACTTAACCTAATTTATCAATCCCGATCAATTGCCAATGAATAACGAAAAGCCAATTTATCGCCCTTTTCCCAAAGTTCCCTTAGAAAGAAGGGCTTGGGCTTTTGTGATTGATTTTTTAGTAATTTGGTTATTGAGCGCGATCGCAGGGGTAGTTTTACAATGGTTAGTATTTTTAGGCCTGTGGATGTTGGTAAGGGTAGTGATCGCCGAAAGAAATAAGGGGCAAACTTTAGGGCGGTGGCTATTTGATATGAAAGTGTTAGATCCGCGCTTCAAAAAAATTCCCACTCTGGTTACTTTAATTAAAAGAGAGGGTATTTTAGGCAGTGCGGCCTGTTTAGCCATGATCGGTCTTCAATATTATAATTTAACTAACGGCATCGGCATGATTTTATTATGTTGTCCCCTTTTCGCTGACTGTGCCTTAGCTTTAGCTGATGAGCGTTTTCAACAGGCTTTTCATGATCAAATGGCACAAACTGTTATTGTACAAACTCGTCGAGGCTTTTCTTTAGACCTACGGTTAAAAAAATTACTTGCACAGTTGCAACAAAATATGAGAAAATAAATCTTTGCTTATTATACTTTGGCTTAAAGCACAGTGGATTAAATTGTTACAGTAGATTAAATTGTCAATTGCCCACTTTCCACTGCCAACTGATCGGGTATAATATCCTAGTTCAACTATTGTCAATTATTAAGGTTTAACAACTAATTATGGCTAGTAAAAAAGGCGCTAGACTCATCATTACGATTGAATGTACTGAGTGTCGCACCAATACCAATAAAAGATCCCAAGGGGTGTCTCGTTATACCACCACTAAAAACCGTCGTAATACAACGGCTAGATTAGAAATTAAAAAATTCTGTCCCCATTGTAACGCCCATACCGTTCACAAAGAAATTAAATAATTAGTAATTAAATCCTAACTAATCTTTTAATTACTTTGTCTTTTTTTACTCTATTGTAGTGACTTTAATTAATTTAAGATTTAATTTTAAATTAAATTTAATTATAAGTCATTTCCAGACCAAACAATAACAGGAAATTTATTTACAAATTATGGCTTATTATCGTAAACGTCTTTCTCCCATTCCTCCCAGTCAACCCATTGATTATAAAGATATAGACTTATTACATAAGTTTATTACAGAAAGAGGAAAAATTTTACCCCGTAGGATCACTGGCTTAACTTCTAAACAACAAAAGGATCTTACTAACGCTGTTAAACGCGCTCGTATTTTAGCTTTATTACCTTTTGTTAATAACGAAACTTAATCGTTTTAAAGGGATGAGGGATGAGGGATCAGGGATGAAAGTTCAATCTTTTTTCAAATTTTATCCTTAACTCTTATTTCCTCAATAATTTTTATTATTAATATCTCAATTGTGTTTAAAAGCTAGTGGAAAAAGGTAAACTCATTGAATTTAGAAACCAAGGTGAACGCCGTCTTGCCGTTGTTGATCGTCCAGAGGGAAAAAAAGACTGGATCGTTATTGATCAGGGCGGCCAGGCTCACAAGTTGCGTCCCCAACGGGTAGAATATGAGGTCAAAGGTGAGTTTTATGAGTTTTCTGAAATTGGGAGTTTTCTACAGGAAGTTGAGGCTTATTTAGACCCCTCTAGTTTAGAAATAGCTTGGGAGTTATCACGGGAGGAAAATATAAAGGTTACGCCTGATAGTTTGGCTCAATTATTATATTCGGAAAAAAGCCCTGTGTTATGTTATGCGGCGCATCGTCTGTTAAGTGATGATAAGGTTTATTTTAAAAATAAGGGGGATTTTTATGAACCCAGAAGTGCGTCTCAAGTTCAAGAAATTTTACATCAGTTAGAGATCGAACAGCAAAGGGAAAGGGAAAAACAGGAGTTTTTCTTCCATGTCAAAGATGCTTTAGAGAAAAAATCGGTGGAATGGAGTGAAAGCGATCGCATTCGTTTAGAGGCTTTAGAAAAATTAGTTTTGATCCCAGAACAAAAAAACAATTTAGCAAATGAAATATTAGAATATGTAGATAGAGTAAAAACACCGGACTCTGCTTTTGAATTATTGGTGGAGTTAGGTTGGTGGAGTCGTCACGAAAACCTATTTTTGTTGCGATCTTCCTATCCCAAAACATTTCCGAAAAAGGTAATTGAAGTGTCTCAAAATCGTCTTATTGTTCAACCTCGTGATCTTGATGAAAATAACCGCCTAGATCTAACCCATTTAAAACTGTATACCATTGATGACGAAAGCACGGAAGAAATAGACGACGGCTTAAGTGTGGAATATTTAGATGGTAATACCAAAGGGGATCAAGTGCGTTTATGGATCCATATTGCGGATCCTACTCGTCTTGTGACTCCTGGAGATGAATTAGACTTAGAAGCCCGTCGTCGTAGTACCAGTTTATATTTACCCACTGGCATGATCTCCATGTTTCCGCAGGAGTTGGCCACTGGCCCCATGAGTTTAATTCAAGGGAAAATGTGTCCTGCTTTAAGTTTTGCGGTGACTTTGCATCAAGATGGTAGTATTAATGATTTTAGCATTCATCCTAGTTGGGTTAAACCTACCTACCGTCTGACCTACGATGATGTGGATGAGATGTTACAATTGGGTATTACGGCCGAACCTGAATTAATGAGTTTGTGGGATTATGCCCAAAAACGTCATAAATGGAGACAACAACAGGGATCAATTAATATTAAAATGCCGGAAACCTCCATTAAGGTTAAATCCGATGATGAAATTATCATTGATGTGTTAGATAATGCCTATTCCCGTCAACTGGTGGCGGAAATGATGATTTTGGCGGGAGAAGTGGCGGGTTTATATGGTAAAACTCACGCTTTACCTTTACCCTTTAGGGGGCAACCTCAGCCGGATCTACCTAGCGATGAAGAATTATTGCAATATCCTCCCGGCCCTGTGCGCTATGTCCATTTAAGACGGTGTATGCCCCGCAGTGAGATGGGGATCAACCCGATCCGTCATGCTGGTTTAGGCTTGGATCATTATATTCAGGTAACTTCACCGATCCGCCGTTATAGTGATTTATTGGCACATTTCCAAATTAAAGCCCATTTAAGGGGTGATAGCCTACCTTTTAGTAGTGATGAATTACAGAATATCCTCTTTAGTGTGGCGGATTCGGCTTATGAAGCGACTTTAACGGAGCGTCAAACTAACCGTTATTGGAGTTTAGAGTATTTAAGACGCAATACGGATCAAGTTTGGCAGGGTTTAGTCTTAAGATGGTTAAAAGAAGATGATAATTTAGGAATTATTTTATTAGAAGAATTGGGGTTAGAATTGCCCCATCGTTTTGAAAGAAATGTGATGTTAGGCGATCGCTTGGATGTACAAGTTACCCGTGCGGATCCCTATCGTGATGAGATTCGTTTTCGAGAAATGTGTACTTCGGCCTAATTTTTAAATCATAATCGTAGAGACGTAAAATTTTACGTCTCTACAGTTTTTAAAAACCAATAAAAAAATAAGTTAAGGTATGGGAAATAATTTTAAAGCTAGTCAAATTATTTGTATTGAAAAAGGCCAAAACTTATTATATGCACAGATTATTCAAGTAATATCTGAACGTCAAACTTGTTGGTTACGGCCTTTAATGTTAGTTGAAATAATCAATGATGAAGATAAAAAAATTATTGATTTAAGGGAAACCAGTGATTTAATTTTACCTCAATCTTTATTAAGATTTGCTTTAGATACGGAAGTAATATCTTTATTAATGGAGTTAGAAATTATTGAAAAAAAAGAGGAAAATTCTGTCATTGCTAAACAGAATTTAAACAGTTTTATCCGTAAGGTTTTTCGGGTAAATTAAATTAATAGATTGTCAAAAGTAGCTCTTAATTGATCAGGAATAGATAATTGATTAATGATCGCTTTATTTTCATGTTGTAAGATCAGACAACAATCAATTGTTGTTAATAATAATTGCCAATCTTGTGGGGAATTAACTAAAGAAATAGTTAATTTTTCAGTAATATCTAATTCTAATTCCATCATTAAATTCATAGCAATTCCCTGTAAAAATAAATTAGCATCTTCTTCATTAAGATTACTAATATCTATTAACAAAGTCATTTTTTCATGTTCAGGATGATGAGCTAAATTATTAATAATTTCCATTAATTCTAAGCCTAATTCTTCCTCATCAGCTAACCAATCAGGGAAAATAATTAGATTAATTTCTTTTAAATTTAATTCATCTTTTAATCTTTCAATAATTATTTCCTCTGAATTAATTAAAGAATCAAATCTTTCCGCTAAAGTAGCAAAAACAGGCATTAAATGATTTTTTCCATGAAACCCAAAAGTATCTTTCCATGTAATCTGAGGATATTCTTTAATTATTTCTTCAAAACTAAATTTAACTGCTAGATCTAAGGGTGCAAATTTAATTGCGTGATCAATAAAATATTCATAAAGATAATGACAAATTAAAATATCTTCAGACTTACACTGAAAATTCAGATTATCAAAATCTAACTGGGCAGATAATTCTAAGAATTTTTTACTGCGTAAAGAAAAACCACCATTTCCAACTCTATTTTTACTTAAATCTAAACTTCCTACTACTTGATTAGCTTGAGATATAATAGATAGTTTTTCTGGCCAAGGTGCGCCTATATAATCATAATTTAAGAAATTTTGATCCCATTTTTCAGGATTAAGAATAAAACCATCATATTGAGTGATTAAACAATAGTCACTTTCTATATATTGATTTAATTCTTTAATCACAAATCTACTATATTCAAATACATTTTTTAGTGGCTCAATTTTAATAATTTCTAATTGAGGAAAAAGTCGTAAATATTGTTGCTCAATTTCGGCGGAGGTAAACAATAAAATTCGCTCAAAATCAGCATAAAAATTGGTAATAACTAAACTCAGTAAAGTTTGTTCTATATTAATAGATGAGATGCTGACTAGAGTTGTATTTTTGAGATTTATTTTAAGGGAATTTTGAGTTAATAAATATAAAAATTCTTCTAAAAATTGATCTATATTATTACTAATCATTTTTTAATGTGATTAATGATTAAAGTTATTTTAAAAAGATGGATAACCTGTTTTAGAATCTTTGGGATATTCATAGTTAGGATATTTTTCTAAAATTAAGACGCTATCATAAAAGTGAATGCCTGTACAAGTTTTTGTGAAATAAGAGGGGGTAAGTTCGGGGGAATGATAGGCATTAATAGAATCAATCAAATTCTTTGCATATTCAATAAAAGTTCCCGCTTTTTTATAACCCCCACCATAGCCTTGCCAATAACTGGTATGTAGATCTTCTACTAAATAAATACCTGTTTCACTCACTGCCGGATATAGTTCTTCAAAAGAATTAATTTGTTGATCCATCAAGTGACCTCCATCATCTATAATAATATCCACTATTCCTATTTCATTTTTTAGCATTTTGAGGAAATTGCGATCAGCTTGATCTCCAATAAAAATTTTTATTCTTTCTTCCTCTAATTCTTGACATTTTGGGTTAATATCAACACCATAAATAAATGCTTGATCACCGAAATATTCTTTCCACATTTGCAAAGAACCACCGTGAAAAACCCCAATTTCTAAAATTTTCACCTCTTTTCCTCTAAAGCGTGAAAAATGATTATGATAAATGTCAAAGTAATGATGCCATTTATGAATTAATCTACCTTGATTATTACAAAAATATCGCCATAAAGGATTATCTTGTGCTGGGGTTGGTCTAACTATTAAATTACCGCTAATGACTGGTGATAATTCCATTTTGTTAGCTTCTATTTTGGGTAATTCAATCAAAAATTTATCACTTATAACTTTTTCAAATGTTTGGGCTTCTAGTTCTTCTATTTTTAATTCTTCTAATGTTTCAAAATTAATGTTATTAATCAATTCATTATTATAATATTCTAAAAAAATCCGAGCATTTAAATTTGGCAATAAACCTTGATATTCTTGCAAATAGTTAACTTCTAATAAATTAATGATCGGGAGTAATTCTTCCTCTTTTTCTATTTCATTTTCATAACAAATATTCATTAAAACATCGGCTATTAAAAATTCTACTTCTTCTAAATCTATGTTTTGAGTATCTATTAATAAACAAATTTCTTGACTTTTCGGATGATTAATAATTGCTTGGAATACCTTAACCAATTCATTAAAGATTAATTCTTTTCCTTTTTGCCAATCAGGAAATACAATTAAGTTTATGTGCTTTAAGTTTAAAGGTGTAATTGTCTCTGATTTTATTGCTTGTAAAACTGCATGAACATGAAATACTTGTGGTGCTGTTTCTATTTGTTGAATGTTAACAATTTTAAATTCTCCTTTAAAACCGTAATGACTTCGACATAGTGTTAAATAGGGAGGATATTCTTGGCAGTAATACATAAAAGAATTGATATTCCAAAAACTGACGTGAGTTGGATCTTGGAATGCTCCTCGGCCATCAGTTGAAGGTACTAAAATATCAACGATCGCTCCTGGTTTACAGATGCGCCAGAGTTCATTCATTGTTTTAATGCGATCAGGTAAATATTCTATAAAATCATGAGCTTTAACCAGATCTACACTATGATCGGGAAAGGGAAAACCCTGATTTAAGTCAGCGACCACATCTACTTGATCTGCCGGCACAATATCAACACCAATAAAGCCTTTTTCTTTCTGAGTTCCACATCCTAAATCGACAGCAATTAACTTAGGTGATTGAGATACATTAGATAGATCATTCATATTTTCAAGATAATAACATTTTCATTTTTCCATTGTATCTTAAACAGATACGGGAGTTAACTCATTTATTTTATAAAGTTGTGATATGGATATTAGAGGGGGTTAGGGTGATCTATTTAACCTGAAAATAAAAGGATAGATTTTAAATCTATCCTCTTATTTTTCTTTAAATCACTTGTTCTTAAATCAAGAAAATCAAGCAATTAAATTATTTAGCCGCTAAAGCCTGATAAGTAGTACCATCACACGCTAAAGTACCAGGGGTTACACCAGTGATAGTACCATCCGTCAGAAGAGTTCCAGTTGAACCTGAACTCCAGTTGACATAAGCATCAAGAGAGGCAGAGGCTGAAGTTGCACCATTAGCGAGAGGTCCTGCACTCACGCTGGTTTGGTTTCCAGCCGCACTTTCACAAACAAGTGATTGGCTTTGCAAGTCGTTACTACCATCTTGATACAACTGAGCAACCACACCGAAATATGATTTTAAACCTGAAGTGGTATTCGGGTCTGCAGCAACTCCCACTGCAATGGCTGATAAACCTCCATCTTTAGTAGGAACAGTAATATTGTAGGCATAGTTTACGGTCATGGTTTTAAGACCAGTTCCTAAAGCCCCAAATTGACCTTGTACGGTCTGGAATCTATTATTTTCTAAGAGGAAAGTTTGTTGTGCTTTGTTAATAGTAGCAATATTTTGTTTCGCTTCAGACTGTTTCCCTTTGTTAGCTTGGCTTAAGAAAGAAGGTAAAGCGATCGCCGCTAAAATACCGATAATGATGATTACAACGAGTAATTCAATTAAGGTAAAACCTTGTTCAGAATCTTTTTTGCTATTGAGGTGTTGTAAGAATTTTACTTGAAGATCGGATTTCATAATATATGGACTCCTTTAAAAATATGAGTAAGCTTTTTAATCTAGTTATGGATACTATACCCACTTTCGATCAACTACCTATCATCTATTTCTTTTTTTTTCAGAATTTGAAAAAACCCCACTTTTCAAAGTATTAGTATCTGTCTAATAAAATATAACCCCAATCTTCTAAGGTGATTAAAATACTTTTGATTTTGTCGGTGGCCTCTTTTGGGGAAATAGGCTCTAAAGAAACGCAATCAAGGGGGTTGATGGTCAGGTATCTTTTAATTAAAGATTCTAAAGATTGGGGAGTTTCCCATAAAGGTAATAATACAGAGACAAGATTACTTTCTAAAGTTAAAGTTTGTCCTGCCATTGGTAAAAAAGGACAGATTTCAATAGAATGATGGAGTTTGATTTCTTCGATAATTTTTTGTCTCCAATCTTCCTGTTTTAGTTGGGGATGCAGGTAAATTTTGACATTGTGCCAGTCAGAATCTTTCCATTGCGAAACGGGAAGAAAAGAATGGGCTTGATCTCGATGCCCACACCAAAAATCTAAGAGACGAGATTGGGGATGGAGTAATTCACAAAAAGCTAGTTTTTCCTTTTCACTAGCTTGATCAAGGCAATATTCGATCACATCGGGTAAATCATCTGGTTGTTTAAAGAGTTTTTTTAAATCCCAATCTCGCCAATTAGTCATACTAATAAATTCTAATTGAGCGTGATCTAAAACTTCAAACATTTTAGGAATGGTATAACCATGATCGTTAACTATCAAATAATTCATTAACAAACTGAGATCATTTTTTTCTAAATCAGCACTCCATGTCATTCTTTTTAAAGTGGTATCATCTTTGACTGCTTTCATAAATTCTCGAATAAATTCTATTTCCACTTCTGAAGGGGTATCATCCATCAAACCCATGATTTTACAAAGTTCTTGTGCTAAATAAAAGTATCTTCTCATATATTTACTATGAAGATTCCCGTGCAAAATTCCTTCTGGTTTTAAAACAGATTTTAAGATTTTTAAAGAACTTACTAAATCATCTAAAAAATAAAGAATATCAGAACAATTAATATAATCAAATTTGATATTTAATTGTCCTACCTTTTCTAATTCCATAATGTGAAATTCAACCTGATTAAACCCATGATAATTTAATCTTTTTTTAGCTACTTCTATCGAATTTGGAGAAAAATCAATACCAATGATCTGAGCATCTGGATTAGCTTGGGCTAACATTAAAGTTGTACAACCACTACCACAAGCCACATCTAAAATAATTTTATCTTTAGTATTTATTACCTTGTGATTTCTGAGATAATAGGAAGTAACTAAATTATTTAAGTAAAGATTTGGATAGGCATTTTTAAATGATTGTTCAATTCTTACATCAGGATAGGGATTTTGTTCATATTGTTGTTTTAAATTCTCCGATGTTTGAGAAAATTTACTGTTAATCATATATTTTGAGAGGAAAAGAAATAAAAAATAGAAAATTGAACTAAAATTGAAGACTTGAGAAGTTTTCGATCTATAATTATATTTCAGTTCGTTTTAAATCTTGTTAAAAACAATGGATATTCAACAATTTATCGCTAAACTGCCATCTTTATACGAGAATTGGGGACAAGATACGATTAAACCCCTATCACGACAGTTTGAAGAAATATTCAATCAGCTTAAAGAAATTAGTACACCTAGTCTAATGCAGTTGCTTAATTGTGCGATCGAGTCTTTGGAAGAAGATGAAATTTATTGTCAAATAGGTTGTAGTCAGGGTATTAATTTAATTGGAGCTTTATTAAATAATCAAGATTCAATGGCCTATGCGGTGGATAATTTAGATGATCAACAATTTAATCAATTAACCGAAAATTTAACTAAATTTAATTTAGATGAACAAGTCTTTTTTTGTAATCAAGATTTTGAAGAATTTTTTGCTGATTTAAACGAGTTACAACCGGATTTAAAAATAGGTGTTTATTTTTATAATGGTAAATCTGATTATCGTTCCACCATAATGGGATTATTATTGGCTCAACCTTTTTTAGCAGATAGAGCTTTAATTATTATTAATAATAGTAATTATACGATGCTAGAACAGGCAAATTATGATTTTATTAATAGTTATGAACAATGTAATTTATTGATCAATTTACCAACCTGTCACAAGGATCATCCTAGTTTTGGTAATGGAATTACTATTTTTACTTGGGATGTGAGTCAAGGGATTAATTATAGTTGGCAAGAAATAGAAAATCAATATCAAAATTCTCTAGCAATAGAAGCAATTGCTGATTTACATTTAAGATTAGAATTTAAGGAAAAACCTGCTATGGTTAAAACTTTAATGACTTCTGCTTTAAAATTAAATCAAAAAGATCAATTTAAAGAAGCAATTGAAGAATATAAACAAGCTTTACTTTGGGATAAATATAACCCTTATATATATAACAATATTGCATCTTTATATTTTAAAATGGAGAAATATCAAGAGGCTTTAGCATTTGCTCAAATTGCTGTCAATCTTAATCATAAGATAGCTGTACATCAATTTAATTTAGGAAAAATTTTAGAAAAATTAGATCAAAAAGAAAATGCTATGTTAGCTTATGAAAAAAGTATTAACTTAGCTCCTGAACATTTAGATAGTTATATTAATTTAGCTGGTTTATTATTAGAAACTAATCAGTTAGCAAAAGCTGAATTAATTCATCAAAAACTTATTACATTAGAAAAAAATAATTTTCAAGTTTGTCTTTTATGGGGAGATTTATTAGTTAGAAAAGAAGAATATGAGGAAGCAATTAAACAATATAATCAAGCCTTAATTTTGAAACCTAAAACTCCAGAAATATTAGAAAAAATTGCTCGAGCTTATGGGCAAAATAACGATCAAACTCAAGCCCTTTTATATTCTGCTTATGTAGATTATCGTAGAAATAATTATACCGAAGCAATCCCAAAATTTGAAGAATTTTTTAAAGATAATAAAGGAGATCTGTTTGATCAACTCGCTTGGGCTGATTGTTATCAAAAGATGAACTTGTATGATTGCGCAAGATCAGTTTATCTCAAATTATTACAGAATAATCCTAATCAAGAATATTTATTTTGCAAATTTTTAGCTTTTTTATATGATTTTGGGCAAACAGAAGAAGATTTTAATTTAATTAATTTGTATGCACAAAATGCTCCTAATAATTTAGCTATTCAATTAGAAATAAATCGTTTTCTCCCCCATATTTACCAAGATCAAGACGAATTAAGTTTTTATAAAAATAGATTTGAACATTTTCTTGAATACTTAGATTTTATTGTTCAATCTCAAAAACTAACTGATTTATCAAATGTGAGTATGGCGGTATCTAGTGTGAAATTTATGACTAATTTTCTTTTACAATACCAAAATCAGCATCAAATCTACCAAAATCAACAACAAAAATATGGAAATTTTGCTCATTATGTAATGAGTTTAAAATATCCTCAATGGGTTAAACCTTTCAAAATGCCTTCTTTAACTTCTGAACATAAAATTAAAATTGGTTATTTATCTGATCAAATAGGTGATACCAGTGCTAGTAAATGGATTATCGGTTGGTTAGAAAAGTGTGATCGTAATAAATTTGAAATCTATTGTTATGCAACTTCAACCAGAACAGTTAACAGTGAAATAACTAATTTGATTAAAGAGTTATGCGATTATTATTATTATATTCCCGATGATCTCGAAGCCATTACTAAACAAATATTAGAAAATCAATTACACATTTTGGTCTTTTTAGCTATTGGAATGTGGGGAGCCACCACTCAAATAGCATCTTTAAGATTAGCTCCTGTTCAGTGTACAACATGGGGACACCCTAGCACATCAGGCTTACCCACAATTGATTATTATTTATCTGGAGATTTAATTGAACCTGAAAATGGTCAACAACATTATACCGAAAAATTAATCCGCTTACCAAATTTAGGAATTTCTTACCCCAAACCAAAACTAAAAACAATAACAAAAACTAAAGCTGATTTGAACTTAAATCAAGATCAAATTATTTATTTATCATGTCAATTAATTTTTAAATATTTACCAGAATATGATTATATTTTTCCTTGCATTGCTCAAAAAGTACCCCAAGCTAAATTTTTATTTATTGTGAGGGCAGGAGCATCAAAAAAAGAATCTTTAATTAAACAAGATATTTTTTATAATCGACTCAAAAAAGCTTTTATTCAACTAAATCTTAATATTGATGACTATTGTATTTTTCTACCACAGCAAAGTGTGGACAATTATCATCATTTGTTATCATTTTCTGATGTCTTTTTAGACACTTTTGCTTTTTCTGGAGGGCATACCACTTTTGAAGCTGTTGCTTCTAATTTACCCATTGTTACTTGTCCGGGAGAATTGATGTTTGGTCGTCAATCTTATGGTATTTTAAAAATGTTGAGAGTAGAAGAAACAATCGCCTATAATGAACAGGAATATATAGATATTTCTGTTAAATTGGGCTTGGATCATGAATTTAGAAATAAGATTAAAGAAAAAATGAAACTTAATCAAGATCGAGTTTTTAATGATGTAGAATGTGTCAAAAGTTTAGAAGAATTTTATCAAAAAGTTGTTGAGGAAAAACTTACCAATCAAATTTTAGAAGAAAACCAAACTATTTCTTTGATTAAGGAAAGAAGTTTTGTGACACAACAGTTATTAAATTTGACTTGTCAAAATAATCAAAATTATGATGATTATATTAATCCTGATTTACTAGAAAATTTACCTTGTGATGCTAGTTTGATTTTGGAAATAGGTTGTGGAAATAATGATTTAGGTGAATTATATAAATTAATTAATCCTCATTGCCAATATATCCGAATTAAAATTAATGAAAATTTCGGTAATATTGTTAGTAAAGAATTAGATCAAGTAATTATTGGTAATATTGAAAAATTAGATTTCAATATTTTAGATATTAATGAAAAAACAATAGATTGTATTATTTATAGAGATATTTTAGAAAATATAGTTAATCCACATCAAATATTAAAAGAGCATCAAAAATGGTTAAAAGATGATGGTCAAATTATTGCTTTGAGTCACAATATTCAACCTTGGACGACAATTATTGATTCGTTAAAAAGAAAATCACAAGATCATGATTACTTAGATCAAACTAATTTAAGATTTTTAACATTAAGCTATATTCAAGATTTATTTAATCAAGCAGATTTGAAAATTTTTGATATAAAATATCAAATTTTAAATCAATCATCAGTAGAAATTTTTAGAAATGTTAAGTATTTGTTAAATAAATTCAATATAAATACTGATATTTTTCAATACATCATTAGATCACAGAAATCAATAAATAGAATAGAAAAAATTTTAATTCAAACTAAAGAGACTCCTTCTATCTGTAGATTAGTAAGAGTTCGTGAACCTGATCATTTTAGTGCTACAATTCCGGGAGTAAAGGTTATTCATAACCAACAATATGTTGATTATGATATAGGCAAAAATTATAAAAATAAAGTTTTTATTTGGCAACGTCTTTTCTTAGATTATCAAATGAATTTAGAAGAAATCTGGAATATGCAAAAATATTTAATCAAAGAAGGTTATCTGGTTGTGGCGGAATTGGATGATAGTCTTACCGCTTGGTCAGAAAATATCAAACATCTGTATTTAAAATTTTTAAATACTTGTCATTGTTTACAAACATCTACTCAACCTTTGGCGGATAGTATGAAAGAATTTTGTACAAATATTGTTATTTTTCCTAATCAATTAGCATTTTTACCACCTTTAAAAATTAATGATAATTCGGAAGAAATAACTATATTTTTTGGCGCACAAAATAGAAAATTATCATGGTCGAAAATTATGCCGAGTTTAAATAAATTAATTAAACAATATGGGAAATTTTTGAAATTTAAAGTTGTTCATGATCAAGAATTTTTTGAAGCATTAGAAACAGACAAAAAAGAATTTCAATCTTGGTGTCATTATTCCCGTTATTTAGAAATTCTTAAATATTGTGATATTGCCTTACTTCCTCTGGAAAATAATCTTTTTGATTCAATGAAATCTGATTTAAAATTTATTGAATGCGCAGGATATGGTGTTGTTGCTTTAGCTAGTCCCACAGTTTATGCAGATTCGATTATAGAAGGAAAAACAGGCTTAATTTATCATTAGACATCTCCAATAACTGATAAAGCTTATATGGTAACAGTTTCATCTTTAATCAGCACTCAGCAATCAATCGCCGTAAAGTTAATTTCACGTCAAAATTTCCTCTAAATCTAATTTCCTCCCAAAAGTATGACTGATTAAAACATCAATTACTTCACTTGATGACGATGATTTTACTATTTCTAAAACTAAACTCTCAATTCTTAATCTCACTAACCCACAAACTGTTAAAAATACTGACTGATATTTATCTTTTCTTAATCTAAATCTTTCTCTTGCTACTCGCCATATTTTTATGATTCTAATTAAATGTTCTATAAATATTCTGACCGATGAAATCTTTTTATTTTCTTCTTTTTCTTCCTGAGTTAATACTCCTTTTTCGGTTTTTTCTTTGGGGTAATAATTTGTGGCTCTCCCACATAAGCTTTATCCCCTTTAAACATTTGATTCATCCCAAACTTCTTGAGATTTTGACGACAAATGTTAATATCACTTGAAGGACTGGTTTTCCCGCCACTACATCCACAATATCTCTGCCTTTTGGAAGACTAATTAATTGATTTTTAAAAGTATGTTCACATTTTTTTCCACTATAATATTTTTTCTGTTCTTCATAGTCTAAAGGTCTTTCTCTTGGCTGTTCTTCACTATCTACTAATAATTCATTTTCCTTCAATTTTTCCAACATTTCTTCTATTTTTTCTGGGGACTTTTTACTTGTTCTAGTAAAGAGCATGGCAAAGCTTCTCTCATAATTTTTGCCAATAATCAAACAAATTATTCGCAGTTGATTCACTTACTTGAAAGACGATACCTAATAGTTGAAAACTCAGATGATGTCTTAAATAAATTAAAGTCAAAATAATCTGGTTTTCTTTTGAAAGTTTACTCTCTCTACCACCACCGGAATTGATAATTCTAGTTTTTTGTTTTTCAGATTCTTCTTTTGCTTGTTTCTCCAAGATTAAAAGATGTGCGATTAGCAGTTCTAATTGTTCATAATTAATTCCTAATAATCTTTTAGTTGCTTGTTTGTGATCTTGAATATATTGCCAAGTATAATTACTCATTTTGGCTATTTCTCCTTAAAATTTTTGTTGATGATAGCTTAATTTTTTTATTTATATTATATTATAGAGATGTCTATTCAATTGAAGAATTTGAATTAAAACTAAATGAATTAATTATTAATCATAACCAACGGAAACAAACAGCGATTAATGCTTATAATTGGGTTAAAGAAAATCGTTTATTATCACAACATTATCATCAAAGAGTAGAATGGTACTTAAAAATGTGTCAAAAATTACCAATGTTAAATCAAGAATTATTTAATCGAGTTCCTGAATTATTTATTTAATGATTTTTTTTACAAAATTTTATTGTCAATAATTAAACTCATTATTATATGGATATTCAAAAATTTATTAGTCAAGTATCTTCTTTGTTACAAGAATTTACTCAAAATCAAATAAGTTCACAAACAAAAGATTTAAGTCAAAAATTAACAAAAATCAATTTTAAATTTAATCCTAATTTATTAGACTTACTTAATAGTACAGTTGAGTTTCTTAATGATGATGAAATTTATTGTGAAATAGGGAGTGATCGAGGTATTAATTTAATCGGTGCTTTATATTATCATCAAGATAAAATGGCTTATGCAGTAGATAATTTAGATGATGATCAATTTAATCAATTAACGGAAAATTTAACTAAGTTTAACTTAGATGAAAATGTATTTTTTTGTAATCAAAATGATGAAGAATTTTTCGCAGATTTAAAAGAATTACAACCAGATCTAAAAATAGGAGTATATTTTTATAATAGTAAATCTGATTATCGTTCAGTGTTAATGGGCTTATTATTAGTACGTCCTTTTTTAGCAGATCAGGCATTAATTATGATTAATAATAGTAATTTTACCTTGACACAACAGGCAATTTATGATTTTATTAATAGTAATAAATGTTCTAATTTATTATTAGAATTACCCGTAAATTTTGCTCATGGTATTACGATTTTAACTTGGGACATTAATCAAGTAATTAATTATAATTGGTCAGAAATAGAACAGAAATTAAGAAATATTTTAGCAATTAAAGTAATTAATGATTTACATAAAAATTTAGAATTTGAGCAAAAACCTCAAGTGATTAATCAGTTAAGTAAAAAAGCTTTAGAATTAAATAAACAAGAAAAATTTAATGAGGCAATAGAACAATATCAACAGGCTTTACTTTGGGATAAATATAATCCCTATCTTTACAATAATATTGCATCTATATATTTTAAGTTAGAAGAATATAACAAAGCCTTAGAATTAGCTCAAATTTCCATTAATCTTGATAGTAAAATTGCCTTACATCAATTTAATTTAGCAAAAATTTTAGAAAAATTAGATCAATTAGATCAAGCAAAAATAAGTTATCAAAAAGTGATTGAGTTAGAGGAAAAAAATGTTGATGCTTATTTAGGTTTAGGCGATATTTTAGTGAAATTGGAAAAATATGATCAAGCTATTGAAAAATATCAAAAAGCTTTAGAATTTAAACCAAAAACCCCTCTAATTTTAGATAAAATTACAAAAGCTTATCAAAGAAACAATGATTTAAACCAAGCCTTATTATATTCAGCTTATACAAATTATTATCAAGATAAATATATAGAAGCTTTGAAACAATTTGAAAAATTTTTTATTAACAATGAAGGTAATTGTTATGATTACGTTGCTTTTGCTGATTGTTATGAAAAAACTAACCAGTATGCAAAAGCAAAAAAAATGTATCTTGATGGACTAAAAAAACATCCTAATCAGGAATATTTATATCTTAATTTTTTATCTTTTCTTCATAGTTGGGGTGAAACACAAGACGACTTAAAATTGATAGAGGAATATTCTAAAAATGCCCAAGATAATCTTGCTATTCAATTAGAATTTCAACGATTTTTCCCCGATATTTATTGTGATCAAAGTGAAATAATTTTGTATAACAATAGATTTAAAGATTCTCTGAAATATTTAGAGACAATAATTCAATCTAAAAAGTTAACTGATCCAACAAATTTAGATAAAGCTTTATATTGTCTAAAATTCAAAACAAATTTTTTGTTACAATATCAGAATCAATATGAAACTTATAAAGAACAACAAAAGAAATATGGAGATTTTGCTCATTATGTTATGGGATTAAAATATTCTCAATGGGTTAAACCTTTAACTATGCCATCATTAACTAATGAGGGTAAAATAAAAATTGGTTATTTATCAGATCAAATAGGTAATACCAGTGCTAGTAAATGGATCATCGGCTGGTTAAAAAATTGCGATCGAACTAAGTTTGAAATTTATCTTTATGCTACTTCAAAAAGAACAGTATTTAGTCAAACAACTAATGAAATTAGAAAATATTGTGATTATGCCTATTATATTCCTGATGATTTGGAAGCAATTTCTCAACAAATTTTAAAAGATAAATTACATATTTTATTATTTTTGGCGATCGGAATGTTTGGTGCAACAACTCAATTAGCTTCTTTAAGATTAGCTCCAATTCAATGTAGCACTTGGGGACATCCTAGCACCTCTGGACTACCAACAATTGATTATTATTTATCAGGGGATTTAATTGAAAAAAATAACGCTCAAGAACATTATACAGAGCAGTTAATTAGATTACCAAATCTGGGTATTTCTTACCCAAAACCTAACTTTGTTGAACCGACAAAAAATCGTTTTGATTTTAATTTAAGTGATGACAAAATTCTTTATTTATCTTGTCAAGTAATCTTTAAATATTTACCCCAATATGATTATATTTTCCCAGAAATTGCTTTAAAAGTTCCTCAATCTCAATTTATATTTGTGATTAGAGCAGGTGCTTATATAGAAAAATCATTGAGTAGACAAAATATTTTCTATAATCGTCTAAAAAAAGTCTTTTCTAATCATAACCTGAATGTGGATGATTATTGTACTTTTTTACCAGCACAAAAAGATTGGGAAAGTTATATTAGTTTATTAAATTGTGTTGATGTATTTTTAGATACCTTTGCTTTTTCCGGTGGACATACTTCTTTTGACGCTGTAACTTGTAATTTACCGATTGTAACTTGTCCGGGAGAATTAATGTTAGGTCGTCAATCTTATGGTATTTTAAAGATGTTAGGAGTTGAAGAAACGATCGCCTATAATGAACAAGAATATATAGATATTGCCGTTAAATTGGGCTTGGATCAGGAATTTAGAAATAAGATTAAAGAAAAAATGAAACTTAATCAAAATAAAGTTTTTGATGATGTAGAATGTGTCAAAGGTTTAGAACAATTTTATCAAAAAGTTGTTCACGAAAAATTACAAAATCAACATTAACTTTTATTCTAATTAACCAGATTACTTAAGATGAACATTCAAAATTTTATTAATAAACTATCTTCTTTATTAGAAAACTTTACTCAGGCTGAAATAAGTTCACAAACAAAAGATTTAAGTCAAAAATTAACGGAAATGAATTTGAAAACTAATTCTAATTTATTAGAATTACTTAATAGTACAGTTGAGTTTCTTAATGATGATGAAATTTATTGTGAAATAGGAAGTGATCAAGGTATTAATTTAATCGGTGCTTTATATTATCATCAAGATAAAATGGCTTATGCAGTAGGTAATTTAGATGATGAGCAATTTAATCAATTAACGGAAAATTTAACTAAGTTTAATTTAGATGAAAATGTATTTTTTTGTAATCAAAATGATGAAGAATTTTTCGCAGATTTAAAAGAATTACAACCCGATCTAAAAATAGGAGTATATTTTTATAATAGTAAATCTGATTATCGTTCTGTTTTAATGGGCTTATTATTAGTACGTCCTTTTTTAGCAGATCAGGCATTAATTATGATTAATAATAGTAATTTTACCTTGACACAACAGGCAATTTATGATTTTATTAATAGTAATGAATCTGTTAATTTATTATTAGAATTACCCGTTAATTTTGCTCATGGTATTACGATTTTAACTTGGGACATTAATCAAGTAATTAATTATAATTGGCCAGAAATTGAAAATAAATTAAGAAATATTTTAGCAGTGAAAGTAATTAATGATTTACATTGTAACTTAGAATTTCAACAAAAACCAGCCATCGTTAATCAGCTAATAAAAAAAGCGTTTGAATTAAATCAACAAAATAATTATGATCTGGCTCTTGAAGAATATCAAAAAGCTTTAAGATTGGATAAATATAATTCTTCTATTTATGAAAATATAGCCTCAATTTATTTCTTACAAGAAAAATATGAAGAAGCATTAAATTTTATAAAAATAGCAATTAATCTTAATAATTTAAACATTCAATATTATCTTAATTTAGGTAAGTTTTTAGAAAAATTAGAAATAGTTAAACAAAATAATTATCATATTGCTCAAAGAATTAATTTAACTCAGGAAAAAATATTTGCTTTTCTTGCTTTAGGTGATTTTTTGATGAGAGATCATAAATATACAGAAGCCATTGAGATTTATAAACAAGCTTTAATCTTAAAACCAAAAGAAGCTATTATTTTAAGTAAATTAGCTCAAGCTTATGACAAAAATAAGGATCCCGATCAAGCTTTATTATATAATGCTTATTTAAAATATTATCAAGATAATTATTCGGAAGCATTACAAGAATTTGAAGATTTTTTTATCAATAAGATTGGTAATGGTTTCGATTATGCAGCTTTAGCTGACTGTTATCGTCACACAAATCAAGAAAATCAAGCAAAGTTAATCTGTTTAGAAGGTTTAGAAAAATATCCTGATCATGAATATTTATATCTTTATTTTATTATGTTCTTACAACAATTAGGTTATACAGAAAAAGATTGGCTTTTTATTAACGAATTTTTGCAAAAAATGCCTCATAATTTAACTGGACAAATGGAAGTCAGACGATTATTGCCAATTGTTTACAATACAAAGGAAGAAATTATTTTTCATAATCGAAGATTTAATGAATTTCTTAACTATTTAGACGATTTAATTAATAGTAAACAATTAGATAATCCTCAAAACTTAAATTATGCTTTGCAAAGTATCAATGTTAAAATAAATTTTTATTTAATCTATCAAAATCAATATCAAATTTATAAAGAACAACAAAGAAGATATGGTAATTTTGTTCATTATGTGATGAGCTTAAAATATCCTCAATATATTCAACTTTTAATGATGCCGCCCTTAACCTCAGAAGGAAAAATTAAAATTGGTTACTTATCAGATCAAATTGGTAATTCTAGTGCAAGTAAATGGATAATCGGCTGGTTAGAAAAGTGTAATCGAGAGAAATTTGAAATTTATATTTATGCCACATCTAAAAGAATTGTTGAAGGAGAAGTGACAGAAAAAATTAAAAATATTTGTGATTATTTTTATTATATTCCTGATGATTTAGAAGCAATTTGTCAGCAGATTTTAAAAGATAAATTACAGATTTTAGTATTTTTGGCGATCGGAATGTGGCCGCAAACAACTCAATTAGCTTCTTTAAGATTAGCACCAATTCAATGTAGCACTTGGGGACATCCTAGCACCTCTGGACTACCAACAATTGATTATTATTTATCAGGGGATTTAATTGAAAAAAATAATGCTCAAGACCATTATACAGAGCAGTTAATTAAATTACCAAATTTAGGACTTTCTTACCCAAAACCTAACTTTGTTGAACCGATAAAAAATCGTTCTAATTTTAATTTAGATAAGAATAAAATTATTTATTTATCTTGTCAGTTAGTGTTTAAATATTTACCCCAATATGATTACATTTTTCCGGAAATTGCTTTAAAAGTGCCTAAAGCACAATTTATATTTATCTTAAGAAAAGGAGGAAGTTTTCAGCAACCGACTCATATCAAAAATCTATTTTATAATCGTCTAAAAAAAGTCTTTTCTAATCATAACCTGAATGTGGATGATTATTGTACTTTTTTACCAGCACAAAAAGATTGGGAAAGTTATATTAGTTTATTAAATTGTGTTGATGTATTTTTAGATACCTTTGCTTTTTCCGGTGGACATACTTCTTTTGACGCTGTAACTTGTAATTTACCGATTGTAACTTGTCCGGGAGAATTAATGTTAGGTCGTCAATCTTATGGTATTTTAAAGATGTTAGGAGTTGAAGAAACGATCGCCTATAATGAACAAGAATATATAGATATTGCCGTTAAATTGGGCTTGGATCAGGAATTTAGAAATAAGATTAAAGAAAAAATGAAACTTAATCAAAATAAAGTTTTTGATGATGTAGAATGTGTCAAAGGTTTAGAACAATTTTATCAAAAAGTTGTTCACGAAAAATTACAAAATTAACATTAACTTTTATTCTAATTAACCAGATTACTTAAGATGAACATTCAAAATTTTATTAATAAACTATCTTCTTTATTAGAAAACTTTACTCAAGATCAAATAAGTTCACAAACAAAAGATTTAAGTCAAAAATTAACGGAAATGAATCTTAAAACTAATTCTAATTTATTAGAATTACTTAATAGTACAGTTGAGTTTCTTAATGATGATGAAATTTATTGTGAAATAGGAAGTGATCAAGGTATTAATTTAATCGGTGCTTTATTTAATTATCAAGATAAAATTGCTTATGCAGTAGATAATTTAGATGATGAGCAATTTAATCAATTAACGGAAAATTTAACTAAGTTTAATTTAGATGAAAATGTATTTTTTTGTAATCAAAATGATGAAGAATTTTTCGCAGATTTAAAAGAATTACAACCCGATCTAAAAATAGGAGTATATTTTTATAATAGTAAATCTGATTATCGTTCTGTTTTAATGGGCTTATTATTAGTACGTCCTTTTTTAGCAGATCAGGCATTAATTATGATTAATAATAGCAATTTTACCTTGACACAACAGGCAATTTATGATTTTATTAATAGTAATGAATCTGTTAATTTATTATTAGAATTACCCGTTAATTTTGCTCATGGTATTACGATATTAACTTGGGACATTAATCAAGTAATTAATTATAATTTGCCAGAAATAGAACAGAAATTAAGAAATATTTTAGCAATTAAAGTAATTAATGATTTACATAAAAATTTAGAATTTCAACAAAAACCAGAAATAATTAAATCTTTAATTGCAGAAGGTGTTAATCTTTATAATCAAGGCAAATATGCTCAGGCGATCGAGAAAAATAAACAAGCTTTATTGTGGGATAAATATAATTGTTATCTTTATAATTGTATTGCTTTAATTTATTTAAAACAAGAACAATATCAAGAAGCTTTAACTTATGCTCAACTAGCTGTTAATCTTAATAGTTCAAACTTTTTATTTTTAGTTAATTTAGCTACAATTTTAGAAAAATTAGAAGCAAAAGAAAAAGCAATTGAATTTTATAAACAAGCTCTAATATTAGAGTCTAATAAAGTAGAAATTTATGAAAGATTAGGTAATTTATTAACAGAAATTAATCAAATAGAACAAGCCAAATTAATTTATCAAAAAATTATTGAATTAGATCAAGTAAATCTTGAAAGTTATCTTAAGTTAGGTGATCTATTACTTGAAGAAAAAAACTATATTGAGGCGATCGAAAAATATGAAATAGTCTTAAAATTTAGACCTAAAAACATTAAAATTTTAGAAAAATTAAGTAAAGCTTTTGAGAATATTGAGCCTTCTAAATCATTATTATATTCTGCTTATATTAATTACTATCAGAATGAATATGATCAGGCTATTGATAAATTTGAACAATTTGTTACTAATATTAATAGGAAAAAAGAACCTAACATTTATATTGACTTTGCTAACTGTTATCGTCAGTTAGGAAATGAAAAAAAATCAAGATCAATCTATCTTAAAGCTTTACAAGAATATCCTTATAATAACTATATTTATCTTTGTTTTATTTCTTCTTTTAAACTGAATAGATATACCCAAGAAGATCAAATTTTTCTTAATCAATTGATTGATCAAAATTCTGAAAATTTAACTTTAAAAATTGAAGCTCAACGAATTTTACCTATTTTATATAATAATCAAGAAGAAATTAATATTTGGCGAGATAAATTTACAGAATTTATTGATTATTTAGATCAGTTAATTAATTCAAAACAATTACTTGATGCTCAAAATTTAGATTATGCCTTAACAAGTATCGGTAATTGTACTAATTTTTATTTAGCATATCAATATCAAAATGATAGGGATTTACAGCAAAAATATGGTAAATTTGTTGATTATGTTATGGGGTTTAAATATCCTCAATATATGCAAAGTTTAACAATTCCACCTTTAACTAATCAAGGTAAAATTAAAATTGGTTATGTGTCTATGTCAATGAATTTTCACACTGTTGGCAAGTTAAGTAAAGGTTGGTTAAAACATCACAATAAAGAACAATTTGAAATTTATTGTTATTATGGTAATTTAGCTTTTGATCAAATGACAAATGAAATTAAAAATTATAGTGATAAATTTTATTATTTTCCCAATAATTTTGAAAAACTTGCTGAACAAATTTATCAAGATCAATTACATATTTTAGTATTTATAGAAGTTGGGATGGAAACTATAATGACAAAGCTTTCAGCCTTACGTTTAGCACCAATTCAATGTACAACTTGGTGTCATCCTGTTACTTCTGGAAGTCCAAATATTGATTATTTTTTATCAAGTGAATTAATGGAGACTAACAATGCTCAAGAACATTATACAGAAACTTTAATAAATTTACCTAATATTGGTGTTTGTTATGATCAACCCCAACTTCCTCAAGAGATCAAAAAACGCTCTGATTTTAATTTAAAAGAGGATAAAATTATTTATTTATGTTGTCAGTCAACTTTTAAATATTTACCCCAATATGATTACATTTTAGCAGAAATAGCCAAACAAGTACCCCAATCACAATTTGTCTTTTTAAAAAGTAATCAGTTTGGAAAATCTATCATTGAACAATTTAATAATCGTTTAAATAATGCTTTTAATAATGTAGGATTAAATAGTAATGATTATTGTCTATTTTTATCACAATTAAATCAAATTCAATATTATCAATTAAATTTAATTTCTGATATATTTTTAGATAGTTTTGGCTGGTCTGGTGGTAATACAACTTTAGAGGCGATCGCTTGTAATTTACCTATTGTAACTTGTCCGGGAGAATTTATGAGATCACGTCATTCCTATGGTATTTTAAAGATGTTAGGAATGGAAGAAACGATCGCCAATAATGAACAGGAATATATAGATATTGCTGTTAAATTGGGTTTAGATCATGAATTTAGAAATAAGATTAAAGAAAAAATTAAAAATAATCAAGATCGAGTATTTAATGATGTAGAATGTGTTAAAGGTTTAGAAGAATTTTATCAAAAAGTTGTTCATGAAAAATTAGATAATCTGTCACCAATTATTTAAAAATCTGTAGGGGGTTAACGGCAGTTTACCCCCAGTAAAATCAATTTTTAACTAAAAAATAATTATCAATTATCCATTGTCAATTATCATTAATTTAATTATTTCCCACCATAAAAAAAGGCGATTTCCTTATCTTTTAAAGGTGCAAAATCAGCTTGAATTAACATTTGATTTAATTCATCTTGGGGAATATGTTTTGCTCCTATTCTCACAATACGAGAGCGCATTGTGTTAGAAACGCCACTTCTTTGTCTTCCGGCTTCTAAAGCCATTACTTTTTGATATAAGTCTAGTTTTTCCTGAGGAATGGGGCTTCCATCAAAGTCTATTCCCACAGCGATCGCCTGATCAACTGCATCTGCTCCTTTTGTATCTGTCATAAATTTTTAGGTTTATTAAATTTGAAAAATTAATTATTTGCTATTAATTGTCAATTATCCATTGTCAACTGTCAACTGATCGGTAGCCATGTTTGGGCTTCTTCCCACCCTAAACCTTTACGCACTAAAACGGGTTCATAATTGGTAAAATCTATAATTGTTGACACTTGAAAACCCGGATCTTCCCCCGTTTCAATGATTAGATCTACCGATTTTTCTAGTTGATCAAATAATTTCGCCCTTTCTAAGCCCGTAAAAGATAATTCTTCCTCCTCGTTAGCTAAATGGGCAGAAGTGGAAATGATCGGGTTGCCCAAGGCGTTTAAAATGGCTTGACAGACGGAGTTATCAGGTACTCTGATCCCCGTTGTTTTTCGTTTTGGGTTCATGACAATTTTTGGTACTAATTTTGTACTAGGTAAAATAAAGGTATAAGTACCCGGAATTAAATGTTTCATCAAACGGTAAGCCGGATCCGACACTACCGCATATTCGGAAATATTAGATAATGAAGAACAAAGAAAAGTTAAAGGCTTATCGTTAGACATTTGTTTAAGTCTTCTCACCCTTTTTACCGCCTCTTGATTGTTTAAGTCACAACCAATAGCGTAAACTGTATCAGTGGGATATAACATCACCGCACCTTTTTTGAGGGCTGTGATAATTTTGTCAATCTGATATGATTGGGGATCTTGGGGATGAATTTCATAATAGGTAGCCATAGTTTTTTTCTGTTTTTATGAGTAAAATTGCTTATTTTAATTGTCCAACGGGAATTTCTGGAGATATGTGTTTAGGGGCATTGGTTGATCTAGGTGTACCCTTAAGCCATTTAAGTCAACAATTATCTTTATTAGGCTTAGATCACGAGTTTCGCTTAAGTAGTGAAAAGGTGATCCGTCATGGTCAAACCTGTACTAAAGTTAATGTTAATTTAATTGAGTCCGAACATGATCACCATGAACATTCCCATTCCCATCATAAACATCATCATGACCATGTTCGACATTTACCGGAAATTGAAAGTATTATTAACCAGAGTCAACTGTGTGATCAAGTTAAAGAGTCAAGTCTCAAGATTTTTCAAAATTTAGCGATCGCCGAGGGGGCGGTGCATGGTATTCCCCCCGAAAAAGTCCATTTTCATGAGGTGGGCGCTACCGATGCGATCGTGGATATTGTGGGAACTTGTATCGCTTTAAATTATTTAGGTATAGAAAAAATCTATAGTTCAGCGTTACCAACGGGAGGAGGAACGGTTAAAGTGGCTCATGGTGAGCTTTCCGTGCCTGTTCCCGCCGTGTTAAAATTATGGGAAACTCGTCAAGTTTCCGTTTATAGTAATCAAATTAAAAAAGAATTAGTCACCCCCACAGGAGCGGCCATTATTGTTAGTTTAGCAGAAGATTTTGGTCAACCTCCAACCATGAAAATTGAAAAATATGGTAGGGGTGCGGGAAATCATGATTTAATTATTCCTAATATTTTACAAGTTTGGTTAGGGACAAATTCAGAGATTAAAGAAACTCAAGAAAATTCAAACTTAAATTATGAAAATTTAGAAACAATTACAGTCTTAGAAACCCAAATTGATGATCTATCACCACAGGCGATCGCCTATACCATGAATAGTTTATTAAATGGGGGGGCTTTAGATGTATTTACCCAACCCATCACCATGAAAAAGAATCGTTTAGGGGTTTTATTAACAGTAATTTGTTATCCTGAAAATGTAGGTCAATGTGAACAAATTATTTTCCAAGAAACTACCACTTTAGGAATTAGAAGATCAACCCAAGTAAGAAATATTTTAGAAAGAGAATTTAAAGAAATTGAAACAAATTATGGCATGATAAAAATTAAAATTGGTTATCAAAAATTAGGTACAGAAAAGAAAATTATGAATGTACAACCCGAATATGAAGATTGTGTAATTTTAGCGAAAAAACATAATTTATCATGGCGAGAAATTCATCAAACAGCTTTAGAAACATGGCGGAATTTCAGTCAGCAGTGATCAATAATTGTAGGGTGGGCAATCAATCTAAATTAATATTAAAAAATCAAAGATTAAAAAGCATTGCCCACCCTAGTTACTATTTATTCATGATTTAATGCCTATCAACTTCTACAAATTCAGATTCAATTGTATAAACTTGATCCCCAATTTGATAAGTTACAATTGCTTTAACTTGATCTTGCCCAAGATAACCAGTTTTATTGGTTAAATGAATATCAATGACAGAATTTTCTAAAGGTTTTAATTCAATTTCTTTTGATTCAAAACTAAAATCTTGTAACTGATTATCAGAAACATTGCGAATTTCAATATTTTGAATAGTTATCGTTTGATTAGTTTCTTGATGATTTTCTAAACTTAGAAATACAGAAGCAAAACCAATATCCCGAGTGGGATCAGGCTTTACTCCCAATGGAGGTCTAATTTCTTCTGTGGCAAGTAACTGTGAAATTTTAGCTACAACTTGTATTTGATCAGCCATCTGATTTGTCTGTTTTAGATTCATGGTTTGATTCATTTTAGTTTGATGGGGATTATTTTCTTTAGCGATGACTTGACTATAGAGTAAAGATGTTGCGGTTAAAAAGCCAAGTATTACCCCTGCGAGTAATCTTTTTTTTCTCATTGTCTATCTCCATAATTTATTATTTGATCAATAATTATGACTAGGATAACTCAGCAAAAGTTGCTAACAGTTATCCTAGTATTTTGGAAGCAGTTATTAAAGCAAACTAAACAAGTAATTAAACAGAATAACTCCAGTCGGTAAATTGAACTCCATCCGGTGAATAGCCACCATTAAGAATTTGACTCCAACTTAAAGTGTATGTACGTCCCCAAGGATTATAAATACTAAACATTTGGGTACTAGAATTGTAACCAACAAGAGTTAAAGCATGATTACTCCAATTCATAAATACAGTTCGACCTGCATTAAATTGATTAATAACATTAGTGAGATCGCTATCCGTTAAAGACCAGTCCCAGGTACTATTTTGATTGGTAACTTGTCGTAAAACTGTATCTGGCATTCCTCCCTCAATTCCGAAATAAGAATTGGTATTATCTTGACCGATCCAACCAGACTCATTCATTTGAGCATAAGCTTTTTCGGCTAAAGCAACCCATAATTCATTCGCAGAATTGTTATAAAGTAATCCTTTATCCCGATTTGCATAGACAAAACCACCAATACTATTTGTTGGTAAATAACGATCTACAGTCACATAATCCGCTATACCATTATTGTAGAGGCGGACGGTATAAGTATTATCTCCATTGTCAATGAACATATTTTGAATTGCACTAGGAGAACGGAAAGCCACACCTGCTAAACCTGCCAGTAAGTAACAATCCCCAAGACTGCCTTGGTTTATATCAGTATAGCTAACTCCACTTTGGAATAGAGAACCACTAGCAAAACGATAGGTAGTACCTGATGCAGCATCAGGGCGATCCGTACCTAAAAACCATTTACCGATGAGGTTTTCCATTTGAGTGGAACTACTACCTGCATACAAGTTACCGAAACCGGAACGAACATTTGCCGCATCGCTATTAGCAATCTTATTAGATAAAACTCTTACATAATCAGCCATAGCGAAACGGCTAGAGTTTGCCACAATAGTGCGTAAATCTGTTAACTCGTTAGCATCAATCGTGCTACCATCTTCTGCGTTACGGAAAATAGAGATCATATCGTTACGACTCAAATTGCTGTCAGATGCTAAAGAGCGGGTTAAACTAATTAATCCAGCGTCCCGTAAATTAGTGCTATACCAATCTGTAGGGTTACTTGGTACTAATGAAGCACTAAGGGTATAACTTCCCGTTCCAGAACTATAAGCACGGGCATCAAGGTAATAAGTGCCAGTATAAGCGGCGGTATAGTTAATCAAAGAATTGTTAGTACCACCACTATCATCATTATAAGTAATTAAACCACCACTACTATTGCGTAGATAGAGGAAAGAATCACCCAAGGTTACACCATTTTGACGGAATTGATAGGTATTCCCTGCCAATAAATTAACTCTGAACCAATCCGAGTCTCCACCATAGTTAATGGTAGCAGTTCTTGAAGTACCGATGGCTAGTGAACCTGTTGTGGCGGTGTTACCTGCAAACTCGTCAAGATAGGAAGCACTGAGGGTATAACTTCCCGTTCCAGAACTATAAGCACGGGCATCAAGGTAATAAGTACCAGTATAAGCGGCGGTATAGTTAATCAATGAATTAAGATTACCACCACCATCATCATTATAAGTAATTAAACCACCACTACTATTGCGTAGATAGAGGTAAGAATCACCCAAGGTTACACCATTTTGACGGAATTGATAGGTATTACCTGCAACTAAATTGGACTTTGGACAAAAAATTAGATTTAATGAAGCTCACATCAGACCGAAAAAATTAAAATAAGATATTTATATTAAGAGAAATTGAATATTGTCTAATAGCATAATGTCAAATAATAAACTTTCTTTCTCAACAAGTTTGTTCTATAGATTAGAATAAATAGATAGTTTATTATTCAAAATAATATGAAAATCAAAAATAAAAATTACCAAGAAGTTGAACAATTTATTCAAGGTCGTCAACGATTATATCAAAGTCTTGGTTTAAGAAAAGATGCCTTGATGAATTTACTCGATGCTCTTAGTAGTAATCAAGATGCTAAAACAGTCGTGGAATTAAGTTTAAATCCTCTATTTAAACATAAATACCAAAGTATTTATCGAGCAATTGCTGATTTTAATAAAGCGGGAAAAAAGAAATCACAAATCACAAATAAAGCCGAAATATCTAAGATTATTTTAGAGAGTATTCCTCAAAATAATCAGCGAAAGTTTCATCTATTTGGCATTGATGTAACCCCTAATTCACGCCAGTTTTCTCCTACTGTATCTGATAAAACGTTTATTCATCAACCTAACAGTATTAAAGGCAATAAACCCATCAATATTGGTCATGCTTATTCTTGGCTTTTTACTTACCTGAAAAAATATCTAATTGTGATGCTTCTTGGACAATTCCTTTATCAGTTCAACGAGTAAAAAGCGATGAAAAAGATGTTTCTGTTGCTCATAAACAGATTAATAAAGTTTTGACAGATTCATTATTATTTAAGATAATTCTATCAGTTATTGTCGTAGATTGTCTTTATAGTCAAAAAGATTTTATTGGCAAACAAGTTCTTAATCAAGATCGACTTGTTGTCACCAGAGTTAAAAGTAATCGTGTTTTTTTTCGTCCTTTTGTCAAAGATTCTTCTGAGTTAAAAAGTGGACATCCACGTTGGTATGGTGATAAATTTGATTTAAAAGATTCAACTTCTTGGCATCCCCCTGATGATTTAATTCAAACTAATTTTACTACGAAACGTGGTAAATTATTAAATGTCAAAATTAAGGGTTGGAATAATATGTTAATGAAGGGAACAAAGGAACATAAATTGCATGATTATCCCTTTACATTATTGGAAATTACTGTTACTGATCAAGAAGGTAATTCTATTTGGAAACCAATGTGGTTAATTGCCATTGGTAAACGCCGTAACGAATTAACTTTGCTTGAAATTTATCAATCTTATCGTCAACGTTTTGACTTGGAACACTTTTTTCGATTTGGCAAACAAAGATTATTAATGAACGACTATTTAACCTCTCATACAAGTTATGAAGAAAACTGGATGAACCTAATTTTAATTGCTTATATTCAATTGTGGAATGCAAGGAATTTAGCTGTTTGCTTACCCCGCCCTTGGGAGAAATATTTGCCTAATTTTCGTGAGAGTAAGATTACCCCAGTGCTGTTCAGAGAGACTTTTATAGAATTATTAGCACCATTGAGATCAATTCTAATTTTCCCAAACCCCGTGGTTATTCTTCTGGACGGAAAAAAGGTGAAATACAAGTGAAAAGACCACGTTATCAGGTTATAAAAAAGAATCAAAAATGTCAACAAAATAGCTAAATTGCTGTTAGAAACGACTGTTAATTAATCTTTTTTCCCCTAAAATTATTTTAGGTTAGTTTTACTTTGTCTATTTTTTTATCTTCTATTTTAACCTCTACCAATTTCTTTTTGTCCAAAGTCCAAAATTAATTAATGTGCTATCATCTTCCTCTTGTAATAAGGCTAATTCTGCACTATCTATACTCCGGCCTTGTACTAATCTTGCAAATATATCTCCTTCATCTCCCGCGCAGTCTCCAACATTAATTTGATTGTCAATAAAATGACCAAATTCTTCTAAAACCACATCAACTATAGCTTGAGTCTGGCTATTATTAACAAATTCATCTGAGAGGAAAATAGTATTAAGTTGTGCAGAATAAGCTCCATTGGCACTACCTAATATATCAGAATCAATAACTTGAATTTGCGGTGTACCATTAAAATTACCTTGAGCTAAGTTATTGAGCAAAGTGTCGGCATTTTCTTGATTATAATTAACTCCGAAAGCTTCTCCTAAAATTTCATCGGCGGTGGAGCTTTGAGCGAAATTTTGTAATCTTTGTTGAAATTCCTGTAAGGCGTTAATTGGGAAGGTATCGGGAATATTTAATGCCTCTAAATAAGGTGTGGCTTGTCCCACTGGGGAAGAATGTTGTGCAAAACCTGTAATTAAATCTGATAAATCGCCCAAAAACTGATTATTGTAGCAGGGAGCGCAAGTCAAACCTGAATTTTGATTGTAATAGTCTGAAGATGGATCAAACATAATTAAATCTCCTTTACTAAGGATTTTAACTAATCAAAAAATTAAACAGAGTTGAAAATCATACAGAGTTGAAAATCATACAGAGCTTAATTATTAAGTGAATATATTTAGTTTAATCTTTATTTAATTATTGTGTCATCCGTAAATATACGGAACTTTTCGTAAAATAGGAGTTGAATATTATCAAAATTTGATGACTTTATATCCTTACTCTTTTGATCAAGTTGCGATAGAAACAGAGGTTATAGAAATTAAGGGTAGTAGTTTTCTTAACATCTTCCGATAAAAAATCTATTAAATTTTCCCAAAAATTTAGACGGTAGGGGGATAGCAGTGCTATATCCCTACCATCTGACTTAAAATTTAGGCCTTAACTAGCTCTTTTAAGGGATAACCTAAAGATTCTCTTTGTTCTAAATAAAGATGGGCAATTTCTCTGGCTAAATGTCTAATTCTACTAATATAACGGGTTCTTTCAGTAACAGCAATTACGCCCCTTGCATCCAGTAAATTAAAGCTATGGGAGCATTTTAAAACATAATCTAAAGCGGGTAAAACTAATCCTTTTTCAATTAATTGTTTTGCTTCTTCTTCATATAAACTAAATAAATTAAACAGAAAATCGGGGTTAGATGCTTCAAAATTATAGGTACATTGTTCAATTTCTGATTGTAAGAAAATATCTCCGTAATTAATCTGATCTGTCCAACGAATATTATAAATAGTATCTACTTCTTGTAAATACATGGCTAAACGCTCTAAACCGTAGGTAATTTCAATGGAAACGGGTTTACAGTCAATACCCCCACATTGTTGAAAATAGGTAAATTGAGTTATTTCCATGCCATCTAACCACACTTCCCAACCCACACCCCAAGCGCCAAGGGTGGGCGACTCCCAGTTATCCTCTACAAAACGAATATCATGATCATCGGGATTAATTCCTAATGCTCTTAAAGAGTCTAAATAAATTTCTTGAATATTATCAGGAGATGGTTTAATTAAAACTTGATATTGAAAATAATGTTGAACTCGGTTAGGATTTTCACCATAACGGCCATCGGTAGGTCTACGACAGGGTTCAACATAAGCCACCGCCCAAGGTTCAGGCCCGATCGCTCTTAAAAAGGTATGATGATTCATTGTACCCGCACCCTTTTCCGTATCGTAGGGTTGGGCGATCAAACAACCTTGATCACTCCAAAATTGATTTAATTTAGTAATAATAGATTGAAAATTAAGGGACATAGTTTAATTTAGTTTGTTTTACTGTAATAAATTTAAGATAAATTCAACAGTTAACAGTGGACAGTGGACAATAACTTTTTAAATTGCCCATTGTCTATTGTCAACAACTGATAAATCAGTTTTCTATTATATCTTAGGTAGTGCTAAATCTAGCAGATCAATAGGTTGTTAGCTCCCATTTTTGAGACAGGATAATTTTTTGATAAAAAACAAATAACCAATCACAAATAACCTATTAATTATCCTTAAATTTTGGTTTAAATAACATGGCTTTCTTTAATAAAAATTGATATTCTTTTTCTTCAATAATATAAGCTCCAAACCTTTCTAAATGAGGATTTTGCATTTGCACATCAAATAAAAGATAACCCTGTTTTCGTAAATGTTCAACTAATTTAACCATGGCCACTTTAGAAGCATCAGGAATATGATAAAACATAGATTCCCCAATAAAAGCACCATTGATCGCCAAACCTAAAATGCCTCCGGCGAGTTGATCCCCTTGCCATGTTTCAAAACTATAAGCCCATCCCGCTTGATTTAACGACAGATACAGTTCAATTAATTCTTCTGAGATCCAAGTGCTAGGGCGATTGGCACAGCCCCGACAAACCCCCTCAAAATCACGATTAATTGCCACACAAAAGCGATTTTGATTCAAAACTCGATTGAGGGATTTTGGATAGCGAAAACGCCCATCTAAGGGCATAATAGTGCGCTTTTTACTCGAATACCAAGCTAACTCCCCATTATCATCTTCAGCCATCAGAAAATAACCTTGGGAATAACCTTCAATAATTGCCTTAATATTAAATGCCATTGCTTTTTGAGTCAGTAATTATCATTTGACAATAGACAATCAACAGTGGACAATAAAAAAATTTATTGTCAATTGTCAATTGTCAACTTTTATTAATTAATTAAGTAGATGGTCAATTATTTATTGTTAATTATTAATAATTTATAATTGATTTTGACTTTTCAATTGTCGGTTTTAAATTGTAAATTTTCAAAATGGCGACTCCTATTCCTCCGATTACCTTACCTCCCCTTCAGGATCCAAGCCAAGAAGGAGAATGGTTACAGCATAATTTACACCAATGGCTAGATCAAGAGTTTTTACCTGAAGTGATCAATTTGACGATCGCCCATCGTGCTAGTCAAATTTTTATCCGTCAACGTTTAGAGGGTGAAAATGATCTTGGCTCATTAGTGATTGCGATCGTTACGGAAATGCAAAACTTTGATTTTACGAAAAGTTTTTACAGTGAATTTGCGATCGCTAATGCCGTCAGTGATTTAATTTTAGAAAGCTTAGGGATTGATCGCTGTTGTGGCGGCTAAATTAAGTCATAAGTAACGAGAGAGACGTAAAAAGTTGCGTCTCTCTTGATTCTAATAAAAGTTAGACTACCAACTAGATTTAACCACACCGGGCAATAAGCCTTGATGCGCCCATTCCCGTAACACATTACGAGATAAACCAAAATCACGATAATAGCCTCTAGGTCTACCAGTTAACCAACAACGGTTACGTTGACGACAAGGAGCGCTATTACGGGGAAGTTTTTGAATTTCACGTTGAATTTCTAATTTTTCAGCGGCAGACTCAGCCGTGCGGAATTGTTCTTTTAATTCTGCTCTTTTGTCTGCATATTTTTCGATCAGACGAGAACGTTTTTTCTCACGCTCGATCATGCTTTTTTTAGCCATTGGTTTAAAATACTCTTTATTATAAAGACACAATTTTTTATTGTATCGTAATGAGGATTGTAAAGGCAAGAGTCTAAGTAGGAAAACTAAAAATTTTCCCCGATGGTTGGTCAAAAGAAGATCATAATTTGTTAATCTTTGATCAGGTATTCTTAAAGTTTTGAGCAAAAAAGATTATCTTTACCTTAAGATCACATTAATGCCTTAACTTTTTCACCACAGTTACTTAATCTAAATTCTATGCCTTGGACTCGTATCATTAGCGGAATTATTGCGATCGCATTTGCCTTGATTATTATTACCTTGGGCGGATGGTATTTTACATTAGGGATAGCAGTGATTGTTTTTTTAGGACAACTGGAGTATTTTCGCATGGTTCAGGCTAAAGGGATTGAACCATCAAAAAAAATTACCTTAATTTTATCTCAATGTTTATTAATTAGTTCGGCCTTTTTGAGACCTCATTTAACGGATGCCATCTTTCCCATTGCGGGGGCATTTATTTGTTTTTATTTATTATTTAAAAAGAAAATTGCCACGATCGCCGATATTTCCACCTCAATTTTAGGCTTATTTTATGGGGGTTATTTGCCCAGTTATTGGATTCGTTTAAGAGTAGGATTATTTGATCAAGACAGTATTAATTTACCGTTAATGGGTTATTTTCCTAATTCATGGCAGGATCCGAGTCAATTTCCCTTTGCTTTAACTTTAACTTTTTTAGTGATGGCCTGTATTTGGGCGGCGGATATTGGGGCTTATTTTATGGGAAAATCCTTTGGCAAAACCCAACTATCCCATATTAGCCCGAAAAAAACCGTAGAGGGCGCAATTTTTGGTTTTTTAGGTAGTTTAACGGTGGCCGAGATCGGTGCATGGTATTTTCACTGGCATTCATGGATCATTACTGGTTTAATTTTAGGATTATTAATCGCTATTACTAGCTTATTAGGTGATTTAATTGAGTCCGTAATGAAAAGAGATGCGGGAGTTAAAGACTCTGGGCAATTAATTCCCGGCCATGGTGGGATTTTAGATCGCACGGATAGTTATGTTTTTACTGCCCCTTTGGTTTATTATTTTGTTACCATTTTATTACCTTTATTTCCTTTTTAATCAGCTATCAGTTGATTAATACTTATTACTTATTACTTACTACTTATTAATTATTACTTGGTCTTTGTTCACTATTCATGGATAGCCAAAACTCGATCGTTGAAGAATTATTAAAAATATTTCCAGACAAACGACTACAAATGTATTTTAAATCTTCCTTAAAAGCACTTTCTAAAGCGATGGAAGATCAAGCTTTAGCCCAGTTGGATCGGCCGTTAGTCATTGCTAGTTTTCAACATGAGCGTTTTTATCGTCCTGAAATTCAGCGTTATCAAAAAATTGCTCTTAAAACCGATCATCTTTATGTTTTAGCTACTTCTGAAAAGGATTTTATTAATAATTCTGATCCATACGAAACTATTGTTTTTTCCCCCGAAGATCAACTGTTTAAAGAATGGCATTTAGTGATAATTGGCCAAGAATATGGTAGTTGTTTAATTAATCGGGAAAAACACCCTCAAAAAGAAGAATTTGAAGTAACAATTGATAATGCTAGACGTTTTGATGGGCTGTGTACTTTTGAACGATCAGTTGCTCAACAAGCGGCTCAATTATTATTAGCAAAAATTCAATTTTATCGTCCTGAATTAAGTGCTAAAATTAGTGAAGCACAAGAACTTTATTTAACTAATAAACCCAAAAGAGGGCGACCTTCTACTAAAAATATGAACGGTGGGATTCGCAATCCTGATCCTTTTGTTTTACGTTTAATTTCCTATTTACAAGCTAGTCAATATAAGTTAATTAAAGCTAATAAAACTTTAACCAGTAAAGAGGAAAAAGAAAGATTAATTAATGAAGTCGCTATCGCTATCCGTAAATCCCTTGATCCTGAAGAAATTTTGCAATTAGCTGTAGATATATTGGGAGAAGGTTTAAATGTTTGTCGTTGTATAATTTATCGCTGTCAAGAAACGGATCAATTTGCTCAAATTAAACATCAATATTTAAAACCTCATACTATCTCAAGTTTGGGAAAATATTGGCCATTAAAAGATAATAATTTATTTCAAACTGTTGTTGAGCAAAAACAATCTTTATCTATTAATAATATTTTGGCAAATACCAATTTATCCTTATTATTTAATCCCGATAATTCTCAAGAAATTTTAGTTAATTTAATTCAAAATTATGGCATTGTTTCTTGGCTACTTGTGCCTGTTTTATATCAAGATAAATTGTTAGGAATGGTGGAATTACATCATTGTCAAAATCCTCCTATTATTTGGAAAAATGAAGATCTGGCTCTCGTAAATGCCATCGCCACTCAAGTGGGCGTAGCCTTGATTCAAGCCGAAGCCTATCACAATTTAGAACATCTTAATCAACAATTAGAAGCCTTAGATCGCACCCGATCGAACTTAGTGGCCATTACCGGCCATGAATTGAGAACACCATTATCCACCATTCAAGTATGTTTAGAAAGTTTAGCCAGTGATCCAGATATGCCCCTAGAAATGAGAAAAATAATGTTAGAAACTGCCCTCAATGATGCGGAAAGAATGAAAAAATTAGTCCAAGATTTCCTAACATTATCACAGTTAGAAAGTGGCCGAATCAAATGGAATTTTGAAGCCCTTTGTTTAGAGGAATGTATTGCCCTTTCTGTGAGCAATGTTCAAGCTCGTCACTATGGTAATGATTTACCCACTATAACATCTCAAATATCCTCAAAATTGCCTTTAGTTAGGGGAGATGGGGAATGGCTAGTAGAAGTTTTAGCCAAACTTTTAGATAATTCCTGCAAATTTACCCCGATGGACGGTGAAATAATAATTTCAGCCCAACTAACTAATAATAAAAATGTTGAAGTTATCATTTCAGATACGGGGCGAGGCATTGAAACAAATCGCTTAGAAACAGTATTTGATCGCTTTTATCAAGAAGAAGGAGCATTAAGAAGAAGCACCGGAGGTACAGGTTTAGGGTTAGCTATTTGTAGGCAAATTATTGAAGGCTGGGGCGGTAAAATTTGGGCTAATTCTTTAGGTAAAAATCAAGGGAGTGAATTTCATTTTACCATCCCTATTTTTTAGTAAAATCTCAACAGTATATTGATTAATCTAAGTAAATTTACCGAGATAAAAAATAAAGAAATAAGGGATTTCCCTGATTGCCAAATTGAAAAAATAAAGTTATTATAAAGATATAAGTTTGAAGTGGATTTTTCATGTTTCGTGATTTTTTTCATGTTTCGTGATGTGTCTGGATTTGCTGAATATGCAGTTTTAGTTAAAGTTATTCATCAGAAATCGTCAAAACTATCTAGTAAAAAACGATATAGCAAAAAATTTTTGATTACATATTCAGTAAATCTAGGTTTTTGTCAATTGATTATTAATAATTAATAAAATTAATATTTAATAAATTGTCTTATTTCAGATATTGGTCAATTTGTTGATAAAGAAATTCTACACTGGAATTATTATTTAAAACCACATTAGCTAAAGCAATTTTTTGATCTAAACTCCATTGATTTTTAATTCTGATTTGCGCCTCATTTAGATTCAAATTATTTCTTTTCATTAATCTTTCTAATTGTACTTTATAATCACAATTAACTACCCAAATTTCCGTAACTAAATCAGTCATTTTCGCTTCAAATAATAGGGGAATAGCTAAAACAATGATTTTAGCATCTGAATTATTAATTGCCTTAATTAAACAATTTTTAACAAAAGGATGAATTTGATTTTCTAGCCATTGTTTCGCATGGGCATCATGAAAAAGAATTGATCCTAACTTCTGGCGATCGAGGGTGCGATCGGATAATAAAAGATCCTCCCCATATTTTTCAACAATTCTAGTGAGAATGGGGCTATCTTTTTCAACAGCATTTCTAGCAAAAAGATCCGCATCAAAAACAGGAATTTGATATTTACTTTCTAAATAATTAGAAACCGTAGTTTTCCCCGTAGAAATTCCACCAGTTAAGCCAATAATTTTACGTTGTGACATGATTAAATTAGTTTATAATTTTATCTTAAAATAACTAATAAAGTAACTGCATTAATAACTTAGTTTTTGTTAGTTATAAGTTTATTTTTGATCACAGAAGGAATCTCTTTTTCATCAATTGGATAACCGTGATAAGTGGGATAACCTTCGTCATCAAAAGTATTGTCATAATGAAAAACATAAAATTGATCATTTTCTTTACAAAAACCATATCTTTTATTGCTATTTTCATTAATATCTGCGATAGAAATATTTAAAACTTTTTGGGCTTTTTCATCACTTAAATCCATAGGAGTTGCATTTTTCCAATAACCTAAACTATCATGTTTTAAATGAAGTTTATAACGTGGACATAGTTTTTTTGCTTGATCAACTTTGGTTAAATTTTTAATTATTTTACTTTCTAAAATATTGTTATTTTCTTGAAATTCAACCTCAATATTTCCATCAGTAAAATTAGGAGCATTTTGTAAACTAATTAAGATTCCTTCAAGTTTAACTGCACCTGTTAATGAACTTGATGAAACATCTTTTTTTTGATAAAAACATTGACAATTATCTATTACCCCTTGTAAATCTATAAAAGGCCCTTTACTTAAGAGTCTAAGTAAAATTTGAGCTATTTTTTGCTGATTAGATTTTTGAGATTTAATTGTTTGAAAAATCCATTGACTTATTGTTAAATTTTTTGATAAATTTTTACTAGCAAAACTACTATGAGTTAAAATTGGATCACCATTTTGAATTATGGTTATTTCTTCAATAATTTTAAATAAATCTTTCATTAATTCATCAACTTCATAAGAATCTTTTGCTTGGGAAATTAAAGAAAGTTCATTGATCAAAAAGTACATTTATAATAACTCCATTAAATCTTTTTCAGCTTGATCAAAAAAACCATCCGGCCACTTATCAATTCCTCCATCTTGATAGATACGAGGTGAAATAATCTCAGTTATGGCTTGACCTTTTTTTAAATATCTTTGAAAATAGTGAATTTGCACATCTTCAGCATTAATTTTATTATGACGTACCGCTTTACGAATACCATTTAAAAGATGATCACTATGGGTTTCTACTATTATTTGAACACCACAACTTGAAGCTAAAGCAATTAATTCACCTATTTTAGATTGCCCTTGTGGATGTAAATGAGCTTCAGGATTTTCTAATAATATTAATGAGTCTTTTTTTGCTGATAAAATAGCAACAATAATCGGTAATGTATAAGTAATTCCAAAACCAACATTAGTTGATCTATAAGGATTACTAAGTCCATAAGAATATTGTAAACTAACTAAATCCATTCCTGAAAAAGATTCTATCTCAATTCTTGTACCTGGGCTAATTTCTCCTAACCAAGCTTCAACTTGATTTTGAAATTTGAGGGAATTTTCTGAAGGATGAGACAAATTTTTATTAATAATAATTGTTTCATCATAAACGGAAAGAAAATGAGGTGTAAATTCTCCTTGATTGCCTAATTGTTGATGTTGTTTTACCTGAAAATCAGAAATTTCAAAATAATTTTTAGGAGAGATTCTATCCGCTCTTAAATAATGAAAATTATCATTAAAAAGACTTTCATTATAAACAGTTTGATTGATCATAGAAAATGAAGAAAGCTGAATAATATCTGATTCTCGGTTATAATGAAAAACCCATTTACTTGTCATCTCATTTTCTGTGATAATTTCAAACATAATTAAATCATCTTTTGCCCTTTCAAATAAAGCATCTTGAGCAGTTCCAATGCTAACAAAATCACCATTAAGAGCTAATCCTTTATCTTTTAACAAATCTTGTTGATAGGATTGTCTTAATAAGAGTAAAGATTGTAATACAGATGATTTTCCACTACTATTTAAGCCAGATAATAAGGTTAAAGGTTTTAAGGCAAAAGATTGATTTTCAAAAGGTTTAAAATTTTTTAAAGTTAATGATTTTAGCATGATAAAACCTCCTGAACTATATTATTAATTTGCTCAAAACTATATTTTACTTTGAAAATTGCCTGAGATATAGACTTTAAAAAATCAGGATCATCTTTCATCTTTTGTTTAAATTTTTCTTGTAATATTTCTTTTTTAGTAATTAAAATATTAATTTCTTCTTGATTTAATTCACTTAAAGTAATTGACCATGTTTCAAAAAGAGATTTATTTACAGGAGAATTTTGAGATTTACGAAAAGCTGTATCTCCAAAAATATCATAAGCGACCTTCATCGCTTTAATAAATTTATGTTCTATTTCTTCTATTAACAAATCTTCTATTTTATTTAATTTTTTTATAGCTTCATTCAAAAAATAATTACGTCCTTTTTTTTCAGGATAATCTTGATAATTTGTTAATGTAAAAGCAATAAAACCAAGTACAAATTCATGATCCTCTAATCTTTGTTTTTTCTTTTGCGTTAACTTTGTAACTCTTTCAAATTCAGGTAAATTAGCAAATCTTTTAATAATTTCTATTGGTTTACCCGGATTCATTGCTTGACGTAATTCTTGATTATTAAGCGGTAATCCTCCTGTATTAATTCTCTGAAAAATATTATATTTTACTTGATCAGGAGTTCCGGGTTCAATTAAATAAATTGTTAATTCTGTTTCGTCTATTCTTCTTTGATAATGACGAGGTAAATCATCATAACTTTTATTTTCTAAATCTGTTAAAAATTGTAATCCAGTCAATTTAAGTTTCTTTTTTTCATCTTTATCAATAATAAAACTTTTAAAGGTACTAATTCTTTGTAAACCATCTATCACAATCCATTCATTATCATCAGTTGCATCTATATAAAATGCAGGTAAAGGAATACGAATTAAAAGAGATTCTATTAAACGACTTTTTGCTTTATTTGTCCAAATACCCGCTTGACGCTGAAAATCTGGTGCTAAATCTATTTCATCATATTTAATTCTTTTAAGTAATAAATCCATCGTCATGGGTTTATTTTTCACCCTAATCAGAGTTGGATCAAATGGTTCTTTATTGTCATCATCATCATATATAAATTCATTATCAAAATCATTCTCTTGATCTAGTAATTCTATTTGTTTATTATCTATTGTATTAATTTCCATTATTTTAATCCTAAAAAATAAACTAGGGACACAATTAAAATATGTATCCCTAATATTATCATAAATCATAATTTTAAACTGTAGGGTGGGCAAAGCTTATTTAATTACTTAATTAAACTTTAACTTATGATCGCTTTGCCCACCTTACTCTAGTTTCAAAAACTTAAACTAAAGCTTCCTCTTTAACTAATTTTTCCCAACCTAAATCTTTTAAATTATTATTACGTCTTAAAGGGCGGGTAACTAATTCTAAAATATCACGCGCATTGGTAAAACCGTGCATCTGGGCAAAGGTAAATTCTACTGACCATTTTGTGTTAATTCCCCGCGCTTCTAAGGGGTTGGCGTGTGCCATGCCCGTAATCACTAAATCCGGTTTAAGCTCATAAATCCTCTGAATTTGATTATAGTTATCGGGTTTTTCCACAATTTTCGGTAAAGGTGTTCCCATTTGTTCGCAAGTTTGCGCCAAAAAGTCTAATTCTGCTTTTTGATAGCGTTTATCCATATAAGGAATACCAATTTCCTGAACAATCATACCACAACGGATTAAAAACCGAGCGAGGGAAACTTCTAACAGATTATCTCCCATAAAAAAGACAGATTTTCCTTTAATTAGGCTCACATAATCTTCTAAACTTTCCCAAATTTTCGCCTCTCTTTCGTCTAATCCTTGGGGTTGAATATTGAAAACTGAGCAAATTTTCTCAATCCATGCCCTTGTGCCGTCTGGCCCGATCGGGAAGGGTGCGCCAATTAATTTCGTCTTACGGCGGCGCATTAAAGTGGTGGCGGTACGGCTTAAAAACGGATTCACCCCACAGGTATAATAACCTTCATCAATCACAGGTAACTCGGTATAGCGTTTTGAGGGTAGCCAACCGGAAATTTTAACCCCTTGTTTTTTCAATTCTAAGGTTAAATTGGTCACAACGGGATCGGGTAATGAGCCAAATAAAACGAGGGGGGGATGCTCTTTATACTCAGATTCTTCTTTTGTTACATCCTCTTTTTTGCGTCCGAAATTTAATAATTTTTGAATAGCGTTTCTTTCCTCTTTATCCTCATCTTTTTTAATTTCAGTGGAGGAGGGGCATCTTTGTGCCATAGCCGCTAAAACCGTATCTTCTCCCTGTGTGAAGGCATAATCTAAACCGTTGGCACGCGCCACCACGATGGGAATACCGATTTCAGCCTCTAATTTAGGGGCGATTCCCTCTAAATCCATTTTAATGATTTCCGTTGTACAAGTACCAATCCAGACGATTACACTCGGATTTCTGTCTCTTTTAATCTGTAAACATAATCTTTTTAATTCTTCATAATCATTTAATTTTGCGGAAATATCCCCTTCTTCTAATTCGGCCATGGCATAACGGGGTTCAGCAAAAATCATTACTCCCATGGCATTTTGGAGGAAATAACCACAGGTTTTTGTGCCGATCACTAAGAAGAAACTATCTTCAATTTTTTGATATAACCAAGCTACACAACTGATGGGGCAAAAGGTGTGATAATTACCAGTTTCACAGTCAAAAGTTAAGGCGGTAGAATCTTGGGTAAGGGTCATTTTTTTAGCTCCTAAATTAATGTTTTTTTAGAAAAATAAGCATCTTGCTGGTTTGATTTTATGGGTCAAAAGTTAAGTTTTAATATTGCTTTGAAATAAATTTCAAAACTAATATTAATCGTTATCTAAAGATAACTAAGAATTAACTTTTTAGCTTGATTAGTTCAATTTATTGAACGGTTTATGTTAGCCTTGAAATTAATTTCAAGGCGGGTTGTCTTGTTAGAATTAACTTATTTTTATAAAAGAAAAAATTTTTTTTATTTATAAGTTATTCTGTTTTTAATATACCGCTTTGAAATGAATTTCAAAGCTAAGATTTTGACGTTATCTAAAGATAACTAAGGTTTAATTTTTAATCAAAATAAATCAATTATTTTGTTCTTGTTTCCTAATTTCTGCTCTAATTTTTTCTAATTCTTCTAAATCAGAATTATGAGGAAAATAGGGATCAAGTAATTGATTTTCTTTATTTTTTTCTCTATTATCTAGTTCGACTCTAGGATCAAAATCTAATCCTAATGTTAAGATTACTTTTTCACCCGATGGATCCATCCTAAATAAAGGAGTCAACATTTTTTGTATTCTTGGCTGTATAGTAAGAGCAAAACCTAAGATAAAAGAAGTCATAGGACGTTTTTCTTCTGAATCTGCACTGGATTTACTCCACATAGCTAATGAGCAGATCCAATCTTCATTAGACTCAAAATAATTAAGCCATTTTTCCTTTAGTTCTTTTTTTAAATCTTCAAATTGAATTAATTTAGAATTTGATAAATTATCTTGAGAAATAATCTCTTTTTGTAATTCACTAATTTCTAAATTCTCTTTTTTTAGCATTTCATCTGGATTAAAATTTAAACCCAGAGCTAAAACAATTTTATGAGTATCAGATTCCGCTTGAGAGAGAAAGATTAGCCAGTCTTTAACATTAGGTTCTAAAATGCTAATTACTGCTAAAATAAAACTAGAATTAGGGCGTTTTACTTCTGGAATATATTGTCTATTATTTAATTGGATGGTTACGGATCCAGATAAATATTTACTTATCCAAGATTGATTATTTTTGTAATAATCTAACCATTTAGTTTTTAGAGATGATTCTAATTCCTCAAAATCAATCATTAGTTATCAAAATTAAACTAGAAAACTTAAACTATTAACTATCAATTATCAATTATTAATTAAAATTACACCATCATTAACTCTAATTCTTCTTCAACTTCTGAACCTTTAGGAGGGTTTAAATAATAATCGGAAAGTAAAGAAAATAACTCCCGATCTTGGGCTTCATTTGGCACAACTCCTTCAGGTAAAGCTAATATTTGATCTGCAATATTTAAGTAATAATCACAAACATAATTTAAAGAAGGATCCGTTTCTGCCATTTCAAATAAAGTTTTTCCTTTGACTCTGGAAACTCGAATATCCTCGATTAACGGTAAAACCTCTAAAACGGGCATCGGCACGGCACTAATATATTTTTCAATTAAATCCCGTTTGGCGGTACGATTACCGATTAAACCCGCTAAACGTAAGGGGTGAGTGCGCGCTTTTTCACGCACCGAGGCGGCGATGCGGTTGGCGGCAAAAAGAGCGTCAAAACCGTTATCTGTAACGATCATACAATAGTCAGAATAGTTTAAAGGTGCGGCAAAACCACCACAAACCACGTCACCCAACACATCAAACAAAATTACATCATATTCATCAAAAGCGTTTAACTCTTTGAGGAGTTTGACGGTTTCGCCCACTACATAACCGCCACAACCCGCACCCGCCGGAGGCCCACCTGCCTCTACACAGTCAACTCCGGCATAACCTTTATAGATCACATCTTCCGGCCAAATATCTTCATAATGAAAATCTCTTTCTTGTAAGGTGTCAATAATGGTGGGAATGAGAAAACCTGTGAGGGTAAAAGTGCTGTCATGTTTGGGATCGCAACCTATTTGTAAAACTTTTTTGCCTCTTTTCGCTAGGGCGGCGGAAATATTACAGCTAGTTGTGGATTTACCAATGCCACCTTTACCATATACTGAGAGTTTCATCTTGTTTTTTCTCCTTTTAATTAGAAAAATTTTATTGTTAATAATTGCGGTTTTAATCAAGAAAATGATAGTAATTTATACTTAGTTTTTTCTTGGGTTAATTAATTTTTTTGCGTTGCCTGTATTATTAACAATTTTTTTAAAAAAGAAAAGGGGTGTTAAAAATGAAAAATTGAGTAAATTAAAGTTATCAAGAGGATTAAAGCAATTTTTGATTTTAATTTACTCTAATTCTATTTTTTGCTTAAATTTAGCTAATTTTTACTTTTTGTGTACTTAGTTATAATAATTGCGAACAAAAGAAAAATAACCAAAGGTAGCCCCTCAAGATCGGGGTAAAAGGGGTTAATCTTCTAAGGGAGTAAGAAGGTTAAAAAGCTTGTTAGATAAGGCTTTGAGCTAATTAAAAATTGAGTTAAATGGGAGGTTAACTATTCTCAAGTAAGAAGGGTTATTGAAGTGATCCCCGTTTAAACTAAGATTTTTGTAAATAATTGTTAATTTTTGCCATTAAGTAAGTGCCTATGCAAAAAAAATCTTAATAACTATAGAAAATCCAAAGTAGGAAAAGAGTGTTAGGTTACTTTGTTATTCTAAGGTTTAAGATTTTTTGATCTAGTATATTTGTCGATCGAAAATTAAAGACTTTAACGGTAAATTTTGACAACAATTAACCTCAATTTTGCGGTTTTCAAAGATTAATAATGATCTGTTTTTCTTTAAATGAGAATTGCAGTCGGAAATTCTTAAATTCAATCACAAATAACTAATTATTATCTAAATCATCATGGAGTAAAAAACTTAAAATAGAAGATAAATTGGCATCATCAGGTGATAATAATTCTAGTTGACCATTTTGATTATCACAAGCCACAAACAATAAAGGTGCAACGGGACTATAAATACTATATTTAGCTTTATTATGATAAAAACTAGCCAAAAATTGCAGATCTTCTGTATCTACATTTTCGTCATCTTCATCTAATTCTAATGATAAAATTTCATCTTCATGTAAAGGGGGAAGTTCACCACTTACTGTTAAAGAAAAAGCGGTATTTTGTAAGACTAAATTTAATTCCCCTAAGACGGCTTTTGCATCAGCAAAAAGCATTTGGATCTCTTCTGGCTCCTCAATAATGATAGCATCAGCAACCTCATCGTTCTCATCTTGATCTTCATCCCATGCAATAATTACCACAGGAGAATCTATTGGTAAGAGTAACAGATAAATTGAGCCATCTAACTCTAAAGAATTTTCTAAATAACAATCAAGCGATCGCCCTGTTTCGTCAATCAGGGTTACAATATCGGTATTATTTTGTCCACCTTGGGAATAGGATGCTGAAGACATAGCTGATTTATCATATACAGTTAAAGGATCAATCTTACAATACCATAAATTGATTATTGATTATTGAGAATTGACTAATGACTAATGACGAATGACCAATCATTTAATTCATTAATCAATTTGACATCGGTTAAATCATATTGTAGGGGCATAATTGTAATATATTTTTGCTTAATGGCTTGAACATCGGTTAAAGTATGCTCTGGTAAATGAGGATTAGGAGGTTGTTCAATATCTTCAATTACTTCTCCTGCTAACCAATAATAACTTTTTCCCCTCGGATCTAAACGGTGTTGAAACTGCTCATGATAACGTCTTAAACCTTGACGAGTGATGACAACTCCTTTAATTTCTTCTTTTGGTAAAGCTGGAATATTAATATTAAATAAAGTTACTTTTGATAAGTTTTTTTTGCTTAAAGTATCTAAAAATGTCACAATAAAATCTGCTGAATTTTGAAATTCTCCTGCTGTATAATTAGCTAAACTTACAGCAATACTATTAATTCCTTCAATTGTGCCTTCCATAGCGGCGGAAACCGTACCTGAATATAAAACATCCGTTCCTAAATTTGGCCCGTGATTAATACCAGATAACACAAAATCAGGGCGTTTTTCTAACACTTCCTCCACACTTAAAGCCAATTTAACACAATCGGAAGGCGTACCGGAACAGGCATAAGCCTTAACTCTTTCATCAAAAATCCCGTCCACCATTTTAGCTCGAATTGGTTGATGTAAAGTTAATCCGTGACCCGTAGCCGATCGCTCCTGATCTGGGCAAACAACAGTAACTTGATGGCCAGCGGCCACTAAAGTATTAGCTAAAACACGGATCCCTTTAGCAAAAATTCCATCATCATTGCAAATTAATAAATTTAAAGAAGATTGAGTCATTTTAGTTATTTATGATTAGTTATTTATGATTAGTTATTTGTTAATAATCAATGATTAAAATTCTAGGTCAGGCATTAATTGTAAAACACCCATGCCCAGATCACGAGGATTAACTGATTTAGCCTCAAAAAATGCCATCATATCTTTTAGTTGAGGATTGCCTCTTGATGCTCCTTGTAAGCCTTTAGCAATAATTAAACCACAAGACCCATTATTTTTTTTACATCTTTGATCCCATTTGTTTCTGGCTTCTATATGGGTAGGATCATCACTTAAAAATTCAGCAAATAAATATAAATTTTGATCCCCTGTTTGTAAAATTCCTAAGTCATAAGTCACCTCAGAAAATGGATCTTCCCCAGGGTTAAAACAAACGGCACTTAAGCCTCCATCCTCTTTAATTCTTTCGATTAAAACTAACGCTTTTGGACGGGAAGTTTGAATTAAAATAATAGGTAAACCTTCTCCTTGTTCAGAAATATTATCACTTTGATAATAAATTTTAGGGTCTTGTTTCAAAAAATTAATAATTTCCCAAGGCATCATTCCTAGACTTAAAAAAGATCGATCGGGGATTAAATCATCCCTTAAAGGTACATTCATTCCCGATAAATATTCCTCTTCTTCTTCAATTTCACTCTCTATTAAATCTAAAAATTCTTGAACTAAATCCGGCAAAGTTGAAACGGAAATATCAAAAATTTCCTTAACTATTTCTTCGGTTTTAATTGATTTTTTGCCCTTAGTTGATTGTTGATTAACTTTAATTTTATAGGATTTTTTGAGTTCAGGATAATCTTCTTGTGCCAAGATTTTTTTATGTTCATCAAAGAACTGAATAAAAGCCGATAAGGCACTATAGACAGCGATCGCCTCCTCCTCATCTAAAAAAGGCCGCATCCCTTCATAGGGGTGAACACTACCAAAAATAGACCGAATTTCGCCAAAACGTAAATTTTCTAAATTTTCATCTTCATCATCTTCCATACTTTCAAAATTTAAAAACCAACAGTCTTGAGCTAGAAAAGCACTTTCTAACTTTTCAAAAGAATCATGATCTAAAACTGTTTCTCTAAAATGTTTTAAAGACTCAAGGGAACGATATAAAAGTACCCCATATTCTTGGCCTAACATTCCCATTACACAAAGATAAATTTTTTCAATTCCCCATTGATTTAATTCAATTTCTAAAACATCATGATCGGCTAAAATATTCCAAGGTGCTTTTTGCCAAATCTCTTGGGCGATTTTATTTAATAATTCTCGATAGACGGGTGCTAAAGCGTGGGAAGGCACTCCGGCCATTTTCTCAAAACCTCGGAAAAGCTCATCTATTAAAGGTAATTGGGGCGCATATTCTACCACAATATCTAGGTTTTGTAGTACACCTCTTAAGAAAAATTGTAATTTGCGATCGCGCACAATAATTTTTTGAGGTCGAGCAGGTTGGCCGGGGCGATGGGGATTTTCAATCGCTTTAATTAAAGTTCTGACAATGGCTTCCGTTCCCATTTGGGGGGAAACAATTTCCATCGCCCGAACAAAACCTTCCGTTCCATCAATCCAAATAATACAATCACCATTTTCTTCTAGTTCTGACTCCAGATCAACACTAAGCCCAGCCAGAGGGCGACGATCTCCCTCCCAAACACTAGGTACTTGAGGAACTTTAATTAAACGACGTTGAGAAAAATTAGAAATACTCATACACAGTTATCAATTATCAGTGGGGGGTCATTAGCGATTTAATTGTCAATGACCAAGAACTAATGACTAAATCATGTCTTTTTTAGGATACACTAAACTAAGAACAAAGATCAGCAAAATATTAATTGTAACAAAAAAGATTAGATTTGGTTTAAATTTATGGAACTTACTCAACTTAAACGAGAAATTGAATTGTTAACTTTACGCCTGGGGAAAACCCAGGAGTATCTTTGACTTAGCTACCCTTCAGGCTAAAATTCAAGATTTGGAATATACTTCGGCTGAACCTGATTTTTGGCACGATCAAGATTTTGCCCAATCTATTTTACAAGAATTGAATCTATTTAAGGTAACTTTAGATCAATTTTATAATTGGGAAAATAAATTGGGGGATTTAATAACCATCGCTGAACTTTTAGAAATAGAAGAAGATCAAAGTTTAATTAATCAAGCACAAGTTGATTTAACTCAATTAAATCAAGATTTAGATCGTTGGGAATTGGAGCAACTTTTATCGGGTATTTATGATAGTAAGGGTGCAGTTTTAACGATTAATGCGGGGGCGGGTGGTACCGATGCTCAAGACTGGGCGCAAATGTTGATGAGAATGTACACCCGTTGGGCAAATGATCATGGTTATAAAGTTAATTTAGATGAAATTTCTCAGGGTGAAGAAGCAGGAATTAAGTCTGTTACTTTAGAAATTGAAGGGCGTTATGCCTATGGTTATTTAAAAGGAGAAAAAGGCACTCACCGACTGGTAAGAATTTCCCCTTTTAATGCCAATGGAAAACGTCAAACCAGTTTTGCTGGGGTGGAAATTATGCCTTTATTAGAGCAAAATGAAATTAATTTAGATCTACCCGATCAAGACTTAGAAATTACTACTTCTCGCTCCGGTGGCAAAGGCGGCCAAAATGTGAATAAAGTAGAAACGGCCGTGAGGATCGTTCATTTACCAACGGGCTTGGCGGTACGTTGTACACAGGAGCGATCGCAACTTTTAAATAAGGAAAAAGCCTTAGCTATTTTAAAAGCTAAATTATTAATTATTTTAGAAGAACAAAGAGCTAAAGAAATCGCCGAAATACGAGGTGATATGGTGGAAGCGGCTTGGGGAAATCAGATCAGAAATTATGTTTTTCATCCCTATCAAATGGTCAAAGATCTGCGCACAAATTATGAAACAAGTGCAGTTGATGAGGTGTTAGATGGGAACTTAGATCAATTGATCGAGGCCTATTTAAGACTACCAATTAATAATTAATATATTAATTATTAATCAAAAAACTCATTGATAACCAATTTATTTAAACGTAAAATTATGATCTTAAAAGAAAAAATAGCTTTAGTAGTAAACCAATTATTAACCAAAATTGGTGTGGGAGACAAACTCAAAAATCGCTTATTAAAAGGAGCAGTTAGTTTATTTGGTTTAAAGGTTTTTTCCGCAGGTTGTGGTTTTATAATTAGTATGATTTTGGCTAGAATATTAGGTTCTTCTGATTATGGTTTATATGTGTTTGTATTTACCATTTTAGATTTATTAATTTTATTAGGAACAGCCGGAATTGATACTTTAGTAGTTAAGAATATTGCTATTTATCAAAGTAATAATAATTGGGGATTAATAAATGGTTTATTAAAATGGTCTCATCAATTTGTTTTAGGGGTTTGTGCTGTTCTAATTATGATTACATTAACAATTATTTGGTTGTTAGGTGATCAAGTGGATAAATCAATGGAGATCTGTTTTTGGATTGGGATTTTATTTCTACCAATTGCCTCCATCAGAAATATTAATATTGCCGCTTTAAATGGGTTGCAAAAATTTACTAAAGCACATATCGGAGAATTTTTAATTAGACCAATTATTTTTATTGCTTTAATTTTTTTCGTTTATGCTATCACAAATAAAAATGTTACTGCCATTATTATATCCGTAGTTCATGTGTTAGTATCGGGTATTTGTTTATCAATTGTGATGATTCTTCTCAATCAAAATTTACCGAAAAAAATCTTCCAAGAAAAAGCTCAATATGAAATAAAAAACTGGTTAAAAACATCATTACCTTTATTATTTTATGCTAGTTTAATAATTTTATATACTTATATTGATACTTTAATGTTAGGTGTAATGACTAATGTGGCTTTAGTCGGGATATATGATGCGGCCATGAAAGGAAAATTAATTATGTATATGGTGAATCAATCAGTTTCTAGTGTGCTTCAACCAAATGTAGCTAGTCTTTATGCTCAAGGAAAAATTGAAACAATGGAAAAAATGGTCAAAAAAAGTAGCAGAATTTTATTTATGATTGTTTTTTGTATCAGTATTAGTTTAATGATTTTTAGTAAATTTTATTTATCTTTATTTGGCAATGATTTTATCGTGGGACAAATTCCTTTAATTATGTTATGTATATTTACATTAATAGATAATATTGCTCCTTTTAATATTTTATTATTAAATATGACTGGATATGAAAGGGATACAGTGGTAGCGATTGGTATTAGTAGTGTTTTAAATGTTATTTTAAATTGGTTATGGATCCCCCAGTGGGAAATTATTGGAGTTGTAGCTTCCACGGGGGTAAGTATATCTTTATTAAATATTTATGCCACAATTATGGTTCGCCGAAAATTAAAAATAAATTGCACTATTGTTTAACTTGTTTAAGTTGTTTAAGTTGTTTCAATTTAGTTTGAAAAGGCTTTTTTAGACCTTTATAATAATTAAATCTATTAGCCATAATTCCGGCAAATAACCAAAAATAAAAACTAAAACTTCTTAATGTAAATAACCTTTCGACAAAACAATATATTAAAGAAATGAAGATTAAACTGCGCACTGCAATAATAATAGTTTTTTCTTCTTTTGGTAAAGGAAAATTCATTAATTTTTTGCCCATTTTACTCAAACGTAAAAGAATTAACCAAAAGAAAATTATCCCAACTAAACCAATATATGCAAAAATAGCAATCCAATAGGGATCTTCAAATACATATAAATTGCGGTAAAGTTGTGCCACGTCTTCGGGATTCTGTAAAAAAGGTTCGATTCCCCTTGGCACAATGCCCAATTCCGGCCCAAAACCAAACCAAAATTGTCCTGATTTGATTAAAGCATTAACGGTGACAATGATCATCCAGCCCCGTGAATTTTCCGCATTAGCCCTCCAATATTCTTCCGTAAAAAGAGCGGAAAAACTTGATAAATCTTGCTCTTGAGAGGCGGCTAATGGATCGGGCTGACTAGGTATTAATGATAAGGTTAAACCTGCGATCAAACCACCTGCTAACATTAACCAAAGATATTTAATTAATAATCTTCGTTTTTTTGAGAAAGCAAAAATGATTAAAGGTACAATCAATGTTAACATTAAAGATGCTCTTTTCTTTGAGGCGAATACAGCAAAAATAAGTAATAAAATAATAGCTAATTTACCTTTTTGATTGACAATTAAGTTATTCTCATCAAGATAAAAAGAAATACAAGATAAAACAAATGTTATTAATAAAAAAGCCGCTAAAATAGCATTATCATTAAATGTGCCACAATTAGCCCCTTTACTTTCAATAATACCTGCACAAACAGAACTACTTATTTTGATAGTTATACTTGTAGGTAAAAAGAATTGGATAGAAGCAAAAACTGCCTGAATTAAACCTAATAGTTGAATTTTATTTAAGATATAATTTATTTTTTCTTGGGGAATATCAATATTAACTAAGATATAATAAATGGCAATATAACGAAAATGAATCCGCAAATTTTTGAAACTTCCAGGTGGGGAAGCCCCATTAAAAAAGACAGAAACTAAGATAGAAAGTATTAGGGCGATAACTAAGGGATCTATGGGGGTTTTCCTTATATCGCCACGAAAACGAAAGCGATCATAAATTACAAAAAAAGCGGTAGCATAAAAGATATTTTCAGGGATAAAACTAATTAATGATCTAACTGCGGAAATGGGAATTAAACTATTAATAAAATCTTCAAAAGGAATATAAAAAGCATAAGCTGTGATGAGCCATAAAGGAATTTGTTGAGCTTTTTTTGCTTCTTGAAAAGAGGTAATAATATAAGAAATACCTTGACGAATTTGAGAAATCATAATAAATAATCAATAATAAAAAATGATATAATCTGGTTATCAGTTGATATTTGACAAGTATCAATTGTTGAATCAAAATAATTTATAATTAATATGACTATTGCTTTAATTGCTCATTATCTTGGCCCTAGTTTGGGAATTGGTCAATATTTAGATCGTTTAATTCCTCCTTTAATTAATGAGTTAAAACAGAAAAAAATCGAAACTGTTATTTTAGCCTCCCCTAATGCTAAAGCTAAAACTCCCGCCCTTAACAATATAGATGCACAAATTTTAACTTTGCCATCCCTCGATTATAGCCCGATAAAAAGATTAATTTGGTTTGCCCTTAATTTTCCCGCTTTTTGCAAAAAAAATGGCATTACGGGCGTTGTCTGGCTTTCTAACCCCATTGTTTTACCTTGGCATCCTCCTAGTCTTGCGGTTATCCATGATGTTAATGAGTGGAAAATGGCTTCTAAATATGGCAGTTTGAAAACGGCTTTACGTTCTCTGATTTATTTAGATTCTTCTCTTTATTTCTCTCAAAAAATAGTTACTATTAGTCAGGCTACTTATCAAGATATTATAAAATTTCGCCCTAAATTTAAACCTAAAAACAAATTAATTACTATTTCTAATGGTTCTAATTCTAGTTTAATTAATTTGCCAGCAGTAAACATTAATGCCCCTGAAACACCTTTTTTACTCTCGGTGGGAAGAATTGATCCTGCTAGTAAAAACTTACCAGAGACCATTAATTTAACTAAAGCGTTAAGGGAAGTAACTGGGGAAAATTGGCAAATTCATTTGATCGGTGGGATGAATGCCTCTAGTCAAGAGGCTGGAGAAGCTTTTATTGAGTCATTAAAAACCTTAGACTGGGCCATTTATCACGGTTATGTGGATAATGAGCATTTAGCCCAATGGTATCGTCAAGCTACGGCCATTGTGTTTTTATCTGATAACGAGGGTTTTGGTTTTCCCATCGCCGAAGCCGCCTGTTTTGAAAAATGGGCGATCGTCAGTCAGAAAAATCAAGCGGCTTTTGAAGCGGGAGGTAGTAGTTTAATTCCTATTAATATTAATGATCCTAAAGGTAGCGCCCTTCAATTTTTAGGGCAAATTAAACAGAAAAAACCGCCTCAAGTTGACTTACCAACATGGAAAACTACAGCGCAATTATATGCTGTAGTTTTCAAAGAAATATTTACTAAATCAAAAGTTTAATTTTGATTTTCAAAGATATTTTCTGTTACATAATTAAGTTTAGGATGATCACTTTTGATCATTAAATCAAAGTGATCATTGGTAGTTAAAAAATTAAGATTAATTCCATAACTACTGATATATTGGAATAGTGCCGATATTAAAATAATAATAGCTGACATTTCCATGAATTCTTCAATAGATGAGGCAAAAATATAACTCAAACTATCAAAACCAGAATTGTGCATTATCCCTCCTTCTAGTATCTCAAAGCCCACTGCACCCACTACATAAAGAATAAATGACATTAGAAAGAGATTGCGATATTTTGCCGATAAAGAAAAGAAAAATTGAAGATAAATTATCCCAAAAATTAAAACAAGTGGAATGGCTACAAGTACCCAAGTAAAAGCAAAAAAATCTATATTTGCTAAATTTAAAGATGATTTTATCGAATTAAGTCCCTTTGTATTGCTCACTAATTCATGAATTTGAACCGCCTCATCCCATGCTAAAAATAAAAAAACAAAAGATAACAATAACCAATGGAGAAAATAGCGGTCTTTTTCTTGTTTTTTGATGAAAGAAATAAACAAAAATAATAGACAGGCAGTGAATAACAATACACAAGAAATAAAGGTGGGAATATTTTTTTCAGAAGCCGAACTGACTAAATAGGTTAGACCTTTCATGATAAAAGAATCTTTAAACCATAAATTTTGAAAAACACGAACAATCAAACTAACTAAGTTTAAAATCAAAATACTAATAAATAAGTATCTAGTGATTTTTTGAGAAGATAATGAAAGATTGACTTGCATAAAATTTATTTTTTATATTTAATTTTTAAAAAAAAGATTTACCTCAGTTTAATCCATAAAATTTATTTTTTCTAATTTTTGGTAACAAAAATTTACTTATCAGTTGACAATGGATAATTATTGAAAGTTTACCGATCAATGGTCACTGATTATTGTTTATGATACCAACGCAGGAGAATCTGAGCTAATTTGTGATGATTGTGACGTACATAACCCGTTTCGGGATCTTCATCCATCACATTAGCGATCACTATTCTTCTTTGCAATTTTGCCACTTGTTCCCGATCTAAATAAACGGGGTGGGAATTATCTTTTGCATAACGCTTCAAAGCCGCTGGTGATGGGCTTCTACGGTGTACTACCACCGCATCAAATAATTTTCCCCCACAAATATAATCAATGGCTCTGATATGGTCGGAAACCGTATAACCCTCAGTTTCTCCGGGTTGGGTCATAATATTACAAATATAAATGCGTGGTGCTTGACTTCGCGCGATCGCTTCTCTAATTTCAGGTACTAATAAATTGGGGATAATACTTGTATAAAGACTTCCCGGCCCTATAATTATGTAATCGGCCTCATCAATTGCTTTGATGGCCGCTGGTAAAGCGGGGGGTTTTTCAGGAATACAACCAATCTTTGAGATAGTTCCTCCCATTTTTGGGATATTAGACTCACCTTCTACTCGTCTTCCATCAGTAAATTCAGCCCATAATTTCACATCGCTTAAAGTGGCGGGTAAAACTCGCCCCCTCACGGCTAAAACTTTAGAACTAGCGGCGATCGCTTGTTCAATATCCCCTGTAATGTCACTCATGGCCGTTAAAAATAAATTGCCGAAACTATGGCCAATTAAACCATCTCCGGCTTGAAAACGATATTGAAATAACTCAGTTAATAATTTTTCCTCGTCTGCTAAGGCCGCAATACAGTTGCGAATATCACCTGGGGGTAAAACTCCGATTTCCCTCCTTAAGCGCCCCGATGATCCCCCATCATCAGCCACCGTTACCACAGCGGTAATATTAGAGCTATAAACCTTAATCCCTCTTAATAAGGTAGATAAACCTGTTCCCCCTCCAATCACCACGATTTTCGGCCCTTTATTTAAACGGCGATAATTTAATAAGACATCAACTAATTCTTCGTTACTTTCTGGTAAAAGTACCTCTGTGATTGAGTTCATGGTGCGGCCTTGACCCCAAAAAATGAAAAATAAACCCAGTAAAATCACTAAAGGGCCAGAAATATAATTAGGTAAAATTTGAGCTAATTGCTCTAAAAGATTAGAAATAAAATCTAATAAATAATAAATTGGAGTTAATTTTAAGAGAATTGCTAATCCTAAACTGGTGAGTAATACTCCCCCCGCACTGATTAACAACCATCTTTTCACCAATAGGCCGGGGGCTAACCATTTAAACCAATGATTGAGGCGCTCAGGTGTGTTTTTGCGAAAAGAAGTTAAGAAAGAGGGTTCAGTTTTAATTCGTTTCAAGGCGTGTTTGAAAAACATAATCGGTAAAAGTGATAATGGAATAACATATTAGGGTAATAAGGCAGTGAGAAAAAATCATAACAAAAATTGGTAATATAATCAGACTGTCGAAAAGTAATTAGGCTTGGCCAGACAAAAGCAGTAAATTAAAATTAAAAGTTTATAATGACAATAAAGATAAGATTAAAGGAAATTAAAAGAAAATACAATTATCAATTTTATTAATCAATCTAGGGCAGAAAAAATGTTAGATAAACTACCAAAAGATGCAAGAGAATGGGCTGAAAGCTTGTCATGCACAGAAAACTGTGAAAATACCTTTAGCTAAATTCTATCTTGATGTTTCTGTTACCGGAGAAAAATTAAGGAAATGTTGCGGATGTATTTGATTGTTAAAACTGGGGGATTTTAAATAAGTTAAAGTTAAAAGAATAATTTAAGTAAAATCTCCGATGATTTTATAATATTAACAAATATTGTTATAAAGTTGAGGTCAATATGCTTTGGAAGTATCGTCACTATGAGGGATTTATTCCAAAGACTAAGCTATCAGGGAATAGACTTAAAAATATCAAACTTTTCTAAGGCAAGTAAAAAAAGAGAAAAGGATAAGGGGAAATAGTGATCAATTTTGGTATTTTAGCTGTAAACCATAATGCTAAGATGGTGACAGCAGATCACAGATTTGTTAATGAAATTGCTAATGATAGTTTATCTTCTTATGTTTGTTAGATTGAAGATTTACCTAATCTTTAAATTAATATTAAGCCTCTAAAACTACCTTAAATATAATAAAATAAATATCAATAATGCTTAAAATATCTCCTAATTTACAAGAAAAATTAAAAACACCTTTAAAAATAGGCTCAGTTGAAGTCAAAAGTCGAGTTTTTCAGTCACCCTTATCAGGTGTAACTGACTTGGTTTTTCGGCGTTTAGTGCGCCGTTATGCTCCTGACTCCATGCTTTACACTGAAATGGTAAACGCTAAGGAAATTCACCATTTACCCCAAATACCCCGCCTCATGGAAATAGGCGAAAATGAGCATCCCATCAGTATTCAACTGTTTGACTGTCGCCCCGATTTTATGGGATCGGCCGCCGAAAAAGCAGTTTTAGAAGGCTCACAAACCGTAGATATTAATATGGGTTGCCCTGTGAATAAAATCACTAAAAAGGGCGGCGGAAGCTCATTATTAAGACAACCAGAGGTTGCTGAGGCAATTGTGAGGGCAGTGGTTAAAGCAGTGGATGTGCCTGTGACGGTGAAAACTCGCCTTGGTTGGAATGATCAGGAAATTAATATTTTAGAATTTGCGAAAAGAATGGAGGCGGCTGGGGCTTCTTTATTAACTATTCATGGGCGCACCAGAGAGCAAGGTTATCACGGTTTAGCAAGGTGGGAATGGATCACAAAAGTGAAAGAAATTTTAACTATTCCTGTGATCGCAAATGGTGATATTTTCTCCATCGAATCGGCTTTAAAATGTTTAGAAATAACGGGGGCTGATGGGGTGATGTGTTCGAGAGGCACGTTAGGTAATCCTTTTTTAGTGGGGGAAATTGATTACTTTTTAAAAACAGGAAAGATGCCGGATCAAATAACCATTAAACAACGCTTAGAATGTGCGAAAGAACATTTACAAGGTTTATGGGAATATAAGGGAAAAAAAGGCATTTTTCAAGCGAGAAAACATTTAACTTGGTATTGTAAAGATTTTAATGGGGCGGCTCATTTAAGGGAGCAATTATCTTTAATTGAAACAGTAGAAGAAGGGTTAAATTTAATTGATCAAACTATGGAAAAATTAGATTAACCTCACCCCGAATTTATCATAAATTGATCAAAAAATAAAATTTATTACTCAAAAATTAACATTTTTACTGAATAAAATAAATTGTTAAACTAACCCTCTTTTAGCAACTTCAGGCAATCATGATTGATCACTTTTCCCCTCAATTCTTTTTGTGTTTTATTATGCTACAATTTGAATTACGGAATCTGGGTTAAACTTATTGCTATAATCATCAAAACCCAATTCTGAATTAAACAATAATTATGACTGCGGCATATCATCACTCTGCTCGATCCGATCAAGATTATCAAACCATTGATATTACTGTAGAAAGCAATGGTAATCAGTTTAATTCCCAATCTCCGTCTAATCCGGGGGGTAGTGCTTTAGTAACTACTGGGGGCAATTTTAGTGCCTTTTTAGCCCCTCTCAATCAAGATACATTTAAAGAAGTTGTTGAAGGTGTAGAGCAAAAATTACAGGTTTTTCATGATACTTTATCAATGTTGGATAGTGTCTTAGATAGTCAGGGTTTTGATGCTATTCTCAACGATATGTTGGAGTCAATCACCCTCAAAACGGGAGAGCTATTAGGGGCCGATCGCACCACCATTTTTTTATTAGATGATGATCAAGATGAATTATGGTCTATTGTAGCGAAAGGGGAAGATGGTAAACCTTTAGAAATTAGGATCCCCATTAATCAAGGTATTGCGGGGGAGGTGGCTACTTTTAAGAAAATTGTCAATATACCCTTTGATTTTTACGATGATCCCCGCTCCACGGCCGCCAAAGAATTTGAAAAGAAAACGGGTTATCGTACTTATACCATGTTAGCTTTACCCCTGTTAAGGGATGATGGGGAATTGGTGGCGGTGGTACAATTATTAAATAAATTAAAATCCCCCCATGATCTGGCCGCCCCCCTTGGGGAAACCGTTTCCCATGAAGGTTTTACCAATGAAGATATAAAAGTATTTGAGGATTTTGCGCCTTCAATCCGTTTAATTTTAGAGTCTTCTCGCTCTTTTTATAAGGCTACCCAACGTCAACGGGCGGCCAATGCTTTAATTGAGGCTACCAATTCCCTCAGTAAAAGTAATTTAGATTTAGATGCAACCCTCAGAACAGTGATGGATGCGGCCAAAAAATTAATGAATGCCGCTCGTAGTACCCTCTGGTTAATTGACCATGAAAAGCAGGATCTTTGGACAAAAATTAATATGCCAGACGGTTCCCAAAGGGAGTTAAGAGTTCCCATTGGCGTGGGTTTTGCCGGAAAAGTGGCTCAATTAAATTTACAACCTAATCGCCATACAGACGGAGAAACCCTCAATATAGGGTTTGATTTATATACTAATCCTGACTCAGATACCTCGAAAAAAACCGATCAACAAACGGGTTTTCGTACCTGTAGTTTACTGTGTATGCCTGTGTTTAACTCCGATGGTGATTTAATCGGGGTAACTCAGTTAGTTAATAAAGAAAAACAGGGTGATTTTCCTGAGTATAATCCAGATGAGTGGCCCACACCCCCTGAAAAATGGAAAGCCAGTTTTAACCGCAGTGATCAGGAGTTTATGAAGGCTTTTAATATTCAGGCTGGGGTAGCGATCCAAAATGCCAAACTCTTTGCCCAAGTTAAGCAACAGGAGCAGATGCAAAGGGATATTTTACGCAGTTTAACCAATGGGGTTATTTCCACCGATCGCAACGGGATCATTATTGCGGCCAATGAAAAAGCGAAGGAATTACTCGGTTTTGGTGAGGATGATCCCCTTGAAGGTAAAAAAATGAGTGAATTAGTAGAGATTAAATCCGGTGAATTAGAATATAAAAAAGGAGATTTTGCGCAGTGGTTTGAGAGGGCTTTACACCCTAAAGAGCAAAAAGATCGAGAACAATATTACCCTGATCAGCCTTTAGTTTCTGAGGTTGGGGAGGAACATAGTGTTAATTTATCAATTAATTCGATCACCGATGCCAGTGATCAGAGTGTTTACGGAGCTTTAGTAGTCATGGATGATATTTCCGATGAAAAACGCCTCAAAAGTACCATGTATCGCTATATGACACAGGAGTTAGCTGAACAGTTATTAGAAAGTGGTAATCTAGGCTTAGGGGGCGATCGTAAGGATGTAACGGTGTTATTTTCCGATATTCGCAGTTATACCAGCCTCACGGAAAAATTACAACCGGAGGAAGTGGTAGGAATGTTAAATGAATATTTTGAGACAATGGTGGAGGTAATTTTTAAATATAAAGGCACGTTAGATAAATATATTGGGGATGCGATCATGGCGGTATTTGGATCGCCCTTACCCTTGGAGGATCACGCTTGGAAGTCGCTACAAACCGCCATCGAAATGCGTCATCGGTTAGCGGAGTTTAATAAACGGCGCAAAGCGGAGAATAAACAGGAAATTAAGATCGGGATCGGGATTAATTCCGGTTCGGTCATTAGTGGTAATATTGGTTCAAGTAAAAGAATGGAATTTACGGCGATCGGCGATGGAGTTAATTTAAGTTCCCGTTTAGAAGGTACAAGTAAACAATATGGTTGTGATATTGTAATTAGTGAAAATACTTATGAAGAATGTAAAGATAAAGTAATAGTAAGAGAATTAGATCGTATTAGGGTAAAAGGTAAAAATGAACCCGTTTCTATTTATGAATTAGTGGCATTAAATACGGAAACAATTTTACCAAAAACCCAACAAATTATTGAACTTTATACACAGGGTAGAACCCTTTATAATAACAAAAAATTTGCTTTTGCTTTAGATCGTTTTGCGAGAGTTTTACAGTTAGATCCCTATAATAAAGCGGCCTATTTACATATGCAAAGATGTCAACATTTCTTTACCCATCCCCCCGCCGAAAATTGGGATCGAGTTTGGACTTTAGAAACAAAATAAATAGAGCATTATTCAACAATTATCAACTGAGAAAATAAAACTTTTGATCAATTTTAAATCATAAAAGAATTGATTAAATATTATTTTTTCAATAAAGCCTTGAGAGGATTATTTATTTTGATCCAAAAATGATCAAAAAATCTTAAAATTATTCCAGTGAGATAATATGATTAAATTACAACTTAGGTTAGGCCAAAAGTCAGGTATGTTAAAATTTAACAACTTTTAAATAAATTTTTATTAAACTATAATGACAAGATTCAAAAAATAAGATAAGCTTAAACACTGTATTAACTGATATAGAAAATTTTAAATTTATTGCTAAAAAAAGGAGTAAATTAAATGGGCGAAAAACAAATGTTAATGATCCCTGGGCCTACCCCCGTCCCCGAAAAAGTGTTATTAGCGATGGCTAAACACCCGATCGGCCATCGTAGCGGGGATTTTAGTAATCTTATTGCTCAAGTCAACGACAATTTAAAATGGTTACATCAAACTAAAAATGAGGTGTTAACCCTTTGCAGTAGCGGTACGGGGGCAATGGAGGCCGGTATTATTAACTTTTTAAGTCCGGGCGATCGAGTTTTAGTGGGTGATAATGGTAAATTTGGTGAGCGTTGGGGTAAACTGGCTCAAGCTTTTGGTTTAGATACCCATATTATTACAGCCGAATGGGGTACACCCCTTGATCCCGAAGCCTTTAGGGAACAGTTAAAAGCCGATACCGATAAGAAAATTAAAGCGGTTATTATCACCCATTCTGAAACCTCCACAGGCGTGTTAAACCCCCTTGAGGAAATTAATAAAGCCGTTAAAGAACATGGTGAGGCTTTAATTATTGTTGATGCTGTCACCAGTTTGGGCGCGACTAATGTACCCATTGATGAATGGGGTTTAGATGTGGTGGGAAGTGGCTCACAAAAAGGTTATATGATCCCCCCCGGCCTTGGTTTTCTAGCGGTAAGTGATAAGGCATGGAAAGCTTACGAAACGGCAAAATTACCCCGTTTTTACTTTGATCTAGGCAAATATAAAAAAGCCAATGCCAAAAACAGCACCCCCTACACCCCCGCCATTAACCTTTATTTCGCCCTCAATGCGGCTTTAGAGTTAATGAAAGAGGAAGGCTTAGAAAATATTTTCGCCCGTCATCAGCGTTTAACCCAAATTACCCGTGAAGGTGTGAAGGCTTTAGGTTTAAAATTATATGCACCCGATCAATATGCGAGTAATGCTATTACGGCGGTTGATCCTTCTCCCTTAAATGCGGAAGATGTGCGCGGTGTGATCCGTAAAAAATTTGATATTGCCTTAGCCGGAGGTCAAGATCACCTCAAAGGTCAAATTTTCCGTATTGGTCATTTAGGCTTTGTGTCGGAACGTGATATTTATACCGTTTTAGCGGTGTTAAAGGAAACTTTACCCACTTTACAAGCTTAATTTGTCTTAACTTTACCCCCTTCTCCCCACTGGGAGGAGGTTGGGGATGTAATTGTCAATTGTTGAAATTTTTGTTAAATGATCGTTTATGATGGTTAATTAAATATATAATCCAATCCCAAAACGTCAGCAGTGATTATTTTAGAAAATATCCATAAATATTACGGTAAAAGATTAGTTGTTAATCGGGTTAACTTAAGAGTTAATCAGGGTGAAATTGTCGGTCTACTCGGGCCTAATGGTGCAGGAAAAACCACAACTTTTTACATGACCACCGGACTAATTAAACCGACTGAAGGTAAAATTTGGTTAGACGATCATGATGTAACTCAACTTTCGATTAATAAAAGAGCGCATTTAGGCATCGGATATTTAACACAACAAGCCAGTATTTTTCGTAATTTAACAGTACAAGAAAATATCCAATTAGTATTAGAACAAACCAATATTCCCCGTAGAGAAAGGGCTTTTCGTTTAGAAACTTTAATCAATGAATTTCGTCTGCAAAAAGTAATTAATACAAAAGGAAATCAAGTTTCTGGAGGTGAAAGAAGACGCACGGAGTTAGCAAGGGCTTTAGCTTCTGGTAAGGATGGGCCTAAATATTTATTATTAGATGAACCTTTTGCCGGAGTTGATCCCATCGCTGTTTCAGAAATTCAAAAAATTGTGGCTGACTTAAAAAAACGTAATATGGGTATTTTAATTACCGATCATAATGTGCGCGAAACTTTAGAAATTACCGATCGCTCTTATATTATGAGAGATGGTGAAATTTTAGCTAATGGCACATCAGAAGAATTATATAATAATCCTTTAGTCAGACAATTTTATTTAGGTGATAAATTTCATAGATAATTAAATAATTGATAATTCACAATTGACTAATAGCTGATAGCTAATAATAAAAAAATTCAAAATTTTTAATTTTTAATAATTAAAATTATTCTTAATGAACGTATTAACTAAACCAAAAAATGTTACCTCTTTATCGGGAAATTTTTTAGGAATTTCCATCATGGATCGTTATATCTTAACAGAATTAACGATTCCTTTTCTGTTTGGGATGGGCTTATTTACCTCTCTAGGCGTGGCGATCGGCACTTTATTTGACTTAGTACGTCAAGTCACAGAAGCAGGTTTAAGTTTAAATTTAGCCGTACAAATTCTTCTCTTAAAATTACCTGAATTTATTGTTTTAGCCTTTCCCATGGCCATGTTACTCGCCACTTTAATGGCCTATAGTCGTCTTTCTAGTGACAGTGAAATTATCGCTTTAAGAAGTATTGGTATTAGTATTTATCGTTTAATTATTCCGGGGATTATTTTTAGTTTATTAATGACAGGTGTTACTTATATTTTTAATGATTTTGTCGCCCCTGCTTCCAATTATACCGCCTCAATTACCTTAGAAAAAGCCTTAAATAAAGCTCAAACTTCCTTCAAAGAAAATAATATTATTTATCCAGAATATCAGTATATAGAAAAAGAAAATGGACAAAAAGAAAGGATTATGATTCGATTATTTTATGCCGAAAAATTTGATGGTAGTAAAATGCAAGGTTTAACTATTTTAGAAAGATCTAAACCAGAAATTAATCAAATTATTACAGCAAAATCAGCTACATGGAATTTTAAAGAGAATACATGGGATTTTTTTAATGGTACAACTTATACGATCGCGCCGGACGGTTCTTACCGTAATATTTTAACCTTTGAACATCAACAATTAGCCCTCCCAAAAACCGCCCTTGATCTCGCACAAAGACGCAAACAATATAAAGAAATGAATATTTTTCAAGCCAAAGAATACTTGAATATGGTTCGTTTGAGTGGCGATGAAAAAGCAATTAGAAAATTACAAGTGAGAATACAAGAAAAAATCGCTCTGCCTTTTGTTTGTCTCGTCTTTGGCCTAGTGGGAGCGGCCTTGGGTACTCGCCCCCAAAATACCAGTAAAGCCACCAGTTTCGGGGTTTGTGTCGGCATCGTTTTCTGTTATTATCTGTTAGGTTTTATGAGCAGTTCGTTAGGTATTTGGGGAGTTCTATCCCCCGTTGTTTCCGCATGGCTACCCAACATTTTAGGCTTGAGCGCCGGAAGTCTTTTATTAATTAAATCTACCAAATAAACCCCCAACCGTCATCAGTTACAAAATATTAAGTTTTGTAACCCTTACTTGTCAAAACAGACATATAACTATATAGTTATGAAAATACAAAAAAATTAAACCAAGGGCGATCGCCCTTGATCAATCAATTAAGAGGTAAAAAGCTATGAGTAATGAATTTGCCAGTTTATTGCGAGAAGGAACAAAAAAATCTCATACCCTCTCGGAAAATACTGCTTACATGAAATGTTTTCTCAAGGGGATTGTGGAAAAAGAGCCTTTTCGCAATTTACTAACCAATTTATATTATGTTTATACCACTTTAGAGGAAGAATTACAACGTCACGCCGAGGATCCAATTATTAGTTTAATCTTTTTCCCCGAATTAAATCGTCAAGGCAAATTAGAAGAAGATTTAACCTACTTTTTTGGAGAGGATTGGAAGGCTCAGATTACTCCCCTACCTGCCGGATTAACCTACGTTAATCGGATTAAAGAAGTTTCTAACACCAACCCGGCCTTATTAGTAGCCCATGCCTATGTGCGTTATATGGGGGATTTATCGGGAGGCCAAAGTTTAAAAAATATTGCTATTTCAGCTTTAGATCTTCCTAAAGATCAAGGTATAAAATTTTATGAATTTGATAGTTTACCCACTATTCAAGATAAAAGAAATTTTAAAGAAACCTATCGTAATCACTTAAATTCTTTACCCTTAGATCAAACTTTAACTAATGCCATTATTGAAGAAGCAAACTTAGCTTTTAAATTAAATCGAGATGTATTTCATGATCTTGAACCATTAGTAAAAGAATCAATTGGTGATCATATCTTTGATTTAATTACCCGTCAAGATAAACCCGGAAGTACAGAAACAGTTAACAGTAATCAATTAACAGTTACCGCTTAATAGTTGATAGTTGATAGTTGACAAATAACAAATAACAAAGAACCAATAACTACTATGAAATTATTATCACAAACCGTTACTTTTGATGCCAATTTATTACAAAAATATAACAAAGCAATTCCCCGTTATACCAGTTATCCTCCCGCCACCCAATTAACAACAGAATTTCAAGAAAAAGACTTTTTATCATCAATAGCTGTAGCCAATTATAAAAAAAATCCCCTCTCTTTATATTGTCATATTCCCTTCTGTGATAGTGCCTGTTATTTTTGTGGTTGTAATACCATTATTACCCAACAGAAAAAAGTAGCTGATCCCTATTTAGATCATGTAATTAAAAATATAGATCAACTGTCAAAATTAATAGATCAAAACAGAAAAGTTAATCAATTACATTGGGGGGGAGGTACACCTAATTATCTCAATCAAGATCAAATAGAAATACTTTGGAATGCCATTAATCAACGATTTACTTTTGAAGAAAAAGCAGAAATTTCCATTGAAGTTAATCCCCGTCAATTAGATCGAAATTATATCTTTTTCTTAAAAAGTATTGGCTTTAATCGTATTAGTTTTGGCATTCAAGATTTTAACTTAAAAGTACAAGAAGCTGTTAACCGTATTCAACCAGAAAAAATGTTATTTGAAACAATGGGTTGGATCAAAGAAGCGGGTTTTGAAAGTATTAATGTTGATTTAATTTATGGTTTACCTCATCAAAATTTAGAAACCTTTACTGATACCATTAATAAAACAATTAAACTCGATCCTGATCGCATTGCGGTGTTTAATTTTGCCTATATTCCTAATATTATTCCCACCCAAAAACATATTAGCCCAGAATATTTACCTTCAACTGCACAAAAATTAGCTATGTTTCAAATGACCATTGAAAAATTAACAAATAATGGTTATGTTTATATTGGAATGGATCATTTTGCTAAACCAAATGATGAATTAACCTTAGCACAACAAGAAGGCACATTACACCGTAATTTTCAAGGTTATACCACTAAACCAGAATCAGATTTATTAAGTTTTGGCATTACATCTATTAGTATGTTAAATGATGTTTATGTACAAAATCATAAACGGTTAAAACCATTTTATCAAGATGTGGAAGCCGGAAAATTACCCATTGAAAAAGGAGTAACTTTAAGTCATGATGATATGATTCGCCGTACAATTATTATGGAATTAATGTGTCAATTTCAGTTAGATTTATTAGACTTAGAAGAAAAATATCCTTTAGGTTTTGATGTGGATTTTCAACATTATTTTGAGGAGCAAATACCCCAATTAAAAATATTAGAAGAAGATGGTTTAATTGAGATTTTTAATCATGGTTTAAAAGTAACTCCCAGAGGTAAACTTTTAATCAGAAATATTGCCTCAGTATTTGACGGTTATTTAAGCCAAAATCAAGATAAAACTTTCTCTAAATCAATTTAAAATTTTTAAAATTAACCTAAAAAATTACCCCTCTCCTGTGCCAGAGGGGCAAGGCTTAGGGCAAAATTTCACATTGAAAACACCCCTGCCCTTGACAGAGAAAAAATTTTTTTGTACAATTGCAAATAATTCTCAAGATTATTGAATAATATTATTGTTAACCTATCCAATTAAAGAAAGATGTATATTTGTATTTGTCAAGGAATTACCGAAAAAGATATTCAAAAAGCGGTTAAACAGGGCATTTGTACCATAGAAAGACTGGCAGAGTCTACCGGAGTTTCTACTCAGTGTGGTTGTTGTATGGCTCATGCTTGTCAAACCTTAGAAGAAGCAAAAAAAGAAGGTAATTATTGTGAGTATAATCTATCGGTTTAGAATGTTATTAGTTAACAATTGACAATTGAGTAATTGTCAATTGTTGAATAGATTGAAAATCAAATCCTAATTATTGGTATTTTTCCAGAAAATCTAAAGCCTCATTTCTTAAATGATAATATTCCTCAGTTTCCCTGATCTCGTGGGCGTGGCGGGGGCGTGGTAAGGGTATATCTAAAATTTTGCCGATGGTGGCGTTAGGCCCATTACTCATCATTACCACTCGATCGGACATAAAAATGGCCTCATCTACATCATGGGTGATCATCATCACAGCTTGAGGATGACTTTCCCAAATATCTATGACTTGTTGTTGTAGCTTAGGGCGAGTTAAAGCATCTAAAGCCCCAAAAGGCTCATCTAATAATAATAATTTGGGGCGGGTAGCCAAAGCCCTTGCTACCCCTACCCTCTGTTTCATCCCTCCCGAAAGTTCATGGGGGTATTTATCCGCCGCCGCCGTTAAATTAACCATTTCAATATGTTCATTAACTATATTTATTTTTTCAGCGTTACTGTTTTTTTTGAAAACTTGATCTACGGCCAGTTTAATATTTTCCCGCACGGTTAACCAAGGTAAGAGGGCATAGCCTTGAAATACCATCATTCTTTCGGCTCCGGGCTTACGGATCATTTTACCTTCAAGGGTGATCACTCCAGAGGTGGGTTTTTCTAAACCTGCTACTATTCTCACAAGGGTTGATTTTCCGCAACCAGAGTGACCGATAACAGAAACATATTCTTTATTACCAACGGTTAAATTAATGCCATTTAAGACGGTAAAATCACTACCATCGGCTTTTTTAAAGCTTTTAACTACATTTTCAATCACTAGAAAATCATCAGCATTAGAAGTATTATCTGTTAGTTGATTTTGGGAGGGTGATACCATAAATTTAACTCCTTTTGATTAATAATATTTTGATTCGGGTCATTTATTTGTTCACAGGCAAGATGCCTGTGCCAAGGTGGGATAGGCTTCTAGCCTGTCTCACGGATAGAGAAATTAAGCTAAACCGTAAATTTTCGGGGCATTTGCCCTAATTTCAAAACTGTTAATATAGCCCATTAGATCACTAGGATCAAAGGTTTTGCCATCAATAAAAGCCGATCCTGACACAGTTTTATAATTATCCGATGGACATTTAATCCCCATTTCCTGCGCTATTTCCCGATATAAGTCGGTTTGCCATGCTTGGGCGGCTATTTCTTCCACATTTTTGGGAAATTCCTCTATTTGTCCCCATCTATAGGCTTGTGTCATCAACCAGAGGGCATCAGACTGCCATAAAAAGGTAGAATGATCGTTTTCAATGGTTGAAATGCCAGAGGGTAAGTCAAAAAAGAGGGTTGTTTCTAAACTGTTTTTAATTCTGGGTTGATCATCAAAACCACCATAATTATAATTACCCACTATTGCGGCTTCTGTATATTGGGTTTTTGCCCCTGTAAAGGAGCGTTGGGAGATAATTTGAGCTACTTCGGCTCGATTTTCCTCTTTACTGCAATATTGACAGGCTTCGATCATGGCTTTAACTAGGGAGCGATAGGTTTTGGGGTTTTCTTTAATAAAACTTTCCCTTACTGCCAAAAGGCGATCGGGATGGCCTCGCCAAATTTCCCGACCTTGAACAAAGGTAAAACCCACATTTTCATTCCCCGAAATTGCCCTTGTATTCCAAGGTTCGGCTACCATATAGGCTTGAATGGCATCCATCCGCATATTACTCACCATCTGAGGGGGTGGGCAAATGATTAATCTAAATTCTTCGATCGGGTTTAAACCTACGGAGCCGAGGAGATAACGCACGAAATATTCATAAATGGCGGAACTTAACACCACCGCCCAAACTCGCTCATCAATGGGGGATTTTTGCCAATATTGGCGTAAATCTTGACCAAATTGGTCTAAATTGCCGTTATAAGTGTACCAAGGTCTGATCCCTGCTTCCCATAAATTCCGATTCATGGTCAAAGCGTTACCATGGCGGTGGATCGTCATGGCGGCACTGAGGGGAAAATGGCGTGAGCCTTCCGCACCCAGTCGAGCGTTAGTTACTGCCCCAGAAACCACAGGAGATGCGTCTAAACGCCCAAAAATAATGCCGTCTCTGGAGTTAGCCCAACTTGCTTCCCGACTGAGTTTAACATTTAAGCCATATTTACGGAAAAAGCCTTTTTCGTGGGCGATCGCAAAGGGGGCGCAGTCATTAACAGGAACAAAACCAACGGTTAAATTAGGTTTTTCGAGGGTTTCGGGTTTAATAATTACTTCAACTTCCCCTTGGCTTAGATTAGAATTGGTTTTTGGTTGACTACAACCTTTAAGAGCGATCGATCCCGCCGTGGCCATCATTCCCTGTAGAAATAACCTTCGTTTGATGTGACTCATAATAAACTCCTGTTAACCTTTAGCGGGGCGATGGGTGATTAAAGTTTGTAATTTAGCCAAAGCATAATCTAAAATTAAGCCTGTAATGCCAATCACAAACACTGCTAAAAAGACCGAACTCACGTTAAGACGATTCCATTCATCCCAGACAAAGAAACCGATCCCGATCCCTCCGGTTAACATTTCCACCGCTACGATCACCAACCAAGCCACCCCTAAACTAATGCGTAAACCTGTAAAAATGTAGGGTAAACTAGCGGGTAACATCACCGTAACTAACTGTTGCCAACGGGGCATTTCTAAGACTTGAGCCACTTCTAAATATTCTTGGGGTACATTTTTCACCCCTTCGGCGGTATTAATAATAGTTGACCATAAAGAGGTAATAAAAATCACAAAAATGGCGGAAGGTTCGGCCGCATTGAATATAGCAAGGGCGATCGGCAACCAAACAAGGGGCGAAACGGGCTTAAAGACTTGAATAATGGGGTTAAGTATTTGCCATGCAGTGTCAGACATTCCGATTAAAAAACCGAGGGGAATGGCCACGATCGCGCCGAGTAAAAAGCCAATACAAACACGCTTTAAACTAGCCAAAAGTAACCAACCTAAGCCCAGATCACCCGGCCCACGATGATAAAAAGGGTGTAAAATAAAATCCAAATTTTTCACAAGGGCTTCGGGGGGAGTGGGCATCATTTCATGCCTAAATAAAGCAATGATCCACCATAACAGGATCACCCCTAAAAAACCCACGATCGGCAATAAAAAATTAGCATTAGTGAAAAAATTAAGAAAATTGTTTTTCTTTAACTTCATAAAAATCCTCAATTTACAATGAATTTTCGATCAAAAAATCTATCAAAAATCTTTAATCTATTTAAACAAAAATTATTAAAAATAATTCATGATAATTAGTTATACCTCAAAATCAAATAAAGGTAATTAATAAAATGTAGAGACTGGTCAAAGGAAATACCTAAATGAAATTGAGACAGTAAAAAGCTCATTCTTTAGTCTCCTCTCAATGCCTACGAGGTTAGCTGACGGGCGAGAACTGAGAGATGTCCCTCTTTACATTCACCGTAAAGATAAGCCCCCAAATTGGTTTCCCCGTTTCTGTTGTTTCAGAATTAGGCTGACTTTCTCTTAAAATTCATTGTATCTGATCTTTTAATTTTTGGGTAAAATTAGGATCGGCAGTTATTGATTGAGAAAATATTTTTACCTTTTTTATTGATAATTAATAGGCATTCTTGGTGGTGCTGTTTTCCACATTAATTCTATTTCTTCTGGTGTTAATTGATAGGCTTGATTGATTAAATCATTTAAACCCAATTCTAAGGTTAAAATTAAATTTTTATTCTGTTGAATTGTGGGAACATATTGATCATAAGCTTCCCGAATTTGCCTGAATTGATTAATATTAATACTTTTCATTCCTTTAGATTGACGTTTTTTAATTTCTGTGACAAATTCATCACTAGATAAACTGGCAAAATCTTCTAATTTTCTGCCTAATTTTTCAATTTTATACTCTATAAATAACCAATCAAATACATCTTTATAAATTTGTTGATTATTTTTGCTAATTTCAATTAATTGACTAACAATTTCTTCTGTTTTTGCTCTAATTTCTGATGTAGGATCGGCGATCGGTATTGTTTCAGTATAAATATTTTTTAATCTTAAAGTTTCGTTTGCTCCATGAATTGTCGTATTAAATAAATAATACCAAATAACAGGAGAATTTAATAATCCAAGCAAATATAAATCAGAAGAAGGCAAAACAAAACAAGTCATTTCTGCAAAAAAACTATTATTGTCAAAACAAAATTTTGAATGAAATGCTAAATCTTGCCAAACAATTTTATTCTGTTGAAATTCTTGCCAATGATTAAAATTATCTTGAAGTTCATACCATTTATATTTTCCTTGTTTACGTCCTTCCCATTCTCCATTAATCTTTTTATCCCAACTTTTAGGACAAGGTTCTAATCTTTTTTGATATTGAATAAGATAATTTTTAATAGCAGGATATTCGTCAATATTAATACCATGAAATGTCACAATAATCCATTGATTTTTCCATTCAGGATACCACCTTTTAATATCTTGCCCCCTTAAAAAAGGTTTAATTATTTCAAGCGATCGAGGATCTGCTTTAACTAATTGATTTTTCGTTTCATGATCAATTAAAAAAGCTTCATTAAAACCTGTTTTAATACCATAATAAGGCTTAATTCCGGCAAAATCAGTTAAAGGAATACCCTGATTTTTAATCTTTTCCATTAATAAATTAACTTCCGGTTTTTCCAAACCCCAAGCATTACTATTAAAACGACTATAGGGTATTTCAAAACCTTTTTGATTAACATAACTAATTAAATTAATATTACTTAATTCCTCTTTAGGAATAGCACATATTACAACATTAAACTCCCCTCGCTCTGTAGGAGAGGGGGCGGGGGTGAGGGCTTCACTTTTTCTCACCTTAATAATACAGGGAAAAGTCTCAGCATCCTCAAAAATTGGAGCGTGTCCAAAATCAATAATTTGCTCAACAATAGTCGTTTCTGTAAAAAACTTTCTTAAGGCTTCACCATAACCAGACTTTAACCATTTATTAGTAACAATATAGGATAAAAAGCCATTATTTTTTAATAGTTTAACCCCCTTTTCATAGAAATAGGTATATAAATCTGCCACTCCATGATAAGCCTGATAATGTTGTTGTAAATAGGGCTTTAAAGGTGATAATAATTCTTGTCTTACATAGGGAGGATTACCAATAATTATATCAAAACCACCCTCTGCTAAAATGTCAGGAAATTCCCGATCCCAATTAAAAGCATTGGGATCAAAATTAGGATCAGCAATAATCGAATTACCCACTTTAATATTATGATCAAGATCGGTTAAAGTTTGCCCCGGCCGTGCCGTTTTTAACCATAAAGATAACTTGGTAATTTCAACCGATTCAGGTGAGAGATCAACCCCATATAAATTACAATTTAAAATCGTTTTACTCAAATCAAAAATAGTTTTTTCCTCACCCGTTAAATCTGCTAAAATTTGATTAACTTCCTCATACTTTTGAGCTAAATAATCAAAAGCCGCTATTAAAAAAGCACCCGATCCACAGGCTGGATCAAGAATTTTAGTTTTCTTTAAAACTTGATCTCGGTAGGTTTCCCAAAATTTAATTTCTAAAGCTTTTTCTTGTTTAGTTAACTTAGCTTTAACGGGCTTAAATTGTAATTTATTTCTTAATTCTTCCTCTTGTTTACTTAAATAACTACCTAAAGAAATTTCAACAATATATTGGGTAATAAAAGCAGGAGTATAAAAAACACCTTGAGTTTTACGCTTACCTTTCTTTTGATTATAGGCTTGATTTTTAGCTAAAGCTTTTAATTCTTCTAAGTCAGTAATAGACTGCTCAAAAATATGCCCTAAAATATTAACAGAAACTTCCGTATCAAAATCAAATCTAGTTAATTGTTTTAATTGAGAACATAATAGATCAGAAACCTGTAAATCCTCATCTAATAAAGGATCGTGCTTAAATAAACCACCATTATAACCGGAAATTAAAGGATCATCATTACCCTGATCTACCCACCGAAAAACGGCTTTATAATTATGCCAGATCGGGCGAGGATTAAAAATATCTTGATGATCATGGGCTTGTTTAATAATATGTTTAGGTAATAAACCCTTATCTTCACAAAAGGCAATAAAAAGTAAACGATCTAAAGTTTTTTGTGCCTTCTCAATTAATACCTGATCTCTGTTAGAAATAGCTAAAGAAGCGGTATTTTTAAAATGTTGAACTAAATCTAATCTAACTTGACGATATTCTTGATATAATTGTTTAGTAATTTCTTCTTCTTTTTCGTTAGATTGAATTAAAAGTAAATCAATTTTAGAAGATTGATTACTTTTATTACTACTAGGTAAAAAATTTTGGCGACATAGAAGAAAATAAAACTTTTTAAACTGATCTAGATCAGCTAAATCTGTTAAGAAAAACTGTTCATAATAAGCCGGAGTTTTATTAGTATGATATAATCTAATTTCTCGATAATTAGAAACAATTACCCATTGACAATTAGGGGTATAATTAGCATAACGCCAACCTTGATCAACTGCTGACTCTTTTTTACCTGATAATGGACGATCTAAATTAATTTTTGCACCCTTTAATTCGATCGGAGCAATAATTTTACCCTCTAATTTTACCTTACCCTTTTGATTTTCTGTAGCCGTAAAAAAACCTAAAGCACCATCAGCCGATCCGCCTCCATCAGAGATACTAGCCTCAGCATGAATTTCCCAAGATTTACCTTTTGTTGCGGTAATAGGGCGATAACCTAATATTTCTTGAAAAATATCATTAAAAAATTGACCATGTAAAGAAGTCTCTTTAATTTCATCTAATATTCCCCCTTGTAAAGAAGCGATCCAATTAGTAATTTTTTCCTGTTTAGTAATTAAATCATCAGGAAATTTAAAAATTTGTAAAGCCTGATTTAAGGTTTTAACATGAAATAGATTTTTGGTCATTTTTTGTAACATTTTTGAAAATTTTACTTAAGTCAATTAGACTAATAAAGTTATAACATCAAAAGTCTGAGATTAAAAAAAATTTACAACTTTTTTAATAATATGTTTAATTATAACAATAAGCTAAAGTAAATCTATCTATTTTATCTAAATCATAACAAATTTTAATATTCCCATAGTTACCATTATTTTCTAATAGTTTTTTTACTGTTTCTCCTTGTCCTTTCATCATTTCGATTAACCAAATTCCCCCATCACAAAGATATTCAGGAGCGGTATTAATTAAATATTTAATATGTTTTAAACCGTCTTCTCCCCCATCTAAAGCTAAATAGGGTTCATATTTTTTTACTTCAATTTGTAAGTTTTTTAATCCGGCCGTGGGAATATAAGGAGGGTTAGAAATCATCCCTTTAACTTTACCTTTTAAATGGCTTAAAGGTTGCCACCATGAGCCTTGATAAAATTTAATTCTATTAGCAAAGCCTAAATTTTTCGCATTTTCTTGGGCAATATTTAAAGCCGATTGACTATAATCAACTGCATGAATTATCATATTAGGAAAAACCTGTGCTAAACCACAGGCGATCGCCCCGCTACCTGTGCCAAGATCAACCCAATCACCCCGATCTAAATTAGGAGTTTTACTATTTTTAATTGCGGCGATGGCGTGATCAATAATTTCCTCAGTTTCAGGGCGAGGAATTAACACATCTGGGGTAACTTTTAACTTAAAATTGCGCCAATAGGTAAAGCCAATTAAATATTGTAATGGATAGCGATCATTTACCCTTTTTTCCCATAAATTAATTAATTGATCAAAGGGGATTTTTAAATTAATTTGAGGTAAAGATTGAAAGTTTTGTAATTTAAGATCAAGACGATTTATATTAGTTAATTCTAAAATTAACCAATCTAATTCATAACTAGAAATTTGATTTTGATTAGCTTGAATTTTAGCTTGATTATACCATTGATTAAATTGTTTACTGGAAATATAATAATTATTCATAATTTAATTTAATATTAATTAATAAAATCCCATAAAGCTGAAGCCTTATGCTATAAAAATAAAGCCTGTCTGCACAGGCTAGAATGAAGTCTGCGTAGGCAGACTTCGTTTTTATAGCCTTAACCCTTCAGGGTTAAGGATACAATTTTAAACCATTTCAAACCAACTTGGATCGAGATAATTTGAACGGGCAAAAGGCTCTAAACTTTCTAAAATTAAAGCCCCATAGGAGCGATAATTAACCCTATTATCTAATAGAGCAACTACCCCTTGATTTTCTCGAATAGCTAATACAGATCGTTGAATTTCCCTTAAAGAATGGGGCAACAAATAAAGACGAAACCAGTCTTGTTTTTGTTGTTTATAATATTCAACTTTACCCGCCACTAAAGGATTTTCTAAAGAGGGTAAAGGTAGAGTAGCAATGATTAAAAGTTGGGGTTTCCCTATCTGAAATTGATATTTTCGCCAAAATTCCCACCCACTAATTAAAATATTATTGTCTGCTAAATTAGGATTTTCAACTTGAACTTTTGAGCCATATTTTCCCGCTAAAATTGCTCCGATTTTTCCTTTTAATGGCACATCATCTGTTAAAATAATAACAGGTTTTTCAATTTGATTAGTATAGCTTAAAAATTCTTCAATTTTATTGATTAAAACCGAAGCAAATTGAGGATTATTCGGTAAAGGAAAACGCTCAGGTATATATAATTGAAATTGCTCTCGATTAGTATTAGGAGAAAATTTTAAACAAGTAACATCTTCTAAGCCTATTTGTTGACGGAAAATTGTCGCATTTGGTTTATAATCTAAACAACTTCCGATCATCACAACTGTTTGTTTTTGCCAAATTTGTTTCAGGCGATCGCTGACTTTTACTGGACTACAAAAAAGACTAAATTGGCCTTTTTTCCTATTAACAGAAATCCATAAAAATGGACTTTCATTTTGCCATTTTTGCCAAAATCCCTCAAAATCAGGAATTAAATTAAAATTAGACTTTATTTCATTAAATAAATTGTATAATAATGTTTTTTCTTCTGTGTCCATTACCCAACATTCATAGGGATTAACGGGATGATCAAAAATATATTTTGTGAGTTTTATGCGAATATCTCTAATAAATTCCCTTGAAGCTGGTAATTTAATCATTAATTGTTCCCAATGATCATGATTAATTTCAGCCGTTAAACAGTCTTGAGTGTAACTTTCTAAGTCATCAGCTTGATCAATAATCAGAGGAATCTGAGCAGGAAAAGCTCCCAATTGGTTAAAATAATTATTTAACCAGTTTTGAGGAGAAGTTAAAAGCACCCCTGAAAAATCATCAGGCCAAGGCCAATAATTATTAATTGAAACGGCTTTATTTAAGTTTAATTCCTGTTGTAATTTAGGCAGATCATAAGTTAAGATTCTTTCTTGAAATTGCTCAGGAATAAGCATAATAACAGGGCTTTGATCTAATAAAGCTGGTAATAAATAACTTAATTTATATTGTTGATGGGATGCCCCTGTTTGAATTAAAGCCGATCTCCCCAAACGTAAAGCCCGTGCTACTAACCTTGCCATTGTTAAATGATGATGCCAAGGGGATTGATTATTTTTTAAAAATGATTTTAAACATTGATGAACTTCAACTTCAAGCACGGTTTTTATCTAATCTAAATAATTATTTTTTTTGATTTTATGATACAATTAAAATATTAAAATTAGACTAACATAAAATAATATTGATGTCAAGTTTCTTATGTTAAAATCAATCAATCTAACCCTTAAAAAAATAACTAAAAAATTTTTAATTTTGCTTGTATTTTGTTATTTTTTATGCTTAAATGGTTGTACAATTATTAAACCACCTTTAGAATTTGCCCCAGATGGTAATATTATTAATCAAGCAATTATTTTACAATTAAAAAAGACACAAACTAATCTAAGTCAAAGTTTAAAATCCTCTTTTCCTGAGTTAGAAATAAATCAAATTACTATAAAAAAAATCGAGCCAATATTTATTAATAAATTAGCCAGTTATCATCTCAAAGGAACATATAATTTAACCTTAAAATATCCACAGGAAACCATCAAACAAAAAAATAATCAATTTGAAATTTATTTACAAAGACAAGCCGAGGGTAAAACATGGCGCTTATTAAAAAAAATCGGTTCAACTTATTATTGGGAAAGTTATTTTATCAGTTGATAATTGACATTTATTAAACAGATCAGTTAAAAAAATATTTTTGATTATATAATATTAACAAATTATCTTAAATTATCAAGCTTAAAAATATCATGAATCATGAAGAAATTAACTGGGTTGATGCAGGAGATCAAGAACAAATTGATTTAACAACTCAACCGGAAATTAAAAAAGAAAAAATCCAAACTTCTCAACGTACTTTAGAAATGGTAGAAACTGCCTTTTTAGCAAGTACGGGAAGTTTAATTTGGTTGATTAATTATTATTTTCCCCTTGGGCCTATTTTAAAAATGTTTTTTCCCGTGCCGATCGCTTTAGTTTATTTACGTTGGGGAAGCCGTGCCTCATGGATGTCAGCCCTTGTTTCTTTTCTATTATTATCAATTTTAATGGGGCCAACTCGCTCAATTATCTTCTTAATTCCCTATGGTTTAATGGGTGTACAATTGGGAATGTTATGGAAAAGAAATGCCAGTTGGTTAAGCTCTATTTTTTTCGGAACAATTATTGGTACAATAGGCTTCTTTTTCAGATTTTGGTTATTTTCAATTTTATTAGGAGAGGATCTTTGGTTATATGTAATTACTCAAGTAACAGAATTAGCTGAATGGATATTTATTAAGTTAGGTTTATTAGCACAACCTAGTTTATGGTTAATTCAAATTATCGCTATCATTTTAATTATTATTAACAATTTAATTTATTTATTAGTAGTTCATTTAGTATCATTATTAATGTTAGATCGTTTAGGAAACCCCATTCCTAGACCTCCAAAATGGGTACAAATTTTATTAGATTATGAATAATTTAATGTAGTTATACCATTTACAAAAAGTAAGTTCAGGGTTAGTATAGGAATAAATTAACAGGAGCAATAGTATGTCAGGAATATCAAAAATAGAAGTAATTGAATCAGCAGATACACTAAAAAATCTCATGAAACAACAAAAAACAGCTTTGAATTTTGCCAAAGTTCAAGCTTTATATCTTTGGAAAATTCAAGTGGCTGAAACGATCAGATACTTAGCGGTAATGATGGGACGTAGTGAGAGAACAATTTACGAATGGTTTCACTTATATAAGACGGAAGGATTAGACGCATTATTACAAGAACATAATAAAACAGGAAGACCAAAAAAACTAGAGCTAGAAACAGTTGCTCTGGTCAAAAAGAATTAAGTGA